>JABCTZ010000003.1 GCA_018238155.1 Candidatus Heimdallarchaeota archaeon | reverse complement strand
TTATCATTCCTTTTGCGAAGAAAAGATTAGTAAAGAAAAGATTAGTAAAGAAAAGATTAGTAAAGAAAAGATTAGTAAAGAAAAGATTAGTAAAGAAAAGATTAGTAAAGACTAACAACCTTTCTTATAATACACTCTCTCATTTTCTCTAATACTTCCTTTCACACAAGTATTAAGCGATAGTATTTACGTAGGATTATATAAAGATTGGGAGCATAGTGACACATCAAGTAATTGATTTTTAGCATTTAAGGTGCTTTTTTCAATCAGCATTTTTATGAATAATCCATCTACTTTATGACTATAGAAAATCTTTGAAAAACCATTTGATAATCTTAATCACCTCTTGAGCAGAAACAATAAATTTTGCCTATTTCCCCTTTTTTGTACAGAAAAAGAACCAATCACAAGCGAAGCACTTTTTCTTAGAGGGATATTTGGAGAATTTACGACTCATAATCTTACTAACAGTTTCAGAGATTTCACCCTCAACATCATTCAGGATGTCTTGACTGATATCAACTTCAGACCTAGTTCCTTCATCTAAAAGGTGAACAGTTGCTTGTTTAGGATGGAAACCTAAAGCACGAATAGAAGTAATAGCGTAGAGTCGGAGCTGTTTGACATAATCGGTAGCAAGCTCAGTATTATCATGCTCTTTAAAGTCAACAATCTTGAGGGCTTCCAACTCGCCTTTTTCATTGAGCTTCTTGATAAGATTAATTTGACTGGCAATAAGCGTTTCTTCCAAAGCAAAGTCAATAGATTTCTCGGTTTCAAGGATCAAGTTGAATTCATGAGCGAAATTCTTGACGTAATTTTGAACGATGCGAGTAGCACTACTCTTGAATCTCTCCATATACTCTCGAGTACAATATCTGAGAAAGAAATTCTCATCAACGATCTATTCTACAAGCTCAAAACTGGGAGGGTTTGCACGATTGTTGGAGTGAATAATATTGAGAATATTATGAATGGACTTGTTATGGGCAATTGGTAATTTCAGGATTAAAGTCATAGATGAATGGTCATTTGTAAGCATAAGGGCAGTGATCAAAATATCGTAAATCACTATAGGAATTCATTTACTAATTAAATTGTGGTATTTATTTGTGAAACTTCTATATTGGTTCTCTTAAAGTTCTCAGCTGCTTTTTCATAGAATTTCATCATTTCAGGCGTGATTGATGCATGAACTTTTTGCATTGCTCCCTTGAAATGTTTCAGTTTCACTATACTTGTATTCATATCTTCTCTCAGAGCAAGCATTGCTGCTTCTCGACATAGTGATTCAATATCTGCGCCTGAGAAACCATCTAATGATTTTGCTAGTAATTTCAAGTCTACATCGTCAGCTATGGGCATTTCTTTGGTAAAGATTTCAAGAATCTTCAGTCGCGATTTTTGTGTTGGTGGTGAAATTAGAACAAATCTATCGAATCGTCCTGGTCTGAGAAGAGCGGTATCCACAATATCAGGTCTATTTGTTGCTGCAATGACAACTATTTGTTTCATCATCTCTAAACCATCTATTTCAGTTAACAGTTGACTAATTACTCTTTCAGTTGTCCCTGAGTCACCAAATCCACTTCCTCTTTTTGGAGCTAATGAATCAATTTCATCAAAAAAGACTATTGATGGTGATGCCATCTTTGCTTTCCGGAAGATCTCTCGGACGGCTTTTTCTGATTCTCCAACCCATTTACTTAAGAGAGCAGGTCCTTTAATGCTGATGAAATTTACTTCACTTTCTGTTGCAACAGCTTTCGCTAACAATGTTTTCCCACAACCAGGAGGACCAAAAAGCAACACTCCTCTTGGGGGGCTAATACCCATTCGAGTGAACGATTCCTTAAATTTAAGCGGCCATTCAATTGCTTCTTTCAACTCACGTACTTGACTATCTAACCCACCCACATCATTCCAACGAATATTAGGTATTTCAGTGAATACTTCACGTATTGCTGTTGGTTGAATTTCTTTCATTCCAGAAATCATATCGTCATGAGTAACTTCTAGCTTTTCGAGTAATTCGGGAGTGATAATATTCTCTGCATCATCAATATCAGGGAGAAATCTTCGCAGAGCTTTCATAGCAGATTCTCTACAGAGAGCTTGTAAGTCTGCACCAACGTACCCATGAGTCTTCTCAGCGAGAAGATCAAGATTAACATCTTTTGCCAGGGGCATACTTCTTGAGTGGATAAGTAATATTTCTCTACGCCCATCTCTATCAGGAACACTTATCTCAATTTCTCTATCAAATCTTCCAGGTCTTCTGAGAGCAGGATCGATAGCATTTGGTCTATTCGTTGCACCAATAACTATAACTTCACCTCGAGAGACCATTCCATCCATAAGAGCAAGTAATTGAGCAACCACTCTTCTTTCAACTTCTCCAGTAACTTCAGCTCTTTTACTAGCAATAGCATCCAACTCATCTATGAAAATAATTGATGGTGCTTTTGCAGAGGCATCTTTGAATATTTGTCTCAAGCGATGTTCAGATTCACCGTAGAATTTAGACATTATTTCAGGACCATTGATAACAGCAAAATGTGATGTGCTCTCGTTTGCAACTGCTTTCGCAATAAGTGTTTTTCCACAACCAGGAGGACCATGTAGAAGAACACCCTTTGGAGGATCAATTCCTAATTTCTGGAATAATTCAGGATGTTTCATAGGTAGCTCTACCATTTCTCTGATTCTTCGAATCTGTCCACCAAGACCACCGATATCTTCATATGAAGTTCTTGTTAATATGTCATCATCAGCAACTCGAACAGGTTTATCAATTACTTTAAGTTCTGTGTCCTCTGTGATTCTAATGATACCTTTTGGAGTGGTTGATGTAACTGTGAATGGTAATGACTTTCCTAAAATAGGGATTAGCACTGTATCATCTGCTGTTAGAGGATAACCTAATAGTTTTCTTTTAACGAAATTCTCGAAGCTATAATCAATTGCTACTGGAGTTTGAAATGGAGCAAGAGTAACTACTTTAGCATTCTTTGCATTGGCTTTTGTAACAGTAACTTTTTCAGATAAACCAACATCAGCATTATTTCTCAAGAGTTTATCCATTCGTATCAAACCGGCATTTTGGTCTTCAGGATAAGCTGGCCATGCAATTGCGGCAGTAGTTTTTTTCCCCTTGATTTCTACAACATCCCCAGTGGTCACATTGATTTGTCGCATAGACAAACCATCGATTCGCACTTTTTGTCTCCCAATGTCCCTTTGCCGCGCTTCAGCAATTTTTAATGATATACTAGGTTTATCTGGCATCTTATATTACATCCAATAATTATTTACAATTAGGCATTTAGTTTAAACTGATCCTATGAATAATCGGCAATTGAAATTACCTTTCAAGTTTTTCTATTAAACCCGAATTAAATATTCTTTTTTACTCTTAAAAAGAGTGATTTTAGTGTAATTTAGCTTGAGCCTCTTTCAACATTATTTATTGATAAAATTACTAAGCATTTTGGGCAGTAACACACTTCTTCCCAAGTTGAGCCAAATGCAACTTTCATTTTTCCAAATACTAGTACAATATCATGGATCATTTCCTTGCAATTAGGGCATCTGAGATTTCTTGGTAACCGTATTTTGTGTTCTTTATTGTAAAAATCAAACAAATTAATTCACCAAGAATGGAAGGAATATTCATCTATATAAACAAATCTAAAAAAAATATTGTGAGAAGAAAAATAAAAGCAAATGAATTGCTTTTATTACTGACTATTTTTTGTACTTCCAAATCGTTCCTTTTGGAGAATCTTCCAAGATAATGTTTAATTCCGAAAGACCATCTCGAATTTTGTCACTCATTGCATAGTCTTTCTTCTTTCGAGCTTCATTTCTCAGATTAATAATTAATTGAAGAAGTTGATCCATGGTTTCATTTCCTTCAGATGAAACGTGTATACCTTCGAATAAACCAAATGTGGATAAAAGCTCTTTGTAAATTATAGATGCTTCTAGAAGAGTTCCACTATTGATTTCTCCTTTCAGATATTTATTTAGTGCTTTGGAGAGTTCATGTATAGCTTTCAAACCTTTTGGGGTATCAAAATTAACATCCATAAATTCCTCGAAGTCTTTTCTCGTCTTGTGAACTTCTGTTAAGAGCTCTTCTTCATTTTTACCCATGGGTGATTTTTGTCCTGGAGTTCTCAATGCGGCTATGATATTAGTGTAGGTATTTCTTAACCGTTCAACACTGTTTATTGCACCAGTTAATTTTTCCTCAGTAAACACCAATATTGCATCGTATCGTGTTGATAAGAAAAAGTATCTAATTGCATCGGGAGTAAATTTATCCATTAATTGGTGTAAGCTTGTAACGTTCCCTAAGGATTTTGACATCTTTTCTTTGGCAAAATTCAGAAATTCACCATGTAACCAATATCTAGCAAATTCTTTTCCTGTAGCTGCTTCTGATTGAGCTATTTCATTAGTATGGTGTGGAAAGCGTAGGTCTACTGCACCTGTATGGATATCAAAGGATTCTCCTAGATATTTCATGGCCATAGCAGAACATTCTATATGCCAACCTGGTCGTCCCTTACCCCATGGGCTTTCATAGAAGATATCTCGTTCAATTTCTTCCGGGGTGCTTTTCTTCCAGAGAGCAAAATCTTGAAGATTATCTTTATCGTAAGTATCATCTTTTACTCGTTCACCAACCTTTTGTTCTTCAAGGTTGATTTTCACTAACTTTCCATAGTCTTTGTATTTCTTAATATTGAAGTATACTCCATCCTCTGCATCATATGCATATCCTTTCTTTTCTAACACTTTGATTACATCAACCATTTCTTGTATATGATCAGTTGCGCGTGGATACATATGTGCTCTTTTGATATTCAACCAATCTATTCCTTCAAGAAACTCTCGAGTGTATTTTTCAGTGAACTCTTTTAGAGTCACTCCTTCTTTCCCTGATTCACGTATAGTTTTGTCATCGATGTCCGTTATATTTAGGAGGTGAAAAACCACATAGCCTTTAAATTCTAAATATCTTCGAATCATATCACCCATAAAGAATGTCCGATAATTGCCAATGTGTGGAGTTCCATATACCGTTGGTCCACACGTGTACATCTTGACTTTCCCATCTTCAAGAGGAATGAATTCTTCTAATTCCATTTTTAAACTATTACGCACTTTCAAAGTCATCGTTTATCACCAGTATACTATTTTGTATTATTATTTTTATATTCTTTATTTTAGTATTAAATGAATAGCATTAAATGCCTCAAGTTGTTGACTCACTGTTATTTTAAAAGCATTATTGCAAATATTGCCACTATTTTTCTAGGTTTGAAATCGAAGTAAGAATTTCTCCGCAATAATAAAATAAATGATACCCAACCCTACAAAAATCAATGCTAGAATTAAAAATAACAACCAGAATGGAATTGTTTGAAAAATTAGCACTAATATAATTACTATGCCACCAACTAAGAACATATTGATATTTAATGGAAGGGCAATTTGTAACCCCCTAATTGGATTTGAAGTTATATCTGTTGTTTCAAAAAATGGAGCGATAGATAGAGACAAAACACCTGTCATTACACCATTAAATGCTCCACAAATAATAACCAATATCAGTAATAGAGCATCCAGTTTACTGTTATGAAAAATCAACAGCAAAATAGCTACAGATAAAATTTCAATTGTATATGAGAAAAGAAGTTGAATTATTTTTCCAATTAACATTTTTCGAATTCCATTTGGAGCAGATTGGCAAACCAGAAAAGTATTCTTCCCACCAAATAATATCTGTAATCCTCCTGTAGAAGATACTGTGAGTAGAATAAATCCAATAACAACCGCTCCTAAAAAAACGTATTTAGACCAATCGTATTGTTCGAATAAAAATCCCACAATTGTTATTCCAATAAGACCAATGATAAATGCAATATCTACAAGCCTGTTGAGTGAGTTTTTTCTACTACTTAGCAAGTAGAAAGTTTTGATTGAATATTTATGTGGCAGTGGTAATTTATCAATTACCTTCACAACAAACGGTGTTTTTGAATTAGAAGAACCTCCACCAGTGAGTGCTTCGAAGTTTTCTAAATTGAGTGAATAATTAGTCCTGAAATAAGCTACCACTAGGAACAGTGAACCGAACAGGAGAGCTAACAATCCATATACAGAAGGGATTATTTCTATTGAACGGGAGAAAAATATCTCTCGAGCCAGTTTTGCATACCATCCTGTTGGTACATAAGTAAAGCCAATTTCAAATTGTTCCGGAGTTAAAAGGAAAGCTAAAATAATTGGTATGAAGAATTGAAAGACCACAAGCATACTTAATGATATTGATCTAATATCTCTTGCACCTTTCTGACCTTTTCTTTGTTTATCAATATTGAAGACTACTTTTGGACCTAGTGTTAATCCTAACCAACTTAGAGATAAAAATAATACACTAATGACTATAAAATGAAAGAAGAGATAGAACCAATTTATATCCATTCCTGCCAGTTTTGCAACTTCTACCTGTGCAATCATTATAAATGGAACGAAAATAAGATAATTGATTTGCATACTCAGATACTTACCGAACAAATATGATCGAGTACTAATTGGTGAACCGGATATTAATTCCAGTTCCTCCATTGTAGTATTTTGCCCAAAGAAACTAATACTTGAATTAAAAGCTGTGAAAATAACAAAAGCTGCTATGATCGTTTCAACCATAAATGCTCCTTCAGTTAATAGAAAAGAAAACATATCAGTAAATTCAGTGTTAAACTTGCTTGTTATAACTAAAATAAACTGGATGATAAATAGAACTATCATGATAAAGGGAAGGGCAAATCGAAATTTCCCCAGAAATCTAAACCGAGAGGTACGAACACGCAAATCCGCGAGAAATACATACCACCATTGTGGATGGACTTTATTTTGAAAGCGAATTGTTTTTTCCAAGTCTAAATCTCCTTTGAAATTAGTTATTACTTTCATCTGTTTTCAATTCTGAAAGCTCAGAAGCATCGTTGGTGTTAATCTCAGGAGCAGATTCAACAATTATGCCTTCGTTTGTAATTACAGGACTTTTATAACCGGGAATAACAGCTAAATAAGCATCTTCTAACGAAGAAGTATTTGTTTCTTGCATAATGCTCTTTGGAGTTCCTTCTGCGATGATTACACCTTGATGAATAATTGCTACGCGATCACAAACATCTTCTACTAAAGACAATCGATGTGATGAGATAATGATCGTTTTTTCTTTTTCTCGAGATAGAAATTTAATGAAATCTTTAACCATTTTAGCAGCTGAAGGGTCTAAACTAGCTAACGGCTCATCCATCAGAAGAATATCAGGATCGTGTATAAGAGAACAAATAATGGATAATTTTTGTTTCATCCCTCGAGAGAGTTTTTCTATAAGTTCATCTTTTTTCTCATAGAGTTCAAACATTCGGAATAATTCAGTGGATCTATTTCTAGAAATTTCTGCAGAAACACCAAATAATCCTCCAATGAATTCTGAAAGTTCTAATGGAGTTAATCTTCCTATGAGACTACCTTCTTCAGGTAAATAACCAGTATGCTCTTTCGCCCAATTAGGATCATCACTTATTCTTTTCCCTAGAATAAATGCCTCTCCGGATGTTGGCTTAATCATTCCTTTAAGAATTCTAATCGAAGTGGTTTTCCCCGCACCATTTGGACCTAATAAACCAAATATCTCTCCAAGTTTTACTTCAAATGAAACTCCTGCGAGGGCAATAGTTACACCATAAACTTTGGTTACATTAGAAATTTGGATAGCATTTTTTATTTCATCAACAGAAGTTGACTTAGTTTCACCTGACATCTACTGAATTCTCCCAGAGTAGTTCTATTTGATATCTTCGATTGTTATTCATGTGAATAAATTAATTTCCATCAAATGAAAAATAGACTAACAATATTATTATAAAGAATTACTGATATGAGAAATCAGAATTATTTAACTATCTATTGAGGATTAAAAATGACAGCTGTAGGAAAAATAAAACCCAAGCCGGCAAACAAAGGAGCAATTTTAGGTTACTCCTTAACGTCCCTAATATTTGTAGGTATAGGTGTTTTGTGTTTCATTCTCTTACTGAGAATAACCCCTCAAGGTTCAACTGAAACAATTGGAGAAATAATTTCTCTTCTTCTTAATGACTTGATGGAGTTAATAGTAGGAACTGGAGCAACTATTGCACAATATTGGTGGATCATTCTTCTCATTGTTGTAGGTTTAACAGCAATTGGATTTTTAGTTGGTTGGTTACTATTAGTTTTAGTAGCAAAATTTGGACATATTATTGTTTATGCAGGATGTATTTTTTACATCATTGGAGCAATTGTTGGAGCACTTCTCTTCGGTTTGACTAATCCAATAGGCATGATCGGAACACTTCTTCCTGCAGTAGGATTAATCATTGGAATGATTACTAATTTTAAAAAATTCAAACGAGCAGGTGAATTTATGAAATTTACCGGCAGAGTTGTTCTTGCAGAAAAGGGCATGATCATTGCACCTCTATTTGTGACTTTTGTTTCGATTATTAACTTCATAACAATGGGATCAATATTCGCATTCTTAGTATTTACTTTCCAAGGGTCGGTAGAATGGTTAGGGTATGTTTTAGGATCATTGGCTTCACTTTTGCAATTAGTTATTTACTATGGTATGTTTTATGTTGCAGAAGCAATTAACACAACCTATGCCTATGAATGGTATCGAAAAAGAGACCCAGATATGAAATTCTGTGTAAGAAATGTCGCAGGAATGTTTGGACCTATCTTAATATTTGGTATAGTAACTGCATTAGTGACTTGGGCTCAACAAATGCTCAGGAATTCTGCCGCAAAAACAAGTAAACAAGGTAATGCTTTAGGTATTATATTTGCAATTTTGGCTCGAATAGTTGCCAGAATTATGGGAATTATCTTCAAATATCTTACTTACTTTACACTCCCAGCAATCGCTATCGAAGGCAGAAAATTCAAAGATGGTGTTACGAGAAGCTTCGCCTTGTTGAAAAAATACTATATGGATGTTCTTATTCGTGAAACAGGTGTTAGTACGGGAATGTCATTCATTCAAGCAATTGCCTTTTTAATTTATGGCATTATTGGAGCTATCATTGGTGTTATTCTCAAAGGTGTTTTAGGTACTGGTATCACTTGGACTGTAGCTCTATTGGTTACAATAATACCCATGTTGATATTTGGTAATATTCCAACATTCTTTATCTTTAGACCAATGAAGACAGCGTATCTTACGTTTATTTTCGCTTACGCTCAAGATGAAGAAACCAACCATAAATTACCTTCCAGAATGCCTGCAGAATTACGTGGAGACATTAAGGAAGCAGGTAGATCACTTGATTCTAACAAATCAATTGCAAAACTTGTAATGTAGTAGTTTTAATATCACCGAGGTTGATTCTTCAACCTCAAATCCTTTCTTTTTCATCTATTCTTCTTATCAGTAGTGATTTTGAAAATAACCATAAAATTAAATGTGAGTGGCATGTATTCTTTCAAAAGAGAACTATTAGTTAGGCTAACTATTATTCGGAATTAAGGAGATATTGAGTTGACATACCACCGAAAAACAACAGCAAAACAAGTTGATTTGAAATTAGTTGATGTTTTTACTAAAGAACCATTTCAAGGCAATTCTCTTGTAGTTGTACTCTATGGCGAGAATTTGGCATTAGAAGAAAAAACATCAATTATTCGAGAGATGAATGCTACAAAAGGTGTTTTTATCGGTGATTCAGATGATGGTAAATCTGATTTCAAAATAAACTCCTATTCAAAACATGCAGAAATCGATTGTGATTATCAAAGTTTGATTGGTTCTACTTTTGTAATGATCGCAGAAAAACAAGTTACTTTGAAAGATGGAGGTACTAATGTATTAACAGTGCAAACAAAAGACGGTGTTTTTCCTTTACTTGTTCAATCAAAAGGACGAGAATTACATCAATTGATGATTATGCTTGATTGGAATGAAAAAGCTGAATTTCGTAGAATTGATTATGATAATACGATGATGGCAGAAGCGCTAGGATTAGCTTCTGAAGACATTCACAGAGCTGTTCCTATACAAGCGGTGAAAATGAAGCATTGGTCTGTAATGGTTCCAGTGACAAATAAAGAAGCGCTTAACAAAGTCATTAAGAATAGAAGTAAATTAATCAATCTTGCAACAGAAATTAATGTTGAATATATTTGTTTATTCTATATTGATGAATTGCAAGCTGATAATAAAATATACACTCGAGTTTTCAATCCTAATGTAATTACTATTGATTCTGGGGGTTATTTTGAAGATCTGATAACTGGATTAAGTAATCCAGGAATAGCAGCTTATGTTTATGAGCAAAAGTTAATTACTATTTCTGGTTCCAAAATCATTACCACTTTTGTTCAACAATCAAATGATAACCGAATTGGAGAAATTGTTGTGGAAATGGTTACTGTTAATGAGGTTATAAAAGAAATTTACATTGGTGGCAATGCTACCTGCGTTTTAGATGGGAAAATGAAGCTAACCCAATACTAAAGTTCTAAATAAAAGAAACAAAGAACGTTTTATACTGATATTGACATTAACGATAAAACAATCAACAGGGAATAAATTCAACTAGTCTAAAGTGTATTTGAAATAAAAGGAGCATTTATTTTAAATGGTAAAGAAGACGTGAGAATATTACACTCAATGAATAATTTGAATAGTTTTAATAATGAATTATCTAATATCTATTTAAAATCTCGAATATAATTGAGATTTGTCTTTAGGAGAAGGATTGCTTTGGAAGACGCTGAGCTAATAGAAACTTTTGATGAATCAGAAGAGCAAGAGAAACTTAGTTTCAAAGAACGAAGTAAAAGCTTTGGTCAAAGAATGAAGAGAAGGCTTCCTCAGTTCACTATAGTATCTCTGATTGGTTTTGGAATTAATACTTTAGCAGTGTATTTGACAGAGATTATTATAAATAAATATTGGCCAAGTCTGGCAGACCAATATATCACTATAGGTAATGTAAATCTCTTTAGTTATTCAATTATTGGTTTTATTGCGCTCACGTTAGGTATTGGTGCTGCAACAACGTCAAATTTCTTATTAAATAAATTTTGGACCTTCAAAGAAGCTAAGAGTGAAAACTTCTTCTTACAATTCTTAAAATATGGTTTAGTGGGTGGCTCTGGAGCTATTTTGAAATATTTTCTGACTTCAGGGTTGAATGGTTTGTTCAGTTTAGTTATTGTTCAAGAGAAACATTCACTCATCCCCTCAACTATGATAGCATTTATTATTACGGTTTTGTGGAATTTTCTTTGGAATGAAATATGGACTTTTTCCGTTTCTGAAAAAACACCTGATGAACCAATTGTTGTTCCTCCAGATATGGATTTCTGTGATTTAACGGTCATTTCTCCAACATTTAACGAAAATGAAAATGTCGGTCAACTTATGGAAGTCATTACTGAAAAATATGCTAATGTAAAATTAATTATTGCTGATGATGGTTCAAAAGACGGAACTCGAGAGCAAGTTCGTGAATTTAATGCTAGGAACCCAAATGTTTCTTTGCTTGATAGAGAGCAAGAGGAAATTCATGGTTTAACGATTAGTGTTATTGATGCTATCAAGAGGGTTCAAACACCATATTATGTTGTTATGGATTGTGATTTCCAACATCCCCCAGAGAAGGCAGGTGAAATTGCAGTCAAACTTCGTGAAGGATTCCATTTTGTTATTGGTGAACGAGATGAAATACCAGATTGGCCCTTCAAAAGAAGATTGATTTCTTGGGGTGCAAAAACAATTGGTAAATTTTCTCTTTGGATTCACAGATCTGCCACTTGTACTGATGTAATGAGTGGACTTTTTGGTGGGGAAACTGAATATTCAAAAATGATTATTGAAAACCACCCTAAAGGTTTCAGACCAAAGGGATATAAAATCATGTTTGAATTACTAAAACATTCCAAAAAGAAAGAAACTACTGTGAGCCGAGTTGGTTATGTTTTCAATCCTAGAGTGCGTGGTGAATCTAAGATTTCATCCAAACATATCTTCGAGTTCTTAAAATCAGCGTTCCCCTAAAAAATAGCCTATTTTAGGAAAACTCTGTTTATCACTTCATCAAATTCTTCATCTTTTGGATTTCCTTCCCAAACAATCCGCCTATTCATACAAACTGCTCTAGAACAATTATTCTTGATAAAGTCAATATCGTGACTTACCAAGATAATTGTTAGTTCTGTTTCTTCGTGAATCTTCCGTATAAGGGTCATAATATTTCTTGCAACCTTGAAATCTAGAGCCGAGGTGGGTTCGTCCAAAAAGAGAATTTCGGGTTCATTAACAATTCCTCTGGCAATCATTACCTTCTGTTGTTGTCCGCCAGATAGATGCCCTATTGGTCTATCTTTGAACTGATCCAACTCCACAATTTCAAGTGCTCGATCGATTCTTTCATAATCTTTTTTGTTTAAACTTCTAAAGAGACCAACGGTTGAATAGAGTCCCATCCCTACAACATCTTTTACTAATGCAGGAAAGTTACGATCAATTTCAGTTTTTTGAGGAAGGTAACCAAATTTTTTCCTTAGTCCATGTAGACTTCCTTTCTTTAAAATATCTTCACCTAAAATCTTGACTGTTCCTTTTAGCGGGTCAACAGCGCCAATAATACTTTTTAATAATGTACTTTTCCCAGAACCATTTGGACCACAAATACCAACAAACTCGTTCCTGAAGATGTCGAGATTAATATCAAATATCGCAACATTTGATTGATAAGCAACAACAACATCATGAACACAAATAATTGGCTTTGGAGTTTTGCTAGAAGAAGCAACAGTAGAATTATTCACTTTATTAATTTCCTTACTAGTCATTACTTTGTTTCCTCCTCCATATGGTTGTGTGTAGTTGGATCCTTATCAGGTAAATGTTTTGTACTTATTATAATTCGTTCTTCTTCATGTGTATGAGGTATTCCCAAATCACAATCACCATTACAATCCTCACAAGGTCCAGGAAGATAATCTTTGCAGAAAGGACATTCCAGGAGATCTTTTTTAGAAGCTCTTCTTTTTGGAGAAGCAATAAACGAGATAACAAAGATCAATGTTATTAATATAACAATAGTTGAACCTGAAGGCAAATCCAAAATATATGAAAAGAATAAACCAAAGATAGCTGAGAAAACCCCAAAGATAGCTGAGAGTATAATCATAGTATTAATTTTGAAAGTCCATTGATATGCTGCTGCCGCAGGAGTAACAATCATAGCAAAAACCAAAATTGCTCCGATCGCTTTTAGTGAAACTGAAATTGTTAAAGAAACTGCAATAAGGAAGAGATAGGAAAGGAATTTAACAGGCACACCTGAAACTTGTGCTTGTTGAGAGTCAAACGTCATAAAATATAACTCCTTTTTGATTGCAAAAACTATCAGAAGAATAACAACAGAAAAAACTATTAGAAGAAGCATATCTGCAAGGTCAACGAGTAATATATTACCAAAAAGGATTGAATTGATATCTGAACTATATTCTCCATGTAAACCAATGAAAAGTATTGCCAACGCCATAAAGAATGCAAAGACAATGCCAATTATCACCTCACTATTCATTAATTTCTTTTGATTGACATAACCAATGCCAATTGCAGATACAACTGAAAAACCAATTATTGTTAATATCGGATCGATGCCTGTAAGAATAGCTAATGCCGCACCTGCAAATGCAGAATGAGCAATTGCTTGCCCTAGGAAGATTAGCCCTCTCAAGAGAACAAAAACACCAATAATTGAACAAACGATGCCAATCACAAATGCGGATACAAATGCTCTTTGCATAAATGGATATTGAAATGCTTGGAAGAATTCTAGTAAAACGCTCATTGTTTACTCACCTTGATTAGTTTCTTACTGTGCATTGCTCCACTCTAGGAATGGTTTCATTGCAATGACACTTCAAAGGGTTATTTAACTCTCTGCTAATTTGACCGATCATATTGCATGATATGACACTTGCTATTACATGACTCTCTTTTTTTGCTTCCCGATGTGACAAATGGAGAGTATTCATAAAGAACATTATCAATAAATGAAAATGTCTTTGTTTATGAGCTGCTTGTTGTTGTCCTTTCTGAGTTAAAGAAATTGGACCGTATTTTTGCCAAGTAATTAACTTATCATCCACCAACCTCTTGATTATTGAATTAATAGATGAATGAGGGATGGCAATATGTTCTTTCTCTAATTCTTTCTTTAAATCTCCAATTCGTATTGGACGAAGCCACGAATGCAAGAAATCTAACAACTTTTCTTCCAAATCTATTCTACGTTTCAATTTGATAACCAGCCCTTTATTTTCTTGGATTTTTACTTCTTACAATTATTATTGCAACACCTAATGCTACAAGTATTGTTCCGGCAAACCCTATTAGTAACCAAGTTGTCCATGGTAAGAATGATGAAGATGGATTGAAAGGATTCTTGAGTGCCAATATGTTGTAGTCAATCATAGAAATATAATCAACTAAACTATAAACTCCTAGCAAGGGAGTTAAATTAACAATCTGTATTTCTGTATCTCTTGCAATTTGATTTACAGTTTCATCATCCAATTGAGGTTGATTTATTATTAAAGTGACATTTTCTAATTCAATAGCAGAAATTATTTCTTGTATATGATCAGGAGAAGGTTCAACACCATCTTGTTCTTCAATTGCCCCAATTCGAATAATTCCGAGTAAATCAAAGAAATATTTGAATGAGGGATGATGAACAACTACCTTTGTTCCACTAAAAACGCCCTTTGCTTGATCAATTCGAATAAGTAATAAATCAAGTTCATTGAGATAAGAGTCTCTATTAGATTCATAAGTTGCAATATTTGTTGGATCTAATAATGAGACACTTTGATAAATTTCTTCAATCATTATTTTAACATTATTTGGATCCATCCAAACATGAGGATTATTAGAATTAATTACATCATCGAATTCTATCATTGATGAATTTACTAATTCTAAAACATTTATTCCAGGGTTTACATCCAAAACAGATTGAACCCATGGCTCTAATCCTTCTAATCCTAATCTCACAAAAAGATCTGCTTGTGCGACCTTTTCTATTTCATGTGGAGATGGTTCATAGACATGTGGATTTTCATTCCCAGACACAATACTTTCTACAGTAAAAATTCCCTCGCCAATTTGATTGCTAAAATCAGCCACAATTGAAATCGAAGCTACAACATTTATTGTCCCATTATTAATCTCTTTTAGGTTATTTTCGCCAGTATGAGATGTAACATTGTCTATAAACTCTGTATTAGTTTGTAATGATACTATTAATAGAAGAACAATAAATGTCTGCATTTGTCTCATTTATTTAAGACTCCAAGTTTATTTTACGAATATTCGTAAAAAATACTTCTCCCAATAATATAAAAGATTTATCCAAAACAAAGAGAAAATAACCGATAAATTAAAATGATGAGAAGGGAAAAAATAACAAAAAATAATGAGATGTATTAGATGATTCCAAAAGCGATGTTAAAGAAATTGTATGTTCAAGGCAGCTTAGCTCAAGAAGGAGAAGAATATTCCTTTCAATTACGGAATAATTTATACCCTGGCACTGTTAAAAAAGTTGAATATCTTAAAATTGATGGTCAAGAATTAAATTTGAACACAATTAACATTTTTGTTAAAGAACAAGAAATAGCAGTAGCAGAAATTTCCAAGGAAAATCCCTTCAAATTAACAAAGGGAGATACTTTTACTTTTAAAATCAAAGGTTCTTTATCTTCAGGAACACATACATTGAGTTTCAGTTTTATAACTGTTGAAGCTGGAAAAATGGCTTTTGATGTAGAAGATAAGCTAGAATAAGCTAATCTTTTATTATTTCTTTTATTTAAAAAAAATTAACTATAATTCAAATGATTTTGAGGTAATTATAATAAGAAAGAATCGTTTCTGGTACAATTAGTCGCCAAAACTCACCATTTCCGGGATCGGACGGGTCCGGGTGTTGCCCTCCAGCTTTGACCGCGTCGCAACGCAGCTTAATGATGTTCCCGAACGATCTCTCAGATCAGTAATTATCACTACGTATGAAGGCTTAACTTCCGGTGATGAGTTTTTGCGTGATTCAATCGTTTTGCCTTTTGGTTTTTAAAGTTTGCCGTTTTTACGGAATACAAACGATTGATTCCATTAATCTAAAAACTGTTATTTTTAGAATATCTGAAACTAAAAAAAACTTACTTAAAAAAATAACGGAAGGTCTTGGATTAGACCAGACGTTTTACAAAATACCGAGCATAATCGGCTTCATCGAAAATACCAAGCATTTCATGACCTGTTCTTCTTGCCCATCGTGGGAAATCTTCTTTTGATCCCTCATCATTTGAATATATCTCGAGTATTTGTCCTATTTCAAGTTTTACTATTTCTTTCTTTGCTTTCAAAATAGGCATTGGACATTGTAATCCACGTGCATCTAAAAGTTTATCAGAAGTTGGAATATCAGTCATTTAATTTCTCCTTTATTTATATGAACAAATGAATATCAGCATCAACAGCTATGTCCATGAAACCTGCGGCACCTATGAACCCATCTACTTCAGGAATTAATTGTTCTTTTTTGATCATCATCAAGTCCATTGTAGCAGTACAAGCATAAATATTCAAATTGCCTGTTTCAACAGCAGCTTCAAGTAACTCTTGCAATTTTGCGATACCTACTTTCTTTATTCGGCGTCTCATCATAAAGGTTCCGAAACGCATCAGTCCTGGGAGTTTGGCTTTTTTCAAACCGTTTTTCTTGATTAGAGGTAAACCCCAGAAAGTAAAGAATAAATCAACATGCATATCAGATGCAGCTGCAGCTACAGCAAGCATCAAGGGAGGATAAGCTTTGTCCAGAGTACCAGAATGGACTATAATGGACATACTTTTTTTACTGTCAGACATTTTTATCACAAAAACAGTCAATTATTATCTAAGTTTGAAATAACGAGAATTTAAATAAAGTTGGGGGTATATTTTCTTAAGTAGAAGAGCCGTCCCGTGCGTATACTTTTTAAACCATTATTCTTAACAAATTTATTAATTTACTAGAATTAGATATGTTAGGTGATACTTTTGGGTAGAATTGCATTTCTCGTTATGACCTCGCCTTATACTTTTCAAAATTCAGATACAGTTATACATCTTGCAAAAGCAGCAATAAAAGCAGGTCATGAGGTTACAGGAATATATCTATACACAGATGGTGTTTTCAACGTTGTCAAAGATATTAAGCCATCTGATGATCGAGATAGAAATATTTCTGAATTATTTAAGGAACTTGTTGAAGCAGGTATTCCTGTGGTTGCTTGTCCAATTTGTGCTGAATATCGTGGAACAATGGGTCAAGATAAGATTATCGAAGGAAGTAGCTTCGATGGTCTTGGTGCTCTTAGTGAGTATGTTGAAGATTCGGATAGAATCCTCATCTTTTCAGCTTAGAGGTGAATGAAGAATGGATCGTGTAATTGTTCTTTTTCGAAAGGGTCCTTATGGAATAATCAACAGCCTCGAAGGCGTTCGTGTTGGCCAAGGATTACTTGTTTTAGATGTGGAAAATGATGCTATATTCATTGATGATGGAGTTTTTAATCTCATAAAAGATCAGAACCCCGATGGAATTGGGCATCATTCAGTAATGGGCGCTCTTGAAGCTCTTCACAGATATGAAGTGCCAATTTATGCTCTAGATAAATCTCTCGAGCAGAGAGGAATCCAAATTAAAGATTTGGACCCAAAGCTTGAAGTAAAAGTTATTTCTGTTGCAGATCTAAGTGAATTACTCTTAGATGCATGTGCAACTATTGCATTATAGGAGGATAAAATAAATGGTAAAAGTACTCTATATCACATCAAAAAGTATCTATACTTGTGCTGCACAAGGAACTTTACTTGATATTACGAAAAGCCAAATGGATAACGGTCATGATGTTGGCGTCCTCTTAATACAAGATAGCACTTTAGCTGCTTGGAAAGGTGGAAAGAATATCATTGCTGATGCTGCAGCTCACGGTATTGAAGTATATGCAATAAAAGAAGATTTAGAAGCTCGTGGGATTACTGGAGACAAAGTTCATCCAGACATAAAACAAGTAGATTATGATGAATCTATTTCCATCATTATGGACAAGTACGAGAAAGTTATCACTTGGTGTTAAAAGCTCATTTATTATTATAAAGTATGGCTGACCAACAATTTCTTTGGTTCAGTCTTTTATTTTTCTTTCATTATCAATGATTTAATTTAAAAGGATAAACAGTTAACTTTTTGTTTGAAGACTAAAGGATAGTTAAAATATGTCAAAAAAAGATGAAAAACCAAAACTTTCAGGTCTAGCTATTGACCCAAAGAAAGCCAAAGTATCTGCTACTTTGAAAGACATTAAACATGTTTTAATCGTAGCGAGTGGAAAAGGTGGAGTAGGTAAAACGACGGTAGCGGTGAATCTAGCTACATCATTATCTCAAAAAGGTCATAAAGTTGGTATTCTCGATGCAGATATCACCGGTCCAAATGTTCCAAAAATGGTTGGATTAGAAGGACAAAGACCAGACTATAATGATGAATTGAAAAAAATCATTCCTGTTGAATCTGCACAAGGAGTCAAAGTAATTTCTATGGAATTTCTTTTAGAAGACAACACAGACGCTATTATTTGGCGTGGTCCTCTTAAAATGGGCGCAATCAACCAATTTCTTGGAGATGTCAAGTGGGGTGAATTAGACTTTTTAATCATAGATCTTCCACCTGGAACCAGCGATGAACCATTAAGTATCGCACAAATGATACCAGAGGCAGATGGAGTTATAATTGTCACTACTCCACAAGAAGTAGCTTTGTTAGATGTTAGAAAATCAATTAACTTCGTAAAGAAGGTGGGATTGAAAGTAATTGGCATAGTTGAGAATATGAGTGGTTTTAAGTGCCCACATTGCAGTAAAGTCATTAACATATTTGGTATAGATGGCGGAAGAAATGCTGCAAAGGAACTCAATATCCCCTTCTTAGGAGCCATTCCTCTAAATCCTGAAATAGTTCCACTTGCGGATGCAGGTAAACCAATTGTTTCTGTAGAATCTGAAACAAAAGAAGCTTTTCAAAATATCGTTGAAAATATTTTGAAAGAAATGTAGTAAAAAATAGTTGAGGTGGGAAATTTCTCCCACGTTTTTTCTATCTGCTTAAATCATAAAGGATTTTGCATCTTTCTTACCAGGACCTGTTTTACGCATATCATCCATCACTTTCATTGCACTAGCTTCAGTTTGCTCTATTTCCTTTATCATTTTATCCATTTTAGAAAGGTCTAATTTGATTCCAGTCATTTTCATAATAGCTTTTAAAACATTTTTTGCTGCATTTGGATCCACTCCAAAAGACATTGAATTATTATCACTTAGATTTACTTTACCCATTAATCCAAATGATTTCATCCCTCGTTCTGCAGCAAGAGCGGTTAGAACACCAACTGCACCACTTACTCTTCCTTCAGTGAATAATTTGATACCCCAATCCTTAATACTTTGAGCGTCGTCCTCAGTGAAAGCAAAGGCTGTTGTATCTGGAGTTGTTTTTACATCAGCAGGTCTAAAACCACCTATGGCAATTACCGTTTCGATCCCCCAGTCTTGAGCTAAATCTAATGTTGCATTTATTACTCTAAACATTCCATCAGGTCCTTCTTGTGGTTGGCTTTCTCCCGTGAGTACAAGAATTGGTGGATTGGAATCTTCTATTGCATAAAGTTCTGCATGAATCAATTTACCTAAATTTCCTTGGAAGATTACTAGATGTGGAAAATAACTTGAAAATATTTTTGCTGATTCTTTTACATCGAAATAATCAATTAAATGCATTCCTGCCATACGTCCTACTAACCCTTGCCCGGGAAAACATTGTAATAATACTCCACCTTTTAATTTATGTTCCTTAATTATTTTGACAAATGTATCTGGGTATTTTGAAGTCATTTTACATACAACTCTTTCTGTATATAGTAATCTATAGCCTAACCTAAATAAAATGACTAAGTTTTCTTTGTTAAGAAAGGATGAAAAATTAATAAAAGAAGAAAGAATTTGGGATTTTAGAAAAAAATTGCATCCCAACAATTGCAGCAATTATGCTGATTTAACTATCTCTACACCACGAGATCTTGGATAATTTCTAACCCAAGTAGCTTTGCATACATCACATGTTAAACGCAAATCAACTTTTTGTGATGTCTTTGAAGCCATTTTAGATTGGCTGATAGCTTTCTTTGAGTACTTTCCTTTGTTGCCTGATCCTTTTTTATTTCTAACGGCACGTCTAGTACCCGCTACCATTCCACTACCACGTCTTCCACCTTTTTCTTGTCTGACGGTCATAGTAGTGTGTTTTCCACATTTTGGACAATGGGTACGCATTTTTGCAGGAATTTTTACCATTTGCTACAATCTCCAGCTAAATTCACTAACTGTATGCTGTTCGGAACAAAATCCGTATTTAAAAGTTAGCATAATAAAGGTAAAGCTTTCACAGAAACTTTCAGTTATAAAATCTTCGGTCTCTGTTTAATTAAATATAAAATAATAAATATGATGCTACTATTTCTATTGTCACATCATAACTACCTACAGCAGGTGGTTTAGCAAAATCCAAGACGCGTTCAAAGGGTGAGAATCCAGATGCTATTGACCCATCAACATAGAAATCAGTGGTAATAGTTGCTGAATCGGTAAATAATGTCTCTGATTCATTATACCCTATATTCAGGGTATTAAAGGAACTAAGCATGAGTTTTGGTCCAATTATATCTATTATCAACAAGCTAATTGTTATTGACAGAACATCATTTGTTTGATCATACCAATAATACAAACTGACTCTATAATTCAATTCTATATTCATTATGTCTGTTTCAGGTCTAACTAATGTAAGATTGGTTAAGCCTTGATACGATGATGAATCAGAATTGTTTACAAAGAAATTGTTTTGAGTGGCAGGACCCTTCAAGTATTTGTGGCTATCAACATTTATAGCACTGCCTTGCCTACCAATCAACCAATAAGCAAATGAACCCATATTACCATAACTGTAAGAATTGCTAAATGTACTGCCTTCATCAGCAAATTGTAAAGAAACATTTTTTCCTGTTTCATATTGATAATATCCAAAGAAACTATCAACATTAACTGCCGTTGTTGAACCAGGTCCATCACTCAGTAAGTCATAAATTTTATTATCAACACTTAGCATATACGAGACAACACTATTTATTGAGTTATCAGTTTGAAATTGTTTATAGGTCGGATACAAATATCCCCAAACAACACCAATAGCTGTTATAAACATAAAAATCATCATAATTGCAGCGAGGGTCTCAGATACTGCTTTTTTATCCTTGATTAATTTTCTTAGAAGCTTCAGTGAGTTTGCCAAATTTCTCGTACTCCTTAATATGAAAGTGAGTTTGATGAGTGATTCTTTCGATTAGTATTATAGAGCATTTTTTTATTTATTAGTTCTTTGTTTGTGGTTCTTCCAAATTTTACTAATATTTAGCAAGAATCATTGCGTGGTCTTTTTCGAGTGGGTGTAAATCTACTGCTTCAATGTTCTGAAAGCCTTCAGCTTCAATGATATTCATTTGTTGTTTGTACACAACAGAAGGATTCTTTGTCGGACTAATGCTTCTTGCCTTAACAGCAAGCATTAGATAACCTCCTTTCTTGAGGAACAGCTTTGCATTCTCTGTGATAATCTTCCCTTGATCTGGTTGAGCAACATCACAATAGACGACGTCAACTTGATCAACAACATTTTCATAATTTCTCGGGATACGAGCATCATCAAGAATGGGAAGCATATTCTCTCTCTTCTCACATAGAAAAACTAGATCGCGTATTGATCTTGGAGCAAATTCCACACAATACTCGAATCCTTGTTTACCAAGAATGTCAGATACATGACTAGGAGTGGTACCTGATGCAGCACCTAAATAGAGAACCTTAGATCCAGGAACAATGGGGCAATGCTTTAATCCTTTCACAAGCGCTGCAGCTAATTTTGATCTTGTTGGATCCCACAAACGATACTCATCTTTACCTTCCAGAATCAAATCTTCTCCATAGACTTTATAGCCTGGATTTAGATTTTTGGTAGCAAGACGTCTGGATCCATCCCGAAAGAACACATTATAAATTTCCTTAAATGATTTGTATTTTTTAATTTCCATGTATTTCACCTTCAAATTCCTTATCGTCTTCTTTGGGAACGCTCTCCACCTTTGTATTTACTAGATGTTTTTGGCTGCCTTGATTTCTGATTTGAATGTGATCTCGTTCTAGGAGTTTGAGTTCTTTTCGGTTTGTCAGAAGGTTCAGGATATTTGGTTTTTATTTCATTAATTTTTCTTTCCAAATCTTTAGCAATTTCTTTTGAATTGTCATCAGCCTCAAAGAAATCCATTCGAGCGGCAATAGATAGCCTTCCTGCAATTACTCGAGCAATTTTACCTCTTAACCACCATTTTGCTTGATTTAATTTTGGATCTTGAAAAATAATTCCGTGTTTTGGAGGGGGTGCACCTGTTTTAATTGTCCGATAAAGTGCTTTCTCTGCGCCCAATATTTGTACTTTACTTGATGGTGCCATAGCAAGATTTCTAAGACTACCCGCTAGCGCTATTAATCGAGCACCAATAAGAGCGCTTGTTACACCACAAATATTTGGTGCTATTGCGGACATTGTTTCCTCCATCCATTTTTCTAAGGCTATTCTTCTAACATACAAATCAGCCACAATTTTGGCTTGTTCTTGAATGATTTCAATATCGCGGTCAAGGAGCGTTGAACCCATCGATTTTTCTCGTGCATCAAGTAGAGCCTGGGCTTTTTTAGTAGGAAGATGAAGTTCATCAGTAAGCAATTTTTTATCAATGTTTGACTTGTCGCCGGTTTTGCTAACAATTATCGCAAAAGTATAATGATTTTCGATTGCATCAACCAATTCTGGAAAATGCATGCCATAAAATTCTCGCAACCTCCCAGCGAATAAATTGAGTGTTTTATCTAAATCATCTATTGTTTCAATTGCATGAACAACCAATCTATCTCTTTTTTCTGCTGCTTGTCTAACTCTTTCACGAGTGATTAGAATATTAACTTCTCTTAGGAACTTTCTGTATTTGTAATCATCAGAGAATAGACCGGAATTTACAACTTGATCTATTATTTCTTTGTGGAATTTGTCAATTATTAAATTTTCATAATTTCTTAAAACTTTGTTGCCTTTTCCAGAGAGAGTCCTTCCAATATCTGGACGTTGAACTGAAATTTCGTCATTTGGATGTTCTTTTAACATTTCTGTCAATTCTTTTGGCAGTTCTCCACCATCCAACATGATCAATTTTTCAGCAACTTGGGCTGGTTCGAGCTCAAAATAGCGAACATCAATAATATTACCCTCTTCATCCAAGAGAAAGGGTCCTACATATGAAATCGCAAGATAAGTTTTCATTTTGTTTTACTCCAATGATTCAATTACAAATGATTTAGTTCTTGAATGTAAATTTTCCGATTGAATTTCATTAAAAAGCTATCCAAAATGTCAATTTATCGATTTAGAAGCATTTCAATGAATATTGGTAATGTCTTCTCACTTTTTCCTTCTATAAAGGAATCGGCAATATTGACATGCTCAGTTTGTTCAAAATTAAAAACGATTATTTTCGCGCCATTTTTTTTAGAAATTGAAGGCAATCGAGCAGCAGGATACACCTCTGCACTTGTTCCAACAATCAAAACGAGATTTGCCTTATTTGCAATTTCAAAAGATTTGGTAATTTCATCTTCAGGTAATGGTTCATTAAATAAAGTAACATCTGGTCTCATCATACCACCGCAAGAGCACATAGGAGGAACTATTTTTGGTGTTTCTTTTAATTGTTGAAACTTACCACAAATAATACATTTGATTCTAGCAATATTCCCGTGGACTTCAATAACATTTTCCGACCCTGCTTTTTGGTGTAATGAATCAACATTCTGAGTAATAATATAATGACAATAGCCATTCTTTTCCAATTCCACTAATGCCTTGTGTGCCGCATTTGGTTTTGCATCAAATATTTGGTGAATGCCTTCCTGGTACATCAGCCATATTTTTTCAGGATTTCTCATCCAGCCCTCTAAAGTAGCTACTTCTTCAAAATCATAAGTATCCCATAATCCATCTTCACCTCGAAATGTTGGTATACCAGATCCTTTTGAAATACCTGCACCTGTCAGCACATAACTCTGAATTCGTTCTTTAGCTTCAAGTTCTTTTACAAGTGACACAGCTTGTTTTATACTTTCGAACATAATTATGCACCTTAATCAGCTTATTAAGTTAAAATTCGTCCTTAATTAATTTTTGTGGGAAAAAGATAGAAATTAAATAATTGATTTTTTCTTCAACCACAAAAAATTTGACAAAACTACTACTGATTTGGTCTTTATCAAATTAGTAGTTCCATCAACACAGCACACCCATTGTAGTTTTCTTAAATATTTTTTTTCGCTACGTTTAATCACATTATGTTTAGTATAAATGAAATAAAAGAAGAAAAAGGAATGAATTCGCACGAAGCGATTTCCCTAAGCTTTGAATTTGAAATGGATTGCACCGTGAGGACAAGCATCCAAACAGTTTCCACAATTTGTACAGTTTTCATCTCTGACTCGTTTATAACTATAGTCCAAGATAGGCACTTGCATTGCTGTTGTTTCGCACATATCCTCACAAGCTCCACACCGTGTGCATCTTGCAGGATTTCTAGCAATACCAATTAGACTGTATTTTGCTGTAAAGCCCATTGCGTAACCTGTTGGACAGACATATCGACAATAGAATCTTGGAACAAAGATACTTACAATGATTACTGCAAGTAAAATAACTACTCTAAAGTAGAACATAAATGTCCAATTGCCTATTTCAAATGATTCTGCTCCACCTGGATAGTTTCCATTGAAAATCATATAAAAGAACATAACAAACAATGTTGCTACAGGATTCAAAGGTGTCCATGGTTGACTGTCAAAGAAACTGAAATTACCTTGAAGGCTCTCACCAATCAGATATCTGTAACCAAGGAAACCGGCAATAATTACTGCCGCCCAGAAAATAACTGCTCGAATATCTCTCAAACCTTTGTTAAGTGGTTTTGAAATTTTCCATTTCTTAACTGGAACTAGTCTGAGTAAATCTTGGAAAAAACCAAAGGGACAAACCCAACTACAAAGCATTCTACCAAATATACCACCAATTAGTAAGCTTATTCCAAATACTAGAAACGGAAACATTCCCTGTGAGATAAATGCTTGAAATGATTCAAAAGCACTTACAATAGTTGTAAATGGATTAAGACTTGGCTGTTCTATTGGTAAAGGTATCTGTGTCCATCCTAAACCAATCAAACCGCCGTTTAGTAAAACAAATGAGAAAATTTGAACGATCCATCTTAGAAGGCGGACTTTTCTGGAATTCATTGCATCAAGTACGCGCAGGCTAAATGTTTTTATTTTGTTATCTTGAGAAGAACGTGTGCCCATGTTGATTTTCACCGCATTTTCTTTGTTTATTTTTAAACTGCTTTAGGTAGTGGTATGCCAGCTAAATATTGCTCAAGAATATCCTCGAAAGCAGCGATAGCTGTTGGATCAATGTTAAACATATTCACTAATTCATTTTGTAATCCTAGTACAAGCCCAATTGTTAACGAAATCGTTCCAATTGCAATGATTAGGATAAGCCATGATCTTGGTTTCAATTTCTTCACCACGAATGTTCCAAAACTTACTTTTTCTCAGAACTAATGCTGATAAGAAAGTTTGCCTTTAAAATATTTTTCCTTGCTTCTCTCAATAACGATTAATATCTGAAATTGTTTCATTTTAAGCTTATATACCATATAAATTACTTTTATTCTTTCTAGACAAAATAAATATTTGAAATAGAAAAAATGTGAGAACAGAAGTCCTCTTTGACTAAATAATTATCATCGTTTCTTTGCTTTGAATAATGGAGACTGATACATCTCCTGCTCATTTCTTACTTTTACCATCATTTGAGCTTGCTTATGGGTTTCTGCATAAACAACTTTTATTGGGTCAATTTTGAATTGTTTTTCGCAACGGCTACAAAAACGTGATTTTTGCGTCGTTTTAGCATAGGTCCATTTCCCACATTTTGGGCAGCGAATAACAATAAATTCTTTAACGTCCAAGAACAATCCTCACGTTTTGTATAAACAATTTAGCTTATTTGTCACCCATTACAGTTACAATGAGCTTTCTTTCTCGACCTCTAGTATCAAGCTCGATAAAGACAATTTGTTGCCAGGTCCCCAGGATGGGTGCTTTTTTGATAATGGGTAGAGTTACTTCTGGAGATAACATTGTAGCTCGAAGATGACTGTGTGCATTATCATCTTGATGGTCATGCTGGTAACCAACACCCTTTGGAATGAGCTTTTTAAGCAGGTTAATCGTATCATCAACCATTCTTGGTTCATATTCCATTGTAGATATTGCTCCAGTAGCACCTGGAATAAAAACATTGACCAAACCATTTTTTATACCAGAATCTTTGACCACATTCCTGACATTCAAAGTAATATCAAAAATCTGAATCTCGCCTTCAGTATCCAAATCAATTTCTGCAGAGTAGATCACCATAATTCATTACCGTTCCTTTTTATAAGGACAAATAGGGCATTAAGCTATTTATCCCTTCCCAGTTACCATGACAAGCAAATTGTTACAGTTCATCTCTGAGTCCCCACCAGGAACAGTTAGGTGAGGGATTCCCGAGTCCATGTAGGGCACGGGGCTGGTACGAGCCTCAAAGGCAAGCAGTTTTTTTTAAAAGAACCACCTTGTACTTCAGATAGGTTGATTCTTCTTCTCTTTTGAAGAGGTTCCTATTTACATTTCGTTCAAGGAGATGGACAAAAGTAATTCGATACACAAAAGCAATCGTTTCCAGAGATGAAATGGTCTAATTATCCATACTCTATGAGAACAGTTGCAACCCTCAGAAATATCTGTAATAATCAATGATATTAATGTATATCAAAATAATGAAAATATGGACAGCTAATTATTGACCTTTCCGTTTTTTACTTTCCCAGAGTTCTTTTCTCAAAAGATCTCTTATTGCAACCCTGATTGCCTCAGATCTACTTGGATAGACTCCCAATCTCACCAAATCATCTAATCCTTCAAGAGAGTTTTCCGGAATCTTTACTGAAATTAAGTTCATTGTTTCATCGTTCACCTTTGATAAAATAAATAATTTGGAAGAGAATCCTCCAATGGTAATACGAATCTTTACAAAACCAATACTTAAATCCTTTGAGGATGAAGATTTTACCAGAAAATGTTTATAGTAAAAACCGCTTGTATTGTTATGAATAAAATGTACAAGAAAATTTGGATAATGATATTTCTTATTGTGATTATATTTACTAACACACACTCAAAGAGAAGCATTGCTTATAATAATGTCACAATTAGTACTGCAATTACAAATATTTCTTGGAGTAAAACAGATTTAAATAATCCGGGAGAAGGTTATTCACACTTTAATTTCTCAATTGATTTTTCAATTCGAAATCTAACTTTACATAAAGTTACAATAGTTACACCATATCTTTGTTCTTTTCAGGCAAATATGACTACAGATTTTGCAAACAAAAGTTTAGATACTTATGACTATGGATGGGGTTATGCTTGTGCTATAGGTTATATTGATGTTGATCCAGGAATAACTCACAAAAAAAGTGGCTATTATTTAGCAATTAATGAAACAGAACTTGAAATATTACCAGATGGTATCTATACAGTATGGATGTTTGTTTATTGTGTTCCCACGGTAGTATATAATGAAACAATTTTGAGGATTGAAAATGGAATTGCTGATATTGACTTTGGATGTTTACCATCAGTTGCAGTTGGATACCAAAAATCATTCATTATGTATTTTGGATGTGTAGTTATCTCAACTTTGATAATAATTAGAAAGTCCAAAAAGTAGATTCCCAAAATTCTAGGTGAGAGCAAGCTATTATTTAACGACAATATTTTCCTTAAATTCAAACGACTACAAGTTAAAATTATTCGCTGAATAGGAAGAAATATTAAGCAAAAATATTGGTAAAGAAAATAATCTCTAGCCGTTGTGGCTTAGCTCGGTAAAGCATTTGATTCGTAATCAAAGGATCGCGGGTTCAAATCCCGTCAGCGGCTCCACTTCTTATTTAGGTAATTTTTTTAATATCTCTAGCTGTTCTTGTAATATCACTTGTTGAACTTTTACCAATTTTGCTGCTTCTGTTTTATTAATTTGAGAGTAGTGTTCTAACATTTTTGTCATAAATTTCAGATATGCTTTCAATTGAATTTCTAAATTCGACATTACATCCTCAATTAGTTTTATTCCGTTATCAGAGATACTATATCCATATGGTTTTATTGCATGTAATTTTAGATATCCTCGAACATGTAAGTTGTGCACTGCCGGATAAATTGTTCCTTTCTTTGGAATCCAAAGACCCTCGTAATCTTCAGAGAGAATGTTCAAAATTTCCGTTATTTTTCTTGGTCCTCCTTTATATCGAGCATATTCCATTAGAATAGCAATTTGAATTGGACTCATTTTTCCAATATTGGATAGGATATCAAGCACCCACATATCAATCAGTATGAGGTCTGACTTTGCAAATATAAACTTTCCTTCAATGAAATGCCCAAAATTGTGAAATAGTACTCTCTAACACCAGTTTTTTGTTTCATCACAATTATTCTTTTTGAAGTACATATTGTAAGTAGATCATAGTACCATCAGCAAACTCTTCATATCGTTTTGAATCTTTTGTACTCGAGAATTCTTCTGCAAACCCATGAAACATTTTAGGTGTCTTCTTTTTTATGAGGTCACATCGTCTTTCAGAATCCAAGTTAAGTGCTGTGACAACATTCTGTATAATATTAACTTCTTTTATTACTTTTAAGCCAAACCTGTTGAATCGCTCTCTTAACAGCTCATTTTCTTCTTCGGTTCGAATGTCAGCAAACAATAGATATCCCTTAGGTCGAAGAGCTCGATGAACTTCTGATATGAAAGCATCTATATCGTTGTAACTTCTTGATGACTCAACATTTACTATCGCATCAAATGATTGATCTTCAAAAGGAAGTTTTTGAGCATTACCGGTCACAAAAGAAAGACCAGGCATCTTGTGATATCTATTATTAAATTTAATAACTTCCTTAGACATATCTAAACCAATATAGGATTTTGGTTTGAAATAACGAGTAATATACGATGCTCCACCACCACGACCGCAACCAACTTCGAGTATGTCTCTATTTTTAAGTTCAACATCTGCTACTGTTGAGTGATATAGCTGTAGACAATATCTTTCTTTTTCATCAATATCCTGCAGTTTTGGAGATTCTTTTTTTGAATCTAAATAGTCATATCCGTAATTCAAGAAAACTAATTCAGATCCTTTATACTTGTTGATAATGAATCGGTGCATTGCACGCCATAATATTCTTTTCATTGCCATTGATGCAGAAAGATAATATGTAACAATTTTTCTCATAGTTCAAACCAACTATTTTGTGTAGAAATTACTATACATCATTTAGCGGTAATTTATACTTTTTCTAATAAAACCAAAAATGAGTAAAATAGCAAAACTAGAGAGGTTGTCTGATTAAATGAAATTATTTACATAAAAAGAACAGTCAAGAATCAAGAAAGAACCCCCCTTAGCTAATGCAAAAAAATATCTCTCTCAGTCAGTTTTTTGCCCTATCACTATTATTCTATGAACTATTTCTTGTTCATGTATATCCAGCATTTCCTCTTTAGAGGCATTGTTCAATTTCTTAAAATAAGCTGAAATTTCCTTAAACGCGGCTTCTATATTCTCTTTCTTTTCTCCTGCTTCTAAGAGGGTTTTTACTATTTGCTCTTTTACTATTTTCCATTAATTGTGTTCTCATCTTCAACCATTTCTTTTTCTCATGATAATCGTATCTACCATCAGATAGAGTAAACACAGAAGTCCATCCATAATTATTGATATTAGTTAAATCTACTTCTTTGTAAAAACGTGGATAGCAATTTTTCCATGGATTTACACTTGCCTCTATAGTCATAGATTTCGCTCTTTGTATACATTTGTGAATCCTTGCTTTATTGAGAAAGTCAAACGCATCAGTAACCTCTTCGGATGGATAATAGTTTCGAGATGCTGGTAATGGTTCAATAACGACTACCCTACCATTTATTTTTACCACTCGTTTCATTTGTTCCAATGCTACTACTGGTTCTGTAAGATTGTGAATAACAATATGCGAAATTACTACATCAAAGGTATTTTTCTTTATCCTCATCGTTTCAACTTCATCTACGATGATGTTAATTTTTTTTCCAAATCTTTCCTTTAATTTCTCTACAAAAACTTCATCTGGTTCTAAACAGGTTAGTTCTATTTCAGGAAAAAGTGTCAATAAAATATTGGTAAAAAAACCTGAACCCGACCCAATCTCCAATACTTTTATCTCAGGAACAGTCATAAATTTAAGCCATTTTCTAAATAAATTCAATGCATCTAAATCATATTCAAAATATCTTCCTACAGTAATTTCATCAATGCTTTGCAAATAACTCCATTTTTGTGTCAAAAATAATCACATTCCCTTAATCAAAAAATAGTTATTTTTAATTATCGCTAAATCCAAGTTATAAGTTTTTGGATTTTCTTTTGATGAATTGATAAATTGTTTTTTGAACATTATCCACTTCGGGTCCTTCGGTCAAATTGTGTGGCGATTCTCGAAGTAAAACTAATTCTTTATCATCTGATGACACTTTATCAAAAATGATTAATGATGATACTCTTAACCATCGTGCGTCAAGTAATCCTTGAATTATCAAAATTGGTGCTGTAATGTTAACTAAATCTTTCTTGATTTTCAATATTAATTTTGATAATGATCTTGCTGATCCAATTGGGTATTTTTTATATGCAAGAATATTGTATTTTTTTTGACCAGCTAATTCTTTTTTATTTTTCTTTACAGCTATTTTTCTAAATATCGAACCGAAAGCAAGTAGAAATGGCATCTCTGGTTGCTTTAATTTCGCAGGAGCAGCCATAGAAATAACACCTGTTACATTATTTTGAGCAGCAAAATGCAAAGTTAATGCACCACCCAATGACAATCCTCCAATAAATATTTCATCACAAACATTGGCTAATTTCTGATATGCTCGCTCATATTCTTGATACCAATCTTTGTAATCAGTAGTTTTTAGTTCATTTACTGTCGTTCCATGTCCAGGTAATCTTGGTCCAATAACAGTGATATCTTTACTTGCCAAATATTCCCCTACTTTACGCACTTCATTTGGTGTACCAGTAAAACCATGGCATAATAAGCACCCTACTTTTCCTTTTTCAATATAGAATGGTTCTGCACCGGGAATAATGGTTCCATTTTTCTCTTTAGACATAGGAATTCACCTTTTGGACAACAGGCACCCTTTAAGAGTTCTAGAGATAAAAACCTTCTTTTAATTTAGTGTTTTAATCACAAAATGTCTTATGGTTTCATTATGTCCTTTGAGAAAACGTAAAATACTAAGAGGGAGTTATTTCTCTTGATTCAAATGAGTCCACAATCAAAGAACACTAAAGGCAAGAAATTTTTGATAGAAGATATCAGAATCCCTACTGAAAGTAAAAAAGGTGAACCAGAAAAGACAGATACTGTTTGCGCATTGTGGGTCTTTCAAAATTGTGCAGGTGATAAGGAGAAAAAACTTAAACGAGTCGTCTCCTTGGTTCGAAATCGAAATTCCATTGATTGGCTTCCTGTAACCACAGATGGAAAAATCTGCATTGTTACTTATTTAGGAGAATTTACTAATTTAATTAAACTTCGCTCGAGTGTATTCGGGTTAGGTATGGAATCCTTTAGTTTCAAACCAAATGATTTCTGGATAATACCACCCATTGATTTAACACAGTTCAAAGGTTTCTTTGATGCTATTCAATCAGACCTTCAAGCTCGAGAGAAAAGATTGCTCCAACAAAGAGAAATGGAAATTAAATCAAAATCAGTCAATGTTTCTCCATCTGATTTCAGTGAAGCTGATGCAGTTGATCTTACTGAAACCGATATTGAAGATTTAAGAAAAGAACTCAATGCAGTAAGCTCAATATAGTCAAATTTACTTGAGCTACAATATTTTCTTTTTATATTTATTCAACAGAAACTTTTTTTTCAATGAACTCACATTCATCAGAAGAAGGCAAAAAATAAAGATGAAAAGAGAGACCAGTGGTCTCATTTAGAACTAATTTTTGATGTTTTTTACATCATTCCGGGTGGCATTCCACCTGGCATACCACCGGGCATTCCACCAGGTTTGGATTTCGCAGCAATTACATCATCAATTCTGAGAATCAATTCTGCAGCTTCGGAAGCTGAGCGAATAGCTTGTGATTTTACTCTGAGAGGTTCAAGGACACCAGCTTTTTCAAGGTCAGTTACTTTGCCCTTCAAAATATCGATTCCAAATTTATATCCAGTCTCACCAGAATGCTTGGATTTGATTTCAGTTAATACATCAATAGCATCTAAACCGGCATTTTCTGAGAGTGTTTTTGGAATGATTTCTAAAGCATTAGCGAATTTTTCAATTGCTAATTGTTCGCGACCACCTGTGCTTTCTGCTAGTGTTCTTATTTCCATTGCGAGTTCTACTTCAGAAGCACCACCACCAACAACAATCTTACCGTCTTCAATAACATCTCTAACTACGCAGAGAGCATCATTGATTGCTCTTTCAGCTTCGTCGGTAACATATTTACTTGCACCACGAATGAGAATTGTAACAGAGCGAGGATTCTTGACTTCAGAAATTAGTATATTATCGTCATCACCGATTTTCATGGCTTCAACTTTTCCGGCTAAACCTAAATCTTTCTTTGAAAGATCATCAAGTGTAGAAACGATTTTTCCACCAGTAGCTCGTGAGATTTTTTCCATATCAGATTTCTTAACTCTACGAACTGCAAGAATGCCTTTCTTTGCCAAGAAATGTTGAGCTAAATCATCAATGCCTTTTTGACAGACTAATACATTTGCACCTGATTTGACAATCTTTTCAACCATTTCTTCGATCATGGTTTGTTCACGGTCGAGGAATGCTTGCATTTGACTTGTCTCTTCGATTCTGATTTCTGCACTGAATTCAGTTTTTTGGATTTCAATGTTATCATCAATGAGTGCAATTTTTGCTTGAGAAATTGATTTTGGCATTCCAGGATGAACTACTTCCTTATCAAGGAGAACTCCTTTGATTAATTCAGTATCATTCAAAGCTTTGCCTGGTTTTTGAACAACTTTAATCCAATCAAGATCGGCGATTTTCTTACCATTTCTATCTTCTGTAATTTGCAATACTGCATCAATACAGATTTTGGACATGAGATCCTTCTCATAAGCAACAACTTTACTATTGAGTGAAGTTGAAGCAACTTTGGCTAAAGTTTTCTTATCTGTTGAATCAACATCAATGGCAATTTCGTCTAAGACAGATAATGCTTTATCAACAGCTTTCTTGAAACCGCTGATGATAATGGAAGGATGAATACCTAATTCAATTAGAGAATCTGCATCTTTGAGTAGAGTGCCTGCAAGAATAACTGCGGTAGTTGTGCCATCTCCAGCTTGATCGTCTTGAGTTTTAGCTACTTGAGCCATTAATTTTGCAGCTGGATGTTCTACATCAATTTCATCCAAAATGGTTGCGCCATCGTTTGTTATAACAACATCACCAAGGCTATCAATCAACATCTTATCTGAGCCTTTTGGTCCCAAGGTTGATTTAACAGCCTCGGCCATAGCCATTGCAGCTCTGATATTGTTTTTCTGTGCTTCTTTACCCCTAGTTCTTTGGGTACCTTCTTTTAGTAATATTACAGGAATGTTTTGTTGAGACATCTTTGTTTCTCACCAAGAAAATGTTTATTTTATGGTTTTTTGTGATTTATAGTGATATTTAAAGCTTCCGTGCGGTTTTAGAACACACTTCCTCATTGTTATAATTGTATGTTTTCTTTCTTTACTAGTTGCAAGTGGAAATTTCACTTTCTAAACTACAACATCCAATACAAAATCCCTAAAAGGAATGAAAAGAATTGAAGTGTATATTGTAATTGAGCTATTATTGGAGAAAGTTATTTTGATGTCAAATGAAGAACCTATTCTCTTCTTCAGAGAACTACAAAATCCAAGGGAAGTAAGCATTTTCGCTACATTGAAAGCTGCATTAGATCTTGTTGCCAAAAACAAGCAACCATATCTTAGATTGGTACTAACTGATCCAAGTTCAAAAGATATTTTTGTTCAAATATGGAGCAATGATGACATTTACGCCCCTGTAGACATGTTTTTGCGGAAAAATCTTCTTCAAATAGGTGGTCCAATTCACTTAATCCGTCTTGTTTATGACGGAGAATATATTGGTTCTGCAATGAAAACAAAAGTTGACCCCATCCCAACACAACATCCAATCTACAGGAAATATATTGAATTGAGCAATTATCGTCTTTTAAGAATTATTCCTGAAGATCCAAAAGTATTAAATGAAATCAGAAAATTACTAAAAATACAACCTCTTGTTGAGGCTATTCTTGAACGCCTAACAGATGTAGGAGTAGCAATTTATGAGCAGCTTTTCTGGGAAGTAACAAAACTAGTTTGCGATAAAACTTATACAGGAACAATTCATTTAATTATGGATCAACCACAGCTACAAATTACTCCTCAATATTCGAGCTATTTCTTGAAGCAACTTGAAAATCTAATAATTGCTTTTGAACATGATCTTGCTACAGAACGTATTGCACCAATAATCCTCATTAGAAGATTACAAAAAGATATTATCAGTCTCTTTGAATTCATAAAACTTCATGAAAAAAAGGATTAGGAATAATCCTTAGTATTGAAATGATTATTCTGTATCCGTTAACACTTTTGGTGGAGCTTTTGTTATCGTTTTTGTTGTTGCAAAATATTTATCAAATGATTTCATAAGCCGCTTTTCTTCATGCTTTGAAATAGTATTTACTTCATAAAATGCACTAATGGCATAAATTAGTGAGAATATAATGGTTATTCCCCACCCCCAAAAAATGAGTGTTGTAGGAGCAATAACGACATAAAACATCACAAAAACGAAGAATTCAGGTGTTTTAATTATTGATATTTGGAACGGGTTTACTAAATCAGCAATATCAGGTAAACCAAACATTATGAGTGAAACTAGTATATACAACCATATCCAGTAAAATACGGTATTATCTATCAATGAATCCAACCATTGAAATAACATCATTCCAGGCATAACCCAACCAATGATTACTGGAATATTCATTAATGGAGCATAATAGAATATCATAGCCTCACGTAAACTTCCCAGATCACGCACAAGTCTTATGCCTGACCGACTCCAACCGTAACCCATATTGCCTACATGTTCACTTGGAATGTTCATTTTTTTAGCTGCCAAAACATGCCACACTAAGTGCATCAATGTTCCCGGAAGCAAAAGAAACTCTAGAATTGCGAGTATACCTTTTATCATTGGAATCATTTCTGCTAACATAACTAGAAGTAAATTTTGTACTAACCAGAAGGTTATCAGAAAAAGAAAAATCGCTCCAAGAGACATTCCGGTATATTTTAAGATATTTTGTAACCATTCCAAATAACTCTCAAATACAGTAGTATCAATTGCTATGAATATCCCTTGAATAGTTTCAATCATTGCTCTTTTCTTCCTTCTAATTTATAACGGTATTTTCATTGTAATCTACTAGAAATTGAATCTAGTCAACTTAATTCTAGCAAATTTTCTTTTAAAAGAGCTAAATAGAGATTATTTGTAGTTTTATATTGATTATTGGGCAGTAAACTACTGAGACCACATTGACTGAAGAAACAAGTTCAACTAAAAAGAAAACTACTCGCCTTTCAGAGAAGGAAATTGCTCGAGTGTTAATCTATCACTTAGATAAATTAGGCTACCATGCTGTTACTGAATTAGTGTTAAATGAAGCACATTTGAATATCAAAAAAATAACTGGTAAAGATCTAACTAAAGTGCGCATTGATGTTGCTGCGGTTAAAGGAGATATTATTATTTTTATTGAAGTTGAAAATGGGTTTTGGTCTACACATCCATTATTATACAGAAATTTTGCCCAAAGGGTTTTCTTAGCATATCCTGCAGAATATAGCACGCCTACAGATGCAGAACAATTACAATTAGCAAAATCCAAAGGCATTGGTGTTATCAAAGTTTCCACAATTGGAACACTTCTCCCTGTTCTCGAACCTGTTGATATTGAAATCTCACCCTATATTAGGAATGTAATTAAAAGTTTGATACAGAAGAGACTACTGCATTTGTCATAGTCATCATTGTTTATTGCTCTGCTAAATATTGTTTTAAATCGATTTCTAATTTTTCATCAATCAATTTAGAGCTCATTATCAGCTTCTCTAACCTCTTGATAGTCTCATCAGAAATTAATGCTTCGGACTTTACTTCACGTTCTAGTTTCTTCAATGTTGAAACTACTTCTGATATTGTATATCCATCATTCAAATTTCCACTAAATCTTGAATTCAAACAGTGCCAAAGGAAATCTTCATCGTCAATTTTATCTATTTCAAATTTCTTTGCTAATTGTTTCATTAGCAACTCCTTCATGTGAGTAACTTCATTTTCTTGTTGATCAAAATAAATATCTATTACGGATTTATCTTCGGACTTTGATTCAAAGGGATCATAAAGTACCTTCGTTTGTTTTACTTTTTTTGGTTTAAAAATACCCCCATTTGAATCTCTATGAGACAAGCCTGCAGATCGCAAATCATCTGTTGCAGCAAGAAAACGACTTGAATTTTCTCTTTCTTTGGAAGAAGTTGTTGTATCATTATTTTGTTGTAAATTGGATTGATTGGAATTATTTTTTTCATCCTTTATAAAATCAAAATCATATTCAAATTCGTCTGATTTTTGCTCTTCACCTTTTTTTTCATTTTCCAGTTGAAAATCGTCACTTGTTGTTTTAATTTCTTGAAGGATCTCTTTTTTATCTAAAATATCATGTTTGATATTTTTCAAAGCGTTTTTCACAATTTGTGAGAACTCTTGGTATTGCCGTTGAACTTTCCGCTCATTTTCTGTTGCTTTAAGTGAGGATAAATAAGACCAATGATCTAACAATTTTGAAGTGATTTTTCCAGAAACAAATCGTTCAGATTCAGGTAACACAGCTAGTAACCTAACTGTAACCTCTAACATTTCATCTAAGGCATTCTTGAAATCATCTATAGCTAAATCTTCTTTTATTGCTGACAATTTAGCAAAAATCTTCACCTCAAAATCTTTCTCAGAAGCCAAGGACTTTAGAGAAATTTTTGGCATTCTTTCTTGCAAAGACAAATAGCTTTTATAATATTCTTCGCCCAATTCAGTTAGTTTTGCAAGAATAATGGTCTCTTCAGAATCAGTAGGACTGCTTTCAATATGAGTAATAAATGCATCAGATAGTGCTATTTCTTTTGCACGAATAACATCTATTTCACTGCAATTGGAAATTAAACGTTCTAGCCCTTCGATTGGCAACATCTTTCTTGGTTTATCTTTTAGTATTTTAATTAATTCGAATAATGCTTTTTGAGTTTCAGGTGGAATGCCATCCCTTCGCAGGTAATTTTCTGATTTTAGTATTCTTTGAGAGCTTTCCCGTTCTAATTGATCGATTTTGACTCTCATTTTAATATCCGGAACAGAGTCAACCTTAACTCTTTGGGCGGATGAAAAATCAGGAAGAAGCGTTAAGAACTCTCTATCTGAGAATTGCTTCAATGAAGTGAGTTCAGGGTTTGAAATGTTGTATTCTTTTTCAAGTAATTGTTGGTCTACAGGAAGTAATAATCGATTGATAAATTTAGTTTTAGCATTCTTGAAAATCTCTTTGACTTTTGATGGAGAACGAATACCGATAACCAGATGATACTTATCCATTAAACTAAGAATTAAATTACTTAAATCACCATCTTTCCATGATTCGGAACCAATAATTGAATCTAAATTTTCTAAAACTAATATTTTCGGATCATCATTTTGAATACTACGCAATTTTAACAGAGTAAAAAGGTAAGCAATTTTAGTTAATTGTTCATCATCTTTAGCAAATTGAATTATGGATCCTTTTGTATCAAATAGTGTCTCGAGAGAATTGGAACGCCCAATTCGAGTAATGAGTGAAAGCTCATCATAGGTACCCAGAGGATATAGAACATTTGAAATTACACTTGCTTCATTTCTACCCATTTTAGTAACTTCAGAAGTTATTTCTTGATTAGCGAATTTTTGGAATTGTATTTCTGTTTTACTTTGATTACTTGGATCTTTATATGCACCTAGCAAATATGTTTCCAACGTTTTCTCTAGCTCTTTTCTGAGACCAGTAGAAAAAGCAATGATTTTTGCAAACCAATATGAATACACTTGTTCTCGTATATAGTCCCCTTCTGTACCAATAATATTGAGCATAAAATTCTGCCCTAATAGGTACCCCCTAATACGAGGGTTATTTTCAGCAAATTTACCATAATTTTCTTCAGGATCAAACATAAGAAATCTTGAATTTAAATTGTTGAGCATGTTGAAGATAACATTTCGTCGAGCATTGGGTTCTCCAACTACAATAATTGGGAATAGATCTTCAGGAATTGATAACAATTTATCATTACTATTCAAAATGTGTGTTATTGCTGTTGGTTCAGCGAATTTATTGAATAGAGGTTTTTGTTCACTAATCTCTTTTCTCATACCTTTTACAACAGGTCCTAAAACAGTATAATTTGATAATTGTGTTGTAGCTAGTATTTTCTTATTATCAGTCAATTTTACAAGAATACTATTTGGTATTTCTCTTGAGATGTGAAAATTGAGTAGGCTAGAATATCCTTTCAAATAGAGAGGACTGCCAATAACTCTTAATGTCTGATGAACTTGTTCTTGGATTCTAATATCAAAATCAATTAGTGATTCTTGAATCAATTCTTCAATGTTACTTTTCTCATCTGTGTAATTGTAATAATCACAATAATTGGCTACTAAAACTAGTAGAGGAAAGAAATGTACTTTGGATTTAACATTCTTCTTATTTGGATATTTTTCTTTTAATTTTTCTAAATATTTCTTTTCTTCAGGGTTTTTAATAAAAATCCTTGTAAACGAGAGACTTCCTTTCTTTTGGTTTCCAATAATGCTTAGAGGGTTTTGGAAATTTTTCCCCACTTTTTTTCTTAAATCTATTTCATTTCTACCCATTTTTGTTACAGGAGTTTTAAGCAGTACAATAGAATAGACATGTAATGAATATGATCTATTTTCTGGGAAGTGTTGGACCAATATAGATTCATCCATTTTTGAATTCTTATTCTTATAAATATAGAATTCAGCACCTATTTTTGGATTGGAGTTATTGGATGATGGAATATTCTCTATCAATTAGCATTACCTCAACTAGTACTACTAAAAATTCTTTTTAAGTAGCTAAACACAAGAAATCGAACTTTAGAAGAAACATTAAATCAAAATTTAGCTGCTTAAATACAATACTTTGGATTATATATTGAGGAAATGAACCTCTCGAGAGGAAATAATTGGCTAAAGCTGAAACAATAACCCACCCTTATTTGAGTACAGGTATCGAACCAAGATTATTTCAGCAAACGATCTTGAGCACTTGTATCAACAAAAACACCTTAGTTGTTCTCCCCACGGGAACCGGAAAAACAATTATTTCTGTACTGCATATTGCATTTTTATTACAGAAAGGAGAGCTAAATGGAGAAGGTGAGTATATTCTTATCATGGCTCCAACAAAACCGTTAGTAAATCAACATGCAAAATCATTTCGCAATTTCCTGAAAATACCTGAGAAAAAGATAGTTGAGCTTTCGGGAGCAATAGCCCCTGCTACTCGCAAAAAGATTATTACAACCGCAAAAGTGATTATTGCCACTCCTCAAACAATTCGGAATGATATTATTCACAACCATCTCGACCCTAAAAAATGTAAATTAGTTTATTTTGATGAAGCTCACCGAGCAAGAGGAGATTACGATTACGTTCATATAGCAGATATTATGCATCAAATGAATCCTAAAATGAGAATAATCGCTTTAACTGCTTCTCCTGGAACAGATAAAGATGCAATACTAGAAATTTGTAAGAATTTGTTTATTGAGTCAGTTGAAAGCAGACCAAAAGATGACCCCGAAGTTAGACAGTATATTCAACAAGTTAAAATTGAACGTATTGAAGTTCCTCTTCCACTAGAGTTCGAAGAAATATTGAAAATAATTAATCAACTCGGAGAGAGGGAAGTTGCCTTTTTACGTAATAAAAATATCACTGAAAAAAGGTTCAGTTATCTCTACAAAGGAGAACTACTTAAAATCAAAAACCAATTATCGGAAAATTTTCGAGCAAATTATCTTGAAATTATGGCTTGTAATAGATTAGTATATATTCAATTATTACGAGAAACAATAGAAAGTCAAGGCATCCCTAGCACATATTCTTTGATTCAAACTTGGAAGGAGCGAAATAGTAAGAGTATTAAGGGTCTTTTCAATTTAGAAGAATTCCGGAAAATGGTTGAAAGTATAGCTATTTTACAAGAGCAAGGAGTAATTCACCCCAAACTGCTTTATTTATTAGATATTTTAGATAAAGTTGATCTAATAAACTCTCGAGTGTTAATATTCTGTAACCTTAGAGCTACTTGTTATGCCATAAGCGAAGCCTTAACTGAGAGAGGAATAGAATCAAAAGCTTTTGTTGGACAAGGCAAAGGAAGAAGGGGAGGATTGTCTCAGAAAAAGCAAATCGCTCTCCTTGAAGCTTTTAGAAATGATAAATTCCCAGTCCTAGTTTCTACCAGTGTTTTAGAGGAAGGGTTAGATGTTGATGAGTGTAATCTAGTGATTTTTTATGATGGCACGGCATCCGCCATAAGAAAAATTCAAAGAGCAGGACGAACAGGGCGCAAACAAAAAGGTCGAGTGGTTGTATTAACAACTCATCATACAGCAGATACTACATTACACTATATCTCTAATGCAAAGGAAAGAAGAATGAATATTCTTCTGAGCGATATTTCTTGGTTAAAAATAGAGTTAGAAAAAGAACCGGAAGTAGATACGCGTGCATTTGCTCCAGTTATTAAAGATTCAAAACCTTCTGATGAGAAAAATAATGATGCAGATATTGAGTTTGAAGCTCCTGCACTGAATGAAAAGCTTGCTTCCTTCAAAATTGCGCTGAACGATTTAGAAAATTGGCAAAAATCAACATGGGAGGAAAAGCAAGTTGAAGAGCAAATTGAAGAAACTCAAACAATTAAAAAACCAAAAACAGTAAAAACAAATTCTAATCCGATTAAAATTATTATTGATAGTAGAGAAAAGAATAGTAAGATTTTATTTTATCTCAAAAAAGAGGGGATCGATCTTGATTTCAAACAACTTGATTGTGGAGATTACATTTTAAGTGATCGAGTTGTTGTAGAGTACAAAAAAGGAGAGGATTTGCTTTCATCAATAATTGATGGACGGTTATTTGCACAACTCGGCTCAATGACAAATGCTTATCAAATCCCAATTCTACTTATTGAGGGGTTCCCTTCGGGTGGAATACATCCAGAAGCTATTGCAGGTGCGTTGTCTTCTTTTATGATAGACTTTGGTGTATCTATTATTCAGACACAGTCATCAGAAGAAACAGCAGTTATCTTGAAGCGTCTTGCGATGCGTGAGCAAAAAAACAAAAAACGACCAACATTGATTCGAAAAGCAATGAGGATTTCAAATCCAAAGGAAAACTCTGTACAAGTAATAAGCTCATTTCCAGGAATTAATCGAACGCTTGCGTCCCGTATGCTTGAAACCTTTGGAACGATAAAAGGAGTGGTAAATTCCACTGAAGAAGAATTGACTGAAATTGAAGGTGTTGGGCCTAAAAAAAGTAAGAAAATAATTGACCTTGTAAATCTAGAATATCAGTAGAATTTTACATTTGGAAGTCAAATATTTGAAGTATTTCTTCAATTCCGGCAGATGTTATTGAAAAGGAATCTAATACTGCTTCCTCCTCACCTAATATATTTTCAAAAGTGATTTCAGTACTATCATCTCTCTTTTTTGAGAGACGGATTGTAATATCACTATAGCTTCTAGTAGAAGCAGCAGCCACAGGTCGAAAATCATCCGTTTGATCCATTTTTGAAGCAACTTGATTAGTAAACATAATTGCTAATTTATTATTTATTGCTAATGCTTGTAGTGTTGAGAGAGCTTTCCTGAGAAGGGTTAAAGCAATTGGTCCGGCATCTATTCGATATGTTGAAGTCAATGAATCAATTATTATCAATGAAACATCTTGAATGCAATTCTGAAGCTCGTTTTCAATAGTAAGAAACAGCTCGTCAATTGTAAAAATATCTGCAGTTGAGATGTGTTCTAATAATTCTTTAGAGTACTCCTCGTTTGCAATTAACATTGATTCCATTCTGATTTCAATGGGACGTTCTGTGGAAATAATGATTGATTTTTTTCTTTCTTTAGCAAGCTCAAGAGCAATGGTTGCTGAAAGAGTTGATTTGCCAATTTTTGGCGGACCATAGATATGAGTAACTTTTCCACTTTGGATGAATGGTCTCTCAACCATTCTTGAAGAAATCAATAAACCATTATCCATCTAAATCAACTGTTCCTCCTACTAATGAGGCGCTTTCTTCTGAGTTCATTTTTTCGGATAATGGAGGTATAAAGAATGTCATGAGAGTTGTGATCAAGATACCAGTTATAACTCCAAGTACAATCCCCAAAGCTTCAATGAATGGATATAAAAGAGAAGATATGATTGCACATAGAATTGTTGCTATTCCAAACCAGATTAGAATTGACCGAGCAGAACAATCTTTTAACTCTTTTACATCTTGAAAAGTTGGTACAGAATTAACTGAAATTAGAAAACCGAAAATGTATAAAAAGATAGATAAAATTACCAGCTCCTCTTCTAATATTAAACCGATCGTTCCAACTAACACACCTAATACTAACCCAAGACTCATTGGTATTAATACTAGGGATGTAAACAAGATATCCCATCTCTTTGTTTCTTCATGTTTGAAAGCTAATTTGAAAGGATTACTCTCTTCAACTTCAATACTGAAAACTTTTGTCAGAATGAATTTCTTTAAAGCAAAGTTAACTGCATAACCGATGAACCCAATCATCTTTGCCCCTTTTTCACCGAAAACAAAAGCAAGTACCCACTTGAATAACAAACCCAATATCCAGAAGATGAGTATTAGTTCGATTGCTTTGTACAATGTTAAGATACTAAACGAATCAAAAGCCATAGTTTTCACCTTTATTTATTCTTCACGTCCTTGTTTAGATTGCACTTCCGAAGAAACTAATCGTAAGCTTGAAAAATCCTCTTCGGACATTTCTTGATAGATTTTGAATTTATTGGGAGCTAAGCCCAAATTTAGAATCATTAAAATGTTCTTTTGTCCTTTTACTAAACGTAAATGAAAATTATCATATTCCAAGTCGATTTTTTTTCTAGTTAGAAGTGTTGTTCTTTCAATTTCTTTGATTAATTTTTTCGCATCATCTTCAATAGATTTACTATTTTTGAAACGACCTTTTTTTCTAATGACGAAGAAACAACCTTCTCTACAATCATGAATTTGTATTCCTTCTTCTTGAAAGAAGTCCCAAAGATTGACTAATCGTATATAACTCAAATCCCATTCTACTTTCAATAAAGCTAAACAAACCAAAAATTTGTCTTGACGAATTAAAATAGTTGATTTGCTTGTTGTATCAATAATTCCAGTCTTCGTTTTTGAGCTAGAAAACCCGGGGAAATTTAGGTTTGAACCAAATTTCTCTACAATGACAGGTTTAACGAACAAGCTAATTGTTAAGTAGGTTAGAATAGTGATTAGAAATGATATCAGTAATTTTTGTGAAATTAATAATATAATTAGGAAAACCATGAAAGAAATTATTGAATTTATTAGATCAGGTTTTAAATATGGAAGTATTTCTGTCATTTTATCTTTTAGTCTTTTTACTGAAGAGTTATTTTCATTATTTGTTGTTAGTGATTGTTGTTCTATCAGCACTGTTGAATCATTAGTCATTTCTACACATCCTCATCAAATTCAAATGTTTCATCGATGTCATCATCTTGATCTTCTACAGACATCCCGTCTGGGTCCAGAATGTTTATCGCATCATCGTCATCAAGAAAATTGATTTCTACTTCTCCAGGAAGCTTCTTCCATGCTCGATATTTAAGAACAGAATAAGGTAAAATCCAAATCGCTAAAATTATTATCCCTATAACAGGATATTGAGGCCATTGGAAGAAATGTATCTCAAGATCATCAAATCCAAACCCACCTTCTTCAAAATATTCTACATTTAAATACACATTTGAAATACTAATATTGAAAGTTGAACTCCAAAGATTTTCGCCATAGATTGCTATTTCAAGTGTGTAGAGATTAATCCCTAAAACAGGAGAAATTTCTGCGGCAATATCATAAGTAAAGTCGTCTGATTGATTTTTTTCCATGGAAAATGATTGTTCATTTGTATCAAATAAAAATAAAGAAAAAGCAACTTCTCCATGAATTTCTAATGAAAATTGCAGGTGGTACAGTCCATGGGATAGGAGTGTTTCATTATTTATCGTCATTCGAATATATGAGTGAGCTCTGATTCCACCTAAAGTAGTCGAACCAAACAAAAAGTCAGTGTGCATTTTTGCTGAAAAATGACCAAAAGCGTCAATGAGCAAATCATCACCGACCATAAATTTCGAGCTTCCTAGGATTTGTAAAGATCCTTCAGCAAAAGCATCAAACTCATTTTTGGCTTCAATTGTCAGCTCGAAATAGTTACCATACAATCTTCCTTCTCCTTCAAGAGGAACAGCTAATTGTTTAATTACTTCATGATCATCAGAACTACCAATCATCCACCTTGGGATTGATGTTTCAAATAATTGTTGATTAAATTCGCCTATTAATTTATAACCAGGACTATCTGGTTTGTCCCCTTGAGTAGAAAATTCCAATAGTAAAACAATTGGACCGTCATTTTTGATATCGAATGATTTGTTTACAAACAGTTGGAATGTACCCTTTTCAGACCAATCAAATTGGTTTATTGTTATTCCCAAGTCCAAGAAAGTATATTCTTGAACAGAACTTTGTATTAGCTCATTTAGTGAATAATCTATATAGGCATTGGATTCTTGATTAATTTTCAAGAAAGAACTACTAAAAGAAAGGAGAATTACAAATGTCACTAACCAATTTTTTAGTGCTGTGCGGAAAGCATCTTTATTCTTTAATGAGTTTCTTTTTAGAATTCTTACCCCTCCAATCCTTTATTCACTAAATATTTGTTCAATTTCATCGGCAATTTCTTTTAAATTAAAGACAGTAGATTGTGAAAGCTCTTCTTCTGACTCTGTAATCATTTTGGCAGTTAGGAGATTCTTTGGTAATACTCTTTGATCAATTTCAATAGAAAATGTGGTTAATTGATCGAGTGAGGCATGTTCCTCATTGCCATTATCTTTAGAACCATTTACATATTCGATTAGACCATCTTCTTTTACTTTTTGTAAATACTCTTTGACCTGTTTTAGATCATCATCATGTTGTTCTTCCATTTCACTAGATTCTTCTGTCTCAACTGTTATAGGGCAAGTTGAAACTACAGCTAAATTATCTGAGTCAATAAATTCATCATTTGGTTCTTCATCTGAGGGATTTCCAGGGGAAGAGATTGTTTCTTCAATTTCAGGTAGTTCGATTTGTGAATCAATGCTATTTGTGGGATTTTTCTTCAAATACTTTGAAGCAACAAATACCCCACCACTTAATAGAAACATTAGTAATACGCCGGATATCAATAATGAAATCATTATTATATTTGCTTCGGGTTCTTGTTTGAGTTCTATTTGAACATTCAAAACTCTTTCATTAATATCAACTGCTCTAATTGTTAATAGATGATTTTTTGCTGTAGAAACAGTACCGTAAAATGAGTATATCCCTTCACCAATTTTAATCACTGTAATCAGTTGATCATCTATCCAAATTTGCACTGAACTTAGTTCATAATAGGATTTAATTGTGACGTTCCCAGAGATATAATCGCCTATTCCGTCATCTATTATTGAAGATTCGTATTTGGTTAGCAGTGGTGTTTTAGGAATAACCAAGATTTCTTCTTCAACATTGAATATGAAAGAATCTTTTGATTCTTCGTTGATTTTAATTCGAATTTCATATATTCCTACTTTCAGAGAGTTTATGGTTATTTTCCAAACACTTCTATGTTGACTTGTTTGGTAATTGAAAGACATTGAATATTCTGTTGAATTCATCATCAAAATGATTTCATTGATAGAATTCTCTGAATAGATAAAAACAGCGAAAGTGAATTTTTTACCCTCTTCAACTATATTTGACTTTAAATTAAAATCAACCAGTTGTGTTTTTCTGTCATGAACTGTTAATACTTTTTTAAGTAAGTAATTTGCAATATTTCCTTGCTTATCCTCTGCTTGAATACTAATAATGTAATGTCCCTTCTGTAACAAGAAGATCGTAACTTCATATTTTCCATTTACAAAACTCATTTCATATTTTGTTCCATTTAAAATACACCAAACAGATTTCATTCCTGATGAATCAGTTAATAGTGCATCAAAAAAGAATAGATCTCCCTCACACAAGTATTCTATGAAAGAACAGCTAACTAATTCAGGAGATAAATTTGTTTCCACTTCAATTGCGATTGACTTGACTGCTATTTCATATACTGAATCAGCCAATGTAACAAATTTTATTGTAAACGTGCCTGTGACAGAAGAATTCCAATAGTAAATTGTTAAACCATTGACAATTGTAACAACCTCAAATAACACATTATTAACATACACAAAAGCTTCAATGGATGCACCTGAAAGTGCATTTGAAACAGAGATAGTTATTTGACCTATTTCGTGGTCAGCAATTATTGGCTTATTTACAACTAAAGTTATTGCTGGAACGATTTTTGGAGGAGGTTCTACAATAGTCATCTCTATGGGCAGATAAACTGAAGTGTAATTGTTGTTGCCATTATAATTTACTCTTAGGTAATGCACACCAAGAGAAGATGGTCCATGCATTGAGAGCTCAGCAACACCAAATGAAGATGTGATGAAGGCACCGATATATGTCCATGAATCATCCTCCCAATAATAAAGCTCGATTATTTGATTGGAAATTAAAACACCAAATTGATCCACCAAGGTAACACGAAAGGATACAGTTGAACCCTGAATTCCTTCGAAATTATCGCCAATTAAGATAGCTGTTGCTTGTTGCACTACAAGATTTGTGCTGTCAGAAGACGGACCAAATTCAAGATCCCCGGAATAGCGCACACCGATTTCATAAGTATCAGGTGTTATTTGAATTACAATTGTAAATTGCGCATAACCATTAATATCTGTAATATCTTGCCCTAAAACAAGATATGTTCCATTATCAAAGAAAATTACAATCTCTATTAATCGCCCATTTATTGGATTGCCTAATTCAGATAGAAGAATAGCTTCCAGTACCAATTCTTCACCAAAGGATTTGATGATTGCCTCTTGCTGTAATTCAATGATCGAATTAGATGCTGTAATAATTAATGACTCAGTTTCTACAATATCCACCCAATTATTATTGCCTTCAAACGAAAGAATGAGCAAATAGCTTCCAACCTCAATATCACCAGCTTGAAATGTATAATCAATTAAACCAAATTCATCTGTAGTTAAGAGTTGACTCCAACTATCAAATGTAATTCTAATTACTAGACCTTCTATCGGTCGACCTAACGAATCGACAGCTATTAACTTGATCGTTATGTAATCGTCAATTTTCCCATGAGCTTCAAGTACAGAAAGATATGGTATTCCTTTATTGAGTGTTAATTCAGCTTCAACCTGAACATCGTTAAAGAAATCATCTTCAACACTACGACAATAGATAGTATGTTGTCCTACATTGATTATTGGAGCATAAAGAATTCTAGTAAAACCATTTTGATCTGTTGTTCCTTCAAGGATTATACCATTGATTACGAATTGCACTACAACATTTTCTAGGGCTAAGTCTTCAGAGTTAAACAATTGTGCGGTGAATTCTACGAAAGCACCTTTTTCTCCTAGATGATTAGTAAAGATGATTACAGGAGTGCATTTTTGAAGGTTTATTTTGAAGTAGAGTTGTGCGCCACTGTGTTGCCCATTTTCAGCTATTTCTGCAATACATGTATATTGGTATCCAACTAAATCCAATTCTTCGTAACTCGTTAGAGTCGCATACCCAGAACCATTTGTTGTGATGAATCCAAGTGTCTGATAAAACACTTCACCTAATAATCGCCCTTTAACTTCAATTAGAAGATTTGGTGCAGGTGAACCATCTGAAAATTCTACGTAGAATACGAGGTTCATAGAAGTTGTAAATTCAACATCGATTTCTTCTCCATTCCCTTTTGCTTCTCCATCATTCATGATAAGAAGTATAATATCACTTTTTCCAACTGCAAAGCTACATACAGATTCGTTTGAATTGAAAAATGAAGTTTCTTGTGTCCTTACTCTCAAAGGATAGATACCCATTAGTAGATCAACTTGATTCCAAGTATAGATTGCATATCCTGAGCTATTTGTTTCTACAGTGCCAATGTTATTCCATTGGTTATTTGCATAGTAAGCAAATTCAACAGAAATATCGCTGATACCATCACCAATAGATACTACTCGAGTAACAAACTCTACATCATCAAACCAATCAATACTATAATCATCGATCTCAACGTTAAAATTACCACGGTGAACAACGGAGTCACCAAATTCTGAATCTCCTTCGTAATTTATTTCATAATCTGCAGGACAGAAGAAATGAGTATTAGAAAATGTACCAACTGTAAGATCATCTATTGAGTAAACCACATCAAACATTCCGCTTTCATTTGTTGTGAAAGCATGTGGTATGCGTTCAAATTCACCTTCGATTAGATACCAAAAATCAAAATCCATATTTGGTATAATGATTCCATCATTATCTTCTACTAGAATGGTTGTTGTTAATTTCACTTCAGATGGATAACCGAAATTATTTCTATATGACCCTTCTAGTACAATATTTGACCAAATAACTGTTTCAGGAGAAATTAGCAAATAGCTTTCATCATATGAAACTTCATTTACTTTGGCCATTAATGAATAATTATCTGTTTGTAAATCAAGTTGAACATCAATAGTTGCTACACCTAAACTATCACAAATGCCAATTCCAATTGATATCCATGAAAATCCATCTTCAGAATATGAAAATTGAACTGTAGTTCCAAGAGCAGGAGAGAAGGATTCAGTTAGAACAGATGCTTGAATATTTACTTCATCTTGATAGGCTGCAGAAGCAGAATTTACTGTTACATGGAATATCTCCAGTGAAGGAATGACACGTCTATAGATTGACCCAAAACTCTCTTTATAAAATATTGATCCTCCATACCAAGCAACTATTGAGTAATCACCTGTTGTAATTGGTACCCAAGTTGTAGTTGCTTCTCCACTTCCATTCACAGGTTCGTTTACTGTGAGTTGATTTTGTTGGGTTATGAAATAGAAATGAATATCCGAATTTATCTCTTCATAAGCACTTCCTGTCCAAGTAAATACACCCATGTTGTCAGGAGTATCATCAGATTGAGTGATTTTAAAAAATGAAGAAGAGTTTGAAATTGTTGGTTCCAGTATAATATAATAATCAGTATCGGCGACTAAGGATAAGGAACCACTTGTTCCAGAATAGCTGAAAGGAACGTGCAATAATTGTTGATCAGTATGGGCACTATCACCTATACTTTCAGAGATAAGACCTGTTTTTAAGTTAGCACCCGAAAGACTGTTCCTAATATAGAAATTGACATCTTCTCTAATGGTAGGCGTTACATCAATAATAAAACCAAATATTGTCATATCTTCAGGGATGTTAATTTTTACGGCTAATTTATTTGAGTAGATTATGTCAGAGGTTGTGTCATTTTCTACTTTGTAGAGTTTAAAATCTAGAAAATCAACTTCACCGGAGGAAACTCCATATCCACTAGATGTCGTAATGCTTTGTAATGATACATTTGTTCCTTCTCCTATTGGATCACTCTCTGAAAGAGCTAAGCTTGTATATGATGGAGAAGTCAAATCTGAAGGAGATATATCATTATTAATTGGGATATTTTGTGCTTCTTCTTGAACTTCAAAGCTAATAAAACCATTTTCCAAATCTTGATTATCATAGACAATTTGATATTCTTTTGGAAAAGAATTTCCAATTGTATTGTTCGCAGATATTGCAATCGTTAATATATAAAGTGCAATTAAGATCAGTGCTTTCTTTTTCATTTTTTCAACCTCTGATGATTCTATTTCATTCTCAAACATCTCTGGTAAAATTTTGCTTTAAAAGAGCTAAATGATAAGAAAAATCAATTTTTACTTGCAAATCATTTCATGTTGGCTGAAAAAGAAAATCAATCTTTCCAACATTCTAGCGGTATTTTTACATTCAATCGATCTTGGGAAGATATTCATATTATTAACTCTATTATCAAGAATTATCCATGCGCCAATATCATTTTCTGAGCGCAACATTCTCCCCAAACATTGTCTCATTGTTACTGCAGCTTGGAGATAATTCATATAATGTGTTGCTTTCTCTTCACCCCAAAATTTGCTATATTCTTTAGTAATTTCTTTTAAAGATCTTGAAGGAGGAGGATAGGGTAACCCAGCAATTATAACTGCGGAGATAAGAGAGCGATCATTTTTCACAAATTCAACACCTTCAGATACTTTTCCTCTTGCAGGAGCAACAAGAATGACTTTCTTTTTGCTTGAAGTAACTGCTGAAATCAATTTAGAAACATCTTGATTAGGTCTCTCAAAATATTCTGTGTCGACTAAAGTTGAAATAATGGTTGAAACTTCATAATTTGGAGTAAAGACTAGTGAATGTCCGGGAATTTTTTCTGCAAGCTGTTTTATGGTTTCACCATATTTGATAAAAAGCTCTTTTGATCTTTTGTTATATTTCATCGTTAACTCAGAATCACTTGTTGTTAAAATTAATCTATTACAGTTTAATTTTTCTGAGAGTACAGAAACTTTATGGGCATTTGCTACCCCAAGAAAATCTGCGAAATGATTCAAGGGGCGAAAAGTGCCTGACATAAGTATTATCTGTTTTGAAGGTTTTACTGAATTGAGAATTGTTCTTGGGTCTTTCAAGAAAAGTGTGAATCTCTTTTCTGCGGTTAAATAGCAATAATTTACTCTTCTCAGAAATTCACTTACCTTCAATGTATAGCTTATTTCTCGGTGCCCATTATCAAATCTCCAAAGGAGGTATTGTCTACCTCTATTTTCTAGATCCTTCACTAGATTTTCATCTAAACTAAGTGTATGTAACCCCTCTTCCATTCTTAGATCCAACAATTGATCTAAAATCTCATTTTGTCCTATTTCAGCAATCGCACGTTCAACCATTCGATATGTTAAACTTCCCACTGCACCTTTTGCTAAATTATGTGCTTCATCCACGATTAGTGTTGCATTTCTAAGATCTAGTGACATATTCTCAAATAACATTTCTTGTAATCCAGGTTCTAAAAGAAAAGGATATGTTGTAATAACTATATCAGCTTGATTTAATGCACATTTAAGTGCAAGATATGAACAACCGAAATTTTCTATTTTGTTCTCCAAGGTCCACAGTACTTCAGATAATCCAACACCAATTTTGATATGTTCACCAAGTTCTCTAGCAATTCTTGCTGAGAACAATTCTGAACTTTCTTGTGCCTTTATAATATGAAACGCTTTATTATATGGGCATTCAAATAAGGCACACCCCAGTTGAGCGAATTGTTTTTTTGTCTCTCGAGTTACCAATGAACAGACATGGCTTTTCCCGATAAGTGGAACTATTGTATATATCGGATTACCAATTTTTTTGTTAAAATCGTTAATCTTTCCTAATTCTCTAAACCAGGCATCCATTTGACTAAGCATTTTAGTAAAAATTACTATTCGTTCTCCTGGTTGTTTTCTGCTCAATACCGCAGAGAGAACAGCAGCAGTTTTTCCACTCCCTGTTTCTGCATCAATAAGCAATGTCTTGTTAGATTCATTTTGAATTGCTGATATAATTGAAAATTGCTCTTTTCGATATGCTGGATATGGGAATATTTCATTCATTCTTTGCCAAAATATGGAATCCGATGAAGTTTTTTTTCCAGAACCTAAATTCAAGCTAATATCAATCCCTAGCAATTAGATCTACTATAGATGCTAGTACAGGTTTTCTTTTAAAATAGCTAAATGCTATTTCTTGCTCATCTAATAAATTCTAATTTCACAAGATAATTGATGCTTGAAATATTTAACTCATTTTTTAAGAAAAGTATTGATCAAGTGAAGTTTGTTTTTTCTTTTCCTTCTTTTTTGGCTCTTCTTTCACTTGATTTGTTTTATCTTGTTCTTTCTTTGCTTTTGCTTCTGCTTTCTTTTTTGCTTTAGCAGCTTTTCTCTTCTTTTCTTCTTCTTTTCGTCTCTTCTCCTCTTCTAATTTTTGTTCTTTCTTTATTTCATAATCTTTTAGAATTGAAGTCCAATCATCACCTTGTCTATCGAAACTCGAATGTTTCAAATCACCCATTATAGTTTGAATTTTCATTCGGTCATCTTCAAAAGCATTAACAACTTTTCGTATTTTTCTAAGTGACTCGGGTTTTTTCAGCATAGATTTTACTTGATTGTCATCTAATTCCAACCAATCAACCATTTTTGCTGCATCACCAATATTGCCATTCAAAACTTGTTGAACCAAGTACATTGAACCAGTTCTTGCAGCACTTCGAGAAACATGTATTTTAGACGCTAGGTTCGATGCTATAGATTTAGTAATTGCTCGAGTAAACATTGTTTGAGCATACATGCCTATTTTTTGCGGGAAAATATGTTGTGTGGACATTTTGGGTTTATCAACAGCTACTGCTACTCCACCAGAAACTAAATCAAAGAAATATTTCAACAAGCCCCAGCTTTGTCTACGCATAATCCTTCCTAGATACAGATCTGCATCAGCTAGCGTTTCATATACTTCAGCTAAATTTTCTTCACTTGTATGAATATATGCATTCTCAAAAATCCATAGAAGCAACTCGTCGTATTTTATTTTTAAGCCATCAATTGCTTTCTTTCCTTTCAAATAATCTTTTGCATTAAATAATTCCGTTAACGCAGATTGCAAATTTTTTGTTTGATCTCTATAAGGTTTTAGTAACTCGAAATCGGTTACCTTGCCACTTTTCAGTTGAAGAACCATTCCTTGAAAATCGTTGATTGCACTTCGCATATCTCCTCCTGCGTTCTCTGCCAAAAATTGAAGGTTATCTTCTGAAATGGTTATTTTTTCTACTCGTGCGATTTTCTTTAAAATTTTGAAAATATATTCATGATGAACAGGTTTGTAAGCTATTACTTTTGCAATCTTCCTTAAAGCTTTTAATTTCGGAGAATAGGCTTCGTTTGCAGTACAAATAATCGGTACTGCTGCTTCACGTATAACATCAATTAATGATTTTACACCCCCGCGATCTTCCCTGCCAGCAATTCCGTCTACTTCATCTATCAGTAATATTCTTTTACCTTTTGCACCACCTACAATAGTGCCTTCTCTTGCTGAACTTCCCGCTAACCTCATTATAGCAGCTTTATTTCTCGAATCACTTGCATTCATTTCAACTAATTCATATTGCCGTTCATTTGCAAGTGCTATAACACTACTTGTTTTTCCTGTTCCGGCGGGTCCATGTAAAATGGCAACTTTCTTTTTCGCAGTTGGTGACCATGAATCAAACCAATCTTTGAGTGCAATTACAGCATCCTCATTACCGATAACTTGTCCTAGATTTGTTGGGCGAAATGATTCTGTCCACAGAACTTGTTCATCAACCACTTGTAACATCCTCACTTGAAAGACAGAGATAAACTAGCAATTTTTCTCTAATCCTTTGTCGTATTTCAAGAATAAAAGCTTCACTATTACCTTTATCAAAAATAAAAATAGTAAAAACGAGTTGAGCTAGAAAAGTGAAATTATATTCTTCTAGCTGTTTCAATCTGCAAGCCGTCTTCTTCGAGATTAATTGGATATAATCTTGTATCATAAATTGCTTTTCGCATTTTTCTTACTCGAAATGTTCGTTGAAGCTGTTCTGATCTTTCCCGTAAATAGAAATCAATTACTCCATCAGCTAAATGCGAAAATAACGTTTCAGTTTTCAAATCATGCATTCCTTTTACCATCAACAACAAGTGCACTCCACCTACTTTTCGAACAACATTATTGATGAAGTTTTCAATTAAATCTCTTACTTGTTCTTCATCATAATCAAGTAGTAAATGTGAGAGAGTATCAATAATAGTAAATGATTGAGTTGATTTACTTACTAAACTAACGAATTTAGTTCTCAAAAGATTTAACAGTCCTTTGTCCCAAGAAATTACTGGAGAAGAATCCTCACCTGGAGTGGCATATTTAGCTCCATATGCATCGATGTAAGACCAAGAACCAATTGATTTGTAAGTATCAATATTCCAGCCAAAAGTTAGCATCTCTAATTCAACCTCTGAAGGAGGTTTATCTACAGAAACATAATAGATTTTCTTGCCTAGTTTAGCTTGTTCATGAAGCATTTGTAATGCAAAAATATCAAAACCCGAACCAGGTTCACCTAACAATAGAATTAGGGACCCATCAGGAACACCTCCACCTATGCTAACATCAAATCCGGGAATGCCAGTTGCGAGAAGCTTTATTTTTCTTAAATCATCTAATGGTGAACTTGTAGGTATACGTTGAAAATCCATTCTTTTTTCCTCTGAACATTGTTTTTCTTTTATAAACTTAAACACACTCATTTGTAAAGTTTTGTTATTGTGCAAAGATAATTTTTTCTTGAAAAAGAAGAGAAAAACAGATTCTATTTATTGTCTACTTCTTTTGCTCGATCTAACATATGACCCAGCAAATAGAATGGTCCATAGAAAACATATAATGAAGTTAAAGCAGCCAACAATCCTGCTGGATAGATTATGTAATTCAAAGGTAATATTGCCATTGCGACAATCGTTATAGCTGTTAATCCTAGTAGAAAAATTTCTAAAAAGTTTTTTCGCAATTTTGTTGTAGGGTATTTGAAATTCACTATCATCATAGAACTAGTAAAAATCATTAATAAAAGACCTACAATTGGAACCACTATCGATGTAGAAGGAATCATTTCCTCAATATATAGTTTGATGATAAAATAACTGGCAGCAATACATCCCGCACCAGGTGCAGGAATTCCTTTAAACCATTTCTTGCTGGGTGATTTCGTAAAACGAACTAGTCTGAATATTGTGCAAAAACCGAAATAAACACCTACCACAACAGATAAGATTGCTAAGACAAAATGAGCAGTACTTTCAGATCCTATAAGTGGTAAACTCAATGATAACATTACTGCAGGAGCTAAACCAAACGAAACTGTATCGGCTACGGAATCTACTACTATACCAAAAAATCCCGGTTCTTTCTTTGCTAATCTTGCAGGTATCCCATCTGAGAAATCAAAAATAATCGCTAATAGAATTAATTTTGAAGCCCAGAGAACATATACAGGATTTCTAGGGTCTATTACTACCAAAATTATTGCTATCACTCCACTAGCGAAATTAAGTGTTGTAATTAGATTTGCTAAGAATGCAAAAAACATCCGAACAGGTTTTGAAAATTCGGGAATTTTTAATTTGCTGTCCTGAACATCCTCACTGATTTCAGTTTCATCTGAATTCTTGGAGTTTTCAGAAGCATCCATATTAAATCACTTTCTTCGGGCGATAATAGTTTCACCAGCTCTAATGGTATCTCCTATTTCCACTGAAGATTCATATCCACAATCTTTTGGCAAAATAACATTTGCAGCAGAACCAAAACGAATAATGCCAATTTTATCATTTTGCTTTACCGTCTCACCAGCATCAACATAACTTACACATCTCCAAGCAAAAATACCTGAAATTTGTGTTATTCTAAAAGAGAACCCTTCATTTGTCTCAAGATCGAAGTGCTGTCGTGCATTTTGAGTTGCAAAATTTCCTTTAAACCATACAGGCCAATGAGCTCCTTTTTCTCTTGTAATAGCAGTAATTTTGCAATCAATTGGAGCACGATTCACATGAACATTAAACACAGATAATTCAATTTGAATTCGTGTTGACCCATCGTCTTCTTTAACTATTTCGCGTATTTTTCCTTCAGCGGGAGAAACAATTATTCCTTCCTCTTCTGGAGATATTCTCTCTGGATCGCGGAAAAAATACATTAGAAAGCCAGTCACAATTACGAAAAACACAAATGGAATTAATACAAACAAGGATTTCGGAATAAAGAACATAGGAATAATCGCAAGTGTTGCTGAAATTAATAGTAGAGCTTCAGATCTTTTTGCAAACATTGTACTTGGACATCCTTCGATTATTATTTCTTCTAGAAGAGATATTATATAATTTAAATGTTGTTTTTCAGTTTTAATTGTTGACATAGGTATAGTTTAAATTTCTGAACCTTTGACCATAAAATCTATTCCTTCATTTCGTCCAATATGCGCAATGCTTCATCAATATGCTTTTTGGGATTGATTTGTGAAGAGAAAATATGTTGAATGATTCCTCTTTTATCAAGGATATAAGTAACTCTTCCAGGAATAATACCAAAAGTTGAGCCTACATTATAGAGTTTTCTTACTTTGTTTTTTACATCACTTAACAAAACAAATGGAAGTTTATATGTTACAGCAAAATTCGCATGTGATTCTGAGCTATCACCACTAATACCAATTACTTCTGCACCAGCTTTTAAGAATAACTCATATCTGTCACGGAAAGAACAAGCTTCAGTAGTGCATCCTCGTGTGTAATCTTTGGGATAAAAATAAAGTACTATTGATTTCTTTCCAAGATAATCTTTTAATTTGACTTCCTTTCCAGAACTATCGGCGAGAGAAAATAAAGGAGCGGAATCTCCAACTTTCACTTTTGTTTTTTCCGATTTTGATTTGCTAATAATAAACTTCTCCAATAGTTTTTCAATCTACAAACGAGATCCCAAATTCACAGTATTTATCGCCTAATCCATGACAATGAGTTTCAGTAACAACACAATCTCTATTTGTTATGATAGTTATTCGTCCTGCAATATATCCTGCCATGAAATCACAGAATGAAACCCCAGAATCAGTTGCTCCTGAGGATATTGCACATTCATCTATTCTAATTTTTAATTGATCGCCATCTTCAATAATTTTAACGTCAGCTCTTTCTTTTGCTGCTTGTATCATTCCAAAATGAAAGAATTTATTCAAAATATATAATGCTTGTTGCAAATTCAGAGGCCAGGTGTAATTTTCGTCCTCAAGATATCTTTGTAGGATATCACGACCGGGACCAAAAATACCTAATTCTCTTCCTGCTGCGTAAAGTAGGGCTCCACAATATGGATCAGTTAATTTCAATGTTACAATTGCTTGTTGAAGTTTTGTAAAATGAACTTCATTACCAATATTACCTCTATTAAAAACATCTTTTGGGCTAATAAATGACTCATGTAAACGAGTTGAAATATCATGCAAGATACCTTGGAAATGTTGACTGCGATCTTCAACTATATATTCTTCTTCTTGATTATCCGACAGATTTCTGCTTATCGGTTCATCTGAAACAGTGATTTCAAACTCACAATATTCATGACCTGTACCAACACACTTTACCTCATGAACAACACAATTCCGACCTGTTAAGACCTCAGTTAGGCCAGCTATTTCACCCGCAGAAAAGTGACATAAAGGTTCACCGACAAAAGGAGAACCCGAGGCACTAGCCAACCCCATAATTCTCATCGTAGCTGAATCAGAATCAATGTTAACAACCTCAGCAGATTCTGCTAATTTCATTGGAATATTTATTGATTCATTATCAGAGAAATATTTTACTAGACCATCTAAGACTTCTTCAAATCGCTCTTTAGCTCGAAACTCAGTGCCAATATTTGGATTAAGAGTAATCATAAGATAAGTTCCAACGCCATACAGACCAACTTCTCGTCCCGATTGGTAGAGTAAATTTGGAACCAATTTATCAAGAGCAACCAATGAAACGATCATTTGTTGCATTACACCAACATGGATATAATCACCAATGTAGGGACGAATGAATTCCTCATTCATTATTGAATCAAAACTGTTTTTACTAATATATAACAAAGATTCTTTTCGAACATCAAAAGTTTTCTCTCGTTTAATAATCGAGCTGATAACTCGCTCCCACAAAACATCTCTAATATCACTTTCGCCTACTAAACCTTGTAAAACTATTTCATCGTCAATCATTATTGTAGGGAGCATTCTGACGTTGTACCTTTCTGCAGTTTTTGGCTCACGAACAACATCTATTGTACTAACATGACAAATATCAGCCATACTTGAACCTACAAGTTTGTGGACAATCCGTTCTACTTCTGGACAAGCATAACAATCAGGAGATGAAAAAACGAGCATCCTAATCGGTACTGTGATGTTATCAGCCATTAAATTAACCTCATAAAGTAAGCTATTAACTCATAATAGGTACATTACTTTAAAAGTAAGCTTCTTTCTAAAAGTTTTTTCCTTGCAAAATTCGAGCCAAAAATAGAGTTAAAGCACAAAAAACATTTACGAAATGATTAAAACATAGCCTCTGTTTTTCGGGAATAATGAAATATTAGAACTCTTATAATCATGAAAAATGATTAAGAGTTCATGAACCTTCAGCGGTGACTTGTTCGAGTAAGGATATTGCATCTGACAATTCTTGTTGAAGATCAATTCCGAGCAATCCTGCGAGGGCGAGAGAACTCATTACATTTTCTAGTAATTCATCCTTAATGTCTTCTTTTTGTTCAGCCATCATTGAATCAGAGATCATTTGTCCGGCGAACATATTAAGCATTTTTTCTCCTAGCATTCGCATTGGACCTTGTACTCCTGGTGTTGCTATTTGTCTTACTGATAATCTAGAATTAATTAAATCTACCAATTTATTTTGGGTTTCTTGAATTGTAATCATTTTTTTCACAGACAGATTTATTCTTGTAGTTACTATAAAGAACAAGTTTCTATTTAAAAGTATATATTATCAGTGTAATATATAGATAGTACATTAGTTGTATAGATAAACCAAAATACTTATAGATGAGTATCGATAATAGTATATTGTCCATATATAGTCTTAGGTAACCCAAGCGATAGTTAGCCCCTCGGAGTTCCAGTGGAAATGAAGGGGAGTGGGTGTAGTCTATAATGAGACATGGTAGCAGGTGAAAAGGTATGACAACTATAGTTGAAATGCCATTGAAATTCAATACAAATATAAAGAAAATAAATGACGGTAGAGAAGAATTCTACAGAGAGATCAAGACGAGTCAATTTATCACCTTTACAGTTGAATTTTTCGCGGATTGTTTTACGAATGATCCAAGACAATTGAAGGCTGTCAATGTAAGAATATATCAAGTCGCTCATAGTCAAAGACCACATGTGAATCATTATGCATTCACTTGGGAAGATCTTCATCGAAATGAGGATGAGAGTTGGTCTGAATTTCGCACAAAGGTTGATAACCATTTGAAGAAATTCCTCCTTGATCTAAAAGAAACATCAAATGCAATTGAAGGAAAAATACTGTAAAGTATAATCCGGCAGCATTTAATTTCTCTCAGTTCATTCAAGTGAAATTAGATTCTTAGTTCAAGAAGCATAGCTGTAAAAAGAGGACTCTCTAAGGAGAGTTAACCAAAAGTATTCCTTTTATTTGATCATTAAATGGATTCAGTTGTAGAAAGTAAAACAATTCTTTTATCAAATCCACCATGATTTTCTCGTTTATCTAGGCGAATTTTCTCCAATTTAGAGAAAGAGATTTTTTTTAGATGGAGAATAGTTAACATCACTTCTAAGATATCAGCTAATTCAGTGAGATCTTTACTTTCGACAAATTCCTGAGATTCTTCGACTAATTTTTCACCAAGTAAAGAAAGAAAAGCATCATCAGTATTAACAAACTGTAACTCAAAGGTTTTTCCATCGTTGTTTATAATTGCGGGAATCTTGTCTCGTACGAGCTTGTTATAATTGGTAATTCGGTTTTCAGGCATTCTTTGTCAACTCGATAATAAATAATGCTTATATATGACTTTCTGATTCAGAACTCCTATAGAATTAGTAGTATAATAAGTATTTTAATGAGTGTTATTTTGAGGATATAATCATGGGTGTTACAAAATTAGGTGACTTATTTCCAGATCGTGAAGAAGTAAATTTTGATTTCTTCCATGACAAAGCTATTGCTTTTGATGGGAATAATATTTTATATCAATTTTTGACTCGAATCCGACAATCTGATGGAAGTCTATTGACGGATGCACATGGGAATGTTACAAGTCATTTATCAGGGCTTCTCTATAGGGTCACACGTTCTCTTGAAAGTGGAATTGAAGTTGTATTTATTTTTGATGGAAAACCTCCAGAAGAGAAAACAAAAGAGATTATGAAACGCAAAAAAGTAAAGAAGGAAGCAGATGTTGCCTATCAGGAAGCGCTTGAAAAAGGTGATATGGAATTAGCTCAGCGTTATGCCCAAAGAACTGCCCGTTTAACATCTCCAATGATAAGTGATGCAAAAAGATTGCTCGAGTTGATGGGAATTCCTGTTATTCAAGCACTATCAGAAGGAGAAGGTCAAGCAGCAATGATGGCTAAAAGAGGAGATGTTTGGGCTAGTTGCTCTCAAGATTATGATAGTCTTCTTTTTGGCACACCACGCTTAGTAAGGAATCTTACTATTTCTGGTAAGAGAAAACTTCCAAGAAAAAATATCTATGTTGAAGTTAAACCTGAATTAATCGACCTTGACGCTTCTTTGAAAGCAATAGAGCTAACTCGAGAGGAATTAATTGATATTGCAATTTTGCTTGGAACGGATTTCAATCCAGATGGCATTGGAGTTTCAGGTATTGGACCAAAAACAGCAGTTAAGCTTATCAAAGAACATAAGAAAATTGAGCGTGTTCTGGATCTACCCAAAATGGCTGATGCCAATATCGATTTTGACATTGAAAGAATTAGAAGCATATTTCTTGACCCTCCAACTATTACGGATTATTCTTTGAAGTGGGAATCACCAAATGTAGAGAAAATTGTTGATTTCCTTTCAGGTGAGCGAGGTTTTTCTGAAACTCGAGTGAGAAATGCTCTAGAAAAGACGTTTAAAATTCTTGATGAGCAGAAAAAACAACCTACATTAGATGCATTCTTTGGTGGGAAAAAATAAAATAATTAAAGTTGGGATAGAATTTTTTGTTCTGAACCCAATTTTAACAACTTTTCTCAAAATTCAAATCATTGAATATTCCAGCTTTTTCCATTTCTTTGAGGATGTGATTATAACATTGATCAAGATCTAAAGACATATCTGGAGTTTCGAAATCCATTTGAATCAAAAAGTGTTCACTTGCATCGTATAGTAATGTTATGTAATCTAAATCTGGTTGATCTTTTTTAGAAGGAGGTTCGCATGTTACAGTTACAATGCGAGAGTCTCCTTCTCTATCTGTACTCTTTAAGGTGATGTTTCGTTCTTCTATAAATAGTTCAAGAGCAGCAACGTTACAACGTCTGCCAATAACATTTGTACTAAGCTGACGTTTTACTGCAGTGCTTTCAAGCTTTCGCTTGCTTAGTCGAAGGAAAACAAAAACACCAATCCAAAGAGAGACTGTAATGAGCATAATGAGGAGATTGCCAACCCCAGAACTGAAAAGTTGACCTAGCCACGTCCAGTCAGGAATTGCATATTCGCCTACTAACACCAATACAATATCAATAATCACAGAACCGGCAAGTATTAACTCTATGATACTTAGAGCATCACTTGCACGATTATTAGATTCTGTCATTTGAGATAGAGATTTAGTGTTTTGTGCCATAGAATCTGAAAGCTTTCTCATATGCTTTTCTGCTAAAGTATTTGAAAAATCACGCAATGCAGTCATTTTTGATTCTAATCCATGGATGACCTTTTGAGTATCATTCACACGTTTAGTAGTTATTTGAGAATCATTCATTATTTGCTTTAATTCAATCAAAAGAGGATCATCATTTAATTTTGAAGGATCATTTTCGGTTAGGTCTTCCACAAAGTTAAAAATACTATCTCTAAGATACGAAAGAATATCTCCTAACATGATAGCATCCGAACTCGCACGTGCAATCCAGTTTTGAGCTTTAGTTAAGCTTGTAATATCGCCCAGGAGAGCCTTATCAATATCTTTCTCAATTAATCGAGACTCATCCCACAAATGCCATATGATTGACGAATAATCATCCAAGAATAATTTAATTGCTGAAGAGAAACCTCTTTCAAGTAAAGGTTTTTCAAAATCATCGATATGATTGGAAATCGCAATTTGACCTGTATTACCTCTGAAAATATAGCCATCATCTATTTTCTCAACTTTGTGTAAAACACCAATAACTTGTTCAATTTCATTTTGTAGATCTTCCCCATCCAAAAAATCTTCAGGATTTCTCGGACGAACAGAGATATCTTCTGCCATTATTAACAGATACTTTGAACGTTTACTTGATTCATCCATGAATACTAAATCTAAAAGATTTCTTTGATATTCAGTTAAGAGTGAATCTATCATTTGTGAAGTATCCATGGTTAAATCAACAATGATACGTGTTAGGACATCAAGAGAAACCCAACCATTTGAACTATTTTCAACCTCAACGATATCAGCACCATAGACAACTCGTCCCCAAGAATTGATATTTCCACTGAGTTCTTCATTTTGAACAATGCCTTCATCTTCGGGAAAATTGAGAGATGCTTGGAATGAAACATATTCTGATGGTTGAAAGTCTTTTACCACAACTTTGCATGAAACACCACTATCTTTGAAGATTAGTTCTTCAGGTGAATCATCTTTGAGTGCGGTTACAATATGTCCTCGTCTTCTGTGCAAACTATCTAATTTAATATTGAGTGCAGAAAGTTGATTCCTATCAAAAGGCAGCCATTCAATTAAAGCAATTTTAACATTCTTCAATTTAATTACTTCAGTTAAAACGTCACCTAAATTTCCAACAGTAGTCATTTGTTATCCTCCTGTGTGGTTTTATGTTTACCAAGAGTTTTGAAAAAGTAAGCTTTTGTGGAATATGAGACATCCTCGGGTTCAATTAGTGGAATGCCTTCAGAGTGGGAACAAGACTTGCATTTCATCAAGAAACTTGATTTACCAACATCAATCACAAGTTCAAAAGTAGGATCATTACAATCAGGACACACAAAGAGAGAATCTACACTTGACTTTATTTCATTAGTAAATTGTGACAACTGCTTTCTGGATTCAATTGTTGGACGATATCCAGTAATGTAATCATGTTTTGTAGAGGAGAGACGGATTGTTTCAAGTAAACCCAATTCTCTGAGATCACCTAAATCATCTTCACCTTCTTTTGAAATATTAACAAACTTTCTCCCCTGCCCAAGAAATGAAGAAGAAATTGGGGCATAATCATAATCATTGAACATACCCTTGCGAATTGCATAAAACATCAATGCTTGAAGTGGAGTTTCCTTAATCCAAGTATCAGAGCAATTAAGATGGTCAGTAAGTCGAGAAATTAGATATAGAAGCTCCTTTTGCTCAATTGTTAAATCTACAATGTCTAAATTCATTTTTTAACCTCAAAAGAATAACTCTGCGTTTCAAACTTATTTACATTGAATATGATTAAAATAAGTCTTACGTATGAGACAAAAAAAGTAATTTACCAATAGAAAATAAATAAAAGGAAAGTTTGACCTTTCCTCTAAACAAATAGAACTAAAACATTGGATTTTTCATGATCTTAAGAGTGGTGAGAACCTTCAGGAGTCCAAGACTAAATCTTGTTTTAAAATCAAACTTTTTAGCTGTCGTTTTAACATTCGCAAAGCGAATATATGGGCATTCCCCTAAAAGCATTGATTCACGTTCTTTAGAAATCATATCAATATTTTTGATCAGATCTGGAAGTATACCAGAAATAGAGATTCCTTGAACAGGATATTTTATCTCCCCATTTTTAATATACCAACCAAAACCAGTTACAGAAAATCTTCCAGAACTGAAATCAGACATATGAAGTCCCATTAGAGATCGTAGCATAAACCCTTCTTTGGTTTCTTGTATTATTTCTTCTTTTGAGGATTTACCGGGCAAAATTTCAAGTGAAGAAGTCGAGATAGTTGGTTGTGTTTTCACAGGATCACCACCGAATCCGAATTGACCTACTCGAGAGCTTTTACCATTTGATTCTAATCCTAGTTTATTTCCATAATAATTATCTAAAAGGAAAGTTTTCAAAATACCATTGTCAATAAGAAGAGTCTCTTCACGAGGAAGACCCTCAGCATCATAAGCAGAAGAGCCAATTTTAAGTGGATCAACACCGTTATCGACTAATGAAAATCCTTCAATAGCTATTTGGTTTCCAACTTGATCTGAATAAGGAGTAGCTCCGGAAGCAACCTTACTTCCTGTTAACTGATTTGAAAGGATTCGGAATAAACTACCCATTATGCCAAGAGAAGCTTCAGGTTCAAGAATAATTGGCAATTCCTTTTCAATATTGATAGTTCTGGGAGCAGCTGCTCTTTGGGTTTGCAAAATAGTATCTTCAATTAAATCTTGAATTCTAAATGAAGCAACAGATGGACCACCCATAATACCAAAAGAATAGTTTGGTATCAAACCTTTTGTAGTAATAGCTGCAGCAAAACCACCAAACCCACCTCCTTTATCAGAAATATCTATTCCATGAGAATTAACTAAATGGTCCTCAACTATTCCTAAGAACATTTGTCCTTGAAGATAATGCAAGCCTTTAGTCCCATCAATAGCATCAATGAGTGTTGATAGATTAGATGCAAGATCATCTGACGATAAATTATCAAGTTTTTTGTCAAATTTCAATTTTAGTGCTGATTTCTTTGAAGGATGAGGAAGTGATTTGAAATCGGGATCCTTACCTTTTGAATTTGCATTTTGGATTGCAACTTTTATTGTGGATTCAATACGTTCTTGTGTCAATGTTTTAGTGAATGCAAAACCAAGGTTATTGTTTTTTACAACTCTAAAAGAGACTCCAGTTGAAACACCAGTGCTAATTGTTGGAATATTTTTTTCAACACCAATTTCAATTTCTTTTGAACTAGAGCTATAACCTTCTACTTCTTCTGCGCCATTTTTTTCAGCAAATTTAACACCATAGCTAAGAGCTTTGTCTAGAGAAAAATAAGTCATTTTATTAACCTCCAACAGTCATAACTTTTACAGACATCCAGCCAGCACCCGTACCTGTTGGTGCTCTTTGACCATCTTTTCCACAAAAACCGATGGACTCGGAAGGATCAGCCATCTCATTTGAAAGTCCCATAATCTTACCAAGGGTCTCAATAGTATTTCCAGAAAGAGTAGTTGCTTTTCGTAATTCACCAATTTCACCATTATGAATTTCATACACTTCACCAACACCAAAATTGAATGTGCCACGTATGGGGTCCACTTGACCACCACCACCTCTTTTTAGAAGAAGACCCTCTTTTATCTGTCCAAGAACTTCTTCTTCTGATAATTCTTTGTCTTTTGATGCTTCCAGATATGTATTTCTCATACGCACAATTGGAAAGCTTGAAAAATATTCGGCACGGCAATTTCCAGTAGGTTTTAAATTAAAATGTGAAGCGGATGCACGATCTGTCAAGTATGTTTGCAATACACCGTCTTTCATAATTTCTGTTCTTTCAACAGGAACACCTTCATCATCATATTTCATGAATCCGAATGTTCTTCCTCCATATCCGGAGACATACTCTAAGGTTCCATCATCAATTAAGTTAACAAAATTCTTTGCTAGTGTTTTACCTAATTTCCCACGAAGCACTCCTGCAGTTCTCAAGAAATCTGCTTCGGTACTATGTCCGGCAGCTTCATGAGCGAATAGGAAATTCAGTGTACCATCTAGAACTACGGGATATTTTCCAGCTTTTACAGATTTTGCTTCTAATCCTTTTATTGATCGCATTTTAGCGTTTTCAGCTCGTTCCTCTACATTTACAACATCAAAGATTTCAAAACCGCCCACTTGACCTATCCGGGCACCAGCTTGATTAGTATCTGTACCCACTTTCGCTGTTGGAGTCATAGCTAAATATGTATAGGGACGTTCTTCATAAATTAGCGTTCCCTCTGATGTTGCAATAGTTTGTCTTCTTAGAAAGTCAACATAGCGTGTTTCTGTAGCTTTGATTTTGTTATCCTTATCACGCAGGTGTTTATCAACAGTCAGTACAAGCTTCATTTTATCTTCAAAAGCAATATCTTGTGAGGGTTTTTTCTGACTAATAATTACTTTATCTTTAATTGGTTTAACATCAGCCAACTCAATGTTGCTTTTTGATAATGTCTTCGAAGTTTTTTGTGCATCTACAGCCATCTTGAAAACAACTTTGTAATTTTCTTTAGAGCCATATGAAAAACCCCAGGCACCATCAATTAACAATCTTATACCAATGCCTGCTTCAGATCCTGCCATTGATTTCTCTACTTTTCCATCAACTACTTCAATAGAAGCATAGAGAGTATCTTCATCTCTTATATCAACATAAGTAGCATTTACTTTTGCAGCCATTTCAAAAACTTGTTTATATAAGTCTTCATCCAAAATCGGTTCCATCCAAAAATTAGTTTGATTATAAGTTTCTCATTTACGAGATATTGAACTTGCTTAAAAAGAAACCGCTTAATGAAATAAGATGGAACCTTAAGGTTCCGGAGGTTTTATTGAAACAATTTTATTCATCTGCCCTGTTAAAACTCTCACTTCATGTTTTTCAGACAATGTCCCAGTAATGTCAAATTTACATGAGCCTTTTTTGTCTGCTTTCTGAGTATATATTGGTTGTTTTGTTTCAGAATGCAAACCAAAGAAAAGTGATATTTTAGGAGAAGCATCCAATCTTAATAGCTCATTCTTCAGACTTGGAACTTTATTAATCGTGATTGTTGCTTTCTTTGTTGAATGAATAATGACTATTTCTTGACCCTTTCCACCTTCAGTAAAGACATTGCTATTAACTGCTGAGATTTGTTGTATCATTCTATTTGTTTTTTTATCTATTACTTCTAGATAATTATTTCCAAGTTTACCTATTGCAGTAAATGTCAAAGAACCAGTTTTTGAAAAAGTCGCTTCTTGTGCAGGGAATGCAGCAAATCTAATTTTGGCCCCTTTGTATTTTCCAAAACCACTTATAACTACTTTCAAACCAATTTCTTTTCTTGTTGGGTCATATTTTTCTGTCACTGTGTAAATAACTTTGTATGCCAATTTTTCTTGCCCTTCTATTCATTATTCAGAACAAATTAGATAATATTATCACTCTAATAAATAAATTCCCTTGCATTGTTTATTTGAAGAACTGAATTGTAAGTGCTTATTCTATTAGCAAGCCTTCAGATAATTCATAATAGTGAATAGCTAAATCATCTTGTTCCATTAATGCATATAATGCACTAATTCTAACCCAGATTTTTTTGTTCAAAGGAGAAATAGTTGCAGCTTCTTTCCAGCATATTAATGAACTTTCAAATTGTGCTTGATAAAATAAAGACTCAGCTAATAAACACCAATATTCAGGTTCACTACTATTTTCTTCTATCAGGGCTTTAGAAAAATTTTCTGTCGCAATTGCTAAATCCCTTTGTTCTAATGCAATTATACCATTTTGGATGTAATTCTCCGTTTTTGCACAAGCCATTACCTTTACCTTTCCTTTCATCATAAAGAACCATTGTTCTCATTACAATACTATAATTTTTTTGCTTAAAAAGCACTAATTATAGTAAGAGTTCACCGAAAGTATTGTCAGTATTTCATTCAATGACTAAATCTGGACCAGAGTATTGTCGAATTTTCAAGAAAATTTCTTGTTCTTTGGCTATGTTCTGACAAGCTTGAATATCAATTTGAGGTATAGCAACTATTGTGTAATTAGTTTTGAAAATATACTTAGCCGCTTTAGCAAAATCCTGTATTGCTTCAAAGGATTGTTTGCCAAATTTTGATCGGCATATTTTATTATATTGCTCTGCATTACTTGCGTTTAAACTGATTGAAACTTGATTTATTCCTGCTAGTTTTAATTCCATAATAACATCAATATCGGGATTAATTAGCTGCCCCAATCCATTAGTATCTAGCCTTACAATTATTTCAGGAAATAGTCTCTTTATTTCTCTTGAAATATTACAAACAGCATCCAAACGTTCGAGAGGTTCTCCATAACCCGTAAAAACTACTTCTTCGAATGCATTTGTCAAATATTTTCTTAGTTCATTAATAATTTCTTGTTCTGTTGGTTCTCTTGTTAATTTCAAGTTAAAACCAAACACAGCGGTTTTATAATTTCTTACACAAAAAACACAGTTATTTGTACAGCGATTTGTGATATTTAAGTAGAAACTTTTTTTTCGCCAATAAACAATAGACTCATCGTTTGGGTCCATCAAATTGTAATCACTCATTTGTTTTCTTGTGATTGGGTAGGTTCCAATTCACCTAACACATTTTAATAAAATTATTACCTTGAAAATAAAGGTTTAAAAGTGAATTTAAAAAGAGAGATAAGAAAATGGGAGAACCCCATTTTTTCAATTGTTTTTATTACCGTCTTCCATAGCCATATGAATAACCAGGAGAGTAGTAATATGCTTCTTTCTTTTTCGTTGTAAAAGCAATAATAGCAGTTACTACGAAGAATAGTGCTCCCAAGGGTATTGGGAATACTTTTACCTCCGGGCTGCTCACAAACTCGGCAGTCATTCCTATGTACCAAACAATTCCTTGAAATCCGTATGCAAGTGCTGCAAGTAAAAAGAATATACCAGATATTTTAGGTTTAAAGAATGCTACAACTATTCCTACTAAAGCCATACCTACACCAACATACCAGAGAATCATCATAAATGTCCCTGCGGCCATGCCGAAAACTGCTTCACCAGTAAACGCAGCATTCCAAGCGTCGGGTGTAAAAATAACACTTCCAGAAGGCGAAAATTTTAAGAAGGAAAATCCGGGATCTCCAAAGAAATCACCTATATTTGTATCATAAAAATTGCCTTGAATTTCGATGGTATAATCTGGTGGATCAATGGATGTATCGCCTATATAGTAGAATGACATTGGTAGAATAATCAATGAAACAGCTGCAAAAATTATCACAATAACTTTACCCAAATTAGATCACCATAATTTCACGTTTAATCTATGATTTATGAGGATGTTCGTATATTAAATACTTTGTTTATGAACAATTTTATGTCAGTTTTATAGATACTTCGAGTTCTGCGAGGCCTCGCTTGAACAAGCTAAAGTTTAGTTTAGTTCTCTTATGGATTGAAGATTGTCAGTGTATCAAGGATTTGATAGTGTCTCCATGAGCATCAATGATAATATTATATTGCACTATGAGTTGTAATAATTTCATTATTATCTTCGTTTATGTGTTTTTTAAGATTTGATTTGTATAGTGTTTCAATTTCTACAACAACAATAGTGAAATCACAAGACGGGCAAGATAAAACTGCAACATCTTCTTTTTTCAAACTGTATAGATGAAGATTAGGTATCTTAGTAAAATCACACTCTAAACAACTTTCTCCCCAAACTTCCCGTATAAGCTTTCTTTTTTGAAATTGGGTTGGGTTCATCATTTCCATCACATCAATAGTCTATGATGAAAAATGCTTTTTAAATCGACGAAAATCAAAAAAGTAAGCACAAAAAAAGAGAGTTCTGTGGAAAAAAAATCCACATCACCTAATATGGACGATAGTGTCGCGCTTCTAAAACTTCTTTTTCAGCATTATAATTTGGACCTGGGGGTGCTTTCTCTTTAAGTTGTTGTATCCAAGCAACTAATTTTTTATCTTCTTCAAGATCTAAACCTCGTATTTCAAAAATAATCATATTAAAATGTAATCCCGCTCTACGCCAAACATCAAATAATGCAGCTGTACTTGGACCGATATGTCCTTCTAATTGCTTTCGAGAGTCTAAAATAATAAATTCCTTGAGATTTTTTAGAATATCTTCGGTGAATGAGAATTTGGAGAGGAAAAAGATATTGGATGACGAATCTTGCTCTGTCCAAAGAGAATCGAATTTAATTCCTCCAACATCAGAAATCGTTTTCTCTACATTCTCATAAGCAATTTCTCTTGAAATTAAGAGTAATTTGTCTAAATCTTTCCATTCGACTCCTTCAAATTCTACCAGCTGTAATTCTTCGGTTCTTCGTCCTAATCGTTCATGAGTATTTGATCGCCAATTGAGTTTTATTGGAAAGTCACCACCAGTAGCAAGGTAGTGAATCACTATATGTCCCAGAGTTTCTCTTGAATCAAATGATGATTGAGAATGTGGTTTGAGATCAAATAAGCTAGACCTGAAAGGGACTGCTCCGTGTAAAATACGAGTTATTTTTTCAAAATCACCAGGTGTCTTTCGTTCATATAAACGCTTTCCTTCCACAGTTTTTGCTTCTTTTATTTTCTTAACGGGACCAACTTCTCGTATTAGATTTCGAGTTAAGAGAGCATCCATTGCAGCTAACCATTCTTTCCTGCCTTGAAAATCATGTTCGGCTCGTTTTATAGTAACAAATTCAGAGTTAAATGCATCACTAAAGGCGGATAAAACATGATCATCATCAGGAATAAAATCACTGCTTTCGGGAATAGTACAATCAAGGATGAGTATACGTCCTTGTGGTGAAATTGCTTGTATATTTTTACCTAATGTTGAATTCCGCTCATCATTTGAGAGGTTAGCATAAATTGTTTCAGTAACATTGCTTAATTTAACACGCATCTCCTTCAAGAAATTCTCATTGGTTTGAGTTGCTTCTAATAAAAATGTTGGTGAGAGGTTTTCCTGTGACCAGAAGAGACTAGTAACTAAACCACCTTTTTTTCTACAATCCTTATTTATTCGAGAAATATAATTATCAATTACTTTCTGTAATTCCTTATACTCTTGATGAGGTAATCCTTGTGCTTTTGTTCGCCAATCTGCTAATCCCACAACAACTAAAAACCACTTTCTTGATAACTCAATTTGCATTTTTTTTATCTCCTAGAAATAATTTCTATATTTCATATAGATAACAGATAACATAATTACTTTTAAAGTTATTACAAAAAGAATGGTGTGGAAACTTTACTTATGTCTATTATCCTGTAAGTGTAACTATTCCAATACCTAAACTTCCAGAGATTAACGAAAGAGCAATAAGTACGATTCCTTTTACTATTGTTTTCTTACCTGTACGTTCATCCCAACCTGTGGCCCATTTTATTGCGCCAATAATAGCAAGAATAACTCCAAGTGCAAAACAAACAGCAATTAAAAAAGCAACAGCATTACTAAAAATTGTTGCAAAATGATTTGGAATGTTTTCCAAACTATCTAAAAAATCACTCGAGTCCAACGTTCCCAACCTATCTTTTGCAACAATCACAGACATCGCCTATAGATTCATTCAAAATGATAAATAAAAACCCCACAAACCATTTTTTTCATTAACAGTAAGATTAAAATCAACTTCTGTCTCTATTTTCAAATATGAGTGAACGAAACAATGGTTTAGCAGAAAGTGAGGAGGATTTTTTCCAAGGTCAGGTTCATCATATATCAGCAAGCAAAATAGCAGATCAGTTTTGGTGTGAGATGCAGCTACATTTAAGGTTACAATTAGGGATGGAACCAACACCTGAAATGATCAAAGGTTCAGAAATTCATCGAAGCCTTGAAGAAGAACTAGGACCAATTATTGAGGTTGAAGTAACAACAAATGAAGATAGCATCATCGTATATATTCTACAAATGTACTCAAAATTAGTAGCATTTAGTAAATTACAAGTGACTAGAGAGCTACCTGTTATTGGTAAAATAAATGGTATACCATGCTTGGGAATAATTGATCAATTAGAAATTGAAACTGATAAGGAAGGAAATAAACTTGTTGTAATTACAGATTACAAAACGCGAAAATCTCGAAGAACACCCACATATGAACAAAAAAGAAGAAATAGAATTCAAATGCAAGTGTATTGGCACTTACTGAATGATTTGAAAACAGGCAAGTTTAATGCTGAGATGTTTAAAGGCTATTTTGATATGCCTGATGAATTAATTCCATCGGAAGAATTACTTAAACAACTCCCAGAAGAACAAGTCAATCTATTCGTAGCCATACCTCCACATGAGCTTTTAACAAAAGTATTTGAAATGCTAAGAAATCTTCCGGAGCAATCATTTGAATTACACGCTATTTATCTTCATCAAGAAGATCGGTCAGAAGTTTGTAATGATCGAAGCTTGTATCACCAAGAAAGTTTTGAAGTAGATATGGAGTGGGCGCTTGGATATTGGAAAGGAGAAAGAAAGCCCTCTGATTGTCCGCAGAATTGGATGTGTAAATTCTGTCAATTTACAGATAATTGTTCATACTTTTTGAGAGACTATCCTAAAGATAAGAAGAAAAAGAAAAATGAAAAGAGTGCCTAATCACTATTTTTGGATATATTTTTGCCTTTTCTTATAGGTTTTTAATACTGCCGTTTTTAGAGAAACATTCAACATTTCAGAATCAAGGAAACCAACAACAACTAATGAGCCTTCCTTTTCAACAACTGCTAATCTATTGACATTGGTTTGTGCCATTAAATCATCTGCTTCTGCTAAAGTAGCAGTTTTTGGTATTGAAATAACGGGTTTGACCATAAAATCTTGGGCTTCAATTTCTTCGGAGAGCATACACCCTTCTTTCAATAACAATCTTAGAATATCTCTTTCAGTGATGATTCCCACTACTTCACCAATACTGGTTACAAAGACACAACCTTTATTCGTTTGTAACAGAACTTTAGCAATTATACTCATAGAGTCATTCTCGTCAACCATTGCCGGTTTGACCATTATTGCATCAATTTGAGATTTTATTGTAAGGGACATAATTATTCACGTCACACAGTTTTGATTAGTAACTTCCACTTAATATTCTTAATGGTACACATTAATATAAAATATTTGAATAGAAATCTAAAATTTCTATATCTAATAGAATTAGAATATTAAGCTATATGTAGTATGAGTTTTTTATCTTACAAATCTACTATTGAGTTCTTTTTAAGTAAAATTCACTGATGATTCTTTGAAGAAGAAACGTAATGAAATAATGATAGTAGCTTATCATCTACTTAAACTGGTGAACGAGACTCATGAAAATTGATGAAATGAATTACTGGGGAATCAATAAACTGAAACATAGAATACACAATTTACCTAATTTAATGCTAATGATTGAATGGAAGAATATTCGATTCCATAATGATAGCTGCCCTTACTTTGATCATATTAAATGTGAGTCTTGTATCACTCGAGAGCAATGTTATAATTTACTCACTTTAGAAGAAATCATTACAGATGAGTTATTAGAGAGAGGCATCTTCAATTTTGCAGTTAATACATACTATAATCCAGAAAAAAAATTAGACATAATTCCCAAATAAAAAAATTGCTGCAAAACTAACCCTATCAGGCTAAACCATTGTAAATAGTCAAACAAGAATCAAAAGTGGAGGAAAGAAAATGGTTGTTACAGAAAATTACCTAAAACAACTTCCTAAGGAATTACAAGAAATCCTCATACAAGGCGGAATAAGAAAGTTCACAGATATACAAAGAAAGGCTTATCCGCACATTTTTGGAGAAGAAAACCTTGTAATCGTTTCTCCGAGTGGGTCTGGAAAAACATTGATTGCAGAATTAATTACTATAGTAGAATTACTCGATAGGGAAGAAGAATTGGACAAGAAATTCGACTCATTACAGAAAGAAAATCTCACAAAAATTGAAAAAAGAAAACTTAGAGAAGAAATGACATTCGATGCAAAAACAATTTTTCTAGTTCCTTTACGTGCATTAGCAGAAGAAAAAGCAAACTATTTAGCTAAAATGTATAAAAAATTCGGTATCAAAGTTCATATGTCTATGTCGGAAGTGGATTTTAATGAAGAGGAAATTAGAAAATGTCATATCTTAATCTCTACTTATGAGCGATTTAGAACTATTATTGGACGTTTACCAAGTTTACTCGGTAAAATAAAGAATGTGATCGTAGATGAGTTTCATCTAATTGGTGATACTCAACGTGGAGCAACTCTGGAAACAATACTCATTGCCTTGAAGGGAAAAACAAGATTAATTTTACTCTCAGCAACTGCAGCAAACCCTAGTGATATTGCATCTTGGTTAAATGCCACACTTATAAGCAGTTCAAAACGATTAATACCTCTTGATTTTGATATAATACCGACATTTCGACCTGAAAAAAGAGTGAAAGAGATAATTCAAAATAATATTCCATTTGGATCTCAAATATTGGTTTTCTGTGGAACAAGATCAAAAGCAGAGGAATTAGCTTTTGAATATTCAAATTACATTGAGAAATGCCTTAATGGAAGTGGTAATTTCAATGTAGGAAGAGTACTTAGTTTTTTAGACAGCATTCCTTTACATCGCGACTCTTTAGGGAATGCACTAATTTATGATCTAGTGGAAAAAGGAACTGCATTTCATCATGCGGGATTAAGTCGCATTGCACAAAAAGCAGTTGAAGAATTATTTCGCTTGGGATTTATTCATGTCTTGTTTTGTACTGAAACACTTGGAGCAGGTGTAAATCTCCCTGCACGTGAAGTTATTATTCTCGATACTAAAAGATGGAACAATGAATGGCTTTCTAGAAATGTTTTCCATCAAATTGCAGGAAGAGCTGGTAGACCTAATTTTGATCACTATGGAAAAAGTACAATATTAGCTCTGGATAGAAGGGAAGAGAGAACTATTCGAGAAAGATACTGGCAAATGGAGAGGCACTATCTTACTAATTTAAACAAAATTCCTCCACAATTTGATCGTATTAGCAGTAGAATCAATAGTAAAGAAGAATTCGAAAGAATGATTCTTTCCTTAATTTATAGTCGTAAACCAGATTTTATTGAATTAGTAAAACTAATCCAAGAAAGCTTTTTCGATTATTCTCAAAACCAAAGGTTAGTTTTAAAAAATAAACACAATACATCTACAAATTTGAATAGTGTTTCTGAGGAATATTATAAATTGATTTTGAAACGAAATACTAAAATTACAAATGAAATTTTGTGCATTTTAGAGGAAATTTTTCCAATTGAAAAACTAGTTATAGCAAGTGAATTTTCCAATCAAAACACGCAATTGTTTAAGATAGATAATGGAAAAAATAGTTTTACTGTTTCATTCACAAATGGAATACTATCATGTTCTTGTGATTCAAAGAAAATATTCTGCAAGCATCGAATGGTAGTATTAAAAGAACAATCAAAAACTACAATCAAAGAAATTTTGAATAGAGATTTCTCTATCTTACATTCATTAAAATATCGAGGTTATATTAAAGAATCTTATAATGGAAAATTCCAAACTACAACAAAAGGAAGTATTTGCTCTGAGATGGGAATTTCAGTAAAGAGATTTGAATACCTGAAAGATTGGTTAATGTATGATCTCTCACAAAAGAATACCAATTTAACTGTAATGTTGTATGAGATTCTTAAACTTACACAACATTCTACTGAAGGAGATTTTTTTATTCCAAATGATAATTTCAAAAGACCAATTTATGAGCACGTGATATTGGGTAAAGAAATTATTGATGTAGTGAATAAACATCAAATATATGAAGGGGATTTACTGAGAATTGAAGCTAATGCAAAATCACTTGTATCAGGTTTGACACCTTTAGCAGAATATCTTGGATTAAAGAGAATAGCTGATAGTTTATTAGCACTAGATAAAATACTGACAGAAGTATTCAAACTCTCTTTTTAAAATAATTAGCCTAGCTAGAGAGAGGTTTTTCTGTTGTTCCTTGAATTATCGAAGTTCTTAATTTTGTAAATGAAATAAAAGGTAACGATAGAAGAACGATAAATCCTCCAAAAACAAATGCAAGTTGATATCCTCCTTGTAAAAAATGAGCTAATAAACCACCAATGATTACACCTGGAATTTGAGCAGAAATTTTAATGAAAACTGTTAAGCCCAAAAATTGTCCTCTCTTCTCTTTAGGGACTAATTTATGCATTAATGCTCCTCTAGAAATTATATCAGCTGTATTTGCGATACCATAGGGAATTATGAATAAAATTCCAACAATCATAGGGCTGAGTTTGTGAATAAAAGGTGTCAAAGCCAGTAACATTGTAACAATTGCAAAAACTATCCTGGAGATAAATAGAAATAGACTTGTATCTATCCGATCAGAAAAAACACCAATAGGAATTGTTGCTAGTAGTGAAACAGCAGTCAATACTGCAAATACAACAAGAACTTCACCTTGTTCAATAGATAAGCCTAATCCTACAAGCTCTCCACTTGAAGGATTATTTTTTTGTGTTAAAAAAATAAGAAGGAAGGGAATGTAAACGTTAATTCCGGTATGTAATAGAAAGTGACCTATCAAGAAATTGAAAAAGCCTTTTTCATTTTTCAAACTTTTAAGCTGGAATGTTTCTTTGATGGATGAATGCCATTTCTTTGGTTTTGATAGATTAGTTGGTTCTTGAATAAATAAACCAACAATTAGAAAACCAACAGAACATATCGTACCAGAAACAAAGAAAAGAGTGTTGGCTGAATTTATCATCATTAAAGCAAAACCGACAACCATTCCAATTGACGTACCCAAAGCCGCGAAAGAATTTACTTTACCAAGTTTTCTCTTTGATGTAGTGTCAGGTATAAATGAATTGTTACAAACAAAAGCAGCATTATTGAATAAACTCATTACAACATTAATTGCAATAATCGTTGCTACGGCATTTTGAAAAGGTACGAGAAAGAAAAATAAAGCAGAAAAAACTCCTCCAATAATTATAAATGGTTTTCTTCTTCCTATTTTTGTTCTAAGGTTATCACTAATTGCGCCAAAAATTATGCTAGCAAATGCACCTGTTATTGCAACTAAGCTTACCATTAAAGAAATTTTTAATGGAGAATAAGCACCCATATCAGCAATGTAATCATTCAGAAATTGCCCTTGGATGGAAAGATAGATTGACCAAATGAAAGCTCCAAATGAAATTAAGATAACGTTTCGCATAGAACCAAGAGATCCATCAGAGTAGTTCTTTTTCTTATCGCCGGTTATCATAGGTAACTCTCGAGAGATTTCATTGGTTGAAGATTGATTTTGTTTTATTTCCTCAAGTTTTTCTATGCAGGTACTTTTGACTTTTTTGCTGTTGAGGGAGATTTGGTCTTTGGTTTTATCTTTTCTTCTGATTGTGTTTCAATTTCCTCAAGCTCCTTCATGTTATCAGCTAGATCAGATAGAGGGTGCTCTAAGATTTCTTCTTTCTGCTTTTCTTTTAGATCCTCTTTGAGAGCTGCTTCTTTATCAACTGTTTTCTCCTTTTTCTTTGCTTTAGCTTGTGCTTTCTTTTGTTCAGTAACTTCTTTTATTCCCGCAAGTAGTGGAGCTTCTACCTTTAATTCCGGTTCAAGATCCTTATTTACAGCAGCTTTTTTCTTAGATCCATCTAATGAAATGGTTTCCTCATCAGATATTCCGGCATTTGTAATGAAAAATTCCGCTTCCTCTGCAGGCAACCAAGCACAATCATCGATTTTTGCCCTTCGTAAATTACCTTTAAGTTTCTTCATGAAAATTCTAATATCAGAAGCATGAGCAATAACATGACCACCAGTAGCTTTTACAGGAACGAATTTTCCAGAAAAGCCAATATTCGCCATAACTTGATTGGTGAAAATAACGGTTGTATTAAAGGCAATAGCTATTCTCTTCAGTAAACCAATGAGTTTCCCAATTTTCTTCTGTCGTACTGCGAGGAGATTTAATTGATGGAACTCATTTCTAAAAGGAGCCATAAGTGAATCAATAATTATTAATCCGGGATCCAAGGCTTGAACATAACCAGGTAATCTATCAATAGCTTGATCAAGATAGCGTAATTGTTCTGCTTGGACAACAAAAATATTATCTAATAATTCGTCAGGTTCAAAACCAAACCTTTTGCCAATACCAAGGAGATGTTCAGCTTGAAATGAATTCTCTGTATCAATATAGATAACTGGTCTTCCTAGACCTCCCTTGTCTTCTGGAAGCTGAGCAGTAACTGCACAAGTAAGGCATGTTTGAGTTTTTCCAGTACGATACTCACCATTAATTTCAATTATAGCGCTTGTAGGCATACCATTTCCACCTAAGAGTTCATCGAAAACTTCTGAACCCGTAGTGAAATGTTTTCGTTTGTTGAGGAATCTTTCAGATTGCTCTGATGCTTTCTGAAAAAGTGGTCCTCTAAAACTATCATCTGCTGCTCGTACCAATGCTAAAGCAGTTTTCTCACTAACATCAGGAATCTCACCAATTTCTGTTTCGGTCAGTACACTAAGTACTCGTGCATCAAAAATCCCGAAACCCTTCAAAGCTTTTAGTGCTACTTTTGGGATGCCGTATTTTTTGGCATTTTTAGCAATAAATTGCTCAATATCTGTGTCTTCATTTTTCTTAATAACCAAAGTATTCACACTCTTCTTTATTCTCAAATTATCCCACGGGTTGTTTTCTTTATAAACTACCAAAAGTAAGTAGAAAAAATTACCAAATATATAGATATAATTACACAAAGCGAAACTTTATTTGAAATATAACGAAGCTGATTTTATCTATTGAAATAGCATAACGAATGGTGAAACAATTTGTCTGTTAAAGAAAAAGTAAAAACTAAGAAATTAAATGAATCAATTACAAAAAACCAGAACACAAGTGTAAATGATACTCCTTGGATTTTTTTTGATTATTCAGGGACACTAATAGATACAATTAATGCATTATCAAATACTTATTCAAAATACTTGGGGAGAGATTTTCCCCCTCAGCAAGTTAAATACTTGTACAATGATTTTCCAAAATCAAGTAAAATTAAGATATTATTAAAATATAAAATGAACCCTTTAAAATTCATTTTAGGAGGACGGAAAAGATTCGATAAGGTTCGTCTAGAGGAATTTCGGAAAAATGCTAAGGCTTTTGAGGGTATTCCAGAAGTTCTAATAAAAATACAAAAAATAGCTAAGGTTAAAATGGCTATTGTAACACACGACACTGAACTTAATTCTCCAGAAAAGCGAGAAAAAATACTGACCCAATTTGGCATTCCAAATGTTTTTGAGACAGTAATTACGGATCACAAAAATAAAGAAAAGAGCTTTAAAATTTTTCTAGAAGATAAACAAATTACAAACGGAGTGTTCATTGGAGATACGCAATTTGATATTTATCTGGGAAAAATAAATAACTTGAAAACGGTAGGAGTATCTTGGGGTTTCTCTGTAATTGATGATTTGGATGCAGATCATATTATTAATAATCCACATGAATTATTACAAATAATTACTGATTGGCTTCATCAATTAGAACAGAAAAAACTACATGGGGATCCTATTTAATCATATTTAATAGGAAGTCAAAATTATGGTTTTGAAAAAAAATCTGGCAGATCTTAAGAGCAGGAAGAAAACAGTACGAGAGAAAGCGGTTGATAATCTAGCATTAGCTCAAGATGCAAGTGCAATACAACATCTTGAACATGTTTTATTAAACGATTCTGAAAGCAGTGTTAGAAGACGTGCTGCAGTAGCATTGGGGAGAATTGAAAATGAAGATGCAATTGAAGCTTTGAACAAGGCAATTGAAACGGATTCTGATGTTGAAACAAGAAGAAATGCAGCCATTGCTCTGGGAAAATTTGGTGATGAAAGAGCAATATTACCTTTATTTGAATTCTATTCAGAACCAAAGAGTAAAAATTTTTTCGAAAATATAGATAGAGCAAGAGTGAATTTGGTTTTGTCCGAATTAACTCAAAAAAAAGGTTTTGTAACAATAGAAGATATGGTTGAATGGAAAAAGAAGAAAGAATAACTTGAACGTTCTTTTTTTTATTTCTTTCCACCAAAAACTTCAAAGTCGTTCAAAATTCTTAGAACCTCATCGAATTTATCTGTCGGGATGTTATTTATTGTAGCTCTAATTTTAGACTTTGAAATTACCAATCCAATAATGCCTATAAGAATAATTGAAAAAAGTGCAGGTATAAAATACCACCAATCCTTCAACCAATTCAAGATATTTGCTTCTATGACAACACCATAAATCCCCAAACCAGTCAAAATAAAAAGAACAAAAATAACTAATACAGTTAATATTTTTTGCCAATATTTGTGATGCTGTAACAATTTACGAAGATTTTCTTCAGAAAATGGTTTTCCGTTTTGGGAAGCGACTTCAGTTTTTACACCAAATACTTTTCGCGTGTATATCAATAAAAATTTGATGTCTTCTAGAGTCAAATTTTTTACTCCCCCTCGTTTTCGAGCCTTACGAATAAGCCAACGTCTAATTCTATCCCAAGATGAGATAACAGTATGAAGTAAGATAAAATAGATGAATATTAAAAACCCTGAAATTAGAAAAATCAGAGCAAAATAAATTTCATTCAGAGCAAAAAGAACAATTGACCAAATTAAAAAGTAACTTATTGGCAACAATTCTATGGAAAAAATTCTAGGATCCCAACCAGTTAGAAAACCAAGAAAATATAGGACGCGGTGAGAAACGAACTTATCCAGTTGGCTCTCGCCGCTTAAGATGATCGATTTTAGTGATTCCTTCACAATTTTTGTGAAGACTGGTTTTTTGGCCGATGTAGGTCGTTTGTCGTTCAGCGATTAATCCTCCACGACTTGAGTATATTCTATAATATAGTCGAGGACTTTTTGTTTTTCGCTTTCGTCAAGTTCCCTGATCATGTTTAATATTTCATGAAATGATAGTGACATTAAATTTCCAAATACTCCCCTGCGTTCAATTTCTTCTTCAAGCTCAGAGGGGATTGTTTTACCTTTCATCACTCCAATTTTCTCTGTACCAAGAATATTTGCTTTCAAGGTATAGAATTTTGAAGGACCAAAGGGTGCTGGAATATGATCTACAAGCTGGTATTTGATTAGAGTCTTCATTATTTTTGAAATAAATTGGGGAGTCTTCTTAGTCAATTTAGCAAGTTGTGCTCCTGATCTTGGATTATCTAACAATAATTCAACCATCTCTTTTTGAGTATCAGTTAAGATTTTAATTGATTGTAATCCAACAACCGCCAATGTAGTATCATCTAATCTTAGTAAATCAATTGAAGAAGATTTACGAGCTTCGGTGATATTTTTCAGAAAACTATTTATTTCATTTTGAAATGACTGCAATTGACTTTGCTCCTAACATGTTAAGTGGACACTATTAAACTAATAAGGTTTATATTGTTTATAAATTTTAGGTCAGATGTTATTATGGAAATTAATAATGAAAAGGGTTTTTTACTTTCAATTATGTCATTTTACTGGTGCTTTGGTCGTCGAATATAGATAACTACAATCGTCATTATTACACCACAAGCAAAACCAAAAATAACTATTTGATTGATTGGATTTGAAATAACTTCTGTGATATCAGCAAGGGAAGGTAGGATTGATAAAATCAAGGCAGATACACGTTGTGGTGTTTCAGCTGCAAAAACATTGGTCACAGGAGAAACCTCAGACCGATATTTGTAAGGAATTGCATTGCCATAAATGCCGGTTTGGTCACTCAAAATTATACTACTATCTACTAGTGCTTCAGTAAAGAGTGTTCGTGCAATTGCATCTTTTGCTTCACAAATTGAAAGAAGTTGATACTGTTCATCTTGTAAGAAATCTTCACTGAAGAGAACTAGTGAGTCAAATAATGGAGTAACAATAGCAGGATCCTTCAAATTTAGGAAGGCATCTTTAAGTAGAGTTAGATAATCCCATTGATAAATGAAAGAAGTACCAAGGAATGTATAAGTATTATAATTTTCAAGCCAGTCAGGTAATAAGATTTCATTTGTTAATGAATCAAAAAAGTTGATCTTAACGAGAATGTTTTCTGCACTATAATAGTGAGTTTCATGCTCTTGTGGATTAGAATTTCCAAGAATTGTTTGTTTGGGGATACCCATGGTTGATTTATGAGTCATTAACTCAAATAATTCTGTAATGGATAGAATTGTACTTTGTAATTTATCATTTAAATAATTCATTTCTTCTGTGCCGAAAATAGTCAAATCAGATTGTGCTTCAAGTAAAAATTCCATTACAGACATTGTACCAGTAAACTGGTCAATACCTTCAGGTAAAACGTTTGGATTGATGATTTGAGCATCATTTATCAAAGGATTAAGAACCACGCTTTCATCTAGTGCAGAACCAAAATATGGGCTGAAAACAAATGCATGATCACTTCTTTGAGCATTTACTATTTGTATCAATATTTCGAAAGATTTCTTTTCAAAATCTTGTAAGTAGTCATCATTAGTAAAGGAATGAGAAAGTAATGTATAAACATCCATTAGACCTCTAATATCACCTGCACCTTGATAAGTTCGTGTGCCAGTGATTTTTAATGGAGAGTTATCATTACGATAGGCATAAAAATCATTTTCTGAACCTTGAGAATCAATGAAATATTCTCCCGAATAATATGAATATCCTTGAAATCTATCAGGTAATGGAGTCCAACTATCATTGTATTGAGGATTAAAGACATAAATTACATGATCACGAACGTAGAAAATATGTTCATAATAGGAATTTATTATTTCATTGTAAATTCCTTTAGCCAAGGAATCAGATATTTCAGCATAATGATGTCGATTATCATCCCAACCATATGACTGTTTTGCATTTGCTTTTTCGATTTGTTCGAGATAAATATTAGCAATTTGTGGAGAAGTAAAGATAAGCCTTTGTAAGTCTTCATGTTCAGAAGTAAAAATATCTGTAGTTGTAAAACTACCATTTGTAGCTAATTCTTTGAATGCCCGCCAATCAATCCACTTTTGATATTTACTGTGAATTTTGGATAAACCTATACCTGCAATAGCAAAATCAGGATCATATAGAGTATATCTATTGATAGCTTTCCACCAGTTACTTATCTGATTAGATAAAACAAGAAGAATTGATTTTTCGTAGAAATTAAAGTAAGGCATAAATTCAGCTGCTCGAAGAATCTTTGAGCCTAAAACAAGTGTATCACATAATAAAGAAATTTCTTCTTGGATAAAAGAATTATATTTTGTACGAATTAATACATTCCAATATTCTCCAAATGTGTCATCATTAACAGATAAAGCATTTAAAACGCTCAATAAGAAATCACTATTGGCTACATTATAATACAAAGAATGAATAATTTCATATGTCATGAAAATCCATTCGCGATTGAACTCTCGATGTTCATCTATTGTTCCAATAAACTGTAATGAGGTTGAAACATAATTCTTCAATAATAGATACTGTAACGATACATCTTGTGCTAAGCCATTAAGCCACAATTCGCCATCTAAGACTTCAAAACCTTCCCCACCATTTGTTAAATCGCTTAAATCACCAAATTGAGAAAGATTATATGGATCCTGCACATTCCAGACAAAAAGACCTTCCTTTTCATTATAAAGTGAAGTTAGTGAGGTTGTAGCAAATTTAATTTGATTGATTAAATCCTCATCTGAGACATTATAATCATCATGATAAAGAGAATCACATTGATTTATGGAGGTTCCAATAACTTGCCCAGTAAGGAAGATAATAATAATTGATGTGATAGCAATCACTTTTTTCCTTGAAATAAGTAAGGGGGTCATCTAAGAAAGAATTGCCTCCAAATTTTAATCTTTCAAATTTGATTTGCTAAATGCTAATAACAGATTATTATAAGATTACTACTTAATAATTGCTTTTATCTGATTATTTAACGTTCAAAGAAAATTGAATGACATCAGAAAAAGCTATTTTAAAGTTAAAAAAATTTAAAAAAAGAAATCAACTAGGAACAAATTCTAGTTTAGATTATTTCTTTTTAGATACGAGAGGATTACTGTCTCGACCTTCATCATGAATTTCAACTAAACCGGCGCGCTCAAGCTCTTCAAGCCATTTTTTAGCTTGGACAGGAGCAACTCCCGCTTTCATAGCAACTTGATTCATACGCATTTCACCGAATTCATCAAGATCCTTGAGAATTGTATATCGGGGTTCATTTTCAAAGAGTTTAGTAAGTGATCTCATTTCCTCTTCAAGTTTTTTATATTCTTTTTGAAGATCTTCAATTTTCTTCTTTGCAATGCTTAAATCTTCAACAGATCCCTCTAAGCGAGTAATTTCGAGTTCTTTTTGGGATAATCGATGTTCTAAACCTTTGACTTTTTCTTTATTTTCCGCATCTACAGATTTAAGATCCTTGAGTTCATCATTAAATTTAGAAATTTTCTCGTCCTTACTTGCAGCTTCATCTTCAAATTTCTTTACTTTGTCTGCAAGTGGAGAAATTTCTGCCTCTTTCTTTGTTAATTCTGAATCTTTATCAGCTAAGGTTCTTTCAAGTTCTGAAATTTTTTGTTTTAATTCAGCAGAGTCTTCTTCTTTTACTGGTTCTTCCATTTCTACTTCAGGTGTTTTTGGTGGTTGATCTTCCGACATTTTCATAGACCTCCAGTTTAACATTCAATTGTTAGAATAGAAACACTACAATTGAGAATTTCACCGTGTTTAGTATTATTATTTGAATTGAGTTTAAAATCATTTGGTTATCACTATGGCAAAACCAAAATAGAAAAATGATTTCTGGATGGTAACTAAAGGATTGGAATTAAATTTCACTCATCCCGAAAAGGAACTGATAACATTATCAATAACATAATCAATCATATCCAAATTTGCTGAATCTTGAGAAAGAGTGTCTCCTAAGCCTATTGAAAGAGTTTCACCTAATTCTTCAACCAAATCATAAATAGCTGTTTTTTCTGTATAGCTACTTCGAGCAACAAGATGCCAATTATTATCAGGATTGGAATACATAACAATAATTGACATTTGATTTTTGCTTTGGATGGTAAAAATGTTGTCACCATATATTGATGAAAACATCTGATTTAATGCAACCATTAATCCTGAGAATAAAACATCTCCTTCCCATTTATCCTGGTGCCCACGATTCGGGGACCAAAGTAATTCACCTGAATCCAAAACCAATAATGTAGCATCTAAAATAGTATTTGGATTGTTATCTGTGTCGCTCAAATTTAATTACCTTCCAATTTTAATTACATTTTCAAGACTTTTAATCGTTTTGTATAGTCTAAAAGTTATTTCTCAATTAGATATAAAAAAATTGTTTGAAAAAAAGAATAGAAAAAAGGGAAATCCCTTTTTTATGTTAATTTCTTAGAAAGTGATTAGAGTCAAGGGCGGATCTATAATTAAACCAGATATAAGTTCAACAAGGAAAGCAATTATGAACAATAATATTATGGATATCAAAGTTACCCACATTGACCATTGCCAATATTTATCTGATGATCCTTCATGGTATGGTATAACAGTAGAATTTGTTAGGAAGTATCTTATTATTAGAATGAAACCCATTGTCATCAATATGTAAAACATTGGTGCAAAATGGTATCCTAAATTTAATACTTGAGCAATAGCTTCTGCAACTGCAACAAGACCAATTAGAAGAACAATTGAAATAAGGAATATTCTAAGGAAATATCCGAATGTTAATTTCTTACGACCAGTGACAAACCTCATACTAAGATATAACGTCAAAGTCAGAAGCAAAATTGATATAACAATTATGAGCCACCATTCCCAGGAATTTAAATTTAAAGATATAGGTGCCATGATTAACACAACAAAATTGATTATTTTTTCTTTTTACTTCTTAAGAAAATTAACCTTTAATTATCTTTTTGTTGTAGTATATTTTATTGATTTGTTCATTCATCCATAGACAAAAATGTTATGTTTATAAGAAAAATTTTCCAGAGAACTGGTGGACAATGGTAAAGGTTTGAACACCTCAATGAATGAAGGAAATGCTGAAACACAAGAAGATTACCAGATACAAGAAGAGAAAATTGAGAAATTAGTAGTAACAAAAAAACTTGTCAAATTTCTTTTTGCTGTTGGAGTATTCAGTTTCGGTTATAATTTTGTTACGACAGCAGAATATGTACATTTTATTGAAATCTTAGAAGATGTGGGATTTAAAAGTTCTATTGTAATATCTGTACTCTTTTCAATTTCATTGATGGCATTATGTATTGGGGCAATTTTCGGAGGAATTATCAGTGACAAAATTCGTTCAAAGTTTGGACAGAGAATACCAACAATTTTTCTTGGAAGTGTAGGTGCAGGAGCATTTTTCATATTAATTCCACTAATAACACAGGTTGTAAATAACTTAACAATGATCTTCATTTTGTTGGCAATTATCTTCACTATTGCTCACTTGTTATTGGGTGGAGCTTATCCTGCTTGGTTTTCACTGATTTCAGATCTTTTCAAAAAGAAAGAAAGAACTTTTGCAAGTGTAGTTGTAATAATATTTAGTGCTACAGGGGCAGCAATTGCGATAATTATTTTTTCAATGCTAATAGATAATGGTTTTTCATGGATTATTTGGATAATTACTGGTTTAGCTTTAGCAATAGGAGGTATTTTAACAAGTATTCTTTTACCTCGAGAGAATCCAAAAGAACCTAGTGATGTTAAACTAAGTGATATTAGAAGAATACCAAAAATTATCTGGAAATATGGAGGGTTACCATGGGCTCTATTATTAATAGTTAATACTTTTTGGGGGTTTGGTTCACATTTAGTTGAGACGGGGCTTGTAGTTTCATTAGTAAAACGTTTCGATGTTCTAGAAATTACCGCCTCTTTTGCAAGTAATATTCTAATGGGTGTCTTTATTGCAGTATTTCTTATACCTGTTATCTGGTTTGTAAATAGAATCGGGAAAACTAGAGCTAGTATTGTTGCAAGTTTAAGCTATGGTATTTTCTGTTTGTTACTGGCACTGATGAAGAATTTCAGCGCGATTTATTTTATCGTAATAATTGGAGGATTAAGTAACATATTAATTAGTACACTTCAAATTGCTTTGCCGGCAGATATTGTCCCAAAAGGACGAGAAGCAAGTTTCATGGGAATATTCTTTGTCTTTAGCACTGCAGTAAAATCATTAGCAACATTGGTTCAAGGCATTTTACTGTTAAACAAAGAAACTGTGAAATCATTAACCGTTTTTGGTGGATACCCTTGGTCATTCATATTCGCTAGTATAGCATTCGCAATTGCATTGGTCATTCTGTTTGCTATTTATAGTATGAAACAAAAAGAAAAAATAATGAATATAATGCAAATCACAAGCTAATTCTTGAATAGAAAATGAAATAGAAAAGAAGTTAAAAAGAGATGTGGACCATCTCTATTTCATTCCTTGCTTACTTAGTAGTAACATGATGACACTCAACAAAGTGAGTCTCTGAAACTTGTATTCTTGGTGGTTCCTCTTGTGTACAAATAGAAGTTGCAATTGGACACCGTGGATGGAAATTACATCCGGGGGGTGGAGCAACGGGAGAGGGAGGATCGCCTTCAAGGAAAATTCTTTCAGGTTTAACTGTTGGGTCAGGAATTGGAATTGCAGAAATAAGAGCACGAGTATATGGGTGCCTCATATCTTCAAAAACATCTGTTACAGAGCCAATTTCTACTAGTCTTCCAAGATACATTACACAGACATAATCAGAAATCATTCTAATTACTGACAAATCGTGTGCAATGAAAATGTAAGCTAAGTCAAATTCTCGTTGTAGGTTTCTTAACAGCATAAGAACAGCAGCTCTTACAGAAACATCAAGAGCAGATACTGGTTCATCAAGAATAACAAAACTTGGATTTAATGCTAAAGCACGAGCAATTCCAACACGTTGTTTTTGTCCGCCGGAAAATTCGTGAGGAAACCTAAAAGCATGGTGAATCATTAAACCTACTTTTTCCATAAGCTCAATTGTTCGAATTTTTAATTCGTCACCGTCAGCTACTTTGTGAATAATTAAAGGTTCAGCAATAATATCAAATGCGGTCATTCTTGGATTAAGTGAAGCTGAGGGATCTTGGAACACAATTTGCATTTGTCGTCTCATTTCTCTAAGTTCGTTCTTATCAAGTCCAACTAGATCGATCATTTCACCATCTTCAGTTCTAAAGAAAACATGACCTGAAGTTGGTTCTAATAATTGTAAAATTGCTCTTGCAGCAGTTGATTTTCCGCAACCGGATTCACCTACAACACCAACGGTTTCTCCTTTTCTAACATTAAAAGAAATACCATCTACTGCCTTTAGAAAAATAGGTATTCTGTTAAAAATTAATCCTCCACCGGCTACCATGAAGTGTTTCTTTAAATTTCTAATAGCAACTAAAACTTCTGGATCGGTAGGAATTTCAACCGCTTCTATTTTTTCCTCTGTTGGGGGTTTGTAAAGACCGAGTTTCTGTTTTAAGCGGTCTCCGAATGAAAATTCACTCATATTGATCACTTTTAAATTTACGATACTAAACTTTATTGCTTTTCGAATAGGTTTAACAGTATCGGTAACTTACCGCGAATTTGTAGAACAAATGTGTTAAACAATTCCATTTCACAAGAATTGTTTATAATAATTGTGCAAATTTCGGAAAAGCAATTTTTATCCTTTTATATAGTTTAAATAGTAATTTATCAGTAAAAATATGATAAAAAAGTTCTGCCACATACTTTAGATTAATTAATATGTTATTCGTTAATGTTTAAATGGTAGATTGTCTAAGATACCTATATAGGAGAAATCGAATACCTTGTCGAAAAATCAAATTAATGAATTAGCATTGGCCCGAGAAATGCAACTCATGTTTAATTATGCTAAAGGTTTTGCCCCAATTGGAGAGGGTTTGAATAAATGGCAAGGGAATATTGAAATAGATACTCCAGAAGGAAAAGTCAAAATTCCTGTTGAAGTACTAGTTCCCTTAAAATTTCCATTATACCCTCCACGCGTGATTCTTCAAGATAAGAGCATTATTCATCCAAATGTCGAAAAAGATGGTAATGTGTTACTACAAATAACTCATGAATGGAAACCGGATAAACATGTGTACCAAGTAATAAAAGCATTAGAGAGGCTGTTCGAGAAAGTACCACCAAAAACTACTTCTGGAAAAGTTACCAGGCAAAAAGCATCAGTACAAACTTGGGAAACAGTAGCTACACCAAGCCAGAAAAAAGTTGAGGATATCAATGAAACAATATCTGAACTTCAGAAAAAGATTCGTAAGAAAGATGATGAAATACGAAAACTTCGTGCAGAAGTGGTAAAAGGTTCAGATGAGAAGATTTCAAAAATTGAAAATCTCGATGTATTATTACCTTCTGATAAAAAACAGAGTGAGAAGATATTATTACAAGCACAAAGTGTAGCTCTAGCAGACTTGTTGTCAACACTTGATGAAAAATTCAAAGATGGAGAAATAAGTCCTGTAGATTTCGCTAAACTCTATAGAAGATATACAAAAGAGATGTATTTAACCAGTAAAAATTTGGAGCAATCATAAGAGGTAAATTAAAATGTCTTATTCGTCAAAAAACAAATCCCAAATAGAACTTGAAGCAGAGCTGTTCTCATGTATAGCAACTATTGATAATATAAGCCAAAGTTTTGCAGATGGGATACTCGATCCAGGAATGTATCGACGGCAACTACGCTCTTTAATTAGAGATGCATTTAAAGCACGCTTTCGACTGCAAAAATTAGGTTTCAATCTTGATGGGTTCCTTGATAGAGAATCAATTGTACAGAAATATCCCTTTGGTGCAGAAAAACTTCGATTTGCAGAAGGAGTTGCCCCAATTCCAATAGGAGATAATGTTGAGACTGTGGCAATGCCCTTCCAACAGATGAAAAATCTTCCGGCAAAAACAGCTGATTTCGTAGCAGGAGCAATCGAATTAATCGATTTACTTCGCTTAAGAAGTGTAGCTCGGATTGAACTTATAGTTCCAAATCTCGATGATATGGAAGATATTTTGAAAGCTTATCCAGGTTTTGGTCCAGAATCAGATGTTGTTAAAGAAATCATCAACTGGAAACAAATGTTAGAAACAAAGCCACCTGATGAGGTGCTTGAAGATGGTCTAATCAAGCGATTAGAATTTGAAGCTGTAAGATGGTTGAATAGTTTCAGAAGATCACTTCGAGGTGATTAGAAAATCAAGGCAAATGACCTTACCCATCTTTTTAGAAAATCAGAACAATTAGGAGAAATGAAGTATCATGCGTGGAAATCCGGTAGCCTATAGAAATCTATACAAGCACTTTCGAGAAATATTAAACTATCTTGAGATTTCCTTAGATTCCGATTTTGTTCTGGAAGAACTAAATAATGCTTTGATCGAATCAGAAAAGACTTTTGGAAAGAGACATCAATTATCAAGTCAAATTCGAGGGGTGTTAAAAAACCTCTTTAATACTTACATAGAAAAAAAGGCTCTCCCCCTTGAAAATAGGGATGAGAAAAAACTTCGTGAGAAAATCTACCAATGGTTGAAAAAATATTACAAGCAACCTCCGATTTAGAAAAGATCATTCAATATCTTTTCTTCATTCATTTCTTTTTTATTCACTAATTTTTAAATGAGCAATGAAAAAACCATTTGTATTATCAGTATGTGGGAATAATCTTCGAACTTCTTTAGAACATTTGAAATTTGGATAGCCAGCTTGACCAAAATTCGGTCCTTTCATAAGTTCAACATTATAGCGATCTAAAACAGAATCAATTTGATTTTCACCCTCATGAGGTAAAATTGAACATGTAGAATAGAGAATCTCAGTACCTGGTTTATCTAAATATTTAGAAATAATACCATCTAAAATTTTATTTTGAATAGTCATAATAGAAAAGAGCCATTTTTTATTTAAACGCCATTTATATGAAGGATAACTTTGAAGAATGCCGGTAGAAGTACAAGGAGCATCTATGAGGATTTTCTTTGCATTAGGAATAGAAGCTTTTGCAGCATCAGTATGAATCCATTCAACTTGATCAATACCATAACTTTGAAAGCGTTGTTGTGCACCTAGCAATCGTTGATAATGTATATCACTTGCAATTAGAGTGCCTTTGCCTTCCATAAACTCCCAGATTAAATGTGTTTTCATGCCAGGTGCTGCACAGGCATCCCAAATGAAATCACCAGGTTGAGGATCAAGTGTTTTAACAGCCAAAATACTTGCCTTATCTTGAATGAATATCTCACCATTTTTGAAAGCATCTGTATCAATCAATGTTTTCATGCCGTCTTTGATAACATAAAGAAATGGAAAAGCTTGATCCTGCTCTAAAATCACTTTCTTTTCTCTTAAAGAAGAGAGAACTTCTTTTTGATTGGTAATTAATTGATTTATACGAAGATATGATGTAGGTGAACTATTATTCTTCTTCATTAGAGAAATTGTTTCAGTTTCACCTAATTTTTCAGTGAGAGTGTGGACAAGAAAAGTTGGATGTGAATAGAGAACGCTATTTTGTTCTTCACGTTTCATTGATTTAATTGCAGAAACGAGATCTAAATTAATAGCTTTTGTAAGGATTTTGAGGTATTTTTTTTCTTTCAAAAAAAGTTCGAGTTTTCTAATAGAACGTTTTTGCCAACGACCTTCGAAAAGTGCTAAGCGAAGACGAAGTAGATCTATTTTGGGGATTTCCTTTAATGATAAATGAAAACGACTCCGATTGAGAATAAAATCGATAGTATTCTTATATTGCACCACTCCTAAAGATAATGTTTGAATTCTTGCTGCAATAGGAAATGGAAATGAATTTTTACTAAGATGTTGCCGAATAATTTGTCGCAAAGTATGTGAAGAATTTTCAAATTGCATCAATATTGAAATAACTTCTTCGCGTAAAGCAACTTTAGTTCCATTTATCGAGTTCATTACTACATCAAAACCAATTAAACTTACATTTACATTAATCTTCTAATAAGAGAACGTTTAAAGTTTTATTTGTCAATTAATACTTAAGATTCTCATAAATAGAAAGGTTATAATGATTAAATATCCAAAGCTAAACTATATACCAAGGAATGAAACATCATGGGTTTAAGAGAAATAGAAAAAAAGATCAGAATAAAATCAGCTTTCAAAGCAAAAGAAGCAGAAATAATGATTAAAGATTTAGAAATCATGCTCGAAAACATTCGTGAACTTCAGAGCCGTCTTAAGAGATTTGAGAAGAAATGGAAAAAAGATATTACGGGTAATGAAGATTCATACAAAAAATTGGTGGAACTAAGACAAGAATTAGGATTACCAGATGAACTTGGAGTTTATGAATGGAAAGAAAGTGCTACTTTCTGGGATAAGATAGGCGGAGGCGATTTCTTTGAGCGCCTTGGTATTGAGATTCTCGAAAAAGCAAAAGAAGTTCAAGAATATACGGGAGGATTAATGACATTAGGAGAAGTGGTTATCCTCGTAAATAAAGGACGTCCTGGAAAAATAATCCCCGTTAAAGATGTTGTAATATCAATCGGTAAACTCTCTGATGCGAAAGTTATCCCAGAAGTAAGAGAATTAAAAGGCGGAGTAAAATTAGTCGAATTTATTCCAGCAAATCTTTCTGAGGATCAAGAAGAAGTTTTGACTCTTTCAACTAGAAAAGGTTGGATTTCGATTGAAGAACTAATCATGAAAACTGGTTGGAATCAAGAAAGAAGTGAACGTGCATTAGAAGCAATGCGAGATACAGGTATAGCACGTGTAGATGCAAGCTACGCTGAAGGTAAAAAGTATTACTTCCCAGGTTTAGGTGGAAGATAATATCTTTTCTTTTTTCCTTAGTAACGAATCATCCTAAATTTAAAGTTGCAGAACCATTTAATCTATCTCTGGGAGCAAAATAAAAGAACGCTTGCTTAAATTTGGAATGGATTATTCAATGAACAAATCGTATCGAAATTCATTACTTATTTTGATCCAAACAATGCCTATCCAATTATCAGTCTGTTTTTCCAACAAAAAAAAGATTTGAGGAAGAGGAAAAATTACTTCTCTTCTTCAGCTGTTACTGATTCTTCTTTGTCATCATAGGAGTATCTTTTATCAAAAACAATAGATCCCTTTGATTTGCGTTTCTTCTTTTTGGAAGGTTCCTTAGGTTTTTGTATAAAATCAATTTCATCAGGGGGTGTTTCTTTTTGTTGTTGTTTCTTATAGAAATCAATGCCTTCCATAACATAGGCAAAGACCAAAAATCCGCCAATTGCAGTTAAGGTTATTGAATAAAGTGCAATCTTCCAAGGAGTATAATAATTTGGCAATCGACCAAGAGCTCGCATTTCTTCAATCCAAGCGAAATAAGACATCTTATAATCACCAAATTCTGTCAATAAACCAAGAGAACGTTGAGCTTCAAGGAATGGATTAAAAATCATTCCAAGATAACCACGAGGCAAATCAAAAATATGATACCAACATAGAAACTCCATTTTATCAGAATAATCACGTGCTAGTTTAAACAGTGATCGAACGAAATTGGCTTGGTATAGTTCAGAACCACCTGCACTACTATCAGAAATGGTAAATGTATTTGTTACAGCAAATTTCTTAGAACCCGTTAAATCAATGAAATTCTTGAAGCGAGCTATAATTTCATTCTCTGAGAGGATGTCAAGAAAACCAAAATCATTTGTGAATATTCTGGCTGTCATAGAGTATATATCACAAGAGTTGTTAAAGCGAGCAATTATAGCAGCAATATTAATTGGATCTGAAGTAATTTGATTTCGGAAACTCATCATTACTTTGACTGAAGGATATTTTATTTTAACATAAGAATACATTTGCTCAGTAAGATTAACATAATCATCGAGCATGACTGTATTGGTCATTAACTTAGTTTGGTAATTAAAATAGGTCTCAAAAAAACCATTGACTTCATTTCCAAAGCTAATATAACTAAAACCACCGACATCTCCAAGAATAGTATCAGTGATATTTTTGAGAGAGATAATGACTAATGGATCATTTAATCGAGTAATATTTGATTCAGGCGTAGGCACAGTTGTATATCTTGTAAAATTAAATTTTGAAGTGAGAACACTGTAATTACTACTGATAACACCAAGTGCAATAGATGCATTCATTTCTGGAAATTTGTTGAGGTATAATTTTTTCCATTCATATACACTTTCAATAGAAGAATCAAGATAGGACCAACTAAATTCTCGATGTTCGATAGTGGCACCAATATCAACCGCTTTTTGATAACCAGGCTCCTCTAATTCAGTGGCACCAACTATACCATTGATGTAGCTAAAGCCAAATTTAGGGTACTCGTCAACAGGGGCAGCTTGAGTAAAGCCAGCTGTAAGAGGAGCAAAGAGAAATGGAACCAAGAAAATGGTAAAGAGAATAAAAAACTTAAAACTGTTTCTTTGCATTAGAAATTATCTCCTCTTCTTGCTTGTAGATTTTGTAGACTTTCTGCGAGGTTTTTTCTCAGCGAAAGAGATTTCAACACCAGACGAAGATTTTTTCTTCTTAGATTTAGTGGATTCAAGAGAAATACCACCTATACCCATCTTTGTTGGTTTCTTCATTCGAATAAATAAAGCAGTTATTGTGAACATCATACAAACAATGAATAACTTGATAATATCTTGCCATAAGAGAACTCTGAAGAGGGCTAAATCATAAGCAAAACCCAACATCATTCCTGCAAAAAGCTGATTCCAAACGCCAGAATCCGTACTCAACAAATCGAAATCTGCTTTTGAGAAAAACATCAATAATACGCCAAAAAGTACCATTAAAGGTAACAAAACAAAGAAATACGCAGACCCCATAAAAGCTTCAACAATGCAATTGACTGCAAGAGCAAAATTACAACCAACCAATATATAAAGAATTGAGGGACGCATTATTGCCATATATGGTCCATCATCAGGATGATTATTTGTATACTCCTCTAAATTCCGCTTGTAAACTATTGCAAATAGAATGAAAAAAGTTCCAATGGCAATAAATTTGAAGATATTAATCATCCAATCATATCTGTAGCGCATCAAATCAAAGGTTATTCCGAAAATTATGCCCTCTAAAATTAGAGCATAGCTTTTTGTGTCTTCGGAAAATTCTCCACCACTCCTTCCAATTACTCTAGCACAGATAAAACCACTGATTACTAAGAGAATGAAGACAGGGATCAAATACTGCAAAAATAACATAGAAGCAAGAATAAGGGACAATGCAAAACCCACTGCTGCTCCAGATAAAATTAGCCAGATTACTCCACCGTTTGAATTTCTCAAGATTGTTAATTCCTTACAATTATTCTAATTAATGCTAACAACTTAATTATTTGAATTATTCGACTTTATCCATTAATGAAAGGCAAAAAAAGAGAGAAATCAGCAAAAAAAGAGGTATTGAAAGTAAAACAAACTCTCTAAAAAGAAAAAGGAATGTTTAAACTTATTTTCTAAGAGCAGCTTCTTTACTAAAGGATGCTTGTAGACCACTTTGTAATCGAAAGATAAGCTCAGTTGCTTCAGCAAAAGTCAGTTTAATTGCGTTAATTTGATTTGGTTCACCAAATTTGGTTAGAACAAGACGAATAGACCCACTGGTTGGCCATTGACCATTTTTTAGATAAGGATCCTCCACAAATACTTGTAAGCTATTAGAACGTTGTTTATTATAGAAGTGAATGATATCACAAATCTTCGTTCCATAGTTATTTCTAAACCCTTTAGCAGTATTATTAGTAGTATTACTATTAGCACTTTCAGCCATAATTGTCAACTCATAGTTCTCAATAATATATTCCAATTTTTATTTAAAAAGACCTAAATTGGCATTAAAAAAGCAAAGAATAGAGTTGGCGGAAAGTATCCATATTAAATGTGATAGCATTGAGAAAGGATTGGTGCCGAGGACGAGATTCGAACTCGCGCGTGCTTTCACACAATTGCTTACCGGTATATTGCTCATTACTTGGAAAAAAATTCCAGGCAATCGCCCTACCAGGCTAGGCCACCTCGGCTATTTTTCAATTATGTTTAAAGATTTTTACCTCTTTTTTAGCTTTTCCATTAGAAATAAAATTCTTAATTCATTTGAACTTTTGTTTTCTCGGATTTCAATATCCAAAAACCCGATTCTTTTGCTAGAATTTGATATGTTCCATAAACACTTACTAACATCTTTTGCATTGAGACTAACCCTTTCTTCTTTGGAACAACAAGTTGTATTGATCCTTGTTCATTCAAGTAATTGACTGAATTGGCAATAATTTCCTTCAATATTGCTTTACCAGCCATCAAAGGTGGATTTGTTATGATAATATCAAAGAGGTCATTTTTAATGGGTTCATATAAATTCCCTTGACACACTCTAGTGTTTTGAAGAACATTATTTGTTTTACAATTTTCTTTAGTTAATCTCACAGCTAACTTGTTAATATCTGTTAAAATAAAATTATTTTGTGGATATGCTTTTGCTAATGCAATACCCAAAAATCCATACCCGCAACCAAGGTCCAAAATAGTCAAACCGGATTTTGATGGCAGAATTAAAGTATTTAATAAAAGTTCGCTACCTGTATCTACTTTCTTCCAACCAAAAATTCCAGATTGACTTTTAAAAGCTAAGCGATTACCTAATTGATGAGAATGTATTTGAATAGTTTTTCCAGTTGTGGATGGTTTTTCTGAGAAATAATGGGGGGTCATTTTTTGACCGATTCCTTCCAATCTTTCGGATAAACATCGCGATCCATTAATACTCGAGATGTTTTGGCGGCTAAACCATGATTTTCTGTTAAGATAGTCTTAGAGCTTTCAATAGCTTTGGCTAATGCTATTGCTTCTCCTTTCAGGCTTTCTAAAAGAATGAGAGAATCCTTCTCAATAATATCATCGACTTTAATTACTCCTGGCATAGCCAAACTTGCACCATGACAGATAGCACCAATTGCGTTATCACGAATGACTATTTTTGGCAAATGAGTTAAACCACGTTCCATTGGTAAAACAACTTGACGAAGTTCCTCTTCATCACCAGATTCTTTCCAAACCTCATAAGCATCAAAAACTCGAGTTAATGAGGCTAATGTTTCATCTTCTCTGAATGGACCTGTTTTTGTTCGGCGCAATTCTTTCATGTGTGCACCAGTACCTAAAGTCAAACCAATATCATGACAAAGTTTCCGAATGTAAGTGCCTTTTTCACAACCTACTTGGAATAAAACATCTTGACCATCTACTTCCAAGAGGTCGATATAATAGATTTTTCTTGTTCTTAGAACTCTTTTCACAGAAGATTTAACGGGTGGCTTTTGATAGATCTCTCCATGGAATTGAGTGATTATTTCTCGTAGGTCACCCTTCTTCACCAGACTATGAAGATGCATTATACAAACATATTCTTTTCCAGAAGGAAGGAGTGCATCGGTGATTTTTGTTGCATCTTCCAAAGCAATAGGAAGAATGCCCGTTACAGAAGGGTCAAGTGTTCCAGAGTGCCCTGCTTTTCGCAAATTAAAAATCCTTTTTACCGTAGCAACAATCTCTTGACTAGTCGGATTTGGGTGTTTGTCAACATTGATAACCCCCAACCGAATAAGCTCCTTAACATCTCGTTCTTCAGGAATCAAACCATGATTAGTTATTTCAAAATCATCTGTTTTGACTAATAGTTTTCGCTTTTTTTCTGATGGTAAGATTCGAGACTGTGATGACATAGCTTTCCAACACCAATGGATGTAATTATTCGATATATCTATCTATCCTATTTCACTAAAAACAATTCCCTTTGAATAGAAGAAAAATAAAAGCTTTCCTTCTTGATTCAAGAAAAGGAAAGAAATGTTTGATTAATTTTCTTAAAAAAAGATTAAAAATCAAACCTCTTCAATTTACTATACATTAAGCTTGAGACGTTCTTTGATAAAAGCATCAAGACCAGCAGCTTTTGCTGCGGCAAGTACGTCGGCATCAGTTGCCTTACGGGTTATTTCTACCTTCTTCTTGGTTGGTTCAAGATGACTGATATTTACTCGTCTTCTCTTGAGACCACTCAGGCTAGGAGGTCCCGTAATTAAAATATAATTTTTATCAATTATATCAACAACAACTGCTTTCTTCAAAGCTTCTCGACCTGCTGTTTTAATTACTATTCGACCAATTTCAATCATAGTTTGTTAACTCCTTTCACAGATTTATTTTGCTTCAAACCTGGTCCCCGCGTCACCTTGCGAGGAAGCCTAAATAAGCATCTATTCTGAGTTAAAACAAAAACAATTGCAAATGGTTTTTAACTTTTCCCTTCAAAACGAAATCCAAAAAAAATCATTCGACGAACTCTTTGCATGCAGCAATAAGAATATTCATGCATTTTTGTTTAGATAAACGATCTGAGCTGAGAATTATATCATAAATATCTTTATTTTCGGTATCAATTTTATACATTCGTTTGAACCGTTGAATAGCACTCCTAGTTCGTGCAATAGTTTCTCTTTTGGCTTTGTTAAAATCGGTTTTATCTCGACCTGCAATACGCTTTACTCGAACATCAAGAGATGCAGTAACATAGATATTGAAATCAGAAAAATCTTTGGCCATCCAAGATGCTAATTGACCTTCTAAAACAACATTACCTTTTTTAGCCTCATCAATGGTTATTTGATCAATTCTATTATCAATAGATTTATCCTTCTCACATTTCTTGGAAAAAATCTCAAGATCACAACTATTTTCTTTTGCTAAACTTCTAAAGATTTCGCCAGAAGAAACATACTTGAGATTAAGAGCTTTAGCGATAGCTTTTGCATAAGTGCTTTTTCCTGCACCATGAGGACCAGAGATTGTTATTACGACCAAATCATTCACCAAGGATTCTATTCTATGTAAATCTGATTGAAATAAAACGTTTTCTTAAATTTAATGATATACTCCAAAATGAATTATTTCCATGGAAAGATTTTTCAATTATTGAACTTGAAAATTGTTAGGAATATGAGGTAGAGCTTATGCCAGCAACCACTTCTGTAACAGCAAATCAAGCAAAAATACTAAAGTTTATACAAAATGAGAAAGAAATTTCGCAACCAAAACTAGTGAAGGCTACAAAACTAGATCAAGTAGTTATTGCGAAAATTATACTCGAACTTTCCGAAATGGGATTACTTGATAGTATAGAGAAAACAGAGCAAGAAATAGACTTGACTAAAGAGGGAAAGAGTTATTTGAAAATAGGTTTGCCAGAAAAACAAGTATTTGTTGCGTTACAGAAAATGAAAAGAAAAATATTATTGGACGATTTCAAAGAAAAATCCGGTTTAGATCCATTATTAGTTAATATAGCCATTGGATGGTTGCGTCGTAAAAATTGGGTGGAATTCTCAAAAGAAGGTAAGAAAACTTTCGTAGAAGCAAAGGAAATGACTGAAGATTTAGATGAACAAATCCTAGTTTCAATAAATAATAATGAAATTCAAAAACAGCTAAAGGATCCAAAAGTGCAAGAAAGTATTAAAAATCTCAGTAAAAGAAAGATTCTGATTATAAATGAAAAGAGAATACGCATTGCTAAATTGACCAGTGATGGACAACAAGTATTGAAAAAAGGGTTGAAAATCCAAGACAAATTGGAAACAACATTAACTCCTAAAATGATCATAACTGGGAGTTGGAGTAAAAAGAAATTCAAAGCATATGACCCTACAGAAAAAGTACCAGTCACTTATTTTGGAAGAAGACATCCTGTAATTGAAGTAGTAAATGAGATGCGAGAAATCTTTTTTGAAATGGGTTTTCATGAAATTCGAGGACCGATTGTAGAATCCGAATTTTGGAACTTTGATGCTTTATTTCAACCTCAAGATCATCCAGCCAGAGAAATGCATGATACTTTTAAACTAAACCAACCAAATAAAGCAGATTTACCTCCAAAAGAAATTGTAAAAAAGGTAGCTGAAACACACGAAAATGGTTGGAAAACAAAAAGTAAAGGTTGGGGATACAAATGGTCTTTAACAGAAGCTGAACGTTTAGTCTTGCGAACACACACAACAGCAACTACTGTAAGACATCTATCAAAAGCTTACAAAGAATGGACTCCTCCTGAAAAAGTTTTTTCAATTGACAGAACATATCGAAATGAAGCAATCGATTTCAAACATTTAGCTGAATTTATGCAATTTGAAGGGATCATCGTTGATAAGAATGTAACACTAAGAAATTTGATGGGTACGATTAAAACTTTCTATGGAAAAATGGGTTTCAAAAAAATACGATTAACACCATCATTTTATCCGTACACAGAACCGTCAATGTCAACACTAATTTATGTAGATAAATTCAAAACATGGTTTGAAATGGGAGGTTCGGGAATATTTAGACCCGAAGTTACATTGCCATTTGGAGTAAAAGAAAAAGTCCTTGCTTGGGGGCAAGGTTTAGATCGTTTGGTAATGTTAAAGCTTGATCTTGATGATATTAGAGAAGTCTATAGTACCAATATTGATAGACTAAGAAACACACCAATAATATTTTGAAAGCAGGTTTTTAGCTTTCAAAAAATATTTTTATTTAGAAGAGTTTCTCTATTTCGATTTCGAATGCGCCTACAGGGTTTTCAAGTTCAAAGTTTGTTAGAACTTTAGGATTAATTTCGCCAAAAATGCCAATCTTTGAGCTTTTGACCATTATCTTTGCGCATCTACCATCGAAGAAACTTGGATGAGATGCACTTTGAAGCTTGTATTTTTTAACTCCAAGAGCTTTTAGGATTGCTTCTACATTTGATTTAATTTCAACAAAATTCATCTTAGGATGAATAATTGCACCACTTAAGAAAATCTCTCGAGAAGCTTTAGTTTCTAGAGAATCATCTCTTCTTGAAATGTCCCCTACTTCGAATATCTTCTGTGGAAGAGAGTAGGGTTTGTTTTTTTGTAGAATATTGATTAAACTAGGAACTATACTATCACGGAAAATATTGAATTCACTGCTTACAGGATTTAATAACTCGATTGGATTTCCTTCAGTGAGCATTTTTGAATAATGCCAGTTTCTAGAAACGAGTGTATAGCTAACCATTTCAATGAACCCCAATCCAACTAGGATTTCTCTGGATTTATTTTGCATTCTGAATACAGGATGTTGAGAACCGAATGAAACAATATCATCGATTTCGGGTTCCATAAGATGATAACCATAAGCTATAGCAATATCTTCAATAAGATCGACCTCATGGAGAACATCAACTCTATAGGAAGGAACTTTAACTGGAATAGTTTTCCCTTCTTTTGCCGACTTATCAATACCATATCTAGCTTTTAAAAGATATTTTATGAGTTCATCTTGAGTAAATTCTAGACCCAGAATATCAGTAACGTATTTTGGGTGCAGTTGTTTTATGGGTGCTGCAAAGGTTGGTGTGATAACTTTCTTTCCATCAGAGGTTTCCATTGTTACTGTTTCAACCTGATAACCATTTTCAGCAAAGGAAGAGGTTAGAATTTCAAGAGCATCTGTTACAGCACGGTCATCCGTGCCTGTAGCATCAATGAAGATATCTTTTGTTTTTTCTGTAACAAGTGTTAAAATGCCATTTATTATTGGAGGGAACGATAAAACACCTTCATTATTATCCACTAGAAAAGGAACAATACCATCAAGTTGAACTAGATGGGCATACTTTGACCCTTTAGGATGATCCTTACATATTTGTTGAGGAGTCATTTCCTCGTCCTCACCAAGAGGAACAAATGGATGACTATCAGCTTTAACACCATAGTATTTGTATGGAGAAACTAATTCTTTCATATCATGAATGCCAATACTAACTTTCTTGCGATCTCTACCGATAACCCAATGAAGAGTTTCCTGTGTTTGCATTAAATTAGCAATATCATCTGCATCTAAATCAACACCCCGTACTACAGCACATTTAATTATTGGGCGTATTTTTTCAACAGATTTCTCAACTTTAACAATAATGCCACTGTCTTTCAACAGGTATTTAGGCAAGCCATTTTCTATTCCAATAATACCTTTAAGTGCTCGAGCAAAACCGGGAATGCTGCAAAAATCGGGTCTATTTGGATCGTATTCAATTTTAATACTATCTTCACGTTTATCATCAATTTTGGTACCCAATTGTAGTGAGTATTCTTCAATCTCATCTACTGTGAGGACTTTACCAAGTAGTTTGTTGAGTTTTGCGAGTGGGATATCTATGACTGGCATTCGTATCAAACCTAAGAGCAAATATCTGCCTATGAATTGAGGAAAATTATCTAAATTAAAGTTTTGTGTAAATTATTATCTCTAATTCAATCAGAAATGAAGTATTTTATTGCAAGAGAAACCTTAAATTTGAATCACAATAATTGAATCGTAGATACAACAACAAGGTGAAAAAAAAGATGTCCTTTATTAAGAAATGGTTTTCAAAAAAAGAGAAGAAGCAATCAAACGACCAACAATCACAACCAATTCCCAGAAGTGGTAAAGGTAAATCCGTAAAAACTCCAGAAAAGAAAAATGACACTTTTACGAAAAAATCAGCGTGGATAGATAAGATATCTGCACCAAGTTCAATAAAAAGAGGGGAAGTATTGAAAATTTCAGTTAATGGGAATTTCTCTGATTTAGGATACAAACTTGATGGAAGCTATGCAAACGTCCAAGAAAATAAAATCATCGTTTCAGTTATCGGAGCAAAGAAAGCAGGAACAATGGCAGGACAAGCACTGAAACCATTTAATTCAGCTATTGAAGTAATAGACCTTAAGAAAGGAAAATACACTATTATTGCAGAAAAAGGAAATGCAAAAAAGATTCAAGTAGAAATCCAATAAAAGAGCTTTATTTTGAGAGAGAAACCAATGAAGAAATCTAAGAGAGAATTGCTAAATGATGTTATTAATGGAGAAGAATTAGAAACAACTCCGCTTGCCGTTTGGAGGCATTTCCCAATAGATGATTTGTATGCAGATAGATTAGCAAAAAAACAACTAGCATACAATGAAAAATTCAATTCAATCATTATGAAAGTTAGTCCAAATGGAAGATACTGCGTCATGGATTGGGGATGTGAAATAGATTTTGATGAAAAGAAAGTATCTGGTTCTGCATTTTGTACAAGCTATAGAATAAAAACTATGGATGATTGGGCAACTTTAGAAGAGCTTGATGTTAATGATGGTATGTTTGGAGAACAATTAAAAACGTTAGATTTAATTCGAGAAGGGTTGAAGGACGATACTCCTTTTGTTGAAACAATATTCAATCCACTAATGATTGCCGGAAAATTGGCGGAAAATAGAGAATTAGTAAAGAAAACAATGTTGGAAAACCCTTCTGCCTTAAAAGAAGGGTTAAAAATTATTACTAAGGCTATGATTGAATTCTCCCAAATTTCAGTTGAGAAAGGAGCCATTGGTATGTTCATTGCAACGCAAGAAGCAACATATGATTTCTTAACAGAAGAACAGTACAAAGAATTTGGTATGAAAAACGATTTAAAAATACTAGAAGCAATCAAGAACAAATCAAAATTCAACATGATTCACATTCATGGAAACAACATTATGTTTGATCTCATAGCACAAAATTATCCGGCAGAAGCATTGAATTGGCACGATCAATTAACAACACCCAGAATTCAGAATGCATTCACCAAATTTGATGGTGTATTAATGGGTGGAATAGAAGAACAAACCTTTTTGCTCAATTCAACAGATGAGGAATTAAGAAATACAATTCAAAAAGTAATTGATTCTGTAAATGGACGAAGATTGATAATCGCACCAGGATGTGTAATACCTATCAATGTTCCTGATGAAAAAGTTGAAATCATTGTAAAGCACCTTAAAAAACGATAAAAATGAACAGAATGGAAAAAAACGTTTAAATTATATTAAATGTTAAACCATTTTAAAGCAATAATCAAAATTAATTACTAAAGCAAGATATATAATAGCGAAACATCATCTCTGAAAGTGGTAGTAGAAAAAATAAAAACATTTTACATTAAAAAGGATGGAATAGTATTAATGGTCCCCAACAAAAGTGTTGACGAAATATCTGAGAATATAGTTAAAGTTGTTTCTGATCCAGAAAAAATCAAAATCCTTGTAGATCCGATGAGACGTAAGATTTTACGAACAATGCGTGAAGGGATTGAAAACGAAGATGGAACAATTCGAAAAGAAATAACTGTTCCGGAAATTGCTAGAAAACTGGGAGTATCAGCACCAAAATGCTATCATCACTTGGATCTTCTTTTAGAAAACGGTTTTGTTCGGATTGCAAAAGAAGAAAAGAAAAAGAGAACTTCTATCACTTATTATGAGCGAACAGCACCTGCTTTTGTATTAGCAAGTACAATCGATGAGATTGAAAGAGAGGAAGGTCTTGTAATAGAACCTCTGATGTATTTTGTAAATAAAGGTTTTATGCTTAACCTTTCAGAAAAAGAATTGATTGAAGCACAAAAACTAGCAAATGAATTGGCTTCTCGACGACATAGTATTTATGTAAAAATAGCTAAAAGCATTAAGGGAAATATTCCTGAAGAGAAAATTCGTAATGTTCTGAATTTTGTTGCTAATCAATCAGCAACAGAAGATAAGCGTTGTAAAGAAATTCATAACGAACTTCAGAAATATATCAAACTGTAATAATCTAACAAAAGGTCAGTATAAAGCTGACCGAAAACTCTTTTATTTTTAGTATTCAGATTTAATTCATTATGAAAATAGGAATAACCATAGAACCTTATGAGGGAATAACTGCGGGTGATTTGATTCCATTTGCACATGCAATAAAATTAGATCATGTTGAAGTAAATGAAAGGATTATTCCAGATATTGCTGGAGTTATTAATAATTTAGGCAAGTTAACAACAACTTTTCATTTACCCATTTTTGGAGTAGAAGGATATGATTTAGGTTCCTCAAAAAAAGAGAATGCAATGAAAGCAGAGAATGTAATTGATTTTGTAAATGAACATCACAAAGAAATGAATATGTTATTTACTCTTTCGCATCCACCTGAATCACCAGATTCTAATTTTGATTTATTAATAGAACGTTTGCAAAGAATAAACACACCAATTGTCTTAGAGAACATCCCTTGGCAACCTGATAATGAATTCATGGATTTCTATTTCAAAGCTAAAGATATTTTAGGGAAGAAATTGGCAGGGCATACAATTGATGCTGCTCATCGATACTTGACTGATTGGAAAAACTGGTTAGATGTACCGAAAGAATTAGTAAAAGAAATTGTTTACGTACACCTACAAGATGGCACAAAAGAAGACGATTCACATCTCCCCCTTGGTCTTGGAGAAATGCCCTTTAATGATTTTTTGTTTTTTTTAAAAGGAATCGGATTCAAAGGAGTCATAAATCAGGAGATAAAACCACAAGGATTAGATCTCGAGAGCATAATGGATTCTTGTCTTCATTGTGTTAAACCATTTTCAAAAGTTCGCTATTTTCAATTGAAAGCAAGATACGCCGTATTAAGACCAATATTAAGGAAAAAAATTAACCGTGCAGGGAAAAAATAAGTAAATGAAAGATTGTCTTTCATTTTCTTTTCATTCAATATCTAATTTCTTGTTACGAGTGAATAATACAACAGTAGTAACTATTGCAATAAATACGACAACAGCAGGTATTAGTACCCAAAGCCACCAGAAACCAGTATCGAATACTAATTGTTCCCATTCATTCAACCATATTTGATAATTAGCACCAATGTAATCCGATGTAACAAGATCATTCAAAATAGTGACGTTTTCAGCTGTAATAGCATAAGCATAGCTAGAAGGTAATACAACTTCGGTATTAGCCGGAAACATCCAATTATTTTGAGCGATAAGATTTTGCATATCTGGACTTAGAGCAAAATCAATATAGGATTTCGCTAAAGTAACATTTGTTGCACCATTAACTAATCCTATCCCTTCAATTTGCATCCAACTATATTTTGTGGAATCTTTACTAATTATTGCAGCATTTTGTTCGAAAATGCCCCATATATGAGCATTATAAGCAGGGTCTGTTCCATAAGAAACCATCATGTGATCTTCCTTGGTATCAAAAACACGACCCCAAGAATCAGTCCAGCTTCGACTAATAGTTACTGATCCTTTTGCTGCCTCCCACCAACTCTTCCAATCTAGACCCAATATTTCTTCATAAAAGAGAATTTGATAGAGAAGGAAGTTTATGCCAGTTGCGCTTAAAGTTGGATCTTGAACGACAAAATCTTTGCCAAAAGTTGATAGGAGATGATCAAAAGTTAAATCGGTTATTTCAGGATAATTTGCTGCAGTAATAAATTCAGTATCAAAAACAAAAGCGATTAATCCATAATCAATTGGTAGTAGATATTTTTCCGAATCAAGAGCAGTAATAAGTGAAGTTGTAATATTCTCTAAATTAGCATCCGTATAAGGCATTAAAACTTCAGCTTCTTTAGCTCGATTGATCATTATTGAATCCAAACCAATAACAACATCAGCTACCGGAGCATCTTTCTCAATAATAAGATTGTTAAGAGCATCAACCATTCCACTAAATAGTTTAAGGTTTATTGTAACGTCGTTAGCAACACCCCAATCATAAAAAGCGGTATTTAGTGTCGTCTCGGGATCCAAACCCCACGCTAAAAAACTATCATGAGTATAAATAATTAGCTCTTGAGTTCCGTCAGCATTAATTATTATTTGTTGAAACATGGGAGAATTAGAGCAACCAGAAATGTTGTTAGTATGAGTTAACTTAGAATTATTCAAAGGGAGAATTAGTACTGATACAATAATCAAAAAAATTTTCATTTGTCTTTGGTGCATTTTTACTTATCCTTCGCATAGTTATTGGGGATTTATAACCCCCCAATATAGCCCATCAATAGTAGAGAATATAAAATTATTTGTTATGTTAAAAAAATAGATTATTCAATTAGTTGTTTAAACAATTTATGAATGCTCTTTTCAAGTTCATGAACTTCATCAGTTGTCGATGATTTTACAGACCAATCCCAAGAACCAAGCATAAATAGAAGCCAAATGAAATTTGTTAAATCTTCAGGTTCTTCATATAGTGACTCTTTGGATGTAGTACGATAACCTCTAGTAAAGTATTTCTTGATATCACCTGTTTTTGATCCGGAAAAAGAAGACAAGAACGAACTTTGTTCTAGAGAAGGAAATGAACGGAAACATATTCCGGCTAACACCAAAGCAAACTCAAAACTAGCAGATCCGGCAAAAGACCATTCAAAATCAATAATACCGGTAATTTTGTTTACATCAATCAATATATTTGAAGGTTGAATGTCTGAGTGAATAAAGCAAGCTGATTCAGCATTGTGTACTTTCTTTGAATAATAATCAATTTTAGAAATTATTTTTCGTCTATATTGTGGAAAGCTAGAAGTATCCACCCAATTCAAATTATCATAACAGAAAGCTTTGAAACAAGAACGCCAATCTGAGAATTGATTATTCCAAAACAGATCTCTTCTTGATCCTTCTTGTGAAATAATTTCAGAATCAAAATGAGTGAAGTCACCAAAGAGATCAAATTTGATTGAATGTAATTCTCCTAGATAAGCGCCTAGCTTTTCGATAATGGTCAGTAATTCTTTCTCAGAGTGAAGATGTGAGCTAATATTTGCCCTCAATTCATTACCAGGCAGCTTTTCTTGAATCATATAATTAAATGGAATTAATAATTTATCAAAGCTTGACAGGTAAATTTTAGGGATTGGAATAGTAGTTTTCTTTCTTGCTAATTCCATAGCAAATAGTTCTCTTCTCTGTTTGGTTGGCCAATGAGGGTTATTAATTTTCAAAATATAATCTTGTGAATTATTCAGAGTAACACTATAAACAGGATTGATGAATGATTGAGAAAGCTCTTGAATAGCAACTATTTTTTCTTGTGGAAAGCGGGAGAGAAATATGGAATCAACTTGTTTCTTTGTAATTAATATCTCTGATTTGTAAGGCAATGTACTAACCTTGTGAAAGATTTTAGTCAGGTGTATATTTAGTTATTTATTTAGTATTATGGGAATACGTTTCTTCAACAAGAAAACCCATAACTGCTAGAGAAACATAAATGAATTTCTGGTCCTCTTAGAGCTGAAATTATTTTTGCCGTTACTAAAACCAACAATTCGAGAAAGGCTACTACGATGTAGAACTATTTTAAAAACAAATGATTGCTCAGAGTATAGGACAATTGAGAAGTGTGTCTACAAAGAGTGCTAAAGCAAGAATAAAAAGTGTAATACAAGATTGTTCCAAGAAAATTATTTTGAGATTTGGTTATTACTATTCATCTCGATTTTAAAAAAAACAAAATTATGCTAATCAAACACATAACCTTTTTGAACTTTAATTCAACTATAAAAATAGCAAATTTGTACGTAAAAAATTGATATTTTTTGTAAAATCTCAGGAGATAATAATTATGACAAATGATGAGACGGAGAAGGAAGAAACGAAAGTTAAAGCCAAAAAAGAGCAAAAAGAAGAGAAAAACAAAGATACAGAAGAACTTACTGGAGCTCAAAAAAGAACGAAACGACAACAAGGACGAGCACAAAAACGTAGAGAAAGAAAGGAAAAAATCAAAGAAAAGAAATTTTATCATCCTTTGAGAATTTTACGTGGCATAGGTCTTTTCTTCTGGATAATAATAAAAATCATCATGTTTCCATATATTTACGCTTATTGGAAAATCAGAGATACATTCAAATTTCTATCTAGAAACGATAAGGAAGATTTAGATCGTACTTTATTTGAAATAGAAGATGGTGATACAATACCAGAAGGATATATCAATGAAGTAGGATTCTTAAGATCACTTCCAATGTTTTATTTTATTGCGGGAACATTAGGAGCAGTAATTGCAATATTCATTTCATTTGATTTCATGGACGAAGTTTGGTTATCATTTAGAAATTTCTTTGTTAATTTCGAATGGAGTATTGCCTGGGCACTCTTTGTCGCTATTCTTAACGCAATTTTTGTTACAGTAATCTGGGAATTTATCTTAGTGAACATCGGGAAAGGGATTGCAGCTGCTTTTACCTTTTTCTTCTCTGGAGACAGCTTTTGGGTTCCATTAGTAATACTAATTGTATTGGGTGTTGGAATAGTCATTTTAGCGGTCATATTTAGCGAAGTAGATTTCGCAGGGAAATTTATGAAGAAAGTAAAAGCATTCTTTATTTCAATTTTTACTTTTCCAAAGATTGTTTGGGGATGGATGAAAAATGTCTATCATACATTTCAAAAAGGAATTTCCAAGTTTACCTTTGGGAATGACAAACTCATACATTATCAAAAGCGATTCTTCTACAGAGTTGTTCTCTATAGTACAATTGTAACATTTTGGATCATTGCTACTGTGATAACTTTAGTTATCGCCAATGCAATAGATGGAAATGAAATAGTTAATGAAGCGCTTGTTTACCCAATAGTACTCCTCATAATAGGGTTTGCAAATGGGATATTGCTCTTAGCATTCCTAAGCTGGTTAATAGGATTAATTAGTGGTGAAAAATACATAGTCAATCCAAAGGAACATAAAAAATATTTGGAAGAGAGAAGCAAAGAAAAAGAAGAGAAAAGATTTGCTAAAGCAGAAAAACGAAAAGAAAGAATTTCTAAAAAATCAGGTTAAATTTGGTTTTTTGGAAAAGCATTTTTCTTTTTAATTTTTTTATTTATTTATTAACTATAAGCATTAATTTTAAGTTTGAAAAAAGAGCTAGTTGTAAATTAATGGTTAGAAAAGAAAAGGAAGAGGTAGATAGTTCTACCTCAAAAAAAGATTATTTTCGACTCTTTTGATGATTATATAGAAATCCAAAGAATAGAACTAAAGGTATTATAAGTGGTGCAATAAAAATCATTGAAGAACCTGTTGAAGTGCTTGGTGTTTCAGGTGGACGGGTTAGATTTAGATTGAACATGGTAATATACATATCATAGCTTCCTGCATTTGTGTCTTGATAAGCATCAGCTACTGGAAAGTTTCCAGAGGTAGTATAACCAGAAACAACAATATTTCCAGTAGAGGTAACAGCTATCTTTTGACCAATATCATCACTACTTCCTCCAAAAAAAGTGGAAAAGTTAAGATGATTTGATATTTCTCATTCATTGATCATCTGTTTTGAAACAGTATTTAGATTAACTGCTTGAGCTGTGTTCCCTCTGTAAGAATTACTAAAGAAAAAAAGACCACATCCAAAAATAATTAGCATAATAGTCAAATTGTTTTTTTGTACATACTAACCACGTTCAGTTGAATGATAGTGAAACGATATAGCTCATTTTTTTAAGAAGGTAAGAACATTAAAATGAGAATCGAATTCCATTCGAATGTCATAATAGAGTGAATCAATAAATTAATTTGGCAAAGAAAGAGAATAAGCTATGACTTATTTCTACTAAAAACAATAATGATTATTCAATCAACTTTTTAACATAGACCGAGGTAAATTCATCTGCAAGAATGTCCATTAATATTACATCATACTTCTTACCACCAATGATTCTTGCTTGTCGGCGTCTTCCGATTTCTTTAAAACCGACTTTTTCGTAGCATTTAGTGGCGCGTATATTGTAAGCAAAAACTCCAAGCATTATATTATGTAGATTCAATAGATTAAATCCGTAATCTACCATTAATTTAGTGGCGTCTTGTCCATAACCCTTATTCCAATAATTTTTTTCTCCGATTACAATACCAAACATAGCACAGCGATCTGTTTTATTAACCTGAAATAAGCCCACTCGACCAATAAGCTCATCTGATTTTAGGACAACAATATTGAAGAAATAAGAATTGTTTTTTAGTAATTCAGCAATTGTTGCTTTTTGATTGTCAACAGAAGTTGGTAAATAAGCTTCATCACCAAGTGGTATAGTAACTTCTAAATCATTAAACCATTCAGTCCATTTTTCTGCATCATCCAAGCTAATGGAAGAGAGATAACATTTTTTCCCAACTAATTTCTTATGGAATCGCATAATTAAGCATACCTTGTACTTATTCATTTCAACATTAATTTTGAGATTATTTAAGAGTTCGTGAAATAGGGGAAAAAACAGTAGAAAATAGAAAAGAATTCCCCTACTCTACTCTAATTAATTCACTAGCAGATTTTCTTGAAATGACTCGAGTAGCTATAAATGCTCCAAGTCCAGCTAATAACATAGCAAAAACAAGAGAAAGAATGCTTATCAAAGGTGGAGTGACCAGAGGGATTTTCCATTCATGTTCTATAGCATCGATAAGGTAAAGATAATATCCAAGGAAGTATCCCATTAGTCCTCCTAACACGCAAGAGCTTACAGTAAGAATTGTTGATTCCAGGACGAATATTCCATCGACATCTCGATTTTTCAAGCCAATTGCTTTGAGGATTCCAATGGTTTTATGGGATTCAGCAACATTACTATATGTTGAAGCAAAGACACCAAATAGAGCAATTACAATTGTAAATACCATCATAACATTTACCAGAATTACTCTTGTTTGATTATCTTCTGCAATTCTGTCAACTAATTCCTTTTCGATAAGCACGTACAAAGCATTACTTTCATATCTTCTTCGTAATTCTTGACCCACAGTTTCAGCTACCTCTGGTGAAGAAGTTTCTAAGAAGATCCTATAGGCACTATCTTGGAAATCTAAATCGGTTAAATACGACCAAGTATCTTCGCCAATAAGAATAGTTGAGCGTGAGGCAAAGCGTTCTTGTTCATGAATACCCGTCATCCCAGGTATTTTTGATGCTACTCCAACAATGTCTAGAAATACATCATGAGTATATCCTAATTCAATCAATACAGGGTTTAGAGTTAATAGTTTGAGTCGTAGTGTATCGCCTATGCCTAGTTCTAATTCTTTTGCTAAAGCAGTACTAATTATTACAGTATTATTCTCTTGCAAATCCTCAAACATTGCATCTGTTCCTTCTGAATAAACTATCAAATCATCATAAAGTGGTTCAATAAAATTAGACGGCACACCTAGTACACTAACACCATACGATTCAAAGAATATCTGATCACCAGCAACACTCCATAAACCAGTCAAAACAGAGCTAATGGGCAGAGTGCTAAATGAACCTGAAATCACATCATCGAATTCTTCAACAATTGTATCCATTATTTCAGAACCATTAATATCATAGGTAGAATCAAATAGAGTGATATCTGACCCGGTTAGTGAACCGATGTTCTCAATTAAGCCTTGGTCCTGAACTAGAAAAGTAGTTGAAATGACCATAGTTGTTCCAAAGGAAATGATAAACATCATTGCAGTTATCGCATTTCTTCTTCGATTTCGTTTTAGAAACATATGAACGATTTTGTTCGTCTTTTTGAAAATAGGTTTGATGATAAATAAAAAGAAATTTTCAACTACGGGTTCAATAACCCCAACGATAATTAAAGAAAGGCCAAAACCAAAGCCAAAGAACAACATTAAGAGGATAGTGAAAAATAAAGTATCTGAAGAAGAAATAGTCATGATTGGAATCAATAAAAATATTAGCCCTGAAGCAACTGATATTGAAAAACCTACTAAAAACAATGTTTTGTTAGGACCTCGATCTCTTACAAGCTTTAAATCAGGTGCATCAGCTTTCAAAGGATTTAAACCACTAATAATACTCTTTCTCATTGCTCGTAAAGCAGGAAAGAGAGAAGCAAGTATCGCCACTCCAATGCCCAGAAGTACAGAATATAGTACCATTATTGGTGAGAGAGTGAAGGAAATATCGATGTCACTGCTTTGAAGGAACAACTTCACAAAATAAGCAAGCAAATAGCTAAAACCAATACCAATAACAGATCCCGTTAAACAAGTAAAACTTGCTTCAAAAAGAACCAAGATGAAGATTTGTCTTCGTTTTGCGCCAATGGTTCTATACAAAGCAAATTCTCGAGTCTTTTCTTCAACACTAACAGTCATTAGAGAGAAAATCAGAAAACCACTTACAATCAAACTTAAAGCTGAAAGGGAATTAAACAAAATCCGGAGAAAAACTAATCCTGTTCCTCTATTTTCCAAGGCACTAGCAATTGGTAAATATACTTGATAACCTGTTCCAATTGTGTCTTGAACAAGTACACCAATCTCTTTTGCTTTGGCGATAGTTTCATCAGGTTTATTGATGTCATAGATTTCATCTCGATTAGCAAATTGAGCAACTATTTCAGTAGCAATTCCAGGACCACCAACAAAAGGCTCCAATGTTTCAATATTAACCAGAACCATGTTTTCTTTATCAGAAGGGAGCATACCTTTGTTTACAAAAGTAGCATCCAATGTAATATTTATCTTGGTAAAGCTGATTTCAATTGTATATTGTGAACCAATTTCTAATTCTAAGGCTTGAGCAATTTCCTCACGTACCCAACAATGATTAACAGGAAGGATACCTAGATCTGCTGCAGAAGATAATTCAAGGTCACCAAAACCTATTGCTTTCTCTTGAGTAGGATTAATTCCTAAAAAAGTCACGGTAAAATTCTTATTCTTTCCTTGAAAGCGAGCACCAGGCAATTCATAACGAGGAGCTGCCCCAGCAACTTTTGAAATGGTGTTTATCTCATCAATTAAAGATTCATAATCATAAATTGGCGGAATATCGGTTATATTGTAATTTTCCACGCGAATATCAACTTGACCGGTTTGTTCTGAAATCCTAGGAAGATATGACAAAGATATTGCATCTACAATAACATTAGAAACACCAAACATTCCGATTGCAATAGCTAGCGCTAGTATTCCAAGGAAGAACCTGAATTTCTTTGCACGGATTGATTTCAGTGCATATTTCGGGTATGAAAGAAGTTTCACCATCTAGTTCCCCTCTATTCCTCAACAGAATCATCTAAAATAGATCCTTCAATACCAGGAGTTGTTTCTTCTTGAATGATTTTTCCATCTAACATATGAAGAATACGATCACAGACCTTTGCTGTTTTGCGATCATGTGTAACCATTAAAATGGTCATACCCATTTCTTTGTTTAAATCATAAAGAAGTTTCAAGACTACTTTTGCAGAAGCAGAATCCAAATCTCCTGAGGGTTCATCACAAATCATTAAATCAGGATTATTTGCCATTGCTCGAGATATTGAAACTCTCTGCTGTTCTCCACCAGACAATTCAGTTGGCAGATGATTTTCTCGACCTTTCAAACCGACTAATGCTAATAGTTCTTTCGCTCTTTGTTCTCTCGCAGATTTTGAATCACCACGGAAAACCATAGGTACCTCAACATTTTCTTCAGCAGTTAATAGAGGTAGAAGATTATAAAATTGGAATACAAAAGAAACTTTTTCTAAACGCAAGTCAGCTAGCTCATTATCTGATAAATGGGATAGATCAACGCCTTCAAATTGAACTATACCTCTATCAGGACGGTCTATTCCACCAATGATATTTAACAGAGTGGTTTTCCCACAACCAGATGGGCCCATGATGGAACAAAACTCTCCACGTTTTAATTCCAAATCTACACCACGAAGAGCAGGTATCGCTGTTCGACCTAAGAAATATGCTTTATGTAAATCCTCGACTTTAACTATTATAGAAGAATTATTGTTAACAACTTCAGTTTGTTTCTCTGTTGACATTTTTTTACACCCAAGAAATATCAGTAAAATATAATCTTAATCACATTTAGTTTTTCATTAGATTGAGTTACAGAGTTAATTCGGTTAATGATTTATATTCGTTTTCAAATCAAATTTTAAACAAAATCAAAACCTATTTCTTCAGCAGTTTTATCCAATAAATCTTCGAAATCTTTTTGGCGGTATCGCAAAATTGGACGAAGAATTGCACGTCGAATTAACATCCGAAAATATTTTATTTTACTAAATGGTTTAGCACAATGTAAACCAGAGGCCATAATCTCTTCTGCTTGATCGCCATTTGGTTTTAATTCTTGCATAATGACACCATTATATCGAATTTTCTTGAGGTAATCAAAAAAAACGTTAAATGGCATTTCTCCAAGACCAAGGGGAAGATGTAAATCCTCCGTTTTTGTGCAATCTGAAATGTGAACATATTCAATATCTTTCTCTAATTCTTTGGGAAGATCTAACCAAGTTTTCCAATTATTGATGTAACGATGGGAAATATCTAAACAATGACCTGCTAAATGACTGCCTAAATAATCCTTGGCTTGCAAATAGAAATCTAAAAACTCATCGTCAGTTGGTCCGACAACATTTTCAAGCACAATTGGAGTATCTATCTGTGCGAGCCGGCTAAACATTAAATCATATGAACCCTTAGGATCTTCGGGAAAATGAGCAAGAGTATAAGAGATATTGATATCCTTTTTTCTTCTATTAATAAACGAAGTCACTTCTTGCATTTGGACTTCGAAAGTATCACTTTTTGTGGAAAAATCAAATCGATCTCTATTGAAAATTGGCAAATGAAAAGTGGTAGTTGACCTTCCCAGCGATTTAATAACCAACTGCACTTTAGGAATTATGCGCCAATTAAATTCAAAGTGCTGAATAAGCGTCATCTTCATAAGACGAACAATAAGATCCATAGATAACCCTCGAATAGGTTCCAAACCAAAACCGATTTTCATAGCACATCACTTGAGATTATTAGTAATTAAATTTAGTAGTGATTTTATATGGCAATCAACAATATAAAAACAGCTTCAGTAATCGAAAATGAATTATGAAAAATAGTCGTTCATTATTGAAACTTATTAAACAACTAAATATCTGTTATTTTCCATTTCCGATTATCATAATCATACAAGTCATGTAATGGTACAAAATTAGATTTAAGCAGTTTTACTGTATAAAAAGAAGGGGAAAAATCCAATTCAGTTAATACTTCTTCAATGATTTTTCGAATTGGGTGTTGATGAGAAATCCCAGGTATTTGAAAAGCAAACCTGTCATATAAATTTATTTGTCCCATAAAACCGAATACTCGCAATTTATCAATAATGGTTTGAAGTTTTCCATTTGTTTTTTCATCTAATACTGGAAGCTCAAAAACTAAAACGTCAGAGTTAAATTGACCGAAATTTCTCATAAATAGAGAGAAAGACAGTAAGCCTTTTCTCAGAGCTCTTAACTCATTTTGGTATAGCAAATCGGTTTGAGATTTTATATCTGTTAAAGGAATTTTTTTTTCTAAACAGAATTTTTTGAATTCATTAATTGCTACGGCATATCTCGCTTGTAGAAGATATTTGCCAGTTAGAACCGAAAGAAAGTAAAGAAGATTATAATCAAGAATAACAGGTTTATCCGATATCGGGATAACAGAACTCCGTTTTTCATGTGAGAAGGTAAATTTTCTTAAATATTTATCCCCTTGAGTGATTAGTTTCTTGAAAAGATTTGGTTTAGGAGAATAGGGGAAATTCGTAACAGTAAAATAACGATATTTTTCTCTTACTAGTTGAACTGTATACTTAGAAATCGCCCCGGAATTTTTCAGTTTCCTCAAGAGCATACTAAGTTGATTACTAATTATATGAGGGCAGATAAGAGAAGGAGAATAGATTATTTGAGACACATCATCAAAGCCGTTATAAAGTGATTTTAAATATGGAATCTTGGCAAGCAGAGAATTTATTTTCGGTACAAAAATATCTTTCGTGGTAGCAATTTTTACAAAGTAATTATGAAGGTTCATTTCTTCATAATTTATGTAGGGAACCCAAATGGTTGAATAATTTTCATTTAAAGCTTTGAATCGTTTAGTGATTGTCTTTTGCGTTAATTTATCTTTCTTTGCGATAATAGAAGTTGAGCTCTTTTCATAACCAAGTTCAAAAAGAGTTTCAATAAGCTCGATCAATTTTGTATTTGTATAAATTGGTGAAATAACATTTTCTGCCTTTACTGTAGTTGAAATGACCCATTGAGAGAAAAGTCTAACTTTCTCGCTCTTAGATTTTGAGTCATCATTTACTAGCAAAAAAAATTCACCGAAAATTTCAGTGAATGGAATATCTTTTGATATTAGAAGGATAAGTAAATTATCCCAATACATATAACTTAGGCCGGCAATTTCTTCTGAATAAATTTTAGCTCTTATTGCAGAGAGCATTGGATTATCAAGAGTTTTAATTCCTATCGCATCTGTTAATAGAACAATAGAAATAATATTAAGAATAGCTTCAATTTCTTCGCTAAAGCTTAGTTTGAAAAATTGTTTGATACTTTCCTTTATAAGAAATAAAGAGAACAAATATCTTTTTGTGTTATGCTGTAAATCTAATAACCATTTGGCAATAATAATTTTCTCTTTTGTATGAGTTAAACCAAAATTTGGTCTATTATCCATAATAACTTTCCCGAAAGACCATTTAAACTCATTATTAATTATTGGTTTCTTCAAGGAAGATGACAATAAAGGAACAATTTCCTTTGATAAGGAGTTGAGCTTATCAGAAATTTCAACCTCAGTTTTTTCTGCAATCTCGTTTATAATTTCAATTGCATATAGTACTTTCCCTCTGAGAACATTACTCATTGTAAATCAACATAATTTAATTAATTATCACTATAATTAGTAGAAAATTAATCAGCAAATCAAGCAAATTATTCCAATAGTAAGCTCATTTACTTAAATAACTATCTAAAGTATAGACCTAATTCCTAGTGAAAAATGAAGGCTTTTTTCACACATCTATCTAAGAGCTTTATTTTCGATTCTTAGGGATTTAAAAAGCTATTTTCGTCGTTTTAAACGAAGGTGAATTAAAACCTTAAAACTATTTTTAGCGTTTGTCAATTAGAAGCTTAGAGTTTAATTACTCACAAATTGCCAAAACACATCACTTAAACAATAATTAATCACAACGAAAGGTTTGGCAAAAACTCTAAAAAAAACTAAGGTGTTAAAACGTGAAAAAAATCAATCCGAAATTAATAGGCATTGCTATGTTACTACTATCGTCTCTAATAGCAGGTAGTAGGGCACTCCAGGAAGGACTTGGAGATCCAACAATAGATCCAAATCCACCAGGAAATACAGGTACTGATTAAGGAAATGTGGGTAATTAATCAAATATGAGAGGGTAAATATCAATTTACCTGAGGAGTGTGCTTGAAATACATATTTCTCAAAACGTTTTTTTTGGTAAGTGTAATGTGTTTTATAGCTTCTGCTGAAAAATGATTTAATAAATAAAAATAGAAAAAAAACTAGAATGAAAAATAACCATAAGTGATTATATCTCAACTAGATTTCTTGATTATAGGATATTATTTTCTACTATTTATATTGTATCTTCATCTTACTTCTTTTTATAGTCTATTTTTTTATTATATTACGTATGAGTATTTTAAATGAAAACTTTCAAAATACTTGTTTGAGTTCTATACTCACTGAACAATTGTAAACGGTTTCAAATGGTTATGGCAATCTTCAAAGTTGTGGCACAGAATTTCGATGTTGTTGAAGAAGCGCAAACAGGAAAGATAACTTGTAAGCATCTCTATCAAGCAAATGCCTCTGGAATCCTTATAGGTCATCCTGAAATAAAAGATGATTTACAAACAGCAAATAAGAAAATCAAAGAAATCATTGCTCTTCAGAAAATTCATCCAGAAGCTCTACCTTTCAATGTAATAATGATGGGAGAAACATTCAAAGAATTTTCTGAACATTCTCTACATGAAATTGCTCAATTATTAAAAGATCGTTGTGCTGAAATGTTCAAAGATATTCCTAATGAATTCATTAAACAAGCGTTATTCATTTATGAGCCAAAGTGGGTTGTATCTTCTAAGGATAGAGAGAAGCAATTACCTCCCAGTCCTAAACTCATCACTAGGGTAACAAACAAAATGCGTAATTTCCTAACTGAAAGGTTAGGATCAGAAGGATTCAAAGTTTCTCTAATGTTTGGTGAAGTTTCCTCTCCTGAAAGGGCAGTAGAGATTTTAGCTAATGAAAATTTACAAGGTCTGATGCTAGGATCAGCATGCAAAACTAGTTCACAGGTTATTGAGTTTGTTAAAGCCATTCAGTGCGCTTACAATAAAAGGAAAATTATTCTTGTTTGTAATTTCAAATCATATGAGCTATCTGAAAGCTATTACGAGTACTTATCTGCTTTAGCAATTGTGCCTGATAATTTTACCATCTATTTTGTTCCACCTGCAACAGGAATCGGGCAACTGGTGCAGTTAATTTAATAATAAATGATGTAATTATACGCTGGAAAATTTAAAATGCAACCAGAAAACAAAAAGAAAGCATCCATAATATTTTCAACTATACTGTAGTATTCCTTATATTAGGAATAATTGGAGTAATATAAGGGGTAAATTTAGCAGTAGGCCAAGCAACAACCACCCTATTATGGGAGTCATTAACAGATATTCTACCATTATCAGTAGTATCAGGAATTATGGCATCAATTTTTAACATCTTGGATAGGAAAGAAAAAATAAGCTGATTTTTTTTGCTAATTATAATTGGCAGGAAATTCTTTTTTTTTTATTGTTTTCAACAGCACTAAGATTAGATGTCCAAACCACCTACGAGGAAAGGTCAAACCGAAAATATAACATAATAAAGAATAAAAAATCGGTAGTCGAAATACGACTCGCAACCAAAGAAGACATACTAATCCATCATCATTATTTTCCTTGTAAAGGAGGACATTTCTCTGTTCCAAAGGAACAATAGACACAACAATCATCAGATTTAGGGGAGAGGATAGAACCACAATTTGTACATCTATATTTGAACTGACAATAATTTGTTGACATTGTTTCCTCTTTCTTGAATCCACAATCCGGACAAGTAATAGTTGATTGAAGAGTTACTTTGTTCATAATTTAGAATAGAAAGTAAGTAATTAAAATCTAACAGTTTACAAAGGAACAAAAAATCAACCTCTTACTTAATTATACTATGTTTTGTGAAATCTAGAGAGAAGGAGTGGTGAATCCAGCGCGATTTGAACACACAACTTGATTCTAATATTTAATATAAAGGAAAATACTTTATCCAAATTAGAGAAAGCTACGTAGAAAAATAAGGGAAGAGAAAGATAAATGTCTAAGAAAACGAGCTGGCGGAAAGATGTTATTGCAATTAGTGCATTAATAATAATTTGTGTGGGAGGCATTCTAAGTTTCAATCAAGTACTTTGTTTAGCACTTAACACAAATTCTCCTCTCGTAGTAGTAACTTCCGAATCAATGGAGCCTACGTACTACGGTTCAAGAAGACTTGACAAAGGAGGAAAATTTGGCGACATTCGAAAAGATATGTTGATAGTACGAGGAGTTGATTCTTCAGAAATAAAAGTAGGTGATGTAATAGTTTTTAATTATATCAACCACACAGAAGAGAATATTCCGATAGTCCACCGAGTAACGAGAGTTTATCAAGACAATAAAACAGGAGATTTTTGGTTTTCTACAAAAGGAGACAACCCGAATTCTAATAATGTTTTTGTAATTGAGATTCCTACTGGACGAGTAGATGAATTGAACATCCATGAAAGCAGGGTTGTGGGTAAAATTATTGGAAAAATACCATTCATTGGAGGGATATTCTATTACTTCCAAGGAGAGATGGGACGTTACATACTACTTGTTGGTGCAGTAATTATTTTTCTAATGGTAACAACATTTGGTTTACTCAAACGTAAAGAGGAAAAGGAAGCAGAGAAGGTGGAGGATAAAGAAAAGAGGGTTCGCAATTTCTTTGCAATCACCTTCAAAAAGATAAGGAAACAAAAGCATTTTGTAATGCCAGGATTCATTCTCTTCATCATTATTCTAGTCCCGATTATTGATACAACCAACGCTAATTGGGGAAGCAGTTTTGGAGTCGTTGATGTAAATTATAAAGAAGGTTATTCAAACAGTTTCTTTTTGCATGGAGAAATTAATACCACTTCAATTATTATACATGTAACAATTAACAATCCAGGGCACTGGCACCAAGAATTCAGAAGCTTTGACCTGCAGATAAAGGATAATACAAGTCATATCATTGGAGAAGGAATTTGGACAGCTATATACAATTTTGAAGGACAAAAAACAGTTAGTATTTGTGTTTGGGTTCCAACTAATTTGCTAATAAAAGGATCAGAAAATACCATATCAGCAATAGCACACCTCAATACTAAATTTGGAAGAACATGGACAGATGTTCTGACAGAGATATTTATTTTCTGAGAAATAAAGAAAGAATCTAGTGAATCTGTGCGTGTTTTATCTGCGAAAATCGGTAAATTTAAGGAGAATTAAACATAAATAAGAACTGGTATTAAATCATGACACAACAAGCTTCAGATCTATTCTATTATGAAGGAAATCAATTAATGATTGTGGGAATCACAGGCTCCGAATTAGATACTGCGGAAACGTTTGAAATTAAAACTAGGTCTGCATCTACAGGCTGTTGGAGGGGGTATATCATGAGATATGAAATAAAGGATAATAAATTGTTTATGGAAGGATTTTGGGTACGAACAGCTGATGGAATAAAACCTCCAATAATAAATAATACTGCCCCTTTAAAGATAACAAAAGAATATAATCCAGGGGGATTACGTGGTCTGGGTTTCAGATATTATTACAAAGATGTATACTTGAAACTCCCATTCACGGGATCATTGTTATTAGGTAATAAACCTATTCTAGAGGAATACGTTCATATGGGATATCCAAGCCCTACTTCTTTTCAAACTGTACTAAAATTTGATTTTGAAGAAGGGAATTTGATAAAAGTTGAAGATGTCTCTGATAAAGCCGAAGAAGCAAGAAACAAAGATGGTGATCCTAAAGGATATTATCCCGAATCTGATTCGGCAGAAGATATCAAGAAGTGGATTGATAAACGATTTTCTTTAAAGACAGATTTTTGACTTTTGGAGAATCAAAAGTAAACTGGCTTGCCCAGTACGATTTGAGCAGTCAACCTTGTATTAAATTAAAGCTAATAATAAAAAAAAACTAGTTTGAAATATAAAATGAATTATAATTCAACTAGGAATGATTCGTAGATTAGTTAATTCTAATATCTACTTGGTTTGCGCTTTTGGTAGCAGTCGCGACAGTAAACAGGTCGTTCGCCATCAGGTTTGAAGGGTACTTCAGTCTCAATTCCACATTCGGCACAAGTAACTTTGTGCATTTCTCTTGGTTCGCGGTTATAGCCGTTAATCATTTTTGATTCACTTGTTATTTTGTTATACATTAAATATTGCAAAGAAATTAAAAGATAAGATTTGAGAATTCAAACTTGAAAGTTACTAATTACCAAAAATTTATTCATTCCTAACTCAATGTTTCATTAAATGTATACAATAGAAGACTTTTATCCATCCTTTATAAAACTATAGCTCATATAGCTTTACCAATTATTATTCGAAAATAGCTCTTTCAAGAGAGAATTTCATGGGTGTACAGGATTTGAACCAGTGACCAAAGGGAAAACAACACTAAACTTCACGCGCTCAAGTGACGGGAGTTCTCTTGCAGCATTATCTGAAAAAGAAAGTGTCAGTTTTATTTGCTAACAAGATTGAAAGGAGTGTCCAACTTCTTCTAAATACCCTACATAAAAAATTTGAAAGTCATTTAGGTAAAGATAGGCATAAATAGATAAAAAATGTTAGCTAAAGAAATAATCTTATTTATATATTATATTTGGGTAATAGTATCAAGGAGCAAAAAAGAAATGACAACAGATATGAAGAAAATCACCATTCTAATCGAAAAAGATCAAGATGGCTATTTTATTGCTTCTGCACCAGAACTGCCAGGTTGTTATACACAAGCAAAATCACTAAATCAATTAATTCAAAGAATGGAAGAAGCAGTAGATCTTTATTTGGAAACTGTTGATTCTGAATTCAAAAGAAATTTACAAAAGGATTTTGTAGGCATTCAATTCATAGAGGTTCCAATTGAATGAAACTGAAACCTCTAACAGCAACAAAAGTTATTAAAACTTTAACAAAAATCGGTTTTGTGGTTACTCGAAGAAAAGGAAGTCATGTAATTTTAAAACACCCAGACGGCAGATTAATTGTAGTTCCAGATCACAAAGGAGAAACATTAGGAAAAGGCCTACTGTTAAAAATCATCAACGATTCCAAATTATCAAAAGAAGAGTTTTTCAAATTAGCTAAGTAATCAGAGAGCATTCTGAAGTTTGAATTGTAATAATCAGTATTATAGAGAGAAAAATTAGTTGCTACTATTCACAAACTTCCTATTTCAAGGTTTTATATAAAAAAATCGGTTGCTTTTTTTGTAACGTGATTATCTTTGTCGGTATTAATAGAAGAAGTGGTGGGTCGTACAGGATTTGAACCAGTTTTCAAGAGTTGTAAAATATTTAATAATTTACCAGTCTAAATAATGGATTATGGTTACTTTTACTATCCCACAAGAAATAGAGAGATTTTTGGAATTCACAGAAAAAAGTGATTTTGAAAAAAGGATTTTGGATTGTGGTGCTGGTGGATCCGAGCCTAAAATAACAGTCTTTGGTGAACGAGGGTATGAAGCACACGGAGTGGAAATTTCTGATACTCAGAGAGAGAGAGCACAAAAATATGCAGAAGAAAATAACCTTGATTATAAAATAATTAAAGCAGATATACGAGAATTGTCATATGAAGATGAGTCATTTAGTTTCGCATATTCTTATAACACGATTGAGCATCTTACGAAAGCAGGTACTAAAAAAGCGGTCAAAGAAATGCTTCGAGTGCTAAAGAAAGGTGGTTTACTGTACATTAATTTTCAATCAACTGATTCAGCTTTCATAAAAGAGGGAAAAGATATTGGCGATAATGAAATGCTAGATATCTCAAAAGCAGGTAAATATGGATTTGAAGATACTTTTCATTCCTTTTATAACATTGATGAAGCGGATGAACTCTTTACTGGATTAAAACTACTTCACAAAGGAATAACAAGCTTTGGTTACGTTCACAATGAGAAACAATGCCAAAGTATCACAATAGATTACATTGTGCAAAAAACCTAGAAAGGAAAAAACTGGTGGACCGTACAGAATTTGAAGCAGTGATCAACAGAATTGTTACTTAAATCGATCAGTTATGAAGTCGACTTTATCTACAAAGATACTATTAATGTTTTGAAATTTAATGCTCAATGATTACTAGGAAAAATCAACATGCCAAAATATGATATACTTTTTTCGTCGGGTAGGGATAGTGATTTCATTTCTCAACCCTTTCAATCTGATATGCTATATCGCATGGGGTTATTCTTCCTTTCTCATTGTAGGAATAAAACCAATCAAGAAGTGGCATTATTGCTTTGCGTAATGATTTTCCTTTATCAGTTAAAGAGTATTCAACATGTGGTGGTACTGAGTCTTTTGATTTCCTGTTTATGATCTCTGCTTGTACGAGCTCTTTTAATCTATCAGATAAAACTTTGGAATTTATCGTTCGCAGATTTCTCTTTATTTCACTAAACCTAATTGTTGCAGTATTGCCTATTGTATTAACTATAAGTAAAGACCATTTTTTACTAACAATATTCATAATATTGCATAATGGACAAATTATTTTTTCCTCTTTAATCGGAATCACTTTCCATCTGAATACTTTGTTTCTACTTGGAAACCACCAATTTAAATACTTATGTAAACTTAGTTACTTTTAGTAACCAAGCATAATGGAGACTTTCACTAATGGGTCATAAATTTGAGATATTCACAGCGGGTTGTTCTCTTTGCCAAACAGCATTAAGACAACTAAAAGAAGCAATATGTGAAAAATGTCAGGTCATTGAATATAATTTAAATCAATCAGCTGATGCTGTTGTATTAGCAAAGAAGTATAACATTAAAGCAGTACCATCTATTGTTGTAGATGGTGAAATAAAGTTTGAGGGAATTCCCTCTCATGCAGAAATTAAAGAAATAATTTCAGATATTTAGTTTCTTCATAAATATGAAGTGGTGGGCTGTACAGGATTTGAACCAGTGACCAACACTTATTTTATGGAATGTAATATCTCGAAAGGTTTTTTATGCTAGAAATGTGTAGAAAAACTGGGAAAGGATTTGAGATAAAATGTTTAACGAAAAGGATTGGGAACGAATTAGAAAGAAATTTGACAATAGAAAAGAGATAATTAAGGAAATAGTAAAACACATAGATCTAAGTATTATGGAACAAATCAAAGGTTTTTTTGAAGACAATATTTTGGAAATGGGTCAAAACATATCATTGCAAATCATTATCGATGCAAGCATTTTAAATAAGCATATTAGAGCCTATGTAAAATATAATCATTCGTTTCTATTGGAATTACTTGAATCACCATTTGTTTTAGGTGTAGCACCTGATAAAATAAAAAATGAGATTAACAAACACATTGAAAGTATCGCTGAATATTGTAATAAAGATACCAAAGAAATTGAAGTTATAGCTTCCAAATTTTTAACCAAGATCACATATCAAAATTTAGATGATGACGTAGCTTATCAAAAAGCAGAAGCTATGATAGCTGAAAGAGATAAAGAAGATGTAGAGTATGTAGCTCTTTTCTTGAAATTAGGAAAACATGCGATAATAACAACAGATAAGGATATGCTCGATCTTGATGGTGTAAAATCATGGAAAGGTACAAAGGAATCTTGTGAAATAGTTAGTATTTACCAACAAGGATCAGCTTCTTTTGTAATACTTGCTACAAGTATCCCCTTATTAGGAATTTTAACATTTGAATTGGGAGCATTAATAATTGGGGGATTATTAGTTTTTATTATATCGTTTATTGATAAAATTGTCAATATTCTAAAGAAAGGTTATGATTTTGTTTCTGCATTACCAAATGAATGGAAAATAATCCTAGGTATTGTTTTTGTATCATTATTAATTTGGGACAAAAGTAGAGAATTAATCTTTAATGCAATTAAGAAACAAATCAACAATTACATCCAAAAGATTAAGAAAATCACCGAATTTATGAAACCTTACTTAATAATTGCAGGGAAATGGTGTGCTGAAGAGTGTCTTACAAATGGATTAGTTTTAGTTGATAATATAAATTTAGCAATTGAACAAATGAATAAACTCGAAAAACAAATTACCATTGAAGAAAAGAAGTATAAAAACGGTAAAGATGGGATTAAAGAAACATCTTGATATAAAATAAAAAGTAAGAATTTGGTGGGCCCAGCGCGATTTGAATTCGCGGAAAAAGGGAACACAACCATCAATCTCACACGACCAGTAATGAAAATAGAACACAGATTTTGTATCAAAACAAGAAGAAAATGGTGGGCCGTACAGGATTTGTTCAGATACAAATCGCAATTTGTATCCCTTGAACCAGTGACCAATAGGTATCATCAGGCAGGAACTCGCAAGTGCAAGCCTTATGAGCCTATTGCTCTACCAAGCTGAGCTAACGGCCCTATGCTTATGTATGCAGAGAATATTAATTATTTAAATCTTTTTTCTATCCTATTAAATATAAAGAAATTAATTTAAATAACAATAAATATTATTTCTACCGAATTTACCCAAGTTCCTTCGAATTCAACTAATTGATCATAATTCTCTTTGGTCACTTTGATATACAGTCGAGCAGAAGCTGCATTTAGCAATCGCATTCGATATTCTATCTTATGTGCTTTTTGCTTGATATCTGATTTAAAGCTACTAAGGCAATTTACATTTACAGCATTTCTACAACTTATGACCATCAATTCTTCATCTTGAAAAACTATCATATCTAATTCCATTCTGCGATTATTATAACAAATAACTAGATTTTGTGCTATGTCAAATCCTTCAACTGAGAGTATCTGAAACACCTCTTGTTCAAAATTCAGCCCCAGAATTATTGACAGTAAGAGTTCTATAAAAATAGAAATGGAGTAATAAAATCTTGGTGCTCTTTCTCTAATTCTTGAAGTAAATCGAGAATAAATTTAGATTCATTCCAATTATCTGTTGTAGCAACAATTTTAGAAATTTACCAATGAAAGGTTGAATTGTTTCAAGATATTTTTCCCTTTCACTTTCTCTGCTCAATTTCTCACCCTTTTTTTAACCAAGTGTTCTCTATCCTAATTATTCATAAAAAAAATCAACTATTGAACCGTTTGAATATTGTAAAGCTACTTCATAATGCACTTCATTTGCTCCACTAAAACAAAATTTTTTCTGATTTCGATTTAATTATAGGATAACTAATTTGAAATCTCATGACAAGTACTAGTAAGAATTTGATTATATAAAATACCTTTTTTAACTCCATTGAAATTATGTGGCACATTATTTTAAAGAATAATTTGAAAAAACCGTAAGAGGATTAATACCAATGAAACGAGTGGGTATACCCCGTGCACTGATTTACTACAAATTTTTCCCTATGTGGGATACTTTCTTCAAGCAATTAGGAGCTGAAGTTGTAGTTTCACCTTTAACTAATAAACAGATAAGGGAAAAGGCAATTGCAATTGCACCTGACGAGGATTGTTATTCAACTAAAATCTTCTTTGGTCATGTTTTAGAACTAAAGGATGATGTTGATTTTCTCTTTATCCCTCGTTTTGGGAGCAAACATAAAACCGATATGGGTTGTCCTAAATTTATTGGCTTGGCTGATGTTTTACGTTCTATGTTTCCTGATCTTCCTACGATTATCATGCCTCATTATAACATAGCCAAGGGTCGAGATAATAAAATAACTTTCTTTCTCAAAGCACTCAAGGTTGGTTTAATCTTTACTAAAAATCCTTTCAGACTCATTACAGCTTTCAGAAAAGCAATAAAGGTCTATAAACAACATTATGAAGATTTGATTATTAATTTGGATACATTGACTGAGTGGGAAGCAAGGGATGATTTTCATCTTAATGCTAAACCGGAAAAAATTCCCGGCGAAAAACCTCTAAAAATTGCATTAATAGGACATTCATATGTAATTAATGATGAGTTCTGTTCGTTAGATATCAGAAAGAAGCTTAAGAATTTTGGAGTTAATGTCATTACTTCTGAACAGATACCAAGATCGATTATTAATCAACAATTATCTATCTTAGAGAATAGACTCTATTTCGATTTTGAGCGAGAAATTCTTGGATCAATAATGTATTTTCTTGAGAAAGAGTCAGTTGATGGAATAATTCATTTAATGGTTTTTGGTTGTGGTCCTGATTCTTTAGTCGGAGATTTGGCTATGAGGTTTTCTAAACGAATGCCCAATATCCAAATATTACAGCTTGTTTTAGATGATTTGACTGCAGAAGCAGGATTAAAAACAAGATTAGAAGCATTTATTGACATGCTTCAGAGGAGGAAAGAAATAAATGCCGTTAACATTCCCGTCCTTCGGGTCCCTTAGATATGTCTTTCAAAGAATATTTAGTGAGTTAGGACGAACTGATATTCTCATGCCAAATAAACCCAGTAAGAATACTCTTCAAATTGGTGCTAGATATTCACCTGAATTTGTTTGTACACCTTTCAAAATGACTTTAGGAACATTTATCGAAGGATTGGAGAGAGGAGCAACAGAATTGGGTATGAGTGCTGGATGCGGTTATTGTAGATTTCGGTTTTATTGGCAAGCACAAAAATTTATTCTTGAAGATTTGGGTTATGACTTTAAATTTATTAAATTTGATTATGAAAGCCCTTTGGATATTATCAGACAAGCAAAGAAAGTTAGTGTTGGTTTAAACTACCTCCAAACAATTAGAGCTTTTCAATATGGGTGGGTAACAAATCGACTAACAGATTTAGTTGACAGGCTTTTATGTAAATATCGAGCAATCGAAATTGAAACAGGAGATTCTGAACGCATTGCTAAACAAGCATTCCAAAAAATAGTTGCTACTGATAGAATGTTTAAATTGAGAATGCTAGGTAAAACGATAACAAAAATGTTTTCTGAGAACGTTGAAGTTGATAAAACCTTAGAGCCTTTGAAAATTATTGTTAATGGAGAGATTTACGTTGTTTTGGAACCCTCTTTAAATTTAGATATTTTCAAGAGCTTGAATAATCTTGGAGTAATAGCCAAAACACCTATTTCATTAAGACAGTTTATTGATCTTCCTCACAAGGTAAATCCTTTTGCTAAAATGGATCATGAAAAAGCTATTTGTGCGGGAAAGACCTATGTCCCCCACACTGTTGGTGGTGAAACTCAACAGAATCTTGGCGATGCTGTTAATTATAAAAAACAAGGCTGGGATGGAATTATCCATCTTTATCCGTTCACTTGCATGCCAGAGATTATTACAAGGAGTATCTTTCCACAAGTTAGTCGAGAACATGATATGCCGGTTTTATCTCTTGTTTTGGATGAACATACTGGAGAGGCTGGGTTTCAAACCAGATTAGAAGCGTTTACGGATTTATTGCTTATGAGACGAGAATTAAAAAATAAAAGAAGGCAATAGGATATTTGATTTGTAAATTGTTTCTATTATTTCTCTAGTAAATCGCTTCCTGCACTCCAAACAAGTTCCTTCTTCCATTTATGTTCAAGATCAGGTATGAATGTCAGTTCCACACCAAATTCTCCGAAAACTTTTACCCGTTTTACTTCTGTAAATGTGAAGTCACCTGTTTTTTTTCCGAAAATTCCCAATCTAATGTTGAATAGCCAGTTATCTGTGCCAAATTCTTGCCGTCTTTTTTTTAGTTATTATTTGATTTCCATCAACAAAAACGTTAGTAGTAAAAATGAGTTTACTTTTCTCTTTTTCATAATGAAAATGTATAAACCACGAATAATTTTCCTAGTAATCCTCTATTTCCTTAATTAAATTACCTTTTAAATATGATTGTCATAGAAGTAATTATGACAAGAAAAGTGCACCCACTCAAATATGTGGGCATTGTTTTGGCTATTCTAATTATATTGGTACCTACAGTTAGTATTCCATTGGGATTGTACTTTAGTACTGCTCCACCTAGCATTGATATAAGCTACAATTATGATACAGTACAAGAAAAATCAATTATCCATGATTTAGAAAAGATTAGCACTACTTCAAGTTATTATTCATATGTTGAATTTAAAAGTGGTCATGATATTGTACGCAATATATCTGAGATGTTATTAGAAGCAGATACAAAAGTGAGAAGAATACTTAGAGAGTTTGAGCTAAGCTATTCAGCATCTCTTAGTGCTTTTAGTAATAATAACTTGACTCAATTCAATACAACTGAACTATCTATTTCCAGTATGATTCTATCTTATTACAATTCTACAGATGACAGATATTATTGTATTGCAAATATTCCATCTCTGATTAATGATAAAATACAAATTATCAACAACACAGGTTTACTTGATGATGGGTATTACTTTATTACACATAAATTAGATGAATTAGAACGACGAGATTTTCTTTCTACGATACACACATCTATCGAACGCAAGATAATCTGTAATAATGTTGGTCAACCACTATTAATTATTACTTTTGAAAGATGTGTTACTATGTCATAGAATATATTATAATTAGAAATATCTTGAAGATTGCTTCAGAACAATTTTTTTTCAATTATGCTTTAATCATTTTTTTGAATAATGAAATATGGATTTAAAATTAATTATCTTTAAATATCATCGATATTAATTATTAATTGGATTTTACAATGTCGAATCATAGATGTGAATTTTGTGAAAATGAAAGTAGGATGATCTGTGTGAGATGTAAAAAGGATATTTGTAAAGATCATGCTTTTCATCGAAGTAGTAGAGATGGTGGAGGAGGAGGATGGCTTTGTCCTGAGTGTAATAAAACCTCAACTATTTTTAAAATATTATTTTTTATTCTTTCTATTGTTGTTGTTATATTCATAATAGTGTTTATGGTAAAGATGTTTGGTAATTTACCGGGTGACTTTCCTCCTCTGTTTCCTTAAGTTTAATATATCTTAACTATTGATTAACTGAATTAGTTATTATGGCAGAAAAAAAGCAGTTAGTTTAGTTTTGTTTCGCAGATTTCCTTATCCAAATAATCATCAGTGACTAAAAAAGAGAATTAAATTATGCATCACAAAGGATAAACTAAAAAAGTGTAGTATATTTTATTTTAGCAGATGATTATTATGCCAAGTTTTAATGTTGCTAAGAATATTGATTTGCTTAAAGATTCTGACCCCAACAAGCGACGAGCAGCAGTTGAAGCGCTTGGTAGAAATATGACAAAATCGGCTGTTCCTCTTTTATTAGCTCTCCTTAAAGATGAAACGATTGTTGAGGTTAGAAGAGCGGTTGTTATGTCTCTTTCGCTTTTAGGAGGAAAAGGCATTCTTCCAACTTTGCTTGAAATAATAAAGACAGACAATGATCTCGAGACAAGAAGAAATGCTGCAGGTGGATTGCGATTCTTAGGTGGTCAAATAAAGTCTGAAGAGATCCTACCCTTATTGTTGAAAGAAGATGATGATGATATTCGCAATGTTCTTGTTGGAACGGTTATTTATTTGAGAGAAGAGAGTATTGTACCAAAGCTTTTGGAATTGTATAATAAAAAATCAAGTGATATTCAAGCTTGTTTATTGGAAATCATCGGCTCGTTTGATACTCCTGAAACAAAAGATCTGCTAGTAAAGTGTCTTGAACCTGCCTGTGATGATAAACTTAGACTTATTGCTACATTGGCTATGGGGAAAATTGATGATGTAAGCTTTATCCCACGTCTTCATAATGTGTACAAAAATGATTCCAACAAGGAAATTCGAGATGCTGCATATAGAACTCTTGAAGAATTGTCAATTGCTCTTCACTATCACTCCGTTGAACATATGGTTCAAGACTATCTTGAGAGAGCGAAAGCTAAATAGTTAAGCATTGGTACCTATTTCTATTGTGGTAAACTATCACAGATGCTTTAACTTAATAGTTTTGTTTGAGAAATTTAAGGTGGAACAAACATTTGGTAATTTTTGATGAGTGTAAAAAAGCGATTGTTCAAGGAGATATCGAGAAAGCAAGCGAATTAGCTAATCAAGCTCTAGCTAATAAATTGAATCTAAATACGGTTATTGATGCTTATTCTGATGCCATTCGCCATGTTGGTAGCTTGTTTGATGAAGGAGAATATTTCTTACCTGAATTGATGCGTAGTGCTGAGGCTATGAAAGCAGCTATGGGAATTTTAACCCCTCATTTATCTTCTAGTGAAGTTGAAACCCGATCTTTAGGAACTGTTGTAATTGGTACAATTGAAGGCGATATTCATGATATTGGCAAAACCTTAGTTGCCTCTATGCTTGCTGCAGAAGGTTTTGAAGTTTATGATTTGGGTGCAGATGTTTCTGTTACAGCTTTTATTGAGAAAGCATTAGAGGTTAATGCTGATTTGATATGCATCTCTGCTTTGCTAACTACAACAATGGTTGGTCAAAAGAAGCTCATAAACCAATTAGTGAAACAAAACATCCGCGACCGTTTCAAAGTGCTTCTTGGTGGTGCTCCTGTATCAAAGAATTGGGTTGCTGAAATAGGTGCAGATGGTACTGCAGAGAATGCAATTAGTGCTGTTAAACTTGCTAAAGAATTAATGGCACATTAAGGCGGGATCTTGCTGACTGCTAGGAAATCAATACTTGATCTCATCAATGAACATGTTGTTTTATTAGATGGTGCAATGGGTTCTGAGCTTATTTCTACTGGATTACCTGCTGGCACTCCTTCCGAAAGCTGGAATGTTACTGCGCCAGAAAAAGTAAAGCAAATTCACAAGAGCTACTTTGATGCAGGTTCAGATGCGGTTTTTACCAATACTTTTGGTGGAACTAGAATCAAGCTTGATGCTCAACAGCATGGAGATAAAGTAGAAGAATATAACGCTAAAGCAGTGGAAATTGTCCGAAGTGTTTGCCCTGAAAATTGTTTTGTTGGAGGAGATATCGGTCCGACAGGCAAGTTCCTTCCACCTGTAGGGAAAGCTACTATTGATGATTTTTCAGAGAATTTCTTAGAACAAGCGAAGATTTTAGCTGAAAACGGTATTGATTTCTTTTTCATTGAAACAATGATGGATATCAAAGAAGCTGAAGCAGCTGTTCTTGCTGCGCGAAAAGTAGGAAACATACCTATCTTTGCTTCGATTACTTATCAAAAAACCAAGCGTGGCTACTTCACTGTGATGGGCAACTCAATAGAACAATGTGTAACCATTCTCGAAAAAGCAGGTGCAGATGTTATTGGAGCAAATTGCACCATTGGCAGTGATGATATGATTAAGTTGATTATTCAATTACGAGATGCTACGAAACTACCTATCTGTGCTAAACCAAATGCAGGGATGCCTGAGTTAAGGAATGGAGAAACCGTCTATCCAACTAATGCAGAGGATTTTGCTCGAGACATTGTTCAGATAGTGAATGCCAGAGCAAATGTTGTTGGAGGGTGTTGTGGAACTGATCCACGATATATTAGAAAGATTGCTGAAATTTTGAAGGGATAATGATTTGAGAATTTTAGAGCAAATTGGAATATCGCTAGATAATCAAGAGATACTTCAATTATTACGAAGTAATAATTCTTCTTCACAAAAAGGCAAAGTCCCAAAGGAGGCTTCTCCTCAGCTGTTAGAAGACATTGAAGTTATGAAAAAAGAGGCTCTAGAATTGATTGAAACAAAAGCAATATATGACATATTCTTGAGTAAAGATTTGTTGCCAAGACATCTCTTTGACCTATCTGACAGAACGATTATTGCCGTTTGTACAATATCAAAAACATTAGAAAATGGAATTTCAAAATTGATGAGTAAGGGTGAACTCGCAAAAGGAGTGATTTTAGATGCAATCGCTTCCAATGCAGCAGAAGAAACCGCTTCACAGTTAACTAAAATAATACTAGAGGAAAATACAGAGATCCTTCAAGAGAATAAGCATACTGCAAGATTTAGCCCTGGTTACTGCCGATGGTCTGTAAAAGAAGGCCAACAACTTATTTTCTCTTTACTACCAGTTAATAAGATAAATGTGAAATTATCGCCTTCATTTATGATGAATCCAAGAAAATCGGTTTCGTTTGCAATTAACATTGGAAAAAAGGTAGAAAAAGACTTAGGGATAAAAGAGTGTAATACATGCGATTTAGTCGATTGTAATTATAGGAGATAAAGAAAAAAATGAAAGCAGCTATTCGCCCTACAATAAAAGTACTAGAAAAAGAACTCACAAAGAAAGTTATTAATGAAGCAATGGAAATCCTTGCAGAAATAGGTTTTTTTGCTGAAAACAAAGAAGCAATCGAGCTTCTTCAGAAGAATGGTTTGGAGGTTGACTCCAAAAGCAGAAGAGCGAAAATACCTATTGATGTTACCAAGAAAGCTTTGAAAAGTGTCCCATCTTCCATAACACTGTATGATAGAGATGGAAATCAATCAGCTGTTTTAGAAGGAGATAATATTTGTTTTGACCCTGGTTCTGCAGCATTACGTGTACTGGATACAGAAACAAATGAAATACGAGAGGCATACACCAAGGATTTTGTTGAATTTACAAAAGTGGTAGAACAATTAGAGTATATCCATGCTCAAAGTACAGCCATTATTTGTTCTGATGTTCCGGAAAATGTGTCGGACATGTATCGTCTTTTGATTTGTTTATTATTTTCAAAGAAACCTGTTATAACTGGTACTTTCAAAAAAGAATCATTTACAAAAATGAAAGACATGCTTGTTACTATTAGAGGTAGTGAGCAGAAATTGCGCGAAAAACCTTTGGCAATATTTGATGCTTGTCCTTCCCCACCACTTAAATGGAGCGACCTAACCTGTCAAAGTATTATTGATGCAGCAAAATATGGCATCCCCTCTGAGTTCATTTCAATGCCAATGACCGGAGCTAATGCTCCTGTAACAATTTTAGGCTCAATAGTCCAACATGCAGCTGAAACCTTGGCTGGAGTTGTTATTACTCAGCTTGTTTCTCCTGGTGCTCCAGTAATTTGGGGTGGTTCTCCGGCAGTTTTTGATATGAGAAAAGGAACAACGCCAATGGGTTCTATTGATACGATGATGCTTGACATAGGCTATACTGAGGTTGGGAAATATCTTAACATTCCTACTCACGCATATTTAGGTATGTCTGATGCAAAAATACTCGACATGCAAGCTGGTTTTGAAACAGGTATGGGTGCATTGTTAGCAGGGATTAAGGGCGTGAATATGATTTCAGGAGCTGGTATGATAGATTTTGAGACCACACAAAGCATTCAGAAGGTTATCATAGATAACGAAATCTGCGGTATGACTTACAAGTTTATTGAAGGGATTACTCAAAGAGATGAACCAATAGCTAAAGATCTATTGAATCTCTTTGATGAGAAAACAACTCATCTATTAGCACATGACCATACTCTAAAATGGTTCAGAAAAGAGCAGTACATTCCTAGCTCTATTGTTGATCGAGGAACGAAAGAAGAATGGATAACAAATGGTCGAAAGTCTATAGGAGACCGAGCAAAAGAGAGAGTAGGGAAACTAATCAAAAAATATCCTGGAATATCATTAGAGGATGATGTGATCAAAGAATTAGCTAAAAACTTCAAATTTTCTGATTTTGATATCAAGAAGATTACTGATATCTAATCCCTAATTTGAAGCAAGTTTTTCTTTTTCTTATCGAAAAGTTAAAAGACAAAAATTATCCTAAACACCGAGGAAGCTGTATAATGAGCGATTCTAATTCAAGTAAAACAGATATTATAGTTGTAGGAAGCGGTCCTGCAGGGTCAACGACTGCGAGATTTTTGGCCCAAGAAGGATTTCGTGTGAAGATTCTTGAAGCAAAAAGTCATGTAGGTATTCCTGTTCGTTGTGGTGAGGCTGTTGCTCGAGATACATTTGAGGATATCTTAAAAATACCTATGCCAGAAAATGCTGTTCGAGCTGTTATTGAAGGGTTCCGAGTTTTCAGCCCCAATATGAAAAGCATTGATTATAGGCTTCCAACAGGTGAGGGGTGGGTTGTTGATCGGAGAGTTTTTGATAAAGAAATGCTCATTGCTGCTGTTCGCGAAGGAGCTGAAATCGATTTAAACACTCGAGTATTACATACAAAAATTGACAAAGAAAAGTGTGTTACTCTAAAAACTGAATGTAAAGGAAAAAAAATTACTTATACGGCACCAGTTGTTATTGGCGCTGATGGTATTTATAGTACTGTTGCTCGAGATGTTGGGCTTGCTGAACCAATTGAGCCTATCGATTTGGATACTTCAGTAGGTTATGAAATGGTTGGTGTAGATTTTCCAGAACAGAGTATGTTTGATCTTTACGTTGGAGAAGAGCTTGTTCCGCGTGGATATATTTGGGTTTTCCCCAAAGGAGAGCATTGTGCTAATGTTGGTCTTGGAATAGGTGTTGGTTTTGCTAAGAAACCTGTTAAAGAATATCTTGACGACTTTATTTTCAATCATCCAGAAGGGAAGAGACGCTTCAAAAATGCTACTATTATCGAAGAACGCATAGGAGCAATCCCAGTTGGAGGAGTATTAGACAAATTCGCTACTGATAGAGTACTTCTGGTTGGTGATGCTGCTAGACAAGTTAATCCGCTTACAGGTGGCGGAATTGCTTATGGCATGGAAGCCGGGAAGATGATAAGTGATACTTTGGTTGAAGCATTCGAGAAAGAGAATTTTAGTGAGAGCTTTTTGAGAAAGAAGTATGAAGGTTATTGGCAGAAAGTTTATGGTGCTTCATTTGGCATGGGATTAAAGGCGCGAAAAATATTAGATAAAATCACCAATGAACAAATGAACAACATTATTGAAGCCTTAGATGGTGAAGATTTGATAAAAGCAATAAGAGGTCGCTGGAAACAAATCAAACTTGGTACGAAACTTATGAAAAAGGATCCTTCCTTGGTTAAGCTTATTACCGATGCTTTATTCAAATAGTGATTTCACGAAATGATTTTGTGACTCTAATCTCACATATCTTTTTCGTTAAAAAAAAGTAGCAAAAATAAAAGTATGAGGAAGAAGTTACAAAAATTGTTTTAGTTCCTCATCGAAATCTTTTTCTTCTTTTCTTGTGGTTCGCGATCGTTCTTTGAATTTCTTGAATTCTTTCGCTGAAGAAGAGTGTACTTCTTTTTTGTTCCTCATTTTATGCTCGACGATTTTTTTAACCATGGATGCTCTTTGAGGATTCAAACGATAGAATCGTCCTGAGTCATTATCATATACTTCAAAGAGTTCTGCATCTGCATCTTGTAATGCTTTTAGTATTATACAAATGCCCACAAGACCAATGGTTGGTCGTTGATCTTTTGCAGTAGATTCCAACTCAAAACTCGTGTGCCATTTTCCATCTGAAAGTAAATTCAATAGAGCTATTTTTGCTTGATCGGCAGCAACTAAATTATAGATACGATTAGCAATGATTGAATTCATATAGTTCCTACCTCTGTTGGAGGTTCAGGTGGAGTGATTTCATCTGAGTCTTCATTTTCAAGCAGTCGTTTGATCAATGATAATTTCATGTTTGGAGGAACGACAACCACAAAATCCTTACCTAAAGCAACGATATCTCCGCCATAGGTTCTTGTAAACGATTTCAATTGTTGAATAGAACGCTTGAGACGAATCATATCCAATCGTGCAAGGTCTCGTACTCCGAGAATAACTACATTACCCCTTGAAACTGTATCACAAATCATATCTACATCGTGTAAACCCCGGAGTGTTAAAGTTAACACCTCTTTTTGCTCGAGATTTTGAAGATGGTCTCTTGTTTTCCTTCTAAAAAGGAAGAAGGCGGATGAGCCTAAAATTGTACCTACACCAATAATTCCTAAAGCTGTTAATATAGCCAATTGTTAATCCTCCATGAATTACCAATACATATTATTCAGCTTCTTACATTAAAATACAAAGAATATGCGCATAGTACTGAGAAAATAGCTAGAGAATAAATGGAGCAAAAGCTATTAAAATCGCACGAGACTCATTGGTAACCATTCTTTTTTTCCATCACGATATTCAATTTTAACATTTTCGCCTTTGACTTTGAGAACAGAACCTGGGTAATAGTTTTCCCCACCCACCCATCGACCTTCAATAGAATCCTCATTTTCAATTCCTATTGGTCTAATATATTCAATAGTTAATATTTCAACAGTGCCTTCATCATAAATTACTTGAATATTCAATTCATCTATTTCTTGAATAGTACAAGCATACCAATAATCATCTTGACGCCAATTTGCTAATACTCGATCGCCTTCGGAAACAGTCATGTCATATCACCTATGCTCTTCATTTAAATTATAATAATTCAAAAAGTGATTTAAATAAATTAGACCTCAGAAATCGCTGTTACAGGGCAACATTCAATACATTGACCACAATCAGTGCATCCTTCACTAATCTCCAATTTATTATTCTCAATATAGTAGAGATTCTCAGGACAAATTGTTGCACAACCTAAACAGAATCCACAAACTTTGTAATCGATTTCAACAGGCACTTTCAAAAACACCATTAAATAGAAAAATCATTTAAGATAATAAATTATTCGTATTGAATGTTTAAATTGCATATGGGGTGCGAAATGAAAAAAGGAGGTATTATTCTGCTCCTTTAATCCAAACATCATACCATCTTTTTACAGTGTTTCTTTGAAATGAATCATCTTCCTCTGAATCTTTTGGTGGGAAAAATGTCTGATAACAACTTTCCAATATTTCTTCTTCTGCAACTCCTTTTGATGCAAGCTCTTTTGCAGTTTCTTTGAAAGATTCCATAAAGGAAATTTCTTTTTCAATATATGATTTATCAGCTACAGGACCATGACCAGGGATAATGGTTTCAGCATCAAGTGTTAAGAATTCTCTATAAACTTCCAACCAAGTTTCCGGATTACAAGTTGAGTGACCACCATAGGGAGATGAATTCACAAAGAGATTATCTCCAGCAAAGAGAACCTTGTAATTTGGACAATAGATATATGAGGAATCAATTGTGTGTCCTCCTGTATTCTTAATGACAATTTTTACACCGCCATCTTGTATTTCAAATTGCCCCTCAAAAGTTTCAGTTGGAAGAGTAATTTCTAACCCCTCCAAAGCACGAGGATCTTTCAAACGACTTTGTTCTTTTTCAAGATTTTCAGGAGTAAGAAGCTCTTTTACCATCTTCATATACTCGAGATGGATTTTTGGAGAGATAATTCGACAATCAGAAAAGACTTGATTGCCATATGTGTGATCACCGTGAAAGTGTGTTGGAAATAAAATCTCAAATTTCTTTCCAGTAGTTTTTTCCACCCACTCTCTAAATTCTTTGATTTCAATTAGATTTAGTCCTGTATCAATCATAACTAGTTTTGTTGGTAATTCAATTGCTCCGGCAACTACATCGTGAAATGTTTCATCGGTATAAAGATAGATATTTTCTTTTACTTTTTTGTATCCCATTCTTATCAACCAAATCTAGTTTAGTGGTTTTTATTATAAAGGCTCACTTGATTCCTATATATAGGAATAAGTGGCGATTATTGAGATAAGATAGTAAGAAATGGTTGCTAAGTGAGAATCAACAGAAGTGAAGAAAGTGAAAAAAAAAGAAATTAGTAAGGAATGTAGTATTGTAACGTAAACCTGTGACTAAATTAGTCTTATTTGTAACTGATGATTTTTTGAATAGTAGAATTGAAAGCTTTGTAATGGCATTCATCAGGTTTTCTTCTAAGTAGTTTCACCGTTTCACTTTCAATCTTTTCCAGTCGTTCCTCTACAAATGGACGAATAATATCAAGGGTTTCTTTTACTTCGGAATTTTCAGAAGCATTTCGTTTCTTTTCAAGTAAATGTAAGATACTATTTCTTATTTGAGGAGACAAATCCAATTCCGTTGCAACAGTTTCAAATTGAAAAGGAGGTAGGGTTTCCATTTCAGATAACCATTGAGCATTCAAAATGCCGCGAAGAACATAGAAATATTTCTTGTAATGATTTTTCCCTTTCTTAATTAATTTAAGAGCGTTTTTAGAAATGCCAATATAGGAATGATATAATGTGAAAGGATTGTAATGTTTTTTTGCGAAATCAACAAATTCGGTGATTTTGCTTTTGTCTCCAAAATAGATAATATCACTCATTGTCCAATCTATCATATTAGGATTTGATTTTAGCAGCAATTTGGCATACTTGTAAATATCAAATCCATTGAAATCTAGCACTCTGTCATTACTCATCCAAGTAAAAGTATCATCAGGTTTCTGAATTTCGAGATATTTCTCAATTGGATAATAATAAACAAGATGTACGTCATAATCGCTATCTTTACTTTCCATCCTCCATAATCTTGAGCCGCTTTCTACAGCAAAGAGAATAGTAAAATCATATTCTTCCTCTAGCTCTGTACATCTGGATTTAATTTGATTTGGAAAATTCATACTATCACTCAAAATACTAATTCAATAAAAAAAAGAAAAGACAGCTAACTTATTAAACATTCTTTTCTATTCTCTTGATGAGGAAGACCAGCTTGATTCCAGATTGGGTTGTGATTAAACGTTTAAATGAAGTTTCTATCTCTAGAGAGAAATTTCAGATAGATATGGAAAGCTGGCCCAGAATTGCTCGAGAGCGAGTTAACAAGTTTATTCAAGATGTCCGTTGGTATCCTTCTCATAGTGCTTCCAGAGGAAGCTACGAGCAAGAAATTTACGAAGAATTTGCCGGTCATGGATTACTTAGACTTGCTGCAGCAGACAACACGCGCATTTTTGGTTGGCTTATTGAGCAAGAGGGTGACCTTTTCGAGTGGCGCTATCTCCATGCTAAAACAATCCAAGAAAAAGTTGCCATTGCCAAGTATTTCTTCGGAGAAGACAAAGTTATAGGTCCAAGAGAACTTTGGGCACGATTCAAGATTGACAATAAATATTTCAAAGATTTTAAAATGGGAAATAAACGGACAGGTGCTATGGGATTACATTTCACTTGTGTTCCTAAAATTGTGAGCATTCGTTCTGCTCTTTTACGTGATGGTTGGGTTCTCAGTACTGTAAATGATTTCTCTAATGGAGTGAAAATAGCCTTTGAGGAAACGTTAAGGAGAAGAATAAAAGAAACTATCACACGTTTGGATCCGGCGACACGGGAAGCAGTCAAAAAAGTTCAGGATGATTTAGGGCGATTAATTAAATCAGTAGCTTCTGCTAAAGGTAAAGTCGATCTAGAAGACTATAATCTATACAATCGACAAGACATCTTTCCTCAATGTATGTTAGATTTATACAATATTATCATGAGCAAAGGACATTTGAACCACACTGAAAGATTCCAGCTTGGATTATATCTCAAACGATTGGGAATGTCTGTGGACGAACAGTTACACTTTTGGTATAATAATGCAGTTGATAATACTGGAATGGCGTATGAACAATTTGCACGTGGCAATCCGGGATATATCATACGACATATGTACGGAATGGAAGGGGGAGAAATAGATTATAATGCTCCTGCATGTAATAAATTGCAATTTGAGTATTATTGCACCTTTATGCATCAAGCAGTAGAGGTAATCGATAAACGCCTTCGGAATGAATTTAAGAATCCATCAAATAAAACAGAGAACGCAATTCGGCTCTTGGAAAGCAAGGTTGTTGACAATAAACCTAGTGAAGCATGTGCTGCACTTTTTAGTTTAAGATATAACCGAGGTTGTCGTCCTGTAGTACATCCAATTAGCTATTCCACATGGGCAGCAAAAGTAAAGAAAATAATTGACCTTTCAGAACAAGCTAAGAAGGAAGGTAACAAGAAATAAGTAGTAGCTCTGAGGTAGAAAAATGACCAAAACAAAAAACAGTGATAAAAAACAACCTAAAATTCCTACAGAGCTTATCCAAAGATATTACAAAGAGATTTTTGATCCCGGCGATTTAATATCAATAATAGGATTATCTACTTTTTATCGAAGAGAGTTTGCATTTCTACTTGAGCGCAATATCTTTGTTAGAAACATCTCTTTCAAAGATACAAGAGAATTGATTCGATATATGACTACAAATCCAATTAGACTTTCTTATGTTGGTGCTGTTTACGAAACCCCTCCATCAAAACAGCTTAGCATACAAAGAATCCTGTGGGAATCTCGAGAGTTTTGTTTTGATTTAGATATAAATGATTATGACCTTGTTCGAGTTTGTGGTTGCCAAGGAAAAGAACAGTATTGTTCTGAGTGTTGGTCCTTAGTTCAAGATGCAGCAGCTTTCCTTGACAAATCCCTTCGAGAGGATTTCGGTTTCAAGGACATCGTATGGATTTTTTCAGGTAGAAGAGGTTTTCATGCTTGGGTTCGCGATGCAGTTGGGGGTAAATTATCACAATTACAGCGAAACAGTATTGTTAGATATTTAACGCTAATTAAAGATGAGACTCGTACTCAAGCTGTTGAGAAAGATTTGAAGAACGTCATACCTTTACGAGATCGAATTATTGAGATGATTGCTAAGTCCTTCTTTACACGAGCAACAGATAAAGAGCTTCGAGTAGAGCCATTCAGATTTACTGGAAAACAAATTGAAAGATTGCGTTATAATCTCAAGAATAGTTCTCGACCATTTCATTTTACATATGACACCATTTTAGATAGTAAAAAAAATCGTGATAATATTTTCACACATATTATTAAATATCGTTTTCCACGCATTGATAGAAAGGTATCAATAGATATTAGACGAGTACTCAAAGTTCCCGGAGGAGTACAAGGAACAAATGGAAAGATTTGCTGTAAAGTTGATATAAAGAAAATATTCAAGTTCTTCCCTGAGAATGCGCCCACTATTTTTGAGTACTTTTCTTAGTCGAAGAATTCTTGAGCAATTTTTGCTATTCGACCAGGTTCATATTGTAGTGGTCGAGTATTTTGTCTTAACCATGCAGGTAAGAATCGCGCGGTATAGCTTTGACCGAAACGATAATCTAAGAAAAGTATTAAACCGCGATCATTTATCGAGCGAATTGGTCTACCAGCAGCTTGAGATGCGCGACGTATCGCTGGGATGACGTAGCCATATTCTCTTCCTTTCCTATGAAAATGCTCTTCCAGATAACCAATTTGCGATTCTATCCTCGTTGTCGGTCGTGCATATGGAATACCAACAATCATACAAGTATTCATTTGTTTTCCGGGAAAATCAGCTCCTTCTGAGCTTCTTCCACCTAAAACACCCATTAGCACTGCTCCCCCTCTTGTAGAGAGATTTTTGTATTCGTCAATTAATCTATCATTAGCAGAGGAAGTCATTTTTCTTTGTTCGTAAAAGAATGGTTTGTCAAGATAACTTTCAACACCTGCATCCAACAATCCTTTCATAACAACATATGAAGCAGCAAAAATACCTGAATTAGATGGTGTATTATTAGCTGCTTCACCGATAATTTCACACATCTTTTTATAATTTTCAGGAGTACGATCAGCTAATTTTGTACTAATTCTATCAATAACATATCCTTGGACATTTTTTTCTGAATAAGGTGAATCAAGAACTTTGGAGACTAGTGGAAGTTTATCTAGCCCAACTATTTTTGAATATGAATCAATTGGTTCTATTGTTCCTGAAATATGTACACTATTACCTACATATTCAAGAACATGCTTTGTAGTAAAACGTGCATCAAGAGAAACAACCTCAAATTTAACGCTCCAACCTTCCGTACGTGTTCGATAGCTAGTAATTAAATGTAGAAATTCCGTTCTACTTTTTGTTAATACAAATCTACGCAAAAATTGTCCGATACGATGAATGTATGATCTTGGAGGTTTATTTCTAGATAAATACTCACGTTGTATTTTCATACCGGCACTGATTAACTTATCAACATAGTCTAAATCAATGGATGTTCCAATTTCTCTAGAAAGACTAAGTAAAATTGCTCTTGCATCAACTTTTTTCTCAATATCTGAACGTACTTGTTCTTCTTCAAGAACTGATGTTAATCCCCTGACAAGTCTTAGAAACTGTGGATGATTAAATGCTTTTATCTCTTTCAATGCTTGTCGTAGTGAGAAAATACTTAGTTGATCACTAGAGATATTTAGAGAGGCATCGATAATATTATGACATTCGTCTACAATTAGTAATAACTCACTCATACCACGATCTACTTTGCTTAGAAAAATATCGCGAATTGGTGGGTTGAATAGATATTGATAGCTTGCAGCGACTACATCAACTTTTTCAACTAATTTTAGAATCAGTTCATAAGAGCATAATCTATTTTCCCTACAAAGATTATTTATTTCGGTACTTGTTGAAGGCACTTCTTCGAGAATTTTCATAACATTACGGAAATTAGGTGATTTTTCATCCATTCGATTGTGGTATTCACATTTTCGTAGTTTCTTTAATTGGTTACATAAAACTGAAGCCGTAGCAGCATCATCAGCATGTTTTTCTATTATGGGATGAGGGCACATTTCCCGTCTACCACGAATTGAAACACCACTCACATCCGTTTTCTTGGCAATCTCCTTCAATTCGGAAATAACACGATCTGCTTGTTTATTTGTTCTACAAACATGTATTATTTGCAAATCCCGTTCTCGTGCAATCGGTATGCACGCTGTTAGTGCTGCAACTGTTTTGCCTAATCCATTTGCTCCTTCTATTACTACGTTTTTCTTTTCTTTCAGAGCAGAATAAATAGTGGAGATTAGCTCATCTTGAATGGGTCTAATGTCACCATATGGAAAAATGTCTATAATTTCAGCGGGGATTTTTAAGGGAGTCATTTTATCTGAAACCAACTTCTATTTTGGAGAATACTATGATTAAGGTTTTTAATCTTTGTATTACAATATTGTGGAGTGATTTGACAAAGACAGGCATCTTACATTAGCTCTTTAGTCATCCATTCTGTAAGTGGAGATTCTCTATACAAAGGAAAACCAATTTCATCGAACACTTTTGGCAAGTAATCAAAATGAGTTACGAATAACTTGATATTATTACTAAGTTGTTCTCGGAAAGGAATGCCTAGAATATTTTCATTTTTTGCTACAAAATGTTGAGAAATTTTCCGATAGGAGAAATGCGCATCTTTAGTCAAACAAAGGATGCCCAAAAAAAGGTCAACCGTATTTTTGGCGGTAGAATTCCATCTATCTTTTGTGGAGTGTTTTCGAGCATCGTCTATTGAGTATTCAATAATATATCGAATAATTTGTTTGCAAAATTCAGCCTCTTGTTTTCTAGATACTTTATTCCAATCCTTTACTTCAACAAGAACATGTAAAATACGCCCGGAAATCTTTCTCAAGGCTACAACATCAACTCGTTTGCCACTTTTCAAAGAAACCTCTTGTTTTACTGCAAAGTGATGTTGTTGTAAAAAATCAGCAACTTTTGTTTGAGCGACCTTCCAATCTGGTTTTTCTTCACTCACTTTGTTCACAGCAATTAATAACCTGCAATATTAATGAACTATTTTACTTTAGAAATTTTACTTAGTATTTTTATTATATCAGCATCAATAGTCTCAATGAATTTGAGAGCGTCATCCAATTCAGTAGAACGATACATTACAACTGCAATAAGGCGTCTTTCCGGATCTTTAGGAAATGGTTGAATGGTAAATTGCACTGACTCTTCTGGGAATTTTCCTGTTCCGGCTGCAAGGGTAAAACCACTTGGACGGAGTTCCTTACCACTCCAGCTAAATTTGAATGCTTGCTCACTGTACAATTTGGTAAATAGTTCTTTGACAGGCGTGGGAGAAAAGACTTCAAACTTTGAATTTAGTTCCATAACAACTGTTGCAGTTAATGCTTGATCACCCAATACTTTTTCATAAAAATCATATGCATCTCTAAACAAAGCTAAAACGTTATCTGCAGGTTGAGCATCTATTACAAATCCTTTTCTAGAAAAGACAATTAGGGATTGAGGATTTGTTTTGGGACGGAAAAGATATTCTTTCAAAGGACCTCTTGGAGTGTTTATTGTTCTAGTGGTTTTTGTATAATCTCTTCTAGTAGCTATATCTGCAACTGCTTCAACATCAACTTCGGGCCCGACATGAATGAGATGTTTGAAAATTACATGTGATCGTTCAACAATAAAGGACATTTATCTTCTTCGCTCCAAATCTATCTGTTATTCATTTCTCTATGTGATTATTTTTTACTCTTCTGGTTCCTTTTCAATATCTTCTTCTGGTTCTTGTATTTTAACTTCATTCCCAATTTCAATCATTAGTTTGCGTATAAAGAACATTCTTTGAATGGTTGTTATAAATGATAAGAAACCTACCAATATTATTCCAATGGGTAATGCTACGGGCCACCAGATGAAAAGTATGTTACCAAGCATCAGAATAAGTATCTTTTCTCTGCGCTCCATAATTCCTACACTTTCAACGCTCATCTGGGCAACACTTTCGCCTCGTGCTCGAGAGTAACTCGCAAAGATCATTCCTGCAAAGGAGAAAAAGCACCATGCTGCTACTGAAATTGTTGCGATTCCTGGCCAAAGAGTCTCGAGAGGTTCGAAGGTATAAATTCCAATAGCAATTCCAATCAGGTAACAAAATTCAACGAATCTATCCATTACTGGATCTAATACTTGACCAAATTTAGTTGTCTTACCCATTGCTCTTGCAACAGAACCATCTACTACATCGAGCATTCCGGCGATGAACATTAATGGAAAACCAATTGCCCACCAATACTCGAATGTACCCACTCTGCCATTGAATGCATACATAGTAGCAGATGCAATTGCAAACACTGCAGAAATCATTGATATAGCATTTGGAGATATGCCCATTTTCCCAATAAATCGACCAAATGGAAGCATTATCTTTTTGTATCCGCCTCTTGTTCTTAATTTAAAATTGCGCCACCAAGACATTAACATCAACTAACTATCTTCTGATATTATATAATCATAAAATAACCTACTTTAAAACCGTTTCTAATCTTTCAACAATATAGTGTTTAAAGGAATTTTTAGAGGTGACTTGTTATATAGTGTGCTTACGTTCTTCTTTTATATATAGTATTTATTTTTAGAGAGAAGAAAATCAAATAGCAAATTGAGATTATTGTGGAAGTCGCAGACAGGTTTAGAGAAATTTCTGTTAGAGGTGGTGTTGTGGGCTCTGGCTCTTTTTTAATAAAAGTATAAAGTTCTCCTGAGATTTTATTTCCATCAATAAATTCTTTTGATTTAATAATTAATGAAGAAACAATGTCCCCCAACACACTAACACACTTGTATCACCGACTAGAATTATTCTTCCTCAACCGTGGTCTCTCGAGGTGGGAGTAGTAGTCATTTCTTCGGGATGAAAGCAGCTCGATTGTGTGGGCGACTTGGGTTGACTTTTTCCTCATCGCAAAGCAACATGCATAAGCTAGGAAAAGAGCCGTTTAAAATCGTCGATAGTCAATTCTATGCTCTCGTGCGAATCCAGTGTGCGCCTCCCCTTGCTTTGGTGATCATCGCAAGAATGTTCTAACTATCACCAACTCTCTAGAAGGCATATTCTATCATCATGTACTGTATGCAGATGTTCAGAATAAAAAAGCTTGCTTAAAAATAGAAAATGACAAGGCAAAGTGACTTGTCCATTGTTAGATTTCTTTCATTTATTGTAATGCTGAGCCACAAGTAACACAGAATTTATCCTTGGAAGTGGCCCTTGAACCACAATATGGACAATAACCTTGATCTTGTATATTCTGCATAACTGGAGTAATCTCTATACCTTCAAGTTCACTCATTTTCTTACTGGTATTTACAGGTGGTGGAGTTGCTACTCCAATTGGTGGTTGTCCTTTTACTTCAAACACCACTACCTCACCGCTTTCAGGATCAAACGAAGCTTTAAGTTTTCCTTCTGCTCGTAAATCAACAATCATCTCTTTTAAATCACGTTTTTTCATCCGTAATTCTTCACTAAGCTGATTCAACTGCACTCTCTGGTAAGATTTTAATGCACCCAATACTTTCTCGCGATTATAGCGATAACTGAGAATATTAGAAATGCTCACAATTAGAAGTATTCCACCTGGAATAAACATCCAATAACTTCCAGGAGTATTTGGAAATCTTACTGCAATTATACCCCAAATTAGGAAGCCTATACCAAATGATAAGGTCCAGAGGTTTCCGCGACCGAATGAACGTTCAATATAACCCATTTTTTAATCACTTCAAATAGTTGTAATAATTAATATCTAATACTAAATTGTACACAGAGCTAAAAAAACCTTTACTATCGGGTAAAGAAGAAAGCTATCACAATGATTAGTTTTATAAGCTATCGAGTAGCACAAAAAAGACTGCTTTTAAACGAGAGTATGCTCTGGTTATTATCCTACTTTAAAAGCAAAAGCATCTGATTGACATCTAGGCGAAGAGAGAGCACAAATTAACACCCTTTGGTTGAAGAAACTATGGCATATGAACAATTTCAAAACACGACTACTAAACAAAAAAACACTTCAATAATAAATAGTGATGGTAACATTATACGAAATAATCCTCTGTACAAAGGACAACTAGCATATTTGAAGGAAATTATTTTATCTGATTGCCCCGATATAGATGCAAATCTGTTATCTGAAAAACTTGATGTCTCTTTCATGACTGCACAAATTCTCTTAAGCGATTGTCATCAAAAAGAGCTAGAAAAATAAAAGAAATAAATTTTAAATTAGAATAATGGTTACTGCTTGAGCATTAACCAAAAATGTTTTTTTAGAGTTCCTCTAATATTTTCTTCACTTCTTCCGTTTTATCTTCGAGAACCCAATCATCAGGTATGAAAAATGCAGCGGAAGAAGTTATTCTGATTGCATCCTTTACATCGATATCCAAAGTGCTCAGATCTATTTCTCCTGACATTTCTGTTGGTTTGAAAATACCACAATCAGGGCAGTACCAACCTGATTTAACATCAGCGGCATTTGGTGTTTCATCTTCCGTTAATTTTGCAACAACAAAATTCATTGGACGATCACATTCGGGGCAGAGAGGTTGTTCAGCCATGTTTTTCATTTCCTATTAATCATTCTAGTTAGTTTTTTCTTTAATCCAAAACTGTATTACACATACCAATGTATCCTTGTGCCTCAGTTATTGATTTCTGAATTAAATCATATAAATCTTTATCAGTAATTTTTTCTGCTTTTAGTGAAGCTTTCTCAAAAATTTTTTCACATTGAAAAAACAAATTTAATGCTTCTTGATACTCCTCTAAGTCTAAATTAAAAATCCCTTGAGATTGATAAAAATGCCCTAAATAATATTCTTGCTGTGCTTCCCATCTGTTCACAGTTTCTAAATCATTTTCCTTATTTGGGAATATTTGAATAGCTTGTTTCAATAAATCTGCAGCCATTTCAAATTGTCGTGTAGCTTTCTTTGAATCATTGAGATTTTTAAGAAATTCATTTGCATTTGCCTCATACATACTTGATTTTAGCATATAAGAATAGGATGTGAACAGCTTAACATTTTTTTCATCTAGTGATAATTTACTTGCTCGTCGATATAATTTAGAAGCAAGATTACATTTCACGCTACTTTCAGTAAACTGTCCATCATTTGAATGTTTAAAAGCTTCTTTCCACAAAATAGATGCTTTTTTCTCAATAATCATTTGTACAATAGTTTTCAAAACGTTATCTTGTTCTTTAACCCAAATAGAATATGAAGGATTGTAATAAGCTGCAATTACAAATGATCTGTATGCCTCTAAATTCATTTTTTTTGCTAATTGTAAATTCTTATTATCAAAAGCTTGTTCTCCTTTATATTTTAAGGATAAACCTTTAGTGAAATTTTTTCTTGCTTTAGCATTATATTTCAATAGTGGGTTACTATAATTCTCAACAATTTTTACTTCTAAAGTGTATGAATTTACAGCTTCCAACAATGCTGCAGTTTGATCAGCATGTGATGTTCCTTTTTTCAAAGCGAGACATTCAGAATTTCTACCTTTAGAGAAAAGGTCCATTCGTTCAGCATCTTGTTGAAATTCCAAAGAGAAACCAGTACTCATCCTTTGGAATCGAGTAAGCATCTTTTCTCCTTCTATATATTCAACAGAAGCACCAATATAATCTTCATTACGGTATTTCTTTTCGCCTTCAATTATTGAAAAGGCACCTCTATAGAGATATAGAAGAACTTTGGCGACTTGATCTCCATCGTCATCTTTTTGTTTTAGTGATTTAATCTTCTCATCAATAGAAATGGAAGCTTGTTGTAAATTTGTTCTAAATTCATCAAAATAGAATATTTTTGTCTCAGATAGCAAGGCAGCTGTATTCAAACTTCTATTCACCTTTAGTATAGATTATTTACAAAAAATACTTTAAGAAACCTTTGTTTGTGACTTATTCGAAATATACTTGGAAAATAAATAATAACTGAAAATCAGTTTAGCCGTAATTTCGGATAGCAACTCATTTTCATTATTGTTCGTTATTATTGATTTGGCATTGTAGTGATTACTCTACTATTACCTGTTAAGTAAACCGTGTGTTCAGATTGAGAAACAAAAGAGCCCTTAACATCACACAAAGCCGGGTATCGCTTTATTTGTCCCTTAGTTGATAAATCTCTAATAGCAACTTTTGCTGTTGGAGTAGTGATTTCATTTGCTATCCATCTAGTTGTAAATGGAAAGTCTCGATATTTAGCTAAAATTACTTTTCGAGCTTTGCGGGAAGCATCTAAACGTAAACCGATTTGAAATGGTACTAAATGAAAAATGAAACATCTGCCTTCATCAGGGTGAATGCTTCCTGTTCCTGAAGTTGCGAAAGTCTCTATGGCAAAAGCTTGCCCCTCTTCTAGTTTGATTCCTTTCGTGCCACTAATATTTGGAATAGTAATTGATCCATGTAAAAGGTGTTGATCTAGTTGATGACCTGTTAGGTCACGAATAGGTCGATAATCATATGATTTAATTATTGATTCTATTTCTTCTCCAATCCTATCAGTAAAAATACCAGGACGAATCATATCAATTGCTGCTTTTGTTGCTTCTTCAGAAGCTTTAATCAAGTCACCATGATCACTTCCAAATGAAACAGTGAAAGCAGTATCTGCAACATAACCATCCATATGGACTCCACAATCAATCTTAACAATATCTCCTTTTTTAATGACTAGATTATCATCAGGAGGAGCAGAATAGTGTGCCGCAATGTTATTTATAGAAACGTTCAATGGAAAAGCCCATTTCCCACCTAATTCTGTAATCAAAGCTTCACCTGCTTCACATAATTCTAAAACAGAAGCACCAATTTTCACTTTCTTCCTTAGCAATTCTTTTACTTTAATTGAAATTTCTCCTGCTTGAAGATATTTCTCTAAAGGACCTTCTTTTTCGGATTTTTCTACTGCTTTCTTTTTAACAACTTTTTTTGCCACTGATTTCTTTTTAACAACTCTTTTTGTGGTAGCTTTAGCTTTTGTTAGTCCTTTTTTAGAGTCTGTTGTTTTTGCAGCAGATTTCTTAGTAGGTTTCTTTGCGGAAGGTTTTTTTCCAGTTGTACTTTTCTTAGCTGACTTCGAGCTTGTAGCCACTTTTTTAGTGGTTGTTTTTTTGTTTGAAGCTGTTTTCTTCTTTGAGGGGGCTTTCTTTTTACTATCTTTAGACATCTTGTGTTCTCCTATCTATCTATCAAACAGAGCTTGTTCTCTTATTAATTCTTACTGATAAAATAAAAATTAGATAAAAGTTTTGATACGAATGCATTATATAAATTCACTCAATTAACATTAAAAGCGTTTTTTATCTCTAAAAAAATAGGAGATAATCTCAAATTCATTATTACAGACTAAAAAAATAAAAAAAGATAGGAACTTGGTTCCTATTCTTATTTCTTGATCTTCTTAATAATAAAGGCTGAAGCAGCTAAACCGAATAAACCGGCGATTATACCAAATGCTGGTACAGTCTCTGTTGGGTTTCCATCTAAGAACCAGTAGTGCTGAGTAGTAAATTTGTTGTAGTTTGTATCCCAGACTTGTATGAAGAATGTGTAATTGCTTACTACTCCAACTGTATGGAGAATTGTTATGTTTGCTGTGAAAGTTGTACTTCCAGGAGCGAATTGTACCATATCAGTTGGATTTGCGACATTATCATCTACCCATGAGTAAAGGAAAGCAGAAATATCATTATTGTGACAGTAATCATCATCGAGACCAACAGTTACAATAACGTAATCCTCGTCTAGAGGAACACCAGTTGGATATCTTTCTTGCATATCTACAATACCTTGAATAGTTGGAGCTTTGGTATCATCAATTACAATTGTTTGATTTAATTGAATTGGAGCTTCGTACATTGTATAGAGTGTAACAAAGATTGTATGTGTACCTAAAGGCATATCCCATTCATCAAAGAAGAATAAGAAACTATAGTTGCCAGTTACTGCATTGACATCAGGAGCAAACCATGCACCAGGTCCATAAGTGTCAGCCCATCCAGTTAATTGAATAGTTAATGTGTAATCTGAAAAGTCATCAAACACACCACCAGTTATTACGAGTGCATCGTTTTGAACTGCGCCAGTAATTGTTGTGAATGTTAGAGCGGCTGCGTCATTTGTTAAAGCAACAGAATATGAGCTTGTTGAAATGAGCATATCATATGTGTTATCTTGGCTGGCAGCTCCGACATGGAAGGTCATAGCTTCTGAAAAGTTAAGAGCAAAGTCAGTGGCATCACCAGTGTCTAATGCACGAGTCATTTCAACAGTGTAATGATCCATTAAGGTAGAATTCCAATCTGCGGAAACGTCAGTATCTGTTTGACCAAGTGTAGATGGGGTTGTAGTATTGTACCAAGCATGATACATAGTACCATTAGCATCTGTAACTTCATTTGTAATTGGAGTTGCGAAATCGTTTTGAAGTGTTGGTTTAGCACCATCAAAAGTGCCTGTTACGTTTGTGTTCATAAGGTATGGGAGAACACCCAAATCTGCTTGTCCAGAAGCGTTGCATTCAAATGCATAGACATCATTGGTTCTAGTTGAGGTAGTCCAGACCATAAGATCTGTATAGGCTCCTTGTGAGAAACCAACTTGAACAACATCATCAGCACCATTAACAAATTGCCAATCAACGAGTGTATCATTGAGCATACCTGTCTTATTCCATTGACCAACGGAAACGTCATAAGTTGTGTCTTTCCATTGTAATGCAATGTAAACATTAGTGGCGTCAAAAGCTAAAGAGACGTTTACTCCACCGAACATTTCAAAGGACATACCAACCCAATCGGCTAAATCACCATCTGCGGTGAAACTATGTCCAGTTGCGTTATCAGCTAGTATACCTTTGTTACCCATTGGGTCTCCCATTGCGTCAGGAGTGAATATTTCAGACTCGGTAACTGGAGCTGATGCAGAACCAGTTTGTGCTGGTAATGTTACTGTTCCAACTGTAAACACGCTTGAAAACATTGCAAGTAACAATACTGCAGCTAAAATTTTGCTTTTTTTCATAATTCGAATCATCTTCCTATAATATTATTAGGCCAAATCTAGTACTCCTAATTTGCATAGGAATATAGAGTTGTATTTTATTTATTATAACGAAATATATACTTTTTGGGTGACTTAAAGAAGTACCTATATTTTAAACTATTGTTTTATTAAATTAGTTAATGGTTTATTAAATGTATTGTTTTGTCGAGGAAAGAAACTGTTCATGAACTGTTCAGAATAGAATGAACAAATAATGAAGAATTTTGACTTTAGTGGTGGAAATTTAGTCCGAAAATCAAACAATACGACCAAATTCCTTCTCTAAATCTTTCTCAGTTATACGTATAATTGTCGGGCGTCCATGTGGACAAGTGAAAGGTTGTTTACAATTGCTTAATTGTTCCAAAATGGCGCTTATTTTTTCAATAGATACAGGATCTCCACTCCTTACAACCGAATGACAAGCCATTGTTTTAAGTATAAGGTCTAAGCGTTCATTAACATCAGGAATAGTTGCAACATCTTTTCTCATTTCATCAATAAGATTTTTGATATCCTCTGTAGTTTTTATCAAGTCCATTATTACAGGCAATTGACGAATAATGAATGTATTTCCTCCAAAGTGCTCCAAATTAAATCCTACCTTTTCTAATTGAGGGATATTTTCTTCTAAAAATAGACGTTCTTCTGCTGTGAGATTAAATGTTATTGGTTGTAAGAGTTCTTGAGTAACGAAACTTGCGCTAAGATACAATTCAAGCAAATGTTCATACATGATTCTTTCGTGAGTTGCATGAATATCCACAATGGCTATTCCTTCGCTGGATTCACATAAAATATAGAGGAGATGTGCTTGCCCTAAAGGACGTATCCAAAAATTATCTGATAAAGCAACTGCAGTTGGTGAAATAGTAAGTATACTTGCTTTAGATAAATCTGTAGAACTATCATCAAACCTTAATTTTGAATCAACACTACTTAGTGGTTTCAATAGTGCAGAAGATTTCTTATTTGGAGAACTAGCTGATGTATCGCTAGTCGTGCCATCCAATCTAGTTTGAGCATGGGCAACAATATTTGAAGAATTTTTTAGTAGCCCTTTGTTTTCGCGCCATAATTCACTATTTTCTAAAGTATGAGTTATTGCCTCTTTGATAATATCATATATTACTCTACTTTCACCAAATCGAACTTCACGTTTAGTAGGATGAATATTTACATCTACTTTTGAGCTTTCGATGTTGATATTTAATAGTACAACAGGATAGCGATGTTTCATCAAGAGTGTTTTATATGCTTCTTCTATCGCTTCAAAAATAATTTTACTACGAATGTATCGTTTGTTTACATAGAGGATTTCATGGTCTCGAGATGCTCGAGAGAGACTAGGTGTTGAAGTAAAGCCGGTAATCTGAATACCGTCTTTCTCAAAATTTACCGGAAGCATTTGTTTTGCTAAATCTACACCAAATATTGATATGAAAGGTTCTAATGGGTTTGAGCTTCTGGGGCTATTAAGTAAAATAGCTTTATTATGTTGTAATTTAAAGTGAATTTCCGGATGAATTAATGCTTGTCGATTAGCAATTTCCATTATATGACCCAATTCTGTTGTAGGTGTTTTCAAGAATTTCTTTCTAGCAGGAACATTGTAGAACAAGTTCTTAATCGTAATAGAGGTGCCAATAGGGCATTCCCGTTCTTCAATTAGTTCTAAGTTCCCTCCTTTAACACGAACGATTGTTCCTGTGGGAGCAGTTTCTTCTCGAGTGATTATTTCCATCATAGACACAGAAGCAATACTTGCTAATGCTTCTCCACGAAAGCCTAATGAGACAATAGTATCTAAATCCTCAATAGCTTTTAGCTTACTTGTTGTATGTGATTTCCAAGCTAAAGCAGCATCCTTAGAATTCATCCCGATGCCAGTATCAACCACACGTATCAAATCCAATCCATACCCTTCAAGAAAGATTGAAATCTCGGTAGCTTGAGCATCAATTGAATTTTCTATTAGCTCTTTTACTACAGATGCTGGACGCTCGACTACTTCCCCAGCAGCAATTTTATTGATGGTTTTTTGATCTAATTGAACGATGGGTCTCTTTTTTTTACTCATGGTAATAGCACCAAAGCTTTCTGTTTAAATTCAATGGAAATCAGTATTTAAAAACCGTTTCTATCTAATTACAATACAACTGAATTTTTTGAAATACTATTTATCTTTGTGGACAAGAACCACTGAGGAGAAAAAATAGATTTGGATTGTTTAAGAAAAATGGTTAATGTAAACGGAATTCTGAATTTAATAATGATTATTTTAAATTTTCAAAGCTTTTCTTCACACGTTCAATAATTTGATTGAGTTTATTCATAGCTTCTAATGGAGTAAGAGAATCTATTTCTAACTCTTTTAATTCTTCAACGATTTCGTCATTAATTCTATCTTTTTCGTCTCGCTGAGATTGGTTAAAGATACTTTTTGTCAGAGCGACATTTGTAGTAGCGTTTTGAGTGTTACCTGCTGCTACCAATCCGAATAGATTGGTTTGAATTGAAGCAAGTTTTGGCAGATCTTTTTTAGTAGTAGTTTCATCTGAATTATTGGACTGTAATTCGAGATAGTGCAGAATTTCTTTTGCACGATTTATGACAGCATCAGGCATACCAGAGAGTTTTGCTACTTGAATACCATAGCTCTTATCAGTTCCACCTGGAACGATTTTGTGTAAGAAAAGTATCTGATCATCCTTTTTCTTTACTTGAACACTATAATTCTTTACGCGTTCAAGATATTGTTCAAGGTTAATTAATTGATGATAATGAGTCGCAAACAATGTCTTTGAGCCCAAATTCTTGGAGTTATGAATATATTCTGCAATAGCCCAAGCAATGCTTACACCATCATAAGTTGAAGTTCCTCGACCGATTTCATCCAAAATTATTAGACTGCGTTTGGTTGCATTATTGAGTATGTTAGCGGTTTCATTCATTTCAACTAAGAAAGTAGATAACCCTTTTGAAATATCATCAGAAGCTCCTATTCGAGTGAAAATTCTATCAACAACACCGATTGTTGCTTTATCAGCTGGAACAAAACAACCCATTTGAGCCATCAAAGTAATTAAGGCTACTTGCCGGATGTATGTGGATTTGCCACTCATATTCGGTCCGGTAATGATCAATAACTGATCTGATTTATTATCCATTTTGGAATCATTGGGAATAAATGGTTGATCAAGAAGCATTTTTTCTACTACTGCGTGCCGTCCATTTTTGATTTCTAGTTTGAATGAATTATTTACAGTCGGTCTAACATAAGCATTATTTCGTGATACAGCTGCAAAAGTAGTCAAGCAATCTATTTCAGAAATCTTTTCAGCATTAATGAGAATCTTGCCAATATCATCATGAACTTTATCGCGAATTTCACCAAAGAGTTTGTATTCTAAATCATTAATTTGTTCTTTAGCATTGAGTATTTTAGCTTCATATTCTTTCAGTTCGGAGGTGAAATATCGTTTGCCATTTGTAACTTCTTGTTTTTGAACGTAGTTTTCTGGAGCCAAATTGAGATAATTCTTTCCGACTTGAATATAATATCCAAGCACTCTGTTATATTCGATTCTAAGTGATTTAATACCTGTTTTTGTTTTTTCTTCCCGTTCATATTGAATGATCCATTTACGCCCACCCTCAGATATATCTCGAAGAGCGTCAAGCTCAATGTTGTAACCACTTTTTATTATCCCACCGTCCTTCAAAGTTGGAGAAGGAGATTCCTTGATTGCAGATTCAATAAGCTTAACTAATGAACTCAATTTATCAAATTCTTTGATTATTCTTTTTGGTGCGGTAGTAGTCAATGTTTTCAAGATTTTTGTAATTGAAGGAATAATTTTGAGCGAATTTTTAATTGAAACAATATCCCTAGCATTAGCACGCCTCAAAGAAACGAGACTAGCTAAGCGCTCTAAATCTTGGATGGATTTCATTGCGGTTCGTAAATCCTCTCGAGCAAAAGAATTGTCAACAAATTCTTCAACAGCATCTAAACGTTCATTGATTAATTTAGGATCAAGTAATGGTCTTCGAACAGTCCTTCTAATGTACCGACCACCCATTGAAGTGCAACTTTTATCGAGGATTTCTACAAGAGTTCCTTTGGAAGTGTTATCTCTAACATTTTTAGTCAATTCAAGACTACGGAATGATGCGGGATCAATAACCATAAACCCTTTTGTGGAGTACAATGATAATTGCCGAATGTTGTCTAATTTTGTTTTCTGGGTTTCCATAAGGTAATCTAAGAGAGCACCTGCAGCAGAGATCGCAAGAGGTTTATTTTCACAACCATAACCTTCGAGAGTTTTTGTGTTGAAATGCTCTGTTAAAAGTTGATAAGCACTATCATGAGAAAAACGATAAGGTTCCAGATGAGAGATCATTGTTCCCTCTAAGCAAGTAAAAATGGTTTCTGGGAAATTTCCTTTCTCAGGAACTAAACACTCAGTGGGAGAGATACGATTTAATTCAAGAATAAGCTCATCTAAAGGAACGCCTTCAATGAAATGAGTAACTCGAAACTCACCAGTTGAAACGTCAGCTAAAGCAAGACCGAAATTTCTCCCTTTTTCAAAGATTGAAATAATATAGTTATTTTCGCTCGACTCTAACATGGCACTTTCAGTGAGAGTACCAGGGGTAAGAATGCGAGTTACACCACGCTTAACTAGACCTTTAGCTTCACTTGCATCTTCTAATTGATCAACGATAACTACTTTGTAACCATGCTTAACAAGTGTAGACATGTATCCATCAACAGCTTTTGCAGGAACACCAGCTAAAGGAAGACCAGAACGTGCGGTGAGAGTAATACCTAAGATCTTGGCACCTAATTTAGCATCATCACCAAAGAGCTCAAAAAAATCACCTACTCTGAATAAAATAAAGCAATCAGGATATTTACGTTTAAATTTGGAAAATTGTTTCATCATTGGCGTGGACTTTGATGACATCGATATGTATCCCTCAACAAGCTTTTTCCGTTACAATCATTCATTAAAAGGTGTATTAAAAAGGTTTCAGATATTTCTATCTTGAGAGCATTTGAAAGTAAAAAGATTTTAGAAATGGATTTAAAATAATGATAGTTAGAAATTTGATAGATTTAATCCAATATTGAAATCTTTTTCCACTTTAGTAAACTTGAAATAAGAGTAGAGCGGAAAATTCTGTATGAGTGCTCCAGTAATCATCGTTAAATACAATCCCAAATGGCCAGAGTTATTTAGGGAAGAACGAGAAAGAATTTCAACAAAAATAAGTGAACTTGGAATTCATGTTGAACATATTGGTAGTACAGCGGTACCAGGACTGGGTGCAAAACCAATAATAGATATTATGGTTGGCATAGAAAGTCTAAGTGATATCGATAAATGTATTACTTTGCTTAAGGGAATTGGTTACTCTCTTGAGGTAAAAAAGGCAGAGGATGATTCAGAAAGAAAAGCACTTGTTAAATCAATAGATGGAACAAAAGTCCAGCTTTACTTAGTTGAAATGAATACTGAAAGTTGGAAAAGGAACATTCTTCTTAGAGAGTATTTACGTGGTCACCCTGAAACAGCAAAAGAGTACAATAAGCTTAAAGTGGAATTAGCAAAAAAATACAAAGACGATCAAATTGCTTACTCAGAAGGAAAAGCTAAATTCATTAAAAAAGTTGAAAGTAAAGCTAGTAAAGAGAAGAAGAAATACACAAGCTAGATACTAACGTTTCTTTTTACAAAATCATTGTTTATTATTTTGCTTTAGTAAACTCAATATTCAGGTATCGCCCACGACATTTCCATATTGATGATGGATTATTGGATATTATGATTGTAGGAGACACATCCTTAATAGATTCATTAATTACCTCTTCGAAACTTGGAAATGGGTCGCATGTTCATCGTAAAAAAGTTGAGATACTTCAAGGGAAAAAAGACATCATAAGCTCTAATTCTAAGAAACCGGTATATGGTCACGCAATGGGTGAATACTTAGGTCCCGTACCTCATACGTTTATTTGTCGTCACAAAGTTTTAAAAATTCTTAAGATGTCTTGACAAAGCCCTCGAGCGAGAAGGATGGCCAAATGCAAATGCCTTCTCAAGCAATATACCTAAATAATGAGATTTCTCTTTTTACTCTTTAGTTTCACACAGAAGTCAAAAAAGAGAAAAAATAAGCAATTACATTATTTTAATCGTTCAATTGTAAAAATAATATATTCATCAGTATCTTCACTTTTTATAGTGAAAGAATAAAGCATATTAATGATTAAACTTGAAGGGATCTTCACAGATGCCCAATCATTATCATCACCTCTACGACCATGATTCTCGACACTACCATTAATAACCAAATCATCACAATTAAAGAAATCTCTATCAAATAGACGAACAAACATTTCACTACCAAGGGTTAATTTTCGTAGAGTGATTTTTTTATTAATATCAGTTGCTAAACCAACACATATACGCTCAATAGTGGTTTTTCTTTTTACCCAACACCTACGGTCTTTATAATATTTTATTTGTAGATAAAATTCACCATTATCTTGGTTGCCATCACGTGAATTAGTACAGTTAAACTCTAGCCAGGTGAGCCTCACTTTTATTATTCTATCAGTATCAGTTGCCATAGCATTCATAGAACTTGGAAACACGAAACTAATTCCTATCATAAAAATTAGCAAATAAGCATTTATTATTTTTCTCCTCATAATCTATTCTCCAGTTTTTCAAGCTATTTAAAAAATAATTGAAGAAAGCAATACATGAACTTCCCCTAAAGTTCTCTAAACAACATTATGTTTGATGATTTATCTCATATATTAGAATTATTGTTGTTTCAGAAAGATAATTCCATTTTCAACGTTTTGTCGATAGAGTTACAGTCCATCATTTTTCTTATTGGGAAGATGTTCAACACAAAAAAAAATGAAAAAAAAGGCTATTATAAGTTACTTTTATGTAACTTCAACATGATTCAGATGAAATATTGACTCTTTCTACTAGCAAGTAATTCAGGAGTTAATCCCAAACTCTCAACAAAATCTTGAAAACATTCAGTCATATCGTTAATCTCAATTACCTGATCAGGGCAAATGCTTACACATCTCATGCAAAGAATACACTTTTCAGTATCGGCTTTTCCAAAATCAGCACTAAATGCGCCAGTAGAACACAATTCTTCACAATCACGACACATACAACATTCTTTATCACGTCTAGTTGGATGTTGAGTTATCATTCTTATACGCTTTCTATTTGGATCAAGTGGTAGTAAATTATCTTCAGCAACTAGAAATTCAATTGGTTCAATAATTGCTCTGGTAAATTTCTCGAGCAGCTTATGTGTATATTCTTTTGTGATATCGAAATCATCAACATTAGGATGACCTTTCAAAAGCTCCCAACCTTTTGCTACATTGAATGAGTGTTTTCCTAACAATTCAGCAGAAGCAATAACAACAAAGTTTCGTGCTTCTAGTAAAGCCCTTGTTTCATTATGGATGCCCCCTCGCATAGGTCCACCATAAGTGAAAAACATACCACACCTTTGATTATTTCCTGAAATAGTTGCAAGCCATTTTTTGGTAACTACAGGTATTTTTCGACCATAAATTGGAAATCCAAAAATAATATAATTGAACTCTGAAAATGGAATCTCTGTTTCTCTGTCTGTTAATGAAGTAATATCAAATTCTTTCACAATTACTTCTTTTGCTTCTAATTCATTTTTCATGACAGTAGCAATTGTTCTAGTATTTCCTGTAGCTGAAAAATAAACTAAACCCACAATTAATGACATAATGAAATATTATACACTAAAGTACTAAAATTTTATTACTAAAAGAAATGAAATCAGAAAATCATTTTCAAGATAACTCTCTCAAGTGTTCATAGTGTACTATTTAACAAAATAATTAATGCAACTTTTTTGGCAAATATCAATAAATCATTTAAATAATGAGAGAGTATTGAAACTCTTTCATTAGACTTTAAAGAAGCATTACTCATTCTTAATTTTTAGAGAAAAATATCGATTGCTTGTGGCAGAACACTAATCTTTTTGAAGCCACTTCACATAATTTCATATCGATATTGTATATCTTCATTTATCAATATTAAATTGATTTTGTGAAAATATTGTCAAAACATAGAGAATGGGTATTATTAGAATCAACAAAAAACTATAGCCAAAAGCAATGCGAATTGGAGCATATAAAGGAGAAGTATAGATTGCAGCAAGAAGTTGAAGCTTCAAATACAGAAATCCCAGTGATACTCCTAACAAAATTGCTATTAGTAAGGATGGAAATAAGCTATCAAATTGACGTTTCATGATATCTCTATGTCTCATTCCTCTTTGATATAATGTGGCAAAAGATTTCATTGTTTGATTTAGTAATTGTTTTAAGCATAGCAAAATATTAATCGTAACAATCAGTATAAAATATAACTGATATACAAGAATAAATGGAGTATAATTTATTCGAGAGTTATATTCTTTAAGTTGAAATTCAGTATTGAGTAATATATCAAGAGTATTGATTGCATCCTTCTTGGTTATGTTTGTGTTTAAATTAAGATATAATGTAGTAACAGATGAGATATTGCAAAATAGTTTATTATATGAAGAAACAATAAATGGGCGATTTTCTATTTGCTTAATTAGAGGGAAATAATTTATTGTTTGTATCTCTTGATTAACATATAAACTAGAACCATTATCGCCAAATTTTGTAAGGAAAAAATCACCATCTTCAAAATGAAATTTCTTAGCAAAATCTTTTGACATGTAAGTTATTCCATCTTCTAGTTCAGTTAAATCATAATATCTTTTGTAATTGGGAACAATTTCTGGTAAAATCGTGAAATCCATTAGATAAAGGTCATAATCCACAAAGAAATTTTCTTGTGTATGTGATATTGGAAGCACTTGAGCAAAATAAGAGCTAGTCTGTATTTGTGAAACATTGAATAGAAAAACATCAGTTTCAACAACCATATCTGTTGGATGTTCCAAATTATAGTTTAAATCATAATTAACGGTAAAGGTTTGAAAACTTCCAGTAATAATTGTTGTCCCCCATATTAAAAGTAAGGTGGAGTGAAACAAATGTCTAACCCAATTTTCCTTCAAACTTATTAATTTGTACACCAAATTATTGATTTTATTCTTTTTGAAAATATTATTGAATACTTTTTGAATGAAAAGCTCTGTTATCAACAATGTCAGTATGAAATATTGTACGGTTTGAGAAAAAAGTACAAGATATGAAAAGATTATATCAGGTATTAGTTCATAGGTAAATTGTTTGACAAGTATTGGTAGTAAGGATACAATCAGCAAAATTACTATGAAGGTCACAATAGATTTTGAATTGTAAGCAACTTGATTAGAGTCTTTGTATTTCCTATAGTTTTTATATGTTAATATCAAGCAAAATAGCCCAAGAATTATTGCTGTTGGAATAAGGTTTAAACTTATAATGAAATTTAGTATTAATAGAGCTATTCCAATAACCAAGAAAGTAAATAAATCAGTTAGGCTTGGTAATAGAATAGTCACTGAATTTTTCCTTCGTAAATCTAACCCTCTATTAATCAGTTTGTCAATAATTGGAGTTATTCTATTAATAAAATTGTCAGTGAAAAACTCATTTAACCAAAGAGCCAGAAGAATAGCAATAAATGAAACTAAAAGAATTAATGAATCAAATGTTTCCTTAAATGACAATACACTTTCAATTCTTTGAGAGTTATCTTCAATAGAACCACCAATAACTAAATCAGCTATTATTAAATTGGTCTCAAAAGATTCAATTATCTCTAAAGATCGTTTCTTATAATTAGATGGTGAGCTAATTCTATTACTCTTAAAGTCAATTGCATAACCAATTTGTGAATTTTCAGACGTAATATTAAAACTAGAAAGGTCTAAAGAAGTTAGATATTCGTATGTAAAGATTATACTGATATCAAAAGGCATTACAGTATTTGGTTGGAAATAATCTAATGAAATATTGTTTTTGAAAAAATTAACAAAGCTGAAAGGAAATGCTTGTAGCTTCTGATTATATGATTTATCAGCAAAATCAATACCAATAGTATACAGTGAATCATTAATCAAGTAATCTATGAAAACAAGTGAATAGTCATTCGAAATTAACCTTGCCCATTGAGATCTAATATCAAGCCATGCTAATTGATTAGTTGACAGATCAGAAAAATTAGCTGAAGAATAGCCCCACTTAAGATTAACTGAAACCTCTAAATCATTACTTTGTTCATCCAGAAAACTAGCAATTGTTATTCTATCAACTGTAGCACCTCCTAGCGAGGATAAGCAAACAATGAGAATAGTTAGAAAAGTAAAGAAGAAATGGTTTGAATATAATTTCCAATGTCTTCTAAAAAATAGTAATGAAAATTTCAAGAGAGAATCACCTTTGCAATTTGGGAAGTTCGATGACCCGGTCAACTTTTTCCATAATGAAAGGATCATGAGTAGCAATAAGCAATACTTTATTGAGTTCCTTACTTTTCTCAATAAGGAGATCAATAACTGTACCACGAGAAGCTAGATCAAGATTACCGGTAGGTTCATCAGCCAAGATAATACCAGGGTCATTTGCTAGAGCAACTGCAATAGCTACTCGTTGTTTCTCACCACCTGAAAGGAAGTTTGGGAAAGTTTTTTCATAGCGTTGAATGTTTAAAATTTCAAGGAGATAGCTAACACGCTCTTTAATCTCTGAAAAAGGTTTTTTTGCGATGAGCAATGGTAGACTAACGTTTTCGAAGATAGAGAATTCATCTATCAGATTAAAGTCTTGATATATTAAACCCACTTGATCTCTCCGGTGAATAACCAATTCTTCATCAGAAAGCTTGGTAATATCATGACCATCTATTAGTATCCGTCCACTAGTTGGTTTCAAAACGCCACCTATACAGGATAGAAGAGTGGTCTTTCCACTCCCACTTGGTCCTGCAATGGCAACAGCTTCACCCTTATCGATTTTTCCATTGAAATTCTCTAAAGCAACTGTTTCTACCGTTCCTTGATAGATTTTATATAACGATTCAATAGTTATGTAAGCCATATCTGTTGGTCTCCATTAGTCCTAAGAGTCTTAATATTTCTATTTGAAATAATCTGTATTATTGCTATCGAACTTATTCCCCCTAATAATAAAACAAAGATAATTGCTATTATTGAATAAAATATGTTCAAGTGATAGGTAAAAAACAGGGTTGGTATTTGATAATATAAATAAATATTACTAGTTATCAAACCAACAGTTATACCAAGCATTAAACTAGAGGTTAGAGTAGAAAACATCTCTTTTGTATAGATTCTTCGCATCATTTTATTACTATAACCTCTTGATTCAATTATCCGAAGAAATGGTTTCAATGACTTCATCATTTTACTATTAAGCGCAAGAGTTGTGAAGGGTAGTAGAATAATAATTATTATGAGCTCAATCCAAATAAAACATAATTGACTCGTATAATGCAATTCACTATAATGAGTTGATTGTAATCCATAATCAGTTATCGTAATGGATCCAGTATGTAAGTTCAATGTTTCTTTGATTTTCTCAATTGTTTGGATTTGTAAATTTTCTATTATTGTTGAATTCGTTTCTTCATATTGAAGATCAAAAGAAAACTCCATAGGAAGAACTGGTAGACCTTTACTTCCTCTTAAATCCTCAAATAGAGTATAATCAATATATGCAAATGGAGTAATAAAACTCCAAATATTTGGAATATGGAACGAATCCAGAATTCCAATTACCTTAAGATTATTTCTTGAAATTGAAACAAATGAACCATTAACAGAAGCAAAATGATTTGCTTCTAAAGAGATATTACTTCCAATTCTCGCGCCAATTTTTTCAGCTAGTTTTTTGTTGAGAATAATAGTAGTTTTGTTCATCCTACTAAAAATATCGTTATTAGTTAATTTTGTATTACAAAGAAATCTATCTCTTCCTAGATTTTTCGAAGAATAGATAGTACTGTTAAACGCAAAAATCTGTACACTATCCAAACTTCTTTTTGAGAGTATAGAACTAGGAAAAGTATTAAGAAGAGTAAGGTTTTTTAATTCTGGAAAATTTCTTGTTAAATTGAATATTTCATTGGATTCAATTCCAAGCTCTTCAGAAGATTTTATTAAGATGCTGAAATCAAAAAGATATTCATTATTTTCAGAAGTACTATACAGTTTAGTAGTAGTTAGATTTACTAGCAGAAAGGTCATAATCGTGAAAAAACCAAAAATTGCCATGCGATGTACTTTGACTTTCTTTACGGTTTTATTAAAGAATCCTTTAATTAAAGAATCGATATTTTCTTGGTTTGTTTTTCTGGTAGTGTAAGAGTTTGGTAAATACAAAATAACCAGATTAACAAAAATTATAATTAAAGAGATTATATCAAATAGAATGCCTTTTATTCCTGAAATTATAGGAAACCAAAATAATGGTTCAATATGCCTTACTATTTGTAATGAAATTATTAATAGAAGTAATACTAAGCTAATGATTTTTAGTTTATTAGTTTCTTTCTTCTTTCGAGTGTGTTTATTTACTTGTTTGTTCTTGAATAATTCCTTATCTTTTAACAGAAAGAAATTTAGAGATTTGCAAAGAACCAATATAAGTAGAGTGGTTCCTAGAGATTTCAATAATATAAATATAAGTGGATGATGGATTTTTAGTACAAAAACCATAATTGAATAAAAGAGTATAGTTAGAAGACATGCAAAAAGATCAGAAACTAATTCAATAGTGAAAAAAAGGATTTTTGTTCTTTTTTTAGATAAACCTCTTGAATTAAGTATTGATCGAAGTTTTCTAAAATAAGAGGTTATGCCCAATTCCAAAGAAAAGATTAGTAATAATATTAGTATGATACTTGGAATACTAAGAAACTGAGTAGACATTATTTCTTCACCAATATTGGCTTCAATATTATTTATTGCTGTTCTTAATTTTGATTCAATAACTATTGAATATGGATTTATGCCAATTATTATAAGCTTTTGAAATAACTTAATCTCGAATTCTTCTACTAGATTATCTAATTGCTTGATTGTAGTTTGACTATATAATTCATTATTAACATACCCATAGAAGAATCCCCCTACTTTAGCATTGCTAATTTCTAACTCAGAAATAATATTTAAACAATAACTCAAATTTCCAATGATTGAGAATTTCCAATAATCAATTATTTGAGAACTTAATCCAAGACTATGAAATTGACTTTTTCTTAAAATATTCATATATAATTCATTCTTGATTAAATTTTCATTTGAACTTAGTTCTATCATTAAATGATTAGAAGTATTTTCAACGTTAGTGATATTAATTTGTGTTGTTCCAATATCACTAATAACAGAATGACTATTTGTAATGTTTAATTTATGTAGAAGTTCTTCACTCAATCCAATAAATGGAATAATCAAACTATCATTGTCATCGTCTATTTGAATACCAATTACTAAACCAAAATCCAAATCTAAGTCTTTACTAATGTTAATATTTTCAAAATTATACAGAATATTTTCAATTTCTAATTGGTCGAAACCAGGAGGCATTATATCTCCATCAATGTCAATTAGTGTTTCGTGAGATAATCCTTCCTCAAATTGAGTTTTTGAAATCAGAGCATTTGAAATGAAAACTATTCCAAAAAAATTGAAAATAATTAAACTAATAATAAATGTTGGAGATGTTTGCTTAGAAATTTTTTTAAAAAACAAAGGGAAAACAGAACTTCGCATAATGGACAACCTCATTTTTTCAAAAAAAAGGATAAATTTGAATTGTTCATTTTTATCCTAGATTTATTATTGATATTTTGATCCAGTCACTATTGTAAGCACTATATATATATCCATCAAATGACTCAAAAGAAGCTGATATATAGAAATTCTTGTAATAACCATCATTATAATAACCTTGATCTTTTATATAATCGGTTACCACACAATCATCCGCATTCATGAAATCATTTTCCATTAATCGAATTCCTAAATTAGTACCTTCCTGTAAATTATAAATTATGATATATCTATCAGGTGTTGCGAGAACTGTTGGAGTAATGGTTTTTCCAACAGTCTTTCGGTAACGTATATTGTCATTTTTATAAAATTTTGCTTGTATGTAAAAATTACCGTTGTTGTCGGCATCATAATCTTCGGTGCAATAATATTGATACCAAGTTATTTTAATTTTAGTATGTCCTATTGCATTTACGTTGATAATATTCACTAAACATGGAATAAGGAAACTAATTCCTATCATAAAAATTACTAAGTATGTAGTTATTTTATTTCTCTTCATCAATCTATTTCTCCATTTATTTCAAATTGCTTAAAAAATTTGGATATAATTAAACATAATCTTTCTCTTGCCCCAAATTGCTTAAACAACAATTCTTTAAAGATTTTCATTATATAATAAGATTATTATTGTGTTTGAAAAAAAGTATCTTCTCAGCTTTTTTGTCGAGAAAAGACCGAGTATTGTTTATTTTTGTCAGAAAGAATGAGTTAATAACAAAGATTATCTGTTATTTAAGAAAGAAATCAGAGAATTACCTCAATATAATTATCCGATGTTATTAGTAATTATTAAATCATTCTACTTTATCCAATACGTTCACAAATTTCTTCATAAAGAATTTAATATCATCATCTGTTATCGTGAGTGATGGTAAAAGACGTAGCAATTCTTTCCCCAAACTAATACCGATTAGTATACCTTCCTCTAAAAGAGCATCTTTTATCTCGAGTATTAATTCCTTGCAAGTCTTACCTTCTAGAGGTTGAATTTGAACGCCAAATATCATACCATAAGATCTGACTGCTTTGATAAAGGGATATAATAATGATTTGAAGAACGTATTAAATTGCTTAATTTTATCTTGACTTTTTTCAATAATTTGTTCATCTTTGAACACACCTACAACAGAATTTGCTACTGCTGTTCCCAATGGATCCAATTGATGGGATTGAGCATAATAATAATCCGACTGATTAAGTTTTGATTCTAAAATTGAACGAGTTGCAATTGCACTTACAGGATAACCATTTCCCAGAGCTTTACCCATAACAACAATGTCTGGATTAATATCGAAATATTGGTGACCAAATCTAAAACCGGAACGACCAAATCCCGTAGTCACTTCGTTTGCAATAACTAGAACACCTACTTTCTGTAATTGCAAGCATAATTTAGAAATGAATTTATTGCATGCTTTATGAATTCCACCAGATACCATTATTGGTTCAAGAACAAAACACGCTAGTTCTGAGGAGTAATTTTCCATGATATGATTAATTAATGTTTCAAAATCAGCTAAACAATTGCAGTTTGCTGAATTGCATTCAGGATAAGGTATTTTCAGTTTTGATGCTTTTGTGGATGTGTAAGAGGACTCCTTAGCAACACCAAAAGCTCCTAAATATGAATCCTTCAGTGATAATATCTTTGTTTTATTCCTTATATTTCGTGCAAATGAAATTGCAAATTCCATTGCTTCACTTCCGCTATTTAAGAAGGTGATTTTATCATATTTATTTGGTAGAAAATCTAGCACTTGTTCTGCAGCTTTGAGTGTTGTTGGTGTGTGGAATCTCATACAGCGATGTATTATATTATCCATTTGTTTCTTCATATCTTGAAGAACTTTTGAATGCTTGTGCCCCAAATTACAAGTCCATGTTCCAGACACACAATCCAAATACTTCTTCCCGTCTGTATCCCAAACCCAGGAACCTTGGGCTTTAGTGATAAGGATTGATTCAAAATCATTTGTTTTAAGAATTAGAGCAGTCATTTTTATCAAATTAAAACTGAACCATTTTGTTTTTTTAATCTTAGGTCTAAACTTGTTATAATCTAATACGGATATCTTATATTTTCATGGAATAACGTTAGACTGATAAAAATGAAGATGAAAAATGAAACAGCAATTATTACAGGTTCAACAAGTGGGATTGGAAAAGAATTAGCAAGAACTTTTCTTGAAGAAGGATGCAAAGTATCAATCTGTTCGAGAAATGCAGATAAAGTAAAGAAAACAGTTGAAGAATTGAAAGAAAAATTCGGAGATTCTGTGATTGGTTTTACTTGTGATGTTTCTGATACAAAAACACTAAAAAATGCAGTCCAGAAAACAGTTAAGAAATTTGGCTCCGTTAGAATTCTAGTGGCTAATGCAGGTTTAAATCGTAGATATGGTCCATTTAATTACTTAACTCCGGAAGAAGTAGCTGAAGATGCAAAAATAATTATTGGTACTAATTTAATTGGAACATTGAATACCATTTCTGCGGTTTTACCTGGGATGATCAAGCAAAAGTATGGGCGAATTATTACTCTTTCAGGTGGTGGTGCTGATAGACCACTTGAAAATATGACTCTCTATTCTGCTTCAAAAGGAGGATTAGTTGCTTTCTCGAAATGTTTAGCTCTTGAACTCTCTCAAAGAGAGGAGGACATTACAATCAACATCTACCAGCCAGGCATGTTGAAAACGAATCTGTCTAAAGATGTGAAAATAGTTTCAGGTTGGAAATCAAATGAAGAAATGGATACTAACATAGAACTAGCATTTGAGTATATGTCTGGTGATATTCGTAAAAGCTGCTTAGCAGTCATTCCCTTTGTTTTACCAGAGAACAATAAAAACGGAGCAAATTTCAGAGGATTCTCACTTTTCAAGCTCATCCATGGTGCAATGAAAATGAATCGAATGATGAAAAAAGAAGCAAAAAAAAAGAAATAGAATAATTCTTTGTCTCTATTTTTTAATATTAGATGAATGGTTATTTTTACTCATATAACTTTTTAATTTGCAATTCTTATAAATTGTATTGAAATTATAGTAATTGGTTTGTGTGAATTATGGAATAAGTAACATTGGACTGGCTTTTACAATCTGAACATTATATAGAATACAATACAAGAATTGAATTTTTTAAAGAAAAGAGCACGAGTGAAAAAAATTGTGAAATCAGATCAAAAATTATTGACGATCAGAGAGTAGCAACTATCATTGAAGAATTATTACATTGGCCTGGTGCAGTTTTAAAACGGCATAATGATGCTAAACATTCAATTCACAAATTATCATTTCTAGCTGACATTGGATTGAGAAAAGAAGACTCAAAAATAGGAGAAATTATCAAACGAATACTCAAAACTCAATCACCAGAAGGAGCTTTTGAGATTATTATGAATATACCAACTCATTTTGGTGGTTCAGGAGAGGATGAATCCGTATGGATGCTTTGTGATACTCCAACAGTTTTGTATTCATTGATGAAATTGGGTTTGGAAAGAACAGATAAAATGGAAAAATCATATGAGCATTTAGTCGGTCTGAAGAAAGAGAATGGTTGGCACTGCACAGCTTCTGAGAAAATAGGCAAATTTCGAGGACCGGGAAGAAAAGGTGATCCTTGTCCGTATGCTAATCTAATCTCTTTGAAAGCTTTAATTCAACATCCAAAATGGAAGAATGATAAAATCTCAAGAGAAGGAGCAGAAGTACTACTCGGTTTATGGAATCAACGGAAAGAACGTAAACCATATTTATTTGGGATGGGTACCGATTTTAAAAAATTGAAAGCGCCGATGAATTGGTACGACATAATTCATTTGATGGACGTCCTTAGCCAGCTACAAAGTTTGCACAAAGATGAACGATTTTTAGAAATGATTTCTATTATGAAGGCAAAAGCAGATACCAATGGATTCTTTTCTGCTGAATCCGTTTGGAGAGCATCCAAAGGATGGGATTTTGGGCAGAAAAAAGAGCCTTCTCCTTGGATAACTTTTCTTGTTTATAGGATATTAAATAGATTAGAATCAAACTATTAAGTAAATTTTAGCCTTTACCTGCTGATGATTTTTCCAATTGATTTAATTAGATTGAAGATAATATATCAGTTAGAAAAAAAATGACATAAGAATAGATTATAGCTAAGATAGGAGGTAAGTTGATGATTCCAAAAAAGAAACCATATTCCAAGAAGTATAAAAAAGAATTTCGAAAGGAAATGGAACGATTATTAGATGCTGGAACATTAAAACTGGGACAAGGGGAATTTCAAATTGCCTTAATGTATGCTAAAAGAATCCAACGAAATGCCTTACAAATCAATGACTCTCTTCTCAAGGGAAAAGGAATATCACTAGAGGGAACCATTCTTATGGCAATGAGAAGATTCGAGGAAGGAAGACAAAGGTATTTGGAATTGATTGAACATCATTCAAATGATGGAACAATGAAACTTGATGCTTTAGCAGCACTTGGGATAATATACATGACAAAAGGTGACTTAAATACAGGTCAAAAATATCTACTTGAAGCATTGGATGTCATTGAAAAGATACCTTCGATGAATAAATATGAACTAAATGTTTACGGTAGGGTTACAAATATTTTAGCAATAATTTTCCGCATTAAAGGAGATTTTGATTTATCAATGCAATATGTCAAGCAAAGTCTAGAATTAAGTCAGAAAACACAGAGCCTTGGAGGAATTATCTGTGCTTATGGTAATATGGGGAATCTCCACAAGGACTTTCTTATGCATGAAAAAGCGCTTGCAAATTTCGAGGAAGCAGCTATAATTGCAAAGAAAGCAAATCTACGGACATGGTCTGTACAACTCTCAACTAGTCTTACAGAAGTATTAACGCTACTAGAAAATTTCGAGGAAGCGGAAGTGGAGATTGTAAAAGCACTACAACTAGCAAAAGAACTCGATATTAAATCATCTACAGCTCAAACAAAGACTGTATACGCATTCTTATTATTTAAATCAAAGAATGACTGGCGGGGAGCACTTGCTCTCGTAGATGAAGCAAATGAGATCCTCAAATCAACAGAAGATTCAATGGATTTCGAATTTTTAATTAAAAATCTTGCAGTAAAAATTATGATAGAACTAGACCAAAACATGGTGGAGGATGCTACAGTTGATGTCGAAGAAGCATTGAAGATTACTAAGGAAATAAATTCCACTACCTACAAGCTCATCTTCCTCAACCTAAAAGCTATGCTCAAGGCAGCAGCAAATTCTTACGAAGAAGCTCGGACAATTTTACAAAACGCAATTGAAATCGCTACTGTTAATGAATTTGTAAACCATTTAAAGCAATCTCAAGATAATTTAACTGTGATTCAACAATTCCATACAGCTTACAATGCTTATGACGTAGCTATTGCTCATGGGCAGAATCAACAGAAAAAAGAACAAATGAAAACTGAAACATTAGCATATTTAAAAGAATATATCAATGAAATTCTCGTTATAATTTCATAGAAACAACTAATTTTTGTTAACAGATATTGAAGATTGTACAGGTTCTCCTCTAAAATCATTATTTTAATGATAAAACTGAAAATTAATTATTTGAGATGTAGTTTTTCTTTAGCAATTTTGTATTTGTTTCCGACAATTTCTAATGCCTTCTTTGTAAAATTATCTAAATTGGTTTCTTCCTCAAAACCACCATAATTCTGATGACCAGTTTCGTCAAATCCACATAGAAAATGGGAAGGTGGACCTAATTCTATGAATAGAGAGTTTCGTTCCAAAGAAACATAAAAGAGAGGTTCACTCGATTTATCATCATATAGGAGCAAAAGGTAGTCGTATTCAATTTTACCGATACTATCAATCTCATCTACAACAACTGCTTTGAATCCTTCAAAAGAAAAATCTTTCTTTGGTTGGGCATCGATAATTGTTGGTAGATACCTATTGTTTCCTATTGCTCTATAATAATGAACCAGTAAGAGAATACAGTAAGGGTTTTCTGCGAAAGATTGTTTGTACACTTCTGCGGCAGCACTTACTTTTTTAAGATCCTCTTCTAATAAGAGACCAAGATTTAGAGCTGCTTTTGTGTATTTTGAATCAATTGCTAATGCTTTTCTGAAAGCTTTTTCTGCTTCTTCAAACTCCCCCAATCTATTTAATAGAACACCATAATTTAACCAAGAATGCTTATCGTTTGGCTCAAGTTCAATAATTTTCAAATAAGTCTCTCGTGTAGCTTCCCAATCTTGTTTTTTATTCAAAATCAAAGCTAGATTATACCAGATACTAATTTGGTTTGGTTTCGTTGTAAGAAGCTTACGATAGACCATCTCTGCTTTATCAAAATCATCTTGCATACTTAGAGCATATCCATATTCAAATAGAATCCATTCATCATCTGGTTTTAATTCTAAAGCGGTGCTTAATGCTTCTGCAGCACCAATGAAATCGTTTTTGATATTCAAGACTTTCCCGAGATTCGCCCATGCTTGAACGTTATCTGATTCTCTACTAACTAAATCTCGCAAATGAGCTTCTTCATTGATTTTCGAATCCGTCAAGTTGATTACCTCATAAATATAAAATGCTTTTTTTGCTTGGTCGAATGCTCTGGGAGTGGAATTATAATAGAATGAACTAGCAATTAAGTTATTCATGCCAAACTGTTACATCTTCTACAGTTAATTTTCTAATATCTCTTGGGTTGCTATCTGTATAACCAAATGCTATTGCAGCAATAAGTTGCATATCAGTTTTGAGATATTCATTCACTGCAGCATCAATGTAGAGAATATCACATATCCAAAGAGAGCCCAAACCTAAACTATATGCTTTCAATAACATATTTTGAATTGCTGCTGAAACTGATTGAATATCAGGTTTTGCTTGAAATGGCAATGGATGAGCATTATAGACAAGGATATTTACTGGAGCCTGATCCATTATTTTAAAGCTGTTTTTTGCGTACTGATGTACTTGAGGATGATTTTCTATTTTTTTAAATTCCTGTAAACAGAATTTAGCGAAATTATCCTTTGCCTCTCCATGAAACACATGAAATCGCCATTGCTGACTATTTTTTGCAGAAGGTGCTTTATTACCAGCGTCAAGTATTGCTTCAATAGACTCTTTATTCAAAGGGTCAGGTTTGAATTTCCGTATTGATCTTCTATTTGTAATTGCATTATCAAGTTCCATATGCAATATTATTACTTTCTAATAAATAAAGATTACATTTTTTTGCTGATTGAAGTCCAAATTAATAATTGATTCGAATTTTTTTTTTGTTTAAAAATAGATAGAAACCACTATCTTAAGCTGAAAAAGAATATACTTCCTAGGGGGGCAAATTTCCCACCGAGGTGAAAGATAATTCTCAAAAATATGAGAAATCTAATATACCTCTCCTAGTATAATAACAATAAACAAATGGAAATATTAGAAATGAATATTGACGATTTTAGAAAATTCTGTGAAGAGAAGGAGTATAAGAAAGAAATAATTGAAGAGACTATAGAGAAGATAGAACACTTCAATAACTTTCTGCACGATATTCGAAGGAATATTGATACTGTTAATGAGAAAGACGTTCATAAATATGCTCAACATCTAATTGATACCGGCAATAATAGTAAAGAGACTTTTTATGCTTTGATCAGATATTGTGGTTTCTTAGGGAACGAAAATATGCTTATCGCATTATATGAATTATTAGACGGTAGTGATGTTCTTGTAAATTTAACAAGAGAATTATCTGAAGTTGTTGGAGAAGAAAAAAGCAAAAAAATTTTGCAAGGGATTGATTTCCCAGTTCTAGGCACACTTTCAGTGAAAAAACCAGTGATAACAAAGAAAGTTATTCAACGTCTTGAAGAAAATCTAGATGAAAAAACTTGTCATAAAATATTAGTTAGTAATCTTCATGGTATTCCAAAGGAAAGCTATAACAGGCAAAGAGAAAAGTTCCTTGAGGCAAAGAATATTGATGAATATCTAGCTGAAAGACATACCAATTTTATCAAGATTTTAGAAAAGCATCGAGATGATCAAACGTTATTTTATACTCAAGAAGTTGATGATGAAGTAGTAAAGCATGTGAAGAATAATCCACAAATTGAAGGTGGAGTAAGAAAAGGTAATATTCTTTACACTGAGAAAATCCCCTATTTGACAAAGAAATCCCTAAATGAAACAGATGAAAATATGAAAAAATATTTCTATTGTCATTGTGCGTGGGTTAGAGAAGCGCTGAAGACGGGAGAAATAGATGTGCCTTCAAAGTTTTGCAAATGCAGTGCAGGTTACTATAAGAATCAATGGGATGTAATATTGAATCAACCCATTGAAGTTGAAGTATTAGAAACAATTCTAGATGGTGATTCTAGATGTTTATTTGCTATACATCTCCCAGAAGAAGTTGTTAAACAAGCAGAGAAGAAGTAATAAAGTAAGTGCTTCTTTCAAGTGATTTAACTGATTGTCAATAAACAAGACAAAAAATCATTTACTGTATAAAACAACAAACATTTAGTATTCAGAGAACATTATAGAATTGCTTGTTATGAAAATAGAAAATTATGAAGCAAAATCCCTAGTACGACAGGGAGGAGTATCGATTTTTTCTTGGGCAGAAACATATCTCAACCCATATCAAGGATGTTATCATGATTGTGTCTACTGTGATGGAAAATCAGAACAGTACTATATGCATGAAGATTTTGGAGAACGAATACGAGTGAAAACGAATGCTCCAGAACTATTGATAAAATTCTTGAAAAAACAAGGTTTTAAATCAGTTCATAGCAAAAAGCAATTTTCAATCACAGATTTTTTTCCCGTATTGAGGAGAGATGTTAAATCAGATTGTAAACCTAAATCGATAATTGCTATAGGCGGGGGAGTGTGTGATGTTTATCAACCGGCTGAAAAAGAAGTAAAGATGACTCGTAAATTGCTTGAAATAGTTTATGATTATCAATTACCACTTTGGATTCTCACGAAAAACAAACTCGTTCTCAGAGATATTGATCTGATAAAAAAGATCAATAAAGAATCGTATGCTTGTGTGAATTTTACCATTACATTAGCAGATGAACGAGCACGTAAAATATTCGAACCTAAAGCAAGTTCTTCAAAAGAACGATTTGAAGCAATCAGAATTCTTCGGAAAGAAGGCATCCCTTCCGGGATCTATTTTTATCCTTGTCTTCCATTTATTGGTGATACAGAAGAAAATGTTAATTCAATTTATCAAAAGGCAAAGGAAGTAGATGCACAGTTTGTCAATTGTGCAGGATTAACTTTGAAACCAGGTAGAAATAAAAACGAGTTTATGGAAACTATAAGAACAAATTATCCTGACATTTATCCAAAATATAAGCAGCTTTATGGGAATGAGAACAAAAATGGTAGTTTTGATATTGACCAATTTAAGAAGTTGAGCCTTATTTGGCCGGCAATCAAAGGTTACAAATATGGTTATGAGTCAGGAATTTCCTTCGTTGCTGATAGATATGTACCAGAAGGGAGAATAGAATCCAACTTAAAAATTGCTGAACTCTTGTTGATGATTTCTTATATTAAAAGAAATGTCATTCATGATTCGAAATTTGAGAGTCAAGATTTTAACAGGGCAGCTCATTTAGTAGAAAATTCAGCTCGAGATTTTGGCCTATTGGTAGAGGATGAGTTTAATGAAATCTCTACAAATAAATTAGTTAGATCAATTATTCAAGAATTTGTAGAACAGGGAAAGAGTAGCTATTTCCGGAACCTTGAGAAAAAAGCCTATGAATATGTAATGAATAAATATTACAGCTAATTTTTTAGTAAATTTCATTGATGTTAGTGGTTTTTTAGTAAAAAGTTTATATATTTTCAAGTGATTGTTGAAAAAGTTCCGACAATATTCTAACTGTCAATTAACATTATTACTCATTAGTAGGAGATTAAAGAAATGACCAATGATATTAGTGATTATATTATTGAACAATTTACGATTGAAAAAGATAATTTCGATGAGCTTGCAAAACTAATCACTCAAGCTTTCTTTAGTGATGAAACAGCAATTCAAGAAGGAGCATCAGTCGCTTTTTCTGAAGAAACGTTCAACATGATGTATGGTGCCCCATCTATTGACAAAGATCTATTCATAAAAGCAACTCATAAACCAACAGGGAAAATTGTGGGATTCTTAGGAGGGATACCTCGAAAACTTTCAATTCTAGGTAAAACCTACAAATTTGCTATACCATCTTGGTTAAGTGTTCATTCCCAACACCAAAGGAAAGGATTAGCCAAAGGTATGGGAAAGAAGCTATTTGAAACTGGCAACAAATTAGGGTATGACGGAGGGTTTTCTTTTCATGAACCTCAACATCATGGAATAGATGTTTCCTCTGCTGTTGCCAGAGATTTGAAAATACCATTCCAAAGAATTATCGAACTAACTCAATTTGTAATAAAAGCCTTTAATGTGAATGAAGTTTCCAAAGTAGTAAAATTGCGATGGTATGAAAAATTAGTTTTTAAAATGTTTCAAAAATACAAAAAAATCGATTCTAAATATATAAGAAAATATCAAGAAAAAGATATCCAAGATATGTTTGAAATCATCCAGGAACAAGTGAGTCGCAATGAGTTATCCATAGTTCCTGAACTTGCTGACTTGAAATGGACACTAAGTAACCCTTGTGTCAATTGTGTTGTTCATGAAGATGATAATGGAAAAGTAAAAGGATTCATGTTAGCTTGGGAGTTTATCCTAGCAGGTATGGGAAATAGATTGCCATTCGGATGGCTTGATATGGTTCATATTCATCGATTGACAACAAAAGAAGCGGGAGATTTAGCAAACTATCTTTGCCAAACTTCTGAAGAACATGGTTGGTATGGATTACAAACACCATACATACCATATTTTGATATGAAACCTTTGAAAGATGCTAAATTCTTTTTCTTTGATAAAAAAATCAACCTTGATTTTTTCAATATGAATAATGTGCCAATACCTGAGAAAGTAGAAACGGTTTATTTTGATTGGAGATAAAAAAAAACTATTGCTTAAGAAAGTAATTTTAGCACTTTCTCAGCAATTTTTCTTATTGTAAACGAATTATTTTTCTAGATATCCTAATCGTTTGACTGTTGCACTGGTTGTTGTGAATTATTGTTAATGACATCAAATTGGCTGTTGTGTAGTTCTGCATAAAATCCATCTTTCGCTAGTAATTCTTTATGAGTACCTTGTTCTACAATATCTCCTTCATTCATTACGAGAATTAGATCAGCATTTCGGATTGTGGACAAACGATGAGCGATAACAAAACTTGTTCTATTCTTCATTAAGTCATCCATTGCTCTCTGGATGAGAATTTCAGTTCGAGTGTCAACTGAACTAGTTGCTTCATCTAATATTAGGATAGGTGGATCCGCTAATACAGCTCTTGCAATAGTTAGCAGTTGTTTCTGTCCTTGTGAGATATTTGTCACTTCTTCATTAATTTCCATGTCAAATCCACCAGGCAGTGCATGAACGAACTTGTCAACATGAGCTGCTTTTGCAGCTGCTTTGACTTCTTTATCTGTAGCATTTAGACGTCCGTAGCGAATATTCTCCAATATTGTTCCATTAAACAACCATGTATCTTGTAGAACCATACCGAAATTATCACGCAAGTCATAACGTGTTATCTCTCGAATATCGATCCCATCTACTAATATCGCTCCATCGTTCACATCATAAAAACGCATTAGAAGTTTAACCATGGTAGTTTTTCCGGCGCCAGTAGGACCAACTAAAGCTATTTTCTGTCCTGGTTTTGCGATAGCTGAAAAATTACTGATAATTGTCTTATCTTTGTGATAACCGAAATTAACATTTCTAAATTCTACAAGACCGGTAACATTTTCAAATTTTTTCGGTTCAGTGGTATCAGCAATTTCTTCAGATTCTTCTAGAAATGCAAACACTCTTTCTGAAGCTGCTGCGGTTTGTTGTAGAACATTGGATGCACTGGCAATCTGACCAAGAGGTCGAGTGAATGAACGCACATATTGAATGAAAGCTTGAACATCACCTATCGTGATGGTGCCTTGGCTAGTTAAATAACCGCCAAAGATTGCGACAGCAACATAACCCAAATTACCAATAAAAGTCATCATTGGCATCATTAGTCCTGAAAAGAACTGTGATTTCCATGCAGATTTGTGTAGAGTATAGTTGTACTTTGAGAATGTTTTGAGGCTCTGTTCTTCACCATTAAATGCTTTCACAATTAAATGACCACCGAACATCTCTTCTACGTGACTATTCACATGACCCAAGTACTCTTGTTGTTGATTGAAATGTTTTTGTGATCTTTTTACGATAAAAGCTATCATCAAACCAGATAGTGGAATTACTGCCATAACGACCAAAGTTAGCTTCCAGCTGATAGTAAACATCATCACAAGTACACCAATTATAGTGACTATAGATGACATAATCATTGTGATACTTTGACTCAAAGTTTGGTTGATCGTGTCTACATCATTAGTTATTCTTGAAAGTATTTCACCATGGGTAGTACTATCATAGTATTTGAGTTTCATTCGATTCATTTTTTCTGAAACGTCTTTACGTAAACGATAGGATATATCTGTCGATACTTTAGCCATAATCCAACCCTGGATGTATGACAATAGTGCAGATACAACATAGAGTGATAAAGTTATCAACATTATTCTACCAATATAAGCAAAATCAACTGAACCTGTCCCTCGAATAGAAGCCATCAATCCTTCAAAAAGCTCAGTAGTAGCTCTTCCGAGGATTTTAGGACCAATAATATTTGCAGTTGTAGAAGCTATAGCAATTAGAATAGCAATAATAATTATTATTCTATATTTACCTAAATATCTGATCAGCTTAGCCATTGTTCCTTTGAAATCTTTTGCTTTTTCGCCGCCTTGCATCATACTACCCATTGGACCTGTACGTCTAGGTCTACTTTTGGGTTGTTTTTGGGTGCCATTTTGACTCAAGCAAATTCCTCCAATTCAAGTTGTGAAACAGCAATTTCTTTGTAGATATCACATGTTTTCATCAATTCATCATGAGTGCCTTTATTAACAATTTTTCCTTCATCTATCACTAGAATTTGCTCTGCATTTTTTATTGTGGAAACACGTTGTGTGACCATTAGTACTGTACTATTTCCAGTCTTTTCCTTGAGAGCTCTGCGTAAAGCAGCATCAGTTTTAAAGTCTAGAGCAGAAACGCTATCATCAAAAATGTATATTGGTGGTTTCTTAACCAATGCACGGGCAATAGAAAGACGTTGTTTTTGCCCGCCTGAAACATTCATTCCACCTTGGGCAATTTCACGATCCAATCCATTAGATTTGTCAAAAACAAACTCTGTTGCTTGTGCAATTTCTAATGCAGATTTAAGTTCTTCATCTGTCGCATCTTCATTTGCAAAAAGCAAATTGCTTCCAATAGTACCTGAGAATAAAGAACTCTTTTGAGGAACATACCCTATCTTGTCCCTTAAATCATGTTGAGACACTTTCCTAATGTCTATTCCATCAATCCGAATTGAACCTGAAGTTACATCATAGAATCTTGGAATTAGATTTATAACAGTTGATTTTCCTGAACCGGTTGCCCCAATAAGTGCAGTCGTTTGACCAGGTTGGGCAGTAAAAGTAATGTTCTGTAAAACATTTTTCTTTGCACCCGGATATTTGAACGAAACATTTCGGAATTCGATTGTTCCTTTGAAAGATTCAGAAAAGATTTTTGGGTCCTCTGGGTCCGTGATTGTTGGCTTTGTGACTAACACTTCGTTGATACGTCTTCCGGATACCACGGCTCTAGGCAAAATGATAAACATCATTGTTAACATCAGAAATGCAAATACAATCAACATTGCGTACTGCATGAATGCCATCATATCACCTACTTGCATAGCGGCTGCATCGACTTCATGTGAGCCTATCCAAATAATGCTGATCATTAGACCATTCATAATTAGCATCATAATTGGCATCAGAATAACCATCACTCTATTGATAAACAATATAACAGATGTCAAATCTTTGTTTGCGTTGTCAAATCGCTTTTCTTCAATTTTTTCTCTATTAAATGCGCGAATAACCAGCATACCGATTAGATTTTCACGAGCAACTAAATTGATACGATCTGTTAGAGCTTGCATTTTGTTGAATTTTGGCACAGCAATGAAAAAGACAATCAGTACTAACAATATCAATACACCAACTGCAATAGCAATAAGCCACCACATTGAGGAACTTTTATCCAATGCTCGAAGTATTCCTCCTACACCTAAGATAGGTGCATAGAAAACCATTCGAATTATCATAACAGTAACTGATTGAATTTGAGTAACATCGTTGGTAGAACGAGTGATTAATGAAGCGGTTGAAAAAGTATCAAATTCGTTACTTGAAAAGTTTTCAACTTTTTTGAATAAATCACTACGAATATCTCGAGCCATCCCTGCAGCCGTTCTTGATGCAAGAAAGCTTACCGTGACCGTACAAAGCACAGAAAGCAGAGTCATTAGTAGCATCAATCCCCCAGCTTTGAAGATATAATTACTCTGTAATTTATCGATATCTAACCCTATTATTTCATATTCTAACCCCACGGCAAGAGCAGCGATTTGGTCAAGCATGGTCTCTCCTATTGCTTTGAAATTCTTGGTGATTGCTTGGGAAAGAAGCATTCGATTAGCAAGCGGCAAGCCTTCTAAAATACTAAAGAAAATTTCCTCAGTAAGACCTGTAGGATCTGAAATATTCAGGGCAATCCATACCATAGTCGCATTTTCCGGATTAGCCAGTGCTTGTTTCAGAGTAAAAACAACTACAGTAGGTTCTACTAGTATCTGATGAAGCTCATCTTTCTTGTCTTGTTTAATTTTATTTAAAACTAATATTGACTCATTCTCAAGTACGGGGTAATCATCAATATAAGTATCATAATCTGACGAGTTTTCATCTACTAAAGTATATTCTGCAAGCACGGTGGTATGATTATCCGAGGGTGTGAAAATAAAAATTCGGTCCAACTCACTTTGACGAAATGCAATTGGGACTGCGCTTTCAACACCACCTTGTTGAATTCCGGTATCAATTATGTCGGAAAGATAATCAGGTAAAGCTAAGTCTAGGTTTGCTTGTGCAGCTAATAAGCCAATGGAAAAAAGAACCAAGAGCAGATATGGTTTTGTATATTTTAATAATTTAATCATAGATTTTTTACTCCAATTTTATTATATTCATTCAACAGTATTTTCCTCTTCTTGGAATTTAATATCTAATTTTTCAGCTAGATTTTTGAGGGAAGTAAGAGTATCCTCAATAAATATCTGAGCTTCCACAGGAGCTTCTTTTGTTAGCAGAAATATCAGAAGATAAATGCTCCTCAAATTTTCTGATATATCGTAAATTCTCTTTTGAAAAATTTCTGATTCCTCCAAATTCTCTATTTCACTCACCAGCTGAGCAAATGAAAGGAATTGTGAAAAATTCTTCATTACATGTTTTTTCATTTCCTTTCGAGTCTCTTCGAAGGATTGTCGTCCCCGTTCTGTTATTGAATAAACTTTCTGAGCACGTCCTTTTTCGATTCTTTCTTCAACAGAAACCATGTTTTCGTTCTCCAGAGAGCGAAGTGTATTATAGACCGCTGTTTGACTTGGTTTCCAACCAAATTTTTCCTCTATAGAAGAAGTCAAAGCATACCCATGCATAGATCCCTCTAGTACTATTTGCATAAGAACTAGAGAATCGAGTATTTTGGTTAGTGAAAAAATTGGAATCATAAATGATGTGAAATATATGTCATATAAAAGAATTGTTATATGCTAAATAAATTCAATTATTCTACAATGTTTTAGTGTGTGAAGAAAGAGGAAGATAAGAGGGTTTCTTATCTCATCTTGTCTAAAAAGTATTTATTTGGTTTATAAGTAAGAGGCCATTCAGGTTCATTAACCAATATCTCTTCAATTTGTTCTAAAATATCTTTAGTTAAAGTAACATCAGAAGCTTTAACATTTTCAATAACATGCTCTGGTTTTGATGCACCAATTATTGCAGCAGAAATTTCAGGTCGTCTTAGAATCCAAGCTAAAGCTAACTGACCCATTGTAATGTCAAGTGTTTTAGCTATCTCGCCAAGTTTTTTGATTTTCAACAAATTTTCATCAGTGAGATATTTTTTAATTGATTCTGATCTACTACCTCTGCTTCCTTCGGGAATACCATCATTGTATTTTCCAGTCAATAAACCCTGACCCAATGGAGACCAGACAGTAAAACCCATACCATGAGTTTTTGCTACGGACATAATCTCTAATTCTATGTGCCTGCTAAACATATTATACATTGGTTGCTCAACAATGGGTTTGTGAGCTTTCAATTCTTTAGCAACAGCATTAGCTCGTTCTAATTGTGCTGCAGTCCAAACAGAAGTTCCCCAATAGTGAATTTTCCCATCTCGAACAAGATCATCGAGAACTTCGATTGTTTCTTTGACAGGGGTCATGTAATCATATCGATGCATATAATAGATATCAATATAATCGAGATTCAATCGCTCGAGTGTTCCTTCAATAGCATTCTTAATATTCTTTCTACCTAAACCCCACCGATTCATATCTTCACTCATTGGCCAGAAAACTTTGCTAGAAATAACTAGATCTTTACGATCCACTGTCCCTTCAGCTAAGAATTCAGCAATAACTTTTTCAGCATCTCCTTTTGCATAGATTTCTGCTGAATCAATAAAATTAACTCCTTGTTCAATCGCTACAGCCATACATTTTTTTGCTATTTCATTTTCAACGGTTCCACCATAAGTCAACCATGAACCTAATGAAATTTCACTTATTTTTAAACCACTTTTTCCTACACTACGATATTTCATTTGTTTTTTTCCTCCAATTAAAATTAGTCTAATTATACCTTTGATTTCAGGTAATATTAAAGAAAGCGGTTAATAAAACAAGGAAGAACTGCTTCTACACTTTCTTTTTGAAACTTTACTATCAAAAAAGATTATTTGAAGGCTTAACTGGAAAACGAGAGGTTTATTACTAAATTAGATGTCTGTAGGAGGAACTTTCTCATCATTGAGGTGAATTAGGTCATCAGAATATAGTGTTATTTCTTGAAAATTGAGATACCTATTAAAACACAAATTGAATGTCTCAAGTCTCAACCTTTCAGGATTACTGTGATATTCACTAACTAGGTTTAGAATTTTTGCTGATAAAACAGCATCACCGAGAACATAATGGATCCATAAAGCAATATCACATTCAAAATCCCCGTTATCTATTCTACATAGGGCAGGAAAAATTTCAGCAGTTGGAATGGCAGATAATACATCAACGAGTTCATGTAAGCTGTGAATTTTGATTTTTGTTTCACCATTACCTGAATCTCTAAGTATAAATGCATCATCCTCATTTGGGGTTCCATTTGACATCTTTGCTAGTACGTGTAAATCAGTTACTTCAGTCATTTCCATACCATCCTAATTGTAAGTTCTATGAGGGGACGAACTTACATCTACGGAATAGAATAGGTACTAATAATGTTTTCCATTTGAGATGTTTTTGAAAGAAAAAGAAAAATAGAAGAATAAAAATTTAATTCCCCTATCAAGCAATTAATAATGCTGCTTTAATAATAGACCAAATTCCAACAGTTAACATTGCAGTAGCAAAAATAATTTTTAATGGTTGAGACTTCATCCGTTTTGCAAATAATGCTCCAATTTGAGTGCCAATGATTATGCCAACAACTAGCCCAGCAACATATGGCCACCAAATAATATTCATATTTACCACTTGTTTAATTGCTGCTGTAGAGACAGCTGAAATCGATGAAAAAATCATTACAAATGCAGATGTTGCTGCTGCAAAATGCATCGGTAAACCAATAGCTATATGGAGTATAGGCACCATGACAATGCCCCCACCCAACCCGGCAATTCCAGCAACAAATCCACCGGCGAATGCTAATGGAGTCAGATATAATTTAGCATCATAATTCCAAGTTTCATTACAATTATCTTCAAGAACTCTGTTACGAGTTAGTTTCATCCATATTGAAGTTTCTTGACGAAGATCAGAGGGTGTTGCAATTTCTTGGAAAGAAACTGGTTCGCAATCTTCTTCTTCTTCTTCTTCAAGAGTATCAGCAGATTGTTTTTTATTCTGTAAATAATGTGTCAGCACTTTGTAAAACATTCTAATAGAAGTTGCTATCAACAACACGGCAAAAATAATAGATAAAACAGTATTATCAAATTGTGTTTGTGTCCATTTTCCCAGTATTGCTCCACCAACAGCAAATACTGCAGATAATCCACCCACAACAAAATCAACTCGTTTCTGTATACTGAACGCAACAGTACTTGATAATCCGGTAAATATAATCACCGAACTTGAAATCGTTGTCGCATATTTCATAATTAAATTTGGGTCTGAGATAATTTCTGCGGTACCAATAACCATTACTTCAAAAACAACATAAGCGAGGATTGGAACCATTAACACTCCACCGCCAATACCAATGAGTGCTGCTAAAATACCTATTGCGAGGGCAATAGGAATAAGAATAAAGAAAATTGCTAGTAATTCCATTAAGACTACTCCTGATTTGATATTGAAATCAAAGTGTAATCAAATAAAATTGTTACGGTTCATTGCAATTTAAACATTTAAAAACGATTTAATCTGATGATTGAAGATATGGTAAAACGGTCAATTTGTTGCAATTTGGACATTTATATCGCTTGAATAGCTGTTGCTCAAGCTTAGGATGAGAATCAAAGAAAAGTAATATTGAATCCATATCCTCTTGAGACATGCGTGAACAGTCAACAAAAGATTTCAAAGTATGAATAGCTGTTTCTCGGTTCACCAAAAAATCACCTGTGTCTTTCATAAAGTCTTTATAATGGATTTCCACTCTCATAGGAATTTTACAATCTTCACAAAATCCAGGTTGTTCTCCTTCCTTGATTAGTTTTTTAAATGCTTTTTCATTGAAATCCGAAATTCTTCCCGCATGATTTTCTTTCCGCATATAACGCCATAAATAAACCAATAAAGCAATGGCAGCAACAGTGCCGATAGCAGGTAACAACCAATTTAAAACATTCTGAGCAGTAATTTCCTGAACCAGTAAGTTGTTTGTTTCCTGAATCAATTGCCATCCATCCAAGCAAGTTATGCTTTCGATATTTCTTAGAGAATATATCGTATTACACTCTTAAAATGATTAGGTTTATTCTTTTATTAAAGATTAAGAATTATTTTCCCGTGGTAACGGTATAAAAGGCACAGAGATCATTTAAAAAACACTCAGAGCATCTTGGTTTTCCAGCTTTGCAGACCTTTCTGCCGTGTTCTATGATATTCAAATGGAAATTGTACATTTCTTCAGAAGGAATAAGAGATTTCATCAACTCTTGAGTTTTCTCCCTGCTTTTAGTTGAAACCATACCCAAACGATTGCAGACTCTATGAACATGAGTATCTACAGGCATGATTGGAAAATTGAATGAAAAGATTAGCACACAAGCAGCTGTTTTTGGTCCAACACCATCAAATGAAACAAGGTATTCTTCTGCTTTTTGAACATCAAAATTAGCAAGGAATTCTAAGTCGATTGTACCTCTCTGCTGTTTTATTTCAATGAGTGCTTTTTTTATTTTTTTAGCTTTAATATTTGCTAATCCACCACTTCTAATTATTTCAGCAATTTCTTTTTCTTCAGCAAGAATTAGATCTTCCCATGTAGGGTATTTTTTTATTAGATTTGCGTATGCTTTTAAGCTATTTTTATCAGTAGTGTTTTGAGAGAGAATGGTTCGAACTAGCTCTCCTACCGGTTCGCGCCAACGAGTCCATTTCTGTTCACCGTAATGAGTGTTGATTCTACTAATGAAAACAGATATTTTTGTTGTCAAGCAAATCACCTAACTGATACGAGCACTACTCTTCTTTATTGCGTTTCAGAAATGTACTGAAATACATACATTCATTCGGCGGAATTGACATTGTTTCCGTTAAATCTTCATCTGTAAGAATTATAGGAGCACCACGTATCAAAACCAAAGGTACTTTTTCATCTACTTCCCCTGAAAGAATTTCTGCAGCAGACATTAGATTATCTGCAATCGCTCTTCTAGTCATTTTCATTTCTCGACCATACAAGTCTCGTCTACCACGGTCATCAATAACTGGCACAAAACCGGCAACACCTAAAGCTATACCACTTGTTCCTCGTCGTAATGGTTGAACACGACTATCGCCTATAATAATGCCTAATTTACAATTGAATTCTCCTTCAAGGAATTTTTGAATATCTCGAGCAATTTTTGATGGGTCTTTGGGAAGAATAATGATAATGTCATCCGGAGCATTGCTTTGGTCTGCACCGGCATTTGGCATCAAATTGTTTTGACGTTTCGTTAAAAGAGCACCCCAACAAGCACCTAAAATCTCATCTGATTCCCTAATTGATACTTCCATAAATTCAGGTGAAAGTTTAGTTATTTCAGAATACTTTTTAGCTTCTTCAGAAATCTCGATATCAGCACTATGAACAATCAATCCTCTTGTGACACTAACTATTTTACTCGCAATTGTTAAAACATCACCATCTTGCAAAGTAACCTTTGCGGATTTTAAAGCGTTTAATATTACAGCATAGAGAGTATCATCAGTTGTTATCAAAGGTGTGCTTAAGGGAAATAATTGCATTTTGATTATGGCTCCGCGAAGTTTTTCCACAAATTACTATTCTAACTTACTAACTTAATTTAAGGTTTTATAATATAACCTTCTCTTTTTTGAGCATCTATCCTTATTATAAGAGGAGATTTTACTTGAACATGTTTCAAATATTTCGTTTCAGTAATAACCTTTTGTTTTTCTAACCAAGACCAATCGATTTTGTGATCTTGCAAATTATGCTTCAGATGAAAATAACCAATATTTGAAGTTATGATGTTTTGGAAGAAATGACTTCCTTGCGAAAAGTCAACTTGAAAATTCGCTAATTCTGCTTCTATGATTATTTTTGCACCACTTAGATTATTCCATTTAGCAGGAATACCAAGAAATCTATCAGCGGTCCCCCACCTACCGAAGCCTATGAGAATATATGGAATATTATTTTTTACTAGATTTGCATTTATTTTATCTAACTCTTGAACAATGTCTAGTGTATTCATTTTATTGAAAGATTCTTGTTTAACATAGACGATATTTTGAATGTCCTTTCGAACCATATTACCAGATACTTGATTTGAATAAACAAAAATTTGTTCAATTTCAACTGGTTCTGAATCCTCTAATAGTTGGGCTTCTTGGCGCAAGAAAGGTCGAATCTGTAATAAATAGATCTTATCCTTTTCATCAGATTTTTGACTGAAATTACCCGCAAATTCAACTTCTATTGAACAACCCATAGCTTGTTCACCAAGAGAAAGGATTCTAGTAATGATATCTGATAAAGGTAAAGTCTCTAATTTCAATTGCTTATTAAAAGTAATTACAGGAGAACCTTCACCAAAATAACCTGATCTTAACATTTTATTGTTGAAATCATATGTATCTGCAATCTTTGTCAGGGTTTTATCTTGAATTGCGGCATCAAAATCAAGCTGAATAAGAAATGGGTCGTCAGTGGAAAAATCAAATTCTTCTTTAGTCATATCAATAGCGTAGAATTCTCTTTGGCTTTGATTTAGTAAAATATCAGGTGTTGAATAGAAATTTGTTTTTGGGTATTTTGGACAGAAATGAAGTACTGCTCCGCCATCTACAATAATTTTACCTAACCCTAAAGCGATATGAGCAATTCGGTCTTCTGGTTTCATATTATCTCCCAAAGGATAGTAGTTGTACGAAGTAGCAGTTCCAGAAAAGTCAGGATAGAAGCGATTATTGTGCTCATGCCCTACCACGTTTTGAATTACAACAGCCATTTTGGATTCTTCGACTGTTTGTCCGATTGAATCAGCATAGGATTTAGCGATTTTTAGGAATGGAGAAGCATAAACCAATTTTATTGCAGTAAATAACTGCTCTAAGCGTCGAGCATTATTTGGACCTATATTTGGTATCATGTATGTTTTGAAAATTCCGGCAAAAGGTTGATATGCAGAATCTTCAAATAAACTTGAAGATCTTACTGCTAATGGTCCCTTTAATTTTTTCAATAGAAATTTTAAATCATCTTTTAATTTGGAAGAGAGTTTTGCAGCAACAAATTTATCTTTAATTATTTGATCCGATGCTTCCGATAGAGCAAAATCATACAGATTGTTATTCGCCATAAATTTATCAAATTCATCAGTACCAATTACAATTGTTTTTGGTATTTCAATTGAAACCTTTTCGAACTCTTTTGGAGAGAGAAAGGTATTCAAAAGAAACATTAAGAAAGCAATTCCTCTTCCTTTTCCACCCAATGAGCCTGGTCTTAATCTTAGAAACAATGTTTCTGGATGATAGTTATTTCTAGAGAAATCATTAATTATTCCTCTAGTTTTTTCAAGCACAATTTCGTTAATGGTATTCCGAAGGAAATCTCTCAATTCACCTCTGAAAAATTCAGAAACTTTTCTAGGTTTCAATATCTGAGCTATTTCGAATTCTCCTCTTGCTATTAACCAATTTGAAAAGTGATCATTTGTGCCATGATAAATTAATGAATCAATTGGAACTTTAGCGATTTTTTTATGAAAATCTATTACATCTCTAGCTTTTCCAATTTGTTTTCCATTTGGTAATTTGAAAATAAAATCACCAAATCCAACGTAATCTAACAACCATTTACGTATATCCCATAACATCCCGTGTGATCTTTTGTGTATAAAATAACAATTATTTTTCATAGCTTTCTTTCGGTAAGAATCTTTACTCGAGAGCAAAATTATAGGCATATTTGGCCAATCTTTTTGAATTTTAGCTGTAAAAGAAAATCCGGCGGATTTATCTAACTCGCCTTTTCTAGTAAATTCAATATCTGAGATAATACCCATAACATATTTATTGTATTTATTATAATATTCAATAGCTTCTTCGTAAGTTTCGGCCAACAAGATTTTTGGTCTTACTTTCATTTTCAGTAAATCTTGAAAGTCATTTGTCCCTTCAGAAATCAATCTATGTGTTTGCATCATTATCTCTGCATACAATTCGGGCAACAATAATGAATAAAATCTGACTGAGTCATCTACAAAAATGAATACTCTTACTTGACCTGTTTTAGTGTCATAATCAGCATTCAGTTTATCTTCTAGATGTTTAATGATTGCAACAAATATTTTAGAGTCACCGTTCCAAACGAATGTCCTATCAACTCCACCTCTATTTTCAGGACCTGGTAGGTACTTTATTTCTACAACACTATTTAGTAATAATATTACAGGAATTTCACGGATTTTTTTAACTGCACTGCCAAATGAGAAAGCATCCATATCACCTACTCGTCTCATAGTTATGACGAGATCATACTTCTTTTTTTGTAGTAAATCAAGTGCTTCTCTTGCAGATGAAACCCTAGTAATTCTAGGCAATGTTCGTAGATTCAAATTCTGAAATTCTTCATATATTTGATCAGAGAGTCTTCCATCCTCTTCTAACATAAAACTATCATAAATACTTGAAACCAACAGCACATTAGTCAATCGCTTTGCCATTAATTCATGATATACTTTGTATTTTGGTTTGTATTCTAAATAGAAACTTTCGTCTGTATTTTCGTGTGTCATTTGGAAGATCAACTCTTTCAAAGCTTTTCTCTTACATAGTACAGAAACCACTTTTGAGATATAATAATGCTAGTGTATTTTAGTGCTTTTTTTTATTCATCTGAATATGTTGCACTAGCACCAGGAGCTTCTTCAATATTCACCGTTATTACAAATTGAGGCCACAATTCTTTGAGGATGGAATGAAAATATCTTGATAGCTCTTCTGAAGTTGTTGCTTCTAATGGTAAAAATACCACATCTTCTTTGGGAAATAAATAACGTTTATTACAAGAAATAACTTGAATAGATTCATTTTTTTCTTCCACATCTAAACCTTCTGCTTTAGAGGGTATTAGTACTCTATGGTCCAATTTTTTGGTTATTTTTTTTAATTCGGTTTTCAAATCACCATAATCTAAAACCATATGTTGCTCATCTAATTCACCTTTTAATTGCACTTTTATGAAATAATTATGTCCATGCAATCTTCCGCACTTGTCATGACCTACTATAAAGTGAGCAGAGGCAAAACCGATTCTAGGATCCTCAAATTCAATTTCAAATGGCATGTGATATTTCCTCAAAATGTTCTTGATTTTACAGTATCTTCACTTATTGCTTTTAATTCACCAATAAAATTTTCAGCAATCATTTTTGCTATGGTTTCTAGTGAAATATTGTCCTTTATCTCTTGCAAACCAATTGCTTTAACGTAATCAGGTACGCCCGATGAAACGATGTTTAATCCAAAATGGATTTTTGTAGAATTGTTTGAGCTTGTTGCAATGCCTACGTTGATCTTCTTTTCATCATAATACAGATCGGTCCCTTTTTTAATTATTTCAATTGCTAATTCTTTTTCGAGAATTCTTTGAGTAATGAATGCTAACAGATGTAGCCTATGATATGCTACTTTCAAATTTGCCGGTTGGTCATCAAACATCTCAATGATAAAATGGATGCAATCGTCACCTGAAATAAGTATGTCTGCGAGATCTTTTTCACGAACAATATCTTTGACATCAATCATTTCTTGTTGTTCTAAACGCATACTCCCTCTAAAAATGACAAAAGTATCTCCTGAGATTCCGTATCGTTCTAATGCCCATAATGGATAGATTTGCTTTCCATCATAGCATTCTTTTTCTGAAAATTCTTTAAATATTATTTCTATTTTTCATCCCACCAAGTAAATAATTGTTTCAAAGAGTCTATCTATCTATACATCTAGATAATTTGTATCTGTAATTAAATTAAAAGGTTACTTCTAAAGTCTACTTTAATAAGTTAATTGCATTTTCTACTAGTCTAAGAGAGGAATCTCGAGATACTTCTTCATATTCCAACAGCTCTCTCCAAACTAATTCACACCAGCAGTTTATTTGATCCAATTCTTCTGGATTTTGTGTGAGAGTAAACTTCTTCAATGCTTTTATGAAAAATTTATCACAATGCCGGCCATTATGAATTCCTCTTTGAGAACCAGCTCCAGATGGATCACTTACAATTCTGTCAACTTGATTTCTTAATCCTTCTTCATCAATTCTTTGCCAAACGACTTTAATAATTTCCTTTAAACTCCAAAACCGCGGAGGACGATAGAGGTCATCTCTCCATAATTTGAAGACTAGGGTTCCATTTTGAATGTTTACCGGATTAATTGATATTGTTCTTGCACCGGTTTTTATTGAATCAATGATTGACTGTATAGTATCAGCTATTGCTTCTTTTTCAGTTAAGAAAGGTGGTTTGAATAACAAATAGCTTTTTACTCGTACATTATTCTTAATAGCCAATTTTACGGCTTTGTTAAAATTTTCAAAAAGAAATCCCTTATTGATATAATTAATTCTGATAAAATCATCACTCGATTCTAAACCAATACCCAATTCTAATTCTTTATCGTTACCAAGAATGGATTTCAATCTTTTTAGAGCCTTTTTAGTAACAAATTCAGGTCTAGTTTCAACAATTACTTCAGTAACTTGGCTTAGGTTACTGATCATTTTTATAATTTCATCTTGAGCTTTAATTGAAATCTCGTTTTCATCTAGAAAACTTCCAGAGTTAAAAAGTTTCACGGATTGGAAAGTTTTATCCGAAAATTCGGACAGAACCTTCTGAACTTGTTCAATTAGATTCTCTTCTGTGATAACTTCAGAAGTATCATTTGAATACCCACACATACTGCAACCTCCACCATCCCCAAGAGCCCAATCACATCCACGAGAATTCATTATTATTACTAGAGCTTTCCCTACTCCATTGATCAATCTATCATCTTCTATCCAAGCAGCAATTGCTTTGTTTGGAGCTCTACTTTTCCTTAATCTCAATGCTTTTTCTCGCATAGTACATAATTGATCAGTGAGAATTCCTTTGAGTATAGTCATTTTCTTTCACTCCAAATTACTTTATCATTTTATTTGACTTTGTTTTTAATTTTGGCAACTGCACCAAATTTTACTGTTTCCATATCTCGTCCAGATATGAGAGCATGACCGACAGCAAGGAGAGTATAATTTTTATCCACAATAACTACTTCATCTGATGGTCTTATTTCAGGGTCTGCTTTCTTGACACCAACTGCAAAGAGAGTTGATCCTTCAAGTTTCTCCCCATCAAACATAACAAAGTATTTTTTCTTTTTAGCCAGTATTCCACCGTTTTTCATTGAAAGAGTTAACTTTCCGGTAGTATAATGTATCACGCCATGTTGTTGATTTTGTCTCAGAATTTTAAATGGTAATGGAGGTCTGCCCTTTAGAGAATAAACCTCAGGAAACATTGCTTCTCCAACACTTAACCCAAATTGATAATCAGCTATTTTTCGTATTTTATTTGTGTCAGCTGAGAACTTCATCGTGGGAAGTGATTCAACTACTTTATTGATTTCTTTTGTTAAACTATCTAAGGAAGTAGCTGTAGTAGCTCGTGAATTTTTAGAGGTGTAAATAAATGATCGTTCCAGGATTTTTTCTGTTTCTTGACATAATTCGATATATTCTCCGGCTATGTGTGCTATGATAGTCACATCAGATTCAATATCGGATAAAACACCCACAAGTTGATCTATTGCAATTTGCTTCTCCTCATATGACCAATCACCTGTAACAGGAATATCATAATGTGCGGCAGGATACACTGATTCTAGTTCTCGAGGTATTACTCCTAATGGGGAAGTTAAGATTAACTCCTGAATGTAGCCCTTCTTGTTGTTGGCTATACTACTGATTGCAGTATTAAATTTCTGATGGCTTTTTGATTGAGAATATGGTTTTCTAGCTGAGCAAGGTAAAATAACTATAACTTTTTTTGAACTTGGTATGATAAATCGTTCATGAATTCTTCTTTGAAATTCACTAATTGAGGGACGAGTAAAACCATATGAAGTAATGCTTTTTATTGGCACATTTGACCAAGTTGGTGTTCTTGCAATTAACCAATCAGACCATTCTTTATCTAATAGTCTTAAAGCACCTGCACTAAAGGGATTAATTTGTATTGCTTGTTCAACATATCCTCTTAGATTTTGTTTTTTTACTGCAGAACGAATTTCGCGTATTTTCTTTTCAAATATCAGTTCATTGTGTATTATGAGTGGATAAAGTTCACCAACTTTGGATTTAGTAATTGATGAAATGAAATCTTCTGGTTCTGTATGCTTTGAACACATTTCACAAAAACAAGTTAATTCATTCAAATCTTCTAACTTATTTCCACCGGCATCAGTTAAATATAAACGCTGTTTCGCGGCGATATTTGCAAAACCATTCGAAAAAACATCTATCCCAGAATAAGCCAATATTGGCATATGAGTATGAGGTATTGGAGATAATAGAAATAATAAACTGTTAAAAGGAAGCGCTATTTTTAAATTAGCAATAAAATCAATCATCTGGCGAGAATTATTGATCATTGGTAAAAGATTAGTTATCGCTATATTTTGTAATCCAAGATCATTTAGCTCATTCAAAATCTTTTCAAAGATTCGTTCTGACTTTGTGGGTTGAATAATAACCAATGAATTTTCTTTTGAATAGCTTTCAACGGAATTCCGGAGAGCTTCTAGTGTTTTATTTAATTGTTTTTCAATTATATTCTCCGATAAAGATTTGTGCATGAATAAATTTGCTATGAATTGAAAATCATAATCTTCAGTCATAGATAATTCAGTTGATAAATATCTTGGAGGAAGATTCAGTGAAAATCTCTCTTTTCGATCGCCAATCGCCCAAAAAAAAGCATCCGATTTTTTTGAAATTGCCATAATGGTTGGTGTTTCAACTATCTTTGAATTCTCCTTTAATTTAGCTAGTTTAGCAAAACCTGAGGTTGAAGATATTTGAATTCTCATTTATTTTTTACTTCCATTTTTTCGTTTATAAAAATTCAATTGTTTTATTTTAAGTAGTTTACCATTACAATTATTCAATTAAGTGTAATTATTGACACGGTTAAGAAATCTTAATTTAACATAGTATTTACTTGTTAAAAGGGGAATAATTCTATGAGAATACTTTACAAAAAGCATGGATTAAAACTAATAGTATTTCCACTATTCATTATCTTAGTTTTTTCCATGTTTTTTTCAGTAAATGTTCTCCATAAAAATTCTGCGAATAATGATTTTTCAACCCAAAAAACTATTTCCAGTAATGTTATTCCTTTAGCTGGAGAATATGAAACAATAGCCTTTTTCGAAAATAATCTTCTGGGTAAAATGATTGATGTATGTGTAGCAAATTCTATTGCGTATGTTCTTGGTGAAAATAAATTATTTTTTTACAATATATCTAATCCTTTAGAACCTATTTTAGAGAATACTATGAATATACGTACTGATATACAACCAAGTAAAATCATCTATAATAACAACAAATTATATTGTACGTATTCAGCCTATGATGAAATTTATATCATAGATGTTGCAGATATCATGAATCCTAATTTATATCATGCAGAATACGTTAATGGTGGAAAGGATATTGATATAGATGGAGATTTTTTTTACTGCACAACTGGTTTCAATGTAGAAATTCATGACCTTGAAAACCTTGGAGATCAATTTAATCTAGGTTATATATATTTTTCATCGGAATTAGTAAGAGGAATTGATGCTTGTAATGATTTCCTTTACATTGGAACCAAGACCGGATTAATGATCTATAGCTTTCAAAACCCGGAAAATCCAGTGAAAAAATCCGAATTAATTTTAGATAAAATAATCACAGATATTGTTTATGCGAATGATTATGTATACCTTACATCTAAAGAAAATGATTATACCATTATTGATGTTAGTAATAAAAGCAATCCAATAGAACTTAGCGAACTGGAAATTAATCGAGGAGTTCCAATAGAATTAGTTATTTCTGGTAATACTACAATTATTGCTACAACCCGAAACTATAGCTATGAACCATATTCGTTAGGTGGTATTATTGTTATTAATCACAGTAACCCTTTGAATCCAAAAATACTATCTACATTTAGTGATGGAGGATTGCCAGTCGGTCTTTCGATAAATGGTAGCAGCCTATTTGTAATAGAAGAAGTAGGAGATGGTTTAGAAATATTTGATTTGAGCACACCGGCAAATCCAATAAAGTTAACCCATACTTGTGGAGGAGTTGCTCAAACTTTGGAAAATGATAATGATTTTGTTTTTATTGCGGAAAGATGGGGCGGTATTAAAATCATTAATTGTAGTGATTCACTTAATCCCACGTTTGTTTCGCAATATGATGCAGGTGGTGATATTGTCAATTTTGAGGTTGCTAATAATCTATTATTTATTGCTAATCTTGAGTTAGGTTTAGAAATCGTGGATATAAGCAATATTGAAAATCCAGTAAGAATAGGTCTCTTTTTTGACGGAGGAAATGCTTTAGATGTATGCATAGTCGACGATTATTTGTTTCTTGCGGATGGGTTTGATGGAGTTGAGATTATCGATATCTCCAATCCAAATAATCCTTTAAAAATTAATCAAATAAATACTTACCTAGCTGCAACCGAAATTAGCGTTAAAGATGAATTTATTTATGTACTTGAGACGAATCTCTTCAATAAAGATTCTAGTTCCAAATTTACTATTATAGATATAACTGATATAAATTCACCACAAATCACAGATTCTATAACAATGATTAGGGGTTCAAGTTTTGCAATTATTGAAAATATAGCCTACATTGCAGCAATCTATTTGAAAATTGTAGACATTTCAAACCCACATGAAATTGTGGTTCTTGAGAACATAGATGATAATGGATTTGGGGGACTTTATCTTGCTGGAAAGATGTTATTTGCTTATGCTAATTTAGAATATACTTATGGTACATATGCACCTGTGAAAATCTATGATATTTCAGAAAGTGAAAATCCTGTAAAAATAGCTGCATACGGTACTGAAAAGTATTATACGGGTTTTTCAGAGAATCAGGAGTATATCTACGCTATCGAAAGGGATAATACAATGGAAATAATCTCAGGTGATTTTGACTTTGACGGATTATCCAACCAATTAGAAAAAGATTTTGGCACAGATCCCTTCAATAAGGATACGGATGCAGATGGGTTAATTGATGGAGATGAAGTAAATTTCCATAAAACAAATCCTTTAGATTGGGATACAGATGATGACACAATTTCAGATGGAGATGAAGTGAACATCTACGGAACAGACCCATTAGTGGCAGATACAGATGGGGATGGTTTTTCGGATGGAGAAGAGGTTGATCGAAATACTGACCCAAATAATCCAAATAGTTATCCTCATTTCCCATATTGGACAATCAGTTTGATGATTATTGGTTTGTTTATAATGATAACAAGTATTGTATTTGGAGTGCAGCGAATTAAAAGTGTAATTATTTCAACAGAAGGTGCTTCAAAAGAGAAGATAGAAAATGATAAGAAGAAATTATTTAGAATTCTGTTCTTTTTAGACGACCAGTCCGAAGTAGAAATTAGAGATTTATCTGCTAACCTGAAAATTAGAGAAGAAAAGATTGTGGATATTCTACAATGTTGGCAAAAAAGCAGTATTTTGAAAAGAATTGGTAATTTTACCCATAATAATGAAAGAATTCTACGAATATTTGATATTTCGAATAATGGAGACAAACATAATTGTTTTTACTGTTCAACTGAGTTCAATGTAAAAGAAACAACATGTCCGGATTGTGGATATGAACCTCTGATATGCCATTCTTGTATGATTCCAATAAAGTATAATGAATTGATTATTTATTGTGAACATTGCAAAATACCGTATCATTTAGAACATCTTATCATGGAAATAAAAGCAAAAAACATTTGTCCCAGCTGCCGGAAATATCTTAAATATGAAGATTTGGAAATAGATTTCACCCTTTTAAGAAATAAAAAATAAAGATAAATTAATTCAGCGAACTAATTACTCTAAATTCTTTCCACAATGAATGCAGAAACCGCTTTTACCATGAGGTAATTTTTTCCCGCAATGTGGACAGAAATTGGAAAATTCATTCATTGGTCCGAACATTTTCAGACCTGTCATCATAGAATAATTTGCTAAATCGATTAATTGAGGTAAAGTAACTTCCATTCGCTCTAACTTCCCATAAGTTGGTGAAGTCGGTTCATCGGAAACCATTGTTTGAACTATGAAACGTGAATCGATTAAATTTTCTGGAATTTCAATAATAGCGTCTTTTTGAGAGCTTGTTTTGTTAAATATAGTGAAATTTTCTAGGCATTTTAAATCGTCAACCAATTCTACGAGAATACTTTGGATCATAGAACTTTCTCCAAGAACCTTCACGAAAGTATCTGGTTTTCCTCTTATAGAGAATCTCATTGGATTAACTGACTTTATTTGTAGTGTTGCATGGGCTCCATCTTTGGTTACTGAGATGTTTTTTTTGGAAAACCAAACAAAGAGATAATGATCCAATCCATCTGAAGATGTTTTCTTTGGCAAAACTAAACTGATAACACCATCTATATCTACTCCTCTAAGATAAAATGAACCAAGTGGTTGATATTTCTTCTTTTTTCCTTCGTCTTCAACGAACCTTCTTAAAGCATTATCTCGTGGAATTTCCTTTCCAATTGAATAAGTAATTAATTTTGCTAATTTTTCACGATTTAATGTAGGCAACTTTCAACACTCCAGTAATAGACATTATCGTTTTTAATATAATAGTAAGAACACTTCAATGATAAAAACTATCCCAAATAGATTAGAAAACAATTTCTTGCTTCATTTGGCTTTTTACTACAAAGAACTACTAAAATTGATTTCTGAATTGATAAACAAAAGGGAATAATTAAAAGAGTATGAAATGATTTTCGAATAAACATAAATAGGAAGATACCAAAAATGAGTGAAAGAGTTAATGATCACATAAATGAAGTAGCAGATCAGTATCAATTTAATCCTGCTTTAGTTAATCGCTTAAGTTTTGTTTATGGGTTCGAACGTGCAAAAAGTATCATCCAATCTCTCACAGTACATCCAGGTACTTTGCCTATTAGAGTTAATACATTACTTACTACATCAAAAGATCTTGTTAAATCATTAAATGAAAAAGACATCCCAGCAAAACAGCATCCTGAAGTTGAAGATGCAGTATTAGTTGATGTTCAGGGACCAAATGAAATAGCTGAAAAAACTAAGAAAATTACTGTGCATAAATATGCTGCTGCTAAAGCTTTAATCGGAGGAGATATAGGTGCACCAGGAATTAAAGAGCATGAAGAGCTAAATATTGGCGATGAAGTATCAATTGTTGATAAAATGGGTAAAATCATTGTTGCAAATGCTGTATTAATGATGAACCCAAATGAAATTGATAAACAAAAACGAGGAGTAGCTCTTAGGATAACTGCAAGTAAGTATGTACTACCCAATTTCCTAAATGTTATAGAATACCTCCGTGGTCACTTCATAGAACAGATGTTGCCTAGCATATTAATTGGATCCGATATTAAACTAAAACCTCAAGCACGAGTTCTAGATTTATCTGTAGGACATGGTGCTCTGCTAACGCATGTCTGGCAAAATAATTCAAATTCCAATGCAAGAATTATTGCTGTAGACAATTCAAATACTAGACTAGTTCGATTCAAGAGCAACCTTAAGCGTCTTCGTTTACATAATGCTCCTATTGAAATTATGAAAATGGAAAGCAATAAAGTTTCAAGAAGATTCAATCGAAATGAGACATTTGATTGTATTATTTATCATGCACCAAATTCAAAAATAGGCATTCGACCAAAGGTCTCGGATAATACTGGTGAAGGGTTGATTTTCAACAATGCCCGAAATATGAATAAAATGATGGCTCAAGCAGATCGGTTACTGAAAAGAGGTGGAACAATCTACTATTCTACAAATAGTCTTGATCCTGCAGAAAATGAGCGAATTATTGAAGAAGTAATTAATCATGGTCGTCTTTCTGTTGTTGAACAATCGCAATACCTTGGCGAGAAAGGACTTGTTAATTTCAAAGGTTCAGAACTTTTACAATATTTCTTTCCGGATAGACATGAAACTCAAGGATACTTTATTGCTAAGTTAACTAAATAATTAACCAACTTTTTTATTATATAGCAATAAAGTAGTAGTATAGTCAATAATTGGTTGTTATTAATTTGGCAGGAAAAATTGTTGTTGGTGCAGATGAAGCTAGTAGAGGATTAATAGTTGGACCAATGGTCATCGGTGTTTGTGCGATAGATGAAGAAATGAGCATCAAGTTCAGAAACTTTGGTATTAAAGATAGCAAAAGGTACACTACAACAACAAAACTTCATGCACATGCAGATTTTATTAAAAAGAATGCCCTCGCTTGGAGTGTAAAAGTTCTTTCTGCAAAAGTACTCAACAATTTCAATAAAAGTGGCATGTCAATGGATGAAGCTGAAGCATATGCTTTTTTCCGAGGGTTAGAAGATATCATTAAGAAAGTACCAGATATTAATGAATACCAAGTGGATAACTTTCAAGCAAAAGATAAGTTACGATCTCTGCTGCAAAAGAATACTAAAATGAAAAACATCAAACTAATCATTCTACCCAAAGCAGATGCAAAGTATATTTCTGTTGGTGCAGGATCAATTCTCGCTCGAGATCAATCCCTCAAGGAATTAGTTAAAATACGAAAAAAATATGGTGATTTTGGTTCAGGGAGTACGAGTGATAAAAAAACAATTACTTGGTTAGAAAATCATTATTTGCAGAATCGTTCCTGGCCTACAGATATTATTAGAACCTACTGGAAAACGATAACTAATATTGAAAAAAAGTTCAAATAAAATGAAAAAATAAGGAATGAAGTCCTTAAATGTAATAATCAAAAGTGATTCCTATTTCATCCCACTTGATATCTATTGAAGAAAGTTCATTTAACGTTGATTCAAGTTCTTCGGTTTTCTCTACTGAAATAACAGATCCGAAAGCAATCAAACCATTTCTTTCAAGACCATCTAATTCTGATTCATCTTCAATCATTTGTGATTCTAATTTATTATTAGATTCAAAGAATAATTGATTCATAATAACATTGATTTTGTCATTCTTCTTTAGATTTATTAGGATGAGTTTTGCCTCATTCGAGGAGGAGATTTCTCTATCAGCTTTTATTTCACTTGGTTTAAGATTTTTATTAACCAAATTTGGAATTATCCATTGATCAAGGGATGACACTACTTGTTCTAATAATTCTACTTTGTTTGTTTTTGAAAATTGAATTGCTTTATCCAATAATCCTTCAACGACTTCTGTTTCTCTAAATTGTGGGAGTACACCTAGCTCTTGCACTGAAGCAATTTTAGCATCTACAGCGTCAACATAATCAGCTACAACAAATGCATAACCAACAGGTTTATCATCTTTGTATGCAACGAAGAAGATTTTCGAATCATGAGGAAGACCAATTAATTCTTTTAGATCTTTCTCAGACCAAACACCCTCAAAGCATTCACTGACTATTGGAGAGACTTCTTTGAAGAATTTCGCCGGAGTTCCTTGTTTTATTATTACAGTCATTTTTTAAGTTCCTCAGTTTAATTTCACAATATTCTTTAATCAAAATGTCTCAACGCTGTATATATACGTGTCCAAGTATGCTAAAATGAGTTCTAATCTTTCATGAAGAATTCATCATTAGAGGTTCCCAAGATTAGTTGATAAAAAGCTTGTTTATTTTCAATTATCACTTGTTCCATTTTTCCCTTTACGTGAACTTTATCCCCACTTTTTGCAAGATCGCAATATCGCCCTCTTACAGAATAGATTCGGTTTGGAATGATTATTGTTTCGACTGCAGAAATTAACTCTACTTCTTTCAAAGTATAAATACAAGGTGTGAAAATCTTTCTTGTATCATCATCAATTTTTGCTTTAAACTCTGCTTCCCCTAATGAAAGAATCATTATTTTATCATATGGTTCATTTCTTTCATCAGGATAGGGGACACACCGGATGTAAAAATCTACATCATGAATTTTCCCTTGTAGATTCTTTTCGACCTCTAAATCTAAAAATGAGCTGAAATTGATTTGTTTTTCTTGCCCTCGTTCTTTCCAAAGGGCTTTCAAATTTTCATCAGAATATCGATTAATTAATTTCTCCTTTGTAAAAATTTCTGACATTGCTTCATATACTTTCAAACCATTTTCTTCACCATAGATAATTAGATCAATATCAGAATTTTCAGAGTGTAAATCAACCAATATTGATCCTGAGATTCCAATTGAACCCAATTTTATACTTGAAAATGAAACAATAGCTTTTACTAATCTGATCATTAAATCTTCCAAAGAATTTTCAAGAAAAGATTTTTTCATAAGATTACTAAGTTTTATTCTTGGGTCGTATATTGTTTGAATATTATCTCTTTCGAGACCTTGTAATAACCCTCTGCCTTTTGGATCTTCAAAAAGATATTCAGGGAAATTCTCAGCTAAAAAAGAGAACCTTTCTTTCAAGCTGTAAAGCTTAACAAAATCCTTCCTTTTCTTCTCTTCGTCTTTTAGAAATTTCCAAGGAATATATCTAACAAATGCAATTACTCTATCTTTAGGTTGACTTAATCCCTTGACATCAAATATCATACCATCTTTAGATTCAATGAAAAAACCCTCTATTGGTTCAGTGATATTATCTCGAGGCATATTGTACTCTCCAACTCATTCGATTTCAAAAATTAATTTTGTGATGAATTTTTTCTAATAGATTTAAGTAAATAGAACCGTCAGGAACCACTCTCTTGATCACTTTTGTATGTTCTTGAATTGTTTTCAGCAAACTATTAACTAATTCAATTGATTTGTTTTGAGAATTAGAATGATATACTAAACGGCTTGAATGAATTAGTATTTCAATTAATAACGAAAATGCTCGAGTAAATGGATTATATGTTTGTAATTGAAAATTCGACTCGACTACTTGGCATTTAAAATAAGCTCGTTCAGTATTTTTCTTCTTTTTTTCGAGAATCTTTACTACTAAATAATTATTTTTACAAGCAGTTAAAACGAAACCGTTATTGTTTTTACAATGAGTGAAAGTATCTTCGGAAAGTTCATCTTGAAATAGCGTACAATAAGTGAAAAGCTTAGGGTCCTCTGTGAAATTAATTATAGCTTGTTCGTTATCCCAGAGATTTTGAAAAGTATCAGATTGAACAAATGGTCGAATGATAATATAATTATCTTTATCTAAATGAATGCCCATAGGAGCTCCATTGGGTTTATTCTTTCTATCTGTGGTTGTTATTATAGTTTCATAAACAACGCCAGGCAGTAAGGAAAGATTTTTTGAGGACATCTAATTTTTCTCTCGAGGTGTCTTTATATCAAAATATAATTATCATTGAACAGTATTATTATACTCGTTTTGTTACTAAACGAATATATCAATTATGGTTCGATTTTCGATGGATGAACACAAGAAGCTAACATTTGGTGAATATAACGAGATTTGCTCCCTTCTAAATATTGATCCGCAGACTGATATCTCGTCAGTAAAATTCTTGGATAAAGGATTAAACAAACAAAAAATGAAAGCTGCTTATAGAAATCTTACTGAGAAAATTTCCAATCATATAGTTTTCATTTTCGGTGCAGGTCCTTCATTAATCTCATCTTTGAATAGAATACAACCAATATTAGAAAATCACCACAAAAAAATAACCATCATTGCTGTTGATGGTGCAACAAAAGCATTACAAGATCATAATATGTCAATTGATATTATTGTTACAGATCTTGATGGTAGTATTAACTCTATAATCGAAGAACATACCAAAGGAGCAATTGTTGTTATTCATGCACATGGCAATAATCAAGATAAGATAAATCAAATAGTATCTATTTTAGATGATAGCAATGTTATAGGTACAAGTCAATCATTTGAAACACCTAAAGTAAAGAATCTAGGTGGATTTTCTGATGGAGATAGAGCGGTTTATTTATCAGCTAATTTTCAAGGTAAAATGATTGTTCTCTTTGCTTTCGATTTTGGAGTAATTATTGGAAAATATTCCAAACCAGAAATCTTCTCTGAAGATATTGAAGCTTCCAAAGAAAAATTAATCAAATTAGATTTCGCTAAAAAACTCCTAGCGAAAATACCCTTGAAATTTCCGGGAATAGAAATACTGAATTGTACTCCTCAAGGAGAAAAAATAAGCAATATTCGCCAAATTGATTTTCACCAATTAGAAGAAATATTGGATAAGAGGTAATAGAGGATTTTAACTTGAATTATCTCGAGTGATTTTTTTCCAACAACCCTGACCTTTATATTCAAAAACACCAACCTCAAAGGATTCAATATTCGGATATTTACTAAAGAGAGGCTTCATTTTAATTGTTAATAATCTCGCGAATTCTTCAACGGTGGTATTTTTTATTGGCAGAAGGGAAACATCCACAACTGGAAAAATATATTTTTTCTTTTTAGGAAGAAATTCAACAAAACATTCACCCTCATTTTTTGTTACAAGAAGTTGTGGGTTTTCACTTGGAAGGAGAACTCTATGATCCAACTCTTCCACGAAATTTCGTACAAAAGGTTTCAATTCCAAGAAATCTATCACCAAATTTTTTTCTTCATCCTGTTCTCCAAGTACTTGGACTTCCACTAAGTAATTATGCCCATGTAATCGCTCGCACCCTGTCTCACCTAAAACAAAATGTGCTGCAGCAAATTTGAAGGTTAATCCACCCTGTATTAAACGATAGCTCAAAGAATTCACCAGTTTTGTGTGCGTTTCGGCTTACTAATAAGGTAAAAGTGATTTACTTTTTTATAAGTTTCCTCTCCGTTCTTACGAAATACGCTTAATAAAGAAAAAATATTTCCCATTTTGAATATCTGAGAGAAACAATTCTTGATTATTAAGTTTACACCACTTTGGAATTGATTTTGGAGATTTTGGATTATCTGTTATTACTTTAATGATTTCATCTATGGCTATATTACGGATTTGTACTCGTAATTCTAATCGTACCTGATAGCATTCCTTACCAGTCATATCTAGCTCTAGTGCAATCTCTTTATTCTTCTCTGAGGTCATATGATTTCATAGTAAACATTATATTTTATTATTTTCGCTTTAAAAACAAAAGTCATTAAAGGTTAAATAAATGAGAATCTTTGTTCAAGAATATGCTACTGGTGGTGGATTAGTAAATAACCCACTTCACACATCATTATTAATTGAAGGCTTTGCTATTCTTCGAGCATTAATTTTGAATTTCAAAAAATGTGGTTATGAAGTTGTAACAACAATTGATTTTCGATTGAAACAATTGGAATCATTTCTAGCTGCAGATATAATTAAACCAATTACTACAAAGCAGTCAATAGTTGATGTCAGCTGTGATTTACTCAATAATTGTGATTATTTTCTAATTATTGCCCCAGGAGCTAACAATATTCTTTCTAGCTTTGTAAACAACTATACAAAAACGAAAGCTAGAAGCTTGAATTGTAATAGTGAATTGATTGATTTAGCTACCAATAAATATCTTACCTACAAGTTTTGTTCAACACTACAGATTACTTTTCCAAAAACATACAAAATGCAGAAAAACGGTCTGTGTCTGGATATTGAAAATTCGTCATTAAAAGAGAGACATTGGTCTAAATTAATTGACGAAAGAGAGCTCTCTTTTCCAGTAATTCTTAAACCAAATGATGGAATAGCATGTGAAGGATTAGCTTTATGTGCAAATCAAAATGAGTTAAATGACTTTTTACAAAAGAATCCTTCAGAAGAACTCTTACTTCAAGAATTCATAGAAGGTGAACATTTGAGTGCGACAGTGAATATCTCGCCAAAAGAAGTTCGCATTATCTCTCTAAATAAACAGCTAATTTCCTTCACGAATAACATCTCAGATTATTTAGGTGGTGCGACAAACATTCAACATGATCTTTCCAATGAAATTGAAAAACTGATTTTTCAGTTGTTATCTAGTATGAAAGGAGTAAATGGTTTAATTGGTATTGATTTTGTAATTCGAAATAAGGAAATCTATTTCATTGAATTGAACCCCAGAGCAACAACCCCAATTAGTTGTTTAATTACCAAAGATTCCTATCCTCTGAGATTATTACCATTAGCAAGTGATAAGAAGAAAGCAGAAAAAATTAGCGATAAAAGAGTAACTTACTTTGCTAAAGTTTCACTCGAGAAAGCAGAAAATGAGGTAATACTCGCTCAAAAATTTTTAGCAGATAATTTCATTTTAACTCCACCACTTGAATTATCTAAAAACACAATTTTAGCTTTAATTAAAGGAACAGGAAAAACATTTCAAAGCGCTCAAATTGCTTTTCAAAATAATCTTTCAATTATATCAAATAAATTAAAGTAATACTAGTATAGATTATTATTCGAATCAACAATGACAATAGTACTTGGTTTGGATATTGGTGGAGCAAATACTAAATTTGCCGTTTTAGACTATAGTGAAGGTAAAGTATCCTTGTTAGCTGCTGAATCAGAGTATTTTCCACTATGGAAACAGTTTGAAAAATTCTCCGATTATTTGATAAGTATCAAGGAGAAAATAGAGATGAAATATGCTAGTATTGATTATACTACTTTTGTTACTACAGCTGAATTAGCAGATTGTTTTCAAACAAAGAAAGAAGGAATAGAAAGCATAAGTAAAATTGTTGAGAAAATTTTTTCAAAAGATAATCATATACCCCAAATGTATGATGTAAATGGTGAGTTTCTTTCTACATCTAAAACAGTAGAAAAGTGGCTGGAAGTGTCAGCAACAAATTGGGTTGCATCAGCAAATTTCCTTGGAAAAGAATATCCAAACGCGATCATGTTAGACATCGGTTCTACCACTACGGATATAATCCCCATTTTTAATGGAAAAGTTGTTGCTAAAGGAAGAAATGATTTTGAAAGGTTAGCTAGCCAAGAATTAGTTTATTCGGGAACTCTTCGAACAACTATTCCGGCTATTATTCATGAAATAAAATTACGAGGTAAAATCGTCCCCATCTCAAGTGAGCTTTTCGCAACCTCCGGTGATGTATATATTATTTTAGATATGATATCTGAAAATGAGTTTACTGTTGATACTGCTGACGGCAGAGCTCCAAACAAAGAAAAATCGCTTGCAAGATTAGCTAGAATAGTTTGTGCAGACCACAATCAATTATCTTCAAGAGAGATTATACAAATTGCTCAACAAATTAAAGAAAAACAATTCAATATTTTATCAACTGCTTTAAACACTGTTATCAAAAGATTTCACACTGATTATAAACTAGATCCAAAGATCATCCTAATAGGTTCGGGTTCAGAAGTTATAGGAATATCTCTTCTAAGAGAGAATGGTATTTATGAACAAGTTCTCATAAATGAAATTATCAATACAGCGGTTTCCACAGCGTTCAGTGCATATGCCACAGCACACTTGTATATTGACAAGCTGGGGAAAAACTGAGAAGCGAAAGGTGAACTAAGATATGCATGAGAAAAAAATGCGTTTTGAATATGTTATAAAATTTGGTGGGTCAATAACTGAAAAAGGTTCTATTCAGCAAATCGAATCAATTGGTAAAATTATAGCTGAAATTTATTCACTCAAAAAGAATTTTATTCTTGTTCCAGGTGGCGGTTCCTTTGCTGAAGAAGTTAGAAAAAAACAAAATAAATTTCATTTCAGTGATGAACTAGCTCATTGGATGGCTATATATGCAATGGAACAAAATGCATTGTTACTACAGCATTTTATTCCTGAATCTAAATTAATTCAATTCTCAAGTAAACAGTTCTCTGATAACATGAATGAATTACAAGGAACACAAGTACCTATTTTCAGCGTGCGAGATTTTATGAAAAATGAAAGCAAGCTATCTCATAATTGGCATTCTTCTAGTGATGCTATAGCTTCCGAAATCGCTTCTAAACTCAATATACGCAAGATTATTTTCATAAAAGATGTTGATGGTCTCTTCATTAATAATACACTTGTAGAAGAAATAAAATTGGACGATTTAATGCTACTCGACGATTCACCGATTGACAAAACAACACCTATAATTCTTAAAAACAATCTAATCAAAGCAACAATAATCAATGGATTCTATCCGGAAAGAATAAAAGACCGACTATTATTTAAGAAAGAGATAATAAGTACCAAAATACTATTGTAACAAAATAGCATAATCCAAAATAATTTTATGTTAATAAATTATACGAATCAAGGAGATAAAATATGAGCCAAATTTCCAGAGTAAAAACAGGTATCCCAGGCTTAGATAAAATGCTAAATGGTGGTCTACCAAAAGGTAGAACTATACTCTTAAGTGGACCGGCAGGTGCAGGGAAAACAACTCTTGCTACACAATTTATTTACAAAGGGGTTTTAGATTATGGAGACCCAGGAATCTATGTTACTTTTGATGAAAATCCAAAAACTGTGAGACAAAATTTTGCTAGTTACGGTTGGAGAATCCAAAGCTTGGAGAAAGAAAACCTGTTAGCTTTAGTTGACGGATTTTCAATGAGAGCAGGTGTTGCCTCAAAAGAGAAATATAGCATCCGACTTGAAATTGATGATCTCCTAACAACACTCATTGCTCTTATTGATGAATTAGGAGCAGAACGAGTTGTTATTGATTCATTAACTGCATTAGCAATTTCCCTTGAAAGTGAGCTTAGAATTAGAAAGGAAATTCTGAAATTGAGTGCAGTTATGTCCAGTTTAAAATGTACTACAATTGTTACAAGCGAAATGAGCCAGAGTGGTGAAATTTCTCGTTATGGAGTAGAAGAATTCATGGCTTCAGGTGTTATTGTATTAGACATTCAAGAAGTCAATCAAAGATTGATGAGAAGCATTTACATTAGAAAGATGAGAGGAATAAATCACGAACTTGTTCGCAGACCATTTTTGTTATCAGGAGATGGCTGTATTGCTCTTTCTTCAGAAACATTATATATGTAATGAAAATAATTGGATAAACTCCAATTATTCTTTAATTTCTAATCAATCTATTAATGGTTGGAGAAAAAAATGTTCACAAAAGATTCTAAAGTAGATGAAAAAGATCTGGTTTTAATTGAAACTCAAAATATTCAAGAGAAATGTGGCGGATGCGGAGAACAACTTATCATCAAAATTTTTTGGTCAAAAAATGGTGATCAGCAAAAAATCGAATGTACTAAATGTGGCTTAGGCATCTGGAAAAGCATGCAAAAATGATTAGCAATGCTTTTCATATAATTACTTCTCTCTTTTCCCAACAACAATCATTTTTGATAACTTCAATTCTTTGAATATCTCTAAACCCTTAGTTATTTTCCCTACAATATTCATTTCTTGATATGGACGAACATCATCATATATTATATGAATTGTCTTACCCATAGGGGCATAACAGATTTCTCCCGGTTTCACATTTTGTGTTGGTCTCTCAGCTTTGACTTGAAAATTAACTTGGAAATATGCATGGGCGTTATCTTGTGAACGAATACGACTTGTTATAGGTAATGCATACCAAATTTCCTCTGCAGTATGTGGAGCTTTAATTCTATATAGCTCACCTTCTGCTACTCCAATACCTTCGATTTTAAACATAAGAGGATAAACTTCTAGCTTACTCATCTATAATCACCGAAAAAATATTCGCTATCAGAATAAAAAAACTTTCTAAGAATGAATTGGTGCCCCAACCGGGATTTGAACCCGAGTCTACAACTCGAAAGGCTGTAATGATTGACCGAACTACACCATTGGGGCAAATAATTTAATGATACTTTTTTTCAAAGGATTATCTGGTTTTAAATCTTTCTTGAAGTTGCAAAAATTAGCATTTTAGCTCATTTTCGTGGAATTAATTAAAAAAGAATAAACAGGCAGCAGGTTAAAACCTGCCGCAAGTTAAGTTATATCGGGAAATTACTTTCTCTTCTTAACAATAAGGAATGAAGCGGATGCTACAGTCATTATTGAAACGAGTGTAATTAATAAACCAAATCCAGGAGTTGGAATTGTTGTAGTAGGAATTGTATAACCTGCTTTGGCCATGTATTCTCGTGCTTTGTCAAGATCGTGGTTGTATCGAATAATGTTTGGATTACACCAAATTCCCATCTTCAAGTAGATTGGGTGATCTGTCAAGGTGAATTCACCTTTGTGAATAACATTATTGATTTCAACTCTGTCAAGAGCGTAAGAAATAGCTTTTCTGATTGCTAAACCTTTTGTCATTGAAGAGTCACCAGGAGCGACTGCTGCACTACCAATATCTAATCTGACTGGGCGCATGTTATATCCGAAGAAACCAAAATAGAATTGTGTATCATTTTGGACATCAAAGTCTGGATCAGCGATCATTTCATCACGTCTCACTGGGAATTGAGTAATTCCTTCAATATCAACTTTGCCTACCTCAAATTCTAATAGAGCGGTTTGTTGATCGGGTATAATTCTGATTCTCCAAGAGTCTAATCCTCCTGTGAAGTCACCAAATCTGTTAACGAAATCCATACCTGTTTTGTCTACTGCGGCATCTAACATCCAGCAATCGGCGAAAACATCTAATTCGGTTTCAACACCTTCAGTGAAGGTACCAAGTTCGAATAGACCGGTTCCGAAACAGCTTGTTGCGAATTTATTCCATGAAGCATGTGTAATGTCTGGAGTAATTCCATCTGGTAATTGTGTTTGGTTCAAGTAATGCTCTGGTAGAATTCTTGTAGCTAAGTAAGTAATAGCTGGTGCGAAAGCATCATTTACATCAGTGTCTGGGTCACCATCAATGTAAAGTTTTACATGTGTTGAATCAACTAATTCTAATTTCTTAATCCAATCATAATTGGCTACATCATTAGAAACGGTTGCCCAAGCAGAGATAGTGAAGTAAACATCTTCAGCATCGAAGGTATAACCTGTATGACCATCTGGAGAGTCTTGCCATTTGATTCCTGTGCGAGTCTCGATTTCAATGGTTGTATCATTGAGGAATGTATAGCTTTTTGCTAAATGTGGATGAACGCTTAAATCAGCGTCATAGTAAATCAAAGTATCCATTGTAGCTGAACTGATGGTGCTAGATGAAGCATCATCTTGGAACAATGGGTTAAGATCTGACCAAGCTGCGTCAGTTGTAACTATTTCTGTAGTTTTAATTTGACCAGCATGAAGACCGGTGAAGCCCATTTTACCCCATGAGTTTGTTAAGCCATCTACTAGACTATAACCCTCTAATGTTGACCATAGAGCGGTGAATACTTTTGGAGCGAATGTTGGTTGACATGGGAGGATTTTATCCATTAAATATTGTTCCCAGTTCCAGTAATGTGTTACTCTTTCAGTACTGTCAGGAGGCATAATTAAATTGCCTTGCTTCATGTACCATTCGTTCAAACCTGTACCGAGGGTTTCATTGTAATCCATATCGGTATGGTAACCGAACAAGTTTAGAGAACCATTTTCGTTATAGATACCAGAAAAGTCTGGATCTGCACCGCCACCAGAGAGAGCGACATAACAAATATCGAAATCACGGTAAGCGATCAATTCACCAACAAAAGTTGGCCAATCTTGTACAATAACATCAACGTTTATACCTATTCTTGCTAAATGTTGTTTGAGGAAGTTTCCATAATCTGGTCTAACTCCTCCACCATTTGTCTTGAACACCAAAGTAAAGAATGGGTCAATAGCGTCAGTTTTTGCTGGTTGTACAGCGAATGAACTAACTGCAAATAGTGATAGAATAACACCTACAAGAATTGTGGTTTTAACTTTATTCATTTTCATTAGGTGATCACCAAAAATATTTCGGTTCAACCTTATAATAGTCTAGATTCTTGCGAATCTAGTGCCCAAAGGTTTAGAGCACTAAACTAATTAGTTTACATTGTCATTTAAAAAAGTTTTGTCATTATTAAAAAAGAGTATTTATAGTCTTTAATTGACTTTTATTCTAAAATAGTTAGAATGTTTAAAAATGTTTCTAGGGGCAATTTCCACTCCAAATCTGGAGGCATAACAGTAATTGAATTAGTATAGTTATTTAATTGTATAACATATTAAAGAGTAATTTTAGATAAATTATAACCAAGGAATAAATAATCTTAACACTAAATATATTATATGAAAATGTAAACAGGTTAGCATCTTGAATGAAAAATTCCAGAACGAGTTTATTGAGGGTTTTGAAAGGCAGCTTGTTCTTAAAGCAAAAAGCATGTCAAACAGTGAACTACGTGATGCCTTATTAAAAGCAAGAAAAGCAAATAGAAATGAAGAAGCATCAGTAAACAAATTAGATATAAATTCTCAAAAAAACCTTTTGAAGGAAGGGCTTTATTCTCGAGAGTTAAAGCGAAGAGAGCTTTTAGAATGGGCACTAACAACAGGAAGAAAATGATCAAAAAGATTAACAAGTATCGTCTATTTGATGTTCCTCAGATTTTTCTTCATTTTTTACTTGTTGCTCTTTCATGAATGCTGTACTTGTTTTTTGTTTGGGAGACGGTTGAGTATATAATTGTATTTTACTGAATGATTGTGTAATATCTTTCCAACCGGGGCACTCATCATAATTAGCGTTCCATTCACATTCTTCACAAGTTTTCTCCATATCTTTTCCTCGATGAAGGCTTAGAAAAGCTATTGCACCTATAAGAACAGCACCAGCACCAATTTTAAATCCCCAATGTTGTGTTAAAATAATTGTAATTAAAAATCCGGCGAATACGCCTCGACTAAATTTATAGATATCATTAATGAAAAGAGAATTTTTTCGCAATAGTAATGCTAATGCTCCTGCAACACCAAACCCAATAGTAAACCACCAAAGATTAGGAATCCATAATCTTGTTTCGGTAAGAAAATTCCTTGCATCAAACCAGAATATTAGAATCAAAACTAAAGTATACATTGGCGGATAACTCAATGTACAACCTCTACAGAGACGGATTTTACCAATTTTAAAAACATGATTATTGAAAGTTTCGCATTCCGGATGATGTGCGAGTGACATAGAAATTATATTCCACGAAAAAAGTAATTTAAAAGTACCAACAACAGTTTTCATATTGGCTTTTAGTTTTTCTTTTTTTGTTGGAGAACTTTGTTCAGAAGGCAGGCTAATATTTTGTTTTTCTTGTTTTTGTTCTGAATTTGAAGATATGGTTGATGTAACTACTAAATCAGTAGGTTCGGTGTCTTGTTGGTTTTTTTTGGGGGGCATTTAATGAATCTCCCTATTTGTACTGCACTCAGGAATGTGAATCAATTAATTAAAAACTAGATTAATATTTATTAGTATTGTTTTAACATAGCTGATTGGAAGTGAGTATAATACCTAGTAAGGATGATAGAAAAATAGTACTGCTATCGGGAGGAACAGGAACACCAAAATTGATTCTGGGTTTGAGGGAGTTTATGCTTGATGAATCCCTAACAATTATTGGAAATACGGGAGATGATGATGAATTTTATGGCTTATTAGTTTCACCGGATATTGACACGCTAATCTATCTTTTCGCTGGAACTTTAGATTTGGAGAAATTCTGGGGACTAGAAAATGAATCCTTCACTGCTATGAAGCAACTGACAACAATGAAAGAAGAAATTTGGTTCCAACTTGGCGACAAGGATCTTGGTTTACATTTATTGAGAAATGAACTTATAACTAAGGGGTGGACACTAACAGAGAGTATATCAGAGATTTGCTGTAGATTGGATATAAAAGCAAAAATTATTCCAATGTCAAATGACCCAGTCAGGACAATGTTATATGATTCACTCAACACTAAACATAGTTTTCAAAATTATACTGTTAAGTTGAAGGAGAGACCAATAATAGTTAAAGTTGAATATGAAGGTGCAGAAAAAGCTACTATTACTTCAGAAATAAAAAAAACTTTAGTTAATAGTTCTACTATTATAATTGGACCAAGCAACCCTATTACCAGTATCGGACCCATGTTAGCTATTAAAGAATTAAAAACGGCATTAATAAAAACACAAGCTACAATTATCGCAGTGGCACCTTTTAGAGGTGAATCGGCTTTTAGTGGTCCGGCAGCGAAATTAATGAAAGCATTGCAGTATCAACCCAATGCTTATGGGATAGCAAAACTATACAAAGATTTTCTCGATATTATTATCATAAGTGAAAATGATAAGAAGTTAATTCCAGAAATAGCCAAACTGGGAATTAAAGCTATTTGTGCAAATATTTCACTGAAAACACAACAAGAAAGAAAAGATTTAGCTGAAACTATTTTGAATGTTATTAATAGTAAAAAAGCAGTTTGAAATGAAATTAGAAATGTTTACCACAGTCAACCAATTGACCAAAATAGATCAAGGTATTATTTCGCATCCATTATTATAGCCGGGATAATCAAAATCTTCCTTAGAAATAATCCCTTTGTCAATTAAAAGTAAAACTTCTTCCTTTATTCCTCTTAGCTCTTTGAGGAGATGTTTCACTGTTCCGCACACTTTTGTAAAACCTGCTTCACCCCATAATTTTGTCCTGTTTATGAACAGACACCTGCCACCACAATACTTGAATTCAGCACATTGTGGACATGGATCTCCAACAGTCATAGAATTGTAAATCGATTTTGGAGTACTTTGTTTAATATCGCCAACAAGAGAAAATTTGAACTCGGGAGATATAGGACACACAGAAATCGTTCCATTGGGATTTATTGCAAATGAATCTACACCTGCACCACATCTAATTGTGCTGGATAAATCGTAAAGTAGAGATTTCATTAATGGAATGAATGGAACTAAACCAAAAACTTGACCTTTTCTCAAATGTTCTAACCACCAGGAGACTAAGCGAGTTATCCCAGGATTATAGGAAGTTTCTACCCACATATCGAAGTCACTCCAGCGTGCATGTGGGTCGTCATCCCATTGGCTATCAATTTGCCAGTGAATATGATTGAAGGTTGGATTCTTAAGCAATGCTAGATGAGTGACCTCTTGATATATATCAGCAGCTTCAGAAACAGCCATTCGAGCTACTAAATCACCTGTGAAGTTATTATCTCGAGCAATACGAGAATTAGCAAGTACTTTTGCATAATTACCTGTTCCACGATTTAGATCATTTGTTTCTTGACGACCATCTATTGAGACAAGGATAGCACTCATTTTATTGAGATATTTGGGTTTTACTTTATGAAGAAAAGTAGCATTTGTTTGCACAGACCAATGTCGTACATTTGGTATTGAATCCATAATCTCTTCTAAGAGAGAGATCCTCAAAAGTGGTTCTCCACCATAAAACTGAATAGTTATATTCTCATCTCGAGATAAAAATGATTTCAACACAGCTATAGGATAAGCAATATCAATTGGAGGTTCTTCAAAAGAAGCATCTTCTCCACAATATTTACAATGAAGATTGCAAGCGCGAGTTAGAATAATGAAATAGTTCATTTAGCATACCAGGAGAGTATTTGTTTACATTTATCTACAAATAATTGCTTTTCAATATTAACTGTATTAATTAAGTCTTCTAAGATTCCAAATCAGCTATTCTCTCTGCAGGAGATTGCTTCTTATCATCACTCATTTTATCTTCCAAATAGGTTTCATATAGCTCTCCTTCACCACGATCTTGCTTTACATATCGGAAGTATACTCCGGTTATTAATCCACCAATGGGTCCACCAGTTATACCTGTGAGCATTATTGCCCCAAAAAAAACCATGGAGAAAAATGACCAGAATGGTGTGTTTAAACTTTGGACATCATGATAAAACCAAAATAAGGGGACAAGCACTAAACCTAGCAATATACTTGTGGGAATGCTAACAATGAATCCATCATACATGCAATTAGTCATTGGTCTTTTCCTTTTGATTCCTACAAAAACACCACCTGCTACACCGGTGAAAAATAATGATGGAATAATCAATTCTATCATTTCAAAAGAAAGTGAAAAGATTATACCTAATACCAAAATCACGAAAGCACCAATAAAAAATGTTTGAAGACGCAATTCAATCAGTCCTTAATATATGCACTAAATCACTAGATATCAACTAATTAATTATAAAATAGCTGTTTAGGTGAATAATTAACTAAAACAGTATTTTTATCTTAGAAAGTGAATAATAATCTTTTTTACACACCAAAGAAGAAATAAGTTAACACATATCGTTTCTATTTCTTTCGTGAAGCATAAATACTCAAGAACCTCTGAAAACCCACTCCAAACATAAAAACAAAAGAAATAAATAATATATCGGTTAATATATATCAACTAAGATAGTTTATATTCAACCATCTTGGGAGATTGCAAAGCAAAAACCTTATAAATGGAATACAAATGTGCATCACATAAGAACTAATTCAATCTTAGATTATTAATATAAGAAAAAAGGCAGTGAAAAAAATTGATCGTTGAATTGCTAAACAGCTCAATAAAAGAACGAGAAGCGAGAATCAGACTCTCAGTAGAAAAGAAGAAGGGAACTAGAGGAAGAAAGAGAAGTAAGAAAACAATTAGAGTTCAAGAACTTATATTGGATACTTTATTCGTTAGTTGTAGACTAATGAGATCCTCCGAAATAAGAATAGCAGTAGGAAAGCGAGTAAAGGGCTTAAGTAATTATCTTTTCTTCTCTGCACTAAGAGACCTTCAAACAAGAGGAGACATCGTTAAAAGAAAGAATCTTCTAAATATGAAATATACTTTTTACGCTCTCTCAAATATTGAAAGGCATAAAAGACAAGCATTTAGCTATCCAACAACACAGATAAGTAACGTGCAAATAGAATATCGAACAACACTCCCTTACACTATGGAAGGGTTATTGTTGATGCCTCGATTCTTCTGGTAAAAAGAAAACAAGATTATAATCAGGCTGTGCAAAAAGTGCAGCAGCCCATTCATTCATTTTAATAAAAAGAAGAGAGGAGTAATATTTTCTCTCAATTTAGAACCTAAAAATTATTATTAATCATTTATTTGATTGACTAAAATCCTTAATGGTAATTGGAAACATTCGGGATCCTTAATCGTCGTTTCAAAAACTTCATATTCATTACTCGTTGCTGTACGAGCAAAATCTCCTCCTAAGTAAAGTCCTTTCTCAGATAGGTCTTTTTTATTCATGAAAATAATGACGGGAATTTGTTTGCCAGAGCGAATTTCTTCATGCTTAATTTTTTCAATATAATAATTTAGATATTCAATGGAAGAAACATTGGAACCATCTGCAAGCAAAATAACAGCATCAGAACCTTTGAGACAAATATCAGCCATAAAATCAAAGCGTTCTTGCCCTGCAGTATCAAATATTGAAAAAGTCATAAAACTATCGATATCTTCTGCTCGAGAGAGAAGATTGTCAACACCATCATTAATATCCATAATTTCGAATTGATTGCTTTTAGTGAAGATAACCATAGCACCTAATTGATTCATACTAACAGTTGTTGTCGATTCTTCAACGTCAATTGGAGTATAAGTAAGATTGGCTTTGCCTTCAAGATAATCTTGTCTTTTCACGTCTGAAACAACGAAATCATCACCAAAGAGTGAACGTAAAAAGGATGTTTTTCCTGATCCCGATGTTCCAAGAACGGTTATTTTCATTAAGCGGGAAACCTTTCCTTCCCGTAAAAGCTCAGCAACTGTCAATTTTAATACTCCATTATAATACTATATCTCACAATAATATACAAGTATACTATAGTCAATTTCATTTAAGTATAATGTGAAAAAAATATTCGGGGAGTCTAGCAAAATTATCAGCAGATTGGTCTTGAAAAGGAAGAAAACAGAGCAATTAAATATTAAAAAAAACAACTCCGAATGGTCTATCTTGGTTAACGACCTCTAAAAGAGTTTTTGTTAACGTTTGATTCGCTGCGAGTCCGCCCAACTCCGGTAAAGGAGGAACTTTCGTTTGACGTTTGGCTGTCTGCCGAATTATTCCAGTATTGTGTCGCAAAAAGCTTCTCTCGAAAAGATTTCAAGAATTGTTGCCTGATCACAAGGCGTTTCTGTGATAGTGCTAGCAGAGCAAGGAAGCGCTGCATTTGTGTTCCTGAACTGCTTGTATCTCGATCTATTACTAGTCCACAATCACATGAGATAAGAGTTAATCTTCCGTACGACTAAACAAAGGGGCATTAAATAATTATAGAAAGAACAAGATGATAGGAGAATTGCTATGCAAGAGTTTCTCAATTGACGCACAGATCCAATGCTATTTAACCCATGACTCCACAAATAATCTTGATAAGTTACAATAGCAATCTTATAGATGAAGTGACTGTTCAAAGATTAATTCCTCTTTTAGATTAGTTTCATGCGAGAAAATTATTTGCTGAATATTGTTTTTTCATTAGACTGGTTGAATGAAATACTATTTCTGACACCAAAAATTAATTAATGGCTTTTCAATCGTCAAAGAAATAGTATCGTAACCGAAAGGGTTTTAAAATAAAAGCTAAAAATCAATGAATGATAATAATAATTTGCACTGATGGTCTAGACTGGTCTAGGACTCCAGCCTTCCAAGCTGGGTACCCGGGTTCAAATCCCGGTCGGTGCACCAATCAGTTTTTATTCTAAAAGTATATCTTCTTTCAAACCAATCTAAGACTAGTAAGAGAAGAATTTTTTAAGAGATGAAACATCAATTACTAGATTGCTTTGAAAATTATTGATATTGATTATGGAAAATGCACTGATTGCCTAAGATGCATTAAAGTCTGCCCAAGCAAACTATATATTGAATCGAAAAGGGATAACAATAAAATTACTGCTAAGTTTGCTAACCCTTTTGGTCTTTGTGTACGATGCGGACACTGTATAGCAATTTGTCCTACTGAGGCGATAAAATACAGTGATGCAGATCAACCGTTTAATATTGGCAAAGAAATGAAACTGGATAAAATCGTTTCATATGAAAATTTACTGAAAATTTTACGCATGAGACGCTCAATGAGGGTATACAAAAAAGAAAATATCCCTAGAGATAAAATAGATGCAATATTGGAAGCAATGAGATATGCCCCTTCAGCAAGTAATAGACAAAATTGGCGATATACGGTAATAACAGATAAGCAAGAGATAAAATATCTATCAAAAGAAAGCTCGAGTTTTTTCCGAGTAGCTAGAAAATTATTACCATTAAGATTTCTGGTTGTACCTTTCCTCTCAGCAGGAGAACGAAAGAGAGTTTTAAATCCAAGCACAAAAATTCAGTTAGATAGCGGATTGAAAAGAATGGAAGAAGGAGAGGATATTATTTTCTTTAATGCGCCATGTGTCATCATTCTTTATGCTCGGAAATATACTAAAAATCTCGCAGCAAATGATGCTGGTGTAGCTTTAACACATGGTATGCTTGCAGCACAAGCATTAGGTTTGGGATCTTGTTGGATAGGGTTCGCTCAAAGAAAGTTGAATGGTAGTCGTAAACTGAAAAAGCGCTACAAAATTCCAAAGGGTTTCGATGTTTTGGGTGTAATTACAATAGGAAATCCTGCAGTGGAATATCGAAGAGCCCCACCAAGAAGAAAATTGAGAGTGCAATGGATAGAATGATCCTCTATTGTATCAAGTCTTAAGCAAAATAATTTGATTGCATGAAAACACTTTCACTCGAAGATTTAAAATAGATGAAATTGAATATTATAGTGATAGATGAAAAGAATACCATAGTTACGAATGGACAAAGAATGAAAAGCACTCATGTATTTACGCGATATTAAGAAAATACCAAACATAGAAATATGTTTTAAATTATTTGAAACTGAATTAATGGACGGATAAACTATGATACCAGTAAGCTTGATTCTAATTCACATGGGGAAAAGTGGGTTGGAATTAGTTAGTGCGTATCCTGAGAGCCTTTCAAAAAAAGAACTCAATAAAATAGTTTTCAAATGTATGCCGCTTGGAGCAGAAGATAGAGATTTCATTACATTAACGGTGGAAAAGAGAATTATTTCTACTTTTATTTTTATTATACCTAAAAAACCCAGAAATAACATAGCAGCATTAACAGCAGTCTTTGCATCAGCAGATTACAAACCACAATTCCTCGAGAACCTATTTTCTTATACAATAGATGAATTGAAAAATAAAAACCTGCTTACCATTGATTTGATATCAAAAATTCTGCCAAAGTTATATGATGGAATAGTTAATAGAAAATATAAAATTAAGATCAATGCTGAAATGACTTTGATATACCATCTTAATCAAAGAGAGGATGAGAAAAACTCTTTTGATTCTTTTGGTGATGATGTTTGGAGCTAAATAAGAACTAACTCAATTAGATCTTTCATAGAAATGATGTGTATCTGTTTTTTTCAAAAGTCTTAAAGATAAGAAAACAGATTTAGTACTATACACTAAGGTTGAATTATTACATGGCTCTTGGAACATTAGTTTGGTTTGTAGTGATCCTTTATGGTCTAACTGCAATTGGAGCATCAGTTTTCTGTGTTATAATGATCATAAATTCATTAAAAAGGAAAACAGGTGGAACTGCCCTTCTGGCGTTTGTTTATGGATGTGTTGCGGTATTCCAAATTAATTCTATTGTGTATAATGTTTTAGGAAAAATAAACCCACTATCAGAGGGGCATGCAATAACTCTTCTAATATATGTTATCAGCTCGGTTCTAATATTCTATTTCTTATACATTTTTGCCAGTAGACATATCTTAAATGATGGAGATGTTTTACGCTCACTTTTCAGTATAATTATATTAGGAATTCCAGGAGCAATTGTTGGAGTTTTGGGGTACGAGATGATGACAGGGGTTTTAGAACCTGATTTAATCTTTGTTCAGATTTCAATTGAATCAGGAACAGAATTGCTGCAATATCAACCAACACTAGTAATTTCATTAATATTGTATGTAATCATGCTTGTACTAGTCCAACTAAGAATTATTATTGGTATGATAATTAATTTAATGAAACACAAAACAAAAGATCCAATTCGAAGAAAGGGAATGCAATTTATTCTCATAGCAGTCATTTTTCTCTTTATCACAGTATCCTTGACAGTAGTATTTACTATAGAAGGAATAGGTCCAATTCCTATTATCATAGTATACATAATGAAATCAGCTGCTTTCATGATCAGTATTGTTTTAAGTTATATAGGATGGATTTTACCTGAAAGATTTAAGCAGAGGATTAGAAATAAATGGATAAAAACTCAAGTGGAAAGTGAGAGTGAACACTAAAAAAATGGATGATAGTGAAGAAAGTATCTTCTCGCCAAAAAACAGGAAATAATAACTATAATAATCAATAATTCAGATGAGTATTTTTTTGAAATGAAAAAATAAGAAATAAAGAAGGTGAACATCCTTCTTCTATTTGATAACACATTAGATTTTTCGATGCTTTGTAAACCAAACAGAGAAAGCTAGTAAGGTAATTACAGAGAAAGCAAAAATAAGTCCATTCTCAAAACCACTAGCTTCTGTTGTAGAAGTAGGGGTTGGTGTAGGAGTGGGAGGAGTTGGTGAGGGTGAAGTGGGATAATCATCAGGATCAGTGGGGTCTGTTCCCGCAGAAATTTCATCAGCATCTTCAAAGCCATCTTCATCTGTATCAGCATCATTAGGGTCGGTAATAAAACCATCAGAGCCAGAAACAACTTCCTCTCCGTCTAGTATGGAATCATCATCGGAGTCATCATCAAGAGGATCGGTGAGATGAGTATTGATTTCAGCGCCATCGGTTAAACCATCAGAATCACTATCAGCATCGTTAGGATCAGTGAGATGGGTGTTCACTTCAGCGCCATCTAACAAGCCATCGTTATCAGAGTCATCATACAAAATATCGGTTCCTTCAGTGAGCTCATCACCGTCTTCGAGACCATCGTTATCGGTATCGTTGTCCAAGGGATCTGAATTATGGGTATTCACTTCATCGCCATCGCTAATGCCATCCCAATCGCTATCTGAGCTTGCAGGATTGGTTCCTTCGAGGTACTCCTCATAATCTGAAAGACCGTCACTATCCATATCAGCTATAAATGGGTCAGTCACATATCCATCTATACCAGTGTTTAATTCTTCCCAATCGTTGAGACCATCAAAATCGGTATCGGCTTCATCAGGATCAGTATGATAGATATAGCGCTCATCACCATCAGTAAGAGTATCGTCATCAGTATCAGTATCATGGGGATCGCAGCTTTCTAAATATTCATTGAAGTCATCAAGGCCATCGTCATCGCTATCGGGATCATTGGGATCAGTGATAAAACCGTCTACTCCAGCATTAACTTCTTCTTGATCATCCAGTCCATCGTCATCCGAATCAGGGTCATTGGGATCTGTGAGATGAGTATCCACTTCTGCCACATTCGTTAAACCATCTCCGTCGCTGTCAAGAGCAGCATCTGAAACGAGTGGATCAGTAAAGTAAACATTTACTTCGTCTCCATCATTCAAACCGTCATCATCGGTATCGTCATCGTTGGGATCTGTTTTATACAAGTAGACTTCTTCTCCGTCTAGCAAGCCATCATCATCAGAATCACTATCTGCTATATCTGTAGAGTAAACATTATCTTCCAAATATTCTGATAGATAATCATAATCTGGGTCGTAGGCAATTATTTCTAAGCCATCCATCCGATCTGCAACATAAGCAATTTGATCTTCAGCGAAGACTCCATAGGCAAATTCCCCGTCATCATATCCTGCGATTTTTACCAGATTTGCAGGATCACTCATATTGACTATGTCCAAGCCACCGCTTTCATCTGCAATGTAGATTAAATCATCTACTATGTGAGTGGCATAGGCATTTCCCCCATCATCAAATGTGTCTAATGATACTATGGCACTTAAATCAGTTCCATTGAATACTTCTATACCCATATAATATTTCGAGGCGATAATCAAAGAACCATAAATTTCTATGTCATAGTATTGATGAGAATCTACGTCATGTTGAATATATTCCGTAGGTGAACTAGGAATGGTCACATTTATGATTTCTATCCCGGCATATCTGTCTCCTATAAATACCATGCTGCCATTTACTGTAAGACCTAACGCAGCCCCGCCATCACCACCATTATCATTATAACTGCCTGTAAATGTTGGATTTGAAGGGTTAGAAATATCAAATATCTGCAATCCTCCTGCACCCGTGGCACAATAAGCGTAGTTTCCTTGTACTTCTATATCGCCTATTTGTTGCCCTTGTATTTTTGTGCTCATTAGTACAGGATTATTTGGGTCCGTTATATTGATAATAGCAAATCCGAAATTCATTCCACCTAAATAAACGAAGTTTCCTTGTATGTCAATGCTACTTGACATTCCATTCTTTATTGATATATTGCCAAGATAGGTTGGGTTCATTGGATTAGTTACATTAATAATTGTCAATCCTTCGCGAGCATTCGCCAGATAGGCTATTCCATCCTTCACCTCAACGTCTTGTCCTTCGCCGTAAAAATCGATATTGGAAGTATAAGTTGGATTACTTGTCGAAGTGATATCTACAACAACTAAACCATTGGATCCATCTGCAAGAAAAGCATTCGTTCCATCTATCGTTAAACCCCAATTTGTTCCATAGGAATCAAAACGACTTAATTCAATTGGTGCTGTTACATCCGACACATCTAGAATTCGCATGGCTGTAGCCATATCTGCTATGTAAAGTATATCCCCTATCTTCTCTGTCATCTGAGCATAGGTATTATCAACGTTAAATTGATATTCTAATTGTGGGTTCTCTACATCAGATATATTTACAATGTATACCCCTTGATAATCACTACTACCATAACAAATATCATCATCAAACAAAAAGTGTTTGAAAGTACCACTATCTACAAATGAGGAGATAAATGTCGGACTTGCTGGGTTGGAGATATTTACAATATCAAAAAAGCCAGAATGACCAACAAAGGCTAAATCTCCATAAACATCAACCCCTTGGACATAGCTTGATCCATTCTGGTAATTCGAAACAAAAGTTGGATTTGTGGGGTCGGAAACGTTGAAGATATCACAACCTTGAGAATATGCTGCAGCATAACCTAGATCACCTACAATATCAATAGCCCAATGATCATGTGTATCAAGATATTTATCAAGTAACTGGATATTCGTTGGATCAGAGACATTTAGTATAACTGTTCCTTCATTATCAAACGCTACGTAAGCTATATCGCCAACAACTTCGACGTCATAAGCTCGTTCTTCATTTTCATAATTACCAAGAATTGTAGGAGTACTCGGTGTTGATATATCGAGTATTACTAAACCACCTAAATAGCTGGCAACATAAGCTAGTGTACCCACGATCTGTACTTTTCGTGCTTCACCATAATTCAAATCACATTGACCTAGCTCAGCAGTATTTGTTCCAAAGGATGCAATGTCTAGAATGTCCTCTTGAGGAGGAGGGAGAGCTTTTGCAACCAAAGGAATATTTTCAACCACAGTTATTGATTCATCTTCTGTCAATTTTAATGAAACAAAAACTGAGCAAAAAATAACTAAAATGACTAATAAAGATAATTTTTTTGTATTTTTCAAATTCTTTCACCCTAATTTTAACGGCAAATATCACTTGTGAACTGTTTATCAAAGGTTTTCGTTGAATAAAAAAGTTATTCAGAGCAAAAAATGAACTATAGGAATGTTTTTGCTATGATTTTGAAGAAAGATTTAATTTTAAAGGAAACATTAACCTCGATGAGTGAAGTGTAAAAGATGAATCAAACTTCCGGTATACCTGAACCTAGTGATGAATTGATGACTGAGTGGGCAACTCGAGTTATTACCTCGAGTAAAATTGCTAAATCTAAATCGCTAGAAGATATCGTCTACCAAGTTGCCCGGTTTTTTGAAGAGGAATTTCCTGACTATAGAATTACTACTTATAATCCGGATAAAGGCGAAAATAGTTTTAACGTTATTAAATACGACAATACAGATGAGGGCATTCTGGATATCTTTCTTGATTCAAGTGAAAAACCTACTACCGAAGAAGAAAAAATGATGGTAAAATATGTTAGAAGGACTTACTTGAAAATTCTATCAGTACTTCAAATTGATAACCCAACCAAGCATACAGAAATATTAGCCGATATTGGGCTAGGACCATTTGACAAAGAACCAAACTTCAGGGAAGAAGCATTCAAGTTTTGGGGTAAGAAAATTAGCTCCTATTATAAAATAACCAAAAAAACATCAGTGGAAGACATAATCAACAGTGTTATTCGTTTCTTCAATTTACTCTTTCCTAACTATTACATCTACTATTCAGAATCCTCGAGACAAAACCAATTGCCTATTTACATTAAGAGAAAAACAGGAGATACGTTGATGTATTTGTCCGAAACAGATAAAATACGAAGAATAATGTATGCTACCTATTATAAAATCCTAGAGGAGTTAAAGAGAGGAAAAGAGAATCCAAAAGATCCTAATTTCTGGTTTGATCTAGTTTTGGTGTACGAAACAATAGGGCAAAGAGAAAAAGCAAAAGTGCTAGGTGAAATTGGGTTGGTATTAGAAATCGATGATCTCTTTGGCTTAACGGAATTATTTACTTACTATAGCGAAAATAAGCGACTCGCTGAAGGACTAAAATATGTCAAGAAAGTAGGGCAGTACTACAAAGATAAGAAAGATTACAAATTAGCCTTGAATACCTGGAAGACAATAACAAATTTTGAGCCGCGCAATAAAGAGAATTGGGTGATATTAGCTGAAATCCATACGGAGATAGGTAATAAATCCGAAGCTAAGACCTGTGAGGAAAAAGCACAACAACTCTGAACAATCACTTTAAAATAAATTGGTGGACCTGGTGGAATGTGAATCCACAGCCTCCATGTTGATTTTTTCTCGTTCCATTAGAATGAAATAAAATTTGGAAAGTGAACTTCTTAAAGTAAGGTTATTAAAGTCAAGCACAAATAGATACTTAAGGAAAGTTGTGAGGAATCATGCAAGCAGCAATTAAGGAATTCCATGAGAAAATTATGGAATGCTATAGAGACCAGTTGGTGAAATTAATTTTGTTTGGTTCTTGGGCACTAGAAACAGCAACAATAGAATCAGATATTGATCTTCTAGTAGTATTAGAAGGAGATATTCAACCAGGACGAGAAATTGATAGAATGATCGATATAATAACTGAAATAGATTTGAAATATGACACGTTGATATCAGTGGTACCTATAGCTAGAGAAGAATACGAAGAACGGAACAGCCCATTACTATTGAACGTAAGAAAAGAAGGCATAGCCATTGAATGAGAGTTTTAATAAAGAAGATATTGCTGTCATTAATTAATTATATAGCACTAATGATTTCCTTTGTTTTTGTAAGAAACTTTTCAGCATCAGCAAGAACAGAGAGTGCTTCCTCTCGAGATAATTGGCGAATAATGGAATAGTCAGCTTCTTCGCGTAACTCTTTGGCAATTTTAAAAGCTTTCACAAAAGAATCATCAATTATACCTGTTTTTACAAATTCTATACTAAACTGTGAAAGAAGACCTTTATGTGTTTTAACAGAAATACCTTTGGTAGAGAGAAGTGCTGAAGCAGCAAAGAAAATGCAATAATAAGCACGACTAACAGCATCATTGTAAAAACCTTCCTTTAAAAGGAGCCTTGCGACTTGAAGCTTTTCCTCTGCTTGAGCAATTTGATCCTCAAACAATGATTTCACCTTCTGAAAGAATTTTTTGG
>JABCTZ010000026.1 GCA_018238155.1 Candidatus Heimdallarchaeota archaeon | reverse complement strand
GCTTTTGTATTATCTATTTTGGTTTGATTTACTATTATGTGACTATATAATAAATAATATATACATTATCAATTCATAAAAATTAATGAATTAGAGGTTGAGCTGAGGTTATGAGTGATTTAGATACTATCTGGATTATTGATTCAAATGGTTTAAGTCTTGTACAACAAGTATTAGACCCAAATTCAAACCTAAGTGATAGAACAATGTTCTCCGGTTTTATTAGTGCCTTGTTGACCTTTTCAGATAGTGTATTCGATGATCAGTTTGAATTCCTCCAAATGGGAAAGCTATTTGTCCATATTTTATCATTTATGAATGGAAAATTCCTTGTAGCAATTGCAGCAAAAAAAGATTCAAGTAAAGAATTTGTTCATCAGAAATTAGTTGAAGTTGGTGAAGCTTTTGAGGCTGAATATAGTGAATACTTAAAAAACCAAACAATTTGCATTGCAGATGAGTTTATACCATTCACAGATACTTTGGATAAAATCTTTGGTACAAAGACATTGCAAATAATCCCGGAACATGAAGAATTTCTAAATTTATTAAAAAGGGCTGAAGAAGATCAATATACCGAAGAATTAACGGTAGAAGTTATAATAGATTTCTTTAAACAACTTCCTAAAAATAAACGTAAGGTTTTACTACAAACAACTTTGCCAATCATCTCAATGTTCACAGAATCGGATACTTTGTCCGTCGAACTGATGCAGAAATTTCAAGAAATTTTGATATAATTAAAAAAATAAGAAAAAAAAGAATTATTCTTTCTTTTTTTAGCTAATCTTCTTCATCATCATCGTCATCTTCGATGATGTTTTGAACCGTCAGATAAGCTAATGTTTGATTCAATAATTGATAGGCTATTTCACCAAAAGTGATGGGACCAATTATATCACCAGTTTTTTTACCTTCAAGCTCTGAATAGAGATAATTTAAGATACAATTGCATGAGAACACAATATCTTTTGCTTCTTTTGGCATTTGTTTTGTAAATGCTGAAACATAATCTCCAAGATCTTCAGCTTGACGATATTTCTGACCCTTGAATAAAGGAGCATAAAAATGAACTTTCTTTTCTTCCTCGTCTACTTTTTGAAAGCTTACATTGATCATTGCACCAAGATAATCAGCTACTAAAGGAAGTTTAATGTCTATTTTGTTTTCAGCAATATATTCTGCAAGATTCCTTTTTTCACCGTTTATGAGTGCATCAGTTTGTATGAAGCTATCTTCAAGAAATTCGATCGTATCGCCTTTACCCTGAGAGAAAATATTAACTATGCCAATATCAGCAAATTTGTTTTCTGATAGTGTGATGTGCATAACAACTACTTGTTCTTCAGAAACTTCTCCAATTTCACCATTAACAACTTTTGCGGAAATCGATCCTAAGTCGTCTAAATGAACGCCAGAAATCCAACCAATTAAAGGTCGAGTAGCAAAATCTGGGAACATTGGAGCATTAAGTGCAAATGATAAGTGGATATCACTTGATGCTGGAATTATAATTAAACTAAATCCATTTGCAGGTGCATCTGAAAAAACGTTCGAGATGGTATCCAAATTATAATTAACAATTTTAACTTCTTTGATATAATCAGGGAGCTGATTAACGAATATTCTATCTCGAGTAGTTATTCCACCTTCTTCAGACATGAAGTAAGGTATTGTTCCTGCAATCCAGTTTCCGTTTGGTAATTGTTTTAGAGTTTCTTCATCTCCAGCAAGTGCTAAAGGTTTATTTTGAGAGATTAGTTTGACTACTTCTTCGAATGTTAGTAACATTTTGCTCATTTCCTCCTTAGCATTCTTCGCACTTTACGTCGACCAAATATCTTAACTAGATCTTTTCGTGCGATAGGGTGATTAAGGTTCTTCATAAAAAGTTGCCTCAACTCATTAACACAATTATCAACGGTTTCAGGTTCTTGGGAAATTTGTAATTGTAAACGTTGTCTTGCAAGTAGTAATTTTAATGGAAAAAATTCAACATTAAATTGATGTTTTCCTGTAACTACTTCCATCCAGTGTGTATCAGTTGTTTCTGGTAGAGCCATTTTTTTACACCGTTCATAATAAATATTATATAGATATTCAATATCTCAGTGAGGTTAGACATTTCTTATTAACCTTTGTAAACCGACAAAATCCAAGGGTCAAAATTATTTCTAAAAAAAGAAGAAAAATGGTAAGAGCTTTTTATTATCAAGTTCATTTTTCATCTTGAACTTTTTAATGAGTGAACTATTAGTAATCAACTTTTGCTCAAAAACTTTCGAGCTCAATTTCAAACTTGTTTGTATTTAATACTCCATAAACATCGTTAAATATCTTTATAATTTGATTTACAAGATCTGGAAGGTTGCTTGAACTGAAAGTTACTTCAAAATTTTGGCTTTCATTTTCATTCAAGGAAAAGTTCCATTGTCTAAGCAATCCAATCTTTGTTTCAGTAAGCTGCTTTTTTTTGGGTAAAAATTTATTTGAAACAGCCTCACAATATAGCTTCGTTGAGTTGTAAGTGAATTGCACATAAATATCAGAATCACTTTGGGGAGCAACTATAAGAAAACTATCTTCACTTGCTTGCATTAATTCCTTAAACTTATCAACTAACTCTATTTCAGAAACAATGAATTTAGTCATAATAATGAATAGTAAAACATTTACTTAAAACTTTTTTAGTCTTCCCAATCTAATTTTAACCAATATTGAAGAATTGAATTATCATTGTCTAATTTCACACTACCAACATTCTTTCTGAAACTATCAATACTCATTTGCTCAATGATTAGTAGCTGATATTTTTTAGATGAGTTTTCATCGAAATAGATTGATGAATTAATTTCGAATCTATCCAAAGCTCTCTGATAAACAACCAATTTAGAAAGATTCTCTTCTATCAGCGATAAAATTGAATCACCTGATTCTGATTTGTAGACAATACCATTCATATCGAAAATTTCTCTAAGATAATCAATTAGAGTTTCCTCTTTAAGTGATAGAATGTCATCAGGATTTTTAACCAAAGTTTCCTCTAGGTCAAACGATTTGTTTAGGGAAATTATCAAATCGAAAATTGGTTTTGGTATTTCATCTTTTGCCAAAGAGTTCACCTGTTCATCTAATACAGCTTATTCTCAAAATGACCTCAGACATTTTTCCTTAAATACTGCTAAATTAACTTTTATTGCCAAGAATATGGCAATATTGAAATTGATATTTATCCACATAGAAATACCTAGAAAAAAGTGATTGTCAATGAATGAAGAATATTTTGAAGCAAATATGAAACGTTGGAATGAACGAGTAGAGATAAATGCACAATCAAAATTCTATAATCTTGAAGGATTTATTAAAGGGAAATCAAGTTTGTTACCTATTGAAGTAAGAGAACTAGGCGATGTTAAAGGAAAATCTCTTCTTCATTTACAATGCCATTTTGGAATGGACACACTTTCTTGGGCGAGAAAAGGAGCAAAAGTGACCGGAGTGGATTTCGCTTCTGAAGCAATAAAACTGGCAAGAGAATTAAGTGAAGAACTCAAAATTTCAGCCGATTTTGTTGAAACCAATATTTATGATTTGTCAAAAAAACTCGATAAGAAATTTGACATTATTTTTACTTCATATGGAGTTCTGTGTTGGTTACCTGATATCAAAAAGTGGGCTGAAATAATAGCTCATTTCCTTAAACCAGGTGGTATTTTCTATATTATTGAAAGTCATCCCTTTGGTCTAATAATTGATGAAGAATATCCTAAAAGATTTCAGACAGGGTACCCTTACTTCAATGAAGGAAAAGCAATTCGTTTTGAAGATGAATCAAATCCTATAGATTCTGCGAAAAAATTGGAAAATGTTGTTTCTTTTGAATGGTTACACTCATTGGGTTCAATAGTAAATTCTCTAATTGCTGTTGGTATTGAAATAGATTTTATTCATGAGTTTCCTTTTGGTTTCTTCCAGCTACATCCAGAAATGAAAAGAGGAGAAGATGGGTATTATTATTTCCAGAATGAATTATTCAACGTTCCAATGATATTTTCACTGAAAGGAAAAAAGAAGTAAAGTAATGGTTCTAAAAATAGATTGAAAAAAATAAGAAAATTGAAAGATTAGCTCTTAAGCTAAACTTTCATTATAGCTTGTTAGTTATTTTTTGCCAGTTTTCCTTTTTTCTTAATTACCAATAGTAGGATTACTGTTAGTAGATACAAAACGCCCATACCAATTATTATCCATAATCCCCATTGAGCCAGAAAAGGAATGTCAAATATACCACCATTCCCAGATGTCGTTGGTGTTGTTATAGTAAGGTCTAAACAGTAAAGAGTATTATCAGGATGTGCAACAGGAACTATTATTTCAAAATCATCATCAGCATCTAAATTAACCACAACAGGTTTGCCAAATATTTGACCACTGAAAGTGTAATTCCAGAGTTTATTTCCTTGATAATCTAAACAATAAAGGATGCCACTATTTGTTCCTACAAGAATTTCTTGATTACCATCTCCATCCAAATCCTTTGCTATAGGATGACCTGTAGAATTACCAAGGTAGTTACTCCAAAGATAACCTCCAGTACCATCAAGACAGAAAATCATACCATTACTAGAGGTAGATATAATCTCTATATTATTATCCGAATCTAAATCAGTAATGAGAGGTTCTCTTAATGAACCGCCAGGGAAGAAAAGCCATTCACGTATACCGGGATTTCTGTATGCAGATATTTTACCTCCGTAGTCTGCAACAACAACTTCCATTGTGTTGTCATTATCTATATCTGCAGCGACAGCACTGAATCCTGCACCAATACCTAGAGGGTAGTTCCAAAGATAGGAACCAATATTATCTAAACAATAGAAATTTCCATCATTAGAAGCAAATAGAATCTCTTCTACATTGTCATTATCAATATCAACAGGTAAAGGACTAGAATAGATAGTGCCACCAGTAGTATAATCCCATTCAAAAGCACCAGTATCAGAAATACAGTAGAGCTTATTATCTAAACAACCGAACAGTACTTCCAAAGTTCCATCGTTGTCAAGATCTGCTGCAGAAGGGTAGCTAATAATAGCTGTTCCAGTATCATAAGACCAATATAAGTTTCCATCATAGGTTATACAGTAAGCATTATGGTCCATTGATGTAAAAATAACTTCTTTAAACCCGTCATCATCGAGATCAGCTATCAAGGGTGTAGGTTCAGCAGATCCGGTAGCTGAATAATTCCACAATTTGGTACCATCTTCATCCAAGCAATAGACATTGCTATCAAGTGAGGTGAAAACTATTTCTAAGCTGCCATCATCATCTAAATCAGCAACTTGTGGATCAGAATATATCCCCCAACCAGCAGAATAACTCCATTTTTCACTGATTATCACTTCAGCTTTCACAGTAGGTAACTGATTAAATTGAGTTAATATTCCGAAATTTAGAATACAAAATAAAATAATAAAATTAATAGCATAAAATTTCGTTTTCATATAAAACACCTTTATATCTTAATTTCAATCTAAGTTATACTAACTTACTAACTTGAATTTAATTTTTTTCTATTTTTGTGTGAAAAATATTTTTGTCAGATAATTTTACTAGATTCGATTATTAGCTAATTAGTAGTTGTTACAACTAATAATGCAATGGAGCTGCCTATGAATGAGAGGATAATAATTGCATTCACTATTAATCCAATTAATCCTTTCTTTGTTTTTCTTGCTAACACACCACAAATCAATCCACCGAGTGGAAATCCTACTATTACTAATAGGTATAAAAATAATGCTATACCCGTAATATCAAGAACTTTCCAAATAATGAGCTCAAACAACCAAGAAAATAGCAATAATGAAATAAAACCAAAATAAAAGGAAAAATTACCTAGAGAATTAATTTTAACTATTCTCTCTTCTTCACTTCTCTCTTCAAAATCAAATTTCTGTTCTTGGTCTGACATGCTCATAGATTATCTCTCTTAATCTTTTTAAACATTTTAATGAATAATCATAAATGTTTGATAATCTTTTTATTAATTGTGGAAGAAAAATCAAAGGGGATTATTGTGTCTGAAACGATTGTTACTAATGAAGAGAGTAGAACAACTGATGATATTGTTAAGAAGAAGAAATTTCCTTTCGGTTTAGTGTTTTCAGTAACTCTAAGTGCTATCTCTGTAGCAATTTTCACTTGGTTAATATTCTCATTTGTTGATCCTACAAGTCTACCTAGTGGATCCGGAACCCAAGAGATTTTTCTTGAAAACTTTTTCTTACAGATTATCTTTACAGAAGAGTCTTCTCCAGGAGTATGGATAAATCCAATAATTGAGTACAAACTCAGTTTTTACTTCTTGTTGCCAATAGCAATGATCAGTTTTACAATATCCGGTTTAACATTTTTAGTAAGGGAGTACAAAAGAACAAGATTGCTTATTTTCTTCAATTGGGGATTATATTTAGTACCAATTCTTTCAAGTATTCTTGTTAATGATTACAATAATCCATTACCTTGGTTTGGCTTAATAAACTTCGATTCTACTCCAACAGTAATATTTGGAATGTATTTCTGGATAAACATTCTTTTACAAATATCTCTACTTACTTTTGAAGAGGATTTCTATCAATGGATACTTTCACCAAAAGGTCCAAGTAAAATTGATTCAGCAAATAATCCAAGAGTGATAATTTTCTTTGCGTTTTATCTACTTGCTTGGCTTTCCCCGATTATCTTAATGATTAGTATCCAATATACCGTAACATTCATTGCTATTTTCGGATTTGGGTTAGCTTTGCTTCTGATCTGGTGGTGTGTTAGTGATTCTATCAGATTAGTTATTTTAATGAATAAAAACCCTGAAGGGCTAAGAAAAAACGTTCAACTTACCCTTAGTGCTATCTCAGCAGTTCTTGGAATTTCTGTGATCATTATTTTTGGTCTTATTTTATTGTCGCTTACTATTTATTCACCAATTCTTTATACTATCATTTTTTCATTACTAATAGTTGGCATTGGATCTGGTGCTCTAAGTTCGAAATCACTAACAGGAAAAATAGGATACTCGTTAAATGCTGTGTGTTTATTAGCTTTTGTTATCATTCCCTTAATTATAATCTTTGCAAAGGCAGGGTGGGAAAATTTGTTAACGTAAAGAATGAGCAAATTATAAAAAAATTCAATATATGAAAAGATAACAAAAAAAGGAGAAGAGAAATACTGTCTTCGGAGATTAAATCTGATATTGATTGGTTAGTTAGAAAAATTGCTGATATCTTTTATACAAAAGACCACAAATCTAGATTTATAATTGAGAAATTCTTGCAATATCATCCTAAAGAAGAAGTAATTAAGATCTTAAAAGATAAGCTAGTAAAATCAGATTCCTACAAAGATAAAGAAACAATCGTAGAAATATTAGGTTTAATTAAAGATAAAAATAATCTTGAATTTTTTTCTTTTCTAATCAAGAATCTCAATATTGATAATTTCATTGATAAAACCATCAACTATAATACTCAGCTTTACAGAGAATATAGCTATTTTATCGGTTTAATAAAGGAATTTGCTAGATTAGAAGATGCAGAAGCAGAAATGTTTATTCTAGAATATATTATGAAGTTCAAAAATTATGTTAGACTATATAGTTTATTGAGTTATTGGTATAAATATGATATTGAATCAATGGAATTCCTGAATGAGTTGCTGGATATTCTTGAAAAGAGTAAAGAAGAAAAAGGTAGTGAATTATACTTTCATTTGCTTAAAAAATATGCTCCAAAGGATGAAGCAACAGAAAAAAAATTAAGAGAATTATTGAATAATAATTTATATTATTTTAAAAAGTTAGAAATTAAGAAAGCATTAATAGCTATTGATACAAAAAATAACCAAGAAATTGATTTAGAGGATTTTCATAAATATTTAAGTAATTTTGAAGATATCAAATTTCTTAGAAATAGTAAACACTCTAGAGATAGAAAAAAAGCTATTAGGATAATAAAAAAGCAACCAAGAGATCTTTCATATCCATTACTTTTACAAATATACAAAGAAGAAAAAGATACTTCTGTTAAACAAGTGGCTTTCAATGCTTTAGTTAATATCTCACCAGAAGACAAAATCCAACTAATTAAGACAACCATAATTCAAGATACTGATACGAAAATTAGAGGTTTTTGTTGTTTGAAATTGGAAAGAATTCAAGGAGAGGAGTCAACAGAATTTATAATAAATGCATTGAAAGAAGAAAAGAATCTTTGGGTAAAGAAACTTCAAATTAGAATACTCGGAAGAATTAATACCGTCAAAAGTATTGCTGCATTAAAGGAACTTCTTGAATCTAATCCAAAAAGGAATATAATGAGAGAAATTATTTATGTTTTTGGACTTTCGAGAAGATTAGAGCTAACTAAATTATTACTAAATATTGTATTTGAGGATAAACAGAGATTTATAGTTACTGCTGCAATAATGGCAATTATCCGGATTGGTGATGAAAGCTCTATAAAAATACTGAGAGATAAAAGATCTGAAATAGAGGATGGAGAAATAAAACATTACATACAAAGCAAACTTAGAGAATATGATGAAACTTACAAACAAGGATACAAATTTGGGATTAATAGATAATTTCTGTGAAATAAAGTTCAATAGATAATTATCGGGGGTTTGCTGACTATCTATCTTATAATAGAATTACATTTGCACAGTCATAGAGCGAAAAAAGTTTGATTACTAAAAAAAATATTATGGAGATAGTCTTAACGACGTCTCCTCAAAATGAGTAGGAACACTACTATTGTTATCAAATATATTACACCTAAGCTAATAGTTCCCCAGAACCAAAAGTTGGAAAGCAAGGGACTTACTTCTGAATCACCAGCGCTACCTGGAAAGTCAGATGCGTTAGTTGAATCAGTTCCAGCTGTCACTTCATCGCCATCTGTATATCCATCGTCATCCGTGTCCGCATCTGTAGGATCAGTTATCCAACCATCTACTCCTTCTTCAACTTCCTCATCATCAGTTATACCATCGTCGTCCGTATCAGGATCTAAAGGATCTGTGATATATCCGTCCACTCCTGCTTCCACTTCTTCAGAATCAAGTAGATTATCACCATCTGTATCAGGATCATTTGGATCAGTATCATAGACATAATTTTCTTCATAATCAGTTAAGAAATCTCCATCCGAATCCATACCTACTCGAAATATCTCAAGTCCTTCTCGATCGTCAGCAACAGAGGCAATGCTATGAGAGACAAATACTCCTTTGCAACTACCACCATCATCATATTGTGCTATTTCAATGGGGTTAGATATTTACTAAAGTTGAACATTCGAAAAACTTCTACGTTAAATAAAACGCCCAAACCCAATCAACAGTCGTATGGAGCAGGGCAGCACCAAATAATCCCGTTTTTCGCCAAGTGTGTCCGTAAGTTATGCCAGCAATGGTGGCAAAAAGAACATAATAAATTATTAATTCTGGTGATGTATTATTCCAGTGAGTTAATCCAAAAACAAAAGATACAAACACTAAGGTTAGCCATCGAATATTTGATTTTGTTCCTGTTCTTTTATCGAATTCATTTAATATTACTCCTCTAAAAATGAATTCTTCAGGCAAAGCAATTGTTAGATATATTCCAATAAAGGCAGCAATTTTCTCCAAGAGACTAGTTGATACATCAGGGTTCCAAGTCAAAAATCCTGAAAATAATCCTAAGGGAGTAATCAAAAGCAAAAGTATTGGTACGAAAAGTAAAGTGTATTTTATACCTGCAAAGGTTATTTTTGAATTAATTTGTTTATGATCATGAAGATTAAATGGAGAATAACAAATAAGAAGAATATTTACAATCCAAATAGCGGTAAAATTGTAGCTAAGGCCTTGAAATCCATCGAAAACAATCATTGTATAACGATGATCCATCCCTAACCAAAGTATTGCTGCTCCACCAATAATCAAGAAAAAAGTTAATCTCTTGTTTTGTGGGAAAAGGATTTGCCCCAATATCATTAGCATTATCGGTACACAATACCATAAAACGAACATAACAAATACATTCGTTGAAAAGTTTTCTCCAACAATTATTACTAAAAGAAAGGGAAGGAATATTGAAGCAAAGGATAATACTACATAAGCAGGAGTATTTCTTCTTACAAGTGATTCAAATCTATCAATTATCCGTTTTGAACTAAAAGCTGAGATTAATGCAGTCCCGGATAGTAGCAGCGAAAAAGCGACAACGGTCTTAATTGCTGTCTCTTGTGGGAAAAAGATGATTGCCATTAAGGATAGTAAATAACCGATAATGATAGCTACAAAAAACCAAAAAACTTTGCTATTGAAAATGGTTTTTATTAAATCCTCTTCGTGCACTTGAAGTTCCATAACCTATTACCTCTCGAATATAGTTAAAATTCATTTCCCCTATCTTTCAATCGATTTTTTTCTTTTCTTCTCTCTTTGTTAGTTCTTTTTCAACGAGATGCAAAATTGTTAGATTTCGAAAATATTGTTGATTTCTAAAAAAGAAATCATTAGATTTAGAAAAAAGTGTTTCTCCTGAAATTTCGTTGCCATGAGTTGAAGTAATATTTTCTACCAAATCTTCCACAAACACATGAAGAGGACTAACCATTGTCATCTTCTTAGGTATTCTTTGTCGAAGATTGTTGCTGATATCAATTAGTTGAGATGAATCACATTTCAACATATCAGCATAAGTTAATTGGAAAATTGGATCTAATGATTCTGTGTTGAAAAATTTATCAACCCCGAGTATCTCTTCGAGGTCTAGCACTCGTTTTTCCATTTCCAAATGTTTTGCTTTTTGTCTATAATTGTAGGCTCTTTTTCTTTCAGCATCTGTTGAATATATTCTAGGTCTTCCTCGAGGTCTTTTTTCTTGAACCATATTAATTATCCCCATTATACTTTCTATAGCTTTGCACAATAAATGTATTGATGATATTTTATAAGCATTTGTTTTGAGTGAAGTGAAAGTGGTATCAAAGTTAATCTGAAAGAATGCGGTATGACAAAAATCTTTTTTCTTTAATCTTTTAATAATGAAAAGAAGCAAAAATTGAAAACTCGTAATTAAATATAGGAATACCATGCATCCATCTTCATTTCAAATACTTGCACCGGGTAGAGTTTTTCTGTTTGGTGAACACAGCGATTATCTGGGTTTAGAAGTAATTTCTATGGCATTAGATAAAACTATCAAGATTGTAGTGAGACAACGAAAGGACAGAGAATTTAGAATCAATTATCTTGATCTTGATGAAACTGATTCATTTTCCATAGATGATGAAATTGATTATCGCCATAGAAGAGATTATCTGCGAAGCTGTTTTAATGTACTCAAAAGAAATGGTATTCTTCCAAAAAATGGAGCTGATTTAGTTATCTCTGGTGAAATACCAATTGCAGCAGGTCTTTCAAGTTCTTCGGCGTTTTCTATTGCTTGTGTTATGGTTTTTAGTTCTCTAGCGAAAGTAAAAATCTCTCTAGAGGAAACAGTACAGTATGCATTTAAAGGAGAAGTGCTTGAATTTGGCGAGAGTGGCGGTATGATGGATCATTATTCTTCTGTATTTGGAGGAATAATTCATGTGGATTTTGATCAAGAAATAAAATTAACAAAAGTTCCTGTAACACTCTCTGGTTTGTTAATTGGTGATTCCTTAGAAAAGAAAGAGGATACTGTAGGTGATTTGCGTATGATCAGAACTTCCGTTGAAGAAGGATATCAGCAATTATGTGATTTAATCAATGGCTTTAGTCACAGAAAAACTTCTCTGAAGGAAATTACAAATCATGTAGATTCTCTCTCTATTGCAAATCGATTAATGACTTTAACGTCAATTCAAAATAGAGACCTTACTAGAAATGCATTAAAAATTCTGCAAAAAGGACAATATACCAAAGAACAACTGGGCAAAATGATTGATGAACATCACAGTCTTATACGTGATGGATTCAAAAGATCCACTCCAAAAGTCGAAAGGATGATTGCTGCTGCAAAAAATGCAGGTGCTTTGGGATGTAAACTAAAGGCAGTGGATGTGGCGGAACAATGCTAGCGTACGCACCAGGAAAAGAGAAAGAAGTATCAAAAGCAATCCAAGATGCAGGTGGCAAACCATATATTATTTCAACTGGTTTGGGTGCTCGCATCAACAGCTAATTTTTTTCAATTATTTGAGTTTGAACGGGTTCTAATAGAGCTTATAATAGATCGTTATTCAATTCACGAACAAAGGTTGTATAATAGTACCGCATCAATTAATCTTTTCAATTAATAACACTTGATAAACTTCTCTTTTTATAATCAAATGGTTGTTTTTATTTAAGATGACTGTGATATTAAGTAAAAAAAACATCCCATTTTGTAAGAAATTGTTTTTTAATAGCAAGGTTTTCAGAACGCTATAATCCTTCCTACTTGACAATATTCGAAAAAGCAGAGTTTGATATTTATTTATGAGCAGTTTACGATGTAAAGGGAAAAAGACATAAACGAGCAATTATTAGAACAGTTGATGGAAATGACACATATTGATTATGAAGCTGAATATAAGGAAATTGTGAATGTTCTAAAAGAACACGGTGGAGAATTAGATTATAAAACTTTGAATGAAACTCTTGCTGATAAATTTGAAGGTGTTCGTTTACGGCTTAAAACAATGAAAGAAAAGGGAATAGTAGATTTTGAGGGAATTGTACCATCTTTTAACTCTACAATTAAATTAACAAAATGATTTTTAGCTAAAATGGCTTACATCCAAAAAAATTTATAGTAAAAAAAGAGGAATCATTCATAATAGTTTCAATATTGGACTTGAGAATGGTATTTCAACTGGTTTGAGTGTTCGCATCATCATCTAATTTTTTAACAATCTGAGTTTGAATTGGTTCTTTCATGAAAAAGTATCCAAATCCACCAAGAAATCTTGCACCAGCTATTGCTAGATTGAGTACAAAAATAACTGTCCAAAAATCATATTGAGCAAGGTAAAAATCTGCAATAAATCCCATTATTAAAGAACCGAGAAATGTTGATATTCCGATAAAGAAATTATAAACTCCTGTATATGTTCCCTTTTCTTTTTCAGTGGCAGAATCTAAAATGAAGCTGTTTTGCCCTACCATGTAGAATGCATTACAGGCACCACTAATTGCTCCGGAGATAATATAGATTCTCCAATCTGGGAACCATCTGATTGAGATAGCTAGAATTAATGGAACAATAAACATAACAATTCGTCCCACAAGTAGCAATGGTCTTCTTCCAATTCGATTGATAAATTTGTATGTCGCTAGTAAGACTATAATTTGGCAAGCAGCAAAAATAGCCCAAATCCATGTGTTTTGAATAGTTGTTGCGTATTCTTCCCGGACAATTGGAAAAATCGGCCATCCAATTGCCATGGTGAAGGACATTATACTATTAATTATAACAAATCGACGAAAATTGGGATTAAATCTCAAAGGGTCAAATGAAAAATGCGTTTTCTCTTTAAGTTTCTCTCGAGGTGGATCATGTAAGAAAACACTAACAATAGCTGCTAGAAGAAAAATACCTGCTGTTAATTCTAGGATAATTGTATACTGCATTGTTTCTGTACTACCAATTTCTCCTGCAAAGCCAACAACAATTAACCCGATAAGAGTTGCAAACGCTCCAATAATGGTTATCAAGCTGATTAATCCGGCACGATTTTTCTTATTAGTGATGTCTCCTTGAATGGCTGTAAATGAGGGATAATACATAGAAAATCCAATTGAAAATCCAACGACACCACCAACTAGAACCCAACCATTCTTGATAAGTGGAAATAATGCAATACTAACACCTGCAATAATTATACCAATGAGCATGACTATTTTCCGACCAACGCGATCGGAAATTCTCCCAAAAGTAAATTGAAACACTTGTTGGATGAGGTTTCTTAAAGAGACAATGAAGGAAATTGCAAGAGCTGAAGATTGAATAAAAGCAGCATATAACCCGATAAAAACACGTGAAATGAATACTGCAGATGAGGAAAGACCTGCAATCAAATAGAGTGAAAATCTGGTGCTTTTTGTACCACCAATTTCATTTTTCTCCTCTATGGCTATGTTTTCATCAGTATTTTCACTCATTTCTAGAAATGCCTTCTGAACACTATTGAAGAAAAATTCACTCTTAATTAAATTCATCTATTGGTACTAGCAGAATAACTTAATTGCGCTAAAAATTTATTAAGAAAGAATAGCTTGCTAATGTAGAAGAAAAAATTGGTATTTCCACGGTGAATTATTTGGCAAAAACAAAGAAACCTGATCAAGAACCATCTAACCCTCTTGATGATATATTCAATACTATTGATCGTTCAGCTACAGAAATAAGATATACCTTTGAGCAATACAAATTGTATGTGCAAATGGCCGACAAAGTAAGTACTCGACGAGCAACAACAAATAGTTTCTTTCTTACCGCTAACAGCTTTCTTTTCGTTGCTATGGGTGCACTCTTTGGCAACTCTCAATTATTTATCTTTGTTCCAATAATTCTTCTTGTGGGTATTTTCTTCTCTATTAGTTGGGTGCAATTGATTAAACACTATAAAGCGTTGAATGGTTGCAAGTACAGAGTTATTAATGCTATTGAAGCTAATCTATATGTTAATGGATTTATAACTGAATGGAAGCTTTGGAAAGAACAAGAAAAATCTAAGAAAAGTCGCCGTTTGTCAAATATTGAGATATGGATTCCAATGAGTTTAATCATACTTTATTCATTAGGGCTGATTTTAATGATAGTCATTATATCACTAAATCCAATTCTAATAACAGGAACTATAACTCCTACTTAGAAATAGATTTATCGTTTTTTCATAATTTCGATAATCGCTTTTCGAATAGAGCGGATATTCCATTTTACTATTTTATCCGAGTAGGTTGTAATAACATTTGCGATTCTCTTTTGTCCACGCGGAACAATTGCTAAAACAGCTTTATTGTAAACATTCGCAATTAGAATTTCTTTTTGAATCCACTCACTATAGCTTGGTCTCATAGTTGCCAAGACAATTAAGATATGACAACCTCGTAATTGATCACAGAGCTCATCTAGTAGTTTCTTATCTGTATCTGCAGAAAGAGGATTATGCTTTGGAACACTGTAATTATAAAAAGAGAAATCCTTAATTCTTCCAAGAAAAGTTACTAGATCAACATAGTCTTCTGAGTAATCCCATGAATGACTGATGAATAATCTTACAACTTTCTTTCGTGTTTTTGGCATATTCTTCGTAAACCCTTACAATATATTTGATTCATTTACATGCGATTATTAATGACAAATTAAGGAACATAATTAAATTTATCTAAGATGTTTTGATTTACATTCTAAATGTTTTAATAATTATAGGATGAGTTATTCTTTGTTTATCTACTTGATACAGAGATTAATAGCTATTTCACGGGATGTATTTTGTTGACAAAGAAGAAAAACTTACCAATTATCCTTTTATGCATATTTCTTTTACCTTCAATATTACCATCATTTGTTCATGCAATTGATTATGAATTTGAAGTATTTAGCAATGATAAAAAAATATCTATCAATCAAATAGTATTGCCATTAGCAAGTTCTGATAAAAATGACAATAAAATTCATGATCATCTTGAAAAAATCATTGCTGATAAATCTGCAAATGAAATAATAACAACAATTGTTACTTTTAACTGTGAGATAACTAATGATTTCATCTCTCGAGTAGAATCTATTGAAGGTGAAATTGTCTCTTCTTGGTCGATAATCTATGGAGCAGCTATTCGAATTCCAATTGATAGATTGTCTTCATTAGCATTACAGTCTGAAGTAATTCAAATATCAGAAAATGCTGAATGCAAATCCTTCTTGAGTAAATCATCTCAACAAATTAATGTTCGTCCAAATGTTTGGGACACCTTAGGATTGAAAGGAGATTCAGAACAAGCTATCGCCATTTTAGATACTGGTGTAGATGACAGCCATCCTGATTTTCAAGATAAAATAGTTTATTGGAAGGATTTTGTTGGAAGGTCAGTTGCTAATGAATTCGATGAATATTCTTCCCCTTGTGATTTCTCAGGACACGGAACGCATTGTGCTTCTATTGCTGCAGGAACTGGTGAAGCTGCAAGAAAAAACAAATACGTGAGTTTGTCACGAACAATAGAATTTCCACCGAATGTACCAGAAATGTATGGAGTGGCTTCATATTTTGATGTGGAACAAAATGGAACAATCTATTTTGACATTTCTTGGGATGATATTTCTGGAAATGATCCTTTCGATACTCTATTCATTACTTTAGATATAAATAATGATAACAAAGCAAATGCAACAGAAGACCTTCACGTTTTTGGTGATTATGGTGCAGGGTCCTTGAAATTAAATTATAGTTCTGCTACACCTGGTAGATATAGATATCTTATAGGTCAAAAAACCGAAGGGGAACTTGGTGCTTCCATTATCCAAATCAATATTACTCGCCCAGCAGCAGATTTGATTGATACAAATAATAACTATCAAGGCATATCGCCTAACAGTAAAATTGTTGCCTTGAAAATTTTGGATGACTTTGGCTTTGGGAATAGTTTATTGTTGTTAGATGCGTTTGATTGGATTGGTAGTTTTGGAAAAGAACATGACATTATAGTTGTAAGTTGTTCACTTGGTTTCTCAGAAGAAGTTGAATCGATAGATCAAGCAGTAGATAATCTCGTTAAACAAGGATTTGTTTGTGTTGTTGCTGCTGGTAATGCTTTTCAAGATAATGTAAATATCGGTTCTCCTGGAACTGCGGGTAAAGCTATTACAGTTGGGGCTATTAACTCACAAGACGAAATAACTTATTACTCATCGAATGGTGACTATTTGAATAAATATACCAAACCAGATGTTGTTGCTCCTGGTGGAAGTAGGTTGTCTTATGAAAGTGGTTGGGCGATTGTTGCAGCGGATAGCAATGATGCAGATTACACAGAAGCTGACCAAATTTTTGAGCTATATGGTGTTGATAGATATTTCTCAGATGAAAAAATGCTTGATGATTATACAACTCGACAAGGGACGAGTATGTCTGTTCCACACGTTTCTGGTCTAGCTGCTTTAATTATCGATGCAATGGGTGAAGATTGGTCTTATTCTCTTAAAAATGCCCTTTTAGTGAAGAATCTTATTTGTGGTACTGCAACAGAGGTTTTAGATGGCGAAACTTATAATCATAATAGTAACATCCCTGAATTGAATCGTGGAGAAAGAGATAAGATAGAAGGTTTTGGTAAAGTACATTCAAATGCTGCAATCGATGCTTACTTAACGAAAATAGAAATTGGTGAAAGTGAATCACATTACCTATGTACAAATCCATTTGAGGATCAAAGCTGGGCAAGAAAAATAGTTATTCCTAGAAAGACAACACTAATTTTGAGTGTATCCTTACCTACCAAAGCTGATTTTGATCTTTTCATATATGATACTGAAGAAGATTTTAGTGAGACAAAAGGAGGTTATCTCGCCGCAAGCACTGATACATCTGTTGGAGTTGCTGAAACAATAACATATAGTACTCGGAAAGCAAGAGATATTTATGTGGTTGTGAAATGTATTTCAGGGAAAGGCGATTTCACATTTACTTTGGAAACAACATCTTATCAAGGGAATATCGATCTCCATATTTGGTTAATTATTTCTATTTTAGGTTTGGCAAACTTGAGTTTCTTAAGAAAAAAACTCAAGTAGCTTTTTTACTTTTCTTTTACTGTGTACGAGTAATTGCTAATCATAGAAATTTGGTGATATTTGTTTGAGACATACAAAAGATAAGATCTTCATTATTCCTTACCTTCATAATCCATGTGAGGTTTATAGTAACGTAAAACCACCATCTATAATTCAAGATGTAATTATTAATGAAGATGTAAGAATTTTTCAAACTGAAATTGAATCAACAAAATTTTGGTCGAGAAGGGTTATTGCATCTAATCAAGTGGATTTTACTTCACGGAAATTTTTTATGAAGTTGAATATTTCCTATGCATTAGGTCTTATCCAAAGACCAGTTTATTGCAAAATTATCACTCAAAATAACAATGATTGTAATTCAGAAATCTCTGTCAGAGTAACAAAATTACAAAATACAACTGTTCAACAAAAGACAACAAATTTCGTTGACTTGGAAAAGATACTTCTGTTAAATCATGACGAATCTCTTTCATTTGATGACAATGATTTTTCAAATGATTCTAAGGTCACAATAACTATAGAATTAGATTCAGGCCAATCAAAAACTAAACAAGATTTTATCATATTCGCAAAATCTTTAATTGAAATTCATGAGAAGTTATTTTTAGAAATAAATGAGCTACCAAATTGGAATAAAATACGATACAGAGTTTTTGAAAATATTCGTGATCGATTTTTAATACCTATTCTTAATAAAGGGATGAAGGAACCTCACTATAAAGATTTGATTGAAAATAACTATGGTCATTTTGAAGAATTTTTCAGAAAAAAAGTTCATCAGATAATAAATGATCTTTTATCTAAAAAAGATAATTATAAAAAATTGCTCTTAAAAAATAGAGATTTACTACTAACTATTGAAAAGGAATTTAAACCTCAAATTATTGCTCAGCAATCAGCTAAAAATATCGAGTTATTGGTTAAAATAATTAATAAAAAAATAGACTACTCGAATCTTTCTCTTCTCTCTGAGACTCTTTCAGAAATTATTCTTTCTAGTATTCCAATTAAGGAACAATTACTAAAATCCTTTAATGAGCTCATTTATTATCTTATTGTGTTCTAAGAGAAAAAGAATAACTTTTTGTATACTTCTAATGGAAAAATCCAAAAACATTTCAAAGAAAATATCTGTATGCAGAAAATAAGTGAAAGAATTGCTACGATTCTTGAGAATGGAGAATATTCAATACTTTTCAATAGTCAAGTAGAGGGTTTTCTAAATGATCGTTGGGAAATTATGTTTAGTGGCGGATATAACCGATTCAATATACAAATTTTCGAAGCAGGAATAAAACATCCTGGAAATGTTCAGTTAAATCTAGTGAATTCAAAATTTGAGACTCTGCTAATTATGTTACAAATAGGCTTGAAACCAGATTACTCAATTTTGAACAAAGGATCATCAAATGGGAAAGACCTCTATATTAAAATCCATAATGAAACTGAATTTTTCGATATCTATATTGATCCAAGATAAAAACTCAAATTTAACATTTCATCTGTAATGTTTCATGCATAAAAGAAAATCGATTCGATATTTTTGAATTCGGTTTAATCCCTAAAGATGTTGATGTTCTTGGTGATTTTCAAGATGAATCTAGATAAGGTAATTATCCAATAAGTAAAAGATGGATTTTATGGATTGGAATTTTCTTGTGTATCAAATTGCTATCAAAAATCAATGAATATTGAATGATACTTCAAATCAAGATGAGAGTTAGATAAAAAATTCTAAAGCAATTCTAATTTCCAATAAAGTATTTTGTTTGGTGAACCCGTAGATGTGATAGACTGCTCAAATCCTAATTCTTGTGGGATATGTTCAAATTTTTCACTTACAACACAATGAAGATACTCATGCATGATATTTCGTATAATAAATTCATTGAGCAATTCTTTTACGTGAATTTCTGACCCAAAGACCACTGCACGTATAGCGCGAATCTCATTTGTCTTCAGATTCCGATCTTTATACTCTAGGAGTAAAGTTTTCTCAAGAGCATAGAATTCAATATCTGTTTGTTTGGCTAAGAATGTTTTATCTAATGGGCTATAAGTCCAACCCATAGATACTTCTTCTTTGGGACCATCTGGAATAATCTTCATTAACTCAAATGCTTTATCTAGTGTGATAGGTTGTTGGTTGATCACATAATCTTGATCTAAATTAAGATTTTTTGGCTTTATCCAGTAAAGATTCATCTCTTCTACTAAGTAAAATCCTAGCTTTTTGCCAATATTGCAAGAACCATAATTGTTTACATCTGTAGCATATGCAACTATTGTGTAATTTTCTTCTTTTGCTTTCTCTACGCAGTGCTTGAAAAGTGCTGTACCAATCCCTTTTTGTTGATTACTAGGTGCAACACGAACCGATTCAATCCAAACGAATTTTGATGTTTTATGACGTAAATTTCCAACACCAAGAAGCTTCTTCTCTTGGAACATTCCAAAATAGTAGCATTTTGGATCATCAATGAGTGATTCTGCATATTCAAGTATATTTTGAAAATGAACAGGCATATAACTTGCTATTTCAGCTATTGCTTGAATATCCTTTCTCACTAATTTACGAAATAAATATCTCATGGTTTCATCTTATAGCATTCTTTTTTAAAACTATCAGATAGTTTTCCAAATGTCAATAGAATTTATCAAAATAGTGTTGATCCATCAAAAAATATTCATAAAAGATGATAAAAAGGAAAATACCAAAGTACTCTATTTATTTGCTAGAAATTGAATTATCTATTAATTTTAATTAAATTAAGAATTGAAAATTAATTTAGTGCGGAAATGCGAAAATTGATATTTACTAAATCTACTTTTAGTTATGACTGACACGAACAGCTATCAAACTTTAGCTAAATATTATGATAAGATCTATGAGCTAAAGGATTACAAAGGCGAATCAGAAATCCTAAAGCAATTGATCAAACAATATAAAAGGAGTGCTGGAAAAGAATTGCTTGATGTTGCTTGTGGAACAGGTACTCATTTGGCTTTTCTAAAAGAAGCATTTACTTGTACTGGTTCTGATCTAAATGCTGATATGATAGCCGTCGCAAAGGAAAAGCATCCTGAAATTAATTTTGAAGTAGCAGATATGTCTGAATTAGAACTAGGGAAGAAATTTGATGTAATAACTTGCTTGTTTAGTTCAATTGCTTACATTATATCCAAAGAACGCTTGTCTAAAACTATCAAGGGATTTGCTGAACACCTTAAACCAGGCGGAGTTGTGCTCATTGAGCAGTGGCTTGATAAAGATATTTTTAGAGCTGGAGAACCACACATTGCTACATATAAAAACGATGATCTCATTATTACTCGAGTGAATACTTCAGAAGTGAAAGGAGAAATATCAATATTTGATATGCATTATTTAATTGCTGAAAGGGGGAAGACAGTTAATCATTTCGTAGAGCATCATGAGTTAGCTATGCATCCAACTGAGCTGCTTCTGTCTATAATGATTGAAAACAATTTAGAAACAGCAAAATTCAAAAATGATCCTAAATTTGATCGTGGTCTACTTATTGGTGTGAAAAAGTAACTTTAATGAACTGCAAGAAAGAATCGTTGTATGCTTTTTTTCTTTTTTTTTGGTGTTTATATTCTTTCATTTTCATATTTGATTAATTGATATCTGAATGTGGTTAACATGTCTCAATTGAAATTAATAAGAAAAGAAGTCGTTATTGAAATTAAAATCGTTGAAAGAGTTCAAATAACAATAGATGAAGACGCTAAAATTTTTCATGCGCGTTCTACAGAAATCACTACTAATGAAAAAACTATTTGAAATTCACTTTTCTGAGTTTTGAATAAATCTACTTTTTATCATAAAATTTATACTTGATTGTTTGACTATAAGTCAAAAACATTAAGAGTAATTATTTCTAATTATTGAATGTTGGATTTGATTTTATGACGCAAGAGCGAAACTGGAACTTTGATGAAGTAGTTAGTAGAAAAGATACAAAAGCAATCAAGTGGGATCAGGAGTTTATGAAAGATTATTTCAAAGTAGATGTTGAACTATTACCTCTTTGGGTAGCAGATATGGATTTTCGCGCACCTAAAGCACTTCTTGATGCTCTTAAAAGAAGAGTTGAGCATGGTATCTTTGGCTATTCTCTGCCTGGAGACTCTTATTATAAAGCTATAATTGACTGGTTTCAAAGAAAACATAATTGGATCATAGAGAAAGAGTGGTTGCTATTTGCTCCGGGAGTAGTTCCTGCAATCCAATTCATTATTCAAACGTTTACTGTACCAGGTGATAAAATCATCATTCAAGAACCGGTATATTATCCTTTCAAATCAAGTATTCAAGAAAATGGTCGAATTGTCCTTAATAATCAATTGGTAATCAAAAACAATCGGTATGAAATTGACTTTAAAGATTTAGAAGAAAAATGTAAGACACCTCGAGTGAAAATACTTATTCTTTGCAGTCCACATAATCCTGTAGCTAGAGTTTGGACAAAGGAGGAACTTACAAAACTAGGAAATATTTGTAATAAATATAATGTCCTTGTTATTTCAGATGAGATTCACTGTGATTTAGTTCTCCCAGATCAAACCCATGTTCCTTATGCATCTATCACTAAGAAATTTGCTGATAAGTCTATTACATGTACAGCTCCATCAAAGACATTCAATATTGCTGGATTGAAAACAAGTAATACAATAATTTCTAACAAAATACTGAGAGAAAAACTAGCTATTACAATGCAAAATGTATCAATACGTTCTTCCGGAATTTTTGGTGGATTAGCACTTGAAACTGTTTACAATGAATGTGAGGATTGGTTAGAGGATCTTCTTGTGTATTTGAAATCTAATTTTGATTTTATGGTAAAATATTTTGAAGAGAACATACCTGGAGCAGTTGTATTTGATTTAGAAGGGACATATTTAGCTTGGGTTGACTTTCGAGCTTTAGGTTTGGATCCAAAGAAATTAGATGAAATAATCAAGAAAGAAGCGAAAGTGGGTTTAGATGATGGTGCAATGTTTGGTGAATCTGGCAGTGGATTTCAAAGGTTTAATCTAGCATGCCCAAAATCGATTTTGGAAGAAGCTCTAGGACGAATAAGGGATTCATTAGATTCCCATATTAAATAAAACATTGTTATTCATAACTCAAAAATGCCAATAGATGAATAAATTGAATCGAGATTTCTTTGATGAAGAAGAAAAATAAGAGAGGAAATTTGAACCGATTATTTCTTCATCAAATCTTCTAGTTGAAATGCTTCATTTGTTAATTCCTGAAGTCTACCAACAAATCTAACTGCAGGACCTCCATCAACAATATCGTGATTAAAACTAACCGTTACATTAAGAATCCTACGAATAATGATTTGATCGTCATCAGTAACTACAGGCATCTTTACAACTGAACCTAAAAGAAACTGTGTTGAATGAGGTGTTTTTGGAATAGCCCAACCGCGCATGCCCTTACCAAACATTCCTAATGCAGAGACTCCTATGGTGCCAAGATGTTTTTTCACTTTGAAAGGATTGGTCATTACAGTGTGCCAAATAATATTGCGAATGAATTTTGGGAAACTCATTATAGTTCCTTGTTTCTTCTTAATTCGTTTTTCACCAGATCGACGCTCTTCCTTATATTTTTGAGCAACACGAATTTCCTCTTGGATTTCTAGAAAAGTCTTTTCATTTGCTTTACGAATAATATGATGAATAGGAATTTTGTTACCCTCAGCATCATCTTTTTCTACCATGCATTTAATATCAACATTTTCAAAAGTAACTATTTTTTTCTTTCCATACCTCAACGTTTGTATTTCTTTATGCTCAGAAACTGCTTGAGCAATGCATTTCATAATCCATGATGTGAAAGATAATGGTTTACCTTCATCTTTATAGGCATCAAAAACTCTCATAGCATCTGTTACATCAAGATCAAATAATCCTACGATGTGATTATAGTATTTAGACACATCTAATGCATCAATCATAATTTCTCTATTTTTTGGAAAGTCACCCTTCGTATAATCGCCAACCGTAAACATGGTAACCAATTTCACTATTTGATTGAGGATTAAAAAAAGCTATCGTTTAGTACAGCTAGAATTTTGCTGATTAAGTCAATATTGTAAATTTAATAATCATCGCAATACAAAAAAAGAGGTTAATAGGTAGAGCTAATAGCTTACCTATTCCATGTGGGTTTATTTCTTCAGTTTTGATTATCTCTAATTGGAAATATCCATCCATATTTTCTTGTTCATAAAATTTGCACTGAATTTTCATCTACTGCAATTGAATTCTTGTATAAAACAATACAAATAATAAATGCTACAGCTGGCACCAAATATATCATTGTACAAATTATTGCTATGATAATTTTCTCAAGTACAGCTTCAGGAAAAGCAAAGATTATTCCCGTTGTAATAGTCGCTAAAGAAATTGAAAATGAAATTAACGCTCCAAGTAGCAATCCATTTGGAGGTAAATTAATCGAATCTTTTCGTTTGGAAATTAACCATAATACTAGATAAGTTAATCCAACAATACTTGCTATTACGAATAAATTAATACAAGCTACAAGCCAATAGATCAATACAATCCCTCCCAAAATTCCATTGTTGGTGGTTCAAATAATGGATGTTGATCTGTAGCATTTCCACCACCTATAAGATATACACTATTTTCATTCCAAATTAAATCTGACCAGTAATTCCCTTCATTTAAATAATCATCATACCAGTAATTTTGAGAATTGTTATAATATGGATTATCATAAGCTTGTCTTTCACAAATCATTGAACCTTCATAATTATTATTAATGAATGAATTATGATGAATATAATTCCAATAAGAATGATATTCGTCAAGTCTAATTCCATAGATTAGATTTAAACTAAAGTAATTGTAAGTAATATTACAGTTATTAAAATCACCACTAAGTCCGAACTCACTCCCCACTATGAGATTACCTCTGATTTGACATAAGGTAATTTGCGAAAACACTTGAAAACCTACATACAAATTGCAACTAAGATTATTTGTTATAAAAAGAACTTTTTGGCAACTGTCAGCTTTTATTCCATATCCGTTTTTAGTACAAATGTTATTCATAACAAGAGATTCTTCAATTTGTCTAAAACAAATACCATTTGAATTATTGTAACAGAAATTATTTACTACAGTTAAATAAAGAGAATCAAATAGATTTATGCCTATAGAAAAAAATGAGAGAGTGTTATTATTAATGACTGAATAATCTGAAGTCCATAAATTCAAACCAAATGACTCGTATGTTATTTCTTCTGGGTTAGATTGAAAAATATTATCCTCAACTCTTATTCCAGGTGCATTTATAATATTAATAAACCCTCCATCAAATGGAACATAGCAATTGTCGAAAATTAAATAATTATTCCCCTCTCTAGGGTCCTTAAATATAATCTGTATTTCTAATGTTCTATCTTCAACGAAGGTATTGTTAATTACTGTCCCCGTATTAAATCCAATATTAGAAATAAATATTGGCTGACCATACTTCTTTATCGAGCAATTTCTAATAATGAAATGTTTTGTTGTGTCCTTAATGACAATTGCAGTAGTATCTGGATCATCAAAAATATAGTCCTCAATTAAAAATGGATTTTCAGCTGTTCCTGAACCTGGGAGTGAAAATTTATCAGAAAAATCATTATCGTTAAGAATAACAATCTCACCTTGAGCATATAAATCCCTTAAATATAATTCTTTATCCACAATACGACAAATAGATAATCCGATTGTTGAAAGGATTATTGGTACTAGAAAAAGAACTACCAATGATATTTTCGTATTTTTATGTAACTTTCCCATATTTATCCAACTGCTCTATTGTTAGTTTTTTTCAAATTTTTCGTTGTTCATAAAACTTGCACTGAATTTTCTTCAATAGATATTGATTTTATATAATAAGCAAGAAACACAAAAAATACTACTACAGGTGTTACTACCAAGAGCATGCAAAGAATAATTATCAAAATTATAAAAAATGAATTTTGATGAAAAGATAGACTAATTCCTGAAGTAATAATTGTTAATGAAATTGAAAATGAAATTAGCGTTCCAAGTAACAATCTATTTGGTTGTAGTTTGAATGAATCTTTTCGTTTTGAAATTAACAATATAGCTAGATAAGTAAGTCCAATAATACCTGGAATTCCAAATAAATTAATACAAACAAGTAATAAAAAATTCAACTCAAAACCTCCCAAAGTTCTATTGTTGGTGGTTCTAATAATGGATATTGATCTGTAGTGTTTCCACCATCTAAATGATAGACAGCATTTTCATTCCAAATGAAGTCTGACCAATAATTTCCTTCCTTTGTAGAATTTTCAAACCAGTAGTCTACTTCATTAGTATACAATGTAACATCAAAAGCTTGTTTCAGACCAAGTAATAATCCCTCGTAATTATTTTCAATGAAAACATTGTGATGAATATAATTGCTATAACTATATTGGTTAAGTCTGATGCTATGATTGTTATTTAGACTAAAGTAATTGTAAGTAATATTTGACTCTGTTAGAGATCCAGAAAGTCCAAATTCATTTCCACATATGAAATTACCTTTAATCTGGCAATAATTATTTGTCCATTCTGTAAAAATACCCGCATTTGTATTATAACTTAAATTATTTGCAATAATAAGTACTCTTTCACTATATTCATAACTATAATCATTTGAAATTTCTATTCCATTTGTATTATTGGTACAAATATTATTCATAATAAGAGCTTCTTTGACATTATCAATAAAAATACCATTGTCATTATTGCTACAGAAATTATTAATTATGTTCATATATAATGAATCAAATATTAAAATCCCATGAGAGAAAAATGAGACAGAATTATTGTTAATAAATGAATAATCTGAAGAAACTAAAACCAAACCATAATCAAATTGTTTTGCTGTTTCATTTGAACTAAATTGAAAAAGATTATTTTCAATTCTAATTCCTGGAGAATTATAAATGAAAATAAATCCGCTACGGTATGGTTGATAATTATAATGATTCCAGCTATTACGATCATCTCTATAATCATGAAATTTTATGTTGTCTACTAATGTCATATCTTCAATGAAAGTATTGTTGATTACTGTTCCAGTATTAAATCCAATATTGGAAATATACAATGGTTGTCCTTGTTTCTGTACTGAACAATTTCTAATAATGAAGTGTTTAGAAGTATCCTTAATAACGATTGCAACAGTTTTTGGGTTCTTAAAAATATAATTCTCAATCAAAAATGGGTTTTCTGCAGTTCCTGAACCTGGGAGAGAATGTCTCTCAGAGAAATCATTATCATTTAAAATAACTATCTCTCCTTGAGCATACAAACTATTTAGATATACTTTATCATTCACTACACCATAAATTGTGAATCCAATTGTTGACACGATTATTGGTACTAGAAATAGAGCTGCTAAAGATATTTTCTTATTTCTATGTATTTTTCCCATTTCTAAAGTTCAACCTTATTAGTATCAAAGTTGATTTGTAATATAAATGTTTCAAAATGAAATGATAAGGGAAAAATCACTAATTATGAAGTGGAAATTAAACATCTCTATCGTGGAGGGTTTACTTCTTCAGTTTTGATAATCTCTAATTGGATATCTTCAGCTGTAATGCGTCCAGAAAAGATTACTGAGTATTGATTGTCCGTTTTTTTGTAGCGAACAATATTGTATTCTCCCTCTCCTTCATCAAAGTAAATGTAGAGTAAAACTTCTGAGAGGTCTTTAAAGGATGACCCACGTAGGACTTTTGTTATATCAAACTTTGATTGAAGAGGAATCCTAACTACAAGCAGAATATCATCACCAAATGGTCTGAAATCCTTCCCTTGATTAAATCGAAGATTTAATTGTCCAAGTTCTCTATCACATCTGGGGCAGAAAGGTTTCATTTTACCTTGAACCATTCTAAACCCTACTCCTCGTTTACAGAGATAGAGAATGCCATCATTTGCACAATAATATGAACCGAGTAGATGTCTACCTACATATGTGTTAATTTTGAATACTCTGTTATACGGACAGCTTACACAAGGGGAATCGCAATCAAGGAATATTTCGCTCACTATTGATATTCTCTCCAGATAGATTTAACATTTTTTGGTTTTTACTATTTTTAATTTAAGTAAGTAGATTTAGCTTAATAAGGTTAGCTTATGCTGATACTAGTAATCTTTTCTCCCGAACAAAAAATAAGGGGAATCTTTTTCAAATATACATCAATAACAATAGAAATGATATAAAATGTTTCTTCCTGAAGTAGTTTCAATTGGTGAAGTTCTTGTTGATTTTATACCGGATAAGATAACTAATTTGAAGGATTTAGCTTCTTTCCAAAAGTGCCATGGTGGTGCACCAGCAAATTTCATAGTGGGAATGTCTCGCTTGGGTGTTAAAACTGCTTTTATTGGAAAGGTTGGTGATGATCCTTTTGGAGAATATTTGAGAGACGTGCTTCAATCTGAAGGTGTGAATGTTGCTAATCTTGTTAAGGCAACAGAAGGTGAAAGAACAACTTTAGCATTCGTTTATTATAATAACGATATGGATCGCGATTTCTTTTTCTACAGAAATAATTCAGCTGATGTCAATTTATCTGCAGAAGAAATTGATTCAAAGCTTTTCCAAAAAATAAAATATCTACTTTTTGGTTCTCTTTCTTTAACTGAAGAACCAGTTAGAAGTGCAACATTGAAAGCAATTGATATCTGTATGGAAAATAATGGACAAATATGTTTTGATCCAAATATTAGAGTAGACCTATGGGAAAATGACAAAGTATTGAGAGAGAATATTGAACTTGTTTTAGAAAAAGTAGACATTTTTCTTCCTTCTTTATCTGAATTGCAATTTCTATACAATGAAGAGAATTTTGATGAACAAGCTGCAATAGAAAATTTATTCACAAGATTTCCACTAAAAGTTGTTGTTTTAAAGAAAGATAAAGATGGATGCATTATAAAAGAAAGAAATGGTTGTTTTTTGACAATACCTTCTTTTGAAGTTGAGATTATTGATACAACCGGTGCTGGGGATGGATTCAATGTTGGCTTTATTTTTGGACTGATAAATGAGTTATCCTATGAAAATGCCGGTATTATTGGAAATGCAATAGGTGCATTAGTCCTACAGAAGAAGGGGGCAATGACTTCCTTACCATATAGAACTGAATTGGAAATATTCCTACAAGAACAAAATATACCGATAGAATTAAAACGAAAATAAATATTGGCTGAATATCGGAGATAAATAGTATGTGCCATATAGCTGGTTATATTGGAAATCAAAATGTAGCATCAATAATTCTAGAATCTTTAAGAATTCAAGAAGGGCTAGTTGGAGCACAAGCTACAGGGATAGCTGTAATACAAAATTCAATGATTAAAATGGAAAAAGAAGTTGGACCGGTAACTAGTTTTAAGGAAAAATTCTCTAGCCAAGATTTTGATGCTACAATAGGCATCGGTCATACTCGATTTGCATTGAAAAATTTTACTAAAGCGGAAACAAACACTAAAGAAAAAGCTCATCCCTTCTGGAGCAGTAAGAAGAAATTTGTTACAATGCATAATGGTACAATTACAAATTCTCTTGACTTTGTAACACAGCTAGAAAAATTAGGTTATACATTTCAATCTAAATCAGTATTTTTTGATAAGGCACAACAAAAAGAAATTGTCGATTATTGTGATAGTGAAATTTTCACCTATCTTCTCGAAGAAGCATTAAAATCTACAGATGATATAAAACAAGCAATAAGAAATGCTTGTGAAAAAATTCAAGGACAGTTTGCATTTGTAGTACTACATCCTGATTTTCCTGATAGAATCCATATAGCAAATTGGATGCAACCAATGGATCTATGCACTTCTGAGAATGGTTCATTTTTCTCTTCCTTTGAACTTGGTTTAAAACCTTTTAGTGAGAACTGCAGGATGTTCTATCAAAATTTGAAGAACTCACTAATTACTTTAACTAAAGATGAGATTTCGATTGAGAAATTACTTTCTCGAGCGGTGCCAAATTATAGTCCTAATATTCAAGTTCTTGAAAAACTTGCCTTAGAAGCAATAGATAATGGTCAGCATAATATTCCAACTATTTTCGTTTTCCTAATGGAACACTTGGAGAAAATAGATATGATAAAAGAAAAATTTGAACAACTCTTACTAATCAATGGTTATACTTTTACTCCTATCATATATCAAGCTTTGATGAACCTTGAAAGACAAAAGAAGATTGTTAGAAAGCTAGAATACGTTTGGGAAGGTGGTATTGACCGCACTCCTCGCTTCAATTTTTATCGCGTTTGATTTTTTCTTATTTTATGCATAAAGGTTACGTATTTTATTTCTCATTACGATTAGGAAAATAAGCTTTTTAGTAAAATCATCTTTTATTTCATGTTTATCTAATAAAATGTTTCTTTGCTTTAATTTATCTAATAATACATTTACATCTTTTAATTCATCTGGAAAACTAGTTAGAAGAAAATCAAATATATATTCAAAATCATCAGCAAATCCAATTAATAATGATCGCCACTTTTTATCTATTTTTCCATTTGAATCTTCTTGATTTTCTTTCAACAAAGCCACAAGCACTTCGAATGCCTCTTCGAGAGAAATCATTTTAGCTGCAAATTGCTTGAACGTTTGTTTGGCGATACACTTCTCACCTTCTTCTAATTTTTGTTTTAAGGTTATAATTGAGAAAATTATCTTTCTTGTGGCAACAAAAGCTTTTATCATTAATTTGAAGATTTCATTTAGTATGCCTATTTTTTTTGCATCGTTTTTTATTGGTCCGAAGAAATTCAATAATAATTCTTCGTTTCTTGTATTCTCGCTTGATAGTGTATAAGAACAATAATCACAAAAATCTCCAAGAGTTAATTTTGGTCTTGCAGCATCTGTAATCATCTTGCACTTTTCTTTATATTTATTATCATTATTATCTTGAATAATCCCACACAAACCAGCCTCAAAAGTATTCGTAAGATTATACAAAGGTGATGATGTGGTATTTTTGTTGGATGAAGGAAGAATTGCTAATTGAAAGAAAAATTCAACCATTTTTGAATTTATAGATCCCCATTCGCGTGAGTATTCATTGTTTTCAAATTTTAATCCATCAATATTCTCTAAAATTATCGTTATTATATTAGTTATTTTTTCTGATAAATCAATCTGATTGTTACCTTTTGTTGCTTTCTTTAAACTTAGAGAGATAATCTGATCTAGTTCTTTATAAGACATGAAGCAAGTTGTTCCGATGAAGTTTAGCAATGCATCATATTGTTTAGTATCAAAATTATCAAATTCTTCAATCTGATAGTCTTCTGATATTTTTTGGAATAATAAATTGAGGCGTGAATAAGGAAAAGGATGTCCTACTGGAATGACAAAATCAATTCTTCCTTCTCTACTTATTGCGGAATCCACTCGTTCAATTTTATTTGTTGCAATAATGAATTTTACTTTTTTCGAGTTGTGTAAATCTTGGAATTTTGGTAAAAGAGTCGTAGAAAACTGACTGCGTTTATCCCATTCTTTTTCTGAAGTATCTCGATTTTGCATTAGATCTTCAATTTCATCAAAAAATATAACTGCATCAGTAAGCTGAGATAATCTAGTAAAATACTTTCGAATCATTAAAACTGCTCCTTCTGCTCCCTTAACAAAGAACTCTCCTGGTGTTAGTTGAATATAATACCAATCTCTCTTTTTTGATTGATATTTTGTACGTTCTTGTTGTGTTAAAGTAAAAGATTCAGCTAAGGTTGTTTTACCCGTTCCTGGAGGACCGAAGAATATACATGACCAATTTTCATCAAAAATGAATACTCTTTTAGTTTTAATTACTTCTTCTATTTTTAGCTCTTCATTGCATTTTATTCTTTCTGAGAACATTTTACTTAGATTGATTTTTGTTGAGTAGGAATCCATTATACAGCTCCAATTTATTGTTTTGAGCTCGTCTATTTTTTTAGAGTCAAAAGATTTTAGTGCCAATTTTCTAAGTTCTCTTGATAGAGTAATACAATAAGTTTTGATAAAATATAATACTGTTGATGAAAACCATGACTCGGGTTCTTTACTTCGACTTCCCTCTGGATACCAACCATGAGGTGCAATGTTATCTCCTTCTATTTTTTTTCGAAGTGTAAGCTTAGCCCATTCGAAAAATTGTTGGATTTTTCCAAGATAATTATGTAAAGGCAAATCATCATAATGAGCTGCTTGTTCAAGTATGGGGGTGATTGCTTCAAAACTTGTAATAGTGAAATTTTTTGAATTGGATAGTTTAATAGGCGTGTCCATATCCCATAATCCAAGTTTCTTCTGGTGAGTAAAAATGATTTCTAATGCTTTATCTCTAATTGCAAAATTGGAAAATCTTTGATTTTTGTTAACAATGAGAAAGGAGAAAATTAATCGTAATGTAGAGAATTGAGAGAAATCTTCAGCAAGTTGTAACGTAATTGCTCTATACATTTCATATTTTGCCCAGCTATATGCAGGACCAAACACAAATCTCCAAAAATCATCTGTTTTTTCAAGTTCGGATTTTACTGATAAGATATACATATACAAATGTCCTAAATTTTTAAAAATAGCTATTTTTCCTCTGATTTCCTCTGATATTGATTCATCATTCCTCAGAACTCTTAAATCTGAAGGGATTTTTAACAAACAAATCTTGAAAAGCGAATTTACCGAACACTTTTTAAGATCATTCTTACTTCTTATTTTAAAGGTTGAGCTAAAGTCAGAATCATTTAGATTAATATCATCAATCACTGTTTTTATCTTTTCAAATTTTACATCTTTCATCTCTATTAGTGTTTCAAAGTAGTTATCTTTAAAAAAATCAATAATATTTAAGGTTGAAAAAACCTGGATTGGATGAATTCCAAGTTTATTAATGTTCAAGAAAACTTCACTTGATTGTTCACTGCCATCCCAATTAGAACTATTGAATAAAGCGGAATAATAGATAAGTATTGCAAAAAACAGCTTTTCGTGTTTCTTATAGAATTCATTCTTTAAATCTTTCATATCAATACTTTCATCATCATCTAGTTCATTCTTGTAAATATAAGCTAATTTTTCTGTTGGAAAATACTCTATTAAGAATTCAATAACTTCAATAATTTGTGGTAAAGCAAATATTATTGATTCCAAAGGAACTGCAGAATGTTCTAGTTGACCAAGTTTCTTTGAATCTCCAACCAAGCATAGATCCAAAAAAAGGAAAGTGTCTTTTATTTCTTCTTTCATTTCTTTTGCTTTTTTTAGAGAAGCTTTCGTTTTCTTCCAGATGTTGTGTTCACTAGAACTTATTTGACCTATACGAGATTGTAATGCTTGAGCAGTACAAGAGAAACGCAAAGGAGCTTTTTTTAATTCTGATATATCATTGTTTTTCCTTTGTAATTTCGCTTCTTTAAGAGTCAATGCATAATGGCCTAATTTTTTTAATTTATAACTGATTTTTTTTCTAACATAAAAATTACTAATAACCTTTTCAAAATAATCCTTCTTAAACCGTCGAATTTCATCTCTTTGTCTAAGGAGTTTATTAAAAACATCTTCTTTTTCTTCTAACCTTTCTTGAACAAAATTCTCTCTTTCCAATTAAAGCACCAATTTTAGCTTCAAAATTTATCAGCTAGATTTCTTAAATAATATCTATTGATAATTTTTGAATGAGGTATTCATTGTAGATAAACTAATCTGAGAATAAAAGTGTTTTTGGTATTGGAATAAAAACACTTGAGTAGTTGTTTTATATTTGCAATATCTTCTTTTATAAGAGGGCATTGATTTTTAAAGTAGATTATCAAAAACAGTTCCTAATTTCTATTTGAATTATGCAAAATGGATTATCTCCTTGACTCCTTCAAAGATTAGTAATTATTTATGTTCAATTATTCTCAACCTTATTAAAGAGTATTTGAATTATTTTTATAGGTGAACAGCTTATTTTTCTTGTATGCTGTAAAAATAGATTTTAGATAAGCACTTTAAATCTTATTTTACTAATTTTTTCATTATGTGGTTAAAAAAATGAATGATGATAGCTATATTATAGAAACGAAAAATTTATGGAAAAAATTCGGTGAAATACCAATTGTTAAGGATGTTTCACTACATGTGCCAAAAGGTAGCATCTATGCGTTACTGGGTCCAAATGGGGCTGGTAAAACAACTACTATTAGAATGTTAACTGGTATTCTTAAACCAACCTCTGGTGAAGTTTTCGTTCAAGGTATTGATGTCGTTAAAGAACCGGAAAAAATCAGAGCAGAAGTGGGCATTCTTTCCCAACTAAGTGCTGGCTATAAAGATTTCAAAACAAGAGACAATATTTTACTTTTTACTTCTATTGTAGGTGTCCCAAAAGAGGAAGCAATAGAAAAAATGACTTCTATGCTAACACAGTTAGATATGTTAGATAAACTGGATTTGAAATTTGGTAAACTGTCTGGTGGTGAAAAGAGAGTTATTAGTCTTGTTCGAACAATTATTTCCAGTAAGGATTTAATCATTCTTGATGAGCCTACGACAGGATTAGATATTGCAAGAGCTAAAAAAGTACGCGATATCATTTATACTTTGGTTAAAGATGAGGGAAAAACTGTTTTAATGTCCTCTCATATAACTTCTGATTTGGAAGCTTTGGCAACGCATACAGGCATTCTCAAAGATGGAGAGCTTGTATTTGAAGGAACTAAAGATAAAATAATTGCTAAATATTCTTCAACAGATGATTTTGAAGAAGCGATTATTAATGCTTTTGAAAATGGAACGTTAGATCAAAACGAATTTACAAAGCCAGAACCATTAGAAGGTTTGGAGGGTGTCTAAAGATGAAAAAAAGCGAACAATTTATTCCCATCTTGAAAAAAGATCTCAAATTAGTATTTACTTGGAAAACTATGATGGTCATTGTTTTCGTTCCGTTTATAATGATGTTTTTGATTATTGGTGTCCCAACATTATTCATTGGAACAGCGAGTACTACAGTTTACATTTGCTCTGATGATCTTGGTGCTAATGTTACAAATTATGATAATCTAACTTTCTCACTTAATTTAGGTGATAAAGCAATTGCCTATGTCCAAGAATATGCAAATAATGTTTCTAATTTAGATGTTGAAATTGTTGACACTCGCTTAGATGCATTAAATGAATCGAATGGCATTTACATTCCAGCAAATTATACAAGCGAAATTTTTGCAGGTACAACAGCTATTGAATATCACAGTACTTCAGGTTCAGCATCATTTCAAGGTGTCTACTTTAATGAAGTTAAACTTAGGATTCAAGAATTAGTGTTAAGCTGGTTTTTGGCGTTAAACTTAGATGTTGCATTTCCTGACTATAATGAAGTTGCTTATATTCCTCCTGTTGGAGAACCTACCAGTGGCTGGTCTGCAGAAACTCTTGTATTAGCAAGCCCCTTTGCTTATGCTCTTTTTATAATGGTCGCCCTAATTGGTAATATGGGTCGCACTATCGGTTTCTCCAAAGAGAAAGAAGATGGCACCTTTGAAACCATGTTAACAATTACTAAGAATAGATCATTGCTTGTTCTCTCCAAACTTTTGGTTGGAGTAATTGCTACTAATCTAAGCATTCTCGCTTACTTTGTTGGATCTGCTTTAGCGGGTGCTATGGCTAAATCACTTTCAGGTGGAACCGATAATGCTGCTGGTTTAGAGGGAATATTAGCGTTTCCTATGAGTGATTTACTTTCATTTAAAGGAGTCATTTTATTAATCGGTCTTGGGTCGACTTTAGTACTAGCAATGCTTACTCTAATGACCTTTGATACAATGTTCTCTAAAACCGTTTCGGAAAGAATAGGTACTTCTGTAGTAATGGGCTTTGGTATGTTATTTTACTTCACTGTAGCGTTTGATCCTGGAACAACTGCAATCTATGCTCGAATTAATCCATTCTATTGGATTTATCATGCATTTCTTTCAATGATCGATCTTTCCTTTGCATGGCTTGATGCATTGTACATTGTTCTTTTCTTAGGCTTATTTGCACTCTTGCTCCTTTTGGCAAGACGAGCAATTGAACGAGAAAAAGCATTATTCACTTGATAAATTGAATTAAGGAGTTTTTTTTACTCCCTTCTTCTTCTTTTATCTTTTAGTTCTCTTGGAGCCTTCCAACAACACATCCAAGAACAATAATAATATGTTTCTGTGCCAATAAATCTCATAATGACATATAATCCCCATCCAATATAAAAAAACCATTCAGCAGGGTGATAGGCTGGTCGATCTCTTTTCGGAGGTTTATACCACTTCTCCTTGACTCGTTTCCCTTTTTTTGGTACCATAACAGTAATTGATCCATTTGAATCTGAGGGATAATCCTTTTCTGTTTTAGTTGTGTCAACAGGAAACGTCTTTGGAATAGAATCACTTTGCTCTCTACTATCCCAGTTTTCTTTTGGTAAATCACTTCCACATTTTCCACAAAAGAGGTCTAATTCTTCTGTTAATTTCCCGCAAATAGAACATTTAATTTTTTTTGCCATTATATCCCAAACATCAAACAGGTAATAATAATATGTATATAGCTGCTACGATATATAATCCTTCCTAAATAATTAAAAAAAGAGATGGATTATTGCAGCTAACAAACTGCAATATCAATAATTGAGTTTTAATAATCTTCGCAATGAGGTTCGTAGTATTCGTGGGAATGACCACATGCAGGGCATATTTTTGGGGGTTCTTTGCCTTCATGTACAAATCCACAAACAGTGCATTTCCAGCGAATCTTTTCATCTTTCTTGAAAGTTTTTCCTTCTTCCATTACCTTCAATATTGCAAGGTATCGTTTTTCATGTTCAACTTCTACTTTGGCAATATTTTTGAATTTTAATGCAACTTCTGGAAATCCTTCTTCTTCTGCTACCTTGGCAAACCCAGGATAAATAGTTGTATGTTCTTCATGCTCACCCATTGCAGAAAATTTAAGATTTTCTTTAGTTGTGCCGATATCAGTAGGATAATCAGCTGTAAATTCAACCATTCCACCTTCAAAGAATTTGAAGAATTCCTTTGCATGTCGGTATTCATTGTCTGCAGTTTCTAAAAAGAGATTTGAAATTTGAACGAATCCTTCTTTTTTAGCAACTTTTGCATACATAGTATATCTGTTTCGCGCTTGAGATTCTCCTGCAAAAGCTTTGAGGAGGTTTTTCTCTGTTTCAGTTCCTTTGATAGATTTTCCCATTTTTTATATCAACTCATTTTGTAGTCCAAAGACCATGTTTATTGCAATATTCTCGTGCAATGACACCTTCAGCTTTTAGTTTGAATTTAGCTTTAGGATCATCACCTGGTTTCAAGAATTTTCTATAAGCTTTGCCATTTTTGATTACTTCTATCCACTCAATGTAGTGATCTTCTTCCATTGGATGGTGTGTACTTCCAACAATGACTTTTATGAAACCATCTTCCTTTTTTTCAATAACTGGAACATGTTTTTCATTTTTCCAGTCTGCGGTTTGTTCTTCCATATATTTCATTGGTGCTCCACAACATTCCAATGCTCCGGGTCCACCATGAACTACTTCAACAATATTTCCGCATTTCTCGCATTTATAAATCTGTAACTTTTCAGCCATAACGAAATCTCCAATTAATAGTAATATCACTTGACTGCTCTTAATAATTTTCCCTTAAAAAATGAAGTGGCATCTTTTAATAGAAAAAAGAAAAAAGGATTTACTGGGATGAAAATCCCAATTAATCAAATTATACTAATTTTAATTCTTTATGTTTTGCTAAAATTGTTTCTGCAAGCTTATCTAATGCTTTTCGTCCTTCATCTGTCATTTTCCCACGAATAACAACAGGTTCCAATAATTCCGGTCTTATTCTAGTAAGCATACCAACTATTTGTTCTGTCATTTGGCATTTCCAACCATATGAACCAATAACGGTTGCAAACTTAGCCTTTGGGCGAAGAGCGTTTGCTAAGAAAGTTGCATAAACAGCTGAAGGGTGGGCGCCTGTAAGAACAGCCGGAGAACCAATAATAATTGTAGCAGTATCAACTAAAGCCATAGCTAATTCTCCAATATCCGTTACAGTTAAATTAAATGGTTTGACAACAATACCTCTTTCAGATAATGCATCTGTTAAATATTCTACCATTTCCTTTACTGAATGATGCATAGAAACGTAAGGAATAACTACTTCATTCTTAACATCATCTGAAATCCAATCTTTGTAAGCGTTGATTATGAATTCAGGGTCTTGATGTACTGGTCCATGACTTGGAGCAATCATTTCAAAATCAATTCCTTCTAGCTTCTTGATATGTTTTCTAATGAGCTTTCGGAATGGCATCATAATTTCTGCATAGTATCTTTTAGCTGATGAAAATGTCTTCTCTTTATCAACGACAAAAACTTCACTTTGTGCTAGATGTGTGCCAAATAAATCACAAGTAAAGATAATTTTATCTTCCTGTGCCAGGGTCATCATTGTTTCTGGCCAATGCACCCAAGGGATGTTGAAAAACTGTAACGTTTTATCGCCTAAGGAAAGTGTCTCTCCATCATCTTTTACAATGAATTTTTCTTCAGGAATGTGTAAATGAACCATTAAATGGTCTTTTCCTTTTGCATTTGTTACTACCTTTGCTTTTGGATATATTTCAATCAATTTTGCTATTGATTCTGAGTGATCTTGTTCTGAATGATTTGAAACTAAGTAATCGATAGTTTTGACTTTTGCTTTCTTAAGGTTTTTTTGTAAAACATAGAACTTAGCTCCATCAACAGCATCGATTAAGGCTGTCTTCTCGCTACCAACAACTAAATAGGCGTTATAGGATGTTCCATCTGGTAAAGGAATTAAATCATCAAATAAACGTCTATCATAATCCTTGGCACCTACACAGTAGATATTTGATTTTATTTTGGGTATTGTCAATTTCTTTCAACCTGTTTTACTATTTGATTTTTCATTGAAAAATAGTTGTTTTTTTACTCACCATCTTTTTCTAGCGCTTGAAAGATTGCGTTTACTAGAACATCTTCCGTAACTAATCCTTCAACAGAACCTTTTCCATAATTGATAATGGTATTTGGTACACCATAGATATCGAATTTTGATGCTAGCTCAGCGAATTGCGATGCTTCTATCATTTCTGCAGAAATTTTATCACTGGCAAGTGCTAATTTATGTGCTCTCAAAACCATAGCAGGACAATATGGACATTGCAAAGTTACAAATACTTTTAGATTAACTTTCTTGTGCAATTTCTTTAACATATCTTTGATTTCGGGTGCTAATATTGGATCTCTAGATGAAACTAACATAATTGATTCTATCAATGTGGTGAATTCCTTTCCTGCGGGTACACCAAAGATTCGTATTCCATAATCTTCGTCACCTTCGATAGCTAAAGCCGGGTGATTTTTTATATCATATTTTTTCGCTTCTGGGTCATCTTCATTGCAATCACAGTGTTTGACTGTAATTTTCTCTGATAGTTTTCCAACTTGCTCAACTAGATCAAGCATTTCATTACATAATAGACAATGATCCTTTGTTGAGAATACTCTAACAGTTACAGGTTCTTTCATATCTGTAAATCGTTGACTTACTTGCTGTTTTACACTCTCATCTAATTGTACGGGCATAACAATTTCCACTCATTTTTGTTTTTATTACTAGTACAACTTTCTTACTCTTTTAATAAAATTTTTTGTTATTTTCTAAGGATTTCATTGACTAAAATCACATTAACTAAGTTGAATTAGCTATTTCTAGCAAAAAGAATTCTTATGATAAAAAGTTACAAATCAAAAGGAATTTATAGAACCAGTTTGCAATTACAGTAGAGCGAATCCGCTTGTTAAATTGATTATAAAAATCGGTCGTCGGATATTGTGCAACAAACACTTGAATTAGTAACAGAAAATTTCCATTCACTAATTACACATGATTTCAATGCAGATGGTATATCTGAAATACTCGTTGCACGAATAGTGAAGAATGGTACAGAAATTGGAATAATCCATCCTAAACAACTCTCAAATAATGTTGTTAAAATAAATGAAACTGTCAATACAATTTGTATAGCACAAACAAGTTTAGATCGTAATTTTGAACTAGTAACTGGTGATTATAAGGGAGTAATTAGAATAAATGCTCGAAATGGAAAACCTTTCTTTACTAAAGATATCAAAGATGGCATCCGTTTACCTTCAGGTATAATTAGCTCTGCACCTGGAGATCTAAATGGTAACAAACTTTCAGAAATAGTTGTAGGATGTCAAAACGGCGAAGTAGTTATGGTTGAAAGAATCCCTGGGAAAAAACAAAGGTGGAATCAAATAAGAGGATTCTCTCTTGGAAGAATTTTCTCAAAAGCGGTCACTCAAATAGTGACTGGTGATTTCAATGGTAATGGACAAGCAGGGTTTATTGCTGCTGACAAAGATGGTATATTTAAAGAAATTGAATTCCGTCCTCAACTTCAGAAATTTGATTTAGTAGGTGAATTTCAAGTTGAAACTGAACCTAGCTTCTGTTTTGCCGGTGATTTTGATCGAGATGGGATAACGGAAGTAATTGTCGGGGAATATTCCGGAAGATTAAGTATTTTCAAAAGAAGTAAATTGATGTCTGTCCATAATTTTGATGGAATAATAACTAGTGGAACAGTTTCTGATGTAGACAATGACCGACTATTAGAGATTATTGTTGGTACGTCTAAAGGTATGTTTCATATTCTGCGTTCAAATACAATAGAAAGCTATGATGGATATGGTAATATCGCTGATTTAAAAGTAGGCGATTTGAATGGAAATCGGATGAATGATTTGGTATTCTCAATTGATAAAAGAAGAATTATTGCATTCAATATGGTTAGAGATAAAGGTAAAGAAAAACCAAATGCTGATCTCATTCCTTATGGTGGAAAAAGAGAGCTTGCACAACAAGTGGCTAGTGATCCTTCCGGACAATCTATGAAACCTGATACAAGTAATGCCTTTTGTCCAAATTGTCAATCCCAAGTACGATTTATAGAACAGTATAGACGATACTATTGTTATAGTTGCAGACAGTATATTGCTCCAGTAAACAAACAAAAAATAGAATCAAAAACAAAAAAGACCATTAATCCACAATCTCATAGCAGCCCCTATGAACCAATTGGAACTCCCTATGATTCTTCTTCTTATCAGCCATATTCTAATCAATCTGGAACATCTAACCAAAACATACAAGCTGATATTGAAAAAATTAAATCAAAAGTTGGTAGTTCATTAGCAGCAATTAGCAATCCCGAAGAGCTTGAATGGCAAGAAGATAAAGAAGTCTTTGAGGAAATTGAAGAGGAATATTATATTCCCTTAGACCTTGAATCTGATTTGGATGCCGGGGCAGAATTTTTCAATGACATTTTAAAAATAAAACACGTAATTCTCATTCATTCATTTTCTGGTGTCCCACTATTTAGTCAGGGTTTTGGAAAAGAAATTGATGTTTCATTAACAAGTGGTTTCTTAAGTGCAGTTGGAACATTTACTGAAGAGATGGCTGGTGAAACTGAAAAGAGATACGGTGTTTTCAGCGAAATTGGAAGAGAAGGCTTTTGGATTTTAATATATGAAGGTCATAAATCAAAAGCTGCTCTGTTAGTAGGTGAAAAATTAGGTCCATTGCTGAAGCAAAGAATCACAATCTTTATGCGAGAATTTGAGAAAAAGTTTGCTGATGAATTAGAGGTATTCAATGGTTTCATATCTACTTTTTCAGGTTCTACAGATATTTTAGAAAAACATCTTCGAATAGAATATCTTTACCCATTAAAAATAGATGTAAAAAGAATGAGACTTACTGCAGTTTCTCAGCATGAAAAAATGATTGCAAAAGCTTACACTGACTTTCTGAAAACTACTGATGATGAAGTATTTTATGTTACAGAATTAATTGATGTTATTTATCAACAAGGGGAAATTAATATCCCGAAAGAAGATGTTCTAAAAGTGTTAATTAAATATCTCGAAAATGGAATGTTAACTCCATTGCCTCCTCCACCTGAAACATCGATTTAATTTCAATATATTGTTCACCTACTAAATGTTTATCAGTGATTTCTCCTATTTCTTACTTGCTATAATTTAAAAATAAAGAAGTTCTAATTAAAATGAAATGTAAATCAATTTCATCTCTAGTTCGGGGATAATGTTATGTCTCAATTAAATGAAAAAGCAAAAACCTTTGAAGAAAAAGGAAAAAATAAAAACGCCGCTGATTCTTACTACAAAGCAGCACAAGAATTCCTGGAATCAGGAAATTCAAAAGAAGCAAAGATTGCTTTTATCAAAGCAATTGAAAATGCTGAAAAAGCTCAACTATCTTCCTTGATAGTTGAATTATGCTTTGGTTTGAGCAAAATCGGTGTAACAGAAGATATTAAATCAGTTTTACTTAAAGCTCAAAAGCCTCTTGCAAACTTAATTGTAATTTCAAAAGAGAAGAAACAATATGATAAATTAATATTATATTCCAAACAAAAAGTTGAGCTATTGGAAATTGTTGAGCAAGATGTAGCAGAAGCGAAAAAGAATTTAGGATTAGCTTATCAAATTATTGCAATTACGAACATCACTCATAAAAAAGAAGAAGAAAGGAAGAAAGCAGAAGAATATCTTTTCAAAGCATCTGAAATCTTAACAGAAATAAATCAGATCGATCTAAAGTTTACCGGTGAACTAGAAGTTCTGAAAAAACTATTTAGTGCTGGTTTTCTCGCAAAAGGTCTTGAATTAGTTGAAGCAATTGTTAGTTTTTGTATTTTAAATTCAGTTTATAACGAGTTTGCTTTGAAATCTTTGGAAGAATTAATTCATCATGGAAAAAATGTGCTATCTTCCAAAGGCTCTAAAAAATTGATAAATGCAGCTAAGGAATTATTAAGTGAATCAGACCCTGGTGGAGCCTTGCTTGACAAAGCAATAGAGAATGCTTTAGCTATAAGTGCAGATGATAAGATCATTGACATAGCAAACATTTTTTCTGAAACGGCATCTGGACTGTTTGCAAAGAAAAAGTACTCTTTAGCTCACATTTCTTTTGATAGAGCAATAAAATTGCATATAAAAATTAAAAGTGTTGCAACAGCAATCATAATAGCTGATGACATACTCAAACTTGCAAAAGGCTTGCTTGATGCAAAGAGCAAATTTGAAACTGGGTTAGAATTTTATTCTCTGATAGATCAGTTTGAAGCAATAGATTCTGTTTATCTTGGAGATAAATTATCTGAAAAAGCAGATGAAATGCTCAAAAGAGGAAAACTCAACCTTACTTTGGAAAATATGTTAAACTCAGTTAAATCATATCTCTTAGCAGAGGATACGAAAAATTTTTCCAAAGGTACAAATGCTATCTATAAAACTGCTACAACATTACTTAAAAATCAAGATTTATCAAATGCTTTACTATTTGTTGAGAGTATAACAGAAATATTGGAAGGAATTGATGCTCATGAGCAAATTGGAAAGAATCTCACTTCAATTGCTATAGAACTTGTCAAAACAAACCATATTGATGAGGCAGAGGACTATTCAAGAAAAGCAATTGGCTTTCTGATTAAAGCAGGTGATCAAATTGGTGCAGCAGATTCAAATAAAATTATTGGTGAAGCTCTTCTAAGATTAGAAATCTACAAATCTGCTTCAGTTCATTTAATAGACTCTGCAAAATTATTCAAAGTAGCTAAGCAAGAAGATAAAATTATTTCATCCCTTACACCTTTGGTTATTACAGCTAAAAACCTCCTGATAAAAGGTGATGAAGAAAACTCCCGTTTCTTAATATTTAATGCTGCACAATGTGCTCATGAAAAAGATTTGCTCACAGAATCAAAAATTCTTTCAGAATTTTCTGAGCATGCTTTAGAAAATGGTCGTTATCTTATAGCTTTCGAAACTCTTTCTCAAGCGTTGCAAATTTTGGATATTTCATATCCACAGGAATCCAAAATACTTGCAGGGAAAGCAACTAAAATTGGTAAAAACATGATTTCTACTAATGAAGACTTGGTAATAGCGAAGTCTTTTATTGATTGTTCCTTAGAGCTTTATATTAAATTAGAAGAATTTATTTCTGCTGCAATTATTATGATAGATATTGGTCAACTCTACTACAAACAACAGCAACTAGAAATTGCTAAGGAATTACTAATTCAAGTTTCAAAAATTTTAACAAATGAAAAATCACCAAAAGAATTTGCCGAAAAAGTTTCGACCGCCGGTAAATTACTAATTGAATATTCTTTTACTAACGAAGGTATTGAACAACTGCGAAAAGCTGTTGGTTCGTATTTAGCACAAGCTAAGAACAAACCGGTTACTGAAATAGCTAAGTTTTGCTCCAAAGTAGCAACAATGGAGCTACAAAAAGATGAAAGATTATCGGCAAAACATCTCTTTATTGCTGCTATGGAATTTAGCTCATTAGTAGACCTTGAAGCCCAAGATTTGATTCTTTTAAATGCAACAACTCATTTTTTGGATTTGAAAGATTTATACAGCGTAAGAGAATTTTATGATTTTGCAAAGAATAATCTTGAGGGCGAGAAGGATTATATGAGCAAATTAGGAAGACTAATTGTGGTTCAAGGAGCAGCTTTAAGAGATAAAAATGAAATGCTAGTTGAAGCTACTGAATTTATTAATGAAGGAGTTAAAGTTCTTAGACAAGTTGGAAAATTAGGTGAAGCAGGAGAAGCTGCTCTTGCACAAGGAAATGCGTTCATTGAAATTGAAAATTTTGTAACAGGTATTGAATTAATAGAAACTGGCGCTCAAATCTTCATTGAAATAAATGATATAGAACGATCTGGTGATGCGTTTCTCTCACTTACAGAAGTTAATATTTTACGTAGCTTATGGAAAGATGCATTAAAACAAGTTACTTTAGCTAATAAATCCTATATTGACTCAAAGAATGTTGAGAAACTAAAAACCTCCATTCAAAAAACAACTGAAATAGGTGTAAAATCACTCACTGCTAATCCTGCAGACAATAGAGATTTTGCAATAAGTTGTTTTGAAATTGCAATTGATCTCAGTAAAAGCGCTAAACTTCTAGAAGAAGAAGTAGACATTTATCTAAAACAAGCACAAGCATTTACTGTAATTAATGACTATAAAGACGCATTGAAAATTTTCACTCAAGTTGTCCAAATATTGGAACAAGAAAATGAAACAATTAAATCTCCTGAATTAGCAAAAGATCTTTCTGAGTTGGCAAGTAAATTGTTATTGGAGGGAATGTTTGAAATTGGGATAAAGTTGGTTGATCTTGCAACAAATGTGTTTATGCGCTTAGGACAACCAATAAATGCTTCTGAAGTGTATATGAAATCTTGTAATTCTTTACTTAAAATGAACAATATTGTTGAAGGGGTAAAATTAGTTCTTCTCGCATCCGACTCACTAATGGTTGCTGATGAAAGTGGTGCTGCAGTGAAAATTTTAGAAGAAATTGGTGATTTACTCTTTAAAATGAAAGATTACGACCATGCTTCAATTGTTATCGGGCAAATAGTAACCGTCCATCAACAGACAGGTAATTTAGAGGAACAAAAGAAAGCTATTGGTGTATTAGTTGATAAGGCAATTGAAGTAATAAAGAAAGGAAAAATAATGGAAGGAGAAAATCTGTGGGAACAAGTTTTCAATTTCAGTGTTTCAACAAATATGGAATATGCAATGGAAATTCACAATAAAAGAGTAGAAACACTCATGGCTGCAGGAATGCACAATTCCACAAATAATGCCTTCAAACAAATTCTAACTATTCTTGAAAAAGATAAAGAACAATTGACTCACCTTGGAGACACCATTACAAATATTTCTGCAAATCTGTTCTCAAAAGAAGAATATGAATTAACAATGAATTTTATAATCACTGCAGTAGAATTTTATCAAAAAGCGAAAAACAGCGAAAAAGGGAAGAGTCTTTGTCTATCTATGAGTCAGAATTTTATTGCTAAAGGTGATGAAAAAAATTGCATTGCATTAATTGACCTTGCAGCAAAAATAGCCAATGATTTAGAGGGTGCTCATGAAGCAGCTAAAAGTTACTTAACTTCCGGGTTTTTACTCTTAGAAACTAGCTTTATTGATAGTGGTCATTTAGCAATAAATAAAGCAGTTGAGATTGAAAAACAAGCTCAAAACATTGTTGGTTGTATAGAGTTAGGTGAAATTGCATATAAGAAAGGATCTGAAACAACAAATAGTAATGCTTCTTTAGCTATAGAGATTTATATTATGGCTATTCATCTTTTTGATAGTGCGAAAGCTTTCACAAGGGCAGGAGATATTTGTTCCATCGTCTCTGCAATGTACTTTAGTGCAGAGAAAATTGAAGATTCAATTAAATATTCTGAAGATGCAGTTAATTACTATCTGCAAGATAATAATGCTGAATCGGCATCTGTATCAACAAAGCAATCAATTGATTCTGCTCGAAAATTAATGGAACGAAATGAATTAACCAAAGCAGTTCATATTTTAGAACGCGGTAGAATTTTAGTCGAACGAATAGGGCAATTTGATTTGCTTGCATCAATAATTACTATTTACTTAAATGCAGCAGGTAAAAATCTCCCAAACAGAAAATCATCAATTGGTATTTTCTTCTTAAACAGAGCATTTGATTTAGCAACGAGCAGTCCTGATCCTGAAGAAAACACTAGAATTATTAATTTAAGTTTTACTCTGGCCCTAGAAACGATTAGAAACAAGCATTCTCTTGCAGGAGCAAAGGTCCTCGAATTAATAACAAACAATCCAATTGCTGTTGAATTAATGCATGAAAAAGTTGCTGAGACATATATTGAAGCTCTAAAAGCAACAATCATTGCAGAATGGAATATGATTGGAAAAATTACTCGAGATGCTGTTGAATTTTTCAAGAAAACAAATGACCTAGAAAAGATTTCGCTATTAGTTTCATTGTTGATGAAACGAGCAAATGCTGATATTTTGACGAACAGTTCTTCACCGCTTGGATACTTCTACTTAGATTTCGCAGTGAAAATCGCCTTAGAAGAACAAATACCTGAATTATTATTGCACATTGGAGATGAATGTTTTGAACAAATTTCGAAATTCAATCCTGAAACGCCATTAGACATTAGTTACCGTATGCTTGGATTTAGCTATCAAATGTATATGGAAAATAATAGTATTGAATATATAGAAAAAGTTGGTTTTGAATTCGTTAAACTTGGATCAAAAGATCTCATCAATAACTTTCATTCGATAAGAGGTTACGAGGCATTGTTAACCGCACGAGATATTTCTATTAGAACTCAAAGTGATTTACTAATGGAAACTACAACAATGGCAATGTTGGATTTCGCCAAACAGTTATTCATACAAAACCCTCGAACAGCTCTCTCTACACTTGAGGACATTATTGATGGTCTCGAAGCATTCGAAGTGCCAAATTCAAACAAAGCAATGGTGACTTATGAAAAAATAGGCAATTATCTTGAAGCATTAATCAGTTTAGGAGAAAAACTATCCAAAAATGAAAATAATTATTCTTTGGGTAAGAAAATTGTGGAACTATTAATGCGAATATTAGCTCTCACAAGAAATGAAGCACAGCTAGAGAAGATACTAGTTGATGTAGAGAAGAATGAACAGAAATATCTTCGAAAAGGGAACAAAGATGCTTCATATAAGTTTAGGCATGCCGGCATAATATTAATTGATTTAGTGAGTAGAAATAAAGCAATTCATTATGCAGCGTCAGTTTTCAAAACTGCAAATGAACTTTTCCAAAAGAAAAAATACTCTGATTCAATGGCTTTTGCAGAAGCAGCTGTCAAATTGAACAGTGAATTAGGTATAGACGCTGAATTAAGAAACATTGGCATGTTTGCTCTGAACTCTGGTGATAAAGTTATTCGTGATGGAAAAATTCACGAAGCAATGGATTTCTATGAAATCGCAGTAGAAGCTTTTGATCATGCAAAAGATGAAGAAAGCTCAAGCAGATTGATTAGCACAATATTCCAAACGCGAGAATGGGATGCAGATGTAACAATAGCCTATAAGTGTTATCAAATTGCATCTGATTCAGCGATTCGTCGGAAAGCTTATCCTCGAGCTCAAGAAATTGCTACAAAATGTTTCAACAGAGGAATAGCTTTTATTGATCAACCACGAATACCCTCAAATCTAACCTTCAAATTTATTTCTCTAGCTGGAAAAACGCTGGAAGATATTGGCGCAGTAAAGGAAGCAGCAAATGCATATGATAATGCCTTGTTGAAGTATATTCGAATAGTTAACACGAGAAAAAACACTGAATCAATAATAACAGAGTTGCTAACCAAGATTGCTGTAAATAGAATGGCAAGTTGCGACATGGACTCATTGGAAACCATTTTCTTGAGGGTAATGGAATTAACAGAAATGAAAAAGTCAAAGTTCTTGAAAAGCATCTCGAAGACACTCAAGTTGATCAATAAATCAGAAGTAGATGAAGCTTGGAATGTTATTGCTGCACTGCCGTTTGTTTCACATGGAAGAATTAGACGAATTATGAATTCAATAAGAAATAGAATTGTTTATGATTTATCACTTAAGGGAATATTTGATAGAACAATATTCTCAACAACCGATCGGTCATTAGCATTATCAGAATATCTTATCCAAAGTTTGGTAAATAGGCGAAAAATAGCTGGACAATTAGTAAACAAAGATGTTTTTATTTCTCTACAAAAAATCAAAATTATCCGGGATTACTTTTATTCAGAATTCGAGCTTTGGGGTCGGATTGAAGTCGATAATCTTGTGAAAGAGTTTCAAATACAACCAAATGATGCTGCATCTATTATTCGAAGGGAATTCAAATCATCATTTTATATGTCTGTATTAAATAACACTCAGACAATTTTCTTTTCTATCGAACGGTTGAAAGCTGAGATTTCTCTAATAGCGAAAAAAGAGCGAAAGAAAGATCCAATGTTTGACCCAATGAAAATTGCAACTAAACTAGAGATTCCTCCTGATATCATTAAGGAAGTTTTAAGAGAAATTTCTTGTGAAGAAGTAGTGGAAAAAGCATTGGAATCATAATCAATGTATCGTGAAACTCTTAGTAAGCAGCAGTAGTATAATTGACTACCATACTAACCAACTAACTAACAGGTTCACTTTTTCCTTTTCTTTGTAATAATAATTTTTTGTCAGTTTCTTTCATGATTAGAAATGAAACTATCACCGCTATTATCCCAAATGCAAATGGAAAGATAGGAATAATAAATATCCCTTGTGCTGATATGTCTGCAATAAAACAAGCTAAGAACGCTCCTGAATTAGCAAAAATTATTTGTTCAAACTGAATTAAACTCATCCCCCTTGCGCGTTCATCTTCTGTTGTGAGATCAGACATAATTGCATTAGAAGCAGGGACCTTCAAAGCGTATAATGGATAGAGATAAAGGATGAACATTGCGATTGGAAAACTGATAAGTGCAAATATAAGACCATAAAGAATAGGATAAGTAATAATGGCAACTAAGAAGATTGGTCTTCTCCCTCTTTTGTCAAGAGCTTTACCAATAAATAATAACATTAGCATACCCAGAAACGTTGCAATCACATTAGCTACTGAAATATTATCATCTGTTAAACCAACTTCTTTCAAAAAAACATTCCCCACAACATTGAATGGTCCAAATCCGAAATCAACGATTGCAAGAGAAATTAACAAGCTTAAAACTTCTTTTCTTTTGAAAATCTGCCAGTACGAAGCTGTAAGTTTTTTCTTTTCAGGAACGATTTCTGCTGCAGTTCGCAAATTTGTTATTTCTATTTTAGTTGGAGATGACTCTTTCTCTTGTATCTCACTAATGAGAAGCTCTTCACTCTCAATAGAAACGTCAATAGATTTTTGTATCAATTCTTTATGATTCCATGGTTTTGCAGGTGAAAACATAACAATCACACCAGCAAGAAGAGCAAACGCCGCAGCAAATCCAAGGCTTCCTACAATGTCAAATGAACTGTAGATAAGACTTGAAACACCACTGCCAATCATCCATCCAAAGCTAGCAAAAAGAACTTGAAAACTAGATACTTGTCCCCTTTTATCAGGGTGACAAATTGATGTTAATAATGCGCTATGCATTGTATAGAACATTTGAGTGAATAAACCAAAGGTACCTAGGATTAAAATAACATTCAACGTAGAGCTACCAAAGAATATCAGTAGAATGTATTGAACCATTAATAATAATCTTGAAAGTAACATAATCTCTTTTCTGCGACCAATTTTATCTGATAATGAACTGAATATCGATGTGCCAATAATAGAAACGATAGCTGGAGTGGCTAAAATAACTGCTAGTAATAGATATTGATAGGGTATAGTTTCATTAGGTCCTATAAGACTATCATTTAGCCAGATACCAAAAAAAATCCAGTAAGTTGAAAGTGCAATATGATCAATTGAATAACCAAATAATAAAGGTAAAAGATTTTTGGGCGGTAAATAGCTTCCAACTTTCGAAATGAATTTTATATTCAAGATTCTGTTTCCTTTTAATTTAATGTCTAATTTTTTAACTAGAAAATAATATACGAAAATTGTTACTACTTTTCACCGTTTTCTTCTTCTTCCTGATCTTTGAATTGTAATTGATAGAGATGATAATATTCACCTTTTTTACTAAGAAGCTCATCATTTGTTCCTTCTTCTATAATTTCTCCATCACGAATAACAATGATTCTATCAGCTGTTCTTACAGTTGATAATCTATGAGCAATTATGAATGATGTCCTACTCGTGAGAAGCTTGTCTAATGCTCTTTTAATAATAATTTCTGTGTAAGGATCAACAGAGGATGTTGCTTCATCTAGCACAAGAATTTTTGGATTTGATAATAAAGCTCGAGCAAAGGAAATAAGCTGTCTTTGCCCTACTGAAAGTCTACTTCCACGTTCTCCCACAGCAGTATTATATCCATTGGGCATTCTATCAATGAATTCATTAGCATTAACAGCATAAGCTGCTTGTTGGATATCTTCCATAGGAACATCCTTCAGACTATAAGAGATGTTTTCTGCAATAGTTCCTGAAAATAAATAAGGATCTTGTAAAACAACGCCAATCTGACGGCGTAATGAATCTAATGTGATATCTTGAATATTGTGATCATCAACTGATATTGATCCTTCTTGTATCTCATAGAAGCGAACAAGAAGATTGATAATTGTTGTTTTGCCAGCTCCCGTCGGTCCAACAATTGCTATTGTTTCTCCAGGTTGAACATCCAAATTAAACCCATTAAGTACTAGTTCGTTTTCTTTGTAACCAAAAACAACATCATTAAATTTCACGCTACCAGATATTTCTGGTAATTCAATTGCATTCTCTTTTTCTAATACATCTGGAATTATGTGGTTTAATTCATAAACTCTTTCTGTTGCAGCCATGGTTGATTGAAATGTATTATAAAACATAGTTAAATTGAGAATTGGTCTGAAGAAGATACCAACATACGATGTGAAAGCTATAGCAACACCAATAGTTAGTGGGACATGCATCGAATTGAACATCATTGTGTATCCACCATAAAAGTAAACAAATCCTGTTACTGCTGCCGCTAGGAAATTGAAGAGTGGAAAAGTAGTTGCAAAAACCGCAATTGCTTTCATGTTAGCTTTTTTGTTTTCTTTATTTACAGTATCAAAATCTTTGATGTTTTTTCCTTCTCTACTGAATGATTTTGATATTTTTGCTCCAGAAATACTTTCAGAAAGATTAGCTGTAACATTTGCTATTGTCTTTCTTGTTTTTCGATATGCTTTTCGTGCTCGTTTTTTGAAAGACCAACTGATAAGTAGCGTTGTTGGAATTGAAAATAGAAAAACCCAGAGAGCTAATTCCCAATTCATCCAGAGCAAAACAATGCTTACACCAATCAAAGTAATGAAATCTATTAGAGAGGTGATAATCCCACCGCTCATTAACTCGTTAATTTTATCACAATCGTTTGTTACTTTGGAAATAAGCCTACCAGTTTCTTGCTGGTCAATATATTTCATTGAGAGGCTCTGAAGATGATTGAATGAATCTGTTCGGATTTTTTTAACTGTATGATAGCCAATTTTGTAAAGAAGGAAAATCCTAAAGATGTCTATTGTAGAGCTAACAATTGCAACAACAAGTAAGGATAGCGCTAAGATTAATAACCATTTATCTCTATCTTCTGCAAATAAAAGATATTTTTCTCCTAAAACACCGTCTATAATAAATCGTAAAATTTGTGGTGCAACAAGACCTATTATGGCACTAATCACTACTAAGATTATTGCTAGTATAACCATTCCTTTATAGTCTTTTAAATAACCTAGAATCCATTTACCTAGATTTTTATCCGAAGTTACTCGTGCTCTTTGTTTTTGTTCTTCTTCCTCAATTAAGGAATCAAAATGACCGCCAGTCTGTCCTCCGCCAAAACCCATTATTTTTGTCCTCCATTATTTTTTGTTTTCTCAACTGAGCCTTTAGAATTTGAACCCAATTTATTGAAAGATACCATAGCATTTTGCTGATCGATTAATTGAGTTTCAAAGAGGTGTTTGTAGAGACCACCTTTGCTCATCAATTCATCATGTTTACCTAACTCAACAATTTTTCCTTTATCCATGACAACAATTTTAGTTGCAAACTTTATTGTTGATAATCTCTGAGTAACAATTAATGTTGTTTTATTTTTAATTAACTCACTCACTGCAATTTGAAATTGGTTTTCAGTTTCAAAATCAAGAGCACTTGAAGAATCATCCATAATTAGTAAAGGTGTTTTTAGAAGCAATGCTCGAGCAATTGTCAAACGTTGTTTTTGTCCACCTGAAAGAGTTAACCCTCGTTCACCAACTACTGTATCGTAACCATCAGGGAATGAAGTAATAAATTCATGAGCTTGAGCAATTTTTGACACTCGCAGAATTTCTTCATCTGTAGCATCAGGTTTACCAAAAGCAATATTTTCTTTTATTGTCTTGGCAAAGAGAAATGCTTCTTGTTGAACAATTGCTATTTGCTTTCTGAAAGGTTCAAGCTGAACATCTCGTATATCTACATCATCAATGAAAACTGCACCTTCAATTGGATCATAAAATCTTGGAATCAAACTTACAATCGTACTTTTACCCGAACCAGTAGTTCCTAAGAATGCAATCGTTTCTCCAGGTGCAATTGTTAAATTTATTTCGTTTAATACAGGAGGATTTCCTTCGATATAAGTAAAAGTAACATCTTTAAATTCGATTTTACCTGAAATTCTCGGTAGTTCTATAGCATCATCTTTTTCAATTATTTTCTTTTCCATATCTATAACTTCAAATATCCTGTTAAGAGATGCTGTTCCTTCTTGTAAGTGTAAAATGGCAAATGACATAAATCGCGTTGGCATCCGCATCATAATTAAATAGCTATTAATAGCAACCAAAGTTCCTATACCGCCAACGAGTGTTCCTGCAAGAACCGCTCTTCCACCAAATAATAGAATAAGAAATGATCCTATTGTTAGAAGCAATGGAAAAATAGTATTAATATAAGCACGCAATTTTGCCAACTTTAAATTTAACTTTAAATATTTTTCATTCTCATTTTCAAACTTTGCACTCTCGAATTTCTCTGCTGCAAATGCTCTGACAACTCGAGAGCCATAAACATTTTCTGCAAGAACGGAATTCATATCACCAAATTTATTTTGAATTTGTCTCATTAATGGACGAATTCTTTTGGCATACATAAACATCGATATGAACATTATCGGTGCAAACCCTGCGAAAATCAGCATTAATTTCCAATCCATCAAACCGACAATTATGAAAATACCAATATAGAGACAGATTGATCTCAAGAAAATTCGCAAACCAATACTAAGTAATCGTCGAATTGCTTCGACATCACTTGTTCCTCTCGAGATTAGTTGTCCTGTTTCCATTCGATCAAAGAAATCGATAGATTGTCTCTGAATTTTAGAGTATAATCTATTTCGGAGATCATAGATGACATTTTGAGAAATATATTCATTAATATACCTTTGAACGAACCGAAAGATTGATGCGAGAAAACCTATTCCAATAAAAATAGGTATCCACAATTTTAAGGCATAGAATCTTAAAGCAAAATTCTGTTCATAAAAAATACTGTTAATAATTTGTTTGATAACATAAGGTGTGGCAAGAGTAAAACCTGAATCCACTATTGCTGTAAAAATAACTATGCAAATAGCAAAGAGAGTTTTCTTTTTCATATATTTGAGAATACGTAATAGTGGATGCATGTTTAATTTCACAACACTGAAGACTAATTATTTTTCATTGGTCTTACATAAAACTATTTCGGTTTTATTAAGAATCCAAATTAATATGAATGTTTAATTTTGTCCACAATTTGATTCAATTCGTTCAATTGCTATTTTTGCTGCTTCAACGACTCGCTTATAACGACTTCTAAGAGATTTTCTTAGAACAGGTAGAGCACGCTCATCTCCAAAAATCCCCAAAACATAAGCAATTTCTTTCCGAACGAACTTATTAACATCTGATGAGTATTTTTGAACTAAAATAGGAACAGTTTGCTTATCACCTACTTTTCCAAGAGCTTCAGCACAAGCTCTACGAATATAATAACAAGTATCTCGTCGAATTCTTTCTATGAGAGCTAAGACTGCTTCTTTTCTTATATTGCCTAACTCTTCAGAATTTCTTTCAGTTTGTGCTTTTGATTTATCTAAAATATTACCAATAGCAATAACAATTTGTCTTTTTGTTAATTCGTTTCCTTCGTTATTTAATGCATGGCAGAGTCCTGAGATTGATTTCGGATTATCGATATTTCTTAAAGACCAAGCGGCATTCATTCGAACGTGAGCATTTTTGTCTCTGAGTAATGTGTCAATTAATATTCTCACTGAATTTCTATCCTTAATTATTCCTAATGCCCATGTGATTGTTTGACGAATTAGATGAGTTTTACTTGAAAAAAGTATTTCTTCAATTTCTTGAAATGGAAAAGCAATTGTTTGATTTAGTAATCCACGAATACTCCAATATTGAATTTCAACATTTTCATCTCTTAACCCTTTCGTTAAGATATTGAAAACTTGTAGAGAATCTCTTTTCCCCAAAGCCCAAATTGCTCTAGCTTTTACATTGCTTTTTTGCTCTTCAGAGGAATGAATAATTTCAGCGAAAAATTCTATATACTCTTCAAATTGGAAATTGCTAAGACCAATTATTGCAAGTTCTCTAACTAAATGATCTGAATCAGCAATTGATATTTTTGATAAAATGTCAACTGATTGTGAACTCTTTGTTTCTACTAAATAGTGAATTACTTGCATTCTTTTGTCACGATTATTTGATTCAAGAAGTATTTGTAGTTCACTTTTTGATAACAGTGAGTATTTTTCACCTGATTTTTTAGTCATTTAACTTAATCCCACACAATAATAATCATTTTTTATTAATCTTGTAAAGATGCTCAATCATTTATGAAAATAGAAAAAAATAAAAGAAAGAAGGAAAAAAAGCTTTTCCTTTAGTAAAAACTATTTTTGAATTATCTTTGCTTGCATTTCCTCTACATTAATCTTTGTACCTTCGTTTACCCATTTCATGTAAATATCATGTTGAATGAATGTATTGCCAATTATATCATCTATTGGATGTTTAAAGAAGAAAGCGAGTTCATGAATCGGTCCGGATTCACCTCTGGATTTCGCAAACATTAAACTTCGAGCAATATCAATGACAACTGGTGCAGCTAATATAGAATCAATGCCTAACCAAGTAAATGTTAGAGCCATTTTTTGACCTAAAAAGCCTCGATAGCTAATGTAATCCCAAGCAACTTTGTGGTCGACAAGAGGTGGGAAGTATTTGATTTCAGTAATAGAGAATGGAGAATAACCAATACTACTGCTGATTGCTTTGTCTTTGCTTTCGATTTTGCTGGCTTTATTTGCGTCTTTACTGAGAGTAACACCATCCAAGTCGCCAAGGATATTGAATCCAGCCCAACCGAGGATCTTCAAGTTTCTCATTTTGAACATAGGAGCGAGTGTGGTTTTCATAAGAGTCTCGCCTGTTTTACCATCATCACCATAATAAGGCATTTTTGATTTAAGTGCCAATTCTCTTAATGCTGGAAACGATGCACCATGAGATGGAGTGAAATTTCCATAAGGTATCTTTTGTTTTAATGCTGCATAAGCGTTGAGCATGCTTGCAGTTACTTTTTCAGTTTTATTTCCATCAATTAATCCTTCGAATCCATCAAGCGTTTGATGCTCTTCAGTAAGTTTGATATGAGGTTCTGTTGAAGAAGTATTCATTACACAAACTTCTCCATTTTTATTCTTGAAACTTTCAAAATCCTTCATAAGCTTCTTTGAAATTTCTTTTAGAGTAAGACCATCATCTTCGAGTGTCTTGAGTTCTCCAATTGCTTCTACTCCAGGACCACCATTGATAGCTGTCCCTTTTGTTGCTTTTAATTTTGAAAGTTCATTCTTTGCTGCTTCAAGATATTTCCTTTGAAAATGATAATTTTCTTCCCAGATTATTTCAGATGCTTGATAAGCATTTTTATCCAGAAATCGTATTTCACTTCCGCCGAGATTTATATCTTCGATTGGAAACTTGCTACGTATTGGATCACATTCTGGTGATTCAGTGACTATTCCTGATTGAACTCTTGGAGCGGCGCCAGCTTTAATTGCTGCTATACCTGTAAGAGTAGTTGTGGATACAGCTCCATAAGCTCCTATTAACCATATTCCTGCCATTTGTATTTCAACCTGTTTTATTATTTTTAAGATTCTCAGCTTATTATATGACCATATAATATAAGACTGTTTTTAATTTTATAGGTTTTTCCCTAAAAAGAAAGTAAAAATATATCCAAAAAGAGCCCTTAGAGACTCTTCAAATATTTGAAAAGGTTTTCTCCTGCTTTATCAGCATGACCTTGTTTATTTTTTATTATTACAAGTAAAGCACCTGTTTTCTGACAGATGGTGATTGCTGAAGTGCGATTCACTTCTTGATGTTCTTTGAGATGATAGATATTTTCTTTATCACGTAAACGCGAATCATCATATGACCTTCGCTTTGAAATATCTTCGGGATTTGTTTCTATAAGTACAAGTAATTTAGGTTTTAAAGCATTTGAAACCCAACTTGGAATGCCTTGCAGATAAACACCTGTTTTAGTTTTAATTGTGAAATGTGTATCTACGATTGACATTCTACCCCAGGAACGTTCTGCAATTCTAAGACCGGCTTCTTTTTGGATAAGTTTTTGTTTATTCTCAGGAAGTTTGCGTAAATTATCTCTATCTTGAACATTGAACAGTTCAGATGCTATTTCCATCATTACAGTACCAAAAATGATAGTTGTTATTTTCATTCCTTCGGCTTTTGTATGTTCTAGAGCATTATTGATTACAGTAGTTTTTCCAACGCCTGGAACTCCTCCAACAATAACAATTTTTCCTTCATTGCCCATACTCTTTCACTTCAAGTTAATTAAAACCCTAATTCATTTAATAAATCAATAATCTTTTTAGAGTTTTTTTTGCTCATCATTTTGTTTTTCATCAAATAAGCTAATCCTTGTCGAACTGCTCCGGCAAATTCACCTGTCTTAATGTAATTTGTTGCATTCAAAGCATCAAATGATGATTTCAATCTGCGATTAAAAACTATTTCGGCAGCTAATTTATCAGCTGTTTCTTTTCCTCCTGAAATGGCAGAATTCCTATCAGCTATTGGATAATCAATATGCCGACTGCGAGGTTTAGATAATGGTGGGATAACAAAATATCTTGATTTATCTTTATCTTGAAACTTCACTAAAAATGCTGAAATAATAATATCAGAAGGAACGTTTCCAGAAGAGCTTACTGTTGCATTTTTTGCTAACTCGAAACGATTTTTGATCATTGTTTCAATTTTATTTATAATTTCATTTGTATTTTGTATAATAGAATCCTTATGATTTAGAAGATTTGATAAAGCTCGATCTCTTTTGGTTTGCAATTCATCTACTTGAGAGAGTGCAGAGGATCTATTTTTTTCATAAGTTTCGCCTGCCTTTTGTTTATTATTCAGATGTGTTTGTGCAATTGATAAGAGAGCTTTTTCTAATTGTTTTCTTTCATTTTCAACATCCTTTACTTTTGCACTTATTTTCCCAGTTTGATTTTTGGCTTTTTTTAAGTAAGCTGTGATATTTGCATGGAATTTTGGTGTTTCTGTTGAAGGAATATTACGTAAAATGTCTCGAGTCCCTTCTTGTAGAGGGGTAATAATTCCGGTTAGTCCAAGAGTACTCCCTTCAAATTTCGAGAGTAATTTATATATGGCATTATTTGCTTTTTCAAGGTCAGAATCGATATAGGTATTCATTCTCTCTTCATAATTTTCCAAACGCTCTTCAACATCTTCTTGTGTATGATTAATTCTATTAGCATATTCATTTTCAATTGATTCAGTTTTATCATTAATATCCGCAAGCCAATTTTGAGCCATTTCCTGTATTATTTCTTGAATTTCTTGCAACCTGGTGACTTCTGTTTGCGATTCCAGGAAATCATTACTAATAGTATTTTCAAAAGAGGGCAAAATTAATGGTGTGTCAATCATATCTTCACTTGATTTTTTTCGTGCTAAATTAAGTGTTGTTTTGGTGAAAAATTGATCAAAAACAGGATAATCTACTGTAGAGAGTACAAGTACATCATTTGCTTCACTAAGACTATTTGAATATGCATTTAATGTTGTTGCATCATCTATGGCTTTGAGGTGAGCTTCAATATTTGCTAGAGGTAAATCTTGAATAGCTGTTCCTCCTCCATACAATCCTAATGAATCAACTAAAATTAAGCGTCGAGCATAGGTATCAACAGTAATACGCCAATAAAATTTGGATACTTGAGTCAATCGTTCTTTGGCTTTTTTAAAGAGACCTCTTTTTTTTATTTTATCCCCTACAACACCAACCACAAACGCCAACTCAGCTTCAATTGGAACCAGATTATCTTTAGAATCAATAATAAACGGAATAACATTTTCTCTTTGTATACTCATTCATTTCACCAGTATTAGTTTAGTAATTAACTATAAACACTATTCGCTATTCTATAAGATGCTTTGTGAATGAATAAAAGTACTGAAATTAAACTTTTTCGCAATAGCTAATATCAATTTGATTTTTTTCTCTTCTTTCGGAGGATTTTTAGTGATTGTTCTTGAAATTCTCTCTCTTTTTGTTCAAATTCACAATTAACCTGGTAATGATTTCTCAACCGTTGAAGCTGAAAACTAATATTTTCTTTTTCATTCTTGCCATGCAATTTTTCGAAATCACCGTCATGAATCGCATACAAAATTGCCAACGCTCGGAGATTATCGAAATGTATTTTGTTGGAATATCCTTGATCCTCTTCAATTACACAGAGTTTTCTATAATGTTTGCACTTCTTTTCACAATGTAAACAATTGCTAATGAAAGCGGCAACTTGATTTCGATAGAAATCGACTTCAAAGGAAAATTCGGTTTGTGAAATGCTGACAATACCTTTTTCGTTTAGTTCATACCCGAGTTTGCCAACTAATTCCTGGACTTTATTGAAAGATTCCTTGTTATAGAACCTATAAATGTTAGAAGGAGAAACCAAATCTGGAGTAAATATGTGATAATGTCCTGAGGCAATATCCTCAGATATTTTATTTCCAATATCTTTGAAAACTGTTCTAATTGACTGTAAATCAGATATTTTTCGATAATTTATCATACGTCCTTGATTTTCAAATAAAGGTTCGTTAGCTAATAAGATATTTTCTTGATCAAGTGGAAGTTCATTATCGTTAGCATTTTTTGATAAAACTGTTGTAGGAACTCCCGTTGGAGTCATCAGATAAAGTTTTTCAAAGTTGTTTAATTCTTCTTGATCATTGCATAAAACGATAGATTGAGATGCTCCTGAAAAATAGCCCATTCTAAACTGAGAGAATTTCTCTTCAGTATTAATTATCCAAATGGACATGGCAAGCGTTCCTAGAGATGTTTCGATATGCTCTACAAGAGGATACATGCCAATAGTATCAAGACAATTTGTACTCACAGAATTCCCTGAAATTGGTCTGAGTTTTTCCGCAAGTTTACGTGCATCTTCAGTAAAAAGCAAAATCTTGCAAAGATATACGTTTTCGATTTCGGAATTCCCATTGATATTGCATTGTTCCCTTTGCATGAATACAGTCCCCTATCAGTTCTCTAATTCTTACTGTATTAATCTTGTATATTATTTGATTAGACATATAATAGTTTTTCTTACAATTCTTTTACAAATAATTTTTGTTTTGTCGACAAATAATTCCTTATTTCATTAATTATTTGAAGTATATGTTTAAACATAGTTATTTATTGATGAAAAGAATGTGTAGGTGCTTGCTTTGTTATCCAAAGACTTTTTAGTGAGTGAATGACATTTTGGATTAAGTTAAATTTAAGGAAAGTGGAAAATTTAAGTAAAAAGAAAACAGCCAAGCCTAAGAAAGGCGGAAACAGAAGAAGAAAAAGAAGAGACGATGGAGCAGTCTATTCGAAAGCAATTCCAATAGTAGGTCCTACAGGTCAAACAGAATATATTAGAGTAAGAATGCCAAAGACAGGTGAAAAACTCGGTATTGTTACACAAATTCTCGGAGCAGATCGACTTCAAGTACGATGTAATGATGGTCTAACAAGAGTGGTTAGAATTCCAGGAAAATATCGCAAAAGACTTTGGTGTAGACAAAATGATATTGTGAGTGTCATGCCTTGGTATGGCTTACAAGAAGATACAAGAGCAGATTTAGTATATCGTTATAATCACAACCAAGCAAACTGGCTTGAAAAGAATGGTTATATAAAATTAGATTAATTAAATATTCTTATTTTTCTATTATCATTAATGTGTTATTATTCTTACAACTAAGGTATTTTGAGAAAGGTTTATTTTCGAAAGAACGATGTAAGAATACATGACAAAGTCTTCAAAGAAATCTTCTAAAATTAACAAAAAGAAAAGAACAACAAAAACTACTTCTAAAGGTAGTAAGTCAAAAAAAGCAGTGAAAGAAGAGAATGAAGAACAATTTCTTGATGAAGTTTTGCTAGATATTGATGAAGATATTGAACATGACCGAGAATTAAGAGATGCAGATAATTTACAAGTAAAGTATATTGATGATCAAAAGATCAAAATAAAAGATTCTGATGCTCGAAAGGTTGTAGAATCTGTTCTAGATGTAGAAACACGAACAACACTCTTCAATTTACGAAAAAGAAAAGTAATTGATTATATGACGGGAGTAATCTCAACAGGAAAGGAAGCCAATGTCTATCATGCCTATTCTCCTAAAGGAGACGAATTAGCAGTAAAAATCTACAGAACTTCAACCAATATTTTCAAGGGGTTACAAATATATATTCTTGGAGATCCAAGATTTAATCGAATAAAACGTGATCAAAGATCGTTTGTGTATGCTTGGGCCAAAAAAGAATTTAAGAATTTATCACGGGCAATGAACGCCAAAGTTACAGTTCCAAAACCTATTGCATGTCTCAAAGATGTTGTTGTAATGGAATTTATTGGCGAGAAAGGATTACCACATCGAATAATGAAAGAACAAGAGCTAATTGACCCTGAAGCAGCTTATAAAGAAGTATTAGTAAATATGAGAAAACTCTATACAAAAGCTAATTTGGTTCATGCTGATTTGTCAGAGTATAACATTATATATACACCTAAAGTATATTTCATAGATATTTCTCAAGCGGTGCTAGTTGATCATCCTTATGCAGAAATATTTCTTTATCGAGATATTAAAAATATAACTAGATACTTTTATTCACAAGGAGTGAAAGTAAAAGACCCGGATAAACTATTCGAAAAACTAGTAGGAGAACCCCCTTCTATTCAAGTGAAAACGTTTTAAATAGAGACTAAATAAATTAATAGCTCTACAAATCAATATAATCAAAATGGTTAAAGACGGAAAAGCAAGAAAAAAAATCTGGTGAAAACTCAGTGAATTCTAATATTGAAAATACAAGTAGATTTTACATCACAATACCAAAAGATAGGATTGGAGCACTTATCGGTCCAAAAGGACGAGTGAAAAAAAGACTAGAAGAAGATGCCGGAGTAAAAATTGTAATTGATAGTGCTTCTGGAGAAGTAGAAGTTATTGCTCTCCCAAATGCAGAAGACCCTTTCTTAGCGATTAAGGCAAGAGATTTTGTTCATGCAGTTGCACGGGGCTTCAACCCTGATGTAGTATTTATTTTGCTAGATGATGATATTTATTTTGAAATAATCAATTTGAAATTAATCGTTGGAGATAATGCAAACAAAATCAAACGATTTCGAGGAAGAATTATTGGTCGAGAAGGAAGAACCCGAAAGGTTGTCGAAGAAACGACAGGAACACGTATTTCTGTATATGGATATACAGTAGCAATAATTGGACAATATGAAAGATTAAAAGTAGCCAAGGAAGCAATTCGCATGCTGTTAGGTGGAGCAAAACATGGAACAGTTTACGGTTTCTTGGAAGAGAAAGCACAGCTATTTAGAATGAGCTCAAAAGATCTCTGGGATAAAGCTTCGAGAGACTCTAAAAAATAGCTAGGGCTAACAGAATATGCGAGCTGAATTGAATGAAAGTACGACAAGCCACTTTAGAAGATTTTGACAGAATAAATGAATTGAATGGCTATTGTTACGGATTCGATGCAAATGCAGCGAAAGATCGTTTCTTGTTAAGATATGAACTAACATTTGATGAGAACTATTGTCTCGAAATTGATAATAAGATCGTAGCAAATACGAGATGTATCCCCTTAGAACAAAATATTCGAGGTAAATGGTTGAAAATGGGTGGTATCGCCATGGTTGTTAGTGACCCTGTTTCTCGAAGAAAAGGATACGTAAGAGAAATAATGAATTATCTTCTCAAGAAGATGAGTGATGAGAAGTACCCAGTAACCACTCTCTATCCGTTCAAAGATACTTTCTATGCAGCCTTTGGCTATGTAAATGCTCCTCCTTTTGTTAAAATGAAATTGAACCCGAAATATTTCAGTAAATGGAAACACTTGCCAAAAGGATACACTGTTGAAAGAATGACTCAAACAGAAGCATTTGAAATCTACAAAGAAATTCATAATAAAGCCGTTAAAAATATTCATGGAGGAGTTCGACGATCAGAAAAAAGATGGAAAGAATACGTCGGTCCTTCCCCAACGTGGTTTGCAATTGCTTTCAATGAAAAGAAAGAACCGGAAGGATTTCTGCAATACAGAAGTAAAGGATTTAGCACCGGTTTTGATTGGGCGGAAGATGGTTCACTAACTATTAGTGAAATGTTTACTTTAACTCCATACGCAAGACATGCATTGTTCAACTACCTTTTCTTACATACAGATCAAATAATAGAAGTAGCTATTCCAATTAACCCAAATGAATCTGATCACTATACATGGTTACAGAATTATTATACAACCAAATTAGCCCCCTATACTGTGTTTATGGCACGAATAGTAGATGTAAAAGAAACATTACAAGATATGGAAGTGCCATTTGATGGGCAAATCAAATTAAAGATTACTGATAATCACATTTCAAAAAACAATCAAACTTTTAAGTTAACTGCTGAGAAGAACAAATTGAAAATCGATATCTTGGGTGATAAACCTGCAGACACAGAAATGACTATCGAAGGGTTAACTTCATTAGTTTTTGGTATATTACCTGCAACTGACCTTGGACCATTTAATTGGATAAATAAAGCAAAGAAAGCAGATATTGACTTACTAGATAAATGGTTCCCAATGAAGAAGCCTTGGTTAACAGAAGGATTCTAATGATGCCAATTTAGATACACCGTTCAATACAGAAGAATATAACAATTCCAGATCGAATACTACTATTGCTAAAGAAGGTGGTATTGTATCGCCGTTTCTATGGTAACACTTAGCACTGCTTTATCTTTTGCTGTACCAGTCATTCGACGCAAACGTCTGGAATAGTAATATGCAAGTGAATGTGAGTACCAATAGAGAGGAGGAATCTTCTTTCCCTCTACTTTTTTCATTTTTTTTGAGAGTAAAAAATGTTCTTTCAAGTAATTCTCAATGTTTCTGTAGTACATCATTATATTTTCATTATCTCAGAAAAACGCATCCAAGAATTTTAATTTGGTTTATTCATTTGCTTAAATAAATTCACAAACAAAATAATTAATAAAAAAAAAGAAGAAAAAATCGTTTTTTTGGTATCTGAGAATGACCATTTTTTATAGCAAGAAAAATATTATGATATAAAAATAGACATAAGAAGCAATAATTGTTAATATTGTTAGAAGAAAAAGAATTACAATTAGATAATTTCTAATTTTATAGCTCTTTTTTGTAGGATTCGATTGTTCTTTCATAATGGCTTTGAAATCAATTAAGCCGTTATCTTTCTTGTTTATTCCCACTAAATATGAAATCAATGGATTCATGTAAATTATCAAAGTGAGCAACGATAGAATTACTGGTATTATAATTGTGATTGAAATACTTATTTCATATTTGAAATCTAATGCATTAAATCTTTCTTCATAATTGTTAAAATAAATGAAAAGAAGAAAGAAGGCTATCATAACAAATATTGACAAAAATATCATTACAATAAAGTACATTTTTGAAGCTAATTCTTGTGTACGATAGATTTCGTTTTCTGATTTTGTTGACAAATTTATCATCTCTAACTGTATTTTTGGACAAAGTAAATTATACATGCTCCAATTGTTAAAACCACTGCAATTACTACAATCACTATACCAGTGTAAATTCCAAATTCAACTAGCTTTAATAATATATTGAAGCTAACCCAAAAAAATTTAGAAGAATAACCTTCCAAAATAGGTTATAACAAAAACAATATGCCAATCTGCACATAGATTTGAGATCCAATTATCACAAGAAATCCTAGTAATAGGACAACCAATAAGAGAATTCTTCTTTTTTTGAATTTTTGGCGTGTAGAGTTAAACATCTCTTCTAATGCATTTCCAAAGTCAATTTCATCCAGAGCAATATTTTTTATGCATTTAATTTCAGAGCCTAAAAAGCTGATATAAATTAAAATTGCCAAGAAAAATAGAAAAGTTACAAGACGCATAAAGAACGAAAATGTGTAATAGTAATTTTGATTTAGTATGGCAATTTCATCATGAAATTTATTTTCTGTTCCATTTCGAAGAATCACTGAAAGTATAAGAAACAGTAGCTGAATAATTGCAAATCCTATGTAGATAATAAAAGTATCTTTTTGTGATTTTATTTTTTTGTTATTTTATTAGTAAATTTGCTCTAACAATCTTCACTAATCTGTCCTACAGAGTTATATAGTATAGTAAAGAGGAATAGATTTTTTCTAGAAGCAGGTTTATTACTATTTAATTATAAAAAATAACAGAGTAATTCCAAAAAAAGTTGAGTATTGTGGGGGTATAAAATAAAAGAAGGTAGAATAAATAGATTGAACTATTAGATTATAATTTCTACAATAAAAAGAATGATATTTCCTAATGTAGAGATAATTCCTAAAATAGAAAAAGTGATTAGAAAGATTTTTCTAATCAAATATTTAATCATAGTAGGTTTTTTTTGTTCTTCTACTATTTTGATAAAGTTAATACCATAAAATGGTTCGTTTTTATTTGGTTTTAATTTGATGATAGGAAGTAAATAGATTAATAGATTTGTTATGAAGATTAGTAGTGGTAGTGATAATAGTATTAAGATTAAATATGGATCCAGAAAATTAATTTCAATTCCAATTAATATTCCACCAATTATCGTTATTAACATTGAAATAAATGAAGCAATGAAAAATACAATTAAGTAAAATTTCATTATGAATTCAAATCGTTCCTTAGCTATTACCTGTTGCTCATTTTCGAGATGTAGTTTATTTAGTTCTATGATATTTACATCCTTCATCATATCAACTCCTAATTTTGTAAGTAATACATACCAAATATAATTGCACCTGCAATAATTAATACTGCAATTACTAATAAAGTAACACCAATTAATGTCATTGTAAGTGATGCTATTGTTGTGTAAGTATAAGTATATGTACCAGCCACCAAACCAAGATTTGCTGCTTCAGCTGCAGCTAAAGTAACTGATATTTCTTTAACAACTGGAGCTAAGCCAACTTTCAATAAAGTGGCTCCTACGGTTACTAATGTAGAAACTAATGCAAAAACAGCAGTAATAACTATACCAGCAAGGATTTGATCATTATCAAGTACAATTATTAAACCATTGATTTTAGTTTCGTAATGGTCATTTATAGATTCTCCATTAATAACAATGTCATCCATGTTTAAATAGTCCAATGTATCGCTTTTTGTTGTAACTTTGGTAATATAAGTTGTTTCTGAGAAAACCAAATTGTAAGTATTTTCACCTATTTTTTCGTAGTAATAATCTGAAACGTAAACCTCAGCAATATATCCTTTGTGGCTCATCAACCAATTACCCGCACCATAAAAACCAGCTTGTGTATTTAGATTCCAATAATGGCCATCATCAGCACCAGTATATGCATAGCATATGCCATTTTGATAATGTCTGGATAGAACTGGTCCTCCACCCCCGCCAGGATCAAGATCAAATAATCTGATATTTTTTATAGGAATAAATTTGGAATTCTGATTCCAATCAAGGATTTTGATTAATTCATTAACTGCAGATTTTAAGTCAATTTTACCTTCATAAGTCAATGTTAACTCATTAACCAAATCTATATTATCTGAATAGCAAGCTAATAAAGCTACAAATTCTTTATTTTCAGCCATTTGACTTATTCTATTAGCTGAATAATCAGCTATATAATATTGATTATTTGAATCATAGTAACCATGTCCAATAATTATTAATGAATTATCTATTTCAAATAATATACCAGTAGAATAGACAGAAGTTGAAATTTTGATTTTGTTGAAATCCGCTTCCCTCCTGAAGTAAGTATCAATTTGTAGTACAAGTTCATAACCAAAGTCGTTATCAATATCATCAACAACTTGATTCTCTACTTTGCTCTTAATCATTTGCATTTCATGTTTTGGCATTATTGAAACTACTGTGCTCAAATTAGCAAAGATTGTTCCAATGATAACCAAAAATACCAGTAAAGTATTAATTGTAGTTATTTTTTTCATTTTCTTATCATTCCTTTAGTGAAGAAAAGTTTAGTGAAGAAAAGTTTAGTGAAGACTCACAATCTTTCTTACGATACTCTCTCTCACTTCAATACTTCTTTTCATTAAGTATTAATAATATATTTTGCTCAGTCATATATAAACTTACTGAAAATATTTACAGAAAAAGGTTTTAGAGCTAAATCTAATATAATTACACTTTACTTCAATAACTGTAGTAAAGTTGTCATACAATTAGGTTAACATTACAAGTAAAACTTTTTTCAATAAGCATAAAATGGCTAAATTAGTGGTTTTTGGATTAATTAGTGATGGTTCATTGACCAATTTTGAAAGAACAGTAATTAATGGTGCTTCTGGAAATGATAAAACCATTTTAGTTAAATCACTGTGTGAAATTCTTTCTATAGATTCTATTTACTTAGATGAATTGTTTGGTTTCCAGATTAGTAAATGCCAACAAAGGATGCATTCTGGAAAATAGTCAAAAAAGAACTTGATAGAAAAACATAGATCATTGATAGCAATTACACAAAAAGTACGAGATATGATTTTACCAAAAGCTACTTTTGCTGTTATTATTGATTTACCTTAACATATTTCATTATGGAGAATAGTTACTCGAATCCTATAAGTGTTCTCTAAAGAGAATGTTTGGGAGCACTACCTATTTCGTAAATAATAATATGTTTGCTGGAGTACACGAAGATACTATTTTCATAAGGTTGTCAGAGGAAGATAGAGAAGTAATACAAGAAGAGTTATCCTGATTTGGAACATTTCGAACCTCTCGAGGGGAAAAAGATGAGAGAATATATGACTTTAGCTGAGACCATTTGTAGAGATATTCCCATACTGGAGAAATGGATAGAATACTCATTTTTATTTGTCTCTTCATTACCATTAAAATTACCCAGAAGAAGGAAAGTAAAGAAATAATTATCATAGATATTTATTTCAGAAATTTAGTAAAACATTAAATATTTCCTAATTGGTTTCACTTAGATTGGTGATATTAATTAGCACTTATTCTGGTTCAACAATAATAAAGTTAGAATGTACAAATTGTGGGAAAGAATTCTCCCATAAAGAAATAAACACTCTTTGTGATGCTTGTGGCAAAGTGCTCTATGCACGCTATGATTTAGAAAAAGCAAAAGAAACAATTACAAAACAATCAATTCAAATGAGAAAAGTATACAATATTTGGCGATGGAATGAAATAATGCCCGTAATAGATCCCAGATATCGAATTACTTTAGGAGAGGGTTGGGCGCCAATTATTAAAACAGGCAACTTTGGAAAGAAAATTGGGCTAAACAATCTTTACATCAAAGATGAAGGACAGAATCCTACTGGAACATTCAAGAGTAGAGGTTTATGTGCTGCAGTAGCTAAAGCATTGGAATTGGGAGAAAAGGAATTTGTTTTACCAAGTGCAGGAAATGCCGGAGCAGCATTAGCGGCTTACACCGCTCATGGAGGAGCAAATGCACATATCTTTGTTCCAATAGATACTCCAGAATTTATCAAGAAAGAAATAGAAGCAATGGGTGCAGAATTGACATTAGTTGATGGTCTGATTAGCGATGCAGGAGTAAAAGCAAAAGCTGCTGGGGAGAAACATGGCTGGTTTTCGATGTCAACACTGAAAGAACCTTATCGTGTTGAAGGTAAAAAAACAATGGGTTTAGAGCTGGCAGAACAGTTTAATTGGGAATTACCTGATGTGATAATTTACCCAACAGGTGGTGGCACCGGAATAGTTGGTATGTGGAAAGCATTTGATGAAATGGAACAAATGGATCTAATTGATAGCAAACGACCAAAAATGGTCTGTGTGCAACCCAGTGGATGTCAACCAATGGTAAGAGCATTTCATCAAGGTGATAAATTTGCAAAACCATGGGAGAATGCACAAACATTTGCTGCAGGTATACGAGTGCCAGGAGCAATAGGTGATTATCTCATTTTAAGTGCTCTCCGAGAATCAAATGGCACTGCGATAGCTGTAGATGATGAAGAAATTAAGGACGCAATGTTTGATTTCGCCAAAAAAGAAGGAATTATGGTTGCTCCAGAAGCAGCAGCAACTATAGCGGCAGCAATTAAATTGACTGAATCTGGATTTATTGATAAAAATAATAAAACAGTTCTATTCATAACAGGCTCAGGACTAACAACTCCTGATGATTGGTAATTGTTCATTTAAAGAACAAACTATTGTTGAGAAAAAAGGTAAGCTCAAGAACTATCTTGTTCTGAGCGCTTCTCTTTTCTTGTAGAGCGTTTTTCAAGTCGGGTACCTTTACGTTCAACACGTTTTGCAACACGCTGAACACGACCTTAACCCCATTTTTGAACAGTAAGTTGCCATCTGTTAGAAATCTTTTCAATAATCGTTTCATCAAGTTTGTGCTTATTTATCTTATACCCTTTAATGGATTCTAAATGGTCATTGAAACAGGCACAGGATTCGTCAAAATGTTCTAAACCTAAATTTTGGTAAATAGCTTGTAAACCATGAAGAGGGTTTTGAACAAAATCTTCGTATTTGACTTCAATGAGATTACCTGCAGGTATCAAATCTTTTTCAGCAAAATATTTGATAAACATTTCTTCATATAGATCAATAATAAATTCTTGACCTTCATTATCTGTATAAGGTTCTTGTAAGAAGAAATAAGGAAATAATTCTTCATACATTTTCAGAGTTGAGAGAAAAACATCGAAAGGATTGCGAAAAATGTGTATGAATTTTGCATTAGGATACATTGCAAGGAGAAGCTTAATTCGAAAAGTGTTCGAGGGATTCTTTAAAATGAGCTGTTTGCCATTTGAATAATAGGTGATTTTTTGAAGGAACCGTTGAAAGATCTTCTTCCATTTGGTAACTTTCTTTTCAGAAAGACCATCAAAAGAACAGTATTTGGAATATTCACGCAAATTTTGAGGAAAAACCATGCCATGATAGAGAGACATACTCGAGAGATTTGCTAAAGCATATTCTTCTTCTTGAGGTTCGTAAATACCAAGCTTCATATTATCCATTCTTCGTTTTGAAGGCATAAAACGCTTGAGAGCATGCTTGAAAAAGCGTCCTCCACTGATGAATATTGAAGGCATGAATGCAATTAAATTTGAAACATAAGCAAATTGTTGATCTTTAATCATTAACGTATGTAAGAAGGTAGTGCCACTACGCCAATGACCAATGATAAAAACAGGAGGTTTGGTAATTTTTGTTTGTTTAATCTTTTTTCGGTAACGAAGCTTTTCGTAGAGAGCAATAGGTGCTGTTAAGGTAGTAACTAAACTAATGAAAAGAGCTCGGGGAAGATAACGCCAACTAATTTTAAACTTGTTTTCTCGTAATAATCGAATCCAATTGACAATATTTGTCCCAGTAAGTGTCTGTTCTGTAACTTTTGTTGATCTCTGCATTGTGATGAGTCACCAACCCATTTCCGTAAAGGATGTGTTGCCAAACCTAGAACTCAAAGAAAGGTTCAAGGATAATATATTAGTGGTTCAATGCCACTATAAATATTTTTGATAAATATAGAAAGAATAACTTTTTCTTTAATTTACGAAAAAATTAATTTGATGTGATAAATTAATCATAGGCCTTGTCATTATAATGGAGATATCTAGGAAGAATGTAAATTAAACATTGGTGCAATATTCTTCTTATCAACACCATAAAAATTGGTTAAAAAAAAGAAGTAATCATACGCTCTTTCGTGAAAAGAATTAGTAACTAGAATCTGTGCATAATAATTATCAAAATTAATAAAGAAAAGGATAAATAGAGCGAAAAATCATATTTTCCCTGCTTTCTGTAATTTCTCAATTTTCTTGAATTTGACTGGTAATTATTCAGCAAGAAAAGTAAGACTCTTAGAAGTGAGTGATTGCTGCTCTGCTTTTTGTTTGAGCTTTAGGAAATTCTTCAGTTCTTCTTGGAGATAGGGTTTCTGATAACGGGGGTCGCAAAGTAATTGGACAGTGCGTGTTGTGTCTCCTTTTGAAAATTGATCTGTTGGAAGCTCATATCTGGTTATATCTGTAGCTGTTAACCCCATCAGAATTGCATCTGGAGTGGTTAAACCGGAAAGATGAGCTGCACTTGCACTACCAGCAGCAATAACGTTGTAAATATGTACTCTCCGTTAGCGTAAGAATGATTGCGATTGATGATGAGATTAACTGTTCCACATCATTGTAAAGTTGACTTCGGATTATACTTTAGAAGTGTATCTATTTCATTAAATTTGTTCGCTTAGGGAGATACAAGAAAGTATTCATTTAGAGCTTTATATACCTAAATTCTATATGCTCTATTGAAGAATTGAATATTCTTTAAATTCCATAAACCTCTCTCCCAATTAGAACTCCATTTTCTTGAGACGAGGGTTCCTCTCTGCTCTCGTCCAGTTAAAAACTCTCAAATCAATGTGGAAAACTTATTTCTAACTAGGTTCTAATCCAGAAGGATTAGTCTATATTTGATTCTCTGCTCAGATGATTCAAGATGATTTCCTGAAGGAAAACAAGAATATCATCAACAAGAAGATTATACAACTCTCGAATGTCAGAAAGCCAAATTTTACCTGAAATTGCTTTTCTATTGACATTAGTCACTTGATTTTTTTACAATAGGCATTATCATCAATAAATAGCAGTAGTGCTCATTGATTGCTCATGTTGAACTCTACTAATTTTTGTTTTCTGAATCTTGATAAGAAAGGGATTGTTGATACAAGAACAACACCTATTATTATTATTGTTGATATTGTCATCCATAAAGGATTGAAAGCCATTTTGAATGGGATAATTATATAATTTGCTAGGAAAGGTTGTGCTAAAAGAATTGTTAAATAAGCAAATGGCAAACCTATTAATAAACCAATAATAAGTCCACATATAATAAGAATAACTAATTCTAAAATAATAAGTTTTATTAAACTACCAAACGTTTTTCCTAAAGTAAGCATAATAACAAAGTTTTGTTTTCTTTGATATAGTATAAAATTAGTATTTGTAATAATGGTTAATGTTCCGAGGATACAAAGAAAAGTCAATTGTGCCAAGATAAAAAACGATAATTTCGGGATAAATTTATTTATGAATTCTGTTACTGCTACTTCAGATGAAGGATGATTTATTTCAACAACTGGATCTAGTAAAGCAATTTCTTCTTCTATTTGATTTAGGGAGCAATTTCCCATTGTCTTAGCAAAAAATAATCTTACAGTAGTAACTTCATAATCTTGTTGCATTTTCCAATCACTAATAATAATATATTCTTCACTTAATTGACTCATTACAATGTTTTTTCCAGATGCTAATCCTAATCCAGGAGCAGAATGAATTATTCCAAGAATAATAAATGTATCATCACCAATTGATGTCTCTGTTCGTATTTGATATATATTTATGATTTCACCAATTGACAACCCATATTTCTTTGCCAAACCATCACTAATAAACACTCCATATTTTTGATTTTCTAATTCTAAAAGCCATTGAGTAACTGTATAATTACTTTTTCCTATAGGTGCTAAATCATTCCTAAAGCTACTCTCATCCCATCGACCAATTCTTGAATACTTTTCTGGATTAATACCATAAATAGTTAAATAATCATAGCCATATTGCCCAGTTATCTGATAAATAGGTATGGTTTCTTCTACGCCATCGATATTGGTGATATTTTCATTGAAATCAGCGCTCGTTTTAATAGTCTCAACGCGTATATCTGAACCATTATTGTAAAAGTCAGAAGCTTTTTCATTGTTTTGTAAAGTTGTTAATATTATTATAGAAAAAAATGTTGAGCTACTCAGCATTATTATAATAAAAAATAAAGCATTTGATTTATGTTTTGTTCTTCTGAAATTATGTGTTAAAAAAAATGAATTACGTTTAAAAATTCTAGCATATAACTTACTCAGTAATCCGAGTATTTTGAATGAGCTAACTGAAGCTAAAATGATAATTATCATTTGTAGAGTTAATAGTAATGCTAAGATAAAAGCTGCTACTTTTGTTTGTTGTATTGAAAAGTAGTATATATCAGAAATTTCTTGTTTAAATGGTATAATTAATACAATAAGAATAGTTATTACTGCTACAGCAATAATTCCTAAGAGTATTAAAGGAACATTTTTCTCAAATTTTTTTCTGTATTCAATTGATCCTTCTGAAAGCTTATTTTCGGAATATAGTCTATTTACATTATTTAGAATGAAGATTGATGAAAGAGCAATTATTGCTACTGAGGATAAAATTAATGGAATAATTGGGATTTGTAATCGTGTTAAGTAAAATAAATATTTACTACTAGAAAAACTTGATTGAGTAAATGATGGAAATATTGGAGCTAAGAGATAAGAACACATAATTGAGAATGCAATTGCTATGATAGTTAAAATTATGAATTCTAACATAAAGAATGTGAATATTTGCCTTTTTTGCCCACCTCGAACAATAAAAATTGATATTTGTTTCTTTCTACGTTCCAGTACTTTGGTTGAAGTAAGTGCTGCTTGCATCAATCCTAAAACAATAACAGGTAGCATTATAACAAAAACCATTTTTGAGCGTGCATATTCTTGTGAAAGACTGTTAAATGGTACCTCTAATATTGTGGGAAATATATTTGTAAACGAAGTTACTAATCTTGACTGAATGTTATCTAATTTTGGTATGATTTCATCAACACCATCATCCATCAAAAAATCTGAATTAATTTTTGCTACAACAAATGGTATAAGACCATTATCTTCCATTAATTCAATATCTGCTTGGATTAGGTTTTCTTTTAAGAAAATAATGGAATCCTTAAGAAAGTTCATTGAGAATGATTTTTGTAACATTGATGTAGTGGGTTTTATCTTATAGATTCCCTTAATAGTAATGTTATAGAAATGTCTTGGTGAGTATTGATAGAGATAGATTCCCCCCCAAGTACTTTGTCTACAAACACTTAGATTTAAAGTCATTCCAGGATAAATTGGTTGACCATATACAATTTCAAGTATATTAGCATGATGTTCACTAATTAATACCTCATTAACTTCTAAAGCAAATTCTCCTTTTATTGTGAACTGATTAGCAATCCTTGAAATAGAATTTTTTGGGAATAATAGAAGGGAGGACATTGATACTCGATCTTTCATATCCTCTTGATTAGTAAATGGAAAAAAATTATATAAAGGATTTTTATCTTCAGCGTTAAAGAATGCTAAATTGTAATAGAGTTTATCAGTTGCACTTATTAATGACTCATTATTTAGCCAATTTTGTACTAGAGATAGTTTTTCAGTGTCAAATGCTCTTACCTTTAATTCGTAATCCAGCTCTTCAATAAACTCATGAACAACAAATGATTCAGATGCTGTTGCCCACATATTTACTGATGTAATAGACGCTATTGCAATTGTTACTCCAACGACATATATTATAGCGTTTCTTCTCCCGTTCCAGATGTTTAATATTGCAATTTTACAATAATACCCAAATCCCAACACCATCACGAGTATTTATTATAACTATAGTTACTTTATAACATTTCTATATTATCTACTAACAATTTAAAGCTAAAGTTCAGTATCCTTAGATCAATATATATTATTGGTTTTTCAAATGAAATTAATGTTTGAAAGAAAAAAAGAAATATGCCTATTTGATTTAATAATAGGCTCTTAAATACATTGCAGGTAATAATCCTCCAAGATGCTCAGGGTATTCAAGTTCGATCCATCTAGACATATATCCACTTTTTTCATAATGAATAAAGACTGAATAGTAATTATTGCCTCCCAACCAAGGTTCCCAATCAACATAATAATATCCTATACTATTTGTATAATCAGAATCTTTGATTGATCCATGAGTTGGATCAGGAAAAACTGTCACCCATAATGTCACATGAACATTTTGTAATGCATTATGTGTATTTCGATCAAATACATACCCATGATATTCTCGTGGAGCACTCGCTTTAACATGCATTATTGTGATAAAGCCAACTAATAACCCTATTAAAAATACAAATATGATTGTTTTCTTCATTAATTGTGTTTTTTTCAACATACTCATCAATTTAACATCCATATGATAATTTATTATTAATCGAATTACATTGCTTGTAGTATTTTCCGTAAAAATCTACAATTATCATTGTTTTTACTAATCCAATGACTTACATTTAACTTTTTCAGATAATGTTTAATCGTTATTATTTTACTTGTATCCTCTGAATAAGATTTTTAAAAAGGTATAAATTTAAATATCTAAAGATGAATATATCATCTGGGTGAGAAAATGAGAAGGTTATTCAAGGGTAAAAATTATATCATTTTTATTTTATACATGATACTTTTTTTATCACCTTATCAAAATTTAACTTTAGATGCAGCTACTTCTGATGCTTTTTTTACACTTACATTGAAGATGAGAGATTTTGATTCTCAAAGAGAAATAGCAGATTTGATTAAGATCCAGCTTCAGAAAATTGGTATAAATATAGAGGCAGAATTCTTAAGTTGGTCAGATTTCATAAATGAAATATTGTTTTTTAAAAATTTTGATATATGCTATTTTAATCTTGCTGGTTCGGGAAATGATCCAGATTTTTCGAATGTTTATGGAGAAAATGGTGAACTCAATATTTTTTCCTATGATTCTACATTAGATTATAGTTCTACATATGATAAGGGCATGAACCAATGGTATTTAGATTGTGGAAAAATATTAATGCCACCTAACTCAAATGAACGAATTCAACATTATTGGAATTGGCAACAATATTTAATGGATGAAATAAATCCTGCATTGTACACATTTGGAACATGGTTCAATGAAGCAATTTGGTCAACACTTTCAGGTTATAATATCACAGAAGGGATTAAGCAATCTTGGGGTAAAATGAAATGGACATCTTTACACCCAAACCAAAATTCAACTGATGAATTAATAATAAATTCTCCTAATTGGACTGATTTTAACCCTTTATTCTCATATGATTCTACTTCAGCCTTTGTAAATGAATTGACTATGGACCCACTCATATTTTATGATGACTATCGAAATGTTTGGTCTCATCTAGCATTAAATTGGGAATACATAAATGACACACATATAAGATTTCATCTACGCGAAGGAATTAAATGGCAACAAGATCCAGATGGGATTTATACTAATGAATATTTAACTGCTGAAGATGTTTTCTTCACTTATTATTGCTGGAAAAATCTAGCAACAAATTCAGAGGATTACTCATGGATTGAAGAAATGTCAATTATTGATGAACATATCATTGATTTTTTCATTGATGGCGACTCAACCACTGTTGAAAATAATCTGTATCCAGAATTCCTATCAACACTTACTCAAAATATTCTTCCTGAACATTATTTAAATCAAACACAAATAGCTGATGGTGTTACTCCTAACATTAATGATAGTTCTTGGGGGAAATTCTCAGATAACTGTTTTGGAACAAGTAGTTTAATGATTAATAATATAATTCCCAATAGTGAAATTAAACTTATTAATTTTAATAGCAGCTGGTTAATGAATGAAACAATAAATAAATCTGGAATGGATTTTGTTAATAGATTCGGAGCTAATTGGGATTTAAGTCAATTAAGTATAAGAATAATAAAAAATGTTGAGACTGCTACTGAGCAATTTAATAATGGCTATATTGACATATTAAATTTAATCACAAATTATCATGATATTAATCAATATCAATTAAATCCGAATTATAGTGTTCAAAGGAAGATTGAGACTAGTCTGAGTCTCTTGGGTTATAATCTACATGAAATGAGACCTATTTTTGGTAACAGATTACCATGCATAAATGATCCTTCAATTTCAATTGGATTGGCTATTAGAAAAGCAGTATCCTTTGCTATTAATCGAGATGAAATCAATAATATCGTTTATAATGGTAGTTTATTCATTAATGATTACCCAATATTTCCTAACATGGGGATTTGGAAGAATCCTAATATCGTAAGATATAGTCATAATATTATTAAGGCAAAAGAGTATGTCACAAAAGCGGGTTATTCTACAAGTACAACAGAAAATAATTCAGGATTTTCTTGGATAATAACATTTTCAATACTTGCTATTTCCAGCATATTCATTGCAACTAAATTTAAGAAAAGCAAAAAAAATTAACTTTATAATGATTAAGTCATTAATAAATAACATTAGAATAAGTCTATTAATTGGAGCAATCATTTCAATAATCGGTGGGATATTAGGAATAATTGGATTAGCTTATTTTGGTGTTTTCAAGTATACTATTGTTCAACCATATAGCTTTATGCAAGCAGAATATATACCCAAAGTTAGATTTACCTTCGGTTTCTATATGAGCATGTTTTACTTCATTTTTCATTTTGTATTTGAAATAATATGTATTGTATCTACATTCAAAAAAACAAAAGGGAAATTAAAGACGAAGGTTCCCTATGATGATTTATTCGATAATTGGGAGGAAATCACAACTGAGAAAGTAATGGCAAAACTAGAAGATAAAAATTTATGGGGTAAAATACTATCTTATACTTTAGATGAATGGTATGATATTGGTAAAGATTATAAAATACCTGATGTTTTGGAAATTATAGCAAAGAAAATCAAGGAAGGAGATATTCAAGCATCTGAGATTCAGGATTTTATATCATTAATCTTAGATGAATTAAATACTTTCTACGAAAAAGCAAGCAAGAGTGAATTTCCAATTGATGTTTATGAAATTGAATACTATCTGCCAATTATTGGACAAGTAAATATTAGAGAAGCAATTCCACTGGTGAAAAACTATGCAAATTTAGTTTTGGTTTTTCATATAGAGCGGAAAGAAATCTTTGAGCGTGAACATTACTACAAGTATCGAATACGAGCATTAGAAGCTTAATGGCAAATTGGTAAAGAAGAATTCTTCGATGTGTATGTTTCTCGATTAAGTGATATTCATTATAAAGTCATTGAAGTTGCTCTTAATTTTCTTGCTGAAATTAGCTCAATTGAAGCAATTAAAATAATAAAACAATTTTTCGACAATTCTGAAGAAAGGTATTATGATCCTTATGAACTTGATGTGAGTAATGAAGTTAGATTTATTATTGAATAGCTTTCATAGGTTCCGAAACTAAAAATAATTTAAAATTATGTTTTTTTGTTTTCACTACTATATTAATCGTATTTTAAATATTAAAAGGAAGAAATGATTTCTTAGTTATAACTTTCCTTCCTTTTTCATCTTTTCAATTTCCTTAAATTTTGCGGGCAAATATTCATCGACAACAAAAGTAAGACTCTTAGAAGTGAGAGATTGCTGCTCTGCCTTTCGTTTGAGTTTCAGAAATTTCTTTAGTTCTTCTTGGAGATAGGGTTTCTGATAACGGGGGTCGCGAAGTAATTGAACAGTGCGTGTTGTGTCTCCTTTTGAAAATTGATCTGTTGGAAGCTCATATCTGGTTATATCTGTAGCTGTTAAGCCCATCCAAATCGCATCCGGAGTGGTTAAACCGGAAAGATGAGCTGCACTTGCACTACCAGCCGCAATGACGTTGTAAATGTGTATTCCCCATGGATCGCCGTCAACAAAAGCATAGACAGGTAAACCGAGTTCTTCATTTAACCTTCTAATAATCCGTCTAGTTCCTCGAGGAGCTTGGCCTGCCAGGTGAACGAGGATAGCATCAAATTGTTCGTCAGCATCTTCCTCTATTAATCTTTGAAACATACCACCAGATTCTATACAGATTACTTTTTTTGCTGATGTTTTTTCAAAATCGCTTCGAACCATTGTAGGTCCTATTGTCTGTCCATCTGGGTTAAATGTGAGATTTATCTCTCGTTTATTTCCTGTTTTCTTATCTTTGAAAGAAATTGTAAGATCACCATAAATTGTGCTTCGAGCATCTGGAAAAATATTGAAATCTTCTCGAGCCATTCCGATAATTGATTCTACATCTGTAATAATGTTATCAGATTCAGATTGGCTTTTGAACATTTTTGCTAATGATGATTCAGAGGAATAATATAGATCTCTTAATGTGCTTGTTCTTCCGGGTTCTAAAAGGTCTCGTGCGGCGAACATCGCTACGAACATTGTTTGCAGAAATGGTTTTAAATGTCTAACATTTCTTGATGATCTTTTAATTTTCTTTTTTCCGAGTGAAAATTGCCTTGTCTTCTCATCATAATAGATGTTAGAGCTCGTTCTTGATGGCATGTCAAATTCAGGATATTTTTCTTCTTGGAGTTGTTTGTATATTTTATTTCCAAGTGCAACCAATTTTTCATATGATTTTTCCTTGATTTTTTCTGCATGATTTTCCGGTTTTTGTTTTGACATTTCATTTCTCACCTGAATTGACTTTATGATTTTCCGCTTTTGTTCCTCTTAAAACAAAGTCAGTAGAGGGAACAGTCTTCTTTCCACTGAGTCTAGTAGCAAATTGAGCAATGTACGGTACATATTTCTCAAAAATACTTGTTCGTTGTGCTTGTCTTAGCTCTCGATCTATTCTCGAAAGATACACTCGAAGTTTTCTTGCACAAACTTGCATCGCTAATCTTACTTCACGTTCAATTTCATCTCGATCAGAAATAGACTCCTTCCCTGCTGTTCTGTAAGGAACTTTCGTTGAAGCAACATGAGTTATGATTGCTAATTGAGCATTGTCTGGTACCTTGTACATTCGCCAGTTGAATGTTCGAATTACTTTGGCTGAGACATCTGCATATTGATCATAAAGTAGAGGTATTCTATTTGCAAATCTAAATAAGTTCGGTTCAGAGCTTTTCTCAATTGTTTTTCCTCCATAAGCAAAAGCTACTTCTATGACGAAAGGATGTCCTGAATATGCTTGTGGTCTTCTCGTTATTGCTGTAATAAATTCCGGTTTCAGTTCTTTCACTATTCCTTTTGTAAGAACATCCTCTCCAATTGGAGAGAGACACTTCGTTTCTGGGCTGAGAAAATCTTCAAAGGAATTCATTCCTTGAACTATTCGGACAATTTCATCGTGTTCTAATTTTTGCGGGTCTTTATCTAATTTAATATCCACATATTTCAAGAAATTTTTTGCTGTAATTTCTCCTATTCGTTGGAAATTACTTTGGAGAAATTTGTTCATTGATCTTTGTCTTGCAACTCTCAACAACCTAAGCATTTTTTCTGTATCAACACCTCTTGGATGTGGTAAAACAGGTTCACCTAGTTTTGGGACTTCGTTGATTACTTTATTGAATTTGTACAGAGTACCATAGGCATCAATGAATGTTATATCTGCATAAGGTGCAACCATGGCTGTTGCTTTAACATATTCCAAGATTTTTGGATGCGCTCGTGCATAATCTCCTTCAATATTGACTTCAACAGTCACGCCATGCCATTTCTTTTTGTTGGGTAATTTTTTGTGATACCTTATGATTGGTTCATTTCGCTGGATATTGATCATAAGGTGATATTCATCAATTTCATTACTCCCTCTCGTACAACTTAATACTCGTGTTGGCAGATTGGTTGTAATTTGAGAATAAAGAACAGTCATAGATGCTCCGAGTCCAAAATGCCCTCGAGATTGTCTTTCAACATATTTCCCACCAAAAAGAAGCTTCGCAAGTGCACCCGGCACTTTTTTACTTGGGATGCCTATTCCGTTATCACTTATAAAAATCGTGTAAACGTCATCACTTCGTTTTCTAATTGCAATAAATATATCTGGATTTATACCGCCTATTTCTGCGCCATCCAAAGAATTTTCCAATATTTCTCTGAAGGCTGTATAGAGACTTTTTATAGGCGTGTCAAAACCAGCTAATTCCCTGTTGCGGTAGAAGAAATCCGCAGGACTAAGTTGTTTAAATTCCACTTTACTCAATTGCTATCACTCAATAAATGCGCTCTAATATTTTATCATTCTTTAAGCATTATAATTTTTTGTAAGATGGTGAGAGTATTTGGTATAATATACCACTTGCGTTATTCATTTAAACCATTAAAATCAAATAAACTTGATTATTATGTCTCAAGAAATACCTGAAAATGATCTTGTTAATGATTTACCAGATTTACCTGCAATACCTGAAGTTATAAGAAATGATCCTCGAAAAATGACCACGATAATAGGTATTGTACTTGTAGCCTTTTCTTTTTTAATATCGCTCACCTTTGCTTTTGTGTTTAATGAATTATATATTAAAAAAGATGGTGGAGCTAGAACAGGAGCTCTTTCATGGTTTCCAGGCAATTTTATTGTGGAAATAATTATTTTTTGGACATTTCCTTTTCTGTTTTTACTCTTATCTATTCTATTCGTAAGATTTTTGTCCATATTCTATATTTATCTGCACAAAGCAGCAAAATTCGGCAAATACAAATACAGTTTAATTTCAATGGATGCTACTTTGATTGAATTTCCAGAAGTACTAGGAAGAGCTATTGTTCCCTTTTTATTGAGTTTCTCTATAGGTTATTGGTTCAGTAATTGGTTTTTTGGAGAAACAGTTGGAGATACCGTATCTGTTTTATTATTATTCCTCTATGCGATTATGTTTTCACCTATTACTGTTATTGTTGTAACTCCCCTTTGGTTGTTAGATGATGCTGGCATTATTTCTATTCGTAAACGCTCTGAAGGTGAAAGAAAACTCCCAGACATCCAGGGTCCTTCAACTTATTTTGTGAGTCTCTTAACAGGATCAGCATATTCATTAGCTCTTGTTACATTTATAACATTCATCATTGCTATAATTCAAAGCACTGGACAAGTCGCTTTCCTAGGTGCATTAGTATATATTGTTATTATGTTTTATATCGAATGGATTGCACTAATCTATTTGTTTGAAATTTTTATTCATAAATTGAAATTCAAATTATTAGAAAAAATACCTGAAAAATTAGTTGATACAACACCCAAGGTTCTCACTGATGAGAAATCAGTTGCAGTTCTCAAAAGTATTGGTGAAATTATTCATAATGATTAATTTCATCAACTATTCGTTTTTGTAACTTTTACCTTGATACCAAATTCTTGTAATTTGGCAAAGAATTTATCTTCAACAATGCTTTCCACGAAACATCTTCCAAAATTAATGTTGAGTTCATTGTTATAAGTTAATAATGAACAACTTGATTTAACATATGGATGATTCATAGGAAGAAGTTGAATACTCTTTACTTCTTTGTTTAATGGCGGAGGAAGTGAAGTAATGCCTAGATTTGTCATAAATGCTGAAAAAACATTTTCACCTAAATTTCGATAAATAAGTCTTAGAATCCATTTTTTGATGAATCGTGGAGAAAAGAGTCCTACGTTTCCTTCAATGGCCATATACGAAGATATCTGTTGTACAATGAATTTCTTATTTGCATGCAAATTTTTGGAATGATGAACTTGATCAATAATTTCCTGAAGTGTGAAATCACCTAATCGAGGATCAATTCCGGGAACAACAAAAGCGGTGAAATTCCACATTGTTTTTGAAGGCAAGTGATTTCGAATATTAATTGGTACCATTATTCGAATAGGTCGTTTCAGCTTCTTTTGTTGTTTTTTTGGCAAGCTGAGGAGGATATCTTGTAAAACATCAATATAGACTGCTGCAATAAACTCAGTTAGAGTCACACCAAATTGTTTTGAGACTTTTAGAACATCCTTAGCATTCATTTTTCCATTTGTGACATAGAAGATTCCATGATTAACCCTATGGAATGGAAGGTGAAATGCCTTGAATAATTTGCCTACTTTTGGTATTCCTAATCTAAAGTGTTTTCGAACAGAATATTCTGTCTCCATTTTTTCTGGTTTTTTATCTGCTCTAAAAATTCCTTCCCAATCTGTTAAAGATAGCCCTCGGATTTGATAATATTCTGCTATTAATGATTTTAGAAAAGTCAAAGCACCTGTGCCGTCAGTCAAGCTATGATTAAATTCAACTATTATTTGATTATTCTTAGCTATTACTCTAAATGGAATAGTGTTTGGTTCACGAATGGGTATGTACTGACAAGGATATTCCCCTTCCATTGAAACCTGTACTTTCTTTGTTGTACTTTTCCAATAGTACCAAGAAAATCCCTTCTTAAGAGTAACATGATAATAAGGAAAGCGTTTCATTACATTATTGACTGCTTTTTGTAAATCAATGACATTGATATTATCCTTCAAAGTAGCCCAAAATCGATAGACACAAGGAATTTTTGGTGAAGAAATGAAAGAAAACAATTTTCCTGAAGTGTCAACTTTGTATTTGGTTATTTTCAGAGGTACTTCATCCTTATCATTCATCTTGTTTATACTATCATCGTGTTTAGACTCTGATTTGTTCATAGATATCCACCAATAATATGCTGCCCTTCAAATTGGAATTTGTTTTATTATTTTCATTTCAATAATAATAGCACTAGAACCGATTTCAATGTTTAAATGTTTATTGAATGTTATCTAATAAGTTGTTAGCCCATTTCTTAGCTCTTTCAATTCCCTTTTCAGGATTAATTTTTTTTGGATCTTTAAAACCGATTTCATCTAAAATGATATTGTTTTTTAATTCTTTCTTTAGATGTTCTGATATCAGTCCCGCTTTAACAGTAAAACAATAGTACAATCCTATCTTTTTATCGCTAAATTTCTCTTCAGTGAAGAATGTTCGAATTGCTGGAGCAAATGTCCCAGACCAAATCGGCGTGCCAATAATTATTAGATCGTAATCTTGTGGCTTAATATCAAATGGTAATAAAATTGGCTTAGTTTTCATTAGAACTTGTTTTTCTCCGAGGTAATTTTTCATATATTCTTTTTTCTTAACTTCTTTTAATAATTTGAGTTCTAAAACATCTGCACCAATTTCTTCTGCAATAGCATCTCCAATGAGTTTAGTGTCACCTTCAAATGAATAATAAACGACTAATTTTTTCAATTATTTTCACCTAGTTATAAGATAGTATTAGCTACTTTTATCTTTACTCTTAATAATTTAATAAGAAACTAGAATAATATATTAGTTACTTAATGATTAGAAGTAAAATTTTTATTTCAATAGCTTCCATACTTGCTAAACAGAGTTTATTGGTGGATTTGTTGATGAAAGCTTCATTTGATATTATTATTGTGGGTGCTGGAACAGCCGGTTGTTTAGCTGCTTATGCCGCAGCAAAAGAAGGTCTAGGGAAAATAGCTTTAGTTGATAGAAAAGCAAAGAACCAAATTGGGAGCAAAATTTGTGGAGATGGCATTGGAATAAAACACATCGAATTTTTAGAAAGCCTTGGTTATCCTCTAAGAGAAAATGGTGCAGTTAGAAATGTAATTCAGATGGCCCATATTATTTCCCCTGATACCAAAACTGATTTCTCAATTCCAATTCAAGGACAATTAGCAATAATTGATCGGCACAAATTTGGTCAAATTCTTCTCAATGAAACAATAAATGAGCACATCACATTATATGATAAATCAACTTTAAACTCTATAGAGAGAAAAGGAAATGTCGTAGAAGCAAAATTTACTACTAATCAAGCAGAACCTTTGATTTTATCAGCACCATTAATTATTGATGGTTCAGGTTTCAATTCAAAAATCAGAGAAGATTTTGGAATTTTTGATGAATATGCTAAAGTGAAAGATGACGAACAATATTACTGCTATCGAGAAATTTGCACCCTTGAAGGGAAAGTACCAGAAAAATACTCTGATAGTGCTATCTTTGAATTTAGTTATGATATTACAAAAGGAGGGTATATGTGGTTTTTCAATAGAGGAGGAAATGAGTACAATATGGGGACGGGAATACCTAAAACATGGATTAAAGACATTTCTCCGAAAAAAATATTTCAAGTAAATATGATAAACAGGTTCCAATCTAGTAAAACACTGAACTTCGGAGGAGGATTTGTTCCTACAAGACATCCAATACCTACTCATGTAAAAGACAATATTATTCTAATCGGTGATGCAGGAGCGATTGTAAATCCTTTACATGGTGGTGGACTCGGAGCATCTTTAGCTTCTGGTTACATTGCTGGAAAAATTGCTGCAAAAGTAGTTCCTGATCAAACTGTTTCTGAAGAGGATCTTTGGATCTATAATCAAAAAGTTCTAGAGAAATATTGCCTACGATATAGCATTTTGGATTTTTATCGTATATTATTACAAAACATTCCTGATGCGGAACTAAATCGCGCATTAGCGGAAGGTTATTTACCAATGGATAAAATTTTCTACGCTCGAGAGTACGAACAGTTAATGCAACTCTCAAGAAAACTGGGACAAATCTGGACGCAATTACCAAATCATCGATTTAATCTATTGCCAAACTATATTGAAAAAATCAATCAAATGACTGCAGATTATCCTACTTCTCCCGAAGGAATCAATAGCTGGCAAAAAGACTATTCGCAGATATATTCTGAGTATCAGTCAAAAATAGCGATCAAAAAATAACCAAAGAGTGAATTTATTGCCTGTGTTCTTTTTTTACTACTTAGAGTAGTAGCTAAAAGAACATTTTTTAACATCCAATATGCATTTTGTATTATTTCTTTCGGTGAAAATATTTTGGTTAGTTCAGAGAAAGGGTCAGATAAAGAAACTGAGATTAATACTCAGAATGGTGCTGAATCTTCCTCGATTATTGAAGTTTTGAAAAATGGTCCATATGTATTGCTTTTTACAGCACAATTTTCACAGAATATTGGTGCAGCAGTAGCTTGGTTAGCATTACAGTTCTACATTTTTGGTGCAACTGGAAACGTTACTTTAATGGGTTTGTTATCGATAACATTTTGGCTGCCATATGTACTCTTTACACCTTTAGCTGGAGTTTACACAGATAGGTTCGATCAAAGAAAAATAATGCTTATGTCAAATCTCATCAGCTTATTTGCTTCGCTTGGTTTTGTTGTAATTTATCTACTAAGAAATTATTTGATTGTTGAGGAAGTTCACTTTTTACAATTCTCTTATGGCTACATCCTTGAGGTGCACGTTTTAAACTATATTCACATTTTATGGCCCTTGTTTATTTTGACATTTATTAATTCAACAGCTGGAGCATTCTTTTTTCCAGCAAGAAATGCTTATACTCGATTAGTTGTTAAGAAGAAGAATCTCTTAGTAGCAAATTCAATAGGTACAACTGTATACCAGATTGCAACAATAGTTGGTTATGTTCTTGCAGGTATTATTGCAAGTGTTAGTTATTTAGGCAGCTTCATTTTTGATGCTTCGACTTTTGCTTTTTCACTTACAATGATTGTATTATTATTGAAATTTGGAACGAAAACACCAAAAGTTGAACGACCTGAGGATGAAGTCGGATTTAGCAGACAGATCAAGAGTATCATAGATGATATTAATGTTGGTTACAGAACAATAAAAGAAACACCTAAAATTGCCTATATGTTAGTAGTTTTTGCTTCTGCAATTTTCTCTTTTGCAACATTTAATGTCCTTTTTATTGTAGTCCTACAAGGCGAAATGGGTTTAGATGAATCTTGGTATGGGTACCTCCAAGCAGCTATGGGGGTCTCAGGAATAGTGACTGCAATAATATTTATGCGCATTGGCAAAATAAACAGAAAAATTTTGATGTTAAATATTACTCTTGCAGGTCTCTCCGGAGTGTTATTCTTATTTGCATTTGTTAGGGTTGTGTGGTTGATGGTTATTATTTTAATGTTGTTCGGCATTGGAATCGTATGCATAAATATACCGGCACCTACTTTGATTCAAGAACAGATACCATATGAAAAACAAGGTCGGGTATTTGGAGCTCAACAACTCTTACAAGGAATTGCAAGACTAACAGGCATGGGAATTGTTGCGCTTATTGCAGATTTTGTCTCACCAAAGTACATCATTCTCACAGCAGCAATTTTCATGTCAGTTGTAATGATACTTGGAATGATTTATTCTTCTAAAAAAGGACTTACACGGTCAGATTATCCAACAGAAAAAAACTCTTTTTCTGTTGAAAACTCGTCCATTATCAAAAAAGATTCAATTGGATAATCTTAAATGATACCAAAGATAATGATTCTTGTTATCTTATGAAATTCATGACTAACGAAATTTGATAGTCATCATTGTTTCATGAATATTTGCTAAGTGATGGTAGCTTTAGGTTTTTTATTGACTCGGGAAGATCTGTTATTTGATTATTGTATATTTGTAGCGTTTTAAGTGCAGATAGTTTACCCATTGTCTCAGGAAGAGAGGTTAATTGATTACTTTGTAAATCTAGAAAAGTGAGTGCAGATAGATTTCCCATTGTCTCAGGAAGAGAAGCTAATTTATTATTGCGTAAAATTAGTTTTTTGAGTGCAGATAATTTCCCAATTCCTTCGGGGAGAAAAGTTATTTCATTCTTTTCTAAATTTAGTTCTTTGAGAGCTGTTAAGGATCCTATTGTTTCAGGGAGAGAAGTTAATTTATTATTTGAAATGTTCAGAATTTCAAATGCTGTGAGGTTTCCTATTGTCTCAGGAAGAGAGGTCAATCGGTTATTATATAAATTTAGTTCTCTAAGTTCTGTTAGCTTTCCTATTGTCTCCGGGAGTGAAGTTAATTTTAAGCTTTGCAGATTTAGATTTGTAAGTGATAGGTTACCAAAGCTCTCTGGGAGAGAGCTAAATTTATTATAACCTAGATCTAGTTCTTCAAGTTTTGTTAAATCACCTATTGTGTCAGGAAGAGTTGATATTTGATTAGATGAAATGTTTAGCTCTTTGAGATCAGCTAGGTTTCCTATTGTTTTGGGAAGAGTTTTGATTTGATTATTTGAAATATATAGTATTAAAAGTGATTTTAGATTTACTATTTTCTTTGGGAATGTAGTTAATTTATTCCTGCGTAAATCTAGTTTTTTGAGTGCTAATAGGTTACCTATTGTCTCTGGGAGTGCAGTCAATTTATTCTCTAAGAGAAACAGAAATTCAAGAGCAGCTAGATTTCCTATTGTCTCTGGGAGCACATCTAATTGATTACCATATAAGAATAGCTTTGTGAGTGCAGTTAAGTTTCCTATTGTCTCTGGAAGAGAAGTTAATTTATTGTTGCAAAGACCCAATATTTCAAGTGATTTTAGATTTCCTATTGAATCTGGAAGAGAAGTTATCTTTCTTTTAGCAGTTAAAAAGAGCTGTTTGATCTGGTTTTCTTGTATAAAAACTCCACAGGTGTAAATATTTTTAACAATTGAATTAGAAAGAACAGGTATTGGTTCCTTTATCACAGATTCGAGTTTCGTTAGAAATTCACCATCTCGTCGAATTATAGGAGTACCTTGGTATTCAATAATTTCACTATCTCTATTTTTTCAGTTGATTTTTTACTTCATCTTTCACTAGTATCACTTCTCTAAGAATTAATCCCATTTACAGATAATTCTTTCTTTTATCTTTTAAATCTAATCATATTAGAAACACGAAAATCTTAATTCCTTCTTGAATTTGAGACTCGAAAACACTTGTCCTTTGTTTAATAATACTAGTACCCAAGCAAATTACATACCTATGACTTGTCATGGAATAAAAATAAAATGACTATTTTTATTGAATAGATTTTTTTATTAGAAAGTTGATTAACATACTCTTTTTATTTAACACAAAATATACAAATCAAATGCTCTGACTCAAAGAAATTTTCAATGAGAAATCAAAATTATTTCAGAAATCATTGCTAAGATCTATCTATTTTTTTTTTACTAGTTTATATTTAGTAATCAGTAAAGGATCACAATTAGCTTCTTTTGCACATCCTGCACATTTTGTTGGAGTGCAATTATCTGTTAATTTGTTAATTGGAGTAATTTCTTCCAAATATCCTCTTTTAACAAGTTGATCAAGAAGCATAACTATAGTTCCTTTCTCGATGTCTAATTTTCTTGAAATAGTTGAGATATTTGCATCTCCACCTTTTCTGAAATAGTCTAGTACTTTTGAAAGCATTACTCCCACCTTTTCCTCTTCTTGTGATGTCGATGTCTTCCTTTATTGGATCCTTTTCGTTGGTCTTTTATAAGATGTTTTCTTTTTTGATTAAATTTCCAATTTCTCATTTCCTTTCGATAATGTTGTACACTATAATCTTCGGGTTGTTTCTCGGAAGGAGGTAACACAATATGTCTAATTGATAATGCTCGGAAAATAGGTGCAGCTATCAAACCCAACATTATCGGGTAATAGAAATAAGTTTCAGGTGGATTCACTACACTTGTCGCAAGGATGTCCAATAACCAAGATAAGAGATCTGCAAGGATAATGAAAATATATATTATTGCAAATAGTACTCCCAAACCCGAGCCAATTATAAGATATGAATCTGCTTTCTGTACGCTTTTTAGAAAATAAAAGGGCACAGACCAGAGCATAATCACTCCTATAATTATAAGTGCAAATCCTGTAATAGCACTTCCTTCCCAGCCAAAAACCCACATTGTACTATAAATCCCCCAAACATTTTGTTCAGTCATCCCAACAATTGTTAGTGCACCCATCACTCCGAAATAGAGAAATAGTAATCCCAGTATAATTGAGAATGCAAGAATAACATTTGTAACGATAGGCAGATTGAGCAACCAAATATATCTTACTGGAATTTGTGGTCTCCGGTGATCTCTCATAAATTTTGATAAACGAGGTTCTTTTTTCACAATCTCATGTGTAAGTTCAGGGTGAACCTCTAATTCCGAAGGAGGAATTTCTTTGACTATTGTTTCATCATTAATTTCATTTTCAACCATTTTTTTTCCTCCTACACTCCTCCAATTGCGCTAGCTATAAAATAGAAAATTGCTGAAAAAACGTAAGCTACAATAGATGTAAACATAAGTGAAAATAACATCCAGCGCCAACTTTTTGTTTCTTGTTTTATTACAGCTAGAGTAGCGATACAGGGAACATAGAGAGCTAGAAATACTAGATATCCCAAACCAGCAGCAACGCCCAAAGCATTTGGCGTATCTACCAAAGTACCCAAAGTACCAATAACGGCTTCCTTTGCAACTAAGCCTGATAATAATGCTGCACCATATTCCCAGCTAATTGCAGAACCATCACTAGTTTTCATCCACCAAAAGAGCATTGAAACCCATCGTCCAAGATATTCCATAATACCTGCTTGATTTAGAAGATAAATAACTATGAGTGATACGAGAATAATTGTGCTTGCTTTTTTTAAGAACTCTTTAATCTGATTCCACATTTTAATGAAAACACTCTTGGGTGTTGGACTAGTGAAAGGCTGAAGTTCAATAATTAAATCTGATTTCTCTCCTTTAAAAAGTGTTTTTCTAAAGACCCAAGCAAATAGTATTCCAACAAGTATACCTAAAACGTAAAGACCTAAAGTCACAATTCCAGCAAAGTTCGAAAAAATTGCTCCTGAAATGAAAATATAGACCGGCAATCTTGCAGAACAAGACATAAAACTGTTCACTAGTATTGTTGTTTTCCTGTCTTTATCGTTTCGTATTGCACGAGTAGCCATAATTGCTGGTACATTACAACCAAAACCTAAAAGCATTGGAATAATGGACTGCCCTTGTAATCCTATTCTGCTCATTGGTTTATCCATTAAATAAGCAACTCGAGAGAGATAACCCGTGTCTTCTAAAATTGCCATTGCAATAAAAAGTATCACAATGTATGGTAGAAATGAAAGAACTGCGCCTACACCATTTATTACTGCTCCAACAATGAAATCACTAATGGGATTAATGCCATTCCCAGCCGCACCATCCATTAAATTAGCAATGTAATAAACAAGAACACCTAATTTATCAAAACCCAACTGAATTAAACCTACCAATGGTTCACCAACAGTAAAAGTAATCTGAAATACACCCCACATTATTGTTAAGAATATTGGAATACCCAGAAATCTATTAGTTAAGACTTCATCGAGCATATCACTAAGTGCCCATCTTCGTCCAGAGTATTTTTGCTGTACATCGGTCATATACGAGTTAACTATTTCATATCTTGCATCAACTAATGGTACAATTGCATCTCCATCGAAATTTTCATCGATTAATTTCATTATTTTTGGTTTTAATTCCTCTTTTGAGACACCAATGTTTTCTATCAGCTCCCAAACATAATCATCTTCTTCAAGTAATGAAGTTGCTACCCACTCGAGTGTATACTTTTTTTCTATTCTAGATGTATAAGGGTTAATTAATTCCAAAATTTTAGCTATATTTTCGCCTATTTTTTTATTCCAAACTAATGGTTTTGCTAGATTGGGTGAAGTAATACATTCACAAATTTTCCTTTTAAGCTCATCAAGTCCTATTCCTTTAGATGCAACCGTTTCAACGATAGGTATGCCAAGATTTTTTGATAAACGAGCGACATCTATATTTATGCCTTTTCCTCGAGCTAAATCCATCATGTTGAGAACAATAAGAAGGTGGGTGTTCAATTCCATCAACTGAACTGTAAGATACAGATTTCGTTCAAGGTTAGATGCATCCAGAACAACGACAACTAAATCAGGATCTTCTTCAATAATATGCTCTCGAGATATTTGTTCATCAATGGAATGGGGTGATAAGGAATAGATTCCCGGTAAATCAATCACTTCGATCATTTGATTTTCATGTGAAAGTTCCCCCTCTTTTTTTTCTACAGTACAACCAGGAAAATTGGCAATAGTTTGATGTAATCCAGTTAGCTCATTAAAAATTACACTTTTACCTACATTTGGATTTCCTATGAGAGCTATTCGTGCCATTTTATTCTACTTTTCTCCTTAAGACTTTGAACGTTACATATGTGCTAATGTTAGGTTAGCCAAACTTTATAATAAAGTTTGCTATATATATTATCAATTTCAAAAAAGAAAATGATAAAAGAAAAAGATTCTGAAAAAGAGAAATCTTTTTCAAAGATTGTTAAGCAATATCCGCTACAATAAATAGCACACCAGCGACAATTCCAAGAATAAAAGCAATACCAGGAATAAATAATGATAGAATAATTACTACTATTCCAATTACTAATCCTCGGATATCCCAGAATATCGTTCCTAAACCAATCATCAGTACTAATACAGAAAATACTATTGACAAAATTGCACTAAGAACACCACTTAGGAAACCAAAATTGCCTTCCCAAAGCCAGGAGCTGCCTAGTGCACTACCAAATAATCCAACAACAGCAATAATGATACCTGCAATTCCCGCTATAATAGCTAGGACTTCTGCAATTTGATAAATGCTATGATATCTTCTAGTTCTTCTATGTTTAGTTCTAGTCAAATAATCACCAATTTACGGTAGAGAATATAGCTTAAAAAGATAATGTAATGTTATTTAATAATAAATCTCGACAATAAAATCACAATCTTATTTTTATATTTGAAAATTATATTAATGAGAAGATTAGAAATTGATTATGATGTGTTTTTATGAAAATATTGGAACTACTTTCGTGGAATGTTAATGGCATTAGAGCCCTCTCTAAGAAAACAATCTATAAAGATGATAATTTTCTCTCATGGTTAGAAAAAAATTCCCCAGATATCCTTTGTCTTCAAGAAACTAAAGCTCATCCTGAACAAGTTACTGAAGAAATGATCAATCCACCGGGCTATCATAGCAATTGGAGTTCTGCTGAGAGAAAAGGGTATAGTGGAGTTGTAACTTACTCAAAGGAAAAACCAACAACCGTAGAACATAAAATTGGCGTAGAACGGTTAGATAAAGAAGGAAGAATAGTAACAATAGAACATTCCAATATTGTAGTTTGTAATGTTTATTTTCCAAATGGGAAAAAGGATAATGAGAGACTAAAATACAAGATGGATTTCTATGATGCTTTTCTTGATTTCACAGAAAAGAAGCGAGCTGAAGGAAAATCAGTTGTTTTCTGTGGAGATGTGAACACAGCTCATAAACCTATTGACCTTTCAAGACCAAAGTCAAATGAAAAAATATCTGGCTTTTTACCCATTGAAAGAGAATGGCTAGATAAAATAGTTGACATGGGGTACATTGACAGTTTCCGATTTATTCATAAAGATAAACCAGAACAGTATTCATGGTGGTCTGTTCGTACAAATGCTCGAGAAAGGAATATTGGTTGGCGTTTGGATTATTTCTTTGTAACTGCGGATTTGAAGGATAGAATTGTTGATGCATATATTTTGCCGGAAATTACGGGTTCCGATCATTGCCCCGTTGGTCTAAAATTGAAGATCTAAATGAATGAGGAAAAGTCTATGAAAGAGCTCAATGTTGCACTCTATCAAATGGAAATCTCTTCAGCTAAGAAAGAGGAGAATCTCCAGAGAGTTAAAAATAGCATCGCAAGAAATTACCATTCAGAATTAGATCTCGTCGTTTTACCAGAATTATTTAGCACCGGATTTGCTTATAGTCATTTCTCGGATTTAGCTGAGGAGATTGATTCAAGTAGTACTTTGAAATTCCTTGAGAAAATTTGTGAAGAATACAATATTAACATTGCTAGCTCGATTCTGATAACAAATCAGAAGAAGAATACATTTCAAAATGTAGGTTTTATTCTTCATCCAACGAAAGGGATGATTTATTCTTATGAAAAAATACACCTCTGGGGAAATGAAAAAGAGTATTTCCAAGCCGGAACTGCTGTCTCTGACCCAGTAACAATCAATGGTAAAGCCAAAGTTGGTTTATCTATCTGCTATGATTTGCGATTCCCTGAAATTGCTAAAAGTATGGTTATAAAAGGTGCAGAAGTGCTTATTACTGTTGCAGCTTGGCCAAGTGCAAGATTACTTCATTTCAATCTTCTTGCAGCAGCAAGAGCACTTGAGAATACTTCATATCACATTGCTGTAAATAGATTAGGTGTTGATGTTGAGCCAAAAGTGATCCACTATAAAGGATCATCAAGGATTATTGATCCACTTGGAAATATTATTGCCGGAGCAGGTCAACATGAACAAATGGTTTTTGCAACACTTCATCCGGAAGTATTGGATAACGCTCGTTCAGCTATTCCTGTTCTAAAAGATCGCCAGATGAATTCTTTTCTTTAATTCAGAAATTGAAGATGTTAAAGGAAAACATTAGAGAATTCCTAAAACTTCTTTAATTATTTTGGAAGCAGCTAAAGCAGATATCCCGGCATAATCGAATTTTGGACAGAGCTCAACAACATCGAATGCATAAATATTTGTGCCTTGTAAACCATGAATGAAATCAATTATCTCTCGAGTAGTTGCTCCACCTGGTTCTGGATTGCCTACACCCGGAGCAAAAGCGGGGTCTAAAATATCCAAATCAATAGAAAGATACACTCCGTCAAGATAACTAGGTAATTGAGCTTTAATTTGTTGTGCAGTAGCAAAACCCCCATTTGTTTGTAAATCTTTGATTGAAACAGTATTGATTTTCATTTGTTCAGCAAATTGTTTCTGCTCTAAAGTGGATGAACGAATGCCTACTTGAGTTATTGTTTCAGGTTCTATATTTGTTTCATCAATTATTCGTTTTACAACACAAGCATGAGAATATGGATTACCTTCATATTGATCATACAAGTCCGGGTGAGCATCTAGATAGACCAGTCCTATTCTTAGGTCTTTTATTTTCTTTAATGACCAAAAAGTAAAGTAAGTAGATAGATGGTCTCCTCCTAAGAAAAAGAATTTCATCCCATATTTGCTGTATTTCTGTATCATATTGTGTATTTTCTTCCGAGCATCCATTTCATTTGCTTCAGAAATTGGTGCATCACCAATATCGAAGATTTGCCATGTTTGTTTAAGATCTCTATCTGTTTCTGTGATTGAATTATATAATGCACCTGTAGTTGCATGACGAATGTATTCCGGTCCTTGAGCTGCACCTCTACGAAATGAGGATGAAATATCCCAAGGAATGCCTAATACACACAAATTTGCATAATTTATGTTATCTGTTGTTGCACCAAAAAATGGTTGATTGATTTGTACATTTTCATTCATAGCTAACTACTCACTACCAATCATTTGACATATTGCTGTGAACAATAGTGATAATTGCTATTTTAATTATATCCCCGATTATGAATGGTATGAATCCCATTAGAAATAGATTTACCAATGAAATAATCATAGAGTTTCCAATTGAAAACCAAAGATAGAGGTAAATTAATCCCGGAGTATAAATGGCAATAAAATTGATCAGTAACATTACCACAAGAAATAGTCGTGGATTTGTTTTCTTCTTTGATAATTTCTCAGAAAACCATCCTGAGAGGAAACTTGCAAAAAGAAAACCAATAAGATAACCGGCAGTTGGACCTAGAAATATTTCATAACCTCCTTGTTGATTTGCAAACCAAGGTACACCTAGAAAACCAATTAATAGATACAAAATTTGTGAAAAGAGTCCAAAATATTTGCCTAAAACAAGACCGCTAATAACTACTGCCACAGTTTGTAAAGTGAGAGGTATAGGGGTCCAAGGCAAGTAAATTCTAAACTGTGAAAATAATCCTGTTAAACCTGCGAAGAATATTGTCAACCAAATTTTTACTAGCAAACTTTGATTTTGAATCCAGCTTCTAATCTGGTGAACGTCTGTATAATTTGAATAATAGTCCATTTTGCTTTGTGATTGAATCATTAGCTATCCCAACAAGACTATTGGATTCAACATCAATTCTAATGGCTTTCGTACTTTTACTGTAAAAGAAGTAGTATTGATTAAATAATTGAAATAAAAAAAAGTTTAGAATTACTCTTCAAGTTTAGCTTGAAAATTGAAATCACAAATATGAACATTATATGCAACCAATTTTTCAGTAATCTAACAATAGGTTTACCATTTTCTTCACGATAGAATTTGCATTGACTACAGACATGTTTCATTGTAATCGCAAAAAAGCTAAAAATTCGCTATAAAAGTACATTTACAATTATTGTTAATCATTTTTTTTTATTAAAATTCGACTTAAAATTAAAACATACATAAAACTATGTTTAAATAGGTCGTATGTCATATATAACATGAAACAAGAGAACGGGAGTTCAATTATTCTCAATGGTTATGGCACTAAGGCATAGCAGGATAGATGCCACATGACCCTTGGAAGGCTTGAAAAACAGCAACCGGATGGAGAAACAGAAATTGCTTTCTATAAGCAAGCTCTGAGGAAACATCCTGAAAGAATTCATTTATTAGACTTCTTAGCCTACGCCTTATTCAAACAAGCAGAATATTTTGAAGCAATACATTGTTGGAAGAAATTATTGAAAAAGAAGGGAAGAGATGAGGAACATCTAATTTTAGCTAGAATAGCTCAATCATATGAACTTCTAGGTGAATTAGAGCAAGCCTATCATTATTATGATAAAGTACAAAAAATTACCAAAGCAAATTTAGAACTCGTTGGAAAATTTGGTGAAATCGCCTATTTACTTGAAAATTACGAGGATTCATTGGAAGCTTTTGAATTAATTTGCGAAAAAGAGCCACACAATGAAGTTGGTTGGCACAATTTATCCCTGTCCTATTATAATCTAGGATTACACGATGAGGCTATAACTTCTCTCGAAAGATCTATTGCTCTAGATAATGATTCAGCTGATTCTTGGTACACACTAGCACTCGTTTATTCTGAAAATTACCTAGTAAATGATGCATTAATCGCTTTAGAAAAAGCGTTAACACTGAATTCTGATTTAATCTTTCAAGCTAGAAAAGAACAATCTTTCTATTCATTAATGAACTCAAAGTTATTCCAGTATTTTATAAGTGAATAGGAAATCTTCTTTTCCATTTTATTTAATGGTTCTTTTTGACAGAGCATTTTCAATCAAGAAAGTTATTAACAAGTATTTTTTATCCCAAATGTTGAATTTTTAAAATTGTTTTCTAAATAATTTGTAAATAAATTTCTAATATATTTGAAGTCACGATAGGTGACCTAACAATAAGTGACCTCTTTAAGTGACCTCATATTGAGTCTTCTTAATGTGAATTTTCCTTTTAAAGTAAATTCGATGAATGTTAACTAGACATTATAAAAGAAGATGAAAAAAATGAAGGCACTAATAGCTGAAAAAGTCAAAAAAACCTATAAAAGTAGGAAAAGAAAAACAGAAGCCCTGAAAGGGGTAGATATAGAGGTTGAGAAAGGCGAGATATTTGGTATCTTAGGACCAAATGGAGCCGGCAAAACAACTTTCATCAAAATTTGTTCTACATTGCTGAATAAAACTGAAGGCACTGTAAAGGTTTTAGGTTACGATTTAGAAAAAGATGAAAAAGAAATTAGAAAACGTATAGGATACATTGGACAAGATTCTGAACGATCAACTTATGCACGTTTGACGGGCAAGGAAAACTTGGAATTTTTTGCTACACTATACAATGTTCACAAAGAGGATTTTTTGGTGCGATTAGAAGAATTCAAGAAAACATATGATAATGATGAGATTTTTGATAAAGAAGTTATGAAACTCTCAGGAGGACAAAAACAAGCAATTGTTGTAATGAGAGGTTTCCTTCATAATCCTGATCTGGTTTTTGCAGATGAAATTAGCAAAGGGTTGGATCCCATTGCTGCAAAAAAGATTAGAAATTTTGTTAAAAATTATGCGAAAGGAAAAGGTAAAACAATAATTATGACTTCTCAAATAATGTCTGAAATCGAAGAGCTCTGTGATCGTGTGGCAATAATCTTCGAGGGAAAAGTTGTTGCAATTGATACTCCTCAGAATTTAATGGATGATTTGAATATGCAATTAATTGAATTGCGTTTACGAACCGGTGAGATAGCTTCACCTGAATTTCTGCAAAAATTAATAGATTTAGAAACTGTTTCTGCAATAGAACAAGAAAATGGTTTTATTAAATTACCTGTAACAGATAGCGCTGAAGCTTTTGAGAGGATAATGAAAATCTGCAAAGATTTTGATTTGAACCCTGTTATATCCTATCGGACTGCAACGCTTGAGGATGTTTTTCTAAAATTCTGTGATAAGAAAGTAGAACTGGAGGTATAGAAATGTCGATTCAAAATGTAGGATTTAACATTAAAACAGGATTCAGAGTAGTTGGAATTGGTATTAAAAGAGATCTAACAAATATCAGACGATACAAAGCAAAACTCATTGGTTGGTTGTTAAGTATGGCTATTGGTATGTTTACGGGATATCTTTTCTCAGTTCTGTTTGAGTTAAATCCCGTAACAGCAGGAGAAACAGGTATAAATACTGCAACTCAAGTGTTTATCTTTTTCATTGGAGGTGTAGCTATCGGAACATTTTCTGATTCCGCTCTTTGGGCACCATTAATGAGAATAAACCAAGACATTCATTACGGTACTTTAGAAGCAGTTTTCGTTACTCCCTCTAATAGAGTTGCTTATTTGTTATCGCCAACCATTTCTGATTCATTTGTGAATCTAATATTCTTTATTCCGGCATATATTATTATTATGGCAGTAAATGGAACACTCACTAATCTTTATGTGATCGGCACAACTATGCTAGTGGTCTTTGTAACTATTTTAAGTATGATGGCTTTTGGGCTATTCTTTGCTATGATCGCTTTATTGATTAGAAAATCGCAACCAATTGCTTTATTTCTAAGCATGCTAATGCAGTTCCTCTGTGGAGCTTATGTGCCAGTACAAGCATATGCTTCAATGAAACCTGTTTTAGGTTCAATTCTTAAATACTTTGCTTACTGTTTTCCATACACATATTGTTATGACCTCTTTCGATTCTTTATTTTCGGTTCGCAATATCACACACTTCTTCCTGTGTGGGTAGAATTCTTAGTTCTGGGAGTGACATCTATTGCATTTGTCATTATAGCCGGTTTCTTACTAAAATTAGTAGAAAGAAAAGCAAAGAATGTAGGTTTATCAATTCTATAAGGAGGAAAAAAAATGAGTCTAAAAAACACCTCACAAATTGTTTTCAAAGGTATCTGGCGAGATATGATTAGCTACAAGAGATACAAAGCTAATCTTTTTGGTTGGTTCCTTGAAATAGCTACTTTAACACTAGGTTTCATTGTTATTGGTGGAGCATATAATTTCACACCTGCGCTGTATGAAATTGCCGGATTAAATGGGCAAGCTGTATTCCTTTTCATGTTGATTGGAACTGCTGTTCAAATGTTTTCTGGCATAGCTACCTGGGGTCCCTTGATCAGAGTTGAAGAAGATATTCACTTCGGTACAATTGAATCAATCTTTGTCTCTCCTGCTTCACGTTTAGGCTATTTGCTCTCAACAACCATCTCTCGTGCAATTGTTTCATTTATATTCTTTATACCTCTCTATATTCTCTCTTTAGGATTAACTGGTAATCTTACAAATTTAACTGCGATTGGATATACTCTATTAGTTGCCTTTTTATCAATAATTAGTTTGATATCTATAGGATTATTCTTTGGAATGCTAGCTATACTATTTAGACAAACGAGATTATTTGTAACAGTTATTCATCAATTAATCCAATTCCTTTGTGGAGCATACATTCCTGTGCAAGGATTTGTATTAATCCATCCCGTTGTTGGCTCAATTCTCAAATACATAGCAATGGCATTTCCATTCACATACAACTTTGATCTAATGAGATACTATATGATTGATGGTTACAAACCCCTACTACCAATCTGGGCAGAATTCGTAATAATACTAGGATGCACAGTATTTTATGTAATCTTGGCGAGATTAGTGTTAATTCCTGTTGAGCGAAAAGCAAAAAATCAAGGGTTATCAAAATTATAATACAGAAATTATTATAACTGAGTGAACTTTTCGATAAAATGCTTGAACTAATATGGTCTTTTGGTATCAAAAAATGAACACCTATCTTCCAATGGAAAGAAAAATAACAAAAAAAACAATCTGAGAGGTTATCTCTCAAAATTTTAGTAAGCGAATAAATCAATTAGCCATTGAAATGGCACTACTCCTATAGTAATACTTGCATTCCTGTACAAGGTTTTGTATTGATCCATCTTGTTGTTGGTTCAATTAGCAAAACTACTTTAAAAAAGAAAAAATGAGGAATAATCCTCAGATGACTGTGTAAGCTGGAAATAGTGAAAAACCTAATAGAGGAACTATAACAACTAACGCTATTGCTATTAAGCCACCAAGTATGTATATGCAAATACCTACCCAACCAAGAATCCTACCAATTTTACCTAATTGATCACCATCTGTGCCTTTTGCAACATGACCTAGAATAATAGCTATTACACTACCTATAAATGGTAGAAAAGTAAAACCTAAGACACCTAATACTATGGAAATAATACCCATTGTTTTATCTTCTGACTCTGACATTGTTTTTTCTCCTTATTATAGTAATGTTTTTTCAAAGGATTTATTTTTAATAAACTTTTTGAACAAGAAAAAAGGAGAGTAATTGAGTAAAAAGTCACTCAATTACATTGTTCACTTTGGCTATTTTTCTCAATTTGATTAACTTTGCATAAATTCCAAGGTAAACAAAAACAAGACATATTTCGAACAAACGTCTAATGTAGAATATTACCGTACTAAACATAACAGTTGTTTCCTCTGCATCTGCAATTAAACCTATGAATAGTGTGACAAAAAACAATGAAAAGAAAACAATTAAGGATATTTGACCAAAGTTTTTTCTAATGTTTGTTTGATGTTCTGCATTGAAATTCATAACAAATTTACTTAGGAAGATTAGAGAAAGTATTAAGCATACAGTAGAAACTATTTGGAAAACAAATCCTCCATATCCAACACCATTGTATTGAATATGATCATATCCAAAACCATAATCTATAATTGCAATCATTTTTCCATTCCATATTGTTTCAATAAAGACTATACGAAAGATGATGAAGAATAGATAAAGTATTCCACTGATTATTAATGGCTTCTTTGTTTTGGTGTTTCTGATACCTAAGTAATATAAAACAAATCCTGAACAACATATGAATAGAACAACATAGCCAATAATAGTTAATACGTTATGTAATTCACTGCCAGTATTACCAATTGGTTGTTCTTCGCCAAAAATTTTAAAGCTAGTATTGACAAGTCTCAATGTTCGAGAAACAAATTTTACTATCTGTGCTAAAATCAGATAGATTGATGAAGAAATAATAATCCATTTACCTACAACAATAAATGTTGGCTTAGAGAAGATACCATCGTCAAATTTTTTATCTAGTTTCTTGTCAATTTGTTTCTTTTTTGATTTGCCAGTAGTTTGTATTGAGGAAATTCCATCAAATGTTGGGGATGGATCGCTTTTTTTCATTCTGAAATCCTTTATATTAACTTTCTCTACGGGCTCAACCTTAATAACTACCGTTCCTGCAACCAAATCAGCAATTCTTTGATTTGTTGCACTCGAATTTATGATTAAAAGTGCTAATATTCCTGGCACGATAGGTAGGAATAAAAATGCTTCAAACCATCCAATAATTGCTCTTAAAAGAAGTATACCCATATCTCCTTCATCGACTTCACGCAATTCCATAGTGTCTTTATTGACAATTTTCATCAATCTAACACCATGAGTCATTTTATTTGGGGTAAAACCACGATTTAATGCAGGTGCATAACCATTGATGAATAATAATGCAATAATAGCTAATAGTTCACAAAATACACCCAATATTATTCCAAATATTCCAATACCAGCGATTGGCGTTTGAACAAATGCACCTACAAAGAACAATAACCATGGACCAATATAATCCATAAATGTTGGTTTCAACCGTTCCATAAAAGTAGCGAATTGAATATTTGTTTTAGACATGCTCATTTTATTTCTTCCTAACATTTTAATTAAAGAATAAAAATTTTTTTGAATAATTGAATAAAAAGGGTTGTGTAGTTCTAAAATCGTTGAAAAAATTTCAAATTTGAACACTTATGATAAATAACTCTTTTTATTTAAAAAAAGAAAGAGAAAATTGAGTAAAAGAATTACCCAACTATTGTAAATTTTCTCATTTTAATTAGTTCTGAGAAAGTTCCAAGATAAGCAAATGTTAGCTTAATTTGGAATATTGCTATTAAAAAGAAAACCACTAGAGCAGGAATTTCTTTCAGATTTGAATTCATAGCTATACAGTAAATCACAAATAGAAAAACAAAGAACTTGATAAGATAAATTTGTCCTCCAAATGTTCTTACTTTTGAGTGATGTTCATCATTAAATGCTTGAATAAACTTGTTCAATATGAATAATGCAACAATGATACAAGTTGTACTTAGAATTTGTAAAACGAATTCTCCGTTAGTTAAACTAAATTTGTGAAGATTACCAAATTCGAAGAAAATATAAGCATTGAATCCTTCTCCAGACCAGTTTGCTTCCAAGTAGATAATTCGAAAGATTACGAATAGAACAAAGAATATTGTAGCAACGAGTAATGGTCTTTTTGTTTTTGGGCTTTTGATTCCAAAATAAAAAAGAATAAATCCAATACAGCAGAGAAAAAGAACAATATAGCTAGAGATATTGAGGATATTATCTAACTCACTGAGAGTAACAACAATAGGTTTTTCCTCACCAAAAATGTAAAAACTAGTGTTTACTTTTATTAAAGAATATGAGATAAAATGAACAATCTGAGCCAATATAAGATAAATTGCCGAGGAAATAAAGATCCATTTACCAACAACAACTAGTGTTCGGTAAGCGAAAATATCCTCTCCTATCATATTATATGATCTATTCTCAGAAGCTGAGTAGGGGTCACTTTTCTTCATTCCAGAATCTTCTGGATTGAAAGTTTCAATTTTTCTCATTTTGATTAACTCTGAGAAAACTTCGATATAAGCGAAAGAAAGTTTTATTTTAAACAATGAAACACAAAAGAAAATTACTATGCCGAGAACTACAGTTGGTTCCCCATTAATTCCTGTGATGTAACTTCCAAGTAGCAAAGTAAAGAATATTATAAGAATAATATGGCTTCTAAATCTTCTTACTTTTGATTTATGCTCTTCATTAAATGAGCGAATGAATGAGTTCAATATGAATAATGCAGCAATGATGCAAATTGTACTTAGAATTTCAAAGGTGAGTTCTCCACTACTAAGTTTATAGCTCACAATGTTTCCAAAAGGTAAGTCGATAAATGCGATTACCTTTTCATTAGCCCAATTTGCTTCCATGTAGATAATCCGAAAGATTATGAATAGCCCATAGAAAATGGCTGTAAAGAGTAATGGTTTCTTTGTGTCCGAATTCTTAATACCAAGATAATAAAGAACAAATCCCACACAGCTGATGAAAAGAACAAAATAGCTAATAATATTTAGGACATTATCTAATCCACTGGCTGTTTTGTTAAAAGGTAACACTTCACCAAAAATATTCATGCTAGTGTTTACCGTTTCTAAAGTATATGAAATTAGATGAACAATCTGAGCCAATATCAAATAAATTGCTGATGAAATAAAAACCCATTTACCTGCAACAATTAGTTTATGGTCAGAGAAAATATTGACTATAGGTTTATTAGCCAATTTTCTATCAATAATTGGTTCCTTTACTGAGATATCTGTATATATTGCTGAATCAGTTTTATATGCATTTGTTGTTAGAACTCCATCAAATGTTGGTGGTAGCTCATCTTTTTTCATTCTGAAATCTTTAATATTAACCGTCTCAACAGGATCAACTTTGACTACTACAGTACCAACTATTATATCAGCTAATCGTTGGTTATTTTCACTTGAGTTCATAATTGCTAATGACAATAATCCTGGTACGATAGGCAAAACTAGAAATGCCTCAAACCAACCTATGATTGCTCTTAGAAGAAGCATACCTAAATCTTCTTCGTCAACTTCACGCAATTCCATAGTATCTTTGTTGACAATTTTCATCAATCTTATACCATATTTCATTTTATTTGGTGTATATCCACGGTTAAGTGCAGGAATATAGCCATTGATGAATAATATTGCAGCAATACCAAGTAATTCACAAAATATGCCCAATATAATTCCCAATGCTCTAATGCCAATTATTGGTGTTTGGATAAATACTCCAACAAAGATTAAAAGCCAAGGACCTAAATAATCTATAAATGTCGGTTTCAAACGCTCCATAAAAGTAGCAAATTGTATACCTATTTTAAACTCACTCATTTTTTTTTACCTCTCACAATAAAATAATTGCTAAAAGCAATTACAAATTGCAAATTAAAAGCATTTCGTTAAGAAAATATACTCTTAAAAGCAAACAATTAGAAAATTAGTGACAAACAAGTTAGTGCTCCGTCACATTTTTCGAATTCAGTAGTATCAATAGGAATAACTTCAAATCCAGCATCTCTAACAAGCTGAATAGATTTTGGTCTATTAGATGCCATTAGAACTACTCCATTTACAGCTAAAGTATTTGCAGCGTATTTTTCTTCTTTTGGAACAAGGATTTTTTTGAATCGTTTGAGATTTGGGTGGTTCTCAAATTCTTCAGTAATCATCAATGTTTTCTTGCCTAAATATGTAACAAAGCTCTTGAGATGCATTATACTTGGATTGGTAATTGTTTCAACAGTTGTTCTCAACCATTTCTGCATCTGCTGTATTCCTTCAAGACTTGTTCGTTGAGTTATTCCTGCTATTAGACTTCGTTCAAAACGAATTACATCACCGCCCTCAATAGTTGCGGGTGCAATGGCTTGTTGGACTTTGAGGTAACTAGAAAGAGTATCTATTATTGCTACTTCCTCCCCTCGACGACTTTCCTTTGCCATTCGGGTTATAAATGCTTTTTTACCAAAGATTATTGCAGTATCCTCTACAAAACAAGAATCTGGGAGAGAATCATCTCGAGGGAGTAAGATTATTTGAAGACCGAGTGATGATAATGCTTCACGATATGCCATATGTTGTCGTCTAGCTTTTCCAATATGGATATCATTTCTTAGAGGGTGATCTGAAAGGCAATCACAATATCTTGCACCTGGTTCTCGAACAATTGCAAACTTCCATTTCATAAAATTCACAATATCTAACTGGATACCATATTATATTTGTCTTTCCCAAAATCGAAGGAAGGTTTCATAACAAAGTTTTCTAAAGAATTCCATATAGTATATTTCTAGCTACACAAATACTTATTTTTAATACTTCCTTTGTTGTAGTTACAATGGACTCTAAGATAGTTTGGAAACTATCGATTTTGGATTATAGACCTAGGTTGTTAATCAAATGAAAAGAAAGATTAGAATGATTTCATCATTTTTTATTATCTTTTTGACAATTGTGTTGCCAAGTACATTATTAGGGAAAGTAAACTCCACTCAAGAAACTAATCCAGGTCCGTTTTTTAAAATATTTATTTTATTGCCAAATTCTCTTTCAACAGCACGTCTAGACAGACATCTAGAAGAATATCTACCCAAAATAGGAATAGAGATTGAACATATTCTTACAGATTGGTCTAATATTTCTTCTCGAACTTGGGGATATCCAGGACCATTTCCAATACCTACCTTTAATGAAGGTGGTTATGATATGTTAAGCGTTGATTGGGCTTGGGAAATTGAATATGATCCAACGGGGCTGTATGATTCACCTTCTATATCACCCATTGGGAATAATTTTTATCAATACTTTAATCCTGAAATGGATCAAGTAATGGACAATTATGCGGTAGCTTATAATGATACAGAGAAAGTTGAACTTGTAGATACAATTCAGAAATTATTGTATGAGGATTTACAAATATTGGCGTTGTATTATCCAATGAAAATTTATCCTCACAAAGAAGAATTTGCCGGTTGGGATGGATTATTATGGGATTCTAAATACCAACCAATGGAAAATTGGTCTATTTCTGGGCAAAACGATTTTGTATACGCAACACCTGTAGACTTTGAAGATTTTCATCCTTTTTTTGCCGAATCACATAATGATAAACAGTGGTTGAACCAAATATACAATAGTTTGATACAAAGACAACCTGGAAATCATTTTTGGGGTAGTAGAATTGCTTCTTCCTTCACTAGTAGTGACAATATGAATTGGACCATTAAGATTAATCCAGATGCTCTTTGGGCAGATGGCACACCGATTACAGCTGAAGATGTGATATATAGTTATCAATTAGCAGTAAACCCAAATATTGGTTCATTTAGTAATTATTTATATAACTCGCGGTGGGATAATGATTCCTTTGTGAAGATAAATGATAAGGAGTTAAGAATTAGCTTTAAACAACAAAGTATTTTTCAAGAAAAGAATTTAGCGTTACAACTACTTCCAAAACATATTTGGAGTGGGATAGCACCAGAAAATCACAGTGTTCAAGCATTAGAATGGATGACAACAAATCCTGAGAGAATTTTTGGCGCAGGTCCATATCAGTTGGCAGAATATAATACAACAGAGAACTATCTACTTCTCGAAAGAAATTCATTCTTCGAAAATTGGACTGGAATCACTCCGTATTTTGAAACTATTAAATTTCAATCTTTTAACTCAAAACTAGATGCTCTGGAACAACTTAGCTTTGGTCAAGTGGATATTATAGATGCAAATTTTAGAACTCAAATGGAAGAAATTGCATTCGCAGATATTAGTTATTTATTGGTTAAAAGTCCTGGAGTTCAAGAAATAGCTATTAATATGCTCCACCCATATTTGGGAACAGGTGAACTCTGTCCAATAGCTGGAGTTGAATCAGCAAAGCATATCAGAAACGCAATTAGCCATTGTATGAACAGAGAATATTACGTAGAAAATGAAATGTTTTTTGGTATTGGTACACCAGCGGCTACCTCAGTTCCAAATGTAGCTATTGGATTCAATGAGAGTTATGAGCCTTTTCAATTTAACCTTTCGAAAGCATTTGAACATATGTTGCTTGCAGGATTTGAATATGATTTTGGGAATAATAGCTATATTATTGGCATTTCTCCAGTTATTGTAAGTATATTAATGGTGTTTGTATTTACTATTTGCAAGAAAAGAAAAAAATAGATTGCTATATCATTTTCAAGTATTATCAGTTCAGACTTTGGATTAGATGTGATATGCTACTCGTTAAGAATTATTGAAAGACACACCTGCGTCTTTACTATTTTTTTTCAATCCTAATCCTTTCTTATTTGTTTTCTTCTCTATAGTGGCATAGTTGTTTTTATAATTCATTTTGGTAATTCTAAATCGATGAGGTCTAGAAACTCATTTACGATCTCTGACAAATATGAATCTTTACAATAACCGATGCTTTGAATACTTAAACGTTTAAAAATGAGGATAACTAAATATCAATTGAGCTTTAACTTAAGAGATTGAAATGAGACCTCAACAAGTTTTTCGTTTATTAACAACTATTGGTGCAATATCATTTGCATTTGGAATGATGCTCTATTTCATCCAACCTGTAGGAACAATTGAGATTAACCCGGAAGATATTGATTATGTTCTTATGGGTTTCACCTTTGGATTTTCTGGTGTTGGAGCTTTATTTCTTTTGATCAGTTTATTTGCATATCTAAGTCTAGCAAAACCAGGACCTATTCGACCTTTTAATCCACCCGCTTCCTCTCCCGAGGAGCGCATAAAAAATCAAGAACGTTACAAGGAAAGAGTACAGGAAGCATTAAATCTTGCTTTAGGAAAACAGAAAGAAATAACTCCAAATGAAATTGTCTTTGCAGTAGAATCTATTTCATACACAAAAGATGATTTTTGCATGGTTTGTAAGTTAGTCTTCAAAAGAAAAGATGAAATCTTACAATGTCCCGTTTGTGAATCATTTTATCACAAAGAGCATTTGCTTGATTGGATACGAGTTCATAGCAATTGTCCGGTTTGTAATCAGCAATTGTATGAAATTAAATCATAAATTTATAATGCTTGCAATAATATCTTTGTTAGCTGTTCATCTGATAATTCAACTGGATTATACCTCAAACTTGATGATTTCTTTGCTTTGGCAATGATCAATTCGAAATCACTTTGTTTAATACCAAATGCTGATAGTTTTGGTATTTCAAGTATTTTTGTTATGTTTCTTGTATAACCGATGATGTTCGTTACTGCTTCTCGTATTGTTTCAAAGGCATTGTTCACTAACAGTTTTATTAAGTATAATGATGGTCAACATTGACTTATCCGTTAGACAAATATCCATTTTATGTTTCAGAACATGAAGCGACAAATTATCAAAAATATTATATTCTATATCGAATCATATTACCTTGTGAGTTGAAAGTTCTTGAAGGGGATAAAGAAGTGAGAATAAAAAGACAAATAGAGATGATTTTTATATTTTCCGTTTTCTTAACCATGATATTAGGTATAGGATTACTAACTCTAAAAACACACTCTAACAATAATGTTACAATGAACTCAGCAATGATTCGAATAACTTCTGTCAATGTCGTAACTGATTTATCAGATGGAGATTATACTCTTCAAGTTGGTGTGAAATCGAAAAGGATACTCGGATCAAACCGGGGTGTTTTTCAATTCTCTGATAACAATTACAAAAGTACCGCTCAGAAATGGTATACTTATCCCGAAACAATCGAAGGTGGTAATTCAAGCGCAGGAATCTATTACAACACAGATTTAAACACTGACTGGTGTTACACGGTGGAATTAACTGAAAGTGGATTTGAATACTACGTTTCATTCAAGCTCAAGAAAGGGTGGGGAAGTGAAACTCACAGTTTCTATTTGGGAGGAACAGATAACAGTTACGACACGAACTATTGGACTTGCAATGTTTGGTTTGGAAAATATGGTGCACATATTCGATTCCAATATCAATTCATACTAAACGCCTAAGTACATTAGTAGCTGGACTGGTTTATTGATTTGTCAATTATCCTTTAAAAAAAGATGAAAGCCCATACTATCCTGCATGTTAATCGCTTATACAAAAGAACATCTACTTGATTGGGTTAGAGTCCACAAGAATTGTCTGATTTGCATTCAAAATTGTACTAAGACAAAATCATAAATTCATAATGCTTGCAATAGTATCTCTGTTAGCTGTTCATCTGATAATTCAACAGGATTATATCCCATACTTGAACTTTTTTTCGCTTGAGTAATAATTGCCTTGAATTCGCTCTGCTTAAAACCAAATTTAGCTAGTTTTGGTATTTCAAGTATTTTGGTAATGTTTCTTGTATAACCAATGATATTTGTTACCGCTTCACGCATTGTTTCAAAGGGATGTTCACTTACAATTTCACCTAGTCTAACGTACTTTGAGAGTTTGTGGGAATAAGGAACTTGAGATAATAATTTGATAATGTTTTGTTCAATTGTTGAAGAGAGAAGCGCGCCGCAGATAATACCATGTGGGATATTGAACATACCTCCAATTGATCCGGCTAACCCGTGTAAAGCACCAAGACCTGCATTTGCTAAACATATACCACTCAGTAAGGACGCAAAAGCCATATCCTCTCGTGCATCAAGATCGTTTCCTTCATCAAATGTTCGAATTAATGATTCAGTTGCTTTTTGTATGCCTAATATTGCTAATGAATCTGTAATTGGTTGGGATTTATTTGAAGTAAATGCTTCAATTAATTGGGTTAGAGCATCTAATCCACAGCTAGCAGTAATTTCCTTTGGAAGAGATACCATTAATTCTGGATCAATAATGGCTACTTTTGGAATCAATAACGGATTTCTGATACTTGCTTTTAGTTTATCCTCTCGAGATAGTATAACAGCATTCTCAGTAACTTCTGTTCCTGTGCCTGCAGTAGTTGGTATTGCTATTAGGGGAAGTGGTTGTTCAATGATTTTTTTTCCTTTACCAATGATTTCCAAATAATTTTTTGCTGAACCTGTATTCGTTACCAATCCAGCAATTGCTTTTCCTAAATCAATTGTGCTCCCCCCTCCAATTGCTATAATGATTTCCGCTTTCACTTCTTGAGCTCTTTCAACTCCATGATCAACGCTTGTTACTGTTGGTTCACCTCTAGAGTGAAAAACATTTATGGAAATATCTTTTGTAGTGAGTTCATCTTCGATGATGGACTTTATTTCATTATTTTTCCATAGGCTTTCGCTAGCAACAATTATTGCATTTTGACCATATTCTTTTGTGATAGAACTTAATTTGTTGATCTGTTTTCTACCAAAATAGATTTGTGGTAGTGAAAGAAACTCGAATTCAATCATAAAATCATCTCAATCTTCTTTTGTTGATGAATTTAATGAATTTTTTGTATCGTTTTAGTTCCAAAAGCTTTTTCTAATTTTAATATTAAAATTATTCAAATTAAAGTTAAATCAAAACAATTTATTAATCGATAGGATACTATTTGCTCGAGAGAAGTATGATGATTGATACTCAAACTCTTGAAATGGAAAAGGAGTTCCTTAAAAAGTATCAGCGAATAATGAAGGAATTTAGTAATCGAAATAATGAGTTGTCTATTTCTGATACTAAAGAAAGAATCTTTTTTATTGTAAGAGATAAATTAATGTCAATTTTTGACAACCAAATTAGTTCTCATGATAAACCTGTTTCTTCTGTAAAAAATGATGAATTTGAAGATATGCTGACAGAACAGTTACTAAGTCAATTTCAATATAATTTCGATGAAAATACTCATGCTCCTGATATAACTCCCAGAATAATCGCAGATATATTTGAAACTTCTCTTGGAGAGATATCAAAACAAAAAGAAGGCACTTACTATACATCAAAATTTGATGTTGAGTTTATGTGCAAAGAAGCTTTGGTGCAATATATTCTAAATAAGAGATCAATTACAAATAAAAAAGTAATAGATATTATTTGGCAAGAAGACCCCGATTTCTCTTCAATGAGTTTAGAAGCACTTTCTGAAATATCACAATTACTTCAAGAAGTAACTATTTTGGATCCCGCAAGTGGTTGTGGGGAATTTCTTTTAGCAATGGCTTCTTTACTACATTCATTATTGAATAAAATCCATTCCCATATAAGTGAAACAAAATCTGAGTATCAAATTTTATCAGCAATAATATCTCGAAATCTTTTTGGAGTAGATATAAATCAAGATGCTCTTGCTATTAGTAAAAAACGCTTATTTTATCTGATCGCTGGAAAACAAATTGAAAGCGATGTAAAACAATCACTTAACTGTAATCTTGCTTGTAAAGATTTACTAATTGACACTGTTGCATTTGAAAACTGTAAAGAAGGCAACCATGAAAAGTTTGACATTATCATCGGCAACCCTCCATTTTTACGACAAGAAACCTTTGGTCCAAAAACCTCTGGTGATATAGAGAACATAAAGAATCAAGTCAGTTACAAAGAGAAAGTTCTTGCTGAAATAGCAAATCTCACTAAAGGCAAAGAGTTTCATCACAGATACCTCAAGAGTGATTTCTACATCTACTTTTATTATAAAGCACTAAATCTTTTGAAGGAAAATGGTGTTGTTTGTTTCATTACCTCAAATTCCTGGTTAGATGCTAAGTTTGGTTTTAAGTTTCAAGAATATCTGCTGAATAATTATATTTTAAATACAATTTACACCAATTTATCTCAAAAATCATTTTCTGCAGCAATTAATACGATAATAACTTTGATTTCTCACAAAAAGCCATCACAGAATTCTCATCTAATTGCAAAATTTATTGCTTTCAAACTTCTAAATAACAAAGCATTTACCTATCTTAATCTAAAAAAAATTCATGGACATTCATCTAGTTTCACTACAGAAGAATTTCGAATGATTTCAATGACTCAAAAAGAGCTTCTCGAAAATGGAACAGAAGAAGCAGAATATATTGGGTTGAAATGGGGAGCGATGTTCTTTAGAGCACCTGATAATTACAATCGCATTTTCAAAAGAATTGCTGATAAATTCATTTCGTTGAAAGAAATAGGCAAAGTTCGGTATCCAATTAAAACTGGAATAAATGAATTCTTTTTTGTAGATCAGAATACTATAGAGAAATTTAATCTTGAGAGTGAATTTCTCATCCCGGTATTAAAGAGCCCTAAGATGATTTCAAAGATCCAAATAAAAAAATCAGATTTTCACTACTTCATCTTTAATTGTTCTTCTACCAAGCAAGAATTAACACAACAAAAGAAATTTGGAGCTTTAAAATATATTAGTTGGGGGGAAGAGCAATTAACAGAGAAAAAACAGCAATCATTAGTTGGTATGAAATGGTCTAATGTTCCATCTGTTCGGAGGAATAAACCTGGATGGTATTCAATTCAGCTTATACCACCAGCAGAAATTTTCTGCACAAGGTTTTTTGATAAGAGATTTTTCTTCTGTTATTCTGAAATGCCATTAATTGAGGATCAAACTTTCTATGGGTTAATATTAAACAACTCATTTCAAAAATACAAAGAACTTGTTATAGCATTAGCAAATTCAACACTAAGTTACTATCTTCTCGAGATATTTGGTCGAACTTCATTAGGTAAAGGTGCATTACAATACGCTATTAGTGATATGGCTAATCACAGAATTATCAATCCCAAAATTTTCCCTGAAAAAGTCAAGCAAGAAATAATTTTAAGATTTCAATATCTAAAAGAGAGAGAGATACGCTCAATTTTCGAAGAGGTTAAGATGAATGATAGATTAGCTTTTGATAAAGTGATATTTGATTGGTTAGGTTTTTCTGAAGTGGAAATCAAAGCACTATACAATTCATTTCTTCTTCTTACAAAATCTAGACTAGAAAAATCTAGTCATAAGATTGAATTATTATCAATATAATAAAACTCCTTTGCTAATCATTTATTGCGTAAAAATTACGTATATTTATAAATGATGTTTTATTACTATATATTGAATTCTTTAATAGAATTCCATTAAGAATGGAGATAAGATGTTAGAGATGAGACAAATTTCTTTTTTAATGATATGCGTAATTGTTGTAGGTATACCTTTGGTACAAGCATTATCAACCAATGTACCTGGTAGGTATATTATTCAAATGGGTAATGATCAAACCATTAATCATGCGATTGATACTATACAGGAAGAAGTTCCTGATATTAGTACCATATCTTATGGTTCCTTGAAATATCATTTGCTTTTACATAGGATTATGGAACCTTTAGTATAGGTGGGACATGGCGATCAAGAGGGGATAATGATCAAAAAGGAAAAGCTCTCTTGGGGAGAACTTGCTCAAGAAGTTAAATATTCTCCCACAATGGACATAGTTCTATCTTGCTATTCAAACGAAATGGTAAAAGATGGATTACTAACTCAAAAAGAAGCTGTAACTTTTGTTGATGAGATAGATGCAACAATAGGTGGATTGGTAACTTCATGGTTATTGACAGGAAATAATGATCTATTACTGCAAGCAGTAGGGCAATGGGAAAGTTTACAGACCGGAAAAGCTACTTTTCAACCACTCCATGATTTAGATGATGGATTGGGAGGAGGTATTGCAAGTAATATTAATTTGCCATCTTCTTATGGTGCACTCGAAGGTTCACAAAATTACATATTTGCTAAAATGAGTGGAATTGAATTAGCTTTTTATATTCTATATTTAATTGTCTTAGTGATACAAATTATTGCAGGTATAGCTTTATCAGTTTATTCATTCAGTTTCTTTAAAACAGCGGCAATCTCATTATTCACAGCTGGTTTATTTTCTTTCTTAGTGAATATTCTTACTTACCTAGATGGTGTAATAACTTTCAATCAATTCTTAGTGAATTTTGTAGGTACCTTATTCCTTTGTGTGAAACTAACATATGCAGCTTTCACAACTGCACCAACTTGGGAAAAGGCTGCTTTTGGTTTATTAGCAGCAGCATCTGGAATTATTTTAGTATTGCAGATAATTTTAGATATAATTGGTGCTGGAGCAGGTAGTATCTTAAGAATTGCTGCTACAGTAGTAATGGTTACTGCATATGTAGTATCATTTACAACTGATTGTTTAGATGTTGATTATGCGGTGGGCTAATACCCACCTTTTTTTTAAAAAAAAGAAGAAAAAATATCTTATAAACAAAAATCAAAAATTAAGAAGGTAAATTCAATGACTATTAAAAATAATAAAACTAGGTTCCTTATTCAGAAAAATAAATACTTGAAATCCCGATTTTGGATTGCGAGAATAGGATTATCTGTCATTTCTTTAATTATTGCGTTCTATTATTCGATGATAGGTGGGGGATTCAATATTTATTATTACTTTCTTGATGTCATGAAGATAATCTTCTTTTATACTATATGCATGGCTTTAGTATATTTTATTGTCGCTGATGAAGAGGATTACAAAAACTGGAATGATCACTCTTATAGAAAAAAATCTCTCAAAGAGAAGATAATCCTTAGTTTATTGGAAGGAGGCATCTTGTTTATTCTATTAACAGCCGTTCTGGGTATTTTATATTTGCTTAAAATACCTTATTCACTAGAATTGGAGTTCATTAATATCCAATCAGGAAACTCATTATTGACTTATACTCCCAATCTTATTGATGGGATAATCCTTGCACCTATTATGCTAATGCAGTTAATAGCTCCTCTAGCAGGTATTTATTGGCAATATTCACGTTGTATGACAGTTATTGGATTTGATAAAAGGAAAACAGCTTTGAAAATAGAAACGAATGTATTATTTTTTATGCCTTTTGTTTTTGTATTAATTTGGGCGACATTTCCGATTTTTCTAGATAGTATTTATTTCGAATTACTGTATCCTGAGGTCTTTACCAATGCTACTATACTTCAAGGATCTATTTTCTCCTCAAAACCATATCTATATCTAATTATACAATTAGGTGTTCTTTCAGTGTTGAACCTTTTCTTTATCATTGATGGTATACTTGCAAATAAGTACAGAAAGAACTTTAGAGAAGTTGATATAATTCTTGAAAATACTAGTAATGAAGATTTAAATATTCAAAAAGAATTTTAGATTATGGTCGATAAAAGGGCAAAAGGTGTTCTCAAATTAAAGTTCATCCAAGAAATTCTTTTGCTAGTTCATACATCGCTCTTGTTGTTAGCTCAATTGTTTTAATGCTGACTCGTTCGTTTTTATTATGTATCATTTCAGTAATTTCACTGTTTGGAGTTTTAGGATCAATTAGACTAAATCCATAACCGTTTCCTCCATTTCTTCTAATAAATCTAAGATCCGTAGCTCCAAATGCTATTAATGGAACTATTGTGCTATTTGGAACTAGTTTATGAAATGTATGTTTCATTGCTTCTACAAAATCATTATCTAATGGACTTTCAGAACCCCTGTTTTCCAGTGAATCTTCGATTATTGTGATTTCAACTTCTTCAGCTAATTTCTTACCTAGTGCTTTTTTTATGTGTTTTATTGCATAATTATAATCTTGTTCTGGTAATAATCTACAATCAATATCTATGCTACTTGTCCCGGGTAAGACATTGATCTTTTGACCACCTCTAATAATCGTTGTTGCAAATGTTGTCCTGCTTAGGCTATGTAGAAGTGCTGCCTCTGTTTTAGAATTCTTACATAAAATTTTCAAAATAAGAGAGAGAAATAACTTACTTGTGATTAATGTTCGTTGTATGAAATTTGCTCCTGAATTTTCAACTAAGGGTTTTATGTATTTGGTTGTGTAAGGCATCTTGTACTTGTTAATTCGAATTACTGCTTCTGACACTTTCTCTATAGGATTATCTTTACCAAAAGGGATAGAAGCATGGCCACTTTCACCTCTGAAAGTTAATCGTAATCCAATACCTCCTTTTTCACCATAGGGAATAATGAGCTTATTTTTTGAAATTTCAAAGCCACCAAACTCTGAAACAGCATAGCTTACCTTCATTTCTGCAGGATGATTATCTATCATCCATTTACAACCAAACGTTCCTCCCGCTTCTTCATCTGCAACAATTGCTAATATTAGATCTCCTTTTGGTTTAAATTTTTCAGAATGAAGCATAGCGAATGCTTGACATTGAGCTGCTACAAGAAAAAGCATATCAAATGCTCCTCTGCCCCAAACCTTTCCATCCTTAATTTCTCCTGAAAAAGGAGGAACATGCCATTCATTAGGTTTTTCAATTGGAACCACATCGACATGTGAGGGACCAAACATCATTGATGGACTATTCTCAGAACCTTTAATTCTAGCAATTAAGTTACCACGATTTTTTGCTGATTGGAATACCTTACAAGAGATTCCTTTTTTGTTTAGAAATTCCTCTATAGATTTTATATTTACCATTTCATTCCCAGGAGGGTTCACACATTTGTTTCTAATGAGTTCTTGCAGAAGGGCAATTGTTTCGTCAAGATTTAGATTATCCATATTTATTCCTCAAATTACTCTAATACAGATTTTATACTTGTTGCTTTATGTAAATCCCATTATAATAATAGATCCAGCTTTTCTTTTAGCGGTAAAAACCTCAGGTTTCCAAACATAGGGTTGGTGGTCCTCTAAACTAAATTTAGAGAATCTATCAGAAGTTCTACCAGAAATGCGGTGAACAATATATAGTTCTCTAATGCCACCTGAAACAGAAAAAAGTCCTTTCTCCATTGCTGTTCTACGAAGAAGAACAATTGGTAAATTGACGTTCTTCCATTCTTCTTCTGGAAATAACTCACATATAGTTTCGAGATCTTTTTTCTTTATAAAAAGTGTTTGGTCTTTTTTCGCTTTGACTTGCGGTCTTTCTTCTAAAAGAAGTTCAGCAAGTGTTTTTCTTTCCGTTGGTAAATGGTCATTCATTTTTTCGATATCTAATGACCATATTAGATCAAGCATTTTATCGGACATTACAAGCATTAATTATTATCGTTCTTTACAAAAAGGTATTGTTGAGCTTTTATAGAACAGCAGTTTAACTTTAGAAACTAATAGCTATATATCTATTAGAAACTAAAGCATTAGCTTTTAAAAAAAAATAGTGCTAATTATTATCATACTAGTTTAATACTAACTAAAATTCGGTGGAACAAAATGAGTAAGGAACTATTAGCAGAAGACTTTACAAATGGATTTAATTATTCAGTAAAAAGTGGTGAAATGACATTAGATTTCTTTTGTGATTGTTGTGGAAACGAGGTTAAAGTTACTAAAACATTCGATCCAAATGTAGAAATAGTCCAACACGAAATATTTGAAAGTTTGAAGAAGGATATGTGTGGTAAATTTCATAGATGTGAGCAATGTAACTTCCTTATTTGTCAAGATTGTTACGATAATAGAGAAGTAAAATGTGCGGAATGCTCTATTTGTGTCAATTCTGCTTAGTTTTTTTCTATTTCTCACAACAATTAAATAATTAATATTTTCATTTTTGAAGTGATAAATCTTTTATGTAGTGCTCTAATCAAATCAATTATGTCAAAACTTTTCAGTTCATTTAGTATTAGACATCTTGAGAGTAAAAATAGACTAATGCGATCTGCAACCACTTCTTATTGGTCCGATAAGAATGGAATATTGCGTCAACCCATTTTGGATTATTATCGACTACTTGCAAAAGGTGATTTAGGATTGATAATTAAAGGTCATTCTTATATTTCATCAAATGGAAAAGCTCATACAGGTCAATCAGGGTTGTCTGATGAATCTCATCTTTCTAAAATGACTGAATTAACAAAATTAGTTCATTATTATGATGTGCCAATTATTGCCCAAATAAATCACGGCGGTTTAAGTAGTAAAGCGGATAGAGTAACAGCATCACTTTATAAGACAGATGAATTTGAAGCAAGAGAAGCTTCACAAGACGATATTGCAACTATAATCGAGAATTTTGCTTCTTCAGCAGAATTAGCAATGACGGCAGGATTTGATGGCATCCAGATTCATTCTGCTCATGGTTATTTACTCAGCCAATTTCTTTCTGGGAATATCAACAAAAGAGAGGATAAATATGGCGGAAATTTGGAAAATCGTTCTAGGTTACTACTAGATGTTTTTGATACAATCAAAAAGAAAATTGGTAATGAACCTGTTATTGGAGTAAAATTAAATTGTGATGATTTTGCTCCTCAAGATGGGATTGAAATTATAGACTCTATACAAATTTCTAAGTGGTTAGCTAATAGAGGAATTGATTTTATTGAAATATCTGGTGGCGGTCAAAAACAAAATGCTAAAATTAGAAAAATAAGAGGTAAACCTTCTCCGAACTCTCCGTATTTTGAGGCGAATTTCTCCGGACATGCAGAAAAAATAAGAGAAGCAGTACCAAAAACAGCTTTAGCCTTGGTTGATGGAATACGTGAAAGATCAACAATGAATGCTCTTTTAGAGAAAAACATTGCTGATTTCATCTCAATGAGCAAACCATTTATCAGAGAACCTTATTTTTCAAGCAAATTAAATACCGGGAAGAAAAGATCCGATTGTATTGATTGTAGAAAATGCCTTTCCAAAGAAAGATTTGGTAAACGGATGTTAACTTGTGCTGTTCTTGACCCATAAGAAAAAAAGTAGTAAAAGTGCAATGAAATATAGCTATTTCATTGTACGCCTTAACTTTGTTTTTTTGTTATTTTTCATTCTTAGCCATAATTTCTATTGATATTGAATTAAAGGCTTTAATCCACTTCTTCTCCTCAATAGCTGTTCTAACACTAAAGCCCAAACCAATAAAGAACGCAGCGATACCTATTGGTAATAAGATCATAAAAGCACCATTTCCCCAGTAAGTATCAGGTAATAATCCTTTGTTAAATTGTATTAAATGATAAATTACTATCGTAAATGATACAACTAAGAGTAGTAATATTAGAACTGTCGTTATTGCGAATCCAATAAATCTTTTACCTGTTAAACAAGTAAGACGTTTTACTTCTTCCTCCTCTCCTTCTTCATTAATTTTTTTGGGAAGGGAAGGTAGATGCACCTCCATAAAATCTATGTAATCATGGAGTGATTGATATCTTCGATACCAAGCAACTGGTGCACCAAAAATGGACAGTATTAAAAGGATGTTAACTAGAACATTGTTTTTTGTTGGCGGTACTCCTTCTGGAGTTGGATAAGCAGCTATTTGATTTAATCCTAGAAAACAAAACAAATTGAAGATAGGTCCCCACAAAGTTCCTGAGACAAGTGTGAGAATCAGTTGTACTCTGAAATTCAATGGTTTAATTATTTGTATTGCTGACTTGTTATCTGACAATTTTGTTACTACTCCGAAATTATACCTATTGTTTCACTACCGACTTGCTGGTAAACATACTTGTTTATATTTATATTTCTTAGTAAAGTGATTTCATCTATGAAAAGATATTTTTTATTGCAATAATTTAAATATTGAGTATGTATTAGTTAATAATAGTTGGAAATAAGTAGGGAAGATAGTAAATGAATGGCACTAAATTTAATGATCAAACAAGAAGAAATCAAAGAAGACAATTACGCTCGGTTGCTCTAATCGAACGACAAACTAAGGATTTTTTTTTCCTTTTTGAAATTAGTTTTATTTTCATTGTAATACCATTGTTGGTTTTATCCTTTGTTATGTTTCCAATTTTGTATTATTTTGCAATCACACAAGCATTTCATATTTGGCCATTTTTCGTTATTGGTGTTATGATTGCGTTTTTTGAGTTTATAGGCATTCAATATTATATTAAGCGTTTTTATCTTGAACCTCACAATATGAATTTATTCGAGTTCATCAGCTTTAAGCTTAATTCTGGCTTAAATCGAGTTAATAGTGAAGATGAGGATATAGAAGAAAACCTTTCATGGTATAAGAATCTCGATGAATTTATTGAGAAAATTCGCTCAGATAGAAGAGAAAAAACAATAGAAGTTTATGGTTCTGCTTATTTGCAAAGTAACTTTGAAACAGAGTAACCTAGTAATTATTTACAGCAATCCATTTTTAACTTTTTTAACTAACAATGAATCTGCTTTCATCCAATCTTCAGATGCATCTCGAAAAATTCGTTGTGAACGTTGAGTTGCATCGTTAATAATTTCCTGTTCATTTATTGATACGAATTTACTATCAATAATGACTTCTTTACCACTGATAATAACATTATCAACTTCATATCCTGTTGCAGAATAGACTATATTTGGAATAAAAGTATGAAAAGGAAAATCAACTACCGGTGTAAGGTTTGGTTTGCTAAGATCTATAGTGATAATATCTGCTTGTTTTCCAACTTCCAAAGAACCAATTTTATCTTCTAAACCTAATACTTGAGAACCACCGCCAGTAGCAATTTTAAGTACTTCCCAAGCTGGTAGAGCAGTAGGATCTCTCATCATCGTTTTTGTTATTATACTTATAGTTCTCATTTCGCAAAACATATTATGTAAACCCGGACCTGGTGCCTGATCAGAGCCTAATCCAACTTTTCCTCCAAGACTTACAAAATGACCAACAGGTGGAACAATGCCATCTATCATACTTATGGAACTTGGACAACCTACCATTTTAACACCGTTGCTAACCATTTTCTCTCGTTCGTCAATACTTGTATCATGACAGTGAGCACCTAACAAATATTCATCAAGAAAACCATATTCATTTAATACTTTCACCGTGGAAGCGTTCTTTCCGAATCTGCCAACAATTTGTAATCGTTCTCTTTCACCTTGTGCTACATGCAAATGCATACCTGATTTTCGCTCAATAGCTTCATCTTTGACAATTTGAAGTAATTCTAAGGAAATCATATCCAAAGCTTGAGGACCAAACATGCTTGTAACAAGTTCCTTTTTTTGGTATTTTTTGAACAATTCACACGCTTGTTTGAAGGCTTTCTCTCCTTTTGTTCGATCAAATTCATAGATATCAGTTGGTTTTAAATGCGCCCGATTTTTACTCACTTCATTTATAGTTTCTGTTGCAACAACTCTAGCACCAAAAGGCAAGTAAATTTCATCAACTAATTTAGATACATTTGTGGAATATTCTGCAAATGTAGTGGTTCCTGAACGTAGTGCTTCAATTACACCTAGTTTTGATCCAACGATGATGTCACTTGGTTTCATATGGTTAGCAATAGGTCCAATACCTTTATTCATCCATTCAATTTCTGGTAAATCCTGTGCTCCACCTCGAAGCAATGTCATGGAAGTATGGATGTGAGCATTTACTAAACCTGGCATAGTAACATGATTTGAACCATCGATCAATGTATCAACATCGGTTTTATCTATCTCAGAAGTTTTTCCAACAAAAGAAATCTTACCATCTTCAATACCAATTGCTCCGTCTTTTACAATTCCTAATGAATTATTCTGAAAAGTTAGTAACCAACTATTTACGATTGCAATATCCAAAGAAATCAGCCCATCTAAATCAATGAGCTATGACCTAAATAAGTTGTTACTCAAAAAGAAGATTTGTGATAAAAAGTTCATTTTCGAACTATTTTATCATCTTTTATTATTAAGGGTAATTCTTCCAGAGATGAATCAATTATTTCTGAAAATACCTTTTGTCTTTCTGATTCAATTTCCTTATCCCAAGGTGAGATAAAGTAGGCAATTTTTTTACTAACTTTGAAAAAAGTGTTTAATTCCTTCTTCTCTTCTGTTTTAAGAACAAATATTTGTTCAAGTTTCAAAACAATTTTTGAATTCTTTTTTGTTGATTCAGCATCAAGATTAAAATATGTTTTAAGATCAGTAGTTAGAACCTTTTGTGTTCCAAATTGCATTATTTTTGTAAAGAATGAAGTAAATTTCTTTTTATCTTTTAGCAGATAAAGTAAAACTACAGCAATAGGACCTGAGATTATTGCTCCACCCCAAAATCCCATGAAGATTCCACCGAAAATCTGAGCACCAATAGTATCTGTGTAGACCCAATCTGTCTCAATAAAGTAATTTTGAAAACTCATTAATCCTGCAAATAATCCACCAAAAATCCCTCCAAGGGATGTTCCAACCCACCCACCAAAAATCGTTCTGTATATCTCATCTTCGATTCTTTTGTAAAAGTTTGCATAAGTTAATCCTCCTGCAAGATATCCTGCAAATGCCCCGCATAAAGTTCCATAAGCTATTGCAAATACTTCTTCATGATTCCAGAAAATAGCTGTTACTACTAATATTGTGATTGACAAGATTGGAAGATTAAATATTTTTGAACCATAAAATCGACTCATTGGATTGCTTCTTGAAGCATCAATAACTGCAAATCCAATAAATAACAGTTCTAAGAGAATTCCAACAAGGACAATGACCCAAATCTGGAGAGTACTATCAACTTTGAATGTTTTTTGTAGAATCATTAAAAGAATCACTACAAGGTTGGCTGTTGTATAACTGAACACGTCTATACCAAAAGTATACCAGGACCATTTGTAATTTTTATTCAAAATTGTTTTTGATGCAGTCTCTTGAATCATAGTTATTCCTCTCGAATATTGAAGTAGCTGTTTCTTAAAATGTTTTGCATTAATTTTTTATGAAGGATAGTGAATGAAAAAAGTTAAACTTTATTTGTATCAAAAAAGACTTTAGAATTATGAATAAACAAAAAAAGAAAATAGCAAAAACTATTTTCAATACTTTATTTTTCTGCTAACCCTAAATGACGCAAAAAGTGATGATATTGTTCTATAGGCATCATATTTCCAGCAGCACGTTCTACTACTTCATTGAGAGCAGGATGGATATGCATTCCTTGCAATATTGGAATGATTGTTCTCTCTTGAGTATACATAAGATTGATTATCTCTTGAATTAGTACCGAAGCAAAGGGACCAATAATATGTGCTCCAAGAATTTCTAAATCATCCTTTTTCAAAATAACCTTCACAAAGAAATTCTCTAATGCCATTGCTGTGCCTTTTGCTGTATCCTGGTATCTTTGGAAACCAATGAGAACGTTTTCTTCACCAAATTCTTTAATTGCTTCTTTCTCTCTCATGCCAACGCTAGCTACTTCTGGTTCACTAAATACTGCTCGAGGAATAGCGTGATAATCAACTTTGTACTTTTGTTTCTTAATGGCATTATAGTAAACAATTTGAGACTCATAATTTGCAGCATGTTTGAAGAGATATTTTCCATTAGCATCGCCAAAAGCCCAGATGTTCTTTTGTGAAGTTTCTAAAAACTCGTTAACAGTTATCCAACCGTTCTTATCTGTTTGAATACCACTTTTTTCTGGTTTCAATATATCTGAATTTGAACTTCTTCCTGCAGCAACCAATATTTGATCAGTAATTGCTTCAAACTGTTCTTTTGTTTCTCTATTAGTAGCTTTAGTGATTATTTTACCACCCTTTGTTTGTATAACTTCTGTAACTTCATAATTTGTAATTATCCTCATATGCTTCTGAAGCTCACTCAAAGCTAATGCAGAGACTTCTGGTTCCTCTTGAGGAAGGAATTGAGGGTTTCTTCCAATAATTGTTACTTTTGAACCCATAGCTGCGAGAAAATGTCCGTATTCTGCTGCTATATACCCTCCACCAACAATAGTAATGCTCTGAGGAAGTTCAGTCAATTTCAAAATGGTATCACTTGTAAGATAGTCTACAGAATCAATTCCTTTGATATTAGGTATATTTGGTTTTGAACCTGTACAAAGGAGAATCATTTTACCTTTGATTTTTTCTTTACCTACTCTGAGAGTATAAGGATCGATGAATTCAGCTACTTCTCGATAGTAATCCAATTCTTCTGCGTTGCTCAAACCATCACTGATATTATTAATATCATGATAGATGATATTTCTCATTCTATCCATAATAAATTTGAAATCAACTTTCTTGATATCAACATTAATTCCAAACAATGACGCTCGTTCAATAGTTCGCAAAACCTCTGCTGGGTACAATAAAATCTTTGTTGGAATACATCCCTTTGTTAAACAGATCCCACCTGGTTCATCTTTATCAATTATTGCAACCTTGAGCTCTGGATCAGCATTCATAACTGAAGAGAGGATATTCATTGCAGAACCAGAACCTATTGCTATAATATCATATTCTTTCATAGTTGTCATCCTAAGAATAGCTATTAATTATATTAATTATTAAGTATTGGAGTTAAAAAATGAGAAAAGTAAAGGATAAATAGTTACTTAATCAGTTAAATCCCACTTTCCACAACGACTTTCCCAAAGGGATTTTTACTTGTCATTATTTTTGATTTCAACTATTTCACAAATATTAGAACAGACATCGCGTTCAAAACCTGTTATCTCGAATTTCATATCAGGGATATCCCAACAGTAAAAAGCTGTTTTTCTAGTATCCTAAGTCTCTTTCTCTTTTTCTTGCTATAAGGTCAATAAAAGCTTCTAATCTCGTTTGAAATCCTACCTCACCTGTTTGTTCATCAACAACTAAAGAAAGGACAGGCATGTCATATTCTTTGCTAATTTGTGGAAAGATACTTCTCGAGATAATTTCAGGCATGCATGTAAACGGATACAAATGGATAAGTCCATCATACCCTTCTTTTTTGTATGTTATCGCATCTCCAAGATTCTCTTGAGATTCTCCACCACATCGATGTTCCAGATAATTATGAGATGCGTCAATAGATTTTTGCCAATGTGTTTTCTTAAATGGATTAAGATTTTGAGGGACATCAATGAATTTTCGCAGTGTAATTGGATTAGCAACTATTACTCCAAGTTCATTCAATTTTCTATGAATGTCTAAATTAAGTGATGGTTCAAGAACAACATAGATTTCTCCATTTATAGCCACTTTAATTGGTCTTACTTCTTTGTCAATCTCTACTTTGTTCTCAAAAATCTTTGGTAATCTTCTCTGCAATCTTCTGAGTTGACGAATACTTTTGGCTTCTCGAATTAATTGAAAAGCTTCATCAGCTACCTGTTCAGCTGTATTCTTCTCAAGTTCAACTGCACGATACTTGTAAACTAATTGATCAGTCAAATCTGTAAGCCTATTAACAACCCAAGCAAATCTAAATCCCCGTATAATTTGCAGTATGTTATATCCCGGTGGGCTGATGTCTCTTTTACAAGTTTGAAGAATTTCCATTGGAGATTCGTAATTTAGAGTAACAAATTTAAAGTCGTAACCAAGGTCCTCTAAAATTAATTTCTGTACTGGCCAATAATAACCAAATCTGCAATAAGCATTGCATCCACCCATACCCAATTCCGTTGCTCCACGATCTAATGATTCAATGAATGTTCCTAAAGTAATTTTGAAGGGAGTACAAATAAATTCAGGTGAATGTTGTCCACCTAGTTCTGAAGTTCTTTTACTAGGTTTATTAGGAATAATGACATCCGTTCTTCCTAGTTCTCTTAACATAATTTCAAACACGTACTTCAGAGACCCGAAGTGTGGGAATGTGAATGGCATCTTTAGTTATCTTCCTCCTTAACATATCTGTAAAGGCTTCTATTCTTGTATTCATACCGGTTTCTGCTGTTAAATCATCCAATACTAGTTGAAGTAATTGAACATTTGGATTTCTGCGATTGAACCGCGCAGCCATCTCTCCAGCGATAGAATCAGGACCACAACTAAAAATAATCATGTGAACTATCCCGTCAATTGTTCCTGTTTCTTGGAAATGCATTATTGTACCTAAAATTTCACGCTCATAATCAAAATACATATTGAAATCTAGCTTTTCCATTTGCTTCTCAATTAAATCTCGAGGCATTTGTTCTGAAGTTATTATATCTACACCATGCTCTTTCAATTTTTTGCGCATGTCAAGTGATGAATAGTCATCATTGATGACATACGAGTGACCTACTAAAGCAATTTTAAGTGGTCTTTCTCCTTCTTGAGCTATTGGTTCATCGTTAAGATATATTTCAGATCGTTCCCATTTATGTAACATTTCTTCATCAATAACTAGCTCATCCTTGTGTTGTTTGTGAGCTTGTATTGCCTTACGAATTGCTCTTACAATTTTAATAGGATTTTTGGTAAATTTCCAACCAATTGCGAATGCTTTTGCAAGTAAGTGATAGGTTTTATGTCCACCTTTTGCTCGTGAAAAATATGGTTTAATTATTGGTGGTAAATCTGAGAACATCGATTCTAATACTTCTGCTAATCCAAGGAATTTAGGACATCCAACATTTACTGGATGATTACTGCCAAATCGAGGTATGAAGAGATAATCGACTTTGTCTTTTAAGCTAAGAACATGCCCAAAGTATAATTTTGAAGAATAACAGTCTTCATCAGGGGCAGATCTAATTGCTATTTCTCTTATTTTTTTTGTTGTTTCAGTTGAAATAACAACTTCTTGACCCAATTCAGTGAAAAATGTTTTCCATAAATCACCAAATTTGTAGTAAATTAAAGCTCGTGGTATACCAATCTTCTTTGAAATTTCTTACCCACCCAAACAATTCAGATAACACTGAACTTTGTCATTTGTAAAGGATTATTAAGTAAAATATCGTTGAATTTGTATAAATGCTTTGTTGTGAGAATCTCGCAAGGATTCAATCATTTACAGTAAAAACGAAATTTTATTTGCCTAGACAATTTTTGATAGACCTGTTTGGTAGAAAGTCTACTTTACTATTTAAATATTGACAAGCAATAATAACACACAATTCAAAAAAAATACCCTTTGTTGTAAACAGATATTTTTTGAAAACATAAAAGTGTTAGAAATATTCAATAAAGTAACAAAGAAATCTAAATTATCAAACTAAAATTCCGAGAGGTAATTATCTTACCTAATAAAGAAAATAGTAAAGTTATTGAGGAAAAAAAAATGAGTAAAAAATCAAGAATTGAAAAAAATGATGAGAGTAAAATTTCGAGGATTGAAAAAAGGGAAAAAATGAAAGTTTCAGCTAAAAAATCTGGAAAGTGGCTAAAACTTTTTTCTATGCGATGGCGATTCCGAATAGATCAATCAAGAGCAATGTTTGGTTTAGTTACGTTTGCTCTATTACTTTCTTTAGCCTATGCAAAATATCTTCCTGGTGCATGGGTTCCAGATCCTGAAAACATTCCTTTTTGGATAATATTAGTTTTTACATTATTTATTTTAGTCATTTTTGTTGTAGGTGGTTATATTTATGATAAATTTCTAAAATTATGGTCTCAGACTACAGCTGTCAATGTTGCAAGGAATCCTTATACTTATGTTCCCCAACCAAAAGAGCTCATTGTTTCACTTGGTTGGTGGGTTCACAATTATAAAATATTATCTCAAATAGCCAATAAGTTGGAGATAAATCTTGAAGGAGAAGATATGATTAAACAACAGCTAGCTCATTATCTAACATTGACAGCTGACGATTCAGATTTTGAATTGCAAGCAGCAAAACTTAAGAGATTGACAAGTATAATTATTGATTCCTATTTGAAATCAGACGGAGTAGGCGATTTTGACAAGTATTTGGTTAATCTAGAACAAAGCATTATTGATTCAAATAAAGAAAACTGATGACAAAAATAGAGGTTCAAACATTACTATCTGCCCAACATATGGAGAAAGTATTGATGCGAGCACTTCTTGCCAAAAATGCTATAGTCGTGATAAGTAAAAGAAAATAAGACCAATTAAGTGGTCGTATTTTTCTTTCTTCTTTATTATTTTTTCTTCACTAAAAAAATTTTATTTTCAAAAATAAAAGCATTGACATTCCATGAAAAGCTATTTATATAGAAGTCCAGTTTACTTATTTCAATAAATTAGAAATAGTTTGTGAATGCTTTGGTTAATGAGGATAAAGATATCCCGGTAGTAATTTTATGCGGTGGGTTAGGAACTAGATTAGGAATTGAAACAATGAGTAAACCTAAGCCTATGATTGAAATTGGAGGAAAACCTATTCTCTGGCATGTAATGAAAATATATTCACATTGGGGATATAATAATTTCATTTTAACTCTGGGTTATCAATCGGATAAAATAAAACACTACTTTATGTTCTATAAAGAGTACACTAATAATTTTGAAATTGAAATGAAAACTGGTAAGTATGAATATTTAGATGAGTCAGAAATAGTAGACTGGAATGTTAAATTGGTAGATACTGGACTCCAGACTCTAAAAGGTGGGCGTGTAAAACGAATCGAGAAATATGTTAGTACTGATAGATTCATATTAACATATGGAGATGGTGTTGCTAATATAGACATAAATGCACTTCTTAAATTTCATAAATCCCATGGAAAAATAAGTACACTAACAGGTGTTCATCCTCCTTCAAGATTTGGAGAAATAATTCACAAAGGTTCAGAAATAATCTCATTTAGTGAAAAACCACAAGCCTCACAGGGATTAATAAATGGTGGATTTATGGTTCATGAAACAGAACTTTTTGATTATCTTTCTTCTGATGTAAATGCTGATTTCGAGATTGGTCCTTTAGAAGACCTTGCTGGAAAGGGCAATGTTCAAATGTACAAGCTTCCTGGAATGTGGGCTTGTATGGATAATGTTAGAGATATGAATTATTTAAACAAGCTCTGGAATAATAATGACGCTTTCTGGAAATTATGGAAATAGTCTTTATTTGTAAGAAGGTTGAAGTAAAATGGCGGATAACAAAATTCATGGAGAAGCCTTCAATTTTTCTAATGAGGAACCTCTATCTGTCAATGAAATTAGAAGAAGGATAAACGAACTTAAATAAATATAGGTTTGAAATACTCTGTAAAATAATTATCCTAACATGTGCAATAAAGCATTTTACCATGGAGTAAAACACAAATAAATCGGAATTAGTCAAAATGAGTACAAATATGGTTTTGGTGTATTTAATATGAAAAAAAATTTCAGTTGCAGGTCATGTGAGTCTTTTAACATAGAAACTATCCTCTCATTAGGTATTTTACCTTTGGCTAATGCTCTTGTTTCAAACAAAGATATCAATAAACAAGAAAAACAATATCCCTTAGAATTAGTTTTTTGCCCTAAATGCTCTTTAGTACAAATAAATGAAACAGTTGATCCTAGAATTTTATTTAGTAAATATTATTACTTTTCTTCTTTTTCAGATACTATGCTTCAACATTCTAAGAAGCTTGTTGATAAACTTGTTAAGGAACAAGGATTAACAGAAGAAAATCTTGTTATTGAAATTGCCAGTAATGATGGTTATTTGCTTCAATACTTTAAAACCTATAATGTTCCAGTTTTAGGTATAGAACCAGCAGAAAATGTAGCAAAAATTTCAGAGGAAAAAGGTATACCAACTCTCTGTGAATTTTTTAATAGTGAAACAGCTACAAAATTAAAAGCGGAAAATAAAACTGCTGATGTTATTATTGGAAATAATGTTTTAGCTCACATTGCAGGTTTGAATGATTTTATTGAAGGGATAAGAATAATTCTAAAAGATGATGGAATTGGTATTTTCGAATTCCCATATGTTCGAGATATGATTGATAAAAATGAATTCGATACAATCTATCATGAACACTTGTGTTATTATTCTCTTTCATCTATTGATAACCTTTTCAAGAATCATCATCTAATTATAGTTGATATAGAACGAACAGCTATTCATGGAGGGTCTTTAAGGATAAAAATTATGCACGAACAGCATCAAGATAAGATAACTCAAAACAAAGAATTACTTTTGAAAGAAGAGAAGGAATTAGGATTATGGCAAATTAACTACTATCAAAATTTTGCTAAGCAAGCAATACAGATTGGTAGAGAATTAAAAAATCTTCTAATTAGATTAAAAGCAGAGGACAAATCAATTGCTGCTTACGGTGCTGCAGCAAAAGGAGCTGTTTTAACGAACTACTTGGATATTGGAAATGATGTAATTGATTTTGTTGCTGACCGTAATCCTCACAAACAAGGATTTTATATGCCTGGGAAAAAAATCCCAATAGTTTCACCTGATTATATTCTAGAAAAACAACCTGATTATTTACTTATTTTCGCTTGGAATTTTGCTAAAGAGATTATGGAACAACAAAAGGTATATCATAAAAAAGGTGGTAAATTCATCATCCCTATACCGAATCTTGAGATGGTTTAATGAGGTTTATTGAAACTCCATTTGAAGGAGCATATGTAATCATGCTTGATCCTTTTAAAGATCACAGGGGAATGTTTACTAGATTATTTTGTAAGAATGAGTTTAAAGAAATAATTCACAAAAAAGAGATTGTTCAAATAAATCATTCATTGACTAAGCAGAAAGGCAGTATTAGAGGTATGCATTATCAGAAACAACCCAGAGCTGAGTGCAAGATTATAAAATGCCTTCAAGGTTCAGTATTTGATGTAATAATAGATATTAGGAAAAATTCACCTACTTTTCTAAGCTACCATACAGAACTTCTAAGTGAAGATAACTTGAAAATGATTTACATATCAGAAGGATTTGCTCACGGATTTCAAACCATTACAGAAAATGCTGCATTACTCTATTTCCACACAGAATATTATGATAAAGAGTTTGAAAGAGGAATTAGATATAATGATCCCTTAGTGAATATTCCATGGTCGCAAGAAATTACTGATATTTCAGAAAAGGATAAAAATTATGAACTTTTAGATAAAAATTTCAAAGGCATTGTAAGTGATTCTTTATGAAATATTTAGTAATCGGAAAAACAGGTCAATTAGGTTCTGCTTTAATACATGATCTTAGTACAACGAGTAATGAGGTTTTAGCACCAAATAAAAGTGAACTAGATATAACAGATAAACAATCCTTTCTGTCTGCAATGAAAGAATTTCAACCAGAAATTGTAATCAATACAGCTGCGTATCATAATGTTCCATTATGTGAAGATCATCCATTAGAAGCATTTCAAGCAAATTGCCTAGCTGTCAAAGATATGGCTGAAATTACAAGTGAATTTGATGTTTGGTTTGTATCTTTTAGTACTGACTATGTATTTGATGGAAGAAAAGGAGAACAATATATAGAAACTGATGTACCTGGTCCACTTCAAATATATGGGTTATCTAAACTAGCTGGAGAATTTGCGGCTATTTCCTACTCAAAATCTATCATTATTAGAACATGCGGATTGTATGGTTTTCAAGGAGCAACATCAAAAGGAGGTAATTTTATAGAAAAAAGAATAAAGGATTCTAAACGATTATCTCTCCTAGAAATGAGTAATGATCAAACAGTCTCACCAACATTTACTAGTGATTTAAGTAAAGCGGTTCTGAAGTTGGTAGACCATAAGTCAAAACAACCAGGAATTTATCATTTGGTGAATCAAGGTTTTTGTACTTGGTATGAATTAACTGAGGAAATATTTAAAATATTGGATATAAGTATTAAATTAATTCCTGTAGACCGGAAAGGATTAACAGGGAAGATGAGAAGACCATTGTTCTCGGCTCTAAAAAATGAAAAAGCCGCAAACATGAATATAGATTTACCACATTGGAAAGATGCTCTTAAGCGTTATATAAGATCAAAACATCTAGAATAAAAAAAATGAGGAAAAAAACATGATTTGGCCATCTGAAGATGATATAACAGAACTAAAAAAACATGTAAAGCAAAAAAAGAATAAAGATATAGCTACATTGAAAGAAGATAGTAGGCAATGGATTAGGACAAGTTGGCAAAATAATCTTTCATATGAAATTACTTGGTTAGGTATTCCCATTATCCAATTACCTTCAGATATAATTATTATGCAGGAACTGATTTTTAAGGTAAAACCAGATATAATTATTGAAATTGGAATTGCTCATGGTGGAGCATTGATTTTTTACTCGTCTTTGTTAGAACTCCTAGGCAAAGGAAAAGCAATTGGTGTAGATATAGAAATTAAATCACATAATAGAAAAGCTATTGAAAGTCATCCAATGAGTAAGAGAATTAAGCTGATTGAAGGAGATTCCGTTAAACAGGAAACAATTGAAAAAATCGAGAATGAAATCGATCCTCAATCAACTGTTCTAATTGCTCTTGATTCGAATCACACAAAAGATCACGTAATTAAAGAACTCAGAGCTTATAGTAAATTTGTAACTTCAGGAAGTTATCTAGTTGTTTTTGATACTATCATGCCTGAATTGATAGGTTTAGACGGAAGTCAGGAAAATTGGAATGAAGATAATCCTTTAGAAGCAATTAAAGAGTTCTTAAAGATAAACAAAGATTTTGAAATAGATGATAGTTACAATAAATTATTTGTCTCAAATTGTCCAAATGGATTCCTTAAGAAAAAGTAGAAAATTGTACAGATATTTACATAAATTGTATTTATTCGCTGGTAGAAAAACCATTTCTATTAGCGGATTATAAAGTACTCAATTGTATGTCTACAGACATTTTTCTTAATAACTCATTGTTTTCATTGAGATAATTGGGATTTAAATTTAAGATTTTTTTATAATTTTTATTTTTTATTTCCTTAGGCGATATGATAAGATGACCAGTTCCCGCAATAAATTTCCCTTGTTTATTAGGATTTATATCTATTGCTGCATCAATCAACTCAGCATTTGGGTCTAAAATGTTTAATAATGTAACACCTTTAGCTCCTGCCCCCCAAACTGCACTCTTTTCTGTTTCGTTCATACAAATTATTAATTTCTTACATTTTTCTATTTGATTATTATAATTCTTAACAAATGCATTAATTTCTGAGCTGATTTCATTATCATGTAGCGAATGTAATTCAATATCTTGATCTTTGTTTTTCATTGGTTTTGCTTCAATCCAAAGATATTGATCACTAAAAGCTGTAGAGGTTTTTGTGACTTCCAAACCAGCTTTTAGAATAGCATATTTTAAGGAATTTGGTGTAAAATAAGAATAATGTTCATAGAAAATATCCCAGAAAACAAAATTAGTCAAAATCCACTTTACATTAGGGACTTCTAAAAAAATTGCTGTGTTTTTCTTCATATTTAAGGATCGCTTGATGGTTAAGAGTAGTTCAAGTGGGTTTTCTATGTGTTCTAGTACATGACGGCAAGCAATAAAATCGATATTTGAAAAGCTCTTAGCTTTTTCATCATTAAAAAATTCTTTAATAAAGCGTACAGAACCATCAGGAGTCTGTTCTGGACCTATATAACTAGGATCAAAACCAATACCTTTGTTTCGATTCTTCTCACATATAAGTTTTAGAAAATCTCCTTTACCACAACCGATTTCAAAGATCTGTTTTCCAATAAGGTCATATTTTTCAGTAAGATAATGTACAAGATTATTAAGGTAATCATAGAAATAACCTGAATATGTTTGAGTATTTTCATAATCAGCTGAATAATTCAAAAGGTCAGGATTAAATTTCGAATTTGAAATAAAGCCACAATAACTACAAAATGCTAATTCAATATCTCCTCGAACACAATTTCTTGCTTCCTTGTATGAATTATATAAAAGATTCTGATGTACAGGAACATTACTACGTTTGAGAAAAACCTTTTTTTTGCTTTTCCCACAGATTGAACAAAAATGATTGCTATTATGTGCATTTATCTCTGTGATTATTAACACCTACTTTATTGTTGTTCATGTTTTTGGTATTTTAAGATTCTACCTAGATATAAAAAAATTTGGTCATTGGTTCATTTGTAGATAATAGCTATTCCTACCAGTCTTCTCGAAAACTTTTTTCTATTATCTCATTTTCTCATGGTCTTTTGAGTAGTCTCTGATAGTAATTGTTCCGACAAAGAAACAAGGCAACAAAAAAAATTACTCTTGAAATACCCACTCCAATAAGAATTGAGTAAAAAAAAGGACAGAGAAGAGTTATCACTCTTATTTGGACTAGCGTTAAAATTTGCATGGTATATATATTGAATGAATTGACAAATTCACTATTGATATTTGCAGTAAAATTAGTAAACAATTTTAATAACTTAATGTATATATAAAGTTCATTGCATAGATTTTCCTCTGATAAGGTGACTAAAATTTGGTTTCTGAATACAATCTTTCACTGATAATTCCAACATATAACCGTCATAAATATCTCTACCGTTTGTTGACTTACTACAATAAACATGAAATTGAATACCAAATAATTATAGCTGATTCCAGTACAAAGGAAAAAAAAACTCTAAATGAAAAAACAATCTCAGCATTTCCAAAATTGAATATAAAATATCTTTCATTCCCAGTCGATGTTAATCCTTTTCGTAAATTTCTTGAAGCTATTAATTCAGTAACCACCAAGTATTGTGTATTATGTGCAGATGATGACTTTATTACACCTAATTCGATGAAGAAATGCATTGACTTTCTCCAGAGGAATCCTGAATTTACTGCAGCTGGTGGTTACTATTATGATTTCTTAGCACTAAAACGAAGCAACACAAAAAAAACATTCTATTGGCTAAAATATCTCTTCTTTTCAGAAAAAATAGAAAACCATATGACAATTACCTCCCCAGAACCAAAAGACCGATTGAACATTCATTTTACAAATTATTTTCCCACCATTTATTACATTCACCAAACTGATTTTCTACAAATGATTTACAAAGAAGTTCTTCAAAACACAAGTGATGTTAGATTTGGTGAAATATTATTAGATATGCTTACAATTATACATGGGAAAGTACAAACTTTGGACATTCTTTTTGGTGCACGGGAATCAATAGTAAACTCATCAACATCGAGGTATTCCAGACTAGACCATTTCATAAAGAATGGTACTTATGATGAGAAATTTCAGAAATTTAATGAATGCCTAGTCAATCATCTAACTAAAAAGCAAGAAATTACTATTCAAGACGCTGAGAAAACCATCAAAGATGGAATGGAAGCTTACATTCAAAATCATATAGTTGTTAATAAAGAAAAAACTGTCAATTGGTTTAGAAAATTAGCTAGAATGCTTTCTATTAAACTAAGATATTTTCGTATCAACGTTTCACAATATAGGAAACTTTCTTTTAAAAAGCAAATTGATTTGGAAAAATGGAATACTAATGATCCTCCTGAGAAATATCTTGATGATTTCAATGGTATTAAGGAAATAGTTTTGAAAATGTTGTAGTAAATATTCATAATATTGTTATCTTAAATTGAAGAAATAGTATTAAAATGAACAAAATCAATGAATTGATTTGATTATATTGAACGTCAAAAATCAAAAGATGAAATATATAACAGAAAGAATGAGAAATCCTTATCTACTCAATCTTTACTTGCAGCTTTAAAAGCTAATCTAAACCATGACGAAGCATTCAAAATTGCAACCGATGCTTTTGCAAGATATATGACTAAAATTTATGAAAAAGTTCTCGGAAATACCAAGGAAAAATCACAAGGATGCTTTGATTGTTTTCGTGCTTTTTATGAAGATTACGCTGCAAAAACTCCTTATCTTGAGATAATTGAATCCTCAAAAACGAAGCTTAAGTCAAGTACAACAGATGTCCAATTTATGAAGTCTTTATTGATGACGGGATAGATGATTTAGCATATGCCTTCTGTTTATCCGATTCAGTATTTACCAAGAATGTTTTACCTGGTGTTATTTTCTTAAGAGAAAATGAAATTGTAAAAGGCAGTAAGTATTGTGATCATATTTGGGAATTTAATAAAGAAAAATCTTAAGCAGCTAATTCTCTTATTTTTGCTGCTGTTCGTTCATTGCTTTTGCCATCGGTAAAATATAGCATTTTATTAAAGTACTTGTCTCTCTTTTTTAAAAACAATTCCCAATAATCATTAGATTGAATTGTTTTAATTGCTTCAGATATCTCTTCTGGTTTTCTAATACGGATGTCGATTTCTTCCCTGAAGTGATCATAAGTATTAATTTCATCGTTTGGATTAAGAATGATTATCGGGATTCCAAGAGCTGCTGCTTCAAAAGAAGTAAAGGAATTGATTGATATTTGACCAAAGGATTTCATGAGCAATTCATGCAGATTATAATCTTTGACTACTTTTACATTCGTGTATTTCTTTTCAGGAAAGATTTTTTGATATTTGGAAATCTCCTCTCTTGGATGTACTTTCATATAAAAAGAAACATTTGGGAATTTTTCCAGTGCAATTTTGAAGTATTTGTTGACTTCATCAAATATTTTAACACTGAATAATTCGTCTAGTGGTTGAGTACAAATTGTAATAATATCTGATTTTTTCTTCTTTTTGGAGAATTGTTGGAATAGTTTGTCAAAAACAGCATTCCCAATGAAATGAGTATTTTTTCTCTTGGGGTCTAAAATGTAGTAATCACTCCACAGTAATAAATGGCTTTTGTAATTTTCACTACCATAGAGATGTTGTTTTATATACAAAGGAGCTCTGAGTAATTTGTTAAAGAAAAAATATCTTACATTATGTCTAAAATTGTATTTTGTATAATTGATGTTATCAATAAAGCAGTTTTGAAGTATTATCTGTGATTTTCTTTTCTTTCTACACCAATCACTGATCACTCTATCGCTGACAGTCATATCTGAACATGTAACAATAGCATCAGGTTTGATTTGGTCAAGATGGCTAAGAAGTCGTTTTTTGTAATCATAATATGGTTTAATGATCTTGAAAGATATTCGTTTCCAGAAACCTTGTCGTTCCTCATAAACTTTGAGAAGCTCTTCTTTTAAATTATAATCAATTTCAATATACTCATCAAAATAACGTAATATCTCATCCTTCTTAATCAATTTCTCATCAAATACTACGCTAAGTGGATCCTTAACGTGCAAGTAAACCTTTTTGATATCATTTAATTTATCAACAAAGGAATAATATTGAGGATTTGAAAGGTAACTATAAGCCGATGTAAATATGATTGTTTTTTTCTCAGGCATTTTCTCACCAAATGGAATTCGAAATAAAAAAAGAAAAAGTACTAAAAAGTACTTTGATTTCTTGTTAATTATTTCATAGGTTGTTTTAATCTGTAGACACCATCACGTTTCTCTACGATATCATGATTGGCAAATTTATCAACTAATTTCCAGAAATCTTCTTCTTTATAGTGAATGAATTCTAAAAAGTCTGCAAGCATCTTTGGATCAAGTTTGTATTCTTCCTCATTGACAAATTTAACAGCTTCATCTCGAGTCATTCGACCTTCTCTGATCTCTAAACTCGTATAGTCACTGACAACCCAATGACCGAATTTGATGAACTTAAACCAACAATGTACAAGATAACCAATAGTATCAACTTGTAACCATGGAAACATGTGGATACCTTCTCTTTTCCATTCGCCAGTATCATCAAGTGATTGGAAACTACGTTTTTTCATCGTTTTATAATTTTCATGGTCACTCCATGGTACATAATAGCTTAGGAAACGAGCTTCCACTTTGGCTTTATTGATTTCGTCCATACTTGGATACACAGCTGGGTTCAAATCCTTCATAGTAACTCCTTCAGCTAACCAATAATCCCAAGGAACAGGTTTTACTACATCATTTTTGAGCTGAACAAGTGCATCAGGTATGTCTTCCTTTATTGGTCCACCACGTTCAAAGCTAGTATTTTCACCCCAGAAAACTAAAGGAACACCTAATTTGATGCTCATCTGTAATGGATATGCATATACTGCCTTATCCCAATACCATGTTGGAATTAACTGCTTCTCTAATCCAAATTTGAGCATCTTTCGAGCAGTTCTTCGATTCATGGACATTAGAAGAATATCAACGCCAAATTCATCACTGAGATTATCATAATTTTGTCTGCCTGTATCTGTCCAGCTGAAATTATCAACTGAAACAAGAAGTGGATTCATGTTCAATTTTTCTTTGAAAATATAGGTTTTGAAATAACTATCTTTTCCACTACTCGCAGCGATGAGCATATCATATGAATCGCCATTTCGTCCTCTATGCTTATCTGCAAGAGCTTCCAATTCGCCCCATCTTTTATCCCAATCTTTGTTCTTTCTTTCCTCGTAATGTCTGCAAGGATAACAAATACCCTCATCATCAAATGTAATGTATGGTCGTGTATCCGGCATCACACACTTTTTACAATATTTCATGATAAATCACAAAAAATAATTTGCCTAAAATCCTTATAAAACTTATTCTCTATTTTGCTATGTTTGATAAGGGTTTCACATATAATCTTTGCCAAAAAGTTTGGATGAGATTTTTGTTAATTTTTTAAGAACTCTAACGTACTATTTTCTCTGCTTTTAATTAGTAATTTAATTATCTCATCTTTAGATAGAGGTTCAAAATCTGATGAGGCATAACGATGTATTTCGGTTTCCTTCGAATTCTTATACTCTACAGGGTCCATTATTAAACCATGAATATTCAGCTGTGGTAACACGATAAACATCTCTTCAGTTTCTAAGGCAAAACCTGCTTCTGTTTCTGTCATAAGCTCTTCGAATACCTTTTCACCAGGACGTCTGCCTACCTCAACTATTTTGACATCACTCTTCTTTTTCCCCAACTCTTTAGTTGTTTTCTCGATAACAGCAGTAGCCAAATCACCCGTTCTTATTACAGGCATTTTTAAAATGAAGATTTCACCATTTAGAGCCATTTGTGTTGCTTTAAAAACTAAATTAATTGTATCTGTAATTGACATCATGAACCTTGTCATATTTGGATCTGTGACTGTTATTGGCTTATTATTGATGATTTCTTCTTCAAAGATTCGAAGAACAGATCCTCTTGAGTATAAAACATTGCCAAATCTTACATTTGCAAAAACTGTCTCTTTATCTCCTCGATAAAAGTTAGCATCAATTATTAACTTTTCAGCTAATAATTTAGTAGCTCCCATTGTATTTGCAGGATTTACAGCTTTATCCGTACTTATGTTGATTACCTTCTTCACTCCTACTTTTAATGCTGCATCAATCAAATTCTGGGTACCTAGAACGTTCGTTTGTACAGCTTCAAATGGATTGTACTCACAAAGGGGAACATGCTTTAATGCTGCTGCATGAAAAACTATCTCAATATCTTCTAGTGCTCTAATTAATCGCTTACTATCTCTGATATCTCCTAATAGAAAACGTAGATTGTCATGGTCTTTCAATTCTTGTTGCATAAGGAAAATAGCATTTTCATCATTGGCAAACACACGAATTACTTCTGGCTCATATTTAAGCAATCTAAAAACAATCTGACTACCAATTGAACCTGTACCACCAGTTACTAAGATTTTTTTACCTTTGAAGACATTTTTTAGCTCTTTCTCATCAACGTTCACTCATAACACTTCCTTTATACTGTCAATCATGTAATCCATTTCATCTGTTGTCAGATCATTAAACATTGGCAAAGATAAGACTTTGGTTGACAAATCTTCAGTTACTGGCAAATCTCCTTCTTTGTAACTAAATGTTTTTCGATAAAATTCCTTTAGGTGAATGGGATTGAAGTAGACTTTGGACATAACGCCCTTATCTTGCAGATGTTGTTGCACTTTGTCTCTCAAATTATTCTCTGCAAATCTTAGAATATAAAGTTGATAGATATGATTTGCATCGTTAAATGCTTTAGGTACTGTTAGTCCTTCTAGTTTCCCTAAATGTTCGTTGAGATATGCTGCCTTTTGCTTTCTTATTTCAAGAACTTTTGAGATTTTTCGATATTGTGCCAATCCAAGTGCTGCTGTCATACTTGACATTCTGAAATTAAATCCAATTTGAATATACTCGTTATCATTTATATTAGAAAAATAATCATTTTTTGAACTTTCCAGTCGACCATGTGATCGAATAAGCTTCAATTTTTCATAGATTTTCTCATCATCAAGAACTAACAGACCACCTTCTCCTGTTGTTATAACTTTATTTTGACAGAAGCTAAACATGGCAGCATCACCAAAAGCACCTGATTTTCCATATTTATTGTATGATCCTAGAGTTTGAGCAGCATCTTCTAGAAGTAATAAATTCTTATCTTGAGCAATATCAGTTAATTCTTTAATATCCTTACACGGTTGCCCTGCAATATGCACTGGCATAATTGCTTTTGTTTTCTTGTTAATTTTTTCATTAACATCATTTGCATCTAAACCAAAGCTGTCTGTTTCTACTTCCGCGAAAACTACTTTCCCATTTGCCATCAAAACTGAATTCGCGGTAGCTATAAATGTGAAGGATGGAACGATAACCTCTGATGATTGAATATCATAAGCTAGAAACAAAGCATGAAGAGCAGATGTCCCTGAATTAAAAGCTACTGCATATTTTGTCCCTACAAATTTAGCAATTTCTTCTTCAAATTCAGGAATTTCTTTACCATTAGCCCAATATGTTCCTCTTCTGATAACGTTAGAAACTGCTTCTACATCATCTTCATCCCAATAGATTTTAAACAAAGGTATTTTCCATGCCACTATTGTCATCTCCTTGATGTTAGATACTTTTTCACTTATGTTATTGTAGATTCAAGTCTAGTTATTTATTTATTACTATGTTCCTAACAATCGTTTGACTTAAATTAGATTTTATCCATAGCAGTTCAGTTAAATTTATTGAGCGAGAAGAAAGTAATTAAACAAGCAAAAACTCATTATTCCATCATAAGAGTGAGGAAGAACAAAATGAAGGAAGTAAAAATTGGTAAGACATTAGTTGGAAAAAATCATCCTGCTTTTATTATTGCTGAAGCTGGTGTTAATCATAATGGCGATTTAGCAACTGCTTATAAGATGGTTGATGCAGCAATAGAGTTTGGAGCAAATGCAATCAAATTCCAAACATTCAAAGCAGAAAATTTGGCTCAGAAAGATGCGCCGAAAGCTGCTTATCAAAAAGATCTAACTGATAAAGATGAAACTCAATATGATATGCTCAAGAAGTTAGAACTTTCAAAAGAAGACACAAAGAAAGTTTTTGGTTATTGTAAGGATAAAACAATCGAATGTTTCTCAACTCCTTATGGCATTGAAAGTGCAAAATTGTTGCAAGAGCTTAAAACTTCCGCTTTCAAAATTGGCTCTGGTGATGTAGATAACTACCCATTACTAACAATGATTGCTAAATTGAATACTCCAGTAATACTTTCTTCAGGTATGTCAAGTCTAGGTGATGTGGAGGAATCCATAAAATGGGTTCGTGAAGGAGGTTGTGATGATATTCTTCTTCTTCATTGTGTAACTAGTTATCCAGCAAAATTCGAGGATGTTCATCTAAGAGTATTGCAAACTTTCCAACAGGCCTTCGACGTACTAATAGGTTTCTCAGACCATACACCTGGGATAGCTGTACCAATCGCAGCAGTTGCTCTTGGAGCGAAAGTTATTGAAAAGCATTTCACTTTAGATAAAAATCTTCCAGGACCTGATCACAAAGCTTCTCTTGAACCACAAGAAATGAAAGCAATGATTGATGGAATTAGAAATGTTGAAGCATCAATGGGCAGTCCTGTAAAACGTTTACTTTCAAATGAAATTCCAATTAAAGCTGTTGCTAGAAAAAGCATAACCGCTTCTATTGCCATCCCTAAAGGAACAGTTCTCACAGAAGAAATGTTAACAGTAAAAAGACCTGGTAAAGGCATTTCTCCCAAATATTGGAAAATTGTTTTAGGACAGCAAACGAGAATTGATATTGAAATAGATCAAGTAATAACTTGGGATATGATTTAAGCTTCGACTGCAAAGGTGCAAATAGTATGAGAAAAATTTGTATAATTACGGGAACAAGAGCTGATTTCGGTATTTATATTCCAATTATTAAAAAAATAATCGCTGAACCCAATCTTGAGTTATCACTTTTTGCGACAGGAATGCACTTATCTGAAGAATTTGGTCGTACAATTAATTTGATCAAAGAATTAGGTTTCAAAGTAGATGTTGAAATCGAATCTCTAGAAAATGAAGATACAGGAGCAGCGATGGCTCGATTAATTGGTAAGGCAATTATAGGATTCACCAAAGGCTTTACTGAGAAAAAACCCGATATTGTTCTTCTTCTAGGAGACAGAGGGGAAATGCTTGCAGCAGCTATTGCTGCCTCTCACATGAATATCCCAACTGCACATTTACATGGTGGCGAGCAATCGGGTACAATAGATGATTTGAATCGAAATGCGATAACAAAGATTGCTAGTATTCATTTACCTGCTACAAAAAAGAGCAGAGAAAGAATAATCGCTATGGATGAAAGACCAGAGAATATTTACGTTGTCGGAGCTCCTGGTCTTAATCCAATTTACGTTAAAGAATATGCTTCTAAAGAGAAGGTTGTAAAGAAACTAGGTATTAATCCAGATGAGGAATTATTATTAGTTGTTCAACATCCAAATACATTTGAAGTTGAAGAAAGTGCAAACCAAATTAAAGAAACTCTAGAAGCGATTTCTGAACTCAAGAAACAATGCATCTTGATTTATCCGAATTCAGATGCAGGTGGAAGAGCGATGATCAAGGTCATCAAAGAATATGAAACACTTCCATTTCTGAAAACCTATAAGAATATACCACGGGATTTGTACCTTGGGATTATGGCCTGTTCTGATGTTATAATAGGAAATTCTAGTAGTGGAATTATCGAAGCTCCCGCAATGAAGATTGCAGTAGTTAATATTGGTACCCGGCAACTGAATAGAGAAAAAGCTGACTATGTTCTTGATGTCTCCAATAACAAGAAAGAAATCTTGAACGCCATAAAATTAAGCTTAACTGAGAAACACAAGGATAAGATTAGAGAGTGCGAACATCCTTATGGATCTGGAAATTCTAGCGAAAAAATAGTTAATATACTTTCAAGTATAGCAATCAATAGAAAAATGGTTGAGAAAAAATAATTAATATTCCGAGTGTGAAGAATAATGAAGATATATATTATTGGTGCCGGTGGTCATGGTAAAGTTTGTTTGGATGCAATAAAATCATCAGGTACGCATGAAGTTTTGGGTTATATTGATGATAATACTACAAAACATGATTCCACATTTTATGGATTGCCTGTTGTAGGAAGTATCGATGACCTGCTTGGAAAACTAAAAGGTCAAGCAAAAGGAATATTTATAGCTATAGGGAACAATAAGATTCGCAGTGAAATATTCGAAACACTTGCAAAACATTACACAATTGTAAATGCAATTCATTCTAAGACCATCATTTCAAAATCTGTTAAGCTAGGTCAAGGAATATTAGTTACGGCAGGCGCAATAATCAACGCTGATACTCAAATTGGTGATGGAGTTATTATCAACACTGGTGCTACAATTGATCATGATTGCATATTAGGAAAATTCACTTTTATTTCTCCTGGAGCAAATCTCTCTGGTACAGTTCATGTCGGTGAAAGAACTTTGATAGGAACAGGTGCAGCAGTTATACCAAATATGTCGATTGGTAATGATGTTGTAGTAGGTGCTGGTGCAGTGGTTATCAAAGATTTACCAGATAATTGTACAGCATATGGTGTTCCTGCGAAAATTAAAGAATAATAACTATAGATGTGGAAAAAATATCAAAATACTTTACCAGATTGTATATCCACCATCTACCACTAAATTGTGACCTGTAACGTAAGTTGAGGCGTTTGATGCAAGAAAGATCAGTGCACCATTTATCTCATCTCGGTTAGCTTTTCGACCAAGAGGAACTTTACTTGAATATTTGTTCAAAAATGTTTCATTTTCGGATTCATAATAAACTCCTCCGGGAGAAAGACAATTAACTCGTATATTTTGTTCACCATAGTATGCAGCCAAATATTTTGTGAAGTTGATTAAACCACCTTTTGCTGCATTGTATACACCATGAGAATAAATGCGTTTTAGGTCTGGTGAGTCTTTAACATAAATTTCATGCAAATTTGAACCTTCATAGATTCGCTGATCGTTTCCAACCATTCCATAATGTGATGAGATATTTATTATTGATCCGCTTTTCTGATCCTTCATGATGGGAATAAACGTTTGAATTGTCAGGAAAGGAATGGTCAAGTTACCCATTAATCCAATATTCCAACCTTCTAGTGAAACCTCATCGAACGGCAGATAGAAATCATTTCCCTTCATAGTTATTGAGTTCACCAAAATATCAACTGTTTTTTCTTTTTTCATTATATCCTTTTTTAATTTCTGAAGTTCTTCTTTATTGGAAGCGTCAACTTTCATTTGGAAATATTTTTTTGCGTAATCTTTCAAAAGTTTATCGGAATCTCCTTGTTCCGAAAAGGCTACATCACAATTGTACACTTTTGCTCCATATTCCAACAATATTTTACAGAATTGTTTTCCGAGATATCCATTACCACCAAAAACAATAGCTACTCTGTCATCAAGATCAAATAAGTTTCTCATGTTATTTCAACCTGTCAATCTATTAATCCATTTTAATCCAAGATTTCTTTTTGGAAGATTCTTCAGCTAACTTGATTATATTCATTATAATAACACTACCGTCAAATGTGCATTGAATACTTTTCTTCTTCTTCATTAATTCAATGAAATCTCTCATTTGATCAACATACATCTGATTTGAATCTAATTCTGTGTTGTGATAAATGACTTCGCTGTTGTTTGAATAACCAGTAAAATTAACCGTTAATTCAGAAAATGAATATTCTAGTTTTCCTTTTGAACCGAAAATCACTCCTTTTCTAGTTGAAATTGGATTCAAGAAATCTAGTTCAACTGTAATTAATGAACCATTATCCATTCTATTAAGAATAATTGCATTATCATCTACATCTATTTCTAATTCCGACAATTTATCAACTGATGCACACAATTCAATTGGCTTCCCAAAGAAATGAACCATTAAATCAATTTCATGCGATAAAGTTCTGAGAGCTCCTCCACCGAGATCTTTTCGTGAATAATATTCAGCTTTATAATCTGTATCTGGATGCCATGTTGGAAGATATTGACCAACATACAAGTTTGCTTTTACAATCTCACCCAGTTTCTCTTCTGAAATAAACTGCTTAATAGCTTTCGTAATTCCATGAAATCTTAAACAGAAACCAACCATAATTTTACTTCTATCATATTGATTTATTTCTTCCAATTGTTTCACTGAATTTGCGATTGGTTTTTCAACGAAAATAGGTAATTCGTGCTCTAATGCTTGTTTCAATGATTTAATATGAAGTGAAGTTGGATTAGCTATTATTACTCCGTCCAAATCTTCTGCGTAAAAATCACTTTCAGTAAATACCTCTTTGATATTAACTAAATCAGCTGGTAATTTCTTTGTGGTCCCTTTTTTTGTTCTATAAGCAACGATGTCTTTGATTCCTAATAGCTGAAGGCATCTAACATGCCTTTGACCAATTGAACCTAATCCAATGATACCAATTTTCATTTCAAATCTAGCTTCCTTTGTTCTTCCCATCGTTTCTTATACTTTTCTTCACAATGTTCATTGATTTTTACTATTTCTGGATGATCATCAAGAAATGAAATAATTTCCTCAGTTGATTTTTTATATGCTTCCTTTCCAAGACCATTATAAACTGCTTGGAAGAACTCGAAATCCTCAGGATAATCTAATGTTAAACGATAGTGTTTTCTTATGAATGATTTTGGTACATTTAATGTTTTAACCTCAAATAGTCCTGAATCTATGAAATATGTACCCCAAACTTCTGTATCAGTTCCCTTTTTGATTTCTAAGACTTTCTTAATTGCATCAATCTTCATGCCATAAATAAAGAAACCATGAGGTAAATCGAAGGATGTAATTAAGTCAGCATTGGTATCTTTGTATAACTGAACAATATCTTTTATGAAATCAAATGAAACCAAAGGACAATCACCAGTGATATTTAGAAGAAAGTCCACATCAAACTCTTTTGCTGCATAATATAATCTCTCAAGAACATCATCCTCGCTTCCTTTGAAGCATTTGATATCTTCTCTTGCAGCGATTTCACATAAGATATCATCTTGTGGGTTATTTGATGTAGCAATAATAATTTCATCCAATACATCACTTTGCTTGAGACGATCAAGCATCAAAGCAATTACTTCTCTGTCTTGAATCTTAAGAGTCAATTTATTAGGTAATCGAGTTGACTTCATTCTTGCAGTTATACTGAATCCTACTTTCACTTTTTGCGCCTCAGTTACATGATTAATTTACTAGAATAATTCAGCTGTTATGGGATCGTACTTCTTTACATCTTTCTTTATTTTTCGTCCCAAATAGAATTTAATATTCTCTGGTTGAATCCCTTCATCTGAGCGTAAATAACGAATATCTTCTGCTTTGATTACTTGACCTGCTTTTATATCTGTGATAGCAACAGCTCTCTTTCTAACAGTTTGTCTATAACTTCTTTGAGCTTCTGTCAAATCCATTACTTTACTACTACCAAAAATGGTTTCAATTCTTCGGATATGATCGACAAAAATAACTAATTCGTCAGGATTTAAAGCAGCAATATAATCAATACCTTTAGCTGATCTGTCATAAGTCACATGCTTCTCTATAATATTTGCTCCAAGAGGAATTCCCATTAAAGGAACAATGAGTGCCAAAGGATCTTCACCTTCTGTATGGTCAGAGAACCCAACGGGACGCTCAAAAATATCCTTCAATGTTTTTAAATAATTAGCATTATTATCTTCTAATTTAGTTGGATAGTTTTGCATACCATACAATAAAGCAATTTCATCACAACCTTCTTCGTTTAACCATCTAATTGCTTGTAGTATCTCATCTACTGTTGAACCACCAACAGCAAAAAATACTGGTTTGCCTATCTGACCAATTCTTCGAATTAATTCTTCCTCAGTCAAACCGCTAGCATGAAACATTATAATGTCAGCTTTTTGTTTCTTGACGAATTCAACGCTTTCTAAGTCATTGCAAAGAGCACTTATTTTCAAACCAAGCTCTCTTGCATTTTCGAAAAGTATTTCCCAGTCATCAAAATTCAAAGTTAATTTAGCTAAATTATCATAAGCAGAAATCTTGTCTTTAAGTCGATAATGCGGTACCATGTAATTCTCCAAACAAGTTACATGGAAGTTAACAGCATCACATCCAGCATCTGCAATTGCTTTAATTATTATCTTTGCGTTTTCAATAGAACCATCATGAGACCAAGCCATTTCTCCAACGATGTATGTAAGTTGCCCATCGCCGATTTTCTTTTTACCAATGCTAAAAGTTTTCATGCTTTTATCCTCAATTAAACTAATTACTTAGTGTTATTCTGAATGATATCTATCCTACAAGCTTCTTATCCTTATATAAATATCCAAAGTAAGTTGTATAAAATTTATTATTGTTAATAATCTTTAATAATAGAAAAATCAAGGAAATCGTGCAGGTAATTTAATGAATGGTGAAAGTGATACTTTACTGGTATTCTCTAGAAGAAATAATTCTCTTTGGTTAGAAAACAAGTTAAGAGAATTATCATCAAAATTTGATTCTACATATGTAATTAATTCTGATGGCAGTGCTTTCACACTCACAGATATCCAGAACATCAAAACAAAAAATCTTGATGAATTCATCAGTTCTAATATTGTTGAACAAACTAGGAAATTCCAAGGAGAATTTGTTGTAGGTATTTCAAAACAGATTATTATTAATGAATCCCTTCTTCAAAACTTTCTGATTGACAACTTGAATACTTGGTGGTTTCTTCCGAACAAGATTTTTGGCCATGTTAGAGATCATGAGTTTATTTCATTTGTTGATGCAATTAGTAATATTATCACAGAAATCAACCCAAGTTCTATTTTACTAGATACCTCAAATAAACAGTTCAACATTCTTAAGGAAATCTGTAAAGATAAGGGAATAAAGATTGTTTCACAAAAACTGCTATTCAAGAAATTACATAAGAAATTCATAGAATTTGCCATCAATGTTTTTACAGGACCAAAACGCATGCTTCATTCTATGCTTTTTTTAAGGTGGAGTAAAAAAGTAGTTAAAAAATATCCCAGAAAAGAAACAATAAACCCAACTATTAGTTATCTTTCACATGCTTCTAATGTTCGATTAGGGTATACGCTTGAAGGTAAATTAGAACAACATGAAATCTATCAGAAGAACATTCAACTAGAAATTGATAAATTGGGTGCTTACGATCATTACTCAATCGAAGTTCTTGATAATTTATCCGAAAGAGAAAAATTTGATACTATTCATAAAATTAGAACACAAATGAATAATATACCCATTTTTTATTATCATACGCTAGGAATCTCTTTGAGAACAAATAAGAATAGAAGAATTGTTCATAGACGATTAAAACGATTATTCAAAAATAATGATTTCAAAAAAGCATTTACTTATCAAGGAGTTTCATTGTTAGATGTCAATAGATTTCAATTGTTTAGGATTTTCAAAACTGAAATGAGTAATGCTTATGAGAAATATACTCTTTTTCTGAAATTACTTGAAGAAATCAAACCAAAAGTAATTGTGTTGCATAATGAACATGCTGCTAATGGGAAAGCGTTTATCTATTCAGCAAAAACTCTAGGAATTCCTACTATAGCTATTCAACATGGGTTTATCAATTTCGCTTCTCCTGAATATTTTGTTTCAAACAATATGATCTGTGACGAGGAAAATCATGATGTAGATGATAAATGCAATCATGTTGCAGATCTTACTTGTGTTCATGGAAATAACACTAAAGAACTAATTACTAAATTTGGTGGTTATCCAAAAAATCGCGTTGAAATTGTTGGTAGTGCGCAATGGGATGTTATTTTGAAAAAAGAAATCTTCAATAAAAATGACTTTCTAGAGAAACTAGGTTTCAATTCTAAAAAGAAAACAGTGGTTATATTAAGTCAAGCATTACCTGTAATAGCAAATAGAGACTATTTTAATTTGAATATAGCAGAAACATTAAAAGAAAATTTTTCAGATTTACAATTAATTTGGAAACCTCACCCCAGAGAGGATGAACAGAAAATTGCTAATTTGATAAATGATAAATATAATTTAACTAGTGCAATTGTTCAGAAAAATTTGCCTTTGTTTGACGTTCTAAATGTATGTGATGTTGCTATTACTGTTCACTCAACTACAGGTTTAGAAGCAATGTTTTTTGATAAACCGGTTATTACATTCATTCCTCCCAATGAAGAAGAGAATACCTTGTTCAAGAATTCAGGAGCTGTACTAAAAGTAGAAACAAAAGAAGAACTTGTGAATGCTATAAACCAATCTTTATATGATGATTCCGCTCAGAAAAAACTCACAATGAATCGGAAAAAACTCATTAAAGATCTCATAAAATTTGATGGGAAAGCATCATCTAGATATGCGAGAATTATTACTCAAATAGCTAAGTAATGGATTCATAGAATGAAGAGGTAATTACTAATGGTAAATATTCTAATGTTAACTCACAATCATATGCCTGATGTTAGAATTGAAAAAAAACAAGAAGCTTGAAAGAGAAAGGACATAAGATTTTTCTAATAACTACTGAATTGAAAGGAAGAGATTTCGTTGACCTCTTTGAAGATATTTATTCTCATCCTCATACTTTCAAATACAATTTGTTAACTAGATGTCTTGTTAATGATGCTACAAGATTTTTTGAAAGAACAAAGAAAAAAATTGATCAACAAATTTATTAGCTTTGATGGTAAAGCAACCGAAAGAAATGCTCAATTAATAACTGAAATTATAGATAAGAAATATTGACGGAAATTAAGCATTTTCTTCAAGTATCTTTTTCATCCTCTAAAATACTTGTTTATGAGACAAAAATTAAATTACTTCCTTTATACTTTGTATCATATAATCTAAATTATCTTTAGATGAATCAGGATACATTGGCAAAGTTAATACTTTGCCTGATAACTCCTCCGTTTGTGGGAGATCTCCTTTCTTGTATCCATATTTATTTGTATAGAATTCTTTCAAATGAATGGGATTAAAGTATATTTTACTCATTATTCCTTTTTTAGTAAGATGTTTCTGTTAAATCTTTTAATTCCTAGTAAAGTTCTTTATTTCTATTTCAATCGTTTTATAGCTTTCAATTAGCTTGATTACTTCATTATCCCAATTATGATGCTTCTTTGAATACTCTTGTATTTCCTTCTTAGTAGGGTATTCATCAATATTTTGAAGAATTTTCACTATCTCTTTTTTGGTTATTTTCGGATCAAACCAAATTAGCATATCGTCGAAATTCTCATAAAATGCTTGTGCTTTTGGTGAGAATACACGTAAACCCAAAGCAGTAGCTTCGTATAATCTATTTGGTGAGCAATAATGAATCCGTTCATTGATTACAAGTGGATTAATCATTACATCACATTTCGAACAACTTGCTAAATATTCTAAAACATTTCTTGGAGGTAGAAATTTCACCCCTAGTTTTTCAAATTTTTCGTCTACAGGACCAAAAATAACCATAACCCAGTTTTCTAATTCATTTACTGCTTCTGCAAATGTAGTGATATTTCTTAGATAATCATCAGAAGGTTTGCTCGATCTTGAAGAGTGTACTAGCTTCTTTCTAGGATCATTTTGAATAAACTCATCAATAAATTTTGCTTCACTTAGTGCTTCTTCTATCATCTCTCTGGAAGAAAAATTCTCGATAGAGATTATTTTATTCTCTTTAATTCCACGTTTTTTATAGAAATCTATCCAATGTCTTTGGACTACGATGTTTAAATCTGCCTTTTTCATTATTCTTTTTGTTAAATATTTTACTGCCAAGAATTGATATATTCGTAATGGTATTTTTAGTATATTTTGTTTTTCTTTCAATTCTAGTTTTTTAATTAGCTCCCAAACTTCATGATCTTCATAAATAAATTTAGTATTCTTGGGCTTTACTTTTAAAGCAATATTTGCAGCCATGAGGTCATGAGCATGCAATATGTTTGGCGAGATTTCTCTAATTATCTCTTGGTATTTTTTCTTCGCTTTGCGAAATGAAAAGGGTATGAATGCCTTTTGCATACGCGTTAGAGGGACAAAAAATACTTTCTTATAATATTTCGATATTTGTCCTTTTCCCTTTGCTGAACATATAAAGTAAATTTCGTAACCTTCTTCAAATAAAGCTTTTACTTCTTTATCTATACGAATATCTGGAACATAACTATGAGAAAACATTAAAATTCTTTTCAAATTTGCTCACCTAGGAAATCATTTTTTATCATTTCTATTCTTTTGATTTGATCAACTTTTCATTAGTTTCATTCAAGTCTTTTTTTATTCTAGTATTTTCTGGAATAACGACATTGTAATTAGAGTTCTTGCTTCAGCTCCTCTAAACCTTTTATTGAGATTGCTCAATGTTTTGTTTATCAATGACCAATTAAGTATATCGAGTTCCTCTACTTTTTCTTTTGTTAGCAATTCTTCAGAAAATTCTTTGTATCCGTTTTCCCACAAAACTTGGTACAATTCACCCCAACCCATCTTGTCACCATATGCTCCTCTCATTAGAAGGTTTTCAGGAATCTTATTTCTCATCATTTGCCTCATCCCCCATTTCGAAATACCATCTTTGATTTTGTTTGACTTGTCAATCGCAAGTGAATATTTAACGTAATCTGGTTCTAAAAATGGGAATAATATTTCTAGACCATTAAGAACTCCTACACCATTTATCTGATGTTTGTATAGTTTTTCGCATTTTGTAAATGTATAATGCTCATTTGCATCCCACAAGTTAAATCTGCCATTATTAGGTAATTTTGAACTAACATCAAGATAATTGTAATAAAACCAAATATACTGTGAATTCCTAATATTACTAATCAAATTGTTCCCTATATTTTTCGTTGCTTTTCGGTATTTTCTCGGATTCAAAAATTGTTTTTTAGGATTAAATCTTAAGTTGTACCTTATCCACAATTGTTGTTTACTTATTGGTGTAAACAATACCCTAAGTAATTTTGTTCTAATTCCTTGAGCTTGATAGATGTGTTTTGAAAAGAGGTTATCATGAAAAATTCTATGACTAGGATATCCGCCCCAACATTCATCCCCACCCAATGCACTTATTGCAGAAATATTTCCATCCTTTTTCATTTTCTTGTATATAGTATTCATATGTGCATTTCCCATTATAGGTTCTGGAAAAATTTTCAATATTTCATCAAATTCCTTTAAATTTTGACTGGTTGTTTGATGAATGACTTCTAATTCGGTTTCAGTTTGATCTGCAATTTGTTGAGCATATTTTGACTCATCTCTAAAATCAAATACTTGGTTATACGCTTTAACAGTAATATTTAGATTTTCTTTTTTATTTATATCTTGAACTAAATACAGAATAGTCGTTGAATCTATTCCTCCACTTAAAGGTAAACCAATTTTCTTGTCTCTATATTTAAAAAGTAAATTCTTAGTTATATCATAGAGAGTATTATATGATTTTTCTGGGTGGAAATCAATTTTCTCATCTCTAAAAGGAAAAGTAAATATTGGTTCTGTTTTTGGTACTTTTGCAGGAATTACCGTAGGTTGTCCAATTAAAGCTCCTCCGAAATGTAAAATACTTATTAGAGATTGAAGATCAATGCTAGTCAAGATTTCTCGCACCATTTGATAATATACATACTGAACTTGAGTGGATTTTAAATTCTTCTGTTCGAGAAATAAAAAAATTGAAAGAGCTTTCTCCTTTTCATTTTAGGATTCATAATTTTGTCAATAAGGATTTTGTTACAAAATTTATTTGATACTTTCGATATTCTTTTGCTAATTTCTCTAAACGCTTGCTCGTTCTTGCTCTATAAAAACCAACGAGCATCAAAATTCCAACCTTAATTCTTTTGTGTTTTTTGCTCACGAGCATACAACGACCAATAGCATATGGTGTCCAATAACCAACTTCTTTCATAGCTGCTCCACGCAAGATATAAATTCGATCTGCTGCTCTAGCAAATCTTGGTCGTAAGTGATATAATATTGGTTCTTGGTAACTTTTAACAATTTTACCATTAACATTTGCTAAAAATATTGGAATTGATTCCCATGCATTACTAATTTCAAATCTGCCTTTGCAAGTTTTTATAAAAAAATCCATCCGATAGAATCTACCAATGCCATGAGCATGTCCTTTGTTGATTTTTTCTCCTGGACAATAACCACTCGCAATAACTAAGTCAGGATTATCATTGAACTTTGTTAATAGTTTCTCAAAATAATCGTTGGTTAATAATGCATCAGCACCATTTATGACCAAAAAATCATATTTTGACAAGTTAACAGATCTAAACGTTTCATTATATATTCTTGCTAGTGTTGCTTGACCCAAAGCAGAAAATCCTCTATCTTTTCTGGTAATAATTTCAAAATTTAATTTTGCTTTTTCAGCAGCTTTTTTTGCTATTTGACTAGTTTTATCTGTTGAACCATCGTCTATAATAATTACTTTTGCTGGCTTAGGGTTTTGTTCACCAAGCACTTCTACTGTTTTCCTAATAAATTTCTCTTCATTTCGTGCGGGTATCACAACGAGTATTTTTTTCTGCTGAACCATCTTTGACACTTTGATTTTCTTATTAATAGCAAACATAAAAGTTACCATTCAATTGCTTAAAGCCTTTATTTTGAGTCTATTGATGATATTAACTCATTTATTATGTAGTAATATCTATAATCTAGGAAGTATTCGAGTAAATTTAAAAAGTAGCATTTCTTTAACTATCATAAGTTAATTCCATAGAATATCGTTTATTATTGAAATGGAGGAATTGTATTTGAAAATATTATCCATTGTTGGTGCTCGACCCAATTTCGTTAAAATGTTTCCACTTACTAAAATAATAAACAAATCTAAACATGATCATATTTTGGTGCATACAGGTCAACATTACGATATCAACATGTCTGATATTTTCTTCAAAGAAATGGATGTGAAACCTGCTGATTATAATTTAGGTGTGGGTTCGGGATTACATGGATATCAAACAGGTGAGATGCTAAAGGCAATTGAAAAAGTAATAATTGAAAATGAACCTGATGTTGTAATCGTTCCAGGAGATACAAATTCAACAATAAGTGGTGCTCTAGCAGCAGCCAAGCTGCATGTAAAAGTTGCTCATCTTGAAGCAGGTCTTAGAAGTTTCAATAGAAGGATGCCTGAAGAAATCAATCGTATTCTTACTGACCATTGTTCTGATTTACTATTTTGTCCAACTCATGTTGCCGTTAGAAACCTAAAAAATGAAGGTATTACAAAAAATGTTTTTCAAACAGGTGATACAATGTATGAAATTGCTTTTATGATTGAGGATAAAGTAAATGCAATACCTCGTCGTGATGAAATTCCGGACGAGTACCTTTTATCCACAATACACCGGGCAGAAAACACTACAGATGAAAAATTACCAAAAATAATGGATGAATTAGGACGATTAAATTTACCTGTTGTTATACCTCTTCATCCAAGAACAAAACGCAAGTTACAGTCATTAAAGCTTCTTGAAAAAACAAACAATAACCTCAATATTATTGACCCAGTTGGGTTCTTTGAATTCAGTAAATTATTGAAAGATTCCAAAGCGATTATAACCGATTCAGGTGGAGTTCAAAAAGAAGCATATTGGCATGAGAAACCATGTGTAACTGTAAGAGAACAAACTGAATGGTTGGAAACAATTGAAGCTGGAGGAAATATTTTAGCAAAACCAACTGAAATCAAAGAAAAATTAGATATTATGCTCTCAAATGAGATAGCTTTCAAAAAAGAACTATACGGTTATAAAGATACCAGCTTAAGAATATTGAAAATTCTGGAAACTTTAGAAAAATAATTTTTTTCACTAGAAAAAGGTTCTTTTTTGTCTATACAGCTAATATTTTACAAGAAGTTTTAAAAAGAATTTTTAGTATGTAAAGACTTAGTCTAATGTATAGTTACATTTTATATTTAAAAATAATTTAAATTAAAATCTCAGGAGTAATTTGAAATGGCCCAATGGAAATATCATCCAAAAATACCTACGGAATTTGATGTTCCAAATTTAAGTTTGATTGAGCTTTTTTATGAGTCGGTTGAAAAAGCAAGCTCAAAACCTTTTCTTATCTTCAAAGACAAAACGAAAACATATTCAGAAACAAAAGTTGAAGTTCAGAAATTTGCAAATGGACTTGCAAAATTAGGTGTTAAAAAAGGTGACAGAGTTGCCCTTTTAATGCCAAACTGCCCACAATATGTTGTTAGTTATCTAAGTGTTCTTTATTTGGGTGCAATAGTGACCGCTATTAGTCCTCTCTATACACCAAAGGAAATAAAGTTTCAATTAAAAGATAGTGGCTCAAAAGTAATTGTTTCTTTAGATCTTTTTTTGAACCAAATTCGAGAAGTACGCTCGGAAACTGATCTTGAACATGTTATAATTTCATCCATTGCAGACGAACTTAGTTTCATTAAAGGATTCCTTTACAAGAATATTATTGCTCGTAAAAATACTAAAATCTCAGAAGCAGAATTAAAATATTCTCAAGTATTAAAAAATGGTGAGAACAAAGATATTCGCCCAAAAATGAATCCTGAACATGATCTCGCATGTTTACAATACACTGGCGGTACAACAGGTGTACCAAAGGGCGCAATGCTTACTCACAGAAATTTAGTATCACAAGCAATTGTCATAGATTTCTGGGTTGAATGGATTGGTGGAAATTACCCTGGTATTCAACCTACAAATATTGGTGCATTACCATTCTCACATATTTTTGGTTTGACAACTTCATTCTTTTGGCCTATGGCTGCTGCTGGAATGATTGTTCTTATTCCAGATCCAAGAAAACTGGAAGAAATAATGCAAATTATTCAGAAATATAAAATACAATTCTTCACTGGTGTTCCAACATTATTCCAAAAATTAGCTGAACATCCCAAAAGTGCTGATTATGATTGGTCGTCATTGAGAATGAGTATTTCTGGAGGAAGTGCTCTTCATCCTGATATTACTACTAAATTTGAAGCAAGAACCGGTGCTGTTCTTATTGAAGGCTATGGTCTCTCAGAAGCTTCCCCTGTAACTCACGTAAATCCAGCTGATCTAGCTCTTAGACAAGACGGTATCGGAATTCCAGTTCCAAGTGTTACAGTAAAAATAATTGACATAAACACAGGTAAAGATATTCCATTAGATTCGTACAATGAAGACAATCTTACAAGTGAAGGTGAATTACTTGTAAAGGGTCCACAAATAATGAAGGGTTATTGGAATCAACAAGATGAAACTGATAATGTGATAACTAAAGATGGCTGGTTAAAAACAGGTGATGTAGTAAAAATGTCTCCAGATGGTTTCTTTAAGATTGTTGATAGGCTGAAAGATTGTATCTTTACTTCAGGATTCCAAGTATGGCCTTTAGAAGTAGAAACTTGCCTCTGCAATCATCCTGATATTTCTATGGCTGCAGTGATTCCAATAAAAGATAAACTGGTTAACGAGGTAATCAAAGCAGTTATTGTTCTTCGGGAAGGTGCACCAAAGTATACAAAAGAAGAATTAAGAGCATATTGCAAGAAAAATCTTGCTCCCTATAAAATTCCTAAATTCTTTGAATATCGTGAAGAATTACCACTCTCTCCAGTAGGAAAAGTATTACGTAGACCTCTGCGAGAAGAAACTCACGTAGAAACAGTCGTAGAATAGATTATTTTGAGGGATTTAGAAGTCCCTTTAGCCATTTTTTTTGTTTATTCTCTGATAGAAAACATTTCGCTTTTCATTTCATGAATTCCCAAATATACCCTTCTTTACCTAAGTGGCATAAAACAAAACCCTTTTCTTGAAGTTTTTTAACTGCTCTGTAAACACTATCAGATGCTGCACAACCTTTACAATAATGATTAAATTCTTGAGAAAGAGCGATTTCAACTAGTCTTTTTGTTGAGAGCGATTTCTCCTTTTTCAAAATAGAATAGACACACAGAATCTCTTTTTTAGATTGGGAATTAAACAACTTTCTGAGTTCTGGTTCTATATTTTTGTAGAGATCTCTTGTTTTCTCATTGTCTGTCATTAGAAACAGCTCTTAGTATTAATAAAACACTATAAATCAATTATTGATTTAGATGCCATTTATATCCGCCCTTTCCCAGAGACGATTTAACAAGACCGGCTTTTTCCATTTTCTTAATTGCTCGAAGGAATGTGTCACCTGATGCACACCCTGAACAGATTTCTATATATTCCTCTGACGAAGCGAGTTCCAAAACCCTTCTAGAGGAAATATCATTTTCTTTCTTAAGAATCTCATAAATGCACTTTGTATCTTCATCGAATTCAAAATTTTCGCTCATAATTTCATCACTTATTTTTTTTAGACAATGGAAAGTTTTTACTATCAAATAAAAATCCTCTTATAAATTACAGTAAAATAGGGAATTCCATCATTAGTATACATACACAAGAGTTCATAAATGATTTCTAATTTGAGAATTGCGTGAACAAATTTGGAACCAGAAACTTTAGGTATTATAGCCGCAATTGGAAATATGCTTCTTTCAGGTATTGTAACTGTAATAATTAAAGCACAAGGTAAGGATTTGAAACCTTCTGGATTATTACTTATTCAAACTGTTGTTGCAAGTTTTTCCTTTCTAATTATTGTTGCTGCAATGGGTGATTTCATGCTGATGTTCACAATTGGTTGGAAAGTATTATTACCTCTTGTCTCTGCAGCATTAATGGGTATTGTTTTTGGTAATCTCCTCTATTTCGCCAGTCTTCAATTAATTGGTGTTTCAAAAGCTTATCCAATTGCAATGACTTATCCATTGCTAACTTATGTATTAGAAGTAGTGTTTTTTCCTGATGTGAATTTTGAATGGTTGAAAATGTTGGGGATAGTAATAGTAATTATTGGAGTAGTTTTCATCTCTCTCTCAAAAGTTAATGGTGAAAATCTTGGCAACGAAAAACCATTACCAGATGAAACAGAAAATGAGCTTGATGAAAATAAGAGTACAATTGATTCTAATATAGATGAAATTAAATTTGAAAATGTTGATCCAGCAATTGATTTCAACGAACAAAAATTCTCGCCATTTAAGAACAAATTGATATTGGGTATTGTTCTGTCAATTATTTCAGCAGTAACATGGGCTGCGGGAACTACATTGATACGCTATGGTTTAGAACAAACTGATGTCAATATTATAACACTAAATGGTGCACGAATGATTTTCTTAGTACCAATAACTTTGGTAATTTTCTTTGGCACAAATAGAGGGAAGAACAAAAGCAAATTTACTTGGAAAAATACCTCTTTTGTAGCAATCGCTGCACTTCTTGGTTTAGTTGCAGCAAATATTATTTACCTATTGGCAATTGAAAGAATTGGTTCATCGACTCCATCAGTAATAGCTGCCTCGGGACCATTGATAGCTACTCCGCTTTCAATTCTCTTTTTGAAAGAAAGGGTTGATTGGAAAATAATTCTAGGAACAATATTGACAATAGGTGGAATTGCACTAATTCTTCTATTATGATTTAAAAAGAAACTAGATTCTTTTTATTGTTTTGAGTTAAATATAAGGTCTCTGAAATAGGTGTTTATGTTATTCCTGTTAAGAATTATGAAATTGATATTGTTTGATTCTAATCAGATTTCTAGTTTAGAAATTTCAATGATAAAGGTATTTAATTAATGATTATTTTTTAACTTGAATGATAGTTTTAAATTGCTGAAAGCTCATAAACACAATTATTGAGAGTGATTAATTGCAATATCAAATTGATGATTTAAGAAAAAACATTGCTGAGAATCCTAGTGATAGAGGAGTTCAAAAGAAATTATCGAATGCCCTTTTTAATAAGGCAATGGATTTATCTGAAGAGGGGAAATATGACGAAGCAGATAAACTAATTTTGGAATTAATTGCTTTTACAGATGAATATTACGAGAACCCGGATGTTTTGTTCAATTATGGTAGAGCAATATTAAATGCCATGCCCATCTATTTTGGAAGAAGTTCTCAGACAGACTTGAAGGGAAAAATAAATCATTTACGTGAATTAACAAATAAAACTCAAAATGAACCTCTAAAAGAGATATTAACAATGATCCTAGTAAATGCTATTTATGATTTCTCTTTAAGTAGTCAAACCCCATCCATCAGTGAATTTTCCCTCGAGTTAAGCGATCTTTCAAGAACCAATCCTAAAAATAGAACAATTCAAATTGCTGGGGCAAAGGGCATGATGAACACTGTTCTCTATTTTCTGCAAAAAAATGACCATGTTGCTGCATTACGACATTTTAAAAATCTAATGAAAATAATTGAAGCAAATCCTCGAGATGAAATGGTTGATTCTCGAAAATTAAGCGAGTTGAAGGAATATTTCAAGTATTAAAAAAATAGAATTATCTAGTAATTTTTTTCTAGAATAGAGAAATAACTTGTATTCCTAGTGTAATTACTATAAGATTTATTGAAACACTCGTTCGTGTACCTAAAGATGAGAAGGCAATCTGCGGTCCGGTATTCTTATTGATGGTCATGTAGAAATCATCACCAGAGGTAATTATTGGATTACCGCTTACAAATCCATATTTGGATGGATTTAGTTCCAAACTTGTCTTGTTAAGCATTAAAGAATATGTACCTTCATTTAAGGAACGAACAGATTCACTTGCGGCAAATTCTACAACTACAATAGAAAGATCAATATCTCCACCCACACCAGTGTCTTTAACATGAAGGAAAAGTCGGTACCATAATTCCATTCTATATTCATCATTCGAAGGTCTTGTCATTACAAGCATTGCAGGATCAGAAGAGCCTTCATCACTTATTGCTAGAGGGAAATAGGCATTACCTTTGATGTAATCAACTGCAGAGCGATCCATTATTGCAATATCACTCGGAATTGTAAATCTAGCAACACCATACGACAAACCTGGAATTGGAAGAAAGAGTCCGCTATCAATAAAAAAGCGAACATTTAATCCTTGAGTTCGAAAATCCAGACTGCCTGAAAAAGCATCTACTTCTAAATTTCTTGTAGAGCCAATGCCGTCATACATTAGCGTTTGTAAGGCTCCATCAAATTTAGTTAGAAAGAGAGCTGAGGTTGAAAGAGTAGCATTTAATCTTCCACGGTCAATTGTTGGTATTAGAACACTGTATGTTAATGCAGTTGAAGTAACCATTAATGCAACTATCAATATAGTAGACAAAATATTAGAAACAGCAGACTTACTTTTTCGAAGCTTCTTTAAGATCATGAAATCACCCATCAACAATTGACTGTTGACTATTCCTATCTAATATTTTTAGCTTCTTTAGTTAAAATCTTTCCGTTATGGAGAATATAACAAAATTCGAAAAAGAATCAATTCCCCTCATAAAAAGGAACTTTTTAACAAAAATTCGATACAAATAGTTTTACTTTTTTATAAACAAATTTTTGCAATTTGGAAATCTTCTTTAATTGTGATCTACTCACTCATTTTTTGTATATTGAGCTATCATCATCCCATAATATGATGGGGTTGCTCTTGTAATAACTTCTGGTGTAAATCCTTTCCCATTTAACATTCCTTGTAGTAATATAAAACCAATGTAACCACAACAAAGAGCTTCATCAAGTTTAGGAACAGCCTTCTTAATTAGTAATTTTTCATCTAGTGTTCCTGCCCACTTTTCCATCAATTTATCAAAAAGTTCTACCTCTTCAGAAAATCCAAATGGTCCATTTGTTTGATGCGTATGACCTAAATCTGCACTAATGATTACTACCACTCGTTTTTCTAATGATTCAAAAAATAACCTCAAATCGTTTCCAAGAGTGAGTGTTTCTAGAATAAGTTCTTTAGTTTCTTCATGGCGTCTCATTGGTTGAGACATTATAATATATTTTGGTTTTGTAGATAATTTTCTTAAAAACCATAGAGGAACAGCTTCTGCCCATCTAAATGGGGCATCTACTCCTAGAGAAAAAGTAGCAATACCATGAATAGCTGTTTCCTTATCAAGGAGATATTCTATCAATTCATTGCTTATCTCTTGATCGAATTCCACTTGCACCTTATACTTTTTGTAATCATTATTCCATTCTGCACTACCACTTCCACCTTTGTTCATATAAATCCCAAAATCATTTGAAAGTGCAATACCATGTGGCGTTGTTAAAAAAATTAAATCAGGTTTCAAGTCGTTTATGTTTTTAGCCATTTTAATCATTGCATGATGTATATCAATTGCTTCTTTTGGAATTTTATCCTTATTAGGATCCAAAATCATAGCACCATGAGGGAGAATGTAAGCACCAACTACAACCATATTTTTACCCTTCAGACAGACACTTTTTTTTAAATACAAATTAAAGTTATTCTATTTTTATTCTTTTGTTTTAGTTTATAAAAATTTTTAATACTAATATCAATTTTTTCTATACCAATGAACCTCAGAAATATTTTTCTTTAAAAATTCACTCAAATTTTGGCAAAGAACTACAGGATCTTTTTGTTAACCATGTTTTTGTGCCTATTTTATTCCTTATGGCAAGCTGACCCACACGAAAAATTGCTTCTTGCTTACCCTTGGGATTATTTGGATCAAATTGATTGATAACAGTTTCACATGGAAAATCCTTACATAGTCCACAATGCTCGTGATGCTTCATATCTGTACAAAGAAAAATTTCACATTCACCCCAAAAAGGTTTGCCTTTTTTTTCAGAACAACCTGGACATTTCATTTCCATTTTGCCTTGAAACCAAGGACATTCATCACAAATCAATCCACAAGGAGCTGCTTGTTTGAATCTTGTATTCAATTTTCTAACCTCTTGGATTAAAAACAATGTTTGTTTCAGTGTAAATACTTTTCTCAAATAATAATTGGCATAAAAAACCATTACTTTCTAAAAAAAGAAGAAATCTATCATGTTTTTTTCTAGAGAAATTTAATACCATCAAATTTCTAAATTGATTTTGAATTGGAGTTCGTTAAATATTGTTTATTCAAATTCCATGTATATTATATAGTTCAAATATACTTCTATGAAGCAAATTGCTGATTTCCAACAATTCATTTTACTACTTTTCACATGATTTGTAATGAACATAATACTAGACACAATCAAATAAGCTAATTTTGAACACTAGTCTTGTTTATTTTTATCAATGATTTACAAATGCTTATTTATTACTTTTCGTTATAAATTTTTGACTTGTGAATCATAAACGAGTTTGCAGAAGGATTTAGAATGGCAAAAATAATCGAGAAAATTAAATTTCATTACAACATGATTTTCCTCAATAGACGGAACACTCTTGTTATGTTTCTAGGATTGGGAATAAGTCTTGCTCTAATTGCATCAAGTTTAATGTTTATGTACAGTTATCAATTTGGTGGATTTACTGGTTTTTATCAGCAAGTACCTCCAAATCAGTTTATTGTAGATGTTGGTGCATATGATCTTAGAGGTGAAATTGGCGTTGGCATACCTAAACTTCTTGACATTTCAGAAGCAGCTATAGAAGCTGTTGAGCTTGAACAAAGAGTAAAACGAGTTGACTGGTTTCTTGAAAAGGGATTCTTCGCAGTTGTTGATATTTCCGATGGAAACTCTACAAATGAGATAAATGACTTTAACCTTTATGCAATACCGCCTGATTATTTTAGCACATTAGAATCAATTCTTTACAATGGAACAATCCCTCAAAAAATCGATGATGTCATTGCTGTAGTCGATACTACAACAATAGCTAATACAAATATCTCTCTTCTAGATACTATTCCTTGTTATACAGGGTACTTTCAAGAGACAAATGAACAAGTAATTGCTAGGGGCATTCCTCAAGCGGGTGCTTATTTTAATATTTCAGGTGTCGTTACAACTGAATCCTTTAATAATGTTAGAGGACCAATGAGTGTTGATTTCTCAGCAATGAGCGAGAAATTTTCTGATCAATTTATGATTACTAGTTATACAAACTTTGGTAATTTTGTAGCAAATGTTGAAGGAGCATCACCTGGTTATACAAATCCTTTCGGAAGGATTACATTTGATCTTGAGAAGATAGATTCTTTTGATTTGCATAACGAAATTGCTCAAGTAAATCAATTAGCACAGGAAATAACAAGAGAATTTGAAGCAGAAGGGTACACATTACACGTATATAATGATATGTCGATCTTACTTGATAATTTTAGAAAAGAATTTCTAGTTTTCCAATTATTCGGTATATTATTCCTTACACCAATAATTGGAATGGCCTTATCGCTAACTAATTATTCAGCTAATTTAATGAAACGACGTCAAAAGCGTCATGTATCTTCTATGCTGCAAAGAGGTAGTTCAAGGCAAGATGTAATGATGAATCTAATTTTTCAAGTTATTGAGATGACTATTTCAGCAATCTTAATTGCATTTGTTTTAGGCTATCTCTTTTCTTGGCTGCTATCAAAAAGTACCGGCTTTTTGTCTTTTTCAGGACAAGCAATTAATCCAACATTAAATTTAATTATTTTCTTTTCAGTAATTACTATAGGTTTTGTTCTAGCAATCCTCATCAATGCATTAAATATTTGGAAAATGAGTACTATCACAACACAAGAAGCATACACGGAGCATCAAGAAAAGAAATCGTTTTGGGAAAAAGCATTTCTGGATATATTCTTGATGATTGTTGGTATTGCTCTGTGGATAGTTGTTCTCTTTAATTTGGATGGACCTTCTGCTTACTCCTTTGCTAATGGCATAGGCACTACAGCTATTGTGTGTTCAATTTTAGGAGGAGTTCTACTAGTATCGAGGATATATCCGTATGCAATCGAACGTCTTTCAAATATCTCGTGGAAGACAAAGAATCTTGAAATAGTAGGTCTCGCATTTAAACGGAGTTCAAGAAGAAAAGCTGATACAGCAAGATCACTCATACTTATCACATTAACATTCACACTCATCTTTTCATCGATAGTTACTATAGAATCATATCAAGACTATGATCGAGAAAATGCTTATTATGAAATTGGTTCTGATATTCTAATTCATGGAATAAATGTTGGAAATAATGTCACTTTAGAACAAGTTTCTGCAATAGAAGGCGTGCAATCTGCTACATACATTAGAACGTCATCACAGGTAATAAGCTATGGCGATGTAGTCTATTCTTACCAAGTTATTGGCATAGATCCCGAAGTCTTTGCTAAAACAGCATATTTTGATGATGGATATCTCCCAGGAAATGATCCAGAAGAATTCTTTAGTAAAATTGTGAATGATACTGATGTTGTTATGCAAAAGGAACAGTTGGATAGGATCAATACTCAAGGAGGAGATACAATTGATATTGTCTATGATAAATATCCATTTGGAGTTCTTAACAGAACTCTTAATATTAAGGGTATTTTTAACTTCATGCCAAGATACTACAAGAGTGTTCCTGACACCAGTCGAACTGTATATCGATTTGTTATAATTGGTACGTATGAAAATGTAAAGACATTCACATACAGCTCATTTAGCTCTTTTGGCGATTTGATAGTAAAAGTGGACCCCAATTTTGGAATCAAAGAAGTTGCATTATCAATAGAAGAAGAACTTGGTCGTTCGGTCAAAAATGTAGAAGATCTTGAAAAAGCTTTTGAAGGTAGTTTAAGAAATACTATGCTTTATGGATCACTTAATTCATCATTCATATCTTCTTTAATAATAACCATTTCAGCTATTACTTTGATGATTCTAATACAAGCTATTGAAAAGGAAAGAGAAGTGGTTACTTTGAAAGTTCTTGGTATGTCACCGAAACAGCTTTTTGGTATGTTCTTAACCGAATCAATGACGTTAGTTGTTTTTGGATCAATAGCAGGTGCGGTATTGGGTACTTTTGCGGCATATATGTTTACTGAAATACTAACCTATTCAACAACAATACCACCAAATGAATTGGTTTTCAAACCGGTTCAACTTTTACTTGCAACGGGTCTTCTCTACATTACAGCTCTTATATCCGCAGCTTTTACATCTTGGATTATCTTCAGAAAAGACACTATTAAAGCAATAAAACAAATTTAGAACAAGTATTATTTCAAAAGAAATAATATTTCTCTTTTTTTTAAAAATAATCGAATAAAAAGGGCAATCTTTTTGGTTTAATTACATTCTCTTCTCTGATACTAGAAAGAAAAATTGAGTATGATTTACGAAAAGTGTTGGATAACTTTTACTGTTATTTTATCAGAGGATTAAGAGAGAGAAAATGACGAATAAATAATCCATTTATTCATTCACTAATTATTGGTGTGTAAGTCTCATATAGAAATTAATTCTTAATCAATAAGAAGTAAAGTAAAAAAAAGAAAAAAGAGGATGAAAGGAAAATCCTTCCATTTTATTATACGTATTGTGCGCAACTGTCACAGTACCATCTTTGGTATTCATCGATAAATCTTAATGATTTACCACAGAATGGGCATGTTGGTTTTTCTGTTGCTGCTGCACTTGGAGGTGAACCTGATGAAGCTAAAAAGCTTGGTGGTGTGGGCGGAGAGGATGAAACTGTTGGATCTTGTCCTAAAGCAGATGGCGGACCTGATGCAGCCGAGGGAGGACCTGTTGCAGCTGAAGGAGGACCTGAACTAGCCAATTGTGATGCCAATCCTCCAACATTAGCGGATGGAGGACTTGAAGGGAATTTTCCTTTCTTAACCTTCTTCACAGAAGATTTAACCCTTTTAACAGCTTTTGTTGCTGATTTGCTAAAGAAGAATGTAATCGATGCAATGAATACCGTTAGGAGTAGAACCAATATTCCTACTATTAGAACCCAACCCATAGTAGTGAAGCTAAGTTCTGTATCTTGATATACAATTTCACGCATTGTGATTAATAATTCAAAGAATGGAGAAGTCCAAACACCGGACGGGTTTCCTTTTGGAATGTAACCTGGAACTAAAAAAGTAATTCCGAGAAGTATTAGTAATGGTATTTCGCTTCTAGTGGATTTAACAACTCCAAAATTACTAAGCATAACAATAATTGCTGTTACTACTATACTAAAGAGCAAAGCTAAAAAGAACATAGCTTCTAGATCGACATGTGTACCGTTTTCATACATGAAGAATCCTGTAACATTGGGATTTTCAATTGATGAATAAGCTGGTAATATCATACCAAAAATTATCCCAATACTAGCAATAACAATCAAGATACTGTTAATTATCCTTAAGATTTTGATCATAGGTATTTCATTAGAGCTATCTGCGACATTAACACCAGAATCGCCCAACCTATTTTTCCAGAGGAAAGTCCAAACATGGAATATGAATGAAATAAGGAATAATCCGGCACCTAAATAAACCAAATAAAATCCAAATCCAACAAAACCAAGATCTAGCTCTCTATTACCTATTTCTAGCAAATAATACAAAGGAGTACTAAAATTTGTTAAAACAACTGTTGGTGCAAATATGAACAAAACTAAAGCTAACAAACCTGGTCGTTCGTCATTAACACTAAATCCTACAGATAATGTTCCGAGAAGCGTTATTAGACAGATTAAAAATATGCCGAAAGCAAATGCAACAACGACAATGCCAAAAACATTGATTTCTACGGTATTAAAGACATTAAACTGTAAAATCATTCCTAATATAAGTGCAATTGCACCTACTAACCCAACTATAGATCCAATAATTAGTAACTTTTTAAATTCTTTCTCATCATTCGGCGACAGTTTTTTCTCCTCCAAATAAGGGTTTGTCATTTCACGAGTTTTTTTTTCACTTCTTAATCTCAATTGTTTTTACAATTGTTTTGAAAGATTAATCATTGATACTACTGCATTCGTTTTTACTAGATATATATTTTTTGAATGGTTATATAGAAAATGATTGGAAAATACCAATTTCTTTGCTAAAAATCAAAGAACAAGTAGCAATAATATAATGAAATACTTTTTATTTAATAGCTACTAATTTATGTTATAGCTCAAAAAGAAATAATTAATCTTAAGGGCTATCTAGAACTAATTTTACAAGGGATGATCAATGTCAACCACTGAAACAGATAAAACACCCTCATTAAAAAAACCGAAAAAGCTAAGAAAAGCTTTTACAGGAATAATTTTTGGTGTTTTCGAAGATGATGGACCAGTGGCTCGATATAGTATCGTTAAACTACCAAAAAAATTGATTAACAAATTAGTAATTCATGGTATTTCTGCGGTCCATTGCGGAGATGATATGCTTGGTGGTTTGTATGGTCCTTTACCCCTCTTTGAAAGACCAAATCAAAGGTACTTGATCTATTCTTTTTCTGTAAAAGCGTCAAATACTAAAGACAGTCGAATTGCAGAACACGGACGTACATGTTCGATTTTTCTTCTATTAAAAGATGAGCAGCAAAGGTTTATTCTAAATAATCATAAAACAGTTGAAAATATAATCGCCAAATTTAGAAAAGAGCATTGGGAAAAAGAACTTGATATATCAAAAGATTCAGTTCTGGTATTACTTAAAAAATTAAATGATTCAGTTAAAATAGTTAATATTCGAGTTTTCAGTTTCGGAGATGCAGGATTTATTGAATTTGCAGATCCTCATACAATTCTTGATGACGGAATTATTACTATAATCGATTTGAAATCTCATAAAGCTAATATCTATCTCTCAAAAGATAGACATGACTCAAAGAAACGTATAACAGCTCTTGAAAAACTCGAAGATTTAAATCTTAGAGAATTTGGTTCTCAATTAAAGATAGTTAAAATGCGCGACTATGTAAGATTCAAAAAACTAGTCGATAAACATTGCATAAATTTGGTAAAATAGCTGGCAATTTTTCTTATCATAATGGAAAGGAGAAGAATGATTTACTCCAATCTACTTTTCAATTTTTCTGTTTCTGTTGCTTTCATAGGTGGAGTAATAATTCTTTGCATAATTAACCCTGCAGTTACAAGAATTAATCCTACTATGAGAATATACGTTAATGGATTCGTAAAAAGAGTACTCCATGAGAGTTCAATGTAACCAGGAATAACAATTAAAACTGTAACAGATAATGCCATTGTAGCGCCAATAACTGTTAAAGCAAATGAAATATAAAGAAGAACCTTACTTCTCTGTGGTTCAGCAATTGGTTCTTGCATAACTTTAGATTGTCTTTTGGGCATTTTCTATCCTCAACTTGTATGTATAATATATCTAGTAAATTATCACTTAAATATTTGCTAATTTATTTTAAATGATAATTTGTTGCTGTGCGTTATTTCTACAAATTCTCTCTCTTTTGAATCAATCATTTTATATGTTCAATAGTAAATTGATATAATATTGGTGGGTTTTCATGAGAAATATTATAGATACACAATCTCTTACTTCACAGATAATTAAGATTCTTAGGATAACTACCGAGCCTTTATCTGCTCATGCTATTAGTGATATATATAACCTGAAAAACAGTCAAGTTAGAAAGATTCTAACAAACTTGAAAGAAGATAACCTTGTTTTTTCAATTAAAACAGGTAGAGGAGAATTTTATTTCATACCTGATAAATACTTCAAGAGAGAATCAAATCTTCTAAAGTCAGAAGATACAATGCCATTTGTATGGTATGAAGAATTATCTGAACAAGAACTAACCATAAGAAAAAAGACCATCATTAAAACATTAAAAGGGATAAAGAAAAAATACAAAGCAAAAGCAATCTTATCTACTGATTATTTTAGACTGATTCAAGAAAAAAATGAAGAATTGTTTATTATCAATCAGATCATCGAAGATAGAAAAGAAGACAAAATCAAGATTTGTTATTTTTGTGATAGTCAACTTATTGAAAATGAAAAAAGTTGTTTTAGTTGTGATAAAGAAATACAACAATGTAGTGTTTGTAAGAGAAACATCTATGCAGATGATAAAGTGCTTAGATGTCCAAAATGTGATACCTATGCACATGCAAGTCATATTATAGAATGGTTAAAAGCTATTGGCTCTTGTCCAAATTGCAAAGAGCATATTCTAGAATCTCAATTGATTTCAGGAGGGAAGAACTAATGAGTGCACAAGTAGCAGAAATAGACAATAACCTAAACAATCAGCAAATAATTTCAGAATGTATAAAAAAAGCCTTACCATTAGTTGAAATATCCCTCTTCAAAAAAAGCAAAGAATCTATGTATGAAAGTGTAGCATTGGACGAACAGAGAAAGAAAATTTCAGAGAAAATGTGGAAAATTACTGGAATTATATTTGTAGCTTCTATTTTGGCTAGTTTTGTATTTGCTGGGTTACTAAGTCATCTGGGTGATGAAATCATAATCATAGTTATTTTGGCTTGTCTATTTCTTGCCTTTGGAGTGTCATTTTATCTTTTATCGAATTTCAATGTTGGTTTTTTAGCAAAACGAGCTTTGAAAAAGAAGAAGAAAGAGCTTGAAATAGAAGCAGCCGAGATTAGAAAACAAATAGATAATGAGTTAGACGAAAGAAACGCTTCCGATCAACTAATTAAAAAAGCAATTGAAATTACAATTTCAAATGAATTCAGAAATAGAATTGCTGCAGTATTGGTAAATGAAATTGCTATTGAAATTCTCTTACAGGATAAAGATCCCATTGCTAAAGATCAAATGAAGAGATTAGTATTGATGATACTAGCTGGAACATTTATTTTAGAATCTTTAAATCTGGATGTTTTGATTAAAGATGAAAAAACATTAACTGAATTGTTGAATGTATTGACAGATATAGATTCAAGCCTATCAATTGTCTCCCAAAATAAATTTGATATGTTCTTTAGGGTTGATTTTAGAAAAATGCAAAAGTCAATCAAAAATGTGAATGATATAATTGAAACTTTACAGAAAATAAACTCAAATAAAGAATTGGCTATAAAAGTTGAAGAATTAACTAGTAAAATGAAGAAGCAATTGGATGCTAAACCAATTGCAAAATCTACTGTTAAAATACCACATAAAAAGCTCAATATTGATAAGAATAAACTACTTTCAGCAATTTCAGCTTTTGATGGGGACGTGATAGAGATTCGAACAAGAGCTGGTACGTATTATACAACTATGAAATTCATTCAAAAAAATCTCCCTGCAGAAAATATTAAAATGAAATTATTAACAGATAAGGAGCTCGAAGTAAAAATTGAAGTATTAAATTCTACTCTTGAAATACTTGATGAAGAAAAAGAACAAATGTCTAAAGATGAATATGAGAAAATTAGAACTGACTATTTCAAACAATTATTTTCTGCTAAACAGTTTTTATCCAAAAGAAAAGGGGGAAGTATAACAATAAAATGCCCTTATTGCAAAACTAAAAATTCGTCTATTCTACAATATTGCAAAAAGTGCAAAAACGAACTTCCATATTGCTTCGTTTGTTTGAATAGCATTGGATTAGGCACAGAGGTAAGTATTTGCCCTCATTGTGAGGGTTTCGGTCATGCTGAACACTTCTCTATGTGGTTGGAAAAAAGTGACTTGTGTCCCTATTGTAAAAAAGAAATTGAAGAGCAACTAGAAGTAACTGTAATGGAGTCAATGAAGAAAAATCGATGAAGCACGTTGATTTAAAAATCAGTTTGTATATTCAATATCTGTAATATGGTGGGCTTACATAAAATGATCGATCAGAAAATTCTGAAAGAAAATGCAGAGGTAGCACGAGCATTTCTTAACGAAATAATTATCAAGCAAGAATTCTCATGGAGATTCCAAGAAAAGATCTGCCGTGCAGAAATTAAAGAAACAAAGAAGATTTTCAATAGAATATCATTAGCAGTATCTGCGGTTCTAATAGTTTTTATTTCCATTTTAATTATTGTTCAGAACCAAGCAGGAATTTTCGAAAAAGATTCTATAATACCAATTTTGATTTTACCATTAATAATTGTCTTAATTGTCATAGCAATTTTTGAGTTCTTTTTGATTAGAAAAATAGGTTACAAAGAATTGTTAAACAACCTGGGGACAGAAGAAAAAATTACTAAGGAACTCAATCAATATAAAAAATTAAATACAAGAGCATATCTTTCCATTCAGAACCATTTTGAAATCGTTAAGAAAGTTGAAACAACAAGTCTATTACCGGGATATCTGCTGAAAATTTTATTTGATTTAAAGAAAATAGACGAAGAAAAAATTTCCTTTAAGAAATTTTACAAATATTTGTTCTATATCTCTTTAGGAAAGTCAAAACTAATCTATCAAGTTTTAGAAGATAATACAAATAGGAATGAAATTATTGATTTGCTTGTTGAATTTTTTGAACCATATAAAAAATTGGTCAATGAATTTAGTATTGGAAGCAACGTTCCTCAGTACTTTAGAGAAAAAACAGTTAAAATTTTGGATAATCTTGATGCTTTTGATATCAATTATTTTGAAGATTCAAAGCTAAATATTGAACCTCACTCTAATACCTGATTAATTTCCAAAGAAAAAATTAAGGGCAATAAGCACATTTCAATACTTATGATTGAGCTTCAGCTTTTGTAACACACACATAAAACTCCCTTAAGGTGCTTGTAGAGGTTATTCTAAAAGATCCAAGACATCTTTTTAATCTGTCACTTTGTCTGACCACTAAATTTGTCAATATTAGAAAAGGTCAGATAGATTTTGAGAGAACAAAGTATTTTTTTAGTAATTCTAGAGATGGTTTTAATTAATTCTTGTTTTATCAATGAATCATATAAAAAGTAATAATAGTTAATGATTTAAATAAATAATTTTCACTAATAAGTATCTTTTATGAATTAAGAATGAGGAACAAATATGAAGATTGTTTTGATACGGCATGGAGAAAGTGAAGCTAATCGCCAGAGAATCATTCAAGGGCACCAAGATTTTCCCCTTTCAGAATTGGGTTTGACACAAGCTGAAGAAATGGGTGACTTTTTACTTAAAAATGGGTATTCTTTTGATTCGGTTTACTCCTCCGATCTCACTCGAGCGAAAACAACAGCAGAAATAATTTGTAAAAAACTTCAAATTGATACAATAAAAACGGATGAGCGGTTACGTGAATTCAATCTTGGAATTTATGAAGGGCGTAGGAATGATGAAATGACTACTGAAGATAATTCTTTTTTAGTTTCATGTTGGAAAGATGATTTAAAAAGAGTACCCGAAGGAGAAAATGGTCAAGAAATGAAAGCCCGAATAAAGGATGTTTTTACTGATATAATATCAATGAATGATTCGAAAGGAACCATTCTTATTGTTGGACATGGGGGATCATTATTTCATATCCTTGATTCCACATTACAAATTTATCCAGAAAAAATAGACTGGTTTGAGAATTGTAAATTAAATGAAATTGTTCTACAACCTGATACAGAAAAATGGACTTTAACGATATATAATGGTAAGAATATTAGTTAATATAGGACTTGAAGAAATGAAAAAAATTGGTATTATTGGTGGTTTAAGTTCAGAATCAACAATTGAGTATTATCGCTTGTTAGTACAACAGTACAACAAAATAAAAGGTGGATTATCCTCTCCAGATATAATAATCGATAGTTTAGATCTTGAAACATTGACTAATCAAATGCAAAATGAAAATTATCCGGGAATGTTGGCAAATCTAAAACAAGCAGCGAAGAATTTGGTAGCTGGTGGAGCAGAAGTTGTTATAATGGCTACGAATACACCTCATATTGTTTTTGAAGATTTACAAAAGTGTACCTCTGTTCCAATGATCAGTATAATGGACGCGACAGCACATAAAATACTCGAGATGAAAATAAATAAAATAGGTCTGCTTGGAACAAGGTTTACAATGCAAACCGGCTATTATCATAAAGCTTTGAAGAAATTCAGTATTGAAGTTATTGTACCTGAGCTTGAAGATCAAAAATTAATAGACAAAATAATCTATGAAGAGTTGGTTTATCACACAATAACAGAAGAATCTAAGAAAACATACTTGAAAATAATTGGTAATCTACAGAAAAGTGGAGCACAAGGGGTGATCTTAGGTTGTACAGAAATTCCTCTATTAGTAAAACAAGAGGATTCACCTATTCCTGTTTTTGATACTGCTACAAATCATGCTCTTGCAGTTTTAAAATTCGCTTTGTCAGATGAAGAAAAATTAGAGTAGCTATCACAAAATACTCAATTTTATTAGTAAAGAAAAAGGAAATTCATTATGGTAGTATTTTTCTAAATTTCCCTTTCTTTAAATTCATTTTATGAAATATCTCATTTCTCAACACTACTTCTCAAAAAAAGGCATCATATTTCTACAGCATTTTTGATTTGGATTTTGAGTAGGACAGACACCATTTCAAAAACAATTATTATAAACAAATTCTTTAAATAATTTCGTAAATAATTTTATGTTAGTGATAGAGAAATGGTCAATGTAAATACAGGTTCTCCTATAATAAAATTCGATGCAACGAAAAACGCTGTTAGGATTGATTGTGAGGAGATGAAAGAAAGAGTAGCAACTGGTTTGCTAACTTGTCAGAAACACCCTTTAGCAGATTTGTATATTTACAATTACACCAAAAAAACCAATTTTGATTGTCTTTGGAATGATTACACTCGAGTTTCAAGAGGTCTTATTACGGATTCAGATGGTTTTATTGTAGCTCGTCCATTTGCTAAATTCTTCAATTTAAACGAGCGTCCTGAGACAATGTTGGAAAATCTTCCAGATGATATTCCGCTTTTTTTCAATAAATTGGATGGTTGTTTAGGTATTTTATACAATCTTAACGGAGATCTCTCTGTATGTACAAGGGGGACATTTGATAATCTTGAATCAAGATGGGCTACCAAGTGGATTAGAAAACTAGGAATCACACCAAATGATCTTCTCCCCGGAAAGACTTATTTGTTTGAAATAATTTTTCGTGGTTGCCGTCAAGTTGTTTCATACGCTAACAAAGGTTTGTATCTATTAGCTGTTATAGATACTGTTTCTGGCACTTATTCTTCACCGAGTAAGGAAGCTACTCGTCTTCAAATTCCATTCTCAAAGGAATTTAGTTTTAATTCAGTGAATGACGCTATACTTTTTGCAAACAAACAGAATGGTAAGACATTTGAGGGTTTTGTAATGATATACCCTAATGGATTGATGGTAAAAATAAAGTCTAGTGATTACCGTGTAAGACACAAGATTCTCACTCAACTTTATCTAAGTCATATTCATGAGCTTTTGCAAAAGGATAATAGTATCAGAAAAACAATTCAATATGCGCCCAAAGAACTAAGACCAATTGTACGACTTGTTGTGAGAGCACTAAAGAAAAACAAACGCTCATTTGAACGTGAGACACAGAGACTTTTACAAAAAGCAAATGACTTTTATTCTAGAAAAGAAAAAGCAAAATACATAATGAAAGAGAATCCAAAACTTCAGAAATTGTTTTTTGCCATGTTGGATAATAGGAAAGAAAAAACTCAAACCATCGCTTGGGATCTTGTTATACCAAAAGAAAATTATCATGTCAAGGATTTGCTAGAAAAAGATGATTTGTATACCTGGTTAATTAGAAATATTAATTAGTTTTTCTAATTATTTCTACCAGAATGATTCCTACCAAGAGTATTTTTTTGCCTGTAATTTGGGCAATATTAAAAATCGTTAAGGATAAATAAGACAATCTTATCATTACTTGCAATCGGTATAATTACCATTATTTAGCTGCTTTCTCTAATATTCCTGAGACAGAAAAACGAGAATAAATTTTTGTTAATTTATTATGGAATTCAAAAATTATCTTGAGACTACTTATAACAAGGTTTATACTGTAAACTGGATATTGCTGTGAAGCTTTGAAGAAATTCAATGTCGAAGTTATTATTCCCGTACTCGAAGATCAAAACTTAATTGATAAAATCATCTATGAGGAACTAGTTTATCATACAATTACTCAAGAATCAAAAGAAATCTCTCTCGAGATAATCAATAAATTACAAGAAAACGGTGCTCAAGGAGTTATTTTAGGTTGCACAGAAATACCTCTTTTGATTAAACAAGAGGATTCAATTATTCCTGTATTTGACACAACAACAAATCATGCACTTGCTGTGTTACGTTTTGTGTTAGCGAATAAAGAAGAGTAAACCAGCTGATTTATAATATTTCGGAATTCCATTTAAAGAATTAAAAACTGATTAATTCAACAATAATATCATTTTCTTCTTCTAATTTTTTACATGAAGAAAGAATTTTCTTGAGTATATTCAAGTTATTTTCACTCTTGAGATAGTTAGTATCAAACCTAGTAGAATAATCAGTAAATAGTTCAAGAAACCAATTTTCATAATTTATTTCTATTAGACTTGAATTCAGTGTTGTTATCAGTCCTGAATCTAATTCTCTTTCAAAATATATTGAATCAACAAGAAAATCGCTCAGACTCTTAAGGAATAATATTGCATCTCCCACTTCTGTGATTTCATTTAATTTCTGATTCTGGGTTAAAAATAATTGATAATTAGCTAGTTTTGTTAAAATATTTTGTAACTTTGCATCCTCAGGAATTATTATTGGGAGTTCTTTGAGATAGCTACCATTAAATCGGAGATATCCTCCCGCAAGATGTGTGCTACTATATAATGATGAAAAGATTACATTTAAAATATCAGAATTCAGAATCAAAGTAAGCGTTTTCATTAAGTCCGGATTGTGTGGATAAAACATATACATACCAGTTAAGTTTGCGAAAACTCCAGGATCATATGCTACTGTTAATTCTTTTGCAACTTCTTTTATTAGTAATTTAGGCTTACTGAAAAGATCTGTATGCTTCTTATTTTCAATTTTAAGAAATGGATTTTCAAACTTTACTTTAGATAATCGAACTGGTTTTTGAAAGTTGATAGAATAAGGTGAAATATTTGCTGTTCCAATAATTCTAAAATCTCCATTCGATTTAGGATTTTCAGTGATTTGTTTAACATTTTTGTTCCAATCTGTGAAACCTAAAACACGATAAGCAAATTTCCCATACGAATCTAATTTTTTTGTTAAGGGATTATTCATGATCGATTGTATTAGTTCAAGATTTGCTGAAATATTAAAAATCATTTTCGGGAGTTCAAAAAACTCAATCTGTTTTCTAAAATATTTTTCGAATGAATCAGAATGTAACTCATTTAATTCTTCTATTTTAGATGAAACATAGAAACGATTTGCAAGATTTACTTCTCTGTCTTGAGATACTGCTTTTTCAATCGTTAAAATAATAGGATAAATCGAAGCATCTTGAAAAACAGGTAAATATGAAACATCAATAATCGAATGTATTTTAGATTGAGTGAGAATAATCTCTCTGATATTTTTTCCAAAATCAGTTGAGAGAAATTTATTGGTAATAATAAACGAAAGATGACCTTTTTCTTTTAATAATTGTAAACCACGTTCAATGAATAAAATTGCAATATCATACAATTTGTATGCAGAATAATATTCTTGAGAAAAAATCTCTTTCTCTCTTTTATTTCTCATCTTTTTGATTTCAATATAAGGTGGATTACCAATAACTAAATCAAAACCACCTTCTGCTATACTGGATTGAAATTTTTCACTCCAATGTAATGGGTTCATTTCTAGCAATTCGTCAATAGTAAAATTATTTTTCTTGCTTTTCTCATTAAGATAGTGCATAAATGCTTCATTGATTTTCTCTTTTCCAATCAAGTGATTATTTACGAAACCGATTAGACTGTTCCCTGACACTAAATTGAAATTTAAATCAATAGAAGGCAACGAATCGAAAGTTGCATCTTCACGATTTGAAATAAACCATAACCACAAATTTATTCTTGAAATTGAAAGTGCTTCATTTATCAAATCAGCACCAAATAAATTACTTTCAATAATGACTTTCTTAAGTTCTGCATCAGAAACTTTTAATGACAATTTTCCGGCAATGTTTTTTTGTAATTCAAATAAAATTCTAGCAGTTGCAAGCAAAAATTCTCCAGAACCACAAGTAATATCTAGAATTCTAAGATTAGAAAGGACATTATACATTGTTTTGAGAGTTTTATTATTGTCAATTTCTTTTATATCTTCCAGTTCTTTTCTTGAGATGGTCATTTTTTTACTAAGAAGTGAAAGAATAACTTTTTCGGTCATATATTTAGCAATCTCTGGTGGCGTATAGAAAACACCTTTTTTTCTTCTACCTGTTAATTGACGGGTGATTTTTATCTTTTCTTTATCTTCTTTTTCTTCTGATGATAGAAAGTCGTAATAGTTCATATCTCTTTCAAAAATAGTGCTGAAAGATTCAGTAACATTGCTACCGTATTGTTTTATTTTTTCAAAAGAAAATTTAACTAGTTTACAAATTTCTAAATCGTCAAAATAATTTCTCTCTTTATAGTAGGCTTTTGAAAACCAACCTCTGATTTCAATTGGTAGCTGAATTATAAGTTCTTTATCCTCAATTATATATGAGGTTCTTTTTTGGTTTTTTCCAAAAGAAGTAAATAATGCATGTAAATTTTCCTTTTTATCTCGGCTATTCAATATGCTGTTGAAAATTACTTCTGAAGAGCATTTCATTTTTTCATTACTTTTGATCAAGTGGTTTTTAGTTAGAGTAGGAATCATGAACAAAGCAAAAAGTAAGTGCTGTATGTATTGTATTACTCTTTTACCATAAAGGTCAGATCGTATATCTTTAATTATTTCATCTCGAATCTCTTGATATTCATTATAAATTGTTTCAATTTCAGCTTTAGTGAGATTCTTTAACATTTGTTCTTAATCCCCGAGTTTTACTAAATTTTTGGCTAACCTAAAAGGCGTACTTTGTAGTTATAAGTTTTATTTGAAAAATAAGCTATAAAAGAAATAGAAGGAAAACGAAAGAATTTCGTTATCCAATTTGATAAGCAGAGTGATAATCAGTTTATTCTGATGGTGTTGCTGCTACTCGTTGAGTATGTTGATCAAAGAGCATATCGTTCTTGTATCCAGCATGTTTGTCAATAAGTTCAGTTGCATTAGCTTCTTCTTCTATTTGTTCATCAATGAACCATTGGAGCAAAGTTCTAGCTTGGAATTCGCTGATTTCTTCTGAAAGCTTTACTAAAGCGACAATTTTGCCAGTGATATGTTGTTCGTGTTTATAACCTGCATCAATAATTTGTTTTATTGATTCCCAATCACTCTTTGGTTTTGCTAATCCCAATAATTCAACAATTCCACCTGTTTCAACAATATAATCCATGAATTTCTTTGCATGTATATATTCTTCTTGTGCTTGAAGATAATACCAATTTGCTAAATTATGGTAGGCTTTTTCCTCAAGCCAGTAGGACATACTAAGGTATAGATAGCCTGAATCTAATTCTTCTTTTATTTGCTTGTTCAAAGCATCATTGAATTTTTTACTAATTAAAGCCATGATAGATCATTCCGTGTTTTTTTTTAAGAAATTATTAACTTGGGCATGTATTGATAAGCTGTTTCTGATATTTCCCAATAAAAGTATCCTTTCTATGTTTAAATAGATACTTTCTTACAATGTATGAAAAATGAGTCTATATTTAAAAGATTCTAAAATGAGGGGGCGATATAACTTTAGTTGTTAAGTTATATCTAATTTTGTTTAGTTTTCGTTGCTTCCCGGCCAAGTGTGTTCTCTTGGATTAGGATTGATCTTTTTAAGAAGTTCATCAAGACCAGGTTCGACTCCTTGCATAAGCATATAACCTTTATTCATTTCTTTGTTGGTTATTTCGCCAGCAATATTGGTTGTCATTATTTTTTCAACTTCTTTAACATCTCGAGTATGTCCTAATGTCCAAATCATTTTAGCATAAGCAGTACTTGGAAGCATATTAGCTCCTTCGAATACTCCTTTCGCTAACATATCTCTACCTGTTTCATAGACTCTAAGATTTGTAAATCCGTAGAGCGGTTCGACAACGATACAAATAGGTATTTCTTCTTCTTGAGCTCTCTCGAGAGCAGGGTACATATCGGTATTTACATGTCCAAGTCCCGTGCCAACGAAAACAACTCCATGATATTTTTTATCGATAATTGCATCAAGTGTATCTGGATTCATTCCAGGGTAGAAATAGAGAATAGTGACTTTTGGATCAATTTTTGTGTCAATATAAGTATCAGCAATGTCTCCTCTTCGTTTCACATCATCTTTAAGGAAGGTGACTTTTTGGTTTGCATCGATAACTCCTAGAGGAATATCACTAATAGTTCTAAAAGCATCTCGACGACTTGAGTGCATCTTTCTTACTCGCGTTCCTCTATGGATGAGATTGTACGAGTCGCTTGTTCCACCATGCATACAAAGAACAACTTCAGCAAGGTCAGCATAACCTGCAATATGACTTGCATTAATGATATTGAGTGGACCATCACTTGAAGGTCTATCACTACTCCGTTGAGATCCCACAAGGACAACCGGTGCGGCTAAATTTTGGAACATAAATGAAAGAGCTGAGCCCGTATACGACATTGTGTCTGTTCCATGACCAATAATAACACCATTCGCTCCACTCTTGAATTCTTTCATAACCGCTTCGGCAGTTTTAACCCAGAATTCTGGTTTGAAGTTCTCAGAAAGAAGCGAGTAGATTTTCTTCGGTGTTAAATTACAAATATCAATTAACTCTGGAACAGCACTAAATAATTCCTCAGGAGTAAAAGCTGGTAATACTGCTCCTGTTCTATAATCAAGACGAGATGCAACTGTCCCGCCCGTTCCTAGTAAAGTAACATTTGGTAAATGATCTTTGAATGTAACACTAATGTCCGGTAGTTTGTATTTTCCTTCTTTGTAACCGTATTCTTCTATTGTTGTATCCTTAGTTATTTTTACACCAATATTATAACCGGTATCTACTTTTAAGACAAGATACCCTTCTGTTGTATGTTGACTTCTAGGGAGAATAACACCTTCGTAAAGGGCGTTTCCTTTTTTAACACGAACTTGGCTCCAGACACCAATACCCTCCTTTTCTAATCTTGTGCGAAGGTTTCCACGATACCCTGTTGGTTCACGAACAGCTTTTTGCTCTTCTTTTTTTGTTTCACTATTCTTCTTTACCATGGTAGACACCTCAATTAATTACTGGTTTTACCCTCCAAATTTTTCAAGACAAAATCGTAGACCGTCTTTCCTGATATACTTCCATTTGTTCTTCTCATAATAGTACCAGTAATTTTATCTGCTATCCGGTTGTTTATTGAACCATCTTTAACAGATATTTTTTCGTTTTTAAATTTCGTAAGTTGACTCAATGCTTCAGTAAATAATTTTTGGAGCTCCGTTTTAGAAATCTTCCTTATTTTCAAATCTGAAAGTGCTTGTTTCAGACTTTTCTTAGGATTATTAATAATGGTCTTAGCAATATTGATCACTTGATTAAAATCATACACACCATCTTCTGCACCTTTGATTATTTCAGCAGTCTTCTCAATGGTCAACTTTGAAGTATCAAACCCCTCTCTTCTGAGAGCAAGTAGTGTTTCTTCAATGAAGAAAAAGCATTTTTTGGGGTTTAGTGAGAATTTTTCAATTAGCTCTTGAACAGTTGTTATTGTCCCATGTCGTATCATTGCTTTAACTTTCTGATAATCCAAACCATATTTTTCTTTGAATTCGGTTTCCCATTCCCAAGGGCGTTTCTGTACTTTCTTCTTCAGTTCTTCGATTTTCTGAATATCCATATCAATCAGTGGAGTGTCTGTATCAGGATAAAGACGATCTTGTCCATGGATTACTCTTAGGAATTCTGAATTATTATCAGGTAAAAATCTGCGTGTTTCTTCAGGTACTCCATCAAGAGCCATTTTTGCTCTTTCAATGATCTTCTTCATAGCATGAATAACCCATGTTTGAGGACCAAGTGTTAAGAAGTATCCATCATCTTTCTTTAATCTAAGTGTTTTTCGAATATCTTGATTTAATTTATCTGTAACAACAGGGAAAAAGAAATTTTCTTGGAATTGTTCTTTGTTTTTTCGTAAGGTTTTTTCACGCAGTTTTCGAAGAGCTTTCTTATTAATTTCATCTGAATGGAAGAGGTTACTTCTAGGAATACCTGAAATCAATTCAGCTTTCTCAATTATATCTTGACCAAAATCTTTACCTGGTTGAATTTCTAAGCCTAACAAATTCCCGAATTTTGGTAATCGTATACCCATAATAATATTATTTTTTGGAATATTGCTTCCAGCAAATTTATCTGTTAAATCGATATAAATGTGTTCCAATTCATTCTTTTTGAAACTACGCTCTTTTAGCATTGCTGCAATCTTAATTAGCATATCTTGTCTAGCTACTTCCCGTGTTGCAAGATCAACAAAAGTGCTTAGATCTTGTACTCCCTTTAACTCGACTCGACGCCCTCCTTTTATGCTAATATTCACATCTTGTCTTACTACTCCAAGACCACGTTTGCCTATACCACTTAATCTCAAAGTAAGTCCAATATATTCAGCGGCTCGTTGAAGGTCTTGCGGATTATCACAATCATTGTGATCCGTAATAACCTCAACAAGAGGCATTCCTAAGCGATCTAGATTATAATATACTGTCCTGCCAAAATTCTCAGTTTTGATTTTTCTTGCCGAATCTTCTTCAACGGTAAGATTAGAAATAGCTATTTTTTTCTCTCCTATTGGAACCCAGCCATCACGAGCTACAATCATTGTTCTTTGAAAACCCGTAGTAATGGATCCATCAAGATATTGTTTTCTTGAAACAACAACCTCGTCAACCAATGCAGAGAAATTTAACCAATGAGCAAGCTCGAACCCTAAATAAATAGCATCGTTATCTGGCCAAAAGGGCGGTTGCTCATCTTGCTCATAAACACAGACCGAATCTTCATAGGCGTGATAGATTACTCGATATCCTTTTTCATATTCGATTAACATTCCTTCATCAAAGTCACCCATTTCACCTAAAACAGGACGAAAATATCGTTCAAAACGATAATCAGGTTCTCCATGACTAAGAATTGGTTTACAATGACAGAATAACTTTCTTTTGGTGTTTATTTGATGATGAACTTCAATACCTGCTCTAAAGCCCATTTTCTTAAAATCTATTTTAGTAAGGTCTAGCATATAATCTCACTGTTTCATTTGTGCCATTTTCTGATAGAAGAATTCCTTCAAATACTGACTATTAACTTTTCTGTAGCAAAACCAATAGTAAAAGTCTCTGATTAAAAAATCTTTATTTTAATTAACAAAATAAATCACCTTTGACCCAAATAATTTTTTAATAGAACGTAGATGCTAATACTGGGAATATTTTTAATATAAAAAATAACCCTTTAAATACTCTTCAGTGGTATCTTTCATGTCAGCTAATAAATCTAAAAAAGTGGAAAATTTGAAAACAGATATTCTTCCTGAAAAAGTAGACCCAAGTACAGTTCCACCTGTTATAATCGTCCATGGTGCAGGAAGTACAAAAATCGGTTTTGGTGGAGAACAATTTCCACGTTTTGTTTTTCCAAGACAAAATACCATTCTAAGTGATCGAATTAAACATTTTCCTCTTCAAGGTAGCTATACGACAAATGAAGACTGGTTGAAAGCTTATTGGCAAGCTATGGTTATGAAATTAGGTGTAGACCTCTCAGAGAGGAGAGTGTTACTAAGTCTTCCAACAGCTAATTTATCTGAATGCCCTTTCAGAGATTTAGCTCAAGACTTCTTCTATGAAGACCTTCAAGCAAATAAGTTAGCATTTGTTTCAGACCCATTTCTATCCTTAGTTGGGTATATACCAAAAACAAAAAGTTTAACTGGTTTAATAGTTGATATAGGTTTTTCACAAATTAGAATTGTACCCATTTATAATTCAACAATTCTGGAAAATAAAATAGCTCAAATATCCTTTGGAGGATTTGATCTCACAAAAACACTTGGGTTATGGTTACAAAAGAAAGGATACGAAGGTTCTCTTGATGCACTTTTCTTACGAGACTTAAAAGAGAACTTTTGTTTTGTAAGACCATTCAAGAAAAAGATCATTGAATCTGAAACTGAATCGTTTACATATTCTATAGATAAAAATAATTTTCAACTAACATCAGAGCTTTGGAAATTAGCTGAATTGTTTTTCTTTAAGGATTATTTCTCAAAGAAAGTAGATATATGTCCTAGAAGCACTTTTGATGGAGAAAGATTCCCGTTAAATGAAATAACACTACCTAAAGCAATAGGTTTTGTTGCAAATAGTATTGATTCAGAAATCTCTTCAAAATTGGTTCAAAATATTTGTTTGACAGGTGGGGGAACAAAATTCAATGGGATTTATGAACGAATTCTTGAAGAATTTAAATTCAATTTTCCAGAATATAAATCTGAAGTGAAAATACATACACAACCGAATAATGATCTTGTACAATTTGAAGGTGCATCGAAACTATCAACTCTACCTTCATTCCAAAATCATTGGCAAACCGCAGAGAAATATGATGAAGGGTTGATTGATTTATTTCTCTAACTTTATTTCAAAAGAAGCTTTTTTGAATAAATGGATGATAGTAGAGTATTTAGCTTGCTTTAGCTTTTTTTCTCTTTTTTTTCTTCATTCGTTTCTTTTCTTTGCCTTCAAGTGTAACTGGTATAATTTTACCATCTTCAATGGCAAAAACTCTATCTGCTTTTCTTGCAACATCTAAATTGTGAGTTACAACAATAATCGTTATACTAAATTCCTTTTGTAAATCTTTCATCAATTTGATGATTTTATCACCAGTTTTTGAATCTAAATTGCCCGTTGGTTGATCTGCTAAAATAAGTTTTGGATTATTGGCTAATGCTCGAGCAATTCCCACTCTTTGTTTTTCACCACTGGAAAGCTGTGTTGGAATATGTCTCTTTCTTTTCTCTAAACCAACTTTTTCAATAAGATCTTCAACTCGAATCATTCGAGCATGTTTATCTAATTTTTCTGCATATATCATTGGAAGCTCGATATTCTGTTGAACTGTTAAAACAGAGTGAAGATTGAAGTCTTGGAAAATAATACCCACTTTTCTTCGAAAAAGTACTCCTTCTTTCTTATTAAGAGAAGATATTTCTTCTCCATCAAACCACATTTTCCCACTTGTTGGTTTGTCAAGTCCACCAATTAGATTTAATAAAGTAGTTTTTCCACTTCCAGAAGAACCTATTATTGCGATGAATTTATTTTCCTTGATAATTAGGTCTATTCCCTGTAGAGCTTTAACAATCACAGATCTATCATCATATGTTTTTGTTAGTTTTTCGCATTTAATTAGTATTTTTCGTGAGCGATTGGATGTGTTTGACAATTTAGGCACCTTCTACTTGAAAGTTATTTAAAACAGTAGATATCTTTCCATCGACTAAACCAAATCCATAGTCGGTAGCTTCTATGAATTGCCTTTTATGTGAAACAATTAACATTGTTGTACCATATTCTTCTGAAAATGATTTCAAATGGTTGACTACTTCAATACTTGAAGTAGTATCCAATTCACCTGTTATTTGGTCACCTAAGAGTAACTTTGGTCTATTTGCAATTGCAATTGCGAGACCAACTCTTTGAGCTTCTCCACCGGAAATTTGGTTTGGTTGATGATTTTTACGATGAGATAACCCTAATCTATCCAGTAGTTCATTTGCAATTTTCTTTTGTTCTTCCCTTGGTTTATTTGCAATTTGCAAAGGTAGCATAACATTTTGTAAAACGGTATTTCCACTGATAAGATTATCTTCTGGAAGCTGCCAGAGATACCCTACTTGCTCTCTTCGAAATGTAACTAATTCCTTGTAAGTTAGCTGTGTAATTTCTTTACCGTCAATTTTAACATAACCTGAAGTGGGATCAAGCAAACCGCCTATTATTGAGAGTAAAGTTGTTTTTCCTGCTCCACTAGGTCCAAATATTCCAACAAACTCTCCTTCTTTTATTGTAAAATTGATTCCATTAAGTGCAGGAATTGGAAGTCTGCTTTCAGGGTCCCGATAAACTTTCACTAAATCCACAACTTCAATAAAGGACATTCATTCACCTCAATTTGATCTCGCTAAATCATTTATTTCTTTCTTAGTTGAATAATAAGCCGGAATCAGTGCACTTATTGTTGCAATTATTAAAGCAAAAATCAGAATTACCAATAAAGCTAACCAAGGAACATTTATCGTCATTGGTGGAACTTGATTTCTACTATTAATGATGGTTGAAATAATAGATGAAACTGTGATACCCAATGGTAAGCCAATACTAATACCAATTCCCATGATCAATAACGTTTCATACAAAAAGGAATAATATATCTCTTTATTTTTCGCTCCTAAAGCTCGTGTAATTGCTAATTCTTTCGATCTATCAAAAAGAATCAGAAGGGAATAGATACTAATTCCTGCGATAGTACAGATCATCGTTGTTAAAAAGGATGAATTTAGCATAGCATAAATTGTTAATCTTGCAGGCATTTCAAGATTTTTTACAGCACCATCTTCTGTAACGGTTATACTTGCCAACGAAAACCTATTTTTAATTTTCGCTGCAATTGCTGTACCTGTATTTGCTTTTTCTTGTTTAATATAAATAGAATGAATATAATTTGGATAACCAAAATCACTTTGTAATTGTTTTATTGTGTCTATGCTCCCAACAATATATTTTTGAGATGAAACAGAAGAGGCTAATTGTTTGCCAATAACAGCATTTGGAAAATATTTGAATTTCCCTACAATTTCAAAGAAATGCCCTTGATCAGAAAGAAAATCATTACCTACATGTAAACCTGCATCTCTTATATTATTTCTCTGTACAAGAATATTCCCTGGAGTTTCCAATTTCTTGAGCAATGTTTTAAATGGTAAATTGAACCCATATCTTGCAGGTTGCATAAAGGCAGCATCCAGAAAAGTATCTGGATCTATACCGATTACTGTAGTAAGTGTTTGACCCCAACCCAAATTTAAATCTGCATCTTTTTGAATTATAATATTAGTAACACCAGCAACACCATCAATATTTTTTGCATAACTTATTACTTCATCTATATCAAATTGATGATTTACAACAATATTCGCACCTATCACATAATCCCATCTTTGATAAGTATTATAATCGATTGTTGATGGGACAACCGCACTTACAATGCCAAAAGATAGAGTTATAATTATTAGAATAACTGCTCGAGATGTTTGCTTTTTTTGATGTGTGAGGTTCTTTAATGAAAGAGCAAATGTCCCACCACCTTTTGCCCAGAAAATATTTCCAAGTTTTCTTATTGCCGGAGTGAAAATGCGACTGATGAGTAAGCTAACTCCAACAACTATTGCAACAGGTGCGGTAACACCAAAAATAAGTATTAAAATAGTTTGTCTTTCTCCAGTAGAATAAGCAATTGCTAAGAAATAAACTATTACACTAATGATAGCGTAAATGCCAATTATTCTGTCAAGTCGTAATATTTCCCAAAACGGTTTCTTCTTCCTTTCTTCTTCACCGGCAATATTTTTCACTTTCAATCGACTTAAACCAATTATTCTTGGAAGGTTTATTATCAGTGATAAGATTACGCCTAAAGTTAAAATAATTAATATCAAACCTAAGACTGCAGAATAGCCATAATCTGCAATTGGTAAGTCACTCTTAAACTCCATAAATCCGCTTGTTTTTCCAATCAATCGCAATAACAGTGTTCCTAAGAACGAACCCAAAATTAATGAAATAGTGGTTGAAATGCCCATCTCTAATAACAGAGCATAAAGAACTTGTTTTTTTGTTGCACCTCTTGCTTTTAACAAATTGATATGATGAACGTTTTGGGATCGAACAATATTGAATGAGAAATTTATCATGAAGAAAGCAATAGCAATTGGGGGGAAAGTGAGAACAAGAATAATCGTTTGAATATAATTAAAGTCTTCATAAAAGAGGTGCAAATTGTGATTAATTCTATTATAAATATAAGGGAATTTAGTATTTATGGATTGTAAAACATTTGTTTTTAGCTCTTGTTCAAATGAATAATTTTTCAAATAATCTTTTTCTTCTGAAAATACTCCATAATGTTTGTAGTCAATATCTATATTGATATAATATTTTTGATGAACTGATTCTTCGTCAATTCCTATGTTCTCTAATAAGTCTCCTACACCATCTAGTGTAGATACCATAATGATACTAGGCAATTTTACTAATGAGTACCCCAACCTTCTCAAAAATTGATTATATACTGATAAATAGGTTTCATGTATCTCGTCAAAGTCAATTGGTACACCACCTGCAAGAGTGATTTCATAAACTTCACTTGGAGCTAAACTAGTTGAAATATTGAATTTATAATCTTGTGGAACAAAAATATTGTTGGAAGAATGAAATCGTGTATAGATAATAAGATGATGTGTACTATTCAATTTCGGAAAACCTAATGGTGAAATAAACTTTAAGAATTGAATATCTTTTTTGGAAAGTCCAATGAGTGTCATATCCCTCTCTAACATAGGTCCTGATATATCATCTCTATAATACAGTGTTACATCTGTTATCGAACAAGCTCTTGTACTTTCAATAAAATCCTTATAACCAGAATCTGTTGCAATTTTAAGAAGATCTTCTCCAATATCTTGGTCAAATTTTTCTGTTGGATATCCATTTTTATAGACTACTCCTTCAAAATCAGGTCCAATATCAATTGCAATTGTTTCATCACTAATCACCCCTCCGAATAATCCTTGTTCATATTTTCCTGTTAGAAAAGTTTCTAATAAAGCTCCTTTGCTACCAATGAGAAAGAGAATCATTTGAAAAGAAACAGATAGAGCAATAGTTAAACCAATAGTTGTAAGTAGTAGTGATTTCTTATTTGATCTAAGAGAAGATATAGCTATTTTCCAATTATTTCTAAGAGACATTAACTCACCTTTTATGCTTTTCAATTTAGACCATGTACTGGACTTTACGAAATAAAGTTAATACTATAATCAAGATTGTATAGAGTAAAATTGCTTTTATATGTTTTCAATTTTATCATTTTTTTTATTAATGGCTACTTTTACAATAAATTATTTTTGTGAAAAGAAGCTTTTCTTTGCAAAAAAACACTATTTTTGTCGTGATTTTTGCCTATTTCGTAAATGACTTATATAGTAACACTTGTTTTTAGCTAGTACAAAAATTTAAAAAAAATGAATAATAATCTCTCTCTAATGGTGGAAAAATCGTTTGTGGAGGATAAAGAATTTCCCCCTCAAAAAAACAATATATTTCAAAAGTATTTGTATTTAAGAATAATAGAATGTCGGTGAGAAATCTTGGTTGAGCGTGGAATAAAAGAAATTGAGAATCCAGAAGAATTGCTCCATTTAGGATTAGTATCCGGTATTAGAAGTGGAAAATTTGAAAATGCAATTGAATTTTTCGAAAGAGCCATCTTGTTACAACCTAGTAATTGCCGGGCATGGTTTTTACTTGGTTTGGCTAATGATTGCCAAGAAAAACACGATAAAGGGATTGATTGTTACTTAAGGGCAATTGAACTTAACCCCGATTATGCAGAAGCATTAGTTAATCTAGGAGCAAATTATACAAAACTAGGTAAATACGATATTGCTGTTTCTTGTTTCAATGATGCTTTGGAGATAAAACCAGATTACTTTGAAGCGATGGTAAATTTAGGAATCTGTTTTTTTGAAAGAAATGAACCAGAAAGGACTATTGATGCTTGTCAGAGAGCATTACTTTTCTCTTCGGAGTACCCTCTTACATACATAACTTTGGGAAGAACCTATTTACAGCTTAATGAACATGAAAAAGCATTAGCTTTTTTCCAGAAAGCAGTTGATATAGATTCCTCGAATCATGAAACATTTAGTTTCATAGGTTTAGTTCATATAGATCAGAAAAATTTCAAAGAAGCATTACACAATTTTCTAAAGTCAATAAAAATAAATCCAAACTATCATGAAGCCTATAATAATTTAGGTGTAACACATGCAATGATGGGTGACCTCAAAAAGGCTATTACCTATTTCGAGAAAGCTGTTGAAATCAATTCAAAATATTTTGAGGCTCTTCACAATTTAGCTTCGGCATATGAAGAATCAGGAGATTTCGATAAAGCAACTGAATATGAGGAGAGAGCTTATGAATTGGAATGAAATTAGAATTATTATCAGATTTTAACTAAAAATAAATGTTTTCAAAAAAGAAAGCTATTTCCATTCATATAAGCAATCAATACATTTGTTACTTTTATGTTTAACAGTATGATTGATTCTCAAATCCATCCCACTGCATGTTCTACCAAGAGCCTGTTGATTAGATATTCTAATTTCAATTTTTTCAGATTGGCACTTTGGGCATTTCATATTAATCTAGTTTACAAAAGAGATAAGCATTAAAAAAATTCGTATATGAATGGCTAATTTGTATCTGAGCCACACCAGGGGCATCTTTAATAATCATTTAACCAAGCTCTCAAATGATCTTGATGAAATAAAGCATAACATTTAGGGCACTGAAGAATTTGTTGACCTTCCCTTGATTCCAATTTACAAATTTCACAACTACCTTCTTTAAAATCAACAAGCCATTTTTTCAAACCTATTTCTAAAGAAAGGTCACAAGTAGCACCTGAAAGAATTTCATGAGATTTTGTTTCATTAAAGGAGCTAATATCTAAAGAAGGTTTAGTAAAAGCTTTTGTTTGAGTTTCTTCTTCAAGTTGTTTAGTTTTTCTCCGATGATATAATCAAACAAACGAATCGTAAAGTTCTTTCTGCTGATTATGCTGCAAATTTGGAAATAGATGGTCAGCAATCTTACCGATTAAAAGATTCAAGATAAACAAAAAAAAGCTAAGAAAATTCTTCTCTAGCTTTTTCTATGCATTTTAAAATAAAATCTTCTTTTGCGTTTGTATATGCTTCTCTATTATTTCGATGTTTTTTTGCTAGTCTCTTCTTTAATTTTGAGTATCTATCTCGAGCATCGGAATGCATACGAAGATAATTTCTGAATAATAATTGTCTTTCCCAGAAATCACTGCCAAGAATAGTCATATGCAAATGAATGTCGTGTCCTTCACCTTGAGATGGTTTGCAAAAATATCTCCTTTCAGGTAAAATATCTTCAAATTCAGGAACATATTGATAATTCATTTTCTCAAGTATAGGTATACATTTTTCTGCTTCATCAAGAGTTTTCACTCCAATAAGAATGTCAATAATTGGCTTAGCCGCCAAATCAAAAACAGAAGTACTACCTATGTGTTCTAGATCAATGATGTTAGAACAAAGAGCACTAAGCAAGCTCTCTTTTTCTTGCAAAAAACTATCAACCCAATCAGGATTATATTCTTCAACAATAATCTGTTCTGTCATAAGAAAAAATCTAACTAATAGACTAATTAATGCTTTTGTCCACAAAGAAAATGAGCAATCTTTTTTTAATTATAATGTCTATTTAAGATACCATTGGAGGTATAAAACTTGGTTAAACATATAGGGCATATATTTATGGAAATGACAAAATACAAACATCTTTCTGAATCTGATCAGAGAAAACGAGTATCTCATCCACCTCTTGAACTTGACTATGATAAATCAAAAAAGAGTATTGATTTACCAAAACCGGATAAAATTGAAATACCAGAAATAGATTTGAGAAAAGCAATTGAAGAAAGAAAAAGTGTTAGAAAGTACGCAGATAAACCCCTAACTTTGGAAGAGTTAGCTTGGTTACTTTGGGCTACGCAAGGTGTAAAGAAGACTCATCCACCATATACTTTGAGAACGGTTCCTTCCGCAGGTGCAAGACATGCTTTTGAAACATTGATTCTTATTAACAATGTTGAAGGATTAAAACCAGGGTTATATAGATACTTAGCTCTTGAACATAAATTGCTTGAATATATAATGGATAAAGGAATTGGAGAAAAACTGGTTGAAGCATCTTATGGTCAAAAAATGGTTAAGGATGGAAATGTTACTTTTATTTGGGTAGCTGTACCATATCGTCTAGAATGGAGATATAGTGAAAGAAGTTATCGATATCTACACTTAGATGTTGGGCATGTTTGTCAAAATCTGTATTTAGCAGCAGAAAGTATTGATTCAGGTGTATGTGCAATAGCCGCATTCTATGATGATAAGATCAATGAAGCTGTTGATTTAGATGGTGAATCACTATTCGTAATCTATCTTGCGTCTTTGGGTAAAAAATAACTGAATAATTGGAACTGATTTTAAGTTCCAATTTTTTTTCTTTTCAAAATTTACTTAGAATGTTTGATTTTTAGACTTTACAACAACCAATAGTTTTCTCACGAAAATAGAATTTGCTTTATGTCGCAAAAATAATCTTTATATTGGATTATTCGATGTTTTAATTAATTTAGAATTAAAAGATGGTGGTTGTAATTATCAAACCGTTAAGTTTATGTTTAGTTCAAATGGGTAAAAAAGGATTAGAACTTGTTGAGACTCATCCCAAAGTTTTACCAGATGAAGTTCTAAGTGAGATAACCTATAAAAGCATGCCAATGGGAGCAAAATCAGGCGATTTTTCTTCTGCAGGTATTGGTAATTTCTATTATTCAAGTTACGTTTTTAAGCTCCCTCAAGAGAAAGGGAGAGATAACATCGGAACTATAGTTGCTATTTTTCCAAATATGAATTATGATATAGATGGAATAAGAAAGCTCTTCTCGGTGATTGTAAATGAGCTTGAAGGGAAAGCTTTTCTTCGAATGGAGATTATGAAGGAAATACTTCCAAATCTATATGATGGATTTAGTAAAGGTAGAATTAACATTAAGATTAGTTCCACAACTTCTCTCTCAATTGACTTCTCTGATGAGAAGGAAAAAAAGGTTGTTGATGAATCAAAAGCCTTTTCTGATGATCTTTGGAGATAACTAGAAGGAGACTCGTACCTTGTCATTTTTATTTAATCTTTTTAAAAGCAAGAACAGAGAAGTTGATGTCACAATCTGTGGTTTAGACAATGCCGGGAAAACTACCATTGTTAAATTCTTGGAAACTGGAGAATTCGTTAAAACACAACCAACAATGGGTATCAATAGAGGTGAATCTATACATTCCGGAAAAATTGAGATAAATGTTTTCGATTTGGGTGGACAAGAGGATTTTAGGCAGCTCTGGTCAGAAGTAAACGAAAAATCTGATGGTATTGTCTATGTAGTGGATAAGACTGATGTAATGCGTTTTGAAGAATCATACAATGTCTTTCATAATGTGCTTAAATCTCAATTACACAAGGATATAAAAATACTTGTTCTTTTACATAAAAGTGATATACAAGATGGTTTAGAACGAAATAGGTTCATTAAAGAATTTGGCTTGCTTGATATACATTATCAATGGGCCTGCTATGAAACCTCTGCAAAGACAGGTGAAAACATCTATGAAGCTTTCAAGTGGTTCGTAGAATCTCTAAAGGAGGTTAGCTGATTTGGTAATAGCTGATCCAATTTCATTGATTTATGTAATTGTCTCTTGGATCCTTACTTCGGTTATTTTCACATTGGTTATTGCTCTTCTTAATAATTTCCGAAAAAAGCAAACAACAGGAACACTTTTGCTTGCGATTATTTATATAGTCTTTTTTATCTCTAGATTTTCCATTACCATGAGTTATCAATTACAGCTTTTGGGATTGAAAGAGCATAACGCTACTTTAATTTTTCTTTCAATAGCAACAACAACTGCATTAGCTGCAGTATCTTTTTTGTACATTTTCTCTTGCAGACATCTGCTAAAAGATGCTGAAGTTACTAAATTAGTTACTTTTTTCTTTATTGTAGCAGTTTGGGCAGTTTTTCTAACAATAACTGTAGTTGATGTTTTGATTCCTGGATTTCTTTGGGCAACGCGTTTAACGGATTTTACTGCTGATCTTCAGAATATTTCATTTGTACCAATACTAACAGTTATTCAAGTAGTTCTTCAGTCAATAATCTTTTTGAGAATTATCATTCGTTCATTCATTATAGCCAAACGAACAAATGAGATCACTAGAAAAAGAGGATTACAAATGATTGGCTATGGGTTATTGGTTTACTTTCTAGGAGGAATGATGGGTGGTATTTTTTACGCTTTACAACTACAAAGTGGTGCTTTATCTTTCTCTCTATGGGTGTTTAGAAGTTTGATACTATTAACTGCCTATATTATGATGTATATTGGGTGGCTTCTCCCAGATTGGTTCCGTAAGAGAGTCAGAAAGAAGACTTGGTTTGAACAGAAACTAATTGTTGATTCTAAAAGTTAGTAGAGGAGTTTTTTCTCCTCAGAATATTTTTTTAAGAATAAATCAGTAATTGTTCTTTGTTTTGAAATTATAACAAGATGCTTAAAAAAGCAAAGTAAGACTTAGTTAATGGTTTACAAGAAGAATAGGCGATGAAAATAAAATTGGCAAGTCCTCTCAAAAAAGATCAACTACAAATTTTAATCAATTTAAGCGAGATAATAAGACATGAGATCCCACTTGAAACGGAATTCCCAACAAATAAAAAAGTGTACTTTGTTGAAAGTGAAGGTGATGTTATTACATTATCACTAAATGCTTTGTATTTAGATTATCTTCCAGAAGAGCTTGTTAAACTAAAAGAGATTATTGTTTTAAATCTAGCAAATAACGATTATAAAAGAGTGCCTGATGTAATTCAAAAATTGACCAAATTATCAATTTTAGACATGAGTTTTAATCAATTAGCTGAAATTCCGAAATGGATTGGCGATTTAGAGAATTTAAGAGAACTCCGACTAAATAATAATCAATTGTATTCGCTTCCAAGTGCAATTGGTAGTTTAACCATTCTGAGACGTTTATTTCTACAATCTAATAGTATTCATTCCTTACCATTTGAAATATTAGAACTACAACTTTTGGAAGAAATTCATATGGATTTTAGATCAACCATAAGAAAATCTATGAAGATGATTTTGAGTAATTTAGAAAGTAATGGTTGTATAATTAGAAATAATTATAATCGTCGATAAAAAAAGAATGATTTTAGAAAGACTTGCTTGCAAGCTCTCTATCTAATATATCTCATCTAACTTTTATCAAACAATACTTAGGAACAATAGTGTTTTTGTGTGAAGTGAAATTATAGTGGATAACAATATTAGGACATTTGTTAATACTTTCACCACAGAGAATACAACTACTGTGTTTCATATCACCTTTTTGAAATAAGTATACTTTTTTAATAGTGAATAGTATCTATTTATTAGAGGACAGGTATTTATTGAGGAAATCTAGATTAATACAAATAATTCTTGCTTTATTTATCATATCCAATATTTCTTTTCAGAGTCTCTTTTTAGTAATTACAATTACCAAAGCAAATCCAATAAAAAATAGTGATGATATTTCATTTCAATCACTAAATACTAATTCACAAGGTGCCAATTATGGTCCTTCGAATCCTTCTCTAGCAATAGATTCCTCAGAAAATCTTTATTTAACATATAAAGAAAGCATTGGAAGTTTCTCGAAAATAGTATTACTAAAAACTGATGAAAATGGAAATTGGAATCTAACCAAAACATATCTTTATCAACCTGTTGAAGGAAATACAATAAAATCGTATCCAGTAATGGATTTTTATAACGATCATTTCTATCTTGCTTTATCATATATTAATGAAACTGGTTCTACAATTCAATTACAAGAAAAAGATCCAGTTGATTTTGATACAAAAATAGTCTTTTCATTGCACTCAGCAGATAGTTTCTATAGATATCCAAAGATGGGTTTCTTTAATGAATCTATTTGGTTTTCTTGGTTATGTAATCTCGATGGAGTTTTCAATGTTTATTTTATGAAATATAATCAAACTTCTGATACATTGTCAGAAATAGTTCAATTGTCTAATAGTACATATGGGAACTGCCAAAACAGTGATCTATTTATTGATAGTTTAGGCAATTGTCATTTTGTTTGGTCTCAAGGGCTTAATTCGAAGAATTATATTTTTTACAAAAGCTATAATGAAAACGAATCACATCAGATGAGCTATATAGTAGCAATTAATTCAACTTGCAATCTTGATCCTGAAATCTTTGTTGAAAGGAATGAACAAATAAACATTTTTTGGAGTAATTATACAGAAATTGCGCCAATAATGTTAGGAACAAGAAATATTCATTATCGAATTTATGCTTCAGAAAAAAATTGGTCTCAACTTGAATGTGTAGCTCCATATAGATCCCTTGAAAAAGAAGATTTAATGATTGATGGTGAAAATCCTGAGGTAGTATTTGATAATATTGCAACATTATGGATGGCTTATGAAATTACTGAAACTGTGCCGGGATTCACAGGAATAGCTATTAGAGGTAGAGAAAATGGGATCTGGGTTGCAGGTGAACAAGTATCAATTACTATCACTCCTGCATATGATCCACGCTTAGTTAGTGATAGCTCTGGAACTGTTCATTGTGTTTGGTTAGATTTTCGTATCGGTTATTATGAAATCTATTATCGAGCTAGATATAGTATCGGTCAATGGTCCTTTGAACAACAATTAACGAATTATAATAAAGATGCCTATCAGAAAGCTATGCCAGCTATTTTTGGTATATTTTTTGGCGCAATAGTGTTAATTGGTATACTTCTTCCCTCAACGTATTACGTTATAAAAAGAAGGAGATACAAAAAAATTCTTGCTGAAAGAAGAAAAGAAATCGCAAATGATTGATTAACTATCTCTCTTTTTAGAGTTTCTTCTCCACTCTTTGTAGTAACGTGATTGATTCAATATATAGCTCTTTACGATAGGTCTGAACAATTTAGCAAAAAATCTTATTACCCCAGTTTTGCTTTTCATTTCAGAAATAATATCCTCAAATGAATAGCGTTGGTATTGTAAGAGCTCTTGACTTTCATCTGTATCCATGAAAGCACAATGAAAATCATTGTTACCAAAAGCTTCCTCGGGTAATTTCCCAATACCCATTGTTGTTAACATCGTGTTAATAAATTCTTTATAGGTTAGTCTACAACTTTCTCCTCCGGCAATATGCCAAATTTTATTCCAAATCTCCTCTCTCTCGAGAGCATTTACAATAGCTATTGCTGCATCCTTCAAATGAATGAGTTCCATATTTGTATTGAGAGGAACATCAAACATCATCGGATCCATTTTTAGACTGTCAACATTGGGCATAAAACCAAAACGAAAGATAGACCATTGCAAGGATGAATTATAAATTATTTCTTCAGCTAAAACTTTTTGTTGGGCATAAATATCATCCGAGTTTGGATTTACAGGTTCATCTGGAGATAGAATGCATGCACCTCTTTTTCTAACATCACCAAAGACTGCAACTGAGGATGGAAAAATTATTTTTGTATTCTGATCTGACTGTTTAATGGCTTCTACAATATTATCGGAGCCACAAACGTTAACCTCTCGAGAGTAATTTAATGAAATAGAATTAAATTTAGGAGGAACGATGGCTGCTAAATGTAAAACCAAGTCTTGATCTTGAATTGCCTTAACTATGTCATCAAAATTTCGGATGTCTCCAATGTAAACGTTAATGTGATTTCGATATTTTTTAGCAACTTGTTTTGATTTGCGACTGTTTGTTGAAAAGCACGTTATAGTATGTTTTGATTTAACTAGTAAGTCAAGGATATGTGATCCTAAACTGCCAAAAGCTCCAGTAATTAATATTTTCATTCATTGCCCTCTTGCTTTCTAAGATTTATTTTATAATATGGTGATTGATGTAATATGAATCTTCTAATAATTGGTCTGAGTAATTTAGCAATTGATATTACGAGTTTATTATATTTTCTCATATCTGAAATAATGTCATCATAAGAGTGATGTTGATAATTTAGTATTTCATTGCTTTCTTCAGAACTCAGATAAGAGGAGTGATAAATATTGCCACCAAAAGCTTCATCAGGAATTGACCCAATACCCATTGCTTTCATAGTTGAATTAACAAAATTACGATAATTCAATCTACAACTTGATCCTCCTGCAATATGTAATGTTGTATTCCATATTTTTTCACTGAGTAAACCATTTACAAAAGCTGTACCAACATCAAAGGGATGTAATAATTCGATATTGGTATTGATAGGTACATCAAACATTTTTGCGTCATACATTAATTCCTTAACTGGTGGGATAACTCCAAGAATATAGATTGAATAAGTGAGATTTGATTGTTTTATTAAATTCATACATTCAACTTTATGTTTTGAATAATCATCAACAGGATTTGGTTTTTCATTTGTTGTGATTGGTTGATGTTTTCCCCTTGTATCGCCATATATCGCAACTGAAGATGCAAAAATAAGTTTAGGTGGTGTTGTTTGATTTTTTGCTGATTCAATAATATTTTTTGTTCCAGTTATATTCACCTCAGTTGCATCCATTCTGTTTTTATTATTTATTGGAGGTAAAAAATAAGCTAAATGTATTATGAAATCTTGATCAGAAACTGCTTTTGCAACATCCTCTTTGTTACGGATATCTCCCCATACAATATCAAATTTTCTTCTAAATCTTCTAGCGTTTTTTCTCGTTTTTCTTGTTTTGATATCAAAACACCGTACATTAAAATCTTTATCTTCCAATGTCTCCAGTAAATTTGAACCTATTACTCCAAAGGCACCTGTTATTAATACATTCATTTCAATCCCAGTTCGAACAGATATTATTATGTAACTCTTCTATTTATCTTAAATGTATATTGGAATTGATTAGATGATTTCATTTTCCCTTTTTGAGTGGGTTTAAATAATTGATTAATCCGTTTATAGCTACTACTGATGTAGTAACTAGAATCCGGTGAAAAAAATGAATCAAAGTTTTTGTGTAAAATGTGGAAATAAACAAGATAGTAATACGCAGTTCTGCAGTACATGTGGTATTGAGTTTCTAAATGAAGGACAAAGAAAAGAAACACCGATCCAATCAAGAATCGTTCAGGAACGACATTCATTATTAGATGTTAGTTTTTTCGGTGTGTATTTAGATGGAAGAACATATTTGAATTTACTTTACCTAATACTCTTATTCCCCATAGGAATTACTTATTTCGTTTATTCAGTAACATGCTTCTCAACTTTCGTAGGTCTAATTCCAATAATTATCGGAATCGTACTTTTGTATTTCTTTCTCATAAGCATGCCTTATCTAATGAATGTTCAATCATGGCTTGCGAAAATATTAGTTGGTGTAAATATCCCAATACAAAAAATACTTTTTTCTAAAGAAGGAACAACAACAGAAAAAGCTTGGGCGTCTTTGAAAAACAAATCAATATACAAATCATTGCTTTATTTTTTGTTTTTAGCTATGCCTTTGGGAATCATCACTTTTACTGTTGCAGTAACATTAATTTCTACCTCTCTTGGATTGATGTTTTCATGGTCAGCATTGATTGTTGAATATGTGTTAGAAGGTCAACTCTTCACTGATATATGGTATTCTGTTTTACCAATGGGTTTCTGGATTGCTCTATACGTAATTACACCATTTATTGGGTTCTTTATATTAACTGGATCATTACATATCCTTAACAGAATGGCAATTTATCATGGAAAATTAGTAAATGCTATTTTATCAGATTAATATGGGAGTAACTGTTAAACAATTACTCTTCTTTTTTCTTCTTTTGCATATTCTTCTTGTAATAAGGAGACAAAGCCAATAACACTGGTTTTACGAAAGGTTTGAACATTGTCGCTAATCGTCGTTGATTTTTAGCATTAGCAACCATTTCTTGGAGTAGATCTTCAAATGTATGATTCTGAAATTGTAAAAGTTTGTTAAGTTCTGTTGTATCGTAATAACAACAGTGAAATGGGTCATCACCAAAAGCTGCATCAGGTAGCATTTCTATACCCATTAATGGAAGCATTCTTTCTAAATAATCTTTATAGTAGAAACGACACTTTGCTCCTCCACTCAAATTAAAGATTTTTCCCCATACTTTCTCGGTTTCAATAGCATTTGCTAAAGCCAAACCGGTATCTTCTGTATGGGTAAACTCTACTGGAGTATCTAAAGGCATCCTAAACATTAAGGGTGTAAGTTTGATTTTCTGTGAATTTGGAATATAGCTTAATCTGAAAATAGTATACTCTATTCCTGATTCCTTAATGTATTTCTCTGCATTCAATTTTGTTACTGCATAATGATCTCCTGGGCTTGGATTGGGTTCTAAATCTTCTTTGACAATCGGTGAGTCTTTATTCCGAACATCGCCATAAATGGCTACAGAAGATGTATAGATCAACTTGGGCGGATCATTTTGTACTTTAATAGCATCAACAATGTTTTTTGTTCCACCAAAATTAACTTGCATTGTATATTCATTGTTCCGATTTGCTTTAGGTGGGATAATTGCAGCAAAATGCATCACTACGTCTAAACCTTGAACTGCTTTATCAACAGCTTTTTTATTTCTGATGTCTGACCAAGTGATTCTGATATCACTTTTCTTGAAACGTCTTGCAGCTTGACGTGTTTCAAAAGTGAGTTTGTCAAAACAAATTATTTCATATTCTCTTTCTAGAAGGTACTTTAAAGTGCTAGTACCAACATTGCCAAATGCTCCAGTTAGCAGGATTTTCATATTCATTAAATCCAAATAGTTGTAATAATGATAAATTAGTTTAACTGAATATTAGCTGTTTATTAATAGTATCGTTTTTTTTCGAAATAAAGAGAAATAAAGAAACTATTGAAAAGTTTAGCCAATCTTTCAATGCTTGGATTTTTTGTTGTTGAAACGAGTAGTAATATAGCAACAAGCGAATATAGTGGAAAAAAGGTTTTCTGTATGTAATTGAGAAATATGAAGTTGAATATAAAAATGATGAAAATAAAAGATATAAGCTTGATTTGATAAGATAAACAAATGTTGATACACAGAAGCATCTAACTGAATGTGAATTACTTTTCATTTGTAATTATTAAGAATCCACGAGAAAGATTTTAACCAAAATACCTTGATTTTTCTCTTATTAGTTTTTTTGCCAATACATTTCAAAAAGTGTTTCTCATATTAAATCAACTAATGTTTTCATAGGATTCTTTTTATTTATAATCATCACGAACAGGATAAAAAACATCGATTATTTTGGTATCTGTCAAGGCTTTGCCAGAATGTATTACATTCGATGAAATAACAATTGTTGTGCCAGGTTGAACAATACGTGTTTTACCATTCAAAGTAAATTCAACAGTTCCTTCAAGCAGATTGACAATTTACTCATGAGGGTGCTTGTGTTCTGGTAGAATGCTTCCAGCAGCAATTCTCCAATAAGCTATAGTAATATTATCAGAATGAATGAATTTACCAAAAAATCCAGGAACCACTTCTTTTTCTTCAATATGGTTTAAATCAACATATGTCATAGAGAAAATATGTTCTTCTCATGTTTTAAATTAATTGACTAAAAAAAAGAATAAAATCTTAAATACAAATCAGATTTTAAACAATTTCCCTTTTGAAGAACTCGAATAAAGTTGGTGTGCTTTCTGAAGTGGTTAAGGCAAGCTCGTAAATTAGTACACCTAGCATTTTTTCTCTTTCTGATTCATCGATACCAAAGTGAAAGAATCTTCCGTTTGGAAGTTCATCAGCAAATCGTGGATAATCATATCCTTTGTGTACTCTATCATGAGTTCCACTAATAACTAGCACCTCTTCTTCAATGGTAGAAAGTTTGCCGAATAACTCAAAATGGATTGCAGCACGAGCAGATTTCTTCCATTTCCAAGCTTCTCCTTCTTTCATTGTACGTTGCATGCGATTTTTTTGTGTTTCAGCTTTTTCACCAATAAAAATAATATGCGCAAGTGTTCTCATCAGAAAGGTTATAACAAAACTCGGTACAAAGGGGATTAAATATTTAAGAATGAACTTATTAAACCAAAACTTGTGCATAGGTGAAAAAGTACACATTGTAGGTGCCTTAAGTGTACCATCTAGGAGTCCTTGGAGAATTGTTGAAGCCCCCCAACAAGTACCAAATAAAACAAAATCCTTACTTTGAAGATTGAAATAATTGATCGTATTCTGAATATCTTTTGCATTTTGTGATAGGGAGAAATCGGTTTTACGTCTTGGTATTTTGCTTGTGTATTTCTCTCGAGTTTCTATGAAGTAAATTTCTACTCTTTCATGAAGGATTTTGTATAAATCAACGAATTGGTAAGGCATAGTTTGCCAACCGGAAATAAAGATGACTGGGCGATTACCTACGGGATTCTTCGGTATATTATGAAGGACTCGAATTTCACCACCATCAACAGGTATCCAATGAATTTTAGCAATTGGTTCTTCCCAAAAAACAATATCAATGTCTTGCATTAATTCTTCTTTTCGTTTTCTTATTTTTAGTAATTGTTCATCCGTTATCTCAGTATACTTTGAATAATCCTTATTTGATTCACTTCTCTGGTTTGCCTGTAGTTGAGAATTGTTTTTTTCTTTAGCTGCAACCATGTGTAAAACGCACCTAAAAGTAAATTTTGATGACAATTTTTATCATTAGAGCCAAGAGATATACAGAATCCTCTCTTATAATCATTGTGATATTTTTTCTAACATCCCTTTTGCACTTATCTTTAGATTTCCAATTACTGAAAATTTGAAGTTAGATAATATGATATTTTTTAGTAGTAAAACTCATTCTTTATGGATGAGCAAAATCATAATTTTAATTTAATTTTTTTGGTTACCTTTAGCTCTATCATTCTTTGTGCAATTTTGCTAACAATAAAATACTACTTTATCTAATTTGTTAAATTAGAATGGAAAAGAAATTAAAATAAGAAAAGTGGTAGACCCGGGGAGATTTGAACTCCCGTCGAGGGATTCTTGAAAATCCCAACGAATTGAGACTTTTTTCAAAGTCCCCAATCCTTGGCCGAACTAGACTACGGGTCTATTGATGATTGGAATCAATTTTCCAATACTAGTTTTATTTTTCGAACTCGGTTTTAAATATTTCTTTTGAAACTATAAAATAGTATCTAGACTATTTTTTCGGTTTTGAGTCTCGTAATGGTATTATTTGGTTGAACACTAAAGCATTCTTCTTAGAATCAATAGGGTCAACATTGAAGAATCCCAAACGTTCAAACTGATATCTCGTTCCTTTCTTTGCCTTTTGTAAATGAGGTTCTACATAGGCTTTTGCTATCTCGAGAGAATTGGGATTTATGTAATCTGTGAAATCTTTCCCTTCTTCAGTATCTAGTGGATTTACTTTCGTGAACAGCTGGTTATACAATCTTACTTCTGCTTGAATAGCATTTTTCTTAGCAATCCAATGAATAGTTCTGTAAGCCTTATCGTCACCTGGTTGCCCACTTTTTGATTTTGGGTCAAAACTGCACTGAAGCTCAATTACTTCACCAGATTTTTTATCTTTGATGATCTTATCACATTTCACAACAAAGGCATATTTCAATCGAACTTCTCTACCTGGTGTCAACCTCAAGAAATCTTTAGTTGGTTTTTCCATGAAATCATCTCGTTCGATAAATAGTGTTTTTGCAAATTTCACTTTTCTTGTGCCCATAGTTTTAATTTTGGGATGATTTGGAATAGTAATATCCTCTACTTTATCCTCTGGGTAATTTGTGATAGTTAATTTAAGAGGCTTTAATACGCTCATAACCCTTGAACATTGTTTGTTCAAATCATCTCTAACACATTTATTCAAAACTGAAATGTCTATTATAGTGTCTCTTTTTGTTACACCAATGACTTTACAGAATTTGCTGATAGCCTCAGAAGTAATTCCTCTGCGTTTCAATCCAACAATTGTTAACATTCTTGGATCATCCCAGCCATTAACAAATCCTTCTTTCACTAATCGAAGCATTTTTCGTTTGCTAAGAACTGTGTTTGAAACATTCAATCGAGCAAATTCAATTTGTTGTGGATGAAATATAGGGTTTCCTTTTTCATCATCTAACTGTTCAAGGAACCAATCGTATAATTGTCTGTGAACTTCAAACTCTAGTGTGCAAATTGAGTGGGTTATCCCTTCTATGGAATCTTCCAATCCGTGAGCCCAGTCATACGTGGGATAAATACACCACTTTTCTCCGGTATTGTGGTGTTCTTTGTGGAGAATTCGGTAAATAATTGGATCACGCATCAATAAGTTGGGATGTGTCATATCGATTTTCGCACGTAATACTTTGCCCCCTTCTGGATATTCCCCTTTTCTCATATCCTCAAATAGTCTCAAATTTTCTTCAATGGAGCGATTTCTGTAAGAACTATTTTTTCCTGGTTCGGTTAATGAACCTCTATCTTTACGTATCATTTCTGTTCTTGAGTCATCAACAAAAGCTAATCCTTTCTTGATAAGCTGTACAGCCCAGTCATAGAACTGCTCAAAATAATCAGAAGCATAGAGTAATCTATCCTCGAAATCTGCTCCAAGCCATTTTACATCTTCGATTATTCCTTTCACATACTCCATTTCTTCAGTCATTGGATTTGTATCATCAAATCGAAGATTGAATTTTCCTTTGTATTCTTCAGCTAATCCATAATTCAAATTTATTGATTTAGCATGTCCGATGTGCAAATAGCCATTTGGTTCTGGTGGAAATCTAGTATGGACTCGTCCCTTGAATTTATTTGTTTTAAGATCCTCATTTATTATCGTTCGAATGAAATCAACATCCTTTGTTGAGGTTTGTTCCTCTTCCTTTTTCAGAATTTCAGGGAACTTCTCTCGAGCGATTCTTTCGATTTTCTCTTTTGTAAGTGAATTTATGAAATCAATTTGTTGTTCGAGAATTTCTGTTACTTTATCGGCTTCTTTGCGGAGCTCCGCATGGGTTGCCATGATTACCCTCATCACTGGACCAAGTTTTGCTTCTCCATGGTCGAGTGCATTCTGGATAGCATATTTCTCGCATAACTTCTCTATCGATTTCATGATAAAAAATATTGTTAAAAAAGGAAATAAAAATCTTTAGGACTACTACGATATGTTTATACTAAAAACAGTTCTTTTTGTTGTTTTAGCATATCTTGCTTCAATTATTATCAGAAAATATTATTAATTCCCAAGATAAACTTAAGAAAAAAGTGGCTGATATTATGGTAAAAAACATTCCAAAAGAAAAGCAAGGATTAATCGTAATCGGTGGAGGAGTTACAGGTTTAAGCTCTGCTCTAACGTGGGCACTCCATCACAATGTAAAAGAAGAACCTGTCCTTCTAATTGAAAAAGAACCAAAAACAGGTGGATATGTTACTTCTTACGAACGCAAAGGATACGTTTTTGACACTTGTCAAATGATACCTGATATGTCTGAATTATATGATTTTCTTGGCATAGAAATTGACTTGAAAGAATTCAAAGGGTACTATACACGATTCTTTATTGTAGATCCTAATACAGAAAAAATAACCAAAATTGAGATACCATCCGGATACAATAATTTCAAGAATAAATTGATGACTGAATATCCTAACAATGCAAAGGAAATTGAGCATTTTCTTGATTACTCAAGAGCAATGTACAAGGAATTCTTTGCATTAAAATTGAACCCAAATTTTTTCCAAATACTGAAAATGTTGTTCACAACTCCAAAAATAATTAAGAATGCTTCAAAAACTTTCGATGAATATTTCAAGCAATTCAATATCACAGAACATGAGGTTATCGAGATTTTTGACTCTTATGCAGCATTTAGTGGTCTTCCTGGAAATCGCGCTGCGGCATTAATGACCGTTTCAGCAATTAATTCGCTTATTGCGGGTGCTTATCGTCCAAAGAAAGGATTCATAGAGTTTCCTCAGAAATTAACTGAACATTATTTATCTCAAGGAGGAAAATTATTACTCAATACTACAGTGGATCAAATTTTAATTGATGATGGCGTTGTTCAAGGCGTGAAACTAGCCAGTGGTGAAAAGATTCTTTCAGATAATGTTATCACAACACTCGACCCAAATATTGCAATGAGGCAAATGATTGGACTAGATGTAATTGCTAAATATGACAAGAAATATGCTAAAAAAGTTTCTTCAGTCAAAATGTCCACTTCTTCATTTAATATTTCTCTGGGATTAGATGATGAAATCGATTTAGCTGGTCTCGGATTAGATTGTGGATACAATGTCTTGTCAACAGGCAAAGGCTCTTTCGATAAACTCTTTGACTCCTTTGAAAAAGGGGAAATCGGATTCACAGATAAACAATTCCATTTTGGAATCATTTGTCCCTCATTAACAACGGGCGGAAAACCAAATATTACTATTCGAGTAGTACCGATGGCTTTAGCTGATTGGGCAAAATTAAGAAAAGAAGATTCGAAAGAGTACAAAGCGAAGAAAGAGAAATGGGCGGACTACTTTATCAGCTTAGTTGAGAAATACGTTATCCCAGATCTCACAAAACACATTGTTTTAAGGGATATTTCAACACCTGCAACATATGCTCGTTACTCTGGATCACCCACAGCTTCAATTTATGACATGGCTCCGTATCCAGATAATTTTGGACGATCTCGGTTAGCAATGATCACACCCATTAAGAACCTCTATCAACCAAGATTCGTTCATGGTGTTTTTGCTTCCTTACTTTCAGGAATACAGGTAAATGATGTTATTGCAGGTGGCACTATTAACAACGGTAATGCAAGAGTTCCTAAAAAATTTGAGGAATAAAACCGTTTCAAATATAGGTGAAAAAAAACAGAGGGAGCTAATTCCTCTGACATTATTCTTTTTTGATATTAACCATTGCATTAGAAATGATTTGTGAACATATTTCTCTATGATGCTTTTTTGAAATGTTTATTTATTCGAAGAACACTTGTACAACTGATAGAATATGGTTGAATATAAGGATCACCAAAGAATGCTTGAGAGAGATAAGAAACCATCTAGAGCTGAAATGGTAGGCTTTATTGGTGTCAAGGCAGAAACTGCTTGGAATGAGCTTTTATCATTCATGAAAGCAAACTATGATATTGAACCTGAAACAGTTTTTTATGGAACAAATTATGGCTGGTTGGTTAGATATAGAAAAAGTAACAAAACCCTCTGTTCATTTTTCCCTGAAAGGAATAGTTTCACATTTTTAATTACTTATGGTAAGAAGGAAATTGAGAAATATTGCGAACAGCGAGATGAATTTAGCAAATCAATAAATGAGCTTTTTGACAATACAAAACAATTGCATGATGGTCGTTGGTTATTTATTAGAGTAGTTGACAAAGAACTCGTTAACGAAATCAAAAAACTAATTTCTATCAAGCGAAAACCTAAGAAGAAGTAAATTCTTTGTTTGATTTTTTCTTGTCTTCTATTAATCTTCATAAACTGATCAGTGAAGTATTTTTCTTTTAGATTTACTACTAGAATAACCAGTAATAAGTTTGTAAAATAGAATAAGTGCTTCCTCTCCTTTGGAAGAAGTTTTATACAAAACGAAATCTGCCTTTTGTTCTTTTGACTACAAAAAGAACTTTGAAGTTAATCTTATACAAAAATGGATAAAATATGTGATTAAAATGAAGTGTTAAAAATACCTTAACAAAGAAAGTCAGCTATTATATTGTGAACTACTTACATATTAAATTTCAACTTCTTTCGAATGACTTTTATACCCAATTAGTAATTCAAAATCACCAAAGCTGAGATGGTGTAAGTTTAGTTAGAAGCATTCTTTCTAAAATATACTGGCAACATTCGGGATTGTGGTTCCTGAGCCGGGAGTTCAACTCTCCCTCTCGGCACCAAGTATTTTTGCTTTAATTTATTCATTTCATATTCAGAGCAATACTTTGGTTTCTTACAGTAGAAAAAATCATCATTCTTAAGATAAGAAGTCAAGTTATTTTTAAGTTTGCTTTTAATATTCAAACCTCTGAAACAGAATATAATAGTGTCTTCTAATCATTAATGCTTTTTAAATAAGCAAATAGTAAATAAAGTAAAATTTTGCTTTTTAATATTATTAATTTTACTGAATGCCTTAATAACATCGTTTTTAAGTAAAATTCTTTGAAAGATTAAGAGTAAGGTTTTGTCGAAATCAACATATTTTTAGATAATAATTCATTCATAATAACTACTTAAAATAAGAGGAATAAAAATGTCTTTCGTCAGAGATTTATTTAAAAAAATTAGGTCAAAAAGTGATTCACCTTTTCAAGTTAAAAAAACGGTTCTAAAAGGTGATTTTCATGATGTAGAAAATATTGATGATTTTATGTTATATCTAAGCTTAGCTTCCTTTACAGACAAAGGAATGGAAATAAAAGCTCAAAGCGAATCTACTAGAAAGGAATTCCCTGAAAGACTGTTAAATTTTATTGCAAATTACAGTGCGATATTCATTCAGCAAGTTGAAGGCGAGCATCTTTTTGGTCCTTTTCCACTCCCAAAAACTCAAGGGTTTACTAATAAAAACAATGAAGAAATACCTTATCAGGATTGGTATATGTTGGTTCATGTCTTCAGAAGCAAAGATGAATCTGTAAGAGATGAAAGAATAAGTTCACAAGGCAGTGTTGTAGCTAGTTTGTTTCTAGCAATTTATCCTAGAAAATTTGAAACATTGGTTACACATGCAAAAGGAATGATCAAAACTAAATTTAGTTCTGCAAGCGGAATAGCACAAGATATAAATAATTTCACGGATAAAAAAGTCTCTCTTTTAGAAAAAGAGATTATTAATGAAGTTCAAAATCTTTCAGTTGAAAGTCAATCAGATGTCGATGTAACATCTCAAATTCAAAGATATTTGGAACATCAATTATTAACAATTAGCGAAAAAGTTGAATCAATTTATTCATTGGCAAAAGCTTCTTTCAGATTTATAGACAAACAGGTTAAATCTTCTGTAAGTATAGTATTGGTTGGTACGCTTTTTGATTTAATTACTGCTTTACAGTATCATATACCCCCTATTAAAGATTTAAGAAATATTAAGTGGCGTGTATATCAATCTGAGAGTGAAATTGTGAAAATGCAAATTGGAAAAGTAATTCTTTGGTTTGTTACACCTTCAAAATTGGATTATTTTGCAAGAAATGCCAATCTAAATAGAACTGAAATAATTGGTATTTATTATGGATCTGACATCAATGAATCCGTCAAAGAGCTAACAATTTTGAACCGAATGGAAGAAAATCTACATAAAGTGTTCCATCCCATACTACTAAAACATTCCAAAGAAAAAAGTAAGAATATTCAAACCCTTCTAAATAAGAAACATAAAGGACTTGTAAAGCAGCTCAAAATGAACATTATTTCATTTCCTGAGGAAGTTGATGGAAGTATTTTATCTGAAATCTCATGGTTTTATGATAAGATTGTTGGAGTATTGACCGAATTTAATCAAAGCAAGCAATTAGAATTAGTTGATAAGAATCATCTGATTAAAAAATCAGAACGCGTAGGGCTTTCAAACCTCTTTCACAAATCAATTGGTGAAGAAGAAAAATAATAAAAGCCTACTTGTTATTGAACATGGTATTTATTAAAACATTCAATTGTTTAAAGTACGCTGAATTCAAAGCATTAGGAATCATTGTTAGATTGCCTTCTAATGCTGCTCTCTCAAATTCCGGATCTCGAGGAATATAACCTAGAGCTCTGAATCTATTTCCACATTTTTCTTGTATGGCTTGATTCAATTTTGCTCGAGTAGTTTGTAGAAAAGAATCCGCATTGGGTACATTGCTCCAAACTAAATTTATCGGTTTTTCTGCAGAGCCTACTAGATTAATAAAACCAACTGCATCCTCTACTTGTGGGAGAGAGGCTCTGGTAAGAAAAATGGGATATGTGCTAAGATAACTAAAGAATATTACCGGATAGGCCATTCCTGCCATTGAATCAAATACAATGAAATCAAAAGATAACTTGTCAGTATACTCTTTTATTTTAGCCAAGCCTAATTCCGCTTGAGATGGTTTATTTGGATTTTCATCTATCCAAAATTCTTTTGTACCAATATCTGTGCTTAATTCCCATAAATTCACTTTGGGATCACTAAACATAACATAAAAATTCGTAGAAGCTTTTACAACTGAATCTTTGACTTCACAAAGTCCTTTGAAAACATCTCGAGAAAAATGCTTAGTAGCAGATAATGCTTTGTGCTTTAATCTTGAGTTAATTTCATTGAAAATCGTAGGTGCATAGAAGTCTGTATCGATGAGTAATACTTTACCTTTTGTACTCAAATATAGCGATAGCTCTAACGATAAACTTGATTTTCCAACTCCTCCTCTAATGCTAGATACTGAAATTACAATTGTCAAATCATTAAACACCGAATATTATTGTGCTAAAGAATTAATTAAGATAACGGTTGAGCTAATAATACAAAAAATTAGCTTTAATAGATTTTCTACAAAAATAGAAATTGATGAAGCGAATTATCAATTTCTAAATCTATTTTTATATTATAAACATTTTTTTTCACAACAATTAGAATATTAATTTATATTGAAATGGTTTGATTTTTTGTCGACATTTTCCTTAATAAATTGATTTATATAAATTGAATACCTACATATGTTTAGAATTTCTCGACAAAAAAGGATCTAATTTTCATGAGCAAAGAAATTATTATCTTAGATGAAAGCAAACAGTTGTTAAACGAAGGTCTTCTTGAAGAAGCCTTAAAGTATATTGAATCTAGTTTGAATAATTCTGAATTTAGTATTGAAAACAAACTTGAACTTTTATTATTATTAAGTAAAACCAATAGTTTAATGGGGAAATATGATGAAAATAAGGCAGTAGTTAATCAAATTGTTTCACTAAGAAAAGATAAACCAGAATTAGTCTATTATTATTATAGAGCTAAAATAATCTCTGCTTCGGTACATTTTAGATCTGGTTCTTACAAAGAGTGTACTAAAAACTTGAAATCTTTAGAAAAAGCTTTAATGAAAGAAACAAAAATAAATAAATCTCAAATAGATGAGCTTCATCTTAGGATTATTTTAATGAATGGAATGGTAACTGCAAAAAGTGGTGATATTGAACTTGGTGTGGAACTTTATACCAAAGGATTAAAAATTGCTAAAAATGTCAAAAATGATGATCTCGTAGGTAGATTAAACAACCTTTTTGGAAATAATCATAGTGATTCTGGAAATTTAGATGAAGCATTGAAATATTACACCACGGCTTTATTTCATTGGGAAAAATCTGGAAATGTTATTTCTAGAAGTATGGCATTAAATAATATTGGAATAGTTCATTCAACGAAAGGGGATATTAATCAAGGACTTGATTTCTTCTTAAAAGCACTCAAATTGAATGAAAAAACAGGTAACAAAGAAAACATTGCCAATCAATTACATAATATCGGTTATCTCTATTATTTGAAAGGTGAACTTGATACTTCTAATTATTATAATCAAAAAGCATTGAAATTGTTTCTTGAAGTAAATAATAAAATGCGAATTGGTCTTTCATATTTAAGTATAGGACAATATTATCAAAGAAAAGGAGAATTAGATATTGCACTTGAATTCCTAAATAAAACCAAGAAAATATTTAATGATTATGATAATGCTTTCTATATTGCCCAAGTATACTTATCTATTGGAGAAGTTTATTTCTCAAAAATGGATTTTAGAAAAGCTAAACAGTACACAGAAATTAGTGTGAAAAACTCTGAGAAGATTACTAATGACGTTCAAGCATCTCAAGGTATATATCAATTGATCAAGATCTCTTTAGAAACAAACTCAATGAAAGAAGCAAAGGAATATCTTACCAAGCTTTATGATATATCTGAAAAAGAAGAAAATAAGCATGTGACTATGCTTCATCGATTATCAAAAGCATTTGTACTGCAATCTGAAGAAAATACTTCTGATGAAATATCATTTGCTTCACTTTATACTATTTTAGGTCGATTTGTAACTGCTAAAGATATCATTAGTGAAATAATCAATGGCGAAGTCATAGATTATGAACGAATCGTTGAAGGTATTTTCAATTTGTGTGAACTGTTGATCATGGAATTGAAGATATTAGGTAATGAAAGCATTCTAGATGAATTAGACTTACTAACAAATAAACTTGTAGAAATCGGTGAAACACAAAATGCTTTCTCTTTACTTGCAAAAACATATCTACTCAAAGGCAAATTAGAATTACTTAAACCTGATTTAAAAGCTGCTAGTAGATTATTTGAGAAAGCACAACAAATTTCTGAAGAAAAAGGATACAAGTTATTAAATAAAGTAGTTAAGAAAGCACAGAAGAATTCAGATGATTCCTATAATAAATTAATAAGTGGAGAAGAAACTACTATGTTAGATCGTCTTGGAGCTATTAAACTTGAAGGGTTACTGTTTTCAATGAAGCAAAACAGGGTAGAAACCTATTCAACAAATGCATCTACAAGTGCTCCCAGTATGAAGGACTTGGCAGGTTTTGCCCAATCTTTACAGAAACGACAAATAGGTTGGTAAATTTTATTTTATCATCTATCTTTTTTTATTCTCTTACAAGATTCTTATCCTTTAGTTTTATCTTTATTTTTGCCAGAATTTGATTGACTTTTCATTGAGAAAAATAAACAAACAAATTTTTTGTATCGTTATTATCCTATATAAATTCCCTTAAATAAGCAAAATACCATATATATAGGAAACAATCCGACAAAAAATACGGGGTTTATATATTTGAGTATACAGCAAACCATACTAACTAAAAGTAAACAATTTTTAAAAGAAGGACTTCTCGAGAAAACACTGGAGTATATTGAAACGAATTTGAAAAAATTTGACTTTAGTGCTAAAAACAAACTTAAACTTTTATTATTGCTGAACAGAACCAATGATTGGATGGGACGATATGAAGAGAATAGAACAATTGCAAATCTAATTATTGAACAAAGTAAAGACGATGATAAATTAATCTATTATTATTATAGAGCAAAAATAGATCTTTCTTATGTATATTATAGAATAAGATCTTACAAAGATTGCAATAAAAGTATTAAATCGTTAGAAAAAGCATTACAAAATGAAACAAAACTAACTGTAGCCCAAAAAGCTGAACTACAACTAGAAATAATCTTAATAAAAGGACAAATAACCCAAATAAGAAGCGAATATGAACTTGGGTTCAAGTATTATTCTGAAGGTTTAGAGATTATTGCGGATATCAAAAATGATAGCTTAATTGGTAGTTTATTCAATCTCTTAGGGAGTAATCAAGCTGATTCTGGAAATGTTGATCAGGCATTAGAATTTTATCAGAAAGCTCACTCCTATTGGCTAAAATCAGGATATGTTATTTCGATAAGTAGTGCACTAAATAATATTGGTATTATCCATTCAATGAAAGGAGATCTCAATAAAAGTTTAGTATTTTATACT
>JABCTZ010000022.1 GCA_018238155.1 Candidatus Heimdallarchaeota archaeon | reverse complement strand
TTCTTATCAAATTAATAGTCTTAATCCTATTGATTATAAAATATCTCCACTGGATGGATGGAGCAGAAATTTTGGTGATGTGAAAAACGTTATAGAAAATGATAATCTGCTTTATCTTGTTGGAGGAAATAAGGAATTGTTTATTATCAATATAAGTGATCCAAAAAATCCAGTAACAATTGGTAGCTATCACAATAATACATTCGCTAGGCAATCAATTTTGGTGGAAGATTTCCTAATTATTGCCTTAAAACAAAATGGAATCGATATTTTAGATATTAAAAATGATACTAAACCAGAACAAAAGAGTCATTTTCAAACTGAAGGAATAATTTCTGATTTCGAAATTAATAATGAGTATATGTATATCATAAAAGGAGAACTAGATATTGAAATAGTAGACATCACTAACATAGCAGAACCAATTCATGCTAATACTCTATCGAATGGAGAAACAGTAAAAGAAATTATTTGTCAGAATAACCTTTTATTTGTAGTAGGAGGGGAAAGCGGTTTAGAAATCTATAATATAACCGAGGGTGACAATCCAATCAAAGTTGGAAATTATACAGATGGAGAGAATTATGATAATGTAGAAATTATCAACAATTATGCATTTCTCAATAATAATTCAGAAACCTTGAAGGTTTTAGATGCAAGTAATACAACTAACATCCAGAAAGTGAATGAGTTATCAATTGATAAACCTGATAACATTATCGCTAGTGATAATAATTCTCTTCTTATAACTCAAGACGAGAAAATAACTTTGATGAACTGCGCAGATCCAACTAACATATTAGAAATAACTAACTATAATGCATCAAGTGAGATAATGACTGTAGAAATCAATGATGATACAATTTTCTTAGGATGCAAAAACGGCATAGAAATAATTCAATTAAATTCGACATACAAATATGAATTCATAAGCAGATTTGGTGAACTAAATGAAATAATGCTCTCAGAAAATTATCTTTTCGTTGCAATGGGATTAGAGGGCTTAACAATAATAAATGCTACAGAATCAACTGCATTACAAACAATAAGTACCTATCATACTAATGGTAGTATAGTAGATATCTGTAAACTGGGAAATATTCTCTTCGTATTACTAGAAAATATTGGAGTAGAATTTATTGATATCCAAAATATTGAGGATCCAATAAAAATTGGTGAATATTTACCAGAAGCAAAAGCTAGATGTTTCGCTTTAAAGGATAACTATCTCTTTTTAGGGAATTATATTGGAGGGTAACAAGAAAGTGGTGAATTTTTAGTTATAGATGTTTCAAATATAAATCAACCACAAGTAATTGAAAGATTCGAAGAAATGTACGCAATTTATATAAAAGTGGGAATATCCGATGATTTCGTTTACGTGTTGACAGAAAGTAGCGGAATTAGATTATTTATCTATTCGAGAATTTTTAATTCTGATTTGAGCTTTTCTCCAAATTTCTACATTAGTGGAAATGAATTTTCAGACGCAGGTGTAAGAGGAAAGATGGTTTATACTTGTATTGGCGGAGATTTGAAAACCTATGACATCAATGATACAAACAACGTAGAACAAGTATCTTGGATAATTGATGGAACACATTTCGGTCTCTGCCTTGAAAACAATTACCTTTACACAAGGGGACTTAGCACGATCAATATCTTTGCTTTAGAAGAGAAGTCGACTGTCTTGAAATTGGACTATAGAATCAATAATAGCATACTTTGAGACTTGGTGGTGGAAGATAACTATATTGTAGTAGCAAATATTGGTATAGGGGATGGGATGATATACTACTCTTTAACCATACAGTGCCAGCAATAATAGTAGTAGAACCTAAGAATCCCATATGGCCTTATATTGTTGGGCCGATTGGTGGTGCAATGATAATAGTAGCAACAGTATTAGGAGTAATTATTATCCGAAAGAAAAGGGTAACTGAAATTCAACCTGAAAACTAAAAGAGAATGCAGAAAAGAATTCTAAATTCTCTTAATCCTTTTTCTAACAAAAAATGGAAAAACGAATGTAAATTCCTCTTACAAGTTGATTTCCATTTAAACATCAGGTAATTTGTTCTAGTTTCTCACAACATATTTTTTCCAATTCATCTCTTGGGTCATATCTATTTTGAGTTCTTTCCCATTTAAAATACAGTAGTAATTTACTAACACCATAACTTCTCAATATTCCAATTTCTCGATATTTAATCACTAACAGTTTTATCAATGAGAAAATTGCGTATTCCTCAACTTCCGATAATTGGTCTGCTAAGAAAACAATACAGGATTTTGGAGAGCGTTATATAGCAGGACGATTCACACTAAAAATAGAACCACCAGAAGAACTATCTCGAGAAGATTTAGGATTCCTATTACAAAGTATTCTCTTTATGCCAGAACTAGGGTTCGGTGGGGGGTAAATAATGGCGCAGGAAAAATTGTTCTTGAAAAAATAGCCTTACAAGAAGTAATACGAACAAGATCAAAAGAGAAGGAAACTAAAAATCAGAAAAGGGTTGGGACCAAATTATCCTAAAGAATTACAAAGATTGCTTATAGCGTTAATGCTTCGCGATTTTGTGCATACAGAAAAACACCCAAGCGAGATATTCAAAGAAATAATAATTAAAGATGCAGAAATTAGAAATGCATGTTTGAACCATCACAACGGAACAACTACTGAAAACAAACTACTGCCTTTGATTAGATATTACGATGGATTAGCTTCTTACATAACGAGGAAGAAACCTTTCAAAACTTTAACGAGATATGACTATCAAAATGGGAAAATAGCATTCAAACAATTAGCAGAAGAAATAGAAAAAAGACAAGATTCCGCATACAAACTAACAATTACATCTACAACTCAAAAGAATTAAAACGAATAATAGAGTCAATGACCTACGAGCAGAATAGCTTGAGAAACCACTTACTACTAATGGCAAATTTAGCAATAAATGACTATCTGAGCGGAAAAATAATAATAACAAAAGGAACAATAATCAATAGAAATAGCAACCAAAAGACTAAAAAATCAATCTCAGAATCGGCAATCTGTAGCGGAGAAATGCAAAGGAATAAAAGCATCCGCAAAAGTGCTAGAGGTGCTGAGATGCATCTAATCCTTGACCATGAACAAAACTGACTCAAGAGAGGAAATCCAACTCGAAGATTGAGAAGGCTCGGAGCATAGGCAGGGAAGAACCAACAAAAAAAGTCGGTAGGAGACAGAACAATTTACTACGTTGCTGAAGTTCGCGATACAATTAGAGTTATCCCAAAGAGATTTGGCGAAGACCTTGAAGATGTTGTACTAGAAATCTGTAGAGAGACATTCGAAGGTACAATCAGTAAAGAATTGGGACTTACTATCGTTGTAGTTGATCTCATGGAGATAGGTCCTGGCAGGTTGGTTCCTGGTGATGGATCAGCTTTCTATGATGTTATATTTAGTACTTTGAATTATCTTCCCGAGGACAGGGAATTTATTATTGGTGATGTTGTAGAAGTTACTGATTTCGGTGTCTTTTTACGTCTCGGTTGTGTTGATGCATTATGCCATGTTAGTCAAGTTGCTGATGATTTCTATTCTTACAGTGCAAAGCAAGGTGCCTTAATGGGTCGTGAAAGTGGGAAGACAATCAGTGTTGGTGATAGAGTACGAGCTAGAATAATAGCTGTAACCATTGGTAAGTCTCAAATAAGAATTGGTGTAACAATGAGACAAGCAGGTCTTGGTGTTGATAGTTGGGTTGAGGAATGGAAGAAATCCTCTACAACAAAAGTTAAAAAACCTGCTGGAAAGACCAAAGATACTAAAGAAAAAGCTGCTAAAAAGACCAAATCCGATTCAAAAACTAAATCTAAATCAAAAGCTTCTGAAAAGAAGACTGATGAAAAGAAATCTTCCACTAAGAAAGCTTCTGAAAAGAAGACTGACGAAAAGAAATCTACTACAAAAAAGTCCACAACGAAAAAGAAATAGAATGATTAATTTATATTTATTAAACAAAGTATGATAAGGTGCAAAAAATGGCTAAAGCATGTAAAACCTGCCACAGAATAGTTGATGAAGGCAACCAATGCCCAAATTGTAAAACTCATAACTTTTCTAAAGATTATTCCGGAGAAGTTCATATAATCAATCCTGAGCAATCTGAAATAGCTAAGAAATTAAATATCAAAAAACCCGGAACTTACGCCTTACGAGTGAGATAATTTTTTATCTTTACTCTTGTTTCACTTTTTGTTCTTCTAATATTGACTGGTTGAATTTAGTTATGAAAAAAGAAAAAAATTTCTCATCTCAAGATTATTTCTTACCTGTTGAAATGAGAGAGGAACTAAAACAACCGTTAGGAGAATTGATTACTGAGTCACCAACAAAGAACCTATTAAAACGAATAGAATGTGATAAACCGCGTTTAACAATTTTCGTTGGAGATTTTTGTGTACAAAAAGCTATCAATTCAGGTTACATCCCGAATATCTCTATAATAGATGGCAAAAACTTACGCCGAAAATTCAAAAATATCTTGATTCCAAACGCAAAAGTAATAAAGATGAAAAATCCCCCAGCGATGGTAACAGCTGAATCATGGACAATGATCGCTGAACAAATAGGAAAACTAATTGACTCTTCCAATAATAAATCAAAGGAACCAATAGTTCTTTTTATAGATGGAGAAGAGGATTTATTGGTATTTCCAGCAGTGATTGAAAGTCCTGAAGGAGCTTTCATCATTTATGGTCAACCTCATGAAGGGGTTGTGCTAATTAAAGTAACAGCAGACATAAAGTTCAAATTTAGAAAGCTTATCGAACGAATGAAGGTTAATAAAAATGAAGATAAAAGTAGTAAATAAAAACACCAACAAGCTTCTAGATCGACTCGAAGTTAACTTTGAGATTGAATCTGAAGCAGAAACCCCAAAACGATTAGAGGTTAAAGAAAAGTTGGCTGCAATGATTAATTATGATGCTAGTTTAGTTGTTATCAAAAAAATTGAACAATTGACTGGTATTCGCAAAAGTGTTGGAATTGCTCATGCATACAAAACACAAGAAACACTAAAAACTGTTGAGCCAGAACACTTAATCAAACGAAATATTCCCCCAGCACCTAAAAAGGAATAAAATAGAAGAATAGAAGATACGGTGAATACTAATGCCTAAAGAGAAAAATCAAGAAGTTTGGACATATTACAAAGTAGATAAATCAGGTATTCAGCGAGTTAAGAAAGAATGCCTTCGATGTAAAGGATCTTTCCTTGCTGAGCACAAAGACAGAAGAACTTGTGGAAGTTGTGGTTATACAGAATATAAGCAAAAAGGGAAGTAAATAATTATCCTCCCTCTCCTCCCACCCTTTTGGATATTAATCCTATTCTCAGATTATAATAGAAAATTAATAATTTTTATCTATTAATTTATTAGTTTTAAATAGTAAATGAAAGCGATGAGGTCATTCTTTGTTGAAGGAAACTTTCCGTGGAGCCGAATCAAAACTTTACATTAAGGATTGGCTCGATTTACCTGCTATTTACAAACAGCGAATAGCTAAAACCTATCGAATAAAGGAATTGGACTTTTACTTTCGAAAACAGAGAACAATACATGAAGCAAAATTACTTGCTAAAGCTAAATCACTTGCAGGTGTAAAGACTCCTTTTATTTATGAAATCGATATCCCTCAAACGACCATTATAATGGAATTAATTGAAGGGGATCAACTGAAAAATCTTTTACCAAGTTTTAAAACTAAAAAAATAATTGATATTTGCAAAGAAATCGGAAGAAACGTAGGTAAATTACATCACGCTAATATTATTCACGGGGATTTAACTACATCAAATATACTTCTCTCATCAAAAAATAATGAACTAATATTTGTTGATTTTGGGTTAGGATACATTTCTGATAGATTGGAGGATTTTGGAATTGATGTATATCTTCTCGAAAGAGCATTCATTAGCACCCACCAAGATATCTACGAAGATTCATGGAATGCAATAATTCAAGGATATAAGGAAACTTCACAATATGGTGGACAAATAGAAGAAAAAATAAGAGAGATAGCATCTCGAGGTAGATACTCCAAGAGAGTGTAATTGTTTAAGCATAGGCTCTTTGATGAAGTGCAACGATAAATCCCCATCCAATATGAGGATCGAGTTTATCACTAAGAATTTGCAAAACAAATCCCGCTTTTCTATTAGTTTGGAAGTAGACCTCCTCTCGATTTTCAGGATTAACAAAAGTAAACTGTCTCATTTTATTTTTTAATGAGCGATTGTCTTCTGGGTCTCTCAAAGCAATTATTTCTCCATTAGTATCAAGAATTTGCCAAGTATCCGATTCAGATATATGTCTTATTTCAGCGCGTAAATTTCTACCATAGTCAAATATTTTCCAACTTGCTTCTGATATTTTATTCGCAGCACCTGAACTTCCGTCCACTGAGCCAACAATTCGCTTCATATCATTAAAGAAATAATATCTAATATTGTATTTCTTATCTGAGACAAATTTAGTTACATCTCTTTTTTCTGCAAAAGCGATTCTTGAGCCTAATGAATTATAAATAATATAGGCATATTTCTGAGCAGCGAAATTATACTTTTTTAGTTTAAATATTGGCAAAAGCTTTATTTCTTTAACAGAATCTTCAGATTGAAAACGCTCGCATTTTGGACAAAAATAGTCATTATACTGTTTCATAAATTCGACATTATTATCACAAAATCTACAGGGACTCTTTTTTTTCCTTGAACCAAACAAGACTAATCTTCTCCAAATATCTCTTTGCAATGTAAAGGGTGTTACTACTTTATTAAATAAACTAAATACTTTGTTAAAAACCAATCTTAAAAGAGATAGAAAATCCTTTATAGAAAAAACTTTTTTAAACTGATAATTAACTCAAGAGTTGCTGTAAGAATAGTGATACATGAGGTAGAACCATGAGCTCAAAAGACTACGATGACGATGAATACTATACCGAAATCGAAGATGAGGAAGAAGAAGAAGAAGAATGGGAATACTTTGAAGAAGAAGATAAAGAGAAATTTCGAGATAGAGTTTCAATATGGGACATTATAAGACTCATAGCGTTATTTGGAGCTTTTGCGTTATTTTTCCTCTATTTCAAATTTTGGGATTTCTTTGCAGGCTTGCTCTCATTTGGTAATGAAGAATTAGGTTTTACTAGATTAATATTTATCACAATATTTCTCTTCCCAGTTGCAGCAGCATTTTTCCTAGCCAGTTTGGTGAAGGTTTCAAAAACTCTGTTCATTCCTACAAAGGAAGCAACGGTTGAAGATTAAAAGAAAAAAGAGAAGAATTTCATCTTCTCAAACTTAATTTTTTTTATTTATTTTGTTGTTGTAAAACGTCTTCAATAAGCCATGGCCAGTAAATATTCATTGCTTGTTCGCCCCAGTTAAAACCATTATTGCGTAATAGATTGCGAATATAAACTCCAATCTCACCTTTGTTTTTACGACTCCAAAGACGTCCTTCCGATTCAATTACGCCTTCTACTTTTCGGATGAAGCTAGCTTCTAAATTAGTCTCGAGAAAATCAACTGCTTCTTTCCATGATTTCTTTGTTATTTTCTTTCCATTATCTTTTGGCAATTTGGTTTTAATTTGGGTTTGGATAGCTTGTTCAGCTAATTCGGTGCCTATTTTTGAGAATGTAGTATACAATGAAGATCTTAATTTTGGGTTGTCATTTGTTCTAAGAAGTTCTGTTAATGGTTCAACGAATCGATCATCACCGTTTTCACCAATGAAATCAAAAAGCTCTTCGCGTTGCTTTTGATTTCGTTCATTTCTAATTTGCTCCAACATTTTAATATATTCAAATTCACTCATTTCTAAACACTCGTTGAATATTGTCGGTATAAGTAACTATATTGTCCTTTTACTACAAAAACGTTTTCTCTGAAAAAAAATAGCAAAAAAGACTCTTTTTATGTGAAGATAACAAGTGAAGCGTTATGCAGAAGGTTTATTTTTAATTCCTTTCATTCTCGCACCTGTGAAAATAGTACCCTTTATATTTGCGCCTTGTAAATCAGCGCCCTCCAAAATAGCTCCCGATAGATCTGCATTTTCGAGATTTGTTTTGATTAGTCGTGCTTCTTTCAGAAGAGCTTTTTTCATAACCGCTCCAACAAGTGATGCTTCGCGAAAAGAAGCGAATTGAAGATTACAAAAAGTAAAATCCGCTTCAGATAAATCACTATAATCTAAACTCGCAAGATAGAGTTTTGAATAATTAAATTTTGTTCCTTTCCCTTTTGCTTCATAAAATGAACAATTTTCCATGTCGCATTTGCTAAAGTTTGTTTTTTCAACAATCGCTTCATCCAATCGGGCATCAGGTAGGAGTGCTTCAAAGAAATCAGCTTCAGTTAAATTGGCTTTTTGAAGGTTTGCCGATTCTAGTTTCGTTTTCTTCAAAGAAGCTTTTGTAAGATTTGCTCCTTCAAGGACAGCTGCATCAAGACAAGCTCCATCTAAAATAGCTCCTTCAAGATTAGCATTCGTCAAATCAGTATCAAAGAAATCAACATTTTCCAAAGAGCCGCCACTAAGATCTGCTCCGGATAAATTTGCTGAGCAATATGCGTGTTTGTCTTCTGCTAATTTAGCTAAAATTTCATCCCTGGTTTGCATACTGCGTCATCCCAATCAATTAGATGTGATATGTTCGGTATCACGTATAATAATGTTATTTTTGCTATGAATTGCTTTTTTTGTATCTTTAAATTTAAAATTCTAGAGATAACTTTGAGAGTGCGATAAAAGTCTCAAGCAAAAAATCAAATTGAATTTGAGGAAAATTAAACAAGAAAACAGGAGAATATAACATGACAATAAAGAATTCTATAGAGCGATTAGTTAATCTTTCAGAAGAAGAAGTTAGACTATTAATCAAGTCAAAACTGAACAACAAAAACTTCATTCTCCCCTATGGTTTTTGACGATGTGCAAATGGTAAAGAACATTCAAGAATTGCATTAAAATATCTCATAGAAGATCATTTACAATTGAGTTTTGATGAAGTACCAAAGAAAATCAATGCAAAAATATTTCATGATATAGGATTATTTCGTTTATTAGTAGAGCATTTTGATTCATCTTATTTTAAAGCATTAGACTATACTTACCTGGGAAAATTTAAACCTTGGCAGTTTTCAAAAGGTATGACAGGTATCTGGAGTGGTGATGTAGGAAAGAAGCGATCACATGATGCAATTAACTATATTATAAACGAGTTAGGTATTACTAAAGAAAAAATTCCTGATATGATAAATTATGACACATTTAAGAAATTTGGGTTAGGGGGGATGTTACAAACTCTCTATAATAGTTCTCCGTTTTTAGCTATTGATTCTCTCTATCCGAATGAATTCAAACCATGGGAATTTCATGTTAAAAATTTTTGGCATGACAAGCCAATTGAAACTGCAAGAAAAGCAACGAAATGGTTGATAAACGAGAAACTACAGCTGTCCGCAAATGAACTAGATACCATTCGTCGGAGGCATTTTCTACAATATAGTTTAGGACAAATGCTAAAAAAATTCGCATATTGTTGCGTTATTTGATACCTATCCTGATACATTCAAACATAAGTATTCTTTTAAATGATATTACGAAAGCTTTCAAATAGGTAAAAACTAAAGCAATTGAGAGATTTTGCTAAGGAGTAGAAAGCAAATTGAAACTACGATTATTAGACATTCTTGCTTGCCCGATTGATAAAACATGGCCATTAAAAGTAAGCATCTTTGAAGAACGAGAGATTTCTGAACCAAAAATCCCTCAAGCAGATGAAATTACTAAAGTGGTTTGTAAATACTATTGTGGAAAAGAAGATTTGATATTATCCAATGAAAAAACAGATACTGCAGACGGTTCTATTAAAACTTTGGCTGCTACTGCAGAAGCAAGCAAAGTAAGCTATGCAAAGGATTGCAAAGAATGTTTTTCAAAAGAAATAATTTCAGGGATCATTAAATGTTCGGAATGTGAAACGTATTATCCTGTCATTGACGAAATTCCAATGATGTTAAAAGCTGAATTACGAAATGAGGACATTGAGAGGGATTTTACCTTGAAATGGGCTGAAAAAATTAAGGAATTACTTTTGTAGAAGAACATACAAAATTATTAATATAGCTGAAAAATCGAAGAAAAAAGCCTATAAAACTTTATAAAAATGTCTAGAGGTAAAGACTTTAGAATCAAGAACCATTTAATAGAAAATACATTGGATTAAATGGTGCGGATAACTATCCTGGAAACGCAGGTGTAATCGAGGATGTACAAGGACTTAGCAAGCATCGATCCATTAATAATCTTCAGATGCAAAAATAAACAATGTCGACAGATATTCCCACCAACACCACTATTGAGTGAAGTGGAAAAGAAGCTTTACTTTGAGTGTCCAATATGTGGCTCAAAATATGAAGCAGAATACTCTAGCGTTGGAGTATATTCTGATCAACAATCAATTATGCTCCAAGAACGACCGAAATTGGTGTTTGAAGGGACAAGAATAGTAAGCTCTTAAAAAGAAAAATAAGAGGGCAAATACAATGAGCAGTTCAAAACTAAAAGAATCATCATATATCTTCAAAGTGTTGTTAATTGGAGAAGCAGCAGTAGGTAAAACAAGCTTAACACTGAAATTCATCAGTGGGAAATTTAAATCAGATTATCTGCTTACTGTAGGGATGGAACCATACAGTAAATATGTTAAAGTTGGAGATGATATGGTAACTCTATCCATATGGGATATTGCTGGACAACAAAGATTCGATGTTTTTCGAACAATGTTCTTTAGAGGGGCAAAAGCAGCACTACTAGTCTTCGATTTAACAAGACCGGCAACTCTGACAAAATTACATAATTGGCATGTTGATTTGATCAAAAATGCCGGAAAAGATGTTGTACCAATTCTAGTTGGAAACAAGAACGATTTAGAAGATTTACGAAGTGTATCAAGGAAAGATGCAATGGCTTATGCTAAGAAAATTAAAGCCTTAGCTTACATTGAAACCAGTGCAAAAACTGGAGAGAATGTTGAAGAAGCTTTCAATAAGATAACAGCAAAATTAGTTGAAAGATCAAAAAGATGATTAGTTTGCTTAGAGGCTGTTTGTCCTCGGATAGCACTATTTTTTTTATCTAATTTCTTTCAATATTACTAACTATTGAAAAGCAAGTGAGAAACTTTAATTTGCAAAGTCAAATTTTTTTTAAGGGAAACGCCTACTGTATAGTATGTCAAAAGAAAATAAAAAAACAAAAAATGTTGTAGCAATTTTCGCCCATCCGGATGATGAAGCAAGTGTAGTTGGAACTTTAGCTAATCATAGAGAGAAAGGCGATGATGTTTATGTGATATTTTTAACGAGAGGAGAAAATGCATCATCTATATGCTGTTCACCAGAAGAAATAATCGAAAAAAGGGCAGGACATGCAAAGCAAATTGAAAAGATTTTAGGTGCAGAATATCGCTTACTTGATTTACCGGATTCAGGAGTGTTTCCTTCAGTAGAAAACGCTAAAAAATTAGCTGAACATTTCAAGGAAATAAAGCCAGATATAATTATTACTTGGTCTCAGTCAGATCAAATAGGGTTAGGACATCCAGACCATCGGTATACTTACACAATTGTACTAGATGCTATATCATATATGCGCTACAAAAATTCAAAGAGCAAATTTGAACCTCATAGAACACCAGTAAGCGTCTACACAACTTTTTTCCAATATTCACTAAATTCCGGGGACCCATTTTTTGTCGATGTTAGCAATCAAAGGGAGAAGATAAAGGCCGTACTAGAAGTATACAAAGAAGCTTATGGAAATTGGCCTGTCGATAAATATATCGAAGCACAATTGACAATGTTTGGACGAATGGCAGGAGTACGATATGCAGAAGCGTTTCACAAAGTTCTATGGGGAACAGCACAACAATATCTGTTTTAAAAAATAGGGATTCAATAAAAGAATCCCATCACTTTGAAGCTTTGGGCTTACGTAAACAATTTCTAAGGAATAATCGGGGATTGGTTTGAGAGATGAGTTCAAAATCATCTGTTCCTAAAATTCCATGGAGATCAATACCAAAAGAACGCTCTGAGGTTTCAACTTCACCCATGAAGAAATCAGACCCAAAAAGAATCTGCTCTCGAACTTTAGCATTTGATAACAAGACTTTCAGTAGAGGAAAATAGTCTCTATTATTTAATGTAAAGGAGATATCTGTATAGAGTGATTTATACTCTTTGAGCATGTCATAGATAATCGAAAACCAGTCTTCATCAGTATCAATATTTTTGTACTCTTTCTTCTTCATCTTCTCACAGACACCAATTGTAGACGGATTGAGAAACTTCTGCCATTGAGATGCACCACCAAAATGTGCCAAGCACACTTTCAAGCCTTCAAATTTATTAAGAAGAACTTTGTAGTTCTTTGGATGAGTGAAATAGTTGCACAATTCCTTTCTACTCTTACCATCAAAGCGTGGTTGAATACCTGTGCTAGGATCAAGTTCGCTTTTGATTTTAGAAATGAGTTCCTTTCTCTTAAAACGACAATAAATAGGACCACTCTTTGAAGAATGAGCAATAATAGGAATTCCATGTGATTGAGCGTAATGATAAATTGGCATTAAAGTAGAATCATAAGGGAAATAACCTAAAGGAGGATAAAGTTTAATCCCACAAAAATTATGATCTTCGATGTACTCCTTAACAAGATCTTCAATATTAGCTCTCCGAGGATCAACACCAATAAAGGGATAAACTCTATCAGGATACTTCTTCTTCAATTCTGAAAGCTCATCAAGTTGTTTAGTATAATCTCTTCCAACATTACCTGCACCCATAAATTGCATATCCATAGCTAAAATAACAAATCTAGCGTTCTTTGGATAAAATCTTGTGAGATACTCGAAAGTTTGCTCCTGGGTGGGACATTTCATTATTCGAATAAAATTAGCATAGCGATCATAAACATCACCATCAGTTGTAAGGTCGATTTTATTTAGAAATCGAGCAATACTCCAACCTCTTCTGGCTAGAACTCGAATCAAGCGAAGAGGTAAAAACTTAGATGGGACATCCTCATACAGAAAAGTGTGGGTATGACAATTATGAATTTCAATTTTCTTAAATTTCTTCTCCATTAATAAACCTCTTATACATTATCACATTGAACGTATTAAAGTTTAAAGGAAATTTGTCGCTTAAAACTTTGCTAAAAAAGAGAAAGCGTTATGTCTTGAGAAACCTATCGAATGGGTGCCATAAGATTTAAAGTTAAGCGATTGTTGATTGTATGTGACTAAGAGAAAAAACAAGTCAAAAAGAAAGAATGAGAAAAAAATAAAAAAACACTTGATGGTGAAAGAAAGAATGACAAAAAAAATAGCTGAAATGGAGTACAAACCAAAAGAAGTGAAGCAAGGATACACAGATAAATCCCTTCACATAAATCTTTCAAAATTATCCATAGTAGAGAAAGACATCCCGCAAAAAGTAAGAGATATATTCATTGGTGGAAAAGGATATGACCTCTGGTTAATGTGGAATAGTCTGCCAAAGGATAAAGTGATAAAATGGAATGATCCTGAAAATGCTTTGTGTATATCTGCAGGACCTTGCGCAGGAACACTAGGATACCCTGGTGCAGGAAAATCAATTGTAACAGCAATTTCACCACTTACAGACATAATTATTGATTCAAATGTCGGTGGATTTTTCGGTCCATGGATGAAATTCTCAGGGTTTGATGCACTAGAAATAACCGGAAAAGCAAAAGAACCAGTTGTAATAGTTATCGATGGAACAGTAGGAAAAGTGTGGATAGAACCAGCTGGAGACCTACCAATAGAATCACATCTGCTTGCAGAACAATTAACAGATAAATACTCAGTAACGAATAAAGAAACAGGCAAAGATGATAAACTGTATGTTTCAGTAGTATCTGCAGGACCAGGAGCAGACAATGCCTATTTTGGATGTCTAAACTTTTCATGGTACGATACAAAAAGAAAACTAAACCATCTAAAACAAGCAGGAAGAGGTGGAACAGGAACTGTCTTCAGAGACAAAAATATCGTAGCGTTAGTAGCACACTCACCATCAATAAAAATGGCCTCAAATAATCCAAAGAATCCAGAAGGACAAAAACAAGCAGGAAGAAGCCACTCAAGTGAAATATTAAAGCTAGATGAATCTCAAAACAGAATGAGAGTACTGGGAACAGCACATTTACCATCAATAATGAGTGAATTTGATCTACTGCCAACGTATAATTTCAAATATGGGAAAGATGACACCGGAAAAGATGAAGCGCTATGGGGACCCGCATATGAGAAGATTTTCACCAACACCGGAAAAGGATGGGACGGATGCTGGCGGGGATGCGCAATAAACTGTGCACACTGTGTAGAAGGTTTCAAACTGGAAACAGGACCATACAAAGGACAAATGGTAATGGTTGATGGACCAGAATATGAGACCATAGCAGGTTGTGGAAGCAACATCGGCGTGTTCGATCCACTACATGTAGTTGAAATAAACTTTTACTGTGATACTTACGGACTAGATACCATTAGCTATGGAACTTCAATGGGATTCGTAATGGAATGCTATGAAGCAGGAATACTAAACAAAGAAAGAACAGATGGACTAGAACTGAAATTCGGCGAATGGGAAAATGCTATGGAAGTACTACATAGAATAGCAAAAGAAGACAAAGGATTCGCAGGAATATTCGGCAAAGGCATCAAGAAGATGAAAGCATACTTTAAAGAAAACTATAACCTAACTCCAGATCAAGAGAAATTCATACAAGACATCGGTATGGAACACAAAGGACTAGAGTATTCAGAATATATTACAAAAGAATCGCTAGCTCAACAAGGTGGCTACGGCTTTACTCTAAAAGGACCACAACACGATGAAGCATGGTTAATATTCCTTGACCAAGTGCACAACTATATGCCAACATTCGAAGACAAAGCAAATGCACTAGCATGGTTCCCATACTGGAGAACGTGGTTCGCAATACAAGGACTTTGTAAACTCCCGTGGAACGATGTAGTTCCCGCAAACAATAAAGAGACTGCTGAACCTCACAAAGTTCCTGAACACATTCAGTATTATGCTCAATTGTATGAGTCAATGACAGGTGTTCCAATGGGTAAAACTCCTGAAGAACGTGAAATGAGTTTGATCCACATGAGCGAACGTGTCTATCAATTCCAACGAGTTTTCAATGTTCGTTTAGGTCATGGTAGAAGAGCCGATGATAGTGATCCTCCCTACCGTTCTGTAGGACCTGTTACTCTTGAGGAATATGAATCCCGCCTTGATCGTTATGATGGTCAATTAGCCGAGATTCTCAGTAAAAGTGTTGAAGAAGTTCGTAAAATGCCTCTTGAAGAACGCCATGCTCTCACAAGAAAGGATCGAGTAGAGCGTTACAACAAGCTTCAAGATGTTGTCTACGAGAAACGTGGATGGAACCACAAGTCTGCTGTCATTAAAGTTGATAAGGCAAAAGAACTCTGGCCAGAATGGTTGGTTAAAGAGGTCATGCCTTTCATAAAAGACTTACAAGACTAAGATTATACTTAATTAGCACTCAATGGGTGCTATCCTTTCTATTTTTTTTATTTATTGCCTTTATGACTTTTTTTCATTTACTTTCAGGTTTAATGATTTGAAAATCGAGTGAATTGTCAACATTTAGCACAGAGACGCATAGTTTTCTGTAATTCTCGAATATCATATCGTAGGAATAATTCCCATTAGAAAATTGAAGAAATACTCAATGATATGATTCGAGTACTTCAGTTCTGTTGTTTTTTTTATCAGTTCATTCTGCTTAAATCATGGTAACTGCCATAAGCAAATGATATATTACAATAATGAACAATGCACCTAAAATTGGCAATGTTCCTAATATACCTAAAATTAATCCCACAGTACCCCTTGTTTTATGGTTCTTAATTGAACGACCAGACATAATTATTGCTGTAATTCCGATAACAAAAAAGATTACTACAATATAGGCTCTGTCAATTCTGATGATCCAGCTTATCCATGAAAGACCAAAAAAAGTAATTATGCTCAATATTAACCCAAATGTTCCTTGTGTTGTTGGAGTATTTGCTTGGGGTTTTGGTACAAATTTAGTCGAATACATTCTTTGCGTAGTTTGCTGTGGTGGTATATTTTGCTCTTGAGGTGTTGTGTATGGTGTAGTAGATATGGTTTGAGTAGGCTGAGGTGGTTTCATACCTTCTTTCATATTTATTCCACAGGAACCACAAAAAATATTTCCATCATTGTCTTCAGCGCCACAGTTGGGGCAGTAACTTGTTTCATTCATAGCTATTCTCTCTCTAATCCTATTGGATAATATGTTATTGTTAAATCGAAATAAAAACATTTTGAAATTAAATTAAAAACTGAATAAAGTCTAAATTTAGGTTATAGTAGCAAATTTATCGTCTCTAATTTTTGAAGAATTGTCATTATGCTTTTCAAATAATATCATTAGAACAAGAATTGCATTTTCATTAGCCTCTAATGTCTATCTGCTTTTAAATTCAACAAATTAATATCTACATTATATTAATTATGGAAAGATGTTGTTCGTTTTAACAGAAAAGAAACATATAACGAAAAAGGAAAAACTCGCTGAAGCAGAGAAATACTATGAAAAAGGTGAAGAATGTGGGCAAAAGGGAGATGCTGATGGAGCTATAAAAAACTGGAGAAATACAATTAAACTTGTTACTATTCATTTTTTATGCTTGGTTCAATCTTAGAAATGTCTATTACTTAGGTAAAGATGATTTTGATACTGGATTAGAATATTGGGATAGAGCTTTGGAGATTGAACTTGATAATGTCGATGTTCTCTACAATCTAGCAAATGTCTATAGAAAATTGGGTTCTTTTGAAAAAACAATTGAAGCAATTCAGAAAGTATTAGAAATAGATCTTGATCTAATTGAGGTAAAGTATTTTCTTGATACGATTAAGAATGTTCAAGAAGAGGAATGATTCTTTTTTATGACTAATTCTACATTTTATACCGAAATCAATTTTGAATTACTATTTAATCAGAAAACGGTTGCACAATGTTTCATCATTAGTAGTCAAAAAATTTAGTTCTTTGTGTTGTTTTCCTAGATGTTCTTTTAACTAAAAAATTTCTTTTCTGAATGTTTTTTAAAATATTTTTCTTGCTAACCTCGAAAATAGTATTTTTGTCATTAAGACGTCCACAATAACTCATTATATTTTTTAAATAAGGTTTTTTTTTACGATAATTATAAATAATAGCTCTTTCAGAAGAGTAGCTTAATAGTGTGCTTTATTCACACACTAGCATTATTAAACAAAGGTCGAACAAGATGAAGAAAATCAATCCTAAAGTAACTACATTAGTTGTAATGTTGTTGAGCTTATTAATAGCTGGTGGTATAGCTGTTGACGATGCTATTAGTCCTATATCTCCTCAAGACGATGCCACCGATAGTACAGGCATATTTTAAGTTAATTTGAGAAGAAATGCTATTTCTAGAATCTTCTCAAATATTCTTTATTTTGCTGATTTTTCATTTTCGAACAACACAAATACTAAAAAAGGATATATAATATGATGATGAAAATGACTTCGAAGATTAGAACTGATATTTTATCTTTTCTTGATACTATTGAAACATTTTCAAATAATGAAGAACTTGAAGATTCTTTTCTTAATTCTCTCTCTAAAACATCAAAAAGCATTCTAATATATTATGGAATAAAAGACACTTTATCAATCCCTTCTGAAATAACTATTAAAAAAATAGATGAAGATATTGGAGTAGATGTTGGTTTAAAAATTGAAAATGAAGGATTGATTTTATCAGATTGGATATACGAAGAACAAATTAGACCTAAAAAATATCTATTCTATTTCTATATGGTCAAGTCTTGCTTTTTGCTCTATTATAAAAAAGACTTCAAAGAATTCGATCATATTATGATTAATATAATATTGCTCTTACTTATAAAAGAACTTGAAAATATATCCTCAATTAAAAATGTATTTCTAGTAAATATAATAGCAAATTTTTTTCCTGAGGAAATTGCCGGAGTAAGTTATCAGTTATGGTTAAGTTTACTTAATCTATTAGTTAGTAATGATATTTCTTCAAAGAACGTTTTTGACTTTTATTCTAATATCGAAGATATTTCTGTCCAAAACAAAGTAAAATCATTCAGTAATTGGGTTACAAACCAAACAGTCAAGGTCGAAGATGTTATTGCTCCAATTTATGTTAATTGGAAATTAGTAGAAATAATTGAATTATTACTAAAATTAGGTTATGAAGAGAGCACTTCAAGAAAAATAAGTAAAACACTTAAAGTAGATCCAAGAACTATAAGAAGCCATTTCAGAGGTTTAACTTCTTCTTTCAATACTTTTTGGAGAGCTGTTATCAATTTTCAAAAAATGAACCTTCATAATTATTTTATCAATATTGAATTGAAAGATAAGAAGAGTATCGAAACACTTTCTAAAAAACTACTTGAAAATCCCTATTTGAAATCTTTGTTTCAAGGTGAGAATGAAGATACTAATATTCTCTATTCTCCTACTTTCATTTGTCCTCATCTTGTAAGGGATAATTTAAGCAAAGAGTTATCTAATTACAAAAAGAAGGATTTAATTAATAATTATAGTATTCAATTGGTACGAAGAAAAATCCATTATGGAACGATTACATCTTACCCTTACAAAAACACGATTAACAATTTTGAATCATTTATCTATGAAAATGATGAAAATCTAAGAAAATGTTTATTCGCAGATGAGAAAAGAGATTTTTCATCTGAATTCAAAGATAGTAAATCTTCACTTGATTACAATCTTCTTTTTTTTCTTTCGGTATTGAATGGTCGATTCCTAACTAAAGGAAGTTACTCTGTAAGGATAAATGAATTGGAAAAATTATATGAAAAAAATAACTTACAAAATTCAACATTGGATTCTAAAATTGATTTTCTAAGTCAAATTGAAATCAGAAGCAGGCGAAGAGATGTTCTTTCTTTCTCTCCATTTATGCTGAACTTTAATCGCTTAGGATCAGATATATTGATTATTGATATTCCAATGCCTGAATATTCTCAAGAAAAAAAATTGGCTGAAGTCATTGAGAAACTTAGAGTATTTTCATTTTTAGGACAAATGAATGTCTATACTTCAATTGTCCTAACTATCCCAGGAGCTAATCATCAACACCCTATTAGAAATGTAATTGAGAAAGTGTTCAACGATTCGAATATCTTCCCATCATTCTACACTATTAAAATAATCAAATCTAAATTCATTCCCTATCATGAGCTATATGATTATGATACTGATTCTTGGAAGGTCTAAAAATCAATTTTTGCTGAGTAATTTTTTTAGATGGAATTAGTTTGCTGTTACTAATTGGCGAGATAGAAATTCCAAATAAAGAAACTAGATTCAGAATATTTTTTATACCACTTTTGGTCTCTTTACATTTCTAATGATAATATTGTAGCAGCTATTTATTTTAGTGGATAACGGTAATAAATATTGGAAGATTATTATTCTCTTGAAGATTGGTATTGTTTGCTTCTTTGTACCTTACATCCAAATTTAGATTAGTTTATTTTGAAAGAGTCGTATAATTGTAGCTTTGGCTCAAGAATAGTAAAATATCTGTTTAAAGGTTAAAGAGCCCTCCTTTCATGGGAAGGGATTTGAGTACTTATGATATAGTTTTCTATTAGAGACAGTTATTTTTTTTAGCTTAAAAATACCAAATTATTTACAGCAATTATATGTTTATATAACAAAACACTCGTAATATTATTGAGAGATGGTAAATGGTAGTTTCAAATGATATTGATGCTAATTCTGAAAGATTTTGTTATTTTTGTGGCTTCGAATTTAAATCTACTCCAAGCAAAAAATCCATATGTTCTGAATGTAACAAGAGGTTCAAAGATCAATGGTTTCTAACTAATAACCAATTGTCTTAAAGAAAGATTTGTCGACAATGTGATCAGCAAAACAGTCCTATAGTGAAATTTTGTATCTATTGTAAAGCTTCAGATTTTACTATATTGTTTTCCCCTTCCGAACGAAGAAAACCTTCTAAGCGTTCATTAGCTGGTATTATATCATTTTTCATTGGACTTTTAACAATTGCTTTTCCTGCCTGGTTTGTTTGGTTTTGTTTGCCCAAAAGAGGTTGGTTTTATTTTACTACACCCATTTTTATTGGTTATTTAGCTGTTGGAATTGCACTTGTTCCAACAATTATTGGAATTATTCTTGGTTCTAAATCATTTGATTCACAAAGAAGTAAATGGTCCTTTGAAAGTATAGGAATTTCAATTAACATTCTTGTTCTTGTAAATTACATTGTATTTCTAATATTTCAGATTATAATTACAATAAGCTTTTTTGGTGAAGCTTTACCCTCTCCCCTTTAAGCTAAATTCATTTCTTCCATGAGTTACACAGCTTTGAATAATGATCTTGGAAGGTTCACTATTTAAATTTTAAATTATCTATTATAAGAGATGTAGAGAACTGCTGAGATAGGTTAATTGTTTCATACCAAGTATAATTGGTAGGAACTAAAATTTCATTGGAGTGAAAGCTGCTACTTTAATTAGAAAAAAAGAAAATAGGTTAGAATAATTCTAACCTCTTGAGATATTATAATTCAGGGAGAATGTAATATCTTGATCTAAAACCGCCCCAAGATTTTATTTTGTATAAAATTGTCCAACATGCATTTTTGTAGGCAGTTTTCAAAGTTTGGTCTTTCTTTAGAAAATTATATCGAAAACCACTTACATCTGAATATTTAGCAATAGTGTAAGCTACACCAAATACTGTACCCTTACTCGCATAAGTCATAAGTGGAAGACGATAATTAGTTGAGGATGCTATTGCACTATAACCGCCTAAAGCAAAGCAAGAGGCAACATAGTAAACGATTTCCTTAATCCCACCATTTAGTTTTCCTTTCATATAGCTGAGACCTAAAGAATTTAATCGGGAATTAGATACTATTTTTGGATTGAATAATTTTACGAGAAACATGTTAGCATCAATATATCCATTATAAGCACAAAATCCTCCTGTTGGGAGACCGTGAGAATTAGAGATTGCAAAAACACGTGTGTTGTAATAATCTGCGATACAAAGTGCTTTTTGGAAGCCATTAAAAAAGCTGCTCACTGTAAAATCAGCTACGCTTATTACATAATATCCTTTGTCTCTTAAAACACTTACATAGTCGTAACCACCACTACTTAGAGATACGCCATCTTTATATGGTCTCCAATTTGTGTAGTGCTGTACCCATGCAACAAAAGCAACGCCACAATAGATTTTGCCATCAGTGTATTTGAATGTACCTGATACTCCACCCGTAGGTGGTTGTGTGAATGCTGCAGAAACTGAGTTAATACTAAAGCAACCTATTAGTGCCAGAGTAAAAACAAATCCAATTATTTTCATATTCTTACTTGAAAGTTTCATCATAATTGACCTTCTTTTATGCGTTGAGAGGATTTTTCTTCCAAACAGAGCAAATACAAGAAAGCTAACTGATTAATATATCTTATTCATTGAATTATATCTGAGTATCACTACTTTTTTCAGAAATAATTTTGGTTTGAGTTTTTTTTTAAAAAATTATTTTCTCCTCTAATTTGTGAGGAAAAAACCTCTTGGACTTCAATCTTACATTCCATAGTATTTTGGCAAAATTAAGTAAGTAAAGTCTTCTGTAACAAATCTTCTAACGAATAATAATAGAAATGCTTGTAGGAAGTCTCCACCAAAGTAACTTACTTTTGGTTTTCTTGCTTTGATGATTTTAAGTATCTTTCTTGATATTGCAATCGGTGGAGGCATTACAATCAGATTTTGAATTATTACTGACCAGACCTTTTCAGCTTTCGTGAAATGTGGCGATTTTTTGTCCATTGGATTATTATCTATCATCTTTTTGAGATTGATTGAGTCCAATTTACCATAAGTATCACTTGTGAGCTTTCCGGTATTCTTGTTAAAGTTAGTATTTATATCACTTGGTAAGAGTAAAGAGACTTTGATATTTAATCGTCTTAATTCTACATGCAATCCTTCAGTTAGTAATTTTAGAGCTGCTTTTGATGCTGAGTAGTGTGATTGGAATGGTATAGCAATCAGTGCACCTAAAGAACTGGTGTTTATTATCTGCCCTTCTCCACGTTCCTTCATAAATGGTAGAACAGCTCTTACTACTCGTAAAACACCGAAGAAATTCGTATCAAATGTTTTTTGCCAATTTTCCATTGAGAGTCCTTCAGCACTCTCAAAAAAGCTTATACCTGCGTTATTGATCAAAACATCTATTCCTCTTCCATTTTCTTCTTTTGCTTTCTCATTTATTTCTTTAATTATGTCATTAACCTCTTTGTCTGAAGTGACATCCATTTTATAGAATTGAATTTTTCCCAGGAGTTCATCTAGATTATCAATGATTTTTTTTGGTGCTAGAATTTTTTTAGCTATGACTTCTGTTTTTTCTTTGTTAGAAAACTTCCACTTTGTATGATCTCGTAAATATATTTCTTTCAATTCATTCAAATCAGGATTTCTTTTCCTACTCGTTCCATAGACTGTATATCCTTTTGATAGTAAATATACCGCATGAGATAATCCTAAACCTGATGTTGCACCTGTAATAACAATTGTTTTTGCCATTTTTTTAATCTCCAAGTATGTTAGCAGAATATCTTATTATTACTTTTAGATTTTTTCCTCAAGATTAATTTGCCGTGTTTTTCGTTTTTTATAAAAAAAGGAACGTTTCATTAGAAAGAATCAAAAGGAAAACTATCTACTAAAAAAATTGATATCGAATATAGATGGATGTATCTTCCAATGATAAGACTGATTGCTTTAGACTTCGATGGAACCACTGCGGATACAATGCCTACTCTCGAGAGGTATGCAGTTGAACTTATGGTTCAATATTATGCTTTAGAAGAGGAGGATGCTAGAACTCAATATCGTAGTACTACTGGATTGCCTTTTGAACAACAAATTGGCATGCTTTTTCCAGGCAATGAAAATAACTCTACAGTCATTGAACAGTTTGAGCAAAAGAAAATAGAAGGTATTTTCGATCTCCCTCTATTCAAAGATTCAATTGAGACAATAACTTATCTTCGAGCAAATAATTACAAAGTAGCTATTTCTAGTTCTACTACTCAGCCTATTATCGAGAAATATTGCAAATTGAATGGTTTGGAAGTTGATGGCATACTCGGCTATCGTAAGGGCTTTGAAAAAGGCAAAGATCATTTTAACTTTTTAATGAGAGAATTCGATTTAAGTTCAACAGAAATTGTATATATTGGTGATTCTCTCAAAGATTGTGAGCGAGCTCAAAATAGCGATATACTCTTTATTGGCAGAATAGGTATGTTTTCTCGAGAGCAATTTGATGTACTCTCTAAATCCCATCTTTATATCAAAGAACTGGTCGAATTAAAAGCGTTGGTACCAACTCTAAATCGAAATTAAATGAATATTTGAGTGTGAAGTAATGAAAATTCGTGCATCAATCGGCACTGCAGCTGCGCTGGATTTAGAACAAATCAAAGTGCTTGTTAAACCAACTACAGCTTATTTGATGCTTTTTTCCGAGCTTCATTGCAAATCAAATTGTATGTTTTGCTCCCAAGCTCGCGATAGTAAAGGGAGTACTAATCAATTGTCTCGAGTGCTTTGGCCTGTTTATGAATTGTCTAAATTGATAGAACGATTTGAAACAATTGATTCAGGGATAAAACGAATTTGTATCCAAACTGTTAGATTTGATAACTCAACAGCAGATTTAATGAATATTCTAACAATGCTCTCAAAAAGCTCTATTACCATACCTCTTACGGTTTGTAGCTATCCTGTTAACAAGACAGTATTGGAAGAAATGAAAGTATTGGGTGTTAAACGAGTTGGAATTTCTTTTGATTGTGCTACTCCGGAATTATTTGAGGAAATCAAGGGATCTAAACGTGGTGTGGATATCACTTGGCAAATCCTCGAAAAAGCATTTGTAGATGCAACAGAAGTCTTTGGCAATAGGTTTGTTAGCACACATTTAATCATAGGTTTGGGTGAAACAGAAAAACAGGCAGTGGATTTCATTCAACGATTTTATGATAAAAAAATCACTGTCGGTTTATTTGCTTTTACTGCTGTACGTGGAACGGATTTAGAAAAACGACCTCAACCTGAGATGGCTTCATATAGAAGAATCCAACTTGCAAGACACTTGATCTTCAAAGGGAAAAGCTCCTCTTCAAATATGTCCTTTTCAAAAGAAGAAGGGGTTATTATTGATTTTGGAACATCAACTGCTGAAATTAAAAATGCACTTGTTTTAGGAAAACCATTCAAAACATCAGGTTGCCCCCATTGTAATAGACCATTTTATAATGAATCTCCTGGCAAAGAACTGTATAATTTTCCAAGGGATTTACTCTCCAAAGAATTGTTAGAGGTTGAACAATACTTTGTTGAATTTTTGAATTAGTGCTGTAATAGCATAAAATAATTTGAACAAGTTTTAATATAGTGATTACAAATAAGATTCTAAAGTCTAATGAACTTTTACTTTAGGAAAGAGGAGAAAATGTCATCAGAAAAATTTGTTATTTGCTCTCATTGTGGAGCAATTGTCAATAAAAATGATCTTTTTTGTGGAACATGTGGAGGAGCTTTAAAAGAACAGAAGATGGGTCCTTTTAAATCATCAAATACATCCCCTCCAAGTCCGCGAGATAGTTGTCAATCCGATAATTTGAGACAGCTTGGTGATTGCTCACCCTCACAAATGTATGGTCAACAAACAATTTATGATCAACGGGAATCTTATGCTCAAGAACAAATTGAGAATAAACTCAAATTTGCTTGGTTATTTGCTTGGCTTACATTATGTATGGGTGGAACAAAGTGGTTAATTTTAACAATCTTTTATGCTTTTGAGGCCAAGAATCTTGGTAGTACTGATCACAAAATAAGAAATTCAATAATAATCGCTGCTGTTGGAGCAGTTTTACATATAATATTCAAAACAATATTTTCAATATTCGTCTATATACCATTTCTTCAATCTCTATATGGTTTTTGAGAGGAGCTGCTCTTTAATTATTCATTTTTTAGAAATGCTTTTCTTCTAGTGTTTGTGTTGATACTTATGAACGATTCAGAATGGCGCTTAATTTGGGAAAAAACACCCGGCGATTGTTATTTTAATATGGGATTAGATAAAGCTGTACTTGAAGCTGTTGCTGCAGGCGAATCACCTAATACTATTCGTCTGTATCGTTGGAACCCCTCATCAGTTTCCATTGGCTATTTTCAATCAATGAGAAAGGTCATCAATATTGACAATTGTAAGAAAATGGGAGTAGATTACATTCGTCGAATTACTGGTGGTGGAGCAGTATATCATGATATTGATGGGGAATTAACTTATTCCGTCAACTGTTTGACTTCAGATAAACGTATACCACAAGATATTATGAAAATTTATGCATTGATTTGTGGGGGAGTCGTTGATGGATTAGCAAAGCTAAATGTTGAATCAGAATTTAAACCTATAAATGATATTATTCTCAAAAAATCTGGCAAGAAGATTTCTGGAAGTGCTTTAACACGTCGTAATGGAGTTGTATTACAGCATGGCACCATTTTGAGACAAGTTAACGTAGAGAAGATGTTCTCATTGTTGATCGTACCTGATGAAAAGATAAAAGCAAAATTGATTTCCCACGCGAAAGAAAGAGTCTCAAGTCTTGAATTAGAATTAGGTACTACTCCATCCTTTGATGAAATAGGTAATGCTTTGATAGAAGGACTTGGAAATGCTTTGAAAGTATCACTTGTTCCTGGCAAGCTTTCTGAAAAAGAAAAGACAGACGCTGTGAGAATTGGACAAGAACTCTTTAAAGATGAAAAATGGTTGTTTAAACGTTAAGGTGGTCTTAATAGGAACAAGATTAAAATAATATAATGAAAAAAATGAATAGTAATGAACGGTCACTTTTTATCAGTTAAACAAAAAAATAAAAATGGATGAGGAACAAAAGACTATAAATAGAAATTATTGTTTTGTTGATGGAGCTAAAGATTGTTGAGTGGTAGAAAAATCAGAGGACCAAGATTCAATTTGGACTATATATATGAATCTGATACCAAAGATGAAATTGAAGACCTTCTAACTAAGTATTCTTCTGTGGAAGAAGTTATTACTAATGCTATTTCTGCACTTCATGAGCAATATTTTGGTTCTGCATCTACCAAAAGTCCTCCACCCAAATATTCCGAAACGCTCAGCACAACTGATCCTAACACTTCTAAGCGATTAGATGAATTACATTCTTTCATTCAAACTTTGAAAGAAGATATTGGTCATTTAGTTCCTGTTGAAGCTGGAACAATCAATCAAACAGATCAATTTCAATTATCAGATGAAGCAAATGAAAAAATACTTGAGAAAATTGAAGACTTGGGAATGAAGTTCAGCAAGATTATGCCTAAAGAAGAAAAGTCTCCAAAAGGGAAAAAGAAACCAGTTACAGCTGAAATGAGTAATGAAGAGGTTTTGCAATTAATAAAAAGGATCGACCAAATGGAATCAAAGCTAACTCGAGCAATTTCTCAATCAAGGGTTGCAGTTGGACCCGCAACTACGAGTGTGCGAAGAAGTAGTGGTTTACGTGATTTAGGCGAAGCACCCAAAATTGGTAAGGCGCAAGCAATAGAAGGACCTCCACTTGATCAAGATCGACCATTGTTAGATGATGTTTTAGAGGCAGTCATTGTTTCAACTGATGAAGATTAGACTTTAGAATTTCTTCAGATTATAGCTTTAATTTCATCGTGATAGTGAGCGAAATCTATTTCATTTAGCATTTCTTTAATGAGCTTCTCTGCACTTTTACGTTCTATTTCAAATAATACTCTACAAATTTCCACACAATCCTCATATACTTTCTCTTTCTTCTTCTTCTTAAAACTCTGTTTTAGCAATTTTACAACAGAACGTTTCTTTAAAATTTTACTTAGAGCCCAAGCGTTCTCTTTTGCTTCTCCATCTCGAAGGAGATTATTTTTTAGTGCAGTAGTTGCTGAAGAGTCCGCTAATCTACCAAGAGCAAAAGCAGCATTCTTTCTCACTGCAATATGTGTATCACTTAAAGCTATAATTAAAGGTTGAATTGCTCTTTTATCTTTTAGTTCTCCTAGAGACCAAGCAATTAATTCCCTTACATTATAATTTTCTTCACTAACAAGCAATTTTAATAGTGGCAATACACTCTTTCTTCTTTTTATCTTTCCTAGAGCAAAGACTATGTTTTGTCTAACTAAATAATGTTCATCATTGAGCGAATCTATGAGCACATCAACTTGTTTGCTAGATAGGGCAAAATAACCGAGAGCATATGCCGCTTCAGCTCGCACTTCGGGAGAAGGGTCATTATAAATAACATCTAATAGTGGTTTAATCGCTCTTTTATTTCCTATCTCTTTTAGTGCTCGAGCGGTTTCTCTCCTAAAATCATCATTCTTTGCAGAGAGAGCTTTAATAAGTGGTGTAACTGCTCGGTCATTGTCCCATTCTCCTAAAGCGATTGCTGCCTGAATTTGCACTTTGGTTTCATCACTATGTAAGTCTCGAATATATTCTGTTAGAGTTTTCATGTGTTTAGGCAATGTACAATTCACATCCCGAATGATAATTTATATTCTTGTAAATATTTCCTTCTTTAATTAAATGAATATTTCTGAATATCTCAATTCAAGTGTGTTTTTTATGAAAAATGGATTTACTTCTACATCAATAAACTTTAATGTCGAGAGATAACTTTATGGTAGAAATTCATAGGACTAATAATAATGAAGGAAACACCTGTTACTGGAATACTGTTTGATTTTGATGGCGTGATTTCCTCGTTGATGGCTCGAATAGGTTGGCCATATCTCTGGGCATTAAAAAAAGCAAAACCAGATATTAAACAAGATCTGGTTATTAAAACTTTGCATCAGACATTGAAGCGATTATTGTCAGGTGAGAAGGTTAGTCCACTTTATGCATTGATGAAATTTTTAGAGATAAGTAATGTTAGAACTTTGAATGCTTTTCAAAGATTAAAATTTATGATCACTGGTAGTGTTATGTACTATAAAAGTAAAATGAATATTGTACCTTTACCTTATGCAAATGAAACACTCGAACAATTAGCTACTCAATACAAAATGGGTTTAGTAACTTCTGCTGAGAGAAATGTTATTGAGAGAGCTTTAAAGAAGATACCAAGTTTGAGAGATTTTGATGTAATTATTACTCGAGATGATTGTAATCATGCAAAACCTCATCCAGAAAGCATACTTAAAGGAGTCAAAGGGCTAGGTTTGAAATCAAGTGAATGCCTTTACATTGGTGATCTTCCAACTGATATCGTTGCAGCACAAAGAGCTAATGTTCGAATGGTAAGTATTCTAGGTGAATTCGGTCCAATTTATGGTGCAAGATTAGCTGAATATAACCCAACATATATCATTCCATTATTGAAGGATTTACCTGAATTACTTTTAAAAATAAATGGCAATTTATCATAAAATTAGAAAAATAAAGATAGAGAATTGAAAGAATTTAAGCTTTCAATAACTCATCAAGTTGTTTTTGATTTAAAATTTGTACTTTACCTGTTTTAGTATCTATGAGAGCTAATTCAGCAGTGATCTTTCCTTCCTCTTCATCTGCTGCAGCTTTGAGGGCATCTAAAGCAAGTTTAATAGCTGCTTTATTGCTAAGAGTTTTCTTATAACCAGCTTTCAAAACTTCTTTTGCTGCACCTTCATTTGCACCAATAGCTGTTGCTAAACAACTGAAGATTGCTCCACCAGGATCAACGAAGTAAAGGAAAGTGTCACTTTCATACACACTACCAAACAGAACAGCGATTCCAAATGGTCTTACACCTCCATATTGAGTGAAGGATTGTAAGTAATCACCTATCTTTTCAGAGAGAACTTCTGGATCAATTACTTCTCCATAAGTTATTCTTTCAATTTGGGACTCAACACGAGCACGAGATAAAAGAGCTCTGCCATCTGCAGAGTAACCTGAAAAAGTAGAGGCAATATGCTCATCAATTTTGAATACTTTGTCAGCTGATTCAATTAGTTCAAAAGCTCGTTTCTGACCTGCTAGTACTACACAATTATTTGTTTTAAGACCAACAGCAGTACTACCCATTTTAACTGCTTCTCGTGCATATTCTACTTGGATAATTCTACCATCTGGTGAGAAGATAACCGTTGCTTTGTCATATCCGAATTGACTTGGTTGTGAAAACATTTTAGAGGTCTCCTCCATGTTCAATTACTTCTTGTTTTGATAGCTCTCTGAATCCTTTGCTATCAATTACCACTGCGCGAATACCATCGCCAGTTGCAGTGTCACGCTTTATTGCGGCTTTCAATGCTTTGAGGGCAACTTTCATGCCTTCTTTTTCGGTCATACCTTCTTTGTATAATGCTTCTAAAACACCAAAAGCAACAGGTGATCCAGAACCAGATGAAAACCAGTCATCTTCAGATAGGGATCCTGCCATATCAAATGAAAAGATGTGTGGTCCAGTTTTATCCCAACCGCCAATAATTAATTGGACGTAATATGGGAAATAGGCTCGATATTGACCGTAGAGCATGTTCTTCACTAGATTAGCAATCATAGACGTTTTTGGTAAACGTTTGCGATCCAACTCAAAGAGTCGAATTTGTGCTTGCATAATATCTATGATATATTGTGCATCAGATACTAACCCTGCAATAGTTATTGCTGTAAATTCATTTAATGAATGAACTTTTTTGGCGTGATCTGAAGCAACTAATGTTCCCATGCTTGCTCGCATATCCGCAACAAGGATTGCACAATCTTTGCATTTTATTCCAACAGTTGTTGTTCCTTTAGAAAGTTGTTCTTCAAAATTCTTAGTTGGTTGCATTTTATCAACCTCACATTATTTTATCCTATGATACCTTGTTATATTATTATATAAAATGACTAGGTCTAATAATGTCTATTTTATATCAAAAAATAACTCATTCGCCGTTAAAAATAGCTTGAAAAAATATTTCCATTATTCAAAGAATAACTAGTTTTCAGAAAGAGATGCCGCATTATAGTTCCCTAACCAAGAGGATAATCTCTGTGCATATTCAATTTCTGAGATAGAGCTATTTCGCCACCCTTCACTTTCAATTGTTGATTGTACTCCAAGATCAGTAACTATAGATATAATATATTGTGATAGATCTTCTAATGCTTCTTCATAAGAAAATTGCAATAAATCATTACTATCTGGAATGATGTTTAATATTACCTCATCAGGTAAGAGTTTCAAAGTAGCTGATGATTTAGTATTTACTAATTGCCATCGAACAATGAGCTGCTTTCCTTCTGTATGAGAAATATATCTGAAAGATCCAAACCATTTACCTACCAGACGAATAGTAATTTCTTCGAGAGAAATTTTAGTGTTAAAAACAATCCTTTGCTCAAGATATTTATCTGATGCTTTATGCATATCTACGGTATTTTGTAATTTTATTACCTGGGATAATACTGAAGTGCCTTTATGGGAAATGGAATAACCCGTGTTGTTTTTACTGATGAGTCCTTTTGAGACTAATCTATTAATTGCTTTGGTGATTTTTTGTTGATGCTTTCCTAATTGTCTTTTAATACCTGAGAACGAAAAAGATGTCATACCTTCTGCAGACATTTCAGTTGTAGCCAATAGAAAAAGCACCTCAAGTTCATCTCTAGTTAAATACGAATATTCTTCTGTATAGAGAATATTTGGACGAACATTAATTTCTACTGCCGGAGGGGCTTCTAATTTATAAAAATCATCTGAATATAAATTCATTTGCAACCTTCCATGTTGAATTATAATGTTTCAAATATATAATATCTTACATTCATTTTGTTTGAATTTTCTAGTATGAAAAGTTCTAATCTAATGTTATTACTAGTGTTTTTTGAAGATAATGTTAATAACAAAACCAATAAGAATGAATGACGTTAAATTAACTTGTAAAATGTGCAGTTTGTAACTTCACTAATGGATGGGAGCCTTATGACCGCAGATAAAGAGCAAGAATTAAAACAACTATATTTGCAGCGTTTAAAATCAGCTGGCTATAATACCATACCTGAACTTGTAGAAATTCTACCTCCTACAATTATGAATATTATCGATTCGACTATAACTATTGCTGAACAGCTATTTATTGCTGCGATAAAATCGCATATGCTAATGGTACAAAAGGAATTTCAAGGGGATCCTCCTTTGGGGATAAATAAAGCATTAACTACAATGGGTTACATGACTATACAAGAATTAGCTGAGGCAAATCCAACTATTATTGCAAGAGCTTTGAAGATAAATCTAGAAAATGCCGGTGATTTAGCTCTTTATGCTATGGAATTATCTGTGAAAAAAGAAGATTTTGTTGTTACCTCTGATGATTTAATTGATGATTTAGATAAAGAAATATCACATTATCTTGGTCAACTTGATAGACTTGAACAAAACCATAAATTGAAAGAAATAGTCGAAATTTCCGTACAGAAAATTCACGATACAATCAATTTTCCTTCTGCAGAATTTGTCATATCCCAGGAACAAAAGAAAGTAATCCAAAAAATCATACAACAATTCATGACGGTTTTCCCTGCATGTACGGGATTTTCAATTTATAATAAAAGAGGAGAAGGTATTTACAGCTTTTCTACTGATAAACATGCACAACAAACATTGGATATTATTCATGAAAGCATTTCATCCCTCATTTGGAAAATTAGCTTGTCGTTAGAAGAGCGCGATGAATATGGATGGATTTCTGCTCAACAACACATTGTTTGGATAGAAGCTATTAGAAATCGAAAATCAAAAAGACAATTAGCATACATCAGTCTTTTCCTTTTTGAATCCAAAGCTAAGAAAGGTGTGGGTACTGCCACACCAACAATTAAAGGAATACTAAAAGAAATTGAGAGAATAATCTACGAAATTAAAGTTTGAAAAAAGAATGAACAAAGAAAAATAAGCAATTAATTTTTAATTATTCCTCATTTCCTTTTATAACTTCATTCAAATCTGTTGCATCTTTCCCTCTTCTTTTAACTCTTATTTTAGATTCTTCTCCGGTAATTTCCCTTTCGATTTTTCTCAGCTCAATTTTTGTTAACGGTTTTTGAAGCATTTTCTTTTGTACAATTAAAATAATCGTATCTTTTATTGTTTGGGCAACAACTGGTTTAGCGCGAGATAGCCACTCCATGTATTCTCGTGCATCAATTTCTAAAAATTGATTGACGATCATTGTTGATCGTATCACTCGTTCTTGTTCCTTGCGAACTGCATCATCTTGATTTTTCTGTGCAAGATCTTTTTTGAGTGATTGTGACAATAATTCTCTTTTACGCTTTTCTCGTAGACTTTCTAGTTCGCGATCAGTCAATATTCTCACGTTCTTTGTGATATTTTCTGTTTCAATTTTTCTCAAATAAATGTGTTGTCAATTATGCAATTTGAGGTTCTTTTCTATTTTTCATTCAATGTTTGCATGCCGACCTTTCATTTCTGTTTCTGTAATTCCTTTATGGATTGCTAATTGAGCAATTATACTTTCAATGACTATTGCGGCAGCATATTCAAATTGCGTTTCAATAAATGGTTTAGATTCAGACAGTCTATTATACCAGCTATCCGGGTCTAATCTACCCGTTACTTTTACTGTTATATCTGTGTGTTTACCAAATTCTGAATCAACTAAAGAAGTGAATCCTATAGTTGCCATGCCTTTTTTCTTAGCTTCTTTGATGAAGCTATTTGTAAACGGAGTACTACCACTCCCACTGATTGCCACAATGATGTCGTTTTTCTTTCTGAATCTCCAATCATCTTGTAAATGAATATTGAAACCCAAATGCTGAAATCTCATAGCATGCATTGAAGCAACAATACCACTTAGACCTGCACCAACCCAAAATACTTTCTTTGTTGATGATGGACTAAGGTCAATGAAGAATTTCATTACTCTAATAATCTCATCTTGTGTCTTTTCTTTTTTAATGATTTTTTGAACAGTTTTTTCTGCATTGTCAATTACTGAATCCATAGTACTCTGAAATGCTTTAATTGATTCATCTTCACTATGAAGCATTCCGGTTATACATATTGATACTAATAGAGCTGACAATTCAAATAAAGTACCCATTGGAGAGAGTGAGCTTTTCATATCATCTGGAATTTGACTAACAGCTACAACAAATCCCTTATCTGTTTCAATCTCAAGTGGTTCTTCTGCTCTCTGTAATTTCTTAGGTTTTGGTACTAAAAGACAGATATCTGCTAACCTACCCAGTCGTGAGTTTTCATTTTGAGTCAAGGTCACGATTTTCGCTCCTCCATCTACACAAACACCTACATTTGCTACAGTGGTTGTAGTTTTTCCTGAACCTGAGAAACTTATTACAACATCATCTACTGAAACAGGTAACGCAAGGGTTTTCCCAATTATTGATATCTTGTAACCAAGATCTTTTAAAAGTTCAGCAAAGAATTGTGCTGCTCTGCCAGAGCGACCCATACCAGTAACATGAACAATTTTTCTCTTCTTTTTGGTTTTAATGAGCAAATCACGGAATTCAAGAAGTGTTTCGCTTTGGTTTAACATAGCTTTTCGAGTTCTATTCGATTGTGAGAGAAAGATATTACTTGCCCTGATCAATCCACTGAAATCTTTTAAATTTGGTCCAAAATCAGATTCTTTTTGTTTTTGTACTTCTTTAGCCATCAGAAACACATCAAGATGAATAATCAAATAACTGCCTATCTTGTTTGGATAGATATTTTTGGAGATTTGTTTATCTAAATAAAGCTCAATACTCTGAGGTTAAAAGTTCTTTTATTATGTAATAATAGATAAAATAGGTTATATGAAATAATTCTTTATCAAAGAAATAATTAAAATATCTAGTAACCAATTTTGTGTTGAGAAAGATGACTGAAGAATTCTGTGGAACGTTCTTAGTTGAAGAAATTGAATCTGCTATTGATGTTGATGCTGTTATTGTTGGCGCACCATTTGAAGGTGATATTGATTTTTATACTAAAGGTTCAATACTCGCACCAAAAAACATCCGTAAAAGCTCCCAGTTTTATTCGGGGCAAGGGCTTCTGAAGCAATCAATTCATCAATTCAATGTTTTAGATTATGGTGACATTGATCTAGGACTTACTTATGATGGGATACAAAATCAACTCTCAGCTCGAGTTAAAACAATTATCAATAAAAATGCTATACCAATAATTTTGGGTGGAGATCATTCAATTGCTTTGGGTACGACAAAGGGATTTGTTTCTAGCAATCAAAAATTAGATGCCATTATTTGGATAGATGCTCATCTTGATTTGATGAATGAATATCCTGAAGGTAATTTGCATTCACGGGCAACAGTATTGAAAAGGATTATTGACCAGAAATTAATCCTACCCGAAAACGTTTATTTCATTGGTCAACATGGTCATAACTTTGGTTGGGAAGAAGTAATGTTTGCAAGACAAAATAAGATGAAAATCTTATCTGCTTCTGATGTCAAAGATGGTTTAAAAAGAAATAAATTTATTGATGAAATTTTGGAGAAACATAAGAATCTCTATGTTTCTTTAGATATTGATGTTCTTGATCCTGCCTTTGCTCCAGGTGTTAGTGTGCCTGAACCTGGTGGATTGACCACTCGAGAGCTTTTTGAAATCACTGCAAAATTAGCAAAAAGAATTCGTTGTTTAGAAGTTGTAGAAGTAAACCCTCTACTAGATGTCAATGATATTACTTCAAAAACAGTTGCTAATGTGATTTTTTCGTTATTTGACGCTCTCTAAAGATTTTTTACTCAACCCTAAACTTCAAATAACAAGTATAAAATAAATGTAAGAAGAAGAATTATTCCATTAATCAAGAGTAGCTATAATAAGACAACTAGCTTAAGACATTACTCAGGAGAACAAGGATTATGAAACCATTATTATCTGTTGTTGAAATCCAACAAAGATTAAAGAATTACCTTTTAGAATCAGGTAAGATTTGGTTACTTATTCCTAAAACAGCACAATTAGTTTCTATAGATACTCCTGAACGAATTCAATCTGGAATGTCAAACAAAGTATTCTTCTTTGATATCAATTTTATACTTTCAGGACAAGAAATCCGAAAGAGTGTTGTATTAAGAATATATCCTGAAAAACACGATTCATTAAAACCTCAAAGAGAGTTCAATAAATTAGGTAGATTACAAGGTGCACCCATACCCGTACCAAAACCCTATTTGCTAGAAGTTGATACAAGATTATTGGGTTATCCATTTTCAATTATAGAACGAATTCCGGGAGTAACGCTTGAACAAGCCATCAAAACATATACTCCGGCAGATTTTGACAAAGTAATTTCAGGATTTGTACAATATTTAGTTAATCTACATAATTACCGTTTTAAGAATTATGGAATGGAGACACCAAAAGGAATCATCAAAGAAGAAATACCTTATGACAAATATATTTTAAATGATATTAATCGGTCTCTGAGCTTCTTAAAAAAAGCAGGATATTATATTGATCCACTTGGAAAATGGTTCATGTCTTTCAAGAAACAACTCAAGTTAGATAGGTTCTCTCTTCTACATGGAGATCCTCAACCAAGAAATATTATGGTTAATGGGGCAAAAGTAACCGGCTTGATTGATTGGGAATATTCACGTTTGGGCGACCCCGCATTAGATGCAGGGTGGACATTGTTCTTTTTCTCTTTATATCCTGAGCTGGATGGATATAGACACCATTTTTATAATACCTATTATTCCAAGGTTAAATTACCAGATATTGGAAACCGGATATTCTTTTATGAAGTTTATACTGCAACAAGAATGATGGCTTTTGCTGTAAGTGCTAGAGACTACTCTTCTGAGAAGTTCAAAGAAAGTGGTGAATTCCTTGGAAAAATACAAGAAGCCTTCTTCAAGTACGAGGAAAAAGTTCGCAATGCAATAACTAGTTCTCGTCATTGACTTAATGCTCAAATTTGTTTTGAAAACAAGCAAAAGACTTTTTGACAGATAAAATCTCTGCGAGATAAGAGCTTAGAAGGTTAAATACTAATGGCAATGAATGAATGGGTTCCTCTCAGTCTACCTACAAAAGGACCAATTAATTTAAGGAGAACGATAGAATCTGGACATAGTTCATTTCCGATTCCCATGAGTGATAAATTAGAGAAATACTATTTTGTAATAAATGTTCCAGGAACAACAAAAACTATTGTTTGCCGAATAGGTCAGAAAAAAACAAAAATACAAGCTGAACTTGCAGACCCATCTGGGTCTCTTTCTGAGAATAATGTAAAAAAACTGAAAAAATATCTTCGAACTATTTTCGGTCTGGATATGAATTTACTTCAGTTCTATGAAGAATTCAAGAGTGACCCTCTAGCTAAAGCGTTTAATGATAGGCAAGGATTACGCTTAACTCGAGCACATGATTTATTCGAGAGCCTTATTTGTTCAATTATGACTCAAAATAATTCTGTCTGGAAATTCAATACTCAAATTAGAAAAATAAAAGAATTGGCTGGAGAAAAATTTCCTACAGATCATTTCATGGTGTACTCTTTTCCTAACCCAAAAACGTTATTTCGAAATAAGCATCTCTTGAAAGAAGCTCGTCTTGGATATCGTGAAGATTATATTATTACTACTACTGAAGAAATAGCAAATTTTCAAGTAAGACTCGAGAATTTCTATGAAATCCCTACTGATAAAGCAAAGAAAATGCTAATAAAACTTCGAGGAATAGGACCAAAAGTTGCAGATATGTTTCTCTTATATGGTCTGGGCAAGATTGATGCCCCACCAACAGATATTTGGATTCAGAGGGGAGTTAGTAAAATGTTTTTCAGAGGGAAAGAAAAATCCCTTGAAGAGTGCAGAGAAAAGATGGTCAGTCAGTATGGAAAATGGGCGGGTTTGGCTCAATTATATCTATTTGATTATATGCGGTCAAGCCAGAAAAAATAATCATTGAATTATCCCATTATAGTAATATCACAATATTGCTCTTCAATAATATTATATGCTCGAACATCTAATCGGAATAATCTTTTACTTTGAGAGGTTTCTAAAATGATTTCAGAATGAGCGAAATTAAGCTCTTCATCACTAATCTTTTCTGTATTTTCATCGCTATACAAAAGTCCTGATAATCCAACTAAACTCTTAGCAATTCTGAAGAGGGTCATTTTTCCTTCTTTACTAAGTAATAGCTTGTCTATTGATTCATCTGCATGCTCAGCCAAATCATAGAAAAGATCTTTCACATTAATTTTTCCATGATAGTATACATTGGAAAAATCATAACGATTATCTTCGCAATTAGAGTCAGCAGCAAGCGCCCAACTTGCAGCTAGAGATTTATATTTTACATCAATTTCATTTAGCATTTGTTCAACATCATTAATAACGACATTATCTTGTAAGAAGGGAATATCTGAAACTTGAAATCCTGCTTTCGCTAATTTTTCCAGAACATGATTTACAACTGATTCCAGAAAAGCTTTTTCAAATTCACTAAGTTCATTGGTGATTTCACTTGTATGAAATATACTTTGAAATCCAAAACCATTTTTGTATATACTATGAATGACATATCCTTCTTCATTTTCCTCATCAGAAGCTTCTTCTTCATCATCTTCATTATCTGGTATAGGTGGATGAAAATTCAACCGAATTATTGAAAGTTTTTCGCCTCCAAAGGAGAGGTCTCCTCTTTCTAAGAAAACCGAGATAGCATAAAGGCTACTTGATAAGAGGATGCTTGTTTCAAGTGAAAACATTGTTTCATCATGTGGTACTTGAAACAAAAAGGCTCCATCACTTGAAGCACAACGTAGTGATTCTTTTTTCATGCTATATCACATTTTAGTAATAGTAACAATAATTAGCCTTTAGACCATTTAATATTTACTATTTGTGACTATCAACAAGCAATTCGTTTTGGTCCAAAGATTTCTCCATACTTGGTTTGATAGGCGTTGATTCAGCAGATTCTTTGATATTCTTGTTTTCTTTTTGTATTAAAACACAAGAATCTTCCTTCTTTCCATTGCTAATTGATAGGATAACTAGCGAAACTAGCATAACTACTATTCCAATTGTTTGCCAAATAATTGTTTTTGCAGAGAAATTTAACCATTCCTCGAATATTATGATTCCTGCAAGAATTGGTAATACAACTTGAAGAGATGACCAAATTGGAACAACAATTACGCATTGTCCATTTTGATAAGCAATATTTAACATAACTAGACCAATAGAACTTACCAGTGCAATTAATCCAATAAAAGACCAAGTATAAAGCCAACCTTCTCCAAAAAACGCTGAGACAAATCCTAGATCTCTAACTGCCGTTGCTATTGCTTTGTAAAACAGAAAAGAAGTTGCAGTCCAGATTGCAGAGGATACAGTTAAGAGAATAACTGAAACATTTTTAGTTATTTTTTCACTTGTTAAATACAAAATAATTGCTAAACATAGAGATACACCTAGGAAAATTATTCCGCGTAAATCAAAGAATTTTATCAATAAGTCTGTGTAAAGAAGTTGATCTGGTTGAACTGCTGTAAGTCCAATGACAATCAACCCAGTAATACCAATTAAAACACCTATAATATCAATTTGAGTTATTTTCTCTTTTAAGTAAAAGTGTGAGAATACAACTAAAACAATTAAACCGAAACCAAATAGTGGTTGGATAATGGAAATTGCTGCCAATGCTAGCGCTAGAGAATTTAATAGAACACTAACACCATTCAATCCATAACCAATTATCCATTCTTTATTAAGTAGAAAATTTTTCACTGACTTTAGTAAACCTGCTTCTAAACCGATTTTTGGTAGTTCATTTGCTGCTTTCTTCTGAATGGTCATACCAATGAAATTCAGAGAAGTTGCACATAATTGAGCAATAATAGCCCAAAGAAGGTTCAAATCTGCCATGTGTCTTGCTTATAATTTGCACCTCAAAAAGTTTTGGTGTTATAAGGCAATTCAAATGAATTTTCCTCATGAAAATTACTTTTTTAAATATCAAATTTACAGTTATTTACCAGTGAACAATACATGGAAATTCGTCTCATTCAATCAGATGATTGGCAAGGATTATATGATCTCATCGAACCAATTGATAAACAATTAGTAGGTATGATGAGTGATACTGAAGAACTTGTTGAGGACTGGGTTAATAATATAGTTATGGGATTATGGGAAGTTTATGTAGCAGTATTATCCAAAGAGGAGATAGAGGAAGAGGGAAGAAGATTTATTCGCAAAGTATTGCCCTGGAAGCGACTTAGAGACAATCCAAGTGGGATAGTTGGGTTGGTTACTCTCTTTGGTGATTGGCAAGAAGAGGAAGATTTAGTGGAAGGAGATTTTGATATAGGAATAACTGTAGCTGAAGGTTTTCAACGAAAAGGGATTGGGAAAGAATTAATGAAATACATCTTAAAAAGAGGGCATGAATTAAAATTCAAACGAGCGAGATTATGTACACGGATAGATAATTTTGGGATGAAAAAACTAGCTCAAAAACTGGGTTTTGAAGATGGGGAGAAAACTAAGAAAAATGGTTATTTTTGGGTTTATTATTCTAAAGACTTGGAAAAAAAGGAAAATAGGATTTCAAAAGAAGATAATTAATCTTTTGAAACACCAATAATTTCATAAGATTTTGCTCTATTCTTATCAGCTTTGTCAGCAATATCTTTGAATAAATTATTTCCATGACTATCAATTGCAATTGTCAAAGGACCGAAATTCTCTGCTTCGAAAACCCATAAAGCTTCTGGAGTGCCTAAATCTAACCATTCGACACCCTCCACTCTTTTGACTCCATCTGCAGCAAGAACTGCAGCACCACCAGTGAAAGCAGCATATACACAACCATATTTTTTCATTGCTGCTGTGGTGCGTTCAAACATTCCACCTTTACCGATAACAACACTTACTCTGAACCTTTTTATGAATTCATCTTGGAAAATTTCCATTCTCGATGAAGTCGTTGGTCCTGCAGCAATAACATGCCATTGACCTGTGTCATCTTGTTTTACAATAGGTCCACAATGAAAAACAGCTAATCCTTTGAAATCAAAAGGAAGCTCTTTTCCTTCATCAAATAATTCAATTGCTCGAAGGTGTGCTTCATCTCTTGCAAGGAACATCTTACCACTGATATACAATGTATCTCCTGCTTTGAGTTTTCGAATATCTTCTTCTGATATTGGAGTTGTTAATTTTACTTCTGCCATTTTCCTCAATCCTTAATGTCATGATGAAGGTATTTTACCTTACCATCTGCGCTTATTTCAGCAGCTGATTGTCTTGCAGCCCAACATTGTACAGCAATTCCCAAGGGTAAAGATGCAGGGTGTCTCATAGCATAGTCCATATGAACTGCTAATGAGGTGATATTTCCACCAAGTCCCATTGGACCAATTCCTGAGTTATTTATTGCTTTCAACAGTTTCTGTTCCATTTCTGCAACTTCTTTTTGTGGATGTGGTTCACCAATTGGTCTCATTAGTTGCTTCTTAGCTATTTTGATGGCAATATCAGCTCCTCCTCCTATTGCAACACCAACAATAGTTGGGGGACAAGGTTGACCACCTGCACTAATCATCCAATCAACCACTTCTTTCATAACACCTTTGAGTCCAACACCAGGTTTGAGCATTTTGACTGTACTCATATTTTCGCTTCCACCACCTTTTGGAAAAGCAGTGATTTTGATTTTGTCACCTGAAACAATCTCCCAGTTAATCCAAGGGATATATCTTCCTGTATTATCACCTGAATTACTGCCAAAAGGATCGACCGCATTTGGTCTCATTGGTACTTCAGTAGTAGTTTTTTTGGAAGCATTAGTAAATGCTTCCCTAAATTTTCCAAGGTCATCAATTGGGCAATCTGCCCCAATTTCAACATAGTAAATATGAATACCTGTATCTTGACACATTGGAGTGCTCTTCTCGGCTCCAGATTCAAAATTCCTAATGATTGCTCCTAGTTGTGCTTTTCCAGTAGTGCTTTTTTCTTTTTCATAAGCAGTTTTTATTGCTTTGATAGCGTTATCTGGTAAAACAGTAGCGGAATATTTCATTAAGTTGAATGCAACCTTCTCAATAATTGGTGCGAATTCCATTGGTAATATTTCCTCGCGTATCTGTTCAGTTTAAAATAAACAACAAGGTATTACAGTATTCCATTTAAAACTATTATGTCAAAGAAACAAAATTAGAAACGAAAATAAAAAGAGAAAGGGAAAAAAGAATTTAGTATTAGCGTTCTTATTTAACATGAGACTCGATTTCTTTTTCCATCCATTCTTTTAACTCGGATTCACCAAATACGAAATCTTCTTTTAGATCTTCTTCAAGATTACTGGGGTCAATAATCGCAATCCAACCTTTATCATATGGGTCATCATTAATGAGTGATGGGGATTCTTTTATTGCCGGATTTACTTCAACAACGGTTCCATTGACCGGACATTTAATTGCACCAACATATTTACCTGTTTCAATTGTTCCTAAGCTTTTACCTTTTGGTCTTTCTTTTCCAGGAGAGACCGTTCTGACAAATAGGATTTTCCCCGCGAGTTGTTGACCAAAGTCATCAAAACCAACACGTATTTTTCCATCGTCGAGTTTCTTAACCCATACGTGCCCATCTCCTTTAGTGTAATAATACAGATTTTCATCAAATTCATATTTGTCAATAGAAATCATGATCTATTTCTCCTCTTGCTAGAGTCTCTAAAAGAGAGATTTTAAAGATACTATTAAAATATTCCGTATATCATTTTTTTGATGCTTTATACTTGAAAAAACTAATTTTCCACCAAAGCAGCTAGAATAGTATTGATTTCTTTTATCTGCTTCTGTGTAGATGAATTATCTCTGTTCCCTCTCACTTTCGGTTTTGTTAGATGTCTTTGGGCTATCATTGGAGGTAAATATTCTCCAATTGTTAATTCTCTTGGTATCTCGATTTCATTTGGTTGTAATTCTCGATATTTGGTTGAGCATTTGGGACACTTGTATCCCTTGTTTTTCCCTGCTGATTTTAATCTAGATTGACAATTGGAGCAGAATGGGTTCTCGAATTTGTTTTTCTTAACAAGTTCATTTATTTTCAGACGTTCAATGTTAATTGTCATTTGATGTTTTTCTTCTGCTGGTCTGATTCCTCCAAAAACAGTGATCTTATCTCCAATAAGCAATTTACTTAATTGACCACGAAATCGTTTTGTGGGTTCGTAGGCAGCACAATCGATTTTTCCAGTAGAATCCTCAACAGAAAATATTAGATGACTCCCTTCAATATAGTGTGGTTTATTTGTAACATCAGCATCAACAATGGCTGAGATATATGGTTTCAATTCATTTATTGAAAATTGCTTGGTAAAGTGTTGGTTTGTATGTTGATTCGTTCGAAAAACCATTTGCATTGGAAGTTCTTCTAAGGGGCTAATTAGACTGTATGCTTTTCTAACCGCTTCAACTGTTTCTCCACGTATGCCCGTGAATACCGGGTCCGCACCTCTGGGAAGAATCATAATGGAATTGTACTCATAATCAATGTTGTTGAAAGTTAGAGGTGTTTCCTTATCTGCAAAATAAATACTTTCACTATCGACAAGACGTTTTGTACCGAAATTTTTAGGTTCTCGATAACTCAAATGCTCATATGTAAAATCATCTTTCAATGGATTTCCAATGGCTCCAAGTGCACCGATAATACCTCTCCCTAGTTTAAATTTGATAACTTCAACATTTGAAAAAGAGCTAAATTCCTCTGCTTCTTTTATTGAAATGACATCCCACATTGCCCTTTTTGAATGAGCAACAATTTCTTTTGGTACCTCATTTTCAACAAAAGCTATTCCCGGATTTGTATTTTCATCATCAACTTCAGAAAGATTCTTTACTTTATTGATGACAATCTCTTTACAATACTCGAGATCTTTTTCTTCTCCTTTGATTCTGAGTGCAACTGCGCCATTTCCTCGTGTCTTGTACGGTATATTGGGATTCAATCTGATTAAATTTGGAAAATCAAGGAATGTTATTTGATCAAATATCTCTTGAATGATCAAAGTAGCTAGATGAGTTGTACAAGAGCCTTTGAGAGAATCTGTATCATCAAATCCAATATGCAGCACATTCTTCATAATTTACAAGACCTAGAAGAATTCAAGACCATTCTCTATAAAAAGATAAAGTTAAATCCTTTTCGTTCCATTTTTTCTTGCATTTCTTGATGTGGTAATGGAAGAATAATATCTAATTTGCTAATTGGAGCAACATCATTTGCGTTTCCCAAAACATATCCTAAATCAAATGTTGTTTCGATTGCACTATATCCTAATCTTTTATATACTGATTCAGCAATTTTCACTACTTCGCTTTCTGGTGTCCCCAAACTACTTGAATCATATATTGCTGGAATGCAACCAAAAATGTCTTTGATTGCAGCGGTTGATAAAATAGAATGTTTTGTACAATATCCCGGTAATAGTTCTTCAACAGAAAAATTACCACTTTGATCGAATTTGATTTTTATGGGATGAAATGCTTGATTAGTACCTATTACTACCATGTTTAGAGAATTATGAGGTCTATCAATAAATGCTCTGTGTCCATTTACAGCTTCACGTAAATTTGTAATGGTAGATGCTCCACAAGTCCATACGACATTTTTTCTATGTTTCTGCAAAGCAAGCAAAGTTTTATCCATTATGGGGTTTGGCTCTTGAAATTCTATTTTGAATTTGTTATCCAATTCAACTATCTTTGTTCTCACGTTGGCTAAAGGGATAACACTAGTCATATCAATTGAATGAGATCTATTAATATTCGAACGATCTATTCCCCGAATCATTGCTTCAGGTTTCTTTAGAGCAATTTGCCAAGCATCACTTGAAATAACAATCAACTGAATCTGCTCATGAATACTAATTTTATCCTTTAATGAATCCTTAGATTTTATTAAACCGTATCCTTCAACTACAAAAAATGGTTCTGTCTCATTTTCAAGCATTACTACATTGATGTTGTTTGCTAACATATCTAAAACGGCATGTTGGAGAATATCACATCTACTCTTTTTAGATTGTTCTCGTGCTTCTTCAAATTGCCACAAATTTGAGTGAAAAATATACGATGGATTATTAATTTCTTGTGTTTTTCCTTCGCGATTTTTAGTAAATTCTTGACCCCAACGAACACTTCTGGATTCTTCTTGAGCTTGATATTCTCGTATGGCAACTTCTTTTTGCACCTGCTGTATTGCTTCTCCTTCTTTTCGAACCAATTGACCACCTGAAAGTATAGTTAAATCCTCAATAGATGGCAGTAAAGAATCATCAATTTTAGCAGTACTATTTTGTTCATTTGCTCTGTTCTTTTCAGTTAAATCGTTTTGCCCATTTGTTCTTTTTTCTATTCGTTTCGATACTAAGCCTGATTTAATAGAACTCAGCCCATATTTGTCTTTTTTAACAACTTCTTTTTCCACAGGCTTTTTTTCGAGTGAGGTTGGTGATTGTTGCATTGATGTGATAGATTCGGGCTTTAATTGATCAAATGGAGAATTAATTACTCCTCCCCGAACTTTGAATTGTTCTGCTTTTGCTGCTTCAATAGAAGTTAATAGAGCTTTTTTTAATTTGTCAATTGTCTTTTCACCAATAATACGATTTGAACTTACCTCAAAATGTTTCATAACTATTTTTTTATCAATTTCAGGAGGGATAAAGTTTTCACCAAAAATTAAAACTAAATCATCGATAGTTATTCGTTTTGACATAATCACTTCGCCTTAGTGAACGGTCGAGTTTGTTCATCAGATAAGATGTGAATATTTCATTCATACCGTTTTACTATAAACATACGTCGTTGTTTAAAAGCTTAACTTTATATGAAAAATGCTATTGACAAAAAAGAGTGAATAGAAAAAGCTCAGTCAGCGAACTTTCTTTCTATTTTTATAGGCTAAAGCAATATCTCTATCCTTAATTGTTTTCCTTTTGGAAAAAATAGCTAGATCTGCAGCATCTAAAGAGAGCTCTTCAATAATCTCAGTGATAACTTTTCGTAATTCAAGAGAAGCACTCTCTGAGACAAGTAAATTAGTCGTTTCTTTGATCATCCTTTCGATGGGCGCCAACGGTAATTCGGATTTAGTTCGTTTAATGGACATATCTTTAGCACCAGAATATTGTATCTTGTTTCTAAGAAAAATAATAAATGATTGATTCTAAGTAGTTCTTAAAATATTTTGACTTGAATTTAAACCTTTTCTTGAAGAGCACGTTTTTTGTCGTCTCCAAAAATAGTATTATAGGTGCTTCTCTGATGTTTTAGATAAAAAAAATAAATTGGAAGAGAAAAAACAAAGCTCTTTCTCAACATGGTATTCACTTATTTCCTTCTTGCAATTTTGACAATTACAATGACTATTACAAGCACCAATAAACCACCACCTCCAATTGCAAACCAATACCAATTATCGGCAAAGAAATTACCACTTGGGCTTGGTGTTGGAGAGGGAGAAGTTGGTGTTGGTGAAGTAGACGGAGAAGTTATTGTTATAGTTAAAGAATAATCGCCTTCACCTGTAATTTTGTTTACTAATACACGCCAATTGCCACTTGAATCTGCAACAAAGGAGAATGCATCAGGATAGGTTAATGCAGCACTTGAAGCTTTACTAGTACCTATTGGATCATTTAACCAAATATCAAAATCGGTTCCAACATCACCAGTTAATGACACGTCTATTCGATCTCCAATAGTAACTGAAAACTGATACCAATCATTGATATCATCAAGATAGAGTGAACCTTGATGTGTTCCAGCTGAAATGAGTAATGCTGAACTGAAATTATCACCAGCATCGTCACCAGAGTTGGCGTCATTCTGAGGAGGGTGATAATCAAAAACATATATCCCACCCGCATAGTTGCCTGAACTATCTTTAGTTCCTACAGCAAATATTTTTCCATCAGTAGCTCTATATTCGACATCTTCAAAATACATTGCACTAAAATCTATTGTATAATTCCATAGAAGAGAACCTGCACTTGAGAATTCAGCTATAAAGCTATACGTACCTAAGTCATAGCCACAGATTATTGCATTGTCATTGTCGGTTATCGCTAAACCATAAACACTTTCACCTTGATTTTCGTTAGGTTTACAATCGAAACTTGCATTCCAAACAACATCACCATTCAAATCGAGTTTAGCTAAATAAGCATCTGAAAATATATCACTAGAATATGATTCTTTTTCACCTGCAACATAGATGTTATTTCCAGTTAACTCTATTTCGTTAGCAAGATCATTTTTTGGACCCGAAAAACAAGTGTTGTTCCAAATTTGGCCTCCCATTGTTCCACTAAATTTTCCAATAAAAATATCTTTATGGTTTGTTGACGAATTCACCCAACCTGTAACTAATATATCTCCAAGACTGCTTGCTTCTATATCAAAAAGATAAAGTTCTTTGTTAGTTGGAGTAAAAGTATTCGACCAAGAAGTTCCATTCAATCCATGATCTACTCTTTCAACTATTGTTGCATTATATGAACCATCATAATTTTGTAGATACCCACAAAAAACAATTTCTTGATAGCCCAAATCATCAATAGCACTAGTTACTAGACTTGTGTATGAACTATAATAAGTGGAGCCAGACTGCTGAAAACCAGTGTTATTATATTTATAATAAAAACCAAAATACTCATTGGGAGGAGCAGTATTTTCTCTGTAACCAACAGTGTAAATATAACCTTCAGAATCCACAGAAATATCAGTTATATGACCATTGCCTATTAGGATCTCTGTAGTATTCCAAACCTCATTCATATTTGAGTCGAATTTAACTACAATTGAATAGGTGTTTGTTGCGTTTATCATCATTCCAGTTACATATACGTTTCCTGTACTATCAATATCTACTGCAGTAAACTTCACATATGAATTACTGCTATAGTGTTCCCAACTTGTTATTGTAGGCGTTAGGAAATCTTGTGCTGAAAAAGTACCCGTTTCTTGTACGGGAATAGCAACACTACTCGAAATTATAAGGCTAGAAATTCCAGAAAATATCAAAAGAACCTCTAGAAGTAATATTAATTTTATACTCTTTTTCATTAAAATAACTCTCACTTTTAAATTATAAAGATAAAATAATTGATATGGTATTTATGGATTTCTTTTGGGGACATCATAAGAAAAGAGAAAAAGAGGATTTATTCCTCTTGTATTTTGTATTAAGAATGGTTGCACTAATAAATTTCAATAAATTTGAATTGTGATACAAAAACATTAATAAAGTACATTTTTTATATTAGGACTATAAACAATTTGTCGGTGATAAAAAATGCCAAAACCTAAAAATCCCTTAACAGAAAATGAAAAATTAGTCAAGTTCGTAGAAAGTGAAATAAAAAACAGTAACACAAAACGAAGTCATATTTATTCGGTAATAAATTATATGAACTATCGTAAAATTTCTACGGTTGAAGAATTGCTCAAATCTGCTGAAAAAGAAATTCCTTTTCTGCTTGAATATCAACTAAAAACTAAATCAACAAAAATATCTGCCTCACACGTAAGACGTTTTCTAAGATTCTATGGAGCAAAGATAAAAATTGAAAGAAACCCAAAGAAAAAGAAGAATCGCTTTAATGATGATGTGTTAATGCAAAGTTGGAAGAATTATTACTCGAACAAAGGAACAACCGATAATGTTACAAGAGCACTAACTAACTTTTGTGTTTTTCACGATACAACGCCAACAAAGTTGAAGAAAAATTCTGAGAAAAATCTCTTGAGCAAAGGAATAATCAAAAGTATGTTAAAAAATTTCTATGATAAGCGAGTGCAAAAAGTAAAGCACAAAGTCGCTTGGACAGAAGTAAACTATGTGAAAATTTTCTTTAGAGAATTTCTTGATATTGAATTTCAATGGCGAAAACAAGATTTCCCAACAGTCACAAAAGGGATAATGAGTGAAGAGGATTTTGAACTAGAGAATTTTAAGGAATCAATACAGAAAGAAGATTTTAGAGCAATGCTTTATCACGCTGATTTATTTGAACGAGCAGTTTTACATACTCTCTGGAGCTCAGGACTATCAAATATTGATGTGTGCCGATTACAATACAAGTCAATTAAACATCTCATTGATCCATTCAATCCTCAAGAACTAACAGAAGAATTCTATCTTTTTCATCACGTAAGGAGCAAAACGAGAATCGGTTTTTATGGCGTGATATCAAAGAAAGCACTTGAGTTAATTCAATCACATTTACGGAAACAATATCATTATACTGATTCAATAGATGGTGAAACATTCATCTTTACAAGCTTTTATTCAAAGAAACGAATTTATCCTGGCAGTATCAGAAGAATCACCACCAAGTTAGTTAAGCTAGCTGAAATTGAAAACAATATAACTCCCTCACACTTCCGCAAAACCTTCTATCGAAAATGTCGTGAAGAAGCACAAATGGACAGCACAATTGTCGAGATATTGATGGGACATTGGCGAGGAAATGGTTCTGGAGAAGATTCTTCGGTTATGAGTGATTATCACTATGGAGATAGAAAATCTTTCTATCAAAAACTTAAATCTAAAATTATTTCTGAAATGCAAAAATGTGTTGATATGCGATTATTTGACCTCGAAAAAGATGATGCAAAATATATGCAACTAGAAAAGTCTTACAACGAACTGCTCAACGAAAACATCAAAATGGAGAAAACTTTCATTGAACTTAAATCTGAAGTTGAAGAAATGAAAGAAGTGTATTCCATACAAAGAGAAGCAGATGACCAATTAATCGAGGAAAGAAAAGAAATAGAAATTGAACCTGAATTATCTCGTAAAGAAATTAATTCAATGATTCAAAGACTTGAGAAATACAAAGAAGCATTAGCAGAAAAAGCTTAATGTTTTTCTTTTTTTACTCAACCACAAGATTTATGTTTTTTCTTTCATCTTTAGAATTGTAAGAAAAGGATAAAGGTTTTATTAATAATCTCATTTCGATAAGATGCCTCTTGTCGGTGTTGAAAGACCAGAACTTAGGAAGTAAAAAAATGAAAAGGAAATTATTAGTATCTTTAGTAGTTGTAATAATTGTTGGTTTACCTACAGTACATTATGTTGCTCCTGACGTTGATAGTTGGAGTGCTTATAATGTTAATTATTCAAATTCAGTTGGCGATGGAGAGACATTTTTCGGATGCGACGAATCTAATGTTCAGCATTTTTGTGCACATGTTCAAATTGATCCTATGGAAATGTCAAGTTTATACGTCGAGTGGGTTTTAGTAATCGATGGAACAAGTGTAGTTAATGGAACAACGAATACTTGGCATACTGCAGATCCTTTCATTATACCAGTATCTGCTGATTATGCTGGATTCACTTTTGGTATGCATACCTTCTATTTTATCATAACATTGAAACAAGATATTTATGTTGTAATTTTGACATTAGGAACAAAACAAACTAATGTTGCCATTTTTAATACATACGAATTTACCAACATTGACATTTCTATAGATTTACTTGATCCTCAAAATCACGCATCATTCCCATACGAACAGGATTCTGTAATTTTCAGTCACACAGTTTCTGTAACTGTAAATGGTGGAACAGATTACGAAATTAGATTAGGAACTTATTTGAATATTGATGATGGTTCTTATGGGCATCTTGAATCTATCGAAACTATTGGTAACAGTGCTTCTGTCACTTGGAATGGTGACGTTGAAATCTCCAAGTATTATGGTGTAGGACAACATGAAATTAAAATTGGCACAGATAGTTTTAAAATCGAAAAAGATGGTGGTTGGTTCAATCCTAAGAAAGAATTCAACACAGAATAATCAATTTGAAACGGATCATGAAAGGTGAAGAAGGCGTTTTGATGAGTGAAGAACGTAAAGAAGGTATTAGGGATATTTGTAGATTTGTTGCTTTTGTTGTTGAAACAAATGAAGTAATTAATTCACTAAAGGTGAAGAAAAAGAATGAATAGTTGAGAATTAATTTATGAAGCACTTGATAGAGAGCAATCGTTATCTATTGTTGAAATCAGGTTTATGTAAATGATAGAAGAAACTTCCTGGAAATCCCTTTGTTTCAATACAACGCTGTTACTGTTAGCTGTTGCTTTGCACAGAGCTCTTTCACAGTTCTCATAGAAAAATATATGAATCTGCTAGAGCTCCAATCTTTCATGTGGTGAATAGTTTTTTAATAACATTTAATTTTCACCAAATTAAGCAGAGAAGATTTTTATTAAAGTAGATTTACTAAAGAAGAGTTTGAAAAATGGTAATTGTATAATTAGAGAAGGGATACAGAATGAAAGAGCGAAGAAAAATAATAGCGTTATTTTCCTTGTTTGTAATTTTGGTATTACTTTTTGGGTTTCCGACTTACTTTCTCATTATTAATAATTCAGAAGATATTAAACATGAGACCAACAGATGGGCAATTATAGAAGACATTGATGGAAATCAGCTAGCAGTTGATATGTCCAATAGTAGTATTTGGGAACAGATACGAAAAGTTTATGAGACAAATCTTAGTTCTCACATATTTATATATGGAATTGTTGTATCGTATGATAACTCATGGCAGTTTCGATTAGAACCTTCAACAGTATTTGCTTGTAAAACTAATTATATACGGATGCCACCTCGGACTATTATAGAAATTAGAAATAACTTGGAATGGCATTTATCTATGATGACAGTTATTAGAATAGAGTCTATAAGATTTTTTAATTGTAAATACGCTGGAATGATTGCATTAGTTATTGATCTGATAGTATCCATTGTATCAATAATAACTTTCAGTTTGTATTTGATGTTCACAAACAAAATGCAAAAACAATATGAAAAGACAAAAGGAGTACTATTGATTGCTAAGGAAACTCAAGGGGAAATCTCCTTTGCTCAGCTCTCACAGAAAGTAAATTTGAAACAAAAACGACTAGAGGGATTGATAGAGAAGAAAAAACTGAAAGAAGACCTTGGTTTACAAATTACCGATGAATACATTCAATTTAAGGATTTGATCTATTCAAAAAGTATCTCCCAGATTGAAGAACAGTTGAATAACTTCTTTCGGTTACCACATAATCAACTTACACTTGAACATTATAGTAAGCTCTTTCAGTTTAAAACTGAGTTAAATGAAGCGTTAATGTACTTTAAAGATTCTTCCAATATGGAAAAACAAAGGCAAATTGAATCAAAAATCGAAGTGATAGCCAATCTTCTGGATAGTATCACATTGGATGATTTTAAATGAAGAGTTGAATAAGCTTCAAAGTAAATTTATAAATTGATAGAATAGTTATAAATTTAACCCTTTTTTAGGGGAAGAAGTTATGAAAAGGTAAAATTAATAGGTGAAATGATAAATGAAAAAACGATTTTTAAAAAAATTATTATTGATATTTTTTGGATTGAGCTTTTTCTTGATGCCAATATCAAACGCTCTGGGTTTTGGATTTGTTCCAGGTCCAGATCCTCCTCCCGCTGATACTACTCCTCCAACAGTAGCAATTACTAGCCATTCTACGGGTGCAACAATATCTGGTGCATTTACTGTTCGAGCAAATGCAAATGATAACGTTGGCGTAACAAGAGTGTCTTTTGCTTTAGGTAGTTTTAATCTCGGCTATGACAATACTGCTCCTTATGAAAAATCATACGATATTATGAATGCCGGTTTTTCGGTCAATGATGGAACCCACCTTCTAACAGCTATTGCGTTTGATGCTGCTGGTAATTATGCTGTTAATCAAGTTACTGTTAACGTTGTAGGTCATAGTATGAGATTTGCAGTCATTGTTGGAATCTCCGATTATAAAGTTGGCGGGGATCTTAGTTTCTGTGATGAAGATGCTACAGATTGGTATAATCACCTGTCAGGAGCTCAGATGGATTATGATCACATTTGGGTCTATGGTGATAGTAACGCGTCAAACTATCCAAAATATGATGGTAAAGCAACTGAATACAATATCAAACAAGCTCTAACCAATATGGTCAACATGGCTGATGACAATGACATTATTGCTTTTATATCCTCTGGACATGGTAGTGGTGATGGTATAGGGTCATCCTACATATGTGCTTGGGACTGTGATTCTGGAGAAAATGGTGAAAATGGTAATTTTTATGATACGGAACTTACAGCAATACTTGAGAATGCATTAGCAGCAAGAATTTTCGTCTTTCTGGACCATTGCCGTTCAGGTGGCTTTGGATCTGACTTGATGAATATGGGTAATAATGCTCGTGTTTATTGCACTACCACATGTACTGAAAAGGGTGTTGGATATGGTTTTCCTGATAAACAAAATGGTTTTTGGACATATTACTTCTTAGAATTTGCTTGGCTTTTACAGTACAAGAGCAGTGCAACTACTTCAATGGAAACTGTTTTCACTTTTGCTTTTAAAGCCTTTCCATATACGTCCCCTCCTTTTGATGGAAATTTTGATAAACCCCAAGAATTCGACGGAAATACTTCCGCATTATTTTATATGGCATGAATATGCCATTCAACTTTTTTTTCTTCTTCATACATTTAACATAAAAAATATGTTCGAGAAGTTCAAGCATGGAATATATTTATGGTTGATTTCAGAAAATCATTGAAGGAAACTTTTTCTAGAATGTTTTAGAGGAATCAAATCTAATTTCTCAAATTATAGATAATCTTGTTTACGTGATTTATGAGTAATATCATAGAGTATAGGGGGGAGGGTATTGAGTAGATTCTCATACTCTAAACCATTATGGGAATTTCCTTTCTCATACAATTTTCCACTATGCTCATTCATACTTAATTAAAAACATAATGAAAGTATAATACTTTTGATGTTGTTTCATTATGAAAGTTTTCCATTATGGCTCATAATGAATTGAATATGAGTTCATTATGAATGGATTTTCATTCCATTATGAAGAAATCAATTTGTATACTTTTTTCATATTTTCCATAATAAAATCATATATGATGTACGCAACAGTTAAGAATATCTTTGTTTTTCTGTACATTAATATAATGCTTTTCTAGCTCTTTCGGAGTGCTTTGGGAGCTTATAATCCAACACCCAATATATTTGAAGAGGAGTTTATGATATGACAACAAATTCAATATGTACTGAATGTAATGAAGAAACAAAGTTTCAATGGACTACAAGTTCTGAAACTTGGGCAGAATGTTTATCCTGTGGGAAGAAATTTACAAAAATTGCCAACCATCGTTTTAGCCCACAAATAACTGATGAAATGATTATTCTTTCTTTTGACCAAGAAGAAGAACAAGAACAAAGTTTTGATTCACAAGTGAAAAAAGCGGAAAGAATTGCTGAATTGGAAGAGGAATTAAACGAAGATATAGAAGATAAAGTGCCATTACTGGAAAAAGAACGACCACAAACTCGTCGAGAAGTTGAAAATTATTTTGAAGATGATCATGAAGATGAATATGATGATGAGGAACCTGTTTACACACAGAGAAAAGAACCACCTGTATTACAAAAATACCAAATCCACACAGAAATTCTTCGAGAAGTTTTAACTGATTATGGGTGTAATAAGAAATTCATTCAAGATGTCAGTAGAAAATCTGAACAAAATAGAGAACTATTGGATAGTAAAGAAGTGAGGCATTATTTTGAAATCTGGGATGCAGGAACGAAAAGTAAGGGTAAAATAAGACAAATCATTGATGCATATGATGATGCGTTATTTAATTACTATGGTGATAATAAACATTCAGTAGATGATAGAAGATTCTCTAGACATTCTGTTCAAGAAACAAAACCACAAAACTTTACAGAATTTTATAAAAAATACGAACTGGATATGGAATATAAAGAAAAAGAAAGAGAATGGGAAAAAATACAAGAACGATTTGATGAGCAATTAGATGATAAAGATGGACAAATCGACGTAGCACAGTATCAAGCAGAAGAATACAAAAAGAAAGTTGAACGTATCGAAGAGGAATTAAAAGATATTAAACGAGAGCATAAATCTGAACTTAAAGAAAAAGATGCGGAGATTAAAGCTCTCGAAAATAGGCTTTTTGATGCACGTTTAGCTGAAGTAAAGGTTCAAGCAAGTCAATCATTTTCAACTGATGGTATGAAGCTCTTAGATAAAGCCATTGACCGAGGGGTAGGGACTCAACTAATACAGACGATAACTGATAGACCTATGCCCAAGGATAGTAGAATTGGTCAATCTAATGTCAATCAAGATGCTAAGACACGTGAATTTGAGGTGTTGACAAATCCACGACCGCATGTAGATATACCACCACCACCAGTTCATAATGAAACGCGGGAAATATTTCAACAACAAATCAATTATGAAGATTTGATAGTGGAAGAGGATGAGTAATGAAATCAGTGATAAACGCATCTATCAAAGGTGGTTCAGGTATTGTATTAACTCTTGAGTTAATTCACTTGATAAACCACTTTTGCGATGTTACTTGCCAAAGAATTATCAAAAACACATAGGGTAGCTTACATAGATTTAGATATTTCAAGTTCAAGTTATTCAGAATTTTCTGGGAATTCCTTCAAGGAAAATTTTATGCAAATTTCTGATGGCGGAAAAATATTACCTTTCATTTGGGTGCATAATACAGAAGCAAATCCGATTGAAGTAATATGTACTTCAATGTTGGTGGGTTCAGTTAAGTCAGTCGTTGGGGAAAGTATGTCGCAATTTGTTGCTGATATTATCAACCATTCAGAATTAACAGCAGAGTATGTAATTTTTGATGCACCAGCTGGTTTAGGTTCAATTTGGCAAATTACATTTAGTAATAAAAGAATTAGAAGAGTTAGTAGAAGAACAACCAAAACGATTTGAAAAGAGTTTACTATTTTTGAAGATGTTTGCATTTTCAGGTTTAAGATTATCTGAGATGTACCACTTTGATTTTGACAAACATATTATTGATGGTGGGGGCAAATATGGTTCAATTAAACTATCGCCTGTGAAGTGTTCTTGTAGTCATTGTAAACGAAGAAAATGTTACTATTGGCAAGAATATGAATACAAAGACAATCAAAAACAAGCAAAAAAACGACATAAGAAACGTTATGCTGGTTTTTGGACACCAAAATCTGAGGAATCTATGAGAGCAATTGCAATCAATAAACCATTACACGATTTGATTACAAATTTACGGAAGCAAGGCATAACAAAAATTAAACATCTTGTTGGTAGTTATGATACTTTAGCATATCAGATAACAAAAATCAACAAATTTTTACCAAAAGAGTATCCAAAACGAAAGGTTTTGACTGCTCATCAACTCAGGCGATATTATATTTCACAAGTTTTAGATAAATATCGTGATTCAATTAATGCTTCTCGATTAGCGAGGCACAAGTCACCATCTACTACAAAACTGTATGCAAGACCAATAGAAGGACTAGGAGAAGATATGAGTTATGCAGATTTATGAACAGCATACTTTACGAACATTTACTATTGTTCGTAAAAATAATACTATTAAATATAATACTATTCAATACAATATGAAAAAAATGAGAAAACCGCATAGGTGAGAAAAAAGAATGAAGAATGAAAAAGGGGTGATAGATGAATGAAAGTATATGTCTACTGCTCAAATTGTGGTAAAAAAACTAATCAAATAGTAGAAAACAATAAACGAAAATGCTTAGAATGTAAAAAAGAAAAAATAAGTATTGATTTTGGTGGGTTCTTTTTGAGTTAATGTTACAGAATAGTTAAAAGAAACGTTTAAACAAACAAAAGACTAATTAATCTAAAGAACGCAAAGTAAGATATAATACAAATCACTTTTCGTATAGCAGATGATTAACTGCTTTAAAAACAAATCAACCGATGAAATTGGGGGTAATCATAATTTCAAATACTATATTATCTAATGTTAGAACAAGAGGAAAAGCAATCATTCAAAACGTAAAAAATGTTGTTGGAATAAAGAGAAGTAGAAGAATGCAAGTTGGACAGATGCAAATCGGTCAAGGTCAGATCATTAACAAAATTCGTTCAGGAATTGCCGAAACAAGAACAATGAATTTTGGTCATACAAAACAGATAACGCAAGCGGAAAAGACATTCGCTATTGGAGATGGGCGACCAAAAAGTGCAACAATTCATTTGTTGGATATTGCAATTTAAATAATTATGCTGATTTGGGGTAGGGAGATTTCGCTTAAATAATTTTTTAAACATTCCTCCAAAATGTGCTTTCTTTCTATCCCTTTCAAATTTATATGAGAGGTAAAACAAAAAATGACAGAAAGGATAAATGCAAAAATAAAAATAGTTGCGAGTAAAAAAGAGAAATTTCAAAATTTAAAAAATAATAGATTTACAGGACGATTTTTCAAAAATCAACAAGAAGAAAGTGCAATCACTAATCTACAAATCAAACCAACAAGTGATTCAGCACTAATAACTTGGAAATCAAATATTGTTGATAGTTTTGATGTTCTAGTAAAAGGGTTCAATTTGAATATTGCGGAAAAAATTCAAGCAAAAACATATCAATTAACTAATTTGTTCCAAGATGAAACTTACACATTTTCAGTTAGACCACAAGGCGGTCAATGGATAGAAAAGATTTTCACAGCACGAGATGATAATGTTTTCGTTCAATCAAAGCAAGAAGAAAACGGAGTAAATCATACTTTTATAATCAATGAAAGCCAAATCGTTGAATTCACTGCAGAAGATAAAAATGAATGGTCTTTTGAAACACAAATACAATTTGATACAAAACAGATTGTTAATTTTCAATACGAGAATGATGACAGAGAAAAATGGCATGTAGAGATGATCCTGAACGATAAAATTATTGCCAAATCAAATAAATCAAAAATAGATGCTAAAGTTCGTATCGGGAACTTAGTTGTTAAACCGATGAGAAATTTTTCATTGAAGAGTAGAGCGAGACCCTGGCTTGGTATTCAAGCAACTGGATTACTTAGACGCAATCCAGAAGAAGCTACACAAGTTCAACAAGATTATACACAAACAATTCCACCAACAAAAAAAATGATATTGATGCTTATCGAGATTCACAAACAGTTCAAGATGATTATAGTGAATATATTGCAACAAAAGGACAATCAGATTATCGAGATTTTATTGCAAAACCAATAGACCATAATAACTTCATAAAAAAAGGTGGTAAAAGATTGAGAACATCTTTGGGGATGATGGAAAAATCTGGGGTGGGTTAAATAGAAATGACAGAAATTGATGTAAAAAAGAAATAATTTTTGATTTTTCTTCCTATGGAGAAAATCCGTTAAAGAAGGGGCGAAATAAAAAGAAAAAGACAGATTTCAGTGATTATAAAATTGATGCTGATGTTAGTCAAGGACATGGATAAAAAAGAAAAGGGTAGGGGAAAAAAATGTTACAGATATTAAAACGTAGAAGATTTAGAAAAGAAAGCAATTTGCTTTTTATTAAACAAAGTCTTGAGGAAGAATTCCGATTCAATGATACAGCAAAAATAAGCATTCGCAATGGACAAGTAAAATTCCATTACGAATTATATGACCATTCATTCGCTGGATCAATGCAGAGTGAAGGATTTACCGCATATATTGATGATGATTTTACTACCGAAGTAATTCATTACAAAATTCTCCACGATGAATTTGTGGATATGAGCAGTTATGACAGAGTGTATGCTTGTAAGGATATTAGCGAAGTAGTTGATACTTTGTTTATGGTTATCGAGGGAGAATTATGAAAAAAAGAATATTAGATAATTTTACTTTTCAACTAGACAAACCGATTGTGTCAATTATGCACAATTTTGCTGTCTTGAAAGGCAAAATACAACAAAGGAAAAACGGGTTCAAAAAAATGTCAGCACAAAGAACTGGTAGAACGATTCTACAAGCGATTAGGGGTAGAGTTAAATGAAGATAAAAAGTTTTTATTCTTTTCTCAAAGGAATCAAACGAAAGCTTAAACATGCAACTTCAGCTATAATCGGTCTTACTAGCCGTAAAGTTATTGAAAAATATGAATATGAAAGTGGTGGATTACTCGAGTTAGTAATGATTACTGTTAATAACCCAGATGTGAGAATTAAGTTACGCTATGACCAAGATAGTTTAGCAGAAAACAAGGAAGCAAATAGAAAAGCTAGTAGAGCTAATAAAATTTCCTTTGTAGCTTTAGGTTTAGCAATAATTTCAATTGTTGTTACAGTAATTTTGTATTTTGCTTGATGTTCCTTCATTGAAAAGATTCATATAATTCATTGTTAAATTTCAATTGGGATTTATTATGGCAGTTGATTGGTCAATAGATAGTGGTTGGGAAATTTTAACAATTGTTTCTCTAGGTTTTGGAATAATACTAGCTATATTCAAAATTTTTGAAGTTGTAAGAAAAAAACGTTATGACGAGAAAATGGAAGAATTAAGGATAAAGGAAATAGAATCAAAAATACCAAAGGATGCAAAAATACAATTTATCAAAATAGCATTTAAACCTCAAAAACGTAGATATTTCTCTTATTCATTTGATTTTATAATTAATTTACAATTTATTGTTCGTAATATGGGTGATTTTGATACAATTGTTACTTTACATAAAATCGAATTTTACGTATTAAAAACTGTAGGATGGAGTTACAATTATTTTGATGAAATCAAATCTATTAAAGGCACAAAAGTATTTGAGCTTGCACCAAAAGATAAAGTAACATACACACTTGAGAATTGCAAGTTGGAAAAATACAATATAAAGAAATATTATTTAAGAATTGATTATTCATATATCAATAAAGATGGTAAAGAAGTGAGGAGAAAAACTGGCTACTTACATCCTTGAATAATTTGAATTTACAAAAAGAAAAATAAAAGAAAAGCACTATTGTTTATTATAGTCTTTTCCAGCTGTTTTTAGCTCTAATATAGAGCATAATTTTGTTATTTTACTATCTCTATGAATTTGTAAGCATCTTCATTGGAGCTGAAGCAATAGTGAAGTTTTTGGAAAGCGCTTCTGAAAGTATTGACATCTTTAGCAACTTTTGTAGGCTCTTCACGATCAATGACTACTCTACGCATAAAGTTTGCAATTTCTTTCATTTCAGATTCTTTCATACCTAGTCTTGTAATTTCAGAAGTGCCCATTCTAATTCCACCTGGGTTTAGGTAATTTCTTCCTTCATACATGTCCCATGGTAGTAAATTTCTATTGAGAATAATATCTGCTTTCTCAAGGTCTTCTTCGATGTCTTTTCCTAATCCTGATTTTTCTTGTAATGGACTGACATCGACTAATAAGGTATGTGATTTAGTATAGCCTTTATCTTTTGCGCAAACGAAGAATCCTTCTGCTTCAAGGTATTTTGCTAATGCTTGTGAATTCTTAATAACTTGCCCACCATATTCTTTGCCAAATTCTTTGATTTCAGCAAGGGCAATTGCTAATCCTGCAACATTGTGTAAATGATGATTGCTGGTCATACCTGGGAAGGTAGCTCTCTTAATTTTATTAGTAGTTTCTTCATCATCACTTGATGAGACTACACAACCATGTTGTGGTCCAAACATTGTTTTGTGGGTTGAAAAAGCCATAGCTTCTGCGCCTTCAGCTAAAGGATCTTGGAAATGCCCACATGCAATTAAACCTGAAACATGTGCAGCATCATAAGTAACTTTTGCACCTAAATCCTTAGCAACTGGAGCGAGTTCTTTAACAGGATGTGGAAATAGGAATACTGAAGCTCCAAAATGGAGTAATTTTGGTTTCAATTCTTTTATTGCTTCTTCTGCTTTTTCTACGTCAATAACTAATCCGCGTCTATCGAATGGGATGTATTTAACATTTAATCCTCGAACTGCTCCTGCAGTTCCACCCATATATGCACCCTTACTTGTGTGTAAAGGTCCCGTTGATATATGACCACCACAAGGAATGCTGATAGACATACTAATATCTCCTGGGTTAGTGAATGCAGAATAAAGAACTAAATTAGCTACTACTCCAGATATTGGTCGAACATCTGCGAATTTTGCACCAAATACTTCTTTGGCTAAATCCATACAAATAAACTCTACTTCATCTAGATGCTGACATCCGGCATAAACACGCTCTCCAGGCCATCCTTCTGCATATCTATGACTGAAATCAGATAATGTTGCTTCTCTTACTTCTTTACTAGTAATATTTTCAGAAGCAATCAAAGGGATAGCTCGAGCGAATAAATCATGATGATCTTTCATTTTTTGGCGAACTTTTTGGATTATTTCTTTACCATTCAACTTGCGTTCCTCAACAATTTTTTTCTTTTATTTCTACAAAGGTTTAATTTGTAATTGAGAACAAACTAGTATATTCTCCTTAAAATTTTATCCCAAAAAACTAAAAATAACACTCACTTCAAATCCATTAGAAATATGCCTAGTAGTGATTCTGTTTAAAACAAGAAATCTATGCTTACAAAGGGGACTCCTCTGTCAATGAATCAGAAATGAGTGGTGAAACCATGTCTGCTTTAATAAAATAATATCAAATAGTTTTTGAAATTTCAAATGAGATAGCTAATACAATTGATGGAAAATATATCGTTATTGCAATCCAAGTAGCTAGAGAGATATCTGAATTATTTAACCAGAGAAATATCAACAAAGACTGCAAAGAGGTATATGATACTGTAATTATAAAATACAAACAATAATTACTACTAACATTTACTTAAATCTGTAGAGCGTCTTTGTTCGGCTTCCTTAACACTTTCTATTTCATCATTGTGCAGTTCAATTCCTGCTTTTATTTTACGTTTAAGCACTGAGAAGAGTATTTTATACAAACATTCTGAACAAATCACTCCACCAGTTAAATGCATCATATTATAAGAATCAATATATTCTTCTTTACTTGCATTGACACTTTCGACTTCAATATCTGAATTGTCTGTTGCACAGTGGATTATTTCGTCTGCATCAGAAACAAAAATACTATTGAAACAAACTTTATCCCCTGTTTTCTTAAATTCTTCTTTGGTATCTTTAATTATGTCCTCTGTTTCAAGTATTTCTGAATTAAAGAGTGAGTCTAACGGGACTAATTTTATTTGAGTGAACTCGTCATGATTTATACAATAATTACCATCATTGAGTTTCAGCAAAAGAGGGCAAGGAGTATAGTATTTTTTGTCATCACTTTCTCTGTATTCAACATCAAATTCAATTGTTTTTGTAGTGACCTTTGAGTAGGTCCACTTAAACATCTCAATGAGCCCTTTTGTTGTGACTGCACTTGTTTCGATGATGTTCCAATTTCTATTCGCTAATTCTGGGAAAACAGATAATTTATCACCAATATCCATAGCATTCATAGAATCGGGTAAATCCGTTTTATTAAGTAAAACCAAAATTGGAACAGCATTAACTTCAGTTAAAACAAGCATTTTTCTGAATTCGTTTAAAGTTTCATCTAAACGTTCGTGATCGCCAGAATCTATAACGTAGATAATTGCATCAACAGTATTGAGATAATCAACCCATAATAACCTAAAGTGCTTTTGACCGCCCATATCCAAAATATTTACTTCAAAATCTATTTCAGAAAAACCGATTTGTTCAAGATTTACTCCAACTGTAGGAATAGTTTGTGATAATTTTTGCTTGGAAAAAATATCAATAATAGTTGTTTTTCCGGCATTATCAATTCCTACAAATCCGATAGTAAACATTAAGTATGCACCGACAAATTTAACTATAATAATTGGTCTGAGTTTAAGTTCGTATTATGGTAAAATGATACCACTTCATAAATATTCTTTTTGTGTCATAAATGCGATTGTAGCTCTAACAATTGTGAAATAGTATTATACAAACTATTGACAATCCTTTTAGAATAAATTATTATTATTAATCCTATTAACAGGTGATTTTAGTGTCTGCGGAAAACGAAATTATAGAGGAAACTGCAATTGAAAATGATGATGATATTCTTGTTGAAAATGATTTTGAACAAGAAAACAGAAAATTCAAATTACCTGAAATTAAATTACCAAAGTGGGCTCTAATTCTGTTAATGACCATTCCATCCTTTCTTATTGCCGGAACGATTATTCTCATAGATTATTATGTTGGCTTCCCTGAAAATGTCAATCCAGTAGCAGTTATTGGTCTTGTTGGTATGGTGTTTTTTGGTTTTGCTGTACTTGGTGATATGGCTTATCGAAATTTCTTCGTTTATAAAATGGTTAGAAGAGAAAATACGAAGTCTAAAATATACAAAGAAATCATCAAGGACAAGCAACAGAAAAAAGATCGATCAACTAAACATGAGTATTTAGATGATGATGAATACCAATATGAAGAAGATGAAGACGACGATGAAGTTGAATTTGAAGAAGACATTAGTGAAGCTGATGAAATTGATGAATATGTGTATGAATTGGATGATGAGGAGGACTCTGAAGACAAATACTATAAAATGAAGTCTCTAATATTTAGAGGAGGTATTTTTTCAATTTTAATTGTAAACGGCCTTCTTTTACTCATTTTAGCGTTCATCCTCCAAGGAACATATGGTGGAGGATTTGGTGCTTTTGTTGATGAAGTTTAAAAGAGTGTACAAATAATATTCCTTTTTTTTAACTCTTTTTAAACTAAATTCTTCGAAAGTGTGGTTGAGTTGTTGGTAGATACGAGGAAAGAAGATTGTGGAAAGAAATAATTCTATTAAGGTGACCATTGACACAATGTTAAGCATTCTCCAAGACTCTTAACCTAAGTAAGTACTAACATTGGTAGAATGAACTTTCAATAATTAGCACTCATTATCGGTCTAAGAATCAAGAAACTTATGGGCAAAAATTACCACAAGAACTACAAGAAAGCAAAGACAATCAACAAGAAGAAACGAACAGGATTAGAATAAAAATAAAACAAAAAGAAAAAAAACAAAAGCACTAAAGAAGAATACAACCACAATTTTAAATCCGTAAGCAAATATTGAGGTGTTTATTTGCACGAGATTACAAAACTAAGCTAAAAATTAAATTTAGGTAGATTTTTCCCAAACTTGAATTTACAGTTAGATGTTGAATTATCTGTACTTTTGGCTCAATTTAAGGATGGTATATAGAAAGTGTGTGGTATTTTTGGTATAATAGCAAAAAAAAGTGATGTTGCAAAGAAGCTTTTGATTATTGGTAAACGATTAGCCTATCGTGGGTATGATAGCGCCGGTTTAGCAGTTTATAAGGATGGAGTGATCGATCTCAGAAAAGATGTTGGAACAATCGATTATGTGATTGAATCATTAAAGCTAGCAGAAATGAAAGGAAATATTGGTATCGGTCAATTGCGTTGGTCAACTTTTGGCAAGCCAAGCAAAATAAATGCTCAACCACACTTTGATTGCGATGGAGATATGATCGGAGCTCACAACGGGAATATCATTAGCTATTATGAAACCAAAGAAAATCTCGAAAAAGAAGGACACAATATCATTAGCCAGAATGATGGGGAAATTTGTGTTCATGCCATAGAGAAACATTATGATAAAGAACAAGACATGATAAAAGCAATTATTGGGGGAATAGCTGAAATGGAGGGTGCATTCGCTTTTGTTACTTATCATAAAGACAGTCCTGAGAAATTATACGCAGTGAAAATGGGTTCTTCATTAGTTATTGGTTTGGGTGAAGAGGAAACATATATTGCCTCAGATTTACCTTCAATATTACCTCTAACTAAGAAATTCGTACCTTTGAATGATGGCGAAATCGTTGAGCTAACAGCAGATTCTTACAGAATTTTTAGTGTAAAAGACGGCTCAGAAATAACAAGAGAATCAAGAATTTCTGACTTATCTGCAGAGGATGCTGTCAAAGGAGATTTCGACTATTTTCTTACAAAAGAAATATATGAACAAGTAGATGCAACAGAGAAACTTGCTTATGGTTTAGAAAGTGATGTTTTGGATAGTTTAGTAGAGAAGTTAGCTAAAGCTGATAAAGTCTTTCTAATTGGTTGTGGGTCAAGTTTGAATGCTTGCAATGTTGGTTCTTATTATTTGAATAACGTAGCAGGTGTTTTAGCTATCCCTGTAATTGGGGGACGGTTCTTTGAAGAATACAAAGACTATGACCCAGGAGATACAACTGCAATGCTTTGCGTCTCCCAAAGTGGGGAAACTAAGGACATCATTAATACTATTAATTTTGCTAAACCAAAAGGATATCACATTCTTGGAATGGTTAACGTTCCAGGTTCAACTGTAGAAAGAATGTCAGAAGCTTATGCTTATATTGGTGCCGGAATTGAACGAAGTGTTCCTGCAACAAAAACCTATACAAATCAAGTATTACTCTTTCTGATACTTGCAGCAAGAGTTGGACATGCCAAAGGGAAATTATCTGATAAGGATTTTGAATCACTTAAGGATGAAATCCATAATCTCTCTAAATTGGTTGAGGTGACAGTGAAAAACAGTGATGAACGCGCAAAGAAAATTGCTAAGGAGCTCAGTAAAATAAATGCTATGTCTCTCCTTGGCTATGGTGTTACACATGGTGTTGCTTTAGAAGGAGCACTGAAAATTAGAGAAATAAATTATATTGCTGCAGAAGCAATGTATTCATCTGAATTTAAACATGGTCCTTTAAGTATTGTAAGTGATGGTTATCCTGTAATTTATGTTGTTGCACCCAATGACAAGTACTATGTTATTTCACATATTTCCGAAGTGGAATGTCGTGAAGGAAGACCAATTGTTATTGCTGAACATATAGATGGATTAGATAAATATGTTCAAGAAGAAGATTACTTCGAGATACCTAAATCTTCACAATTAATATCTCCAATCTTAGCTGTTATACCACTACAGCTACTTGCGTTATATATGTCAATTGAAAGAGGGATAAATCCTGATTATCCTAGAAACCTTTCTAAAACACTCACAGTAGATTAAGATAGGAAGGAAAAAAATGGTCAATTACAAAGAATTGGGTTTTGTTAATACCCGAGAAATGTTTAAGCATGCAATGGAAAACAGCTATGCTATTCCAGCCTATAATTTCAATAATATGGAACAATTACAAGCAATTGTTATGGCGTGTGTTGAATCTCGTTCACCAGTGATCCTACAAGTCTCAAAAGGAGCAAGAAAATATGCAAATCAAACTCTCCTGAGGTTTATGGCTGAAGGTGCTGTTGAATATATGAAAGAACTCGGGGGAAAAATTCCAATGGCGCTTCATTTAGATCACGGAGATTCCTTTGAGATAGCAAAATCTTGTATTGATATGGGCTTCTCATCAGTAATGTACGACGGTTCTCACCATCCATTTGAAGAGAACATCAAGATTACTAAACAAGTTGTTGAATATGCCAAGAAATTCGATGTTACTGTTGAAGCTGAATTAGGTGTTCTTGCGGGTATAGAAGAACATGTTTCATCTGAAGTGTCTCACTATACGAAACCAGAGGAAGTTGAAGACTTCGTTAATCGAACTGGTTGTGATAGTTTGGCAATTTCTATTGGTACATCACATGGTGCCTTCAAATTCAAACCTGGAAAACCAATTCCTCCTCTTAGATTTGATATTCTCGATGAAATTCAGAAGAGACTACCAGGATTCCCAATTGTTCTACATGGCAGCTCATCTGTACCACAAGAATATGTAGAAATGGTAAACCAATTTGGAGGTGATTTAGCAGGTGCAGTAGGCGTTCCAGAAGAACAATTACGAAAAGCTGCTGCAAAGAATGTTTGTAAAATAAACATTGACTCAGATGGTCGCTTAGTGATTACTGCAATGATAAGAAAAGTTCTCGCTGAAACACCAGGAGTATTTGACCCCAGAAAATATCTCGGACCAGCAAGAGAAGAGCTTAAAAAATTATTAATCTATAAAAACAAAGAAGTTTTAGGATCTGCTGATAGATACTGATACTTTCTCTTCTTTATTTTTATTCACATTTTTTCTAAGGCAGCTTTAAATTCTTCTTCTTTAATCCAACCACCAAGCATTGTTTTACCAACAATGACTGTTGGAATAGTTTTAATGTTATATTTTTTCACTTCCTTAGCTTTGAAAGCAATATTGAGTTTGGTGATTTCAATTTCTGGGTGATTTTCTTTGACTTCTTTTAGCCAACGTTTTATTCGAATGCATTTTGCACATAATGGCGCTGAAATAAAAATAATTTCTTTGGACAATTTAATCACACTCGAGATGAACAGTAATTAAATAATAAATTACTCATAGTTATTAGTACACTTTACTTTTTGAGAGAGTAAACCTATATCTATGTTTGACAATATTTTACTAGGTCTGAAGTTTTGAAGGAAGGTTAAATACTTGAATGTACAAGAATTTGATGTTGTAATCGTTGGAGGTGGTCTTAGCGGTTTGAGAGTTGCCTTTGAGCTAGCAGGCAAGTGGAATGCAGCTGTTATCAGCAAGGTTCATCCACTAAGAAGTCATTCTGGAGCGGCTCAAGGGGGGATAAATGCTGCATTAGCTAATACTCCTACAGGTAAAGATGATGAGCCAAAACGTCATGCTTATGATACTGTTTACGGTTCGGACTACTTAGCTGACCAAGATGCTGCAATGTTTCTCGCAGAAGAAGCTCCGAAAATTGTCATCGAGCTTGAAAGTATGGGTGCACCGTTTTCTAGATTAGATTCCGGACTTATTGCACAGCGTCCATTTGGTGGGGCGGGTTTTCCAAGGACTTGTTATGCAGGAGATCGAACAGGTCATGTTTTATTACATACTTTATACGAACAATGTGTTCGTAAGGAAGTAAAATTTTACGATGAGTTTTTTTTGATTGATCTTATTAAAGTCGATAATCAAATTGCCGGTATAATTACAATGAATATGGCTACTGGTGAATTGGTTATTTTTAGATCCGAGATTGTTGTTTTAGCTACTGGTGGTTTTGGTCGCATTTACAAACGATCAACAAATGCAATTATAAATACTGGTGATGGGTTAGGTGCTGCTTTTCGTGCAGGAATTCCAATGCAAGATTGTGAGTTTGTTCAATTTCATCCAACAACACTCTTAGGAACAAATATTCTAATGACTGAAGGTGCCCGAGGTGAAGGTGGTTTGCTCTTCAATAAGGATGGAGAACGCTTCATGAGTAAAGTTGCTGCTAAAGCAATGGAATTAGCACCAAGAGATATTGTTTCACGAGCAATTGAAACTGAAATAATAGAAGGTAGAGCATTTGAAGATGGTTATGTTCATCTTGATCTTACTCGCCTTGGAAAAGAGAAAATCATGGAACGGTTGCCAGGTATTAGAGAAATATCGATGTTTTTTGCCGGTGTTGACCCCATTGAAAAACCAATTCCTGTTCAACCCGCTCAACACTATTCAATGGGTGGTATAGCTTCTAAATACAAAGGAGATTTTGGTGAAACTCCAATGAATGGGTTATATTCAATTGGTGAAACTTCCTGTATTTCAGTACATGGAGCAAATAGATTGGGAGGAAACTCCCTTTTGGAAACAGTTGTTTTTGGGCGATACGTTTCCAGAGTTATTTTGAAAGGAGGTAAGAAAAAGAAATTATCTTCTGAAGTTGTCTTAAAAGCTGAAGAACAAACCTTGGATATGGTAGAAAACCTGTTCAAGCAATGGAAAGAGAATACCGGAAATAAACCAGTTGAGATTCGATTGGTTATGAAAGAAACATTGGATAAAAATGTGGGCGTGTATAGAGAGGTGAGTAAATTGCAATATGCAGTTACCACTCTCCAAAAATTACAAAAAGAATTCAAATCCGTGCAATTTGATACAGATGATAGAGTATTCAACTTTGGCTTAATACGATTGCTTGAATTACGAAATATGATCGATATAGCAGAGGTAACAGCTTTTAGTGCTCTTTGGCGAGAAGAAAGCAGAGGGGCACACTATCGAACAGATTTTCCTAAAAGAAATGATGAAAAGTATCTTGTACATTCTCTGGTCTCTCGAGACAAAGAGAATCTAGTAATGAAGACAAAGCCTGTAACACTAGGTCTCTTCGAGCTTAAGGAGCGTGCATACTAAATGGTTGAAAACGAACAAACATTTCTCATTTTCAGACAAGCCGGACCAAATGAAGATCCGAGATATGAACGATATCAAGTTCCTCTTAAACCTGGAATGACAATTTTAGAAGCGCTATTCTATATACAAGATCATTATGATTCAACTCTTGCATTCCGATATTCATGTAGAGGAGCAATTTGTGGATCATGTGGTCTGACAATCAACAAGTTCCCCCAGTTAGCTTGTAAAACACAAGTACACCCTATAGAAATCAAGAAACATCGGCAAGTACCAGAACTAATATTTGGTGATGTTTCAAATTGGAATCAAGAAAACGAAATTCTAATAGAACCATTACCTAATATGGCTGTAATAAAAGATTTAATTGTTGATATGGAACCATTCTGGAAATTCTATCGAGAAATACAACCATATTTTGACCGGGAAATTACAGATGTTTCTCCTGAATCTTCTCAAGCTTTTGAGGATGCTCGTAGAATTGAACGATTGGTTTATTGTATTTTGTGTGGTGTTTGTTGGACTTGCCCTGTATCTGGTAAAAATAAAAACTATTTAGGTCCTTCTGCCTTAGCAAAAGCATATCGCTTTATAGATGACACTCGAGTATCCGATTCTCATCGGAATGAAATTCTGAATAGAGTACAAAAGAACGATGCTGCTCCTGCTTGTGAGAAACTATTTGCATGTAATGCTGTTTGCCCTAAAGGAGTTAGGCCTGGTACAGCAATCAATCAACTACAAAAATTAGAGAAGAAATAGCATGAACAAGAAAACACTTATGGAAAAAGAACTTCTTAGTAAAATAGAAGTATCTGCAAAAGTTCATCCCGGAGGGATGTATAATTGGATCCGATAACACATGCTTTAGTTGCTTATTCTCTGATATTTTGGGTTGACAAAATCAAGAAAGTACCTACTAAATTTGTTGTTCCAATTATCATTGGGTCTATTTTACCTGATATTGATATGCTGTTTAATTTTATAGTTTATTTCTTTCCGAAGTTGTTTTGGTTAGAACATAGAGCGATTACTCATAGTTTATTGGGGATAATTCCTTTTGTAGTTATTTTTGCTGCTATTCTTAACATACCAAAATTGAAGGATAAAATATGGAAACATGAGAAATATTCTGATCTTAATTTCTGGTCTGTTGGGGGCATTCTCTCTCTCTATATTGGAACACTGCTCCATTTCTCAGTTGATATTATCGTCCCAACAGGAATGATGATCTTCTTTCCAATCAGCTTAAAATGGTATGGAATAAAATTACTTTCTTCAAATAATATTCATACAATAGCAGCATTAATGTTTGTAACAACAGTCTGGCCATTGAAATGGGATAAACGAAGAAAAACAACAAGCTTAGCTTTTTTCATGATAGTTTTCTCCTTATTTGCAACGATTAGAATTGTTACCAATATAAGAGCAACTAATCTATTTAATGAAAAATATGGTTCTGGAGCCTACTCAAGTAATGAGTTTATATTTACTCATAATATCAATTATAAAATAATTGAAGGATCTAAAGCAGACAACCGAACTCTAATTCTTGCAATTATAGATGGTATGAAGAAGGAATTTCTAGAAGAAAGAATTATCCCGGAATTAGTAATAATATCCTCTTCTGGAGACAAAGATTTAGGGTATTATTTACTTAATATAACAAAACAAGATGGTCACTATTTACGTTTACGTCAAAAGTATCCATTTTTAACAGGGGTTGCTTATCAAGAAAATCCTTTTGAAGAAGACAGCATATGGATAATTTCTTGGACAGCACCAATCAGAGCTGCTGAAAAAAGCTTTCAACTTGCTCATTATCACTATAATGTAACAACGGAAATAAATTATTTCATTCAAGAAAATGGTGAGATAATTGAGATTGAAAGACCACTTGGAATTTAATGAAGGTCTTTTTCTAAATATGATTCAATAGCTTCTTTTGTTAAAAGAAGTTTAAACCCTCTTTTTGAAACACTTTCAATAGTTTGACTTGAAAATAATATTTCTGTTGGTTCTGATAACATTGCAAATTTCTTCGAATCAATTTTAACAACAATTTGGAATAAATCTGATTTTATGTCTCCAAGGAGACATTCATTATCCTCATCGCTATCTTTCTGATCAATTATCTTTGTTACTCTTCCAATACTGGTATCTTCATTATTTGCAAAGGCTGCTTTTCCAATCATCTCAAGAACAGTGAATTTTTTTTCCGAGCTCAAATTCTACACTCCTAGTTTAGATTATTTTTCATTAACATGTAATTATGCCAAATTAATTATGGGTATCAAACATATAAGTTTTTCAAATGATAATCAGAGAATTTTTGCTTAGAATTTAATTTATTTCTTGAATTACCAAATGCCTGCAAAATGCAAGGTATATCTAATAATACTGAACACACCGAGTACAATTGTTCCCCATCCCACTGCTATTTTCAACCATTTTGCTTTAACCTTTTTTGTTGTTAATGCAGCTAACGGTGCAGAGACAACCGCACCAGCTATCAAATATGGTGCATACTCAAGATATTCCCAACTAATATCTAAATCCCCACGATTCATAATTATTAAGTTCGTAATAATATAAGCTGCTACTCCAACAAAGCAGACAAGTGTTTCAGAAACTGAAGTTGATGCAATAGCGCTTTTCCCTTCCCGTCCTGCTAGAATTTGACCTGAAACAGTAATTGGGCCATATCCTCCTCCTGATAGCCCTTTATTAAAGCCTGCCAATACACCCAAGGATACTATTTTCTTGTAAGAGAACTTTTGCACCTTATTTCGTAAAACGATAATAACAATCCCCATAGCAATAACCATTAGTCCTATGTAGATTTTTGCACCAAAATTAAATACCTCATTTGAATGACAAATAACTGAAATAACTGAAGAGCAAATTGCTCCTAATATTCCAAAGAAAGCGAGAATCATGACAATTTTCGTATCACGAGTCAAATTCCCAATAGATTCAGTAAATCCATTTCCGTTTTCAGTGATTTTTAAATTGTTACTAATAGGGATTGAAATAGCACTAGCTGTTTGTGTATCAATAATATTTGGACTTAATTCACCTAAGGAATTGTTGACTTTATCTTTTTGTCCTAATTTAACATTTTTGAAAATTATATGAAACGTCGCAGAGACCAAACCTGTAATGAATTCAGATAAAAGCACGGCTGGAACTATCATTGCAATATCATCTACAAAGAAAAGTAATACAGGTGTCAAAGTTGTACCATAACCCATTCCTAGAGATGCGTCCATAAATTCGCAAAGGAATGCTAGTACAATTATTATTACTATAGCTAACCAACCATATTCCACTAGAAAGCTCATAATGAATTCCTCTGAATGCCAATTTTCAATCAATAGACTTGAATTTAAATATAGCTCTCATACTCATTATATGAACAAAAATAGCTGGTTATTTCTATTGAGTCTATTTTTCAAAGAAATTCTAAAATCTTATAAATTAATCAAAGCTCTGGTTTCTCTTACTTCTTGGTCGAAATCCTTCTTGAAAATATCAAACCAAACATATTCAGCTTCTTCTCTTAATAATTTTGAAACTTCAATTAAAATTACAATATCTTTTCTGAATGGTTTGCTTACTAAAACAAGAACATTCGGTTTTGGTATCTTTGTTTTCTGATCTTCAATATTTTCGATTTTTATTATTCTTCCTAATTTCTTACTTTCTTTATCCGCAGCAATTTTCCCAACGAGTTTTAATTCTTCCAAGGTTATTCCCACAAAATCGTGATGAAAAGAAGTCTTTATTGAAAGGATTTAGTTTCTTCTATAATTATGTTTTCAATGTTTTCAGTGAAAAAAAGAACCAATTTGTTATTTTTAACTGCGGGTTGTACCTTATACACCAAAACTTCTACTCCCTCATTTACTGCTGTTTCTAATTGTTTACTGAACACAGGATCAGTTATCCAATTTGGTGAAAAAGCTTCAGGGTCATTTCTCATACAAATAAAAAGTACTACTGCTCTCTTTCCTTCGGCTTTTAATTTAATTAATTCCTGTAGATGTCGTGTTCCTCGTGAAGTAGGTGCATCTGGAAACAAAGCAACTCCACTCTCAACAAGAGTAACACCTTTTACCTCAACATAACATTCACTTGATCCATTTGTTAGAAGAAAGTCTAAGCGACTGTGACCGTATTTAATTTCTGGTTTCAGATTAGGATATTCTACTAATTCCGATATCCAACCATTACTTAATGCTGTTTTTGCAACTAAATTTGGCAAGCTAGATTTAATCGTAATCCAGAAATTGTTATGATAAACTGCTAAAACATCCCAATTAGTTTTCCTGTCACTCATTTTCAAAGGTTTTCTAATTAGTAATCGTACATCTGGTAACAGTAATTCCTTCATTCTACCAGGGTCATGTAGAAATGCAGCGTGGATTTCATCTGTTCCCTCCAATTTAATATTGACTAAAAAGCGATTTGGTCTATCAACAAATCGACCATAGTAGAGTTTGCCCTCTACTGAGATGATTTTTTTATTCATAACGATAATTGGATGATAGAACTTTAGACTCTTTCGGAAATAGAAATGAATCAATAAATTATTTTCACAATAATTTTTCCAATAGTGCTTTCAAAGTAGGCATACCAAATGGTTTTAGCAAAGTTCCTTGTAACCCATAATCTTGAGGTTTATCCATCATAGGATGATTACCCATTCCACTTGAAATGATTATTTTGACTTTGGGATCGTAAGTAAGCAAAAGCTTTGTCCCTTCTTCACCATTTATTCCTTCTTCAATATGTAAATCCAGAATAACAGCATCGAAAGGTTTGTTTGATTCTTTAGCTTTTTTATACAAAAAAAATGCTTCCTCGCCATTTTTAACAAAAAAACTTGAATATCCTAAACAATCTAGAACCTCTTTCATGACTTTCTGAAAAGAATCATCATCATCCATAACCAATATTGCTTTCTCTCGAGTCATTATAGTATTTCATCCAAGTATCTCTTATCATAATAGACAAAAAAGTTTGATAAGCATTCTGATACCACATACAGATAAGAAAAAGGACTAATTACGATAATTTTTTCTCCATCGAATAGTATTTTCTTATACCAAGAAAAACTTCACCCAGTGATGTTTCATTGGTTTTGGTTATAACAAACCCTAGCTTATTGTAAAGTGCAATAGCTCCTTCATTTTTAGCTATAACATCCAGCTTAACTTTTTTGCAACCTGTTTTCATTGCTTTTTTAACAGCAAAATGCATTAATTTTTTTCCGAGGCCCTTTCTTCTGAAATCAGCACTTATACCTATTTGATCTATATATAGAGTATTCATGGGAAAATTGAAAGGTGGACCAAACCCTAAGAGCATAATTCCTACTTTAATTGCTTTAAGATAACCAATATTTTTCCCTAGGATCTTATAAAACTCAGCTAGGAGTATTTTTTGTCTGCTGATGTAGAAATTAATTGCACCTGCTACGCTCTCATTATAAATTATAACATATTTTCCAATGAACTTATTTGATTGGAGTTCTAATAAATTGAGTTGTTGTAAAATTTCAATATATTCCTTTTCGGGAACTCCTGAGAAAAAATGTGGATATTTGTCATTAAATGCTTGCACCATTATTTTGGTATAGCTGTAAAGATGTTTTTCTGTACATTTTTTGATGACAATTTTCGACATTTTAAATCAATCATTTCTTTAGTAGTGTTTCCCACTAGAAACTAAACATTGTTTTTCTTACTTTAACTTTTCTCGATAAAATGTGGTTACTTATTAAAGGCAATTGATAATGAGTATTCAAGTAAATTTTAAAAACACATAATGAACGTCAATGAATGAAGTTGTTACTATGACATTTTTCCAAAAATATGAGGAACGGGCACAAGCAGAGTTATTTGATCAAATGGATTTTGCCAAACAACTAGGTTTATACCCATATTTTATGGAACTTTCCAGCGAACAAGGTCCAATAGTGAAATTCGGCGATCGAGAAACAATTATGTTTGGAAGCAATAATTACCTTTCAATGACAACCAATCCAAAAGTCAAAGAAGCTGCATGTAATGCAATTGAAGAGTACGGTACTGGCTCTACCGGCTCAAGATTATTGAATGGTACAATGGATATCCATACAAGATTAGAGAATCGACTCGCAGAATTCATAGGGACAGAAAGCGCTGTAATCTTCTCAACAGGTATGCAAGCGAATCTAGGAACTCTTTCATGTTTTCTAAGAAAAGGTGATTGGGTTGTTTCAGATGAACAGAATCATGCATCAATTATAGATGGCATTCGATTAAGCAGTCTTGATAAAAAGAATAAGATCATCTACAAACACAACGATATGGACTCATTAGAAAAATCTTTGAAAAAGATTCCTAAAGGTGAGTATGCTCTTATTGTGACTGACGGAATATTCTCAATGGAAGGCGATATCGCAAAGCTAGATGAGATAACAGAACTTGCTGAAACTTATGGTGCAGGAGTTTATGTTGATGATGCTCATGCTGTAGGTGTTTTGGGTCCAAATGGACGTGGAACTGCAGCTCATTTTGGCGTTCAAGACAAAGTAGATATTGTTATGGGCACATTCTCTAAAAGCTTCGCTTCTATTGGTGGTTATATTGCTGCCTCAGAATCAGTCTGTAAATGGGTTAAACACAGAGCAAGAAGCATGATTTTCAGTGCAAGTTCCCCTCCCTCAGCTGTTGCTACAGTACTAGCAGTACTTGACATAATTGAAAAAGATGACTCTCATCGCCAAAAATTATGGGCAAATGCTAAGCGATTAAAGAAAGGATATTTAGATGCCGGTTTCGATATTGGTCATTCTGCATCACCAATTATTCCATTGCTAATATGTGATGAAATGAAAACTTTCCAGATGTTCAAGGATTTACTTGCAGAAACACCAAGAAGTGTTTATACAAATCCAGTAAGAACTCCAGCAACACCCGTTGGTAGAGAATTGTTACGTACTTCATGTCAATCATCATTTGATTTTGAAACAATTGATGAGGCAGTTGAAATTATCACAAAACATGCCAAAAATCTGGATATTATTTAAATCAAAGTGTTTACTAAAACAGTAGTTTTCATTGAAAATTGCTGTCATTTTCTATTTTTTTACTTTTCTTAATGAATTTTGATTCATTTATCTGCGGATAACCCTACTATAAACGCGGATGCCTATTTCCTAATACTTATATTTTATCTTTGTAGTTATTGATTATCACTAATTTATGTTTAATCTATCAATTATTATTTTATTATCTATATTCTGGTGGAACGAAATACAATGAGAAATATATTTAGAAACAAGAGAGCAGTTAGTCCGGTGATAGCAACCATTTTACTAATAGCTTTAACTGTTTCAGCTGCTGCAGTCGTTTACTTTGTTGTTGTCCCTCTTCTTAATCAAGAGACAGAAATAACTTTTGGAATTAGCACTGTATCTGAATTCAAAGATTATGATCACGATGGTTCTATTGATGCAATTAAGGTTAACATCATTATTGTAACAACGAATGGTGTTGGAATTGCAAACATGACTGAATTTTCTTATGCAATCACTGATGGAACCAATAGCTATGATTGGGCTCATACACAAGCAGGTGCCTCTCAAATACTAGACGGAAAAGCGGGAAATGTTATTCTTTCTGCAACAAGTCTCGTAGGGCAACTTGAAGAAGGAACATCCTATACATTAACAGTGTCATTTGGAGCTTCCGTAGAAACGAAAGCTTTTACACCAAGTGGTACTACTTTTGGCTCACTATTTACTGTAAATGTTATTGATCAGGATTCAGATCCCGTAAGTGGAGCAAATGTTGATTTTTATCATTCAAATGATGCTTTCACAGGTGTCCCAACACAAACAACCGCGTCCTCAGGAAAAGTAGAACAATTTTTGAGAATCGGTGAGTACAAAGCTCGAGTAAGTTACTTAGGTCAGATCTACTGGTCAGAAGCATTCTATCATCCTTCAGTATCTTCGGTTACAGTTCAAGTAGGTGCAACTGGCGATTTAATGAAAGTTCACGTTCAAAACCAAGCAGGTGGAATTAACGGTTTAACTGTATTTAGTTTCGATAGTTTAGGTCGCTACAATGGCGAATATGCAGTCACCAATAGTGAAGGCGATGCTTTCCTAACTATAAGTCCAGGTGTATATGTCTTCAAAGTATTCTACTTAGGATTGAACTATTCAAGTCCACAAGTTAACTATCCAACAGTGAGTGAAACTACCATCGATATTGGTGGTGGAGTTGTTTATGCTCATGTTGTTGATGCTGATGAAATTGGTCAAAATAATTTACGAGTTTATCTATTCAGTAGCACTGGATCCTATTTAGGAGTAAGTACACGAACTAATTCAACTGGTTATGCTGCTTTCGCACTTTCTGCTGGTGCCTACAAATTTAGAGTTGATTATGGCGCAGCCAGAACTTGGAGTGATGTATTTGGTGCTTCAGATGGAGCAGTAATTACAATTTATATTGGTGGAAAAGTATACGGTCATGTAATTTACGGTCCAGATGAACTACCACTCAATAATGTTCGAGTGTATCTCTTTACTGCAAGTGGCTCCTATACGGGTAGGAGTGCAAGAACAAATTCAACAGGCTATGTTCTGTTTAGCCCAATTGAGAAAGATTCTATGTTTAAATTCAGAGTGGATTACGCAGGCGGTCGAGAATGGAGTGGTGAATTCAATGGCTCCCAAGCAGTATTGATCGTTGAAATTAATGTTGGTGCAGAAGCCTATGCACATGTAATCTATGGTTCAGAAGGAAATCCATTGAGCAATGTTAGAGTATATCTCTTTACTGCAAGTGGTTCCTATTCAGGAATATCTGCGAGAACAAATTCAACCGGCTATGCACGATTCAATGGAGTCTTAAAGAGCACCGATTACAAATTTAGAGTTGACTTTGCTGGTGGTCGCTTCTGGTCTGATGTTTTCAATGGTTCAGCATCATTTATTGTTGTTGATATTAATATTGGCGGAACGGTTTATGCACATGTTACTTATGGTGCCGGCAATTTACCATTAAGCAATGTCAGAGCGTATCTCTTTACTGCAAGTGGCTCCTACTCAGGTATAAGCGCACGAACTAATAGTACAGGTTATGCTCGATTTGATGGAGTCCTAGCAACTACACAATATAAATTCAGAGTTGACTATGCCGCCGGACGCTTCTGGTCCACAGAATTCAATGGAAGTATCGATGACTTTGTTGTAGAAATTAATATTGGTGGTGTTGTTTACGCCCATGTTGTCTATGGTCCTGATGATGCTCCCCTCAACAATGTTCGAGTGTATCTCTTTACTGCAAGTGGTTCTTACTCAGGTATTAGCACACGAACCAATTCAACAGGCTATGCACAATTCAACGGAGTCCTAGCAACTACACAATACAAATTCAGAGTTGATTATGCCGCTGGACGCTTCTGGTCCACAGAATTTAATGGAACACAACCTGAAAGTGTTGTTGAGACCAATATTGGTGGTATTGTCTATGCTCATGTTGTCTATGGAGTAGAAGATAACCCTCTAAATAATGTTAGAGTTTACCTCTTTACAGCTAGTGGTTCTTACTCTGGATTTAGTGTCAGAACAAATGTGACTGGTCATGCACAATTCAATGGTGTCTTATCTACTACGCAATACAAATTCAGAGTGGATTATGCTGGTGGACAATTCTGGTCAACTGAATTCAATGGTGCATTGCCAGAATATACTCACGATATCAATATTGGTGCAAGAGTATTCTGCTTCGTTAATGATGACGGTGTCCCCGATTCCGGGATTCTAGTTTATCTGTATAGAGAAGGAGGGTCCTACTCAGGGTTGAGTGCTCTGACGAATAGTACTGGCTATGCTCAATTCAATGGTGTTCTTAGTACATACAACTATTACTTCAGATTCACAAATGGTTCAGATGTATATCATTCTGGTTTGTTTGATGGTAGTGTAGATAAATTGGTTGTTGATATGGATACTAATATTTTAACACCATTATCAAATGGACCAATATTTGATCCAATTGCCATAGTAACCCCTCCAACGAAAACAAAATTCGCACTAGAAATGTGAAATAAAAGTAACTATTAGTTACTTTTTCACTCTTTCTTTTTTATTATCACTATTTTTTCTTCGTTCAATTTTTTTCGAAAGAAAAAAAAATAATGCCTGTCAGAACACTAAATCATTCGAGTTCTTCTCGAGTTATTTTGAAGATAACAGGATTATTTCCATCAGGACAAGCATGGGGGGCAATATCCTTATCTTCTAACCAAGGAAATTTTGCTTCAAATTTCATAGCAAATATCTTTGGCATTATAGAATAGAGGGCAGTAATACAGATTTTACCCTTTATTTCATCATCCTCGAAAATGATTTTATCTCCAACTTTATGTCCTGCTGCACAATTTCCTTCCTGAGAAACGACTTCAACTACTAATCTTTTATAGGGCATATTTTTCACCTAGATAGATACTCTTCATTAATACTTTTAAAAAGTTAGGACATTAATTACCTTTAAGAGTAAAAAGAGTGGAGAAACATTCACTTTCTAAACTGAAAGAGGCATTAAACAATGAAATAACAAATCTTTTATTCACAGTGAATTTGCCGAATAGCTGACTTGCAACTAATTCAAGATAAAATAAGTAAGGAATTAGCTTGGAAACTTTTGGGCAATAAAACTGTTGTCACGAAAAGAAAGTTAACATAAGAAAGAACAAAAAGAACCCCCAAAAAAATACTATTGAATAATACTAATAGGAGAAATTGAAACAATGGCTACTAAATATGTTTACTCCTTTGAAGAAGGCAAAAAAGAAATGAAAAATCTTCTCGGAGGAAAAGGTGCAAATCTTTCAGAAATGACTGGTTTAGGAATTCCAATACCCCCTGGTTTTACGATTACAACAGAAACATGTATTGCTTACCTAGAAAATAAGAATACTTTTCCAAAGGGTATGATGGATGAAACTAAGAAAGCTTTAGTATACTTAGAAAAGCAAATGGGTAAAAAATTAGGTGACCCAAAAGACCCACTCTTAGTTAGTGTAAGAAGTGGTGCAAGAATATCCATGCCTGGAATGATGGATACCGTTCTGAACCTTGGTTTAAATGATAAAGCTGTAAAAGGATTAGCAAAAGTTTCAGAAGATGAACGATTTGCTTATGATTCTTATAGACGATTCATTATGATGTTTGGCGATGTCGTCAAAGGCGTGGGCAAGAAGAAATTCGATGAAGCTCTCGATAAAATGAAAGAGAAGAAAGGAGTCAAAGAAGACGTCGATCTAACAACGGATGACCTAAAAACACTTGTCAATGAATTCAAGAAAATATACAAAGACACACTGGGAGAAGATTTCCCACAAGATCCAATGGAACAACTAGAAGCATCTATTCATGCTGTATTCTCATCATGGAACACACAAAGAGCAGTCAATTATAGGAATCACGAAGGAATTCCACACGATATTGGCACAGCAGTAAACATTCAAACAATGGTTTATGGTAATTTAGGAGAGACAAGCGCAACAGGTGTTGCTTTCACAAGAGACCCAGCCAATGGAAAGGATGTCAGATACGGTGAATACCTCATTCAAGCACAAGGAGAGGACGTCGTTGCAGGGGTTAGAACACCAAACCCAATTTCAAAATTGAAAGATGAAATGCCTGAAATGTACAAAATCTTCGATGAAATATGTGAAAAATTGGAGAAACATTATGCTGATATTCAAGACATTGAATTCACAATTCAACAAGGAGTATTCTACATTCTGCAAACAAGAACCGGAAAGAGAACAGGTATAGCTGCAGCAAAGATTGCTTTTGACCTCGAGAAAGAAGGCATGATTGACAAGAGAACAGCAGTAAGCAGAGTAACACCAAGAGATGTAGAAAATTCGCTATTCCCACAAATAGAATGGAAAAATCCAAAAGAAAAAACAGTTATGATCGATGGGAAAGAAGTACAAACGAAAATATTGGCGAAAGGGTTACCGGCAAGCCCAGGAGCAGCAGCAGGAATAGCAATGTTCACTGCAGATAGAGCAAAAGAGGAAGCAGAAAAAGGAAACAAAATAATACTCGTAAGCGAAGAAACAACGCCAGAAGATTTCCATGGGATGGCAGCAAGTGAAGGAATAATTACCGCTCGCGGAGGAATGACATCACACGCAGCAGTAGTTTCAAGACAAATAGGAACAACTTGCATAGCAGGAGCAGGAGATGTGTCAGGAATACACATAACAAAAACAGCGCTAGAAGGAATGAATGGCCTAACCATCAAAGAAGGAGAGTGGATGACACTAGACGGATTTGATGCTTTAGCTTACATAGGAAAACTACCGCTAAAGAAATCTAAATTGTCCGAAGAAATGAAAACAATACTAAAATGGGCAGACGAAATAGCACTGAAAGAAGGAAAAGGATTCCATGTAAGAGCAAACGCTGATACACCAGATCAAACAAAAGTAGCAATCGATTACGGAGCACTAGGAATTGGGCTAACAAGAACAGAACATATGTTCATGGAAAAAGATAGACTGCCAATAGTTCAAAAAATGATCCTCGCAAGAGACAACCCAGAAGAAAGAAGAAAACATGTCTTCGACCTACTACCATTCCAAAGAGAAGACTTTGAAGGGATATTCAGAGAAGCAAAAGGATTCCCGGTAATAATCAGGCTAATCGATCCACCACTACACGAATTCTTACCAAATGAAATCGAACTAAGAGAAGAAATCTGGAAAGAAAAACTACCAAAAGAATCTGAAAAAGTGAAGCTACTTGCCGAGCTAATAAAACTGCGCGAACAAAATCCTATGCTTGGCTACCGTGGTGTACGCCTTTGTTTAGGCATTCCTGAACTTATTGAAATGCAGGCAAGAGCCATTCTCGAAGCAGCTACTAATGTGCAGAAAGAAGGTGTCTCAGTCTATCCTGAAATCATGATTCCAGTGGTAGCTTTCGTAAAAGAATTCGAAATTGCCAGAGACATGATCATGAAAGTGAAAGCAGACGTAGAGAAAGAAACAAAGGTAATACTAGAAAAATTCAAAGTAGGTACAATGATAGAATTGCCACGAGCTGCACTCCTGTCTGATGAACTTGCTAAAGCGGGAATTTCCTTTGCATCGGCTGGAACTAATGATTTAACCCAGACCTCGATTGGCTTTTCAAGAGATGATGCTGGTAAATTCATTCCTCTCTATATTGAGTTGGGTATTTTTGACGAAGATCCATTTGTTACTATTGATCAAGCAGGTGTTGGTAAGCTCCTCGCTATGTCTTGTTCTAGTGCTAAGTCTGTCAATCCTGATATTGAGTTTGGTATATGCGGTGAGCATGGCGGTGATCCTAAATCCATTGATTTCTGCTATCGATCCAACTTAGACTATGTTTCCTGCTCTCCTCTACGAGTTCCCGTTGCTCGATTAGCTGCTGCTCAAGCAGTTATCAACAATGGTAGCCGTAAATAATATCTGTAAAGACTCTTTTGTGAGTCTTTTTTCTCTTCTTTTTTCTTTTCGATAGTCTCTATCTTAATGGATACTTTTCTGTAAACATATAAAATAAATCCTCCGAAAAATAGTCTTACTATATATATAGATTCGAAAGAGACCTCCCTATGACATTTCTTTAAGATTTCCTCACTGTTTACTATTTCATCTTTTATGACTATTACTACTGTTACTTCTTCACTCTCTTTTGTCCACTCTTCCACCACTTGCTGTTGAACTTTATTGGCAACTCGCACAAAGAGATAACACTTCGTAAATGAACAAATTCTCTTAAATTGTTCTACTTCATTCAATCGAGAAAGAATAGTCTTTTTTGCATAGCTAAATTTTGACTCATAGTGAGAATTATCTGAACAAGAGATTACCATTCGCTCCACAGACAAATCAGCCTTTTGTCCAAAAGCTAGTAAATCTATTTCTCGAGGATAATTACCAACCATAACTGAAGCGTGTTGGATAGTAACATAGTTGTTCTGTGAGAAATATTGCGCGACGAATTCTTCAAATTCGTAACCTAGATTGTTATCATCAAAAAGCATTTTTATACAAACAGGACGGAAATGGTCTCGCCAGTAAGGTTCACATGAGATTAATTTTTGAAGCTCATGTTTAATACGTTGTAAATATGTAATATTTGTGGTGTCTCTTCGACGATCACAAACTTTGGAATGGGAATGCTTTTGGGAGTCATTAGAAGGAAAACCAGATAATTGAGTCAATTGTTTTAAACGAGCAGTGCAATGGGATAATTCCTCTTGAAGGATAAGTATAGTGCTTTGTTGAAGTGAAGAATGTAACAGTGATAATTTAGCTGGAGTAGATAATGTAATGTATTTTTTCCTGTACAATTCCGAACTGGGATTATTCACAGTAATAGCTAAATAGCTCAAAAGGTTTAACAAATGTTGGGTTTGAATAGCAGTTTGAAAAACATATGAATCGAGTTCGCATTTTTTGATGATACCGGAAGCAATCCATTGGTCAACAATTTCTGCTGGTGTAAGAGTTGATTGAGGAAGAATGCCAGTATCTTCAAGGGGAAAAAATGAATTGATTTGTTGGTTTATGATTGCTTGATAAATATCTGCTGAATCAAGTAACTTTATTGAAAATTTTTGAGCATACAAATCCCATTTATCTTTGTCCAATAACCAGCTGACGATAATAAAGCCTGAATGTAAAGAAGGGAACTTACTTTGGAGAACAGCATATTCTGCTATTGCTGATTGTAAAAAGCGAGTTTGTTCATTACTATTTGAGCTTTTTAATTCAATCACGTGTGTTCTAATAAAAAAGTGTCGTTTGTAATGAATCATTAACCAATCAACTACTTTTTGGGAGGAACCACTGTGATTGATAATTAAGGCTTCTGGAAAAAAGAAAAAAGCTTCTTCCGAAGTGTTTCGTTTTTGGACAGAATGGAACAATCGCTGAAGGAAATAATGGAACGACTGATTTGCGTGTGGATTACTTTTAGCAAAACATTCACGGAAGGGGATTATTGTTTTTGAGTTGAAGATATCAGTAAATACTTGAGAAATTATATTTGAATGATTTTCTAGTAAATCCTTGTCATTTTCCATGATGTTTCTATAAGAGATATAAGCTAGAAAAGTTCGATAGTCACCACCCTGTTGTATAAATTGCACAAAATGTTGATAGAGAGTGTTTGTAGAGTGAGTGGTTAAAAGGTAGATCTTATTTCCAGTAGCTATTTTTGTTGGAGCATTAAAAACCATTTGCTTTTTATTTCGACGAATTTTAACTATACCTAATTTCTCATCTCTAATAATCGCTTGGTAAAGATTTTTTTCAGGGAGAAACTCGCTAACAAGCTTTGGAATAGAGATGTACCGTGATATACTCTCACCAACACTAAACGCAAAACTCAACCATGGACAATCATAGAATTCTATAGAATAGTTTTCTTTTTTTACTGAAGGGACGATTATTAGAGGTTTGATGGAAGACTTGTTCTTTAAAAAGAGATAAAATTTTTGGATAAAGTCCACTTTTGTTTGTAACGTTAAATATTTGTTTTGATAACTAAGAAAAGAGTCTAACTTACTAAGATCATAGCCTAATGAACCTATTTTGAAAATCCATTTAAAAAGTTGTGATTGAATTTCAGTCGTTGGTTTAAACTCTAAAGCAATGCTTTTTGACTGTGCTTGAAAAATTCTCTTCCCTGTGATAGCTATCGTTGGTCGCTTTTTGCCTCGAGATTGTTTAATAATTTCTCGTAATTTAATGTCTATTGTTTCTTGATCTTGTTCATTACTCAAATTTGTTAAACGTGCTTTTATTTTGTAGTAGTCTCCATAAAATGATGACAAATCAAGAAGTTGGCTTAATCGCTTAGACTGTATTGTTCCCGATGAATTTATTGCTGAATTGATAATTATATAACCAGTACTTGTTATGCTTATTGTAATTGATGCTCCTTTAGAAAAGTCCACTTTGGAGCTTCCTTCAAGTTTCTTTTCTTCAATTGTTTGATTACTACAGGGTTCTGTACGATTTTTTAAGAGACTAACCATTTTTATCATAAAATAGTATCTCTTGGAGTATATAAACTCCTTGACTTTTGTAAAAGTCAGAAACATCTTGACAGCGACTTTATTAAGGGGGATTTAGATGTTTAATTAAAGAACAGGAAGATCTAAATGACAACATGGCAAGAAGTACTTAGCTGTATATCAACAAAAGGAGTTCCAGCAATTCTAATCCTTTTATTAACTAAAGAAAAAGGTCTGAATATTTCCCAAATTATAAAAGAAATACCCTCAATTGGTCAACTTGCTATAAGCAATGGAATAATGTGTTTAGTACTAAATGGCTTAGTTACTGATAAAAGAGAGAAAAACTACAATCAAAGGATTATCACATTAACTATTCTTGGTAAAAAAGTCTCGCAACATATACTAGCAATAAAAAATGATCTTTTCAATGAAAAGGATTAACAAAACTATCTGCGTGAAGAGTAATGGCCAAAAGTCATTAAGAAAGAATTAAGAGTCAAATTTTTCAAATAATTAGTATCTTTTGGAAATGTAACGTTGAAGTGAGTCATAATTAATTGATCAATTTCTTTTTTGTTTGATAATGAAACAACAATATTATTTGCTCGAGGGTGCACAAAAGCCATTACTTCATAAACCTCTGTAGAGGCTTGATAAGGTAATCTAGCAGCTTTTTTTTGAAAAGTAAAATGCTACAAACTATTTCTTTCAAAGTATCGCATTCTTTCCAATGCAGAAAGGATTCCACAAATAGTAAAAAGCTTTGTTAACAAAGCCATTCTCGGATTTATCTTTAGTTGCTCATACTTACTTATTGATGACAAACTGACTGCTAATTCATCAGCTAATTCATTTTGTGTCCAACACATTTGTTCCCGTAATTTTTTAATTACTTTTCCTCCATTAATAAGTCTGATTCTTCCTGGAAGCTTACAAAAGTTAAAGTAATCTGAATCAATCATATTTTCAAATTGAAGACCATGAAAAAGAGAAAGTGATCCGTACCAATTTCTAGTCACTAATTGTTGAAACTCTACTAGTTTTTCTGGATGCCAGCTACTAACTATATCATAAACAATCTGTCTGGAATCAGCATTGACATAAATGGTATAACCATGGATATTTTCATTTTTCACACAATTAACCCCTAACGAAATCAGATATTTATTTAAATCATCTGCCAATTTTTCGGAGATTGTACAAAAAACCAATGCTTGTTTATAGCTCGCATCCGCATCAAACATCCCTCGCCAATAGGCACCTCGGATGTGCTGGAAAGGTGGTCTTTGCAAGATGAGCGGTTCCCGTAGGGACTCATATTTTCGTCCGAGGGTGTGTCCGGTAATGAAACTAACTAGTCGGACGATCCATTTCCCATTGACTAGGAGGATGTAATAGTTTCCATTGTTTCCCTTCCGGATGTCTCCTGTAATCCCGAACAGTTCTTGAAAGAAACTTTGCAGCTGTTCTATCTGTTTCTTCGAATAGTCCACGATATGCACTTGGTGTTTTGACAGGTGTCCGTCCCCATCTATTATTCCAAGGAGGTAGACCAGCTTTTCTCTCAGCGCTAGTGGTATGATCGACCTTTCTCCTTTTGCTGATTGTATGGTTATCTGTTGTTTTTGTAATACTTGCTCTATCAGTTGTTGCCAGAGCGTTTCATCTCCTCGTAGCATTGGTAAGGGGATAGCTCCTTTCTCCACATAGCGATCTATCCTCTGCTTCCAACCCCTAATCGAATTATCCATCATTGCTGACCCATAGAAATAGTCTCGAACCTTTTCAGCTATTAGCCAATTATGGTCTGTTAATTCTTCTTTAAGGAAGGGATAGTGATTCAAAGGCAGATATGGCATTCGTGGGAGGATTCTAGCAGTTGTAAGGAGAGTGTTATTTTGGCTAAACTCTAGCTTTTTTATGAGTATTCCGTAAAAATTCGCCAGGGGTTGATCATTCAGTCGTTCTTTTTCATCCTTAGTCTCACCATTCTCTAGGAGGGTATTTAGAGTATCTTCTCGTAATAATGCGTCTGTCTTCCAGTTTAATGGTTGAGTCATAATTAACCATATTATTGTAGTTTTTTACCTTAATAAACTTCTAATTTTCCTTTGTAAAATTTAGTTGAACTAATACTTTTTTTGATGACTAATAGATCCTATTTGGAGCATGGGTTAATTTTTTTTAAATCCCATTAACATCTTCTTTATCAACAAGATGTACTAGACCAAAGTCTTTGTTTTCAGGCAATAATTTCGGTATAGGTTTTTCATCCTCATCTATCAATGCTAGTCCAATTTTAAATGCTGATTCAATATCTTCGCCATTACAGATTGATTCATAAAAACCAACTGCAAAATTATTTGCATCAACAATTTTAATGGAATCGGTCATTGTCACTACACAATCTACATGATTAGCTATTTCTGTTGCATCAAAATCTGAATCACATGAGCTAAAAACAACAATAGAAATTCTATTTTCTGATTTCTTTTGATTGTGGACTTTTATTACAGAAGCAATTTTATTTATAGAAATGCTATCCGATTGTCTTGTTTCTTCATCCTCTAGTATTAATTCACCATATGAACCATGAGCAGAGAAATGTAGAATTATTGGTAGTTCATTTTGAAGAATATTAATGAATTCTCCAATGGAGACTCCAAATTTAGGGAGAATTAGAAAACCAGGTTTTGATTGTATACGGTTTTTAATTAAATTTAGTTCCCTCTTATGATATAAATTATTTTGATCACTCGGAGCAGCTCCTAAGAATAGTACTTTAATTGGAAATTTATTAGTGATGATTTTTCTCTCTATCTCGAGGTCATCATAGTCAGTATTATCATCTTGTTCGTCATAAACATCTTCTTCAGGTATCTCATCTAATTCAAAATATATTGATAATATTTCATTCAAATCTTCTTCTGTTAATTCATTTACTTCATCCAAAATATTCTTGGTAATTTCATCTAATTCTTCAAAAGTTTCGTCATCCAATCTTTCTGCAAATTTAGTAATTGTTTTCTCGAGTTGGTTAAATACAAGGTTACTTTTTTCTAATTTAGTAGCTTCTAATGCATAAGCTAGAAAAGTGCTTAAAATTAATTTAAGAACTATATCATCATGCTTCTCCCAGAAGTGTAGACTCAATCGTTTAATTGTTTTAGCTGCGGTATTTCGAGCATAATCGCTTTGATCAAAAACAAGCACCTGACATATTTCTTTATATGCATTTATTGCATATAGTCTACCAAGTGCTTCAACAGCTCTATTTCTAAATTGCCATCTTAGGTTCGAATTTAGAATGATTTCAATCAAAAAATTAATTACTCTTTTATCTCTAGTACAGCTTTTTCCAATAGTTGTAATTATTTCTTCTTTTACCAAATCTTCTTCTTCGATATTAAAAATTTTAATTAGTTTTAACCTTTCATTTTTAACTTTTGAGCGCATCCTTCCCAAAGCTATTGTAGCATCGCTCCTTAAAACTGGGCAATAATCAGTATTTCTTATTATGCTCATCAAAAAATCTCTTGCTTTATCAGTTCTAATCATAGCAATAGAAAGTAAACATTGAGTTTGTAAAACCATATTGTATTCTTCTTCAAAAATAAGCTTCTGTAGAGGTTTTAGCCCTTTCTCTGAACCTATTTTTCCTAATGCTTCAGCAGCATAAAATTGAACATCACTTGATTTGTCTTTTAAAGCTTCTATTAAACTAGGAACAGCTATGAGTGCTTCTTTTTTATATTCTCCTAGTTCCCAAGCAGCATCTTCTCTTTTACTTGACCAAGAATGAGAATTAAGCTGAGTAATTAACTCTTTAATTTCCTTGTAACTCAAAATATAATAACCCCTTTTGTAAAAGAAGAATCACCTTTAACCTTAAAAGAAATTCGATTGAAGCAGAGCTAAAAAAAACTTTATGTAATTACTATCGAGAAAGAAATTCTATATTTATCTTTCTGGGAAAGGACATTTTATGTTGAGCAGCTTATTCAAGCAATAGGTGTTGAGTCAACTTTCTTCTTAAGTGTAAATAATTATGTTAGAACAAATGAATGGGAAAAATTCATAGAAAGAGTCAAATCTTAATTAAAATTAGATTATTTTTAGGATTAAGTAATTTATTTATGTTATGAAATTACATTCAATTTATCGAATTGGCTGTTTTATTTGAGACAATTTTCATTCAGCTCACAGATTAGTGGCATATGATCGCTTAATTTCTTCCATTGCTCATAGTTTCCAATTTGAAAGGATTGAATGCTGTGCAGAAGTGCCGAAGATGCAAACATATAATCTATATGGTATGGTTTGTCTGCATATTTGTATTGAAAAAAGGTTGGTTGTGTTTCTTCTCCAAAGTTTTGTTTTTCTCTGGTATGATAGACACTAGTAATCTGGTACTTCTTTAAAAGAGCAATTACCTCTGTAAAAGTACCATATAAGGGATTTCGCAGATTTGTATCCCAAATAATATTCCAATTAAAATCGCCCATAATAATTGTCTGAGATGTGAAAATCTCTTGGTAATAATGCAATGCATTATACACCTCTCCTATATATCGTCTCTTTGGTTCTTTGGCATTATTCATCGCCCATACTATAAAAATTACTATCTTTTTATAACCAGGAATTATTATAGGGACAATATACCTATAGTTAGAGGAATAATTTGAGTGAAGCTCTACTTTTAGATTGTGAAAACCAAATATCCCTATACCTTTATTCTTATTATTTCCCACCCAGACATTTGATGTAGAAGCTAGATCTTCTATTTTCTGTGGATGCTCACATTCTTGGAGTAATAGTAAATTGGGATTGATTTTTAATATCTGGGATGTTTTTTTACGAAATGCCATGTTGCAATTCCAAGAAACAATTTTCAAATATTCTCCCTCTAATGTTATGTTTGTATCTACTAACTAACAATAGGTTATTTGGTAGATCTTTTTACACTATGTGTTAATCCTTCCACTTCTGTTTCTACCAGTTTTCGAACCTCTGCTGCTTGAATAAAATCCTTGAATTTTCTGAACCCGAGTTTCTCTTTCAGCTTTAGAAATTTTTTCTGTTTATATAACTCCCCAGCAATGATTGATAAGTTATGGTATTTAGCTTTTCCTTGTCCATCACATTTCTTGAGCATTGCAAGTAACATCTCAAAAGCTTTGTCTTGGTCTGTCTTCTCTATTGCTGGTTTGACAATATCGAGGATTAATCTTGCACCTTTCCCTGTTACATGGATAACCTCAGCTTCTTGAGCTGCATTGATAAAACTGTTCCAATTTTTAAACCCAAGTTCTTTTTCATTGAAATCAGGGTTGAGCATTTGTAATCGTATTTTCACTAATCCCATACCTGGCTTCAATCCTTCCTTCTTCATTTGTATTATTGCCTCTGTTAGGAGACTATAGGCGTTATTTCTTTGTTCGATAACAATATCTTGAGTTCCTACTGTTGCTTCCTTGGACAATTCAGTGGTTGCTTTCTCCAATGAAGATGGCTGTTCTTCTTCTACTACTTCTTCGGATTCGTTTGCAGTTATTCCTCCTGGTCTGAGGGTACGAAAATCTTTGAAATTATCTGCAAGGATCAGAAAATCTGGTCGCGCAGTATTTACATCACAGACGATGATTATTTTTTTCCCATTTCGTCGCAAAGATTTTACTAATGATCGAAAATCCGAATCCCCTGTTACTAACACAAAAGTAGTAATATTTGGATATTTTAGTGCTAGTTCTATACCATAAGTGATTAGTGACATATCCGCACTGTTCTTCTTTGCTGCTGGGACATGTATTAATTCAAAATGATGTTCACTCAATAATGAAGCGATATGTGCTACTGGTTTCCTCGTCCAGTCTGCAAACGCTTGCGCTACTATTACTCGTCCATATTGAGAGAGGTATTCCTTGAACCCTTCTATGAAAGAAGCATCATTTCCTGGGTTAACATTTTCTACATCCCAAAGAATTGCTATGTCTCCTTCAGAACGATTATTTGTCTCGAAATTTTCTAATTGCTGAGATATCTTATTTAAAATTGTGGGGATACTATTTAGTGCTTGTTTAGACAATCCTATAACCTTCTCCAAATGAGCTTAATTTCTTATCTTTAATTTTACATATTAGTTTTTCTTTCAACAGATACAGTGCTCTCTCTCACTTCTAAAGTCAAATTAGTCATCGAATCGCATCAATTAGCTATTTTTAAAGATTTTCAGTCAATATCTATTGATGAATTTATGAGGTATAGAGAAGAATGGTGATGAGTTATGCAAAACATGAATGATGAAGAGATATCTAAGAATTTAGATATAGAGCTTCTTGAAGAGGATCTTATTAGTTTATCATTTTCTCCTGAGAGCGTAATTATGATAGCTGCTATTGGTCATTTTCTCTTCATTTGTAAACGATATGAAGAACTCAAAACAGTCATGCATCGTGCTCTAGAAATTCTGCCTGGTCATTCTGATTTTCAATTTAATTTAGCTCTTGGGTATTATTTTACCGGAGAGACTCTTGTTGCACTTGCTATTGGTCGAGCTGTTGATTTTGATGCTCTTAGAAGCCTGGGAGAAGAACCTTCCTCTCCTTCGGTTGTTTGTGACTGTCCAGGATGTACTGACGACCCCACACCTGAGTTCACCTTTGATCACATGGTTAATGAGAAGGTGTCTCAAGAAATGCAAGCGTTATTTCGGGACATTCATCAGTTCAAACAAGATGGAGCTTACGACCAAGCAATTGCTTGTTATGAAAAATTCTTCGAGCTTATTGATGAACCTCCTTGTATGCTTGTGGATCTTGCTTCACTATATAGAAGGATCGGCAATTATAAGGATGCGAAAAAAGCTTACGCTCGAGCCTTAGAAGGTAATCCTGGCTTATATAAAGCACATAGGCATCTTGCAGCTACTCACCGTATACTAGATGAATATGAGCTAGCAGTTGGTGTCTTGAAAAAAGCCCACAAACAATTTCCTGATGATGATATGATTCTGCTTGAGTTGGCAGCAGGATATTTGAAACTAGGGCATACTACAAAAGCAATTGTCAGTCTGGAAAAAGCATTGGTCATTGATCCATCTTTAGAGTTTGGTTTAGTTAATATGCCTGATATGGAATTTCTCCTAGGACTTGTCTGGGAAAAGCGACGTGCTGAATCAACATCTTAAGATACCATGGAAATAAAATACTTGCACATTAGAAATACTAGTTAGCTCTTTATAAAGTATTTTTGTCAAGAGGAATAATAGTTGATGAAAGGGAAAAAGGATTGTTGTTGGAGTTTCTTTACCGAGGACGACAAAAATGACCAGTCAAGTAGATGAATCAAGAGAAGTAGTAGTGGAGCAGGCTGAGAAAAAGGTTGTTGAGGTTAAAAGACAAGAACCAAGCAAACACAAGTTCTTAACCACCGCTTTGTCGAAACGCCTTCTATCACACCAACCACGAACCATTTCGCAGATCATCCACCACTTTCCACTTATGACGAGTCGATTCTTATCCTTCGAGTTGTTAGAGGTATTAGTTCAAAGAAAGAACGATTCTTGCTTATTCTTGATTAATGATGCCAAGGAAATTAATGATTTGTTTCCAGTGCAATTTTCCCCTAGTTTAGATTTAGCATTAGTAGCAACGTTGATTGATGCCCGTTACGCAGGCAAAGTCTCTATGCTCGTTGTACCTTCTACAACCGTCGCAAGAAAACTCAACTATGTTTTGCAAACAGCTTTTGGTTCTCAATGCAAGACAGCAACAACTATCAGCAGTCTAACGCAAGAGGTTTCCTGTGAGTTGTTTGCTGATGCTCGAATTATTCTCTGTACTCCTGAATCATTACTTCGGAAACTCTTAATCAAAGACCTTCCCTCCGTTCAGTCAATGGTATTCTATCTGCCTGTAAGTCAGCAAAACCGGTCGCTTTTGACTGCTTATTTGTTCGATGTTCTTCTTCTCCGGTTACAATTTACCTTCCGAAAGAATAAATCGCTGCGGAAGCTTTTCTTCTGTGACCCACAAATCCTTTCTGGTGAAGGGTATCAAATGCTAACTGGTTGTTCCAATAGTTTTTCTATTGGACCTCAATTCTCATCAATTGGTCCTTCCTTCATTCCTGATCCTGGTGATATTTACAAATATTCTTTTATTCCTATGCTTGGTTTGCTTTATAGACGACATCTCACTCGCAAACAACTCTTCACAGAGATGCGGTCCAGTTATCTCTTTCGTTGCTCCTCTAATTACAGGTATTCAACCTCACAAGAACCTGTTTTAGAACAAGTATTTGACAGACAGCTGTACAAGGCGTTCCTGTTGTTAAGCTCTCCTACTCTGGGACCTTTTCAGTTCATCGTCCGGTCAAACAATCGCTATACACTAACTCCCTTTGGTGAAGAACTCCTTACAACAGTTACATATAGCAATGCTGAGCTTGCTGATATCATCCAGTTAATTTTATTCCTCTCCTCCTCTATGAAAGTAACCTCTCTCACTTGGGATTCTTTACTTGAGTATCTTCGCAAGTCTTTTCCTGTAGATGCAGCATATAGGTATATTCAATCTTTCAATCAATTAGTGAAATTTATTCAGCAAGTTCAAGAACAGTTTACTTTGATAAACGAGTCGAATAGTGAGAATCATCTTTCAAAAATGAAAGCAAAATTGTCTAAACTACTTCACTCAAAGAAATTTTCCTATGGAGACTTTCAAAACCTAAAATTACTGAGTAGTATTGGTCAAAGGTTTGCGAGTGATTCTTTAACTGAAAGTCTACAAACAATTACTGAACAAATGCAGAAGAGCTTCTTCAGTCAACAATCTAAGCGAAAGAAGAATGTTCTCTATAATCAACAAAAAGCACGTGAGTTGATCTTGACTAAAGTATTATCCAATGAAAGTCCTCAAACAGCTTCGCAAGTTGCCCTTGCTTTGCATTTGAACAGAAATTTAACAGATCGAATTCTACGTTCATTTACTCGAGAGGAGGATCCATTGATAGTATCCAAAACGGTGTTAGCGGTTACAGGACAAAGAGCTTTTTTTGGTTCACTTCTGAACTTTCCAGAGTACTTTAATTTTTCATGCTCAAAGTGTCAGTTTTATACCACTACTGGAGTCTGTTCAGTTTTCTCAACTCTTGGAAAACTAGCCCCACATAAAATACCATATGGATACCGCTCCAGAACTGATCGCTCACTTAAACCTGGGACGGTTCCTTGTCGATATTTCTCTTCGAAAACCTTGCGACGAGAATCATACACATTGGAAGCTTTTGGTGATTTAACTCGAGTCGTTCAAGGGTTAACTGATTTTGGGGCAGCTTTTACGCATAAATGCCTGTATTGTACAAGAGTAGTTGAAGCGTTTGGTACAAATTTCTTACCACAAATAGGAACGAGTACTATTTCATGCTCAAACTGTGGTTCGCTCTTCAAACTTGTTAGAAGTAAAAACAAAAAGAAAATAGAATCCATAGTAGTTAAATGTCAAGAAGGTAATCTTAATGCTTTTGTGAATGTACTTTATACTCTCTCTGGGATGATTTGGGACGATTACAAGAGCGAACTCGTCCCCGCACATGGGATGACTATTAGATTTGGCGAGAAAGTATCTCTAGAGGGAGATTATCTAATAATTGAGAACATTCGAAAGAAGATTACTGAGTTGGAGTACCTATATTCTTCAGTACCACTAGCTCCTGAGATTGTCACGACTCTTGAGCAAAAAGGTGTTTATGTTCGCTTTAATCCAATAGCCTTTCAGTTTTCTGAGCAACATGAACTAATCCTTATTTCAAACTTATCTGATGAGCAAGTGATTGCCCAGTTTGCTTTGCGAATTTCTTGTGTAGTAAACAATTCATTCTTGTATGCAAATATTTGCTCTCGTTGGGCTGTAACAATACAACTATTCGGATTATTGGCTAAAAAAATGAAAGAATCTATCAATACAACCCTTCCGTTAGTTGACTTTGAGTGGACGTTTCTCGACATTCTCTTACTCTCACGAAATGTGCACCATGCGTTTACTTCCCGGTTATGTGAGGGCCTCGCAGGTAATCTAATGTGGGAGTTTTTAAAGGAAGTATTCAGTCAAGAAAACTTAGATTTGTTTTCAAGGACACGTGATAGGTATGTTCCTGAGAGAGAATTTTATCCAGACAAACGCACACTTGCGTATTCTCCGATGAGTGCTTTAGCTAATTTCTTCCTTCTGTTAGTGCAAGACCATCTTATAGCATTGCATCTCCAAGTAAGGCTGCCTTGGAAAGGTTCCACAGGGCTTGTTCATGGGACTAAAAAGACAAGTGCTCTAGATGAGCGTGGTTTTTTCCTTGATTTTATTGATACTATTAAAATCGCTGCTTTGTTTTTTATTGCTCAAGTGGTAGCTACAAAGACCATTGGCTTAGCTGATGTTGAGGAAATTATTTCCCCCTCAGGTGCGATATTATATGCAGTAAGAAAGGAAGCAATACCAAAACTTGAGTTATTGGTTGAACAATTCTTCTCTGAGAAGGTGTACTATGCTTCTCAAACAGTTGCCCTCGAAGAAGCGTATAAGCAGTATCTTCAAAGATTTTTCCAGTTATTAGACAAAATAGCTATTGCTTTAGGTCAAATTACTATTAGACTTGAAGAAAACCAACAGTCTGCTTTGACTTGGCTTGAGCAATGGGAAGAGCTTCTTGATAAAGATCAAGCTGTGATAGTAAGAATCCTTCGAGAAAAACTATCCCCTATTATAACAGATGTGGACTTTACTCCTTTTAGTTATTTACCTGTTTTTCTCCGAGGGCGATTTCGTAAGCTCCTTACTCACTTACCTTCTCTTGAGGATTTCGATATCTATTTTGGGTGGGAGGAGCAGGTTTTGTTTGATAATGATATTAAGAATTTTCTCTATCGAAAGAAGGAGGTAGATAGGAGGAATAGTGATGAATGTTGAAAATAAGATTCCTCAAATAAAAGAGAGTACTCTTCCTCCAATGAAATTTGTCTGTGAGCTGTCAAAATCAACAAATCCTGTGGCAGATATCTCTTGGTCTGATCCATCAGTTGAATTAATTCATTTGGGACCTCTAATAGATAAGTATCTCCAAAGCAATCCGTTTATGTTTCAAGCAGATACCATTCCAAAAATTCTTCAAGGAAAGGATTTGCTTATTACCGCTGGAACTGGGAGTGGTAAAACAGAGATTTTTCTCTTTGCTATTTTGGAACTCCTCCTTCAAGGGAAGATCACTAGTGCTATTATTTTTTATCCTAGTAAACAATTAATACAAAACCAAGAAGCTCGATTAACAACTTATCTATCTTGGATTCAAACTGAGTTGGGTAAGAGGATTACCTATAGCTCCTACACAGGTGATTTATCTCAAAAAGCTGTTGCAGGTATTGAGCGAGCTTGTCCGGAGATTCTTCTTGCGACATTTGATAAAGTGTTTCATCGAATTCCTCGAAACCAGAAAAGTACAAATATCGACCCACAACAAATAACAACTTCAGCTAGTAAACAGCGATTCTTCGAACATCTTACTTCCGCTGGGGTCGTTGTCTTTGATGAAATTCATGTTTATTCCGGGTTACTTCTTTCGAATGTTCATTATTATGTGCGAATACATAAAGCAATGAATCCCACGTGTCGCTTACTTCTCTCCTCAGCAACCATCGCAGAAGCAGCTAGCTTTCGAGACGACTTTCTTCCCTCTGCTGAGATTATTTCAGGGGTGCCACATAGAGGAACAATACAGATTCTAACATTGGATAAAAGTTACTTTGACCAATTTAATTGTTACATTCAAGAAGAATTATTGCGTAATAAAGAAACGACAAGAAGAGATCGTCAAGTGATTCTCTTTAATGACAGCATTAGCGAAAACGAAGCACTGACTTATACAATCAAACAACAACTTGCTGAAGCAACTGGTATAAAGCTCCAAGAAATAACTGACTTGAATCAAAACAAAATTGCTTGTATCCATTCGCAATTACCGCCTGAGCGAAAGCAAGCCATCGTTCGAAAAGCTGAAGAGAACCAACTCAGTTATCTCCTCTCAACAGATTTGTTGGCTCAAGGATTAAATTTGCCTGGATTTTATCTTGGTATACAAATTGGTTGGCCAATAACAGGTTTGACAGGTGCTTTGCAACGAATTGGTAGAATACGATTTGGAAAGGATCTATCAGAGATACGATACTTTATCTTCGTTTTTAATGCTGAAAATGAACAAGACGGGTATTATTTGACTTATCCACAAAAACTTGCTCAAAAGTTGCTTGAAGCATAGCTTCCTCCTCTGATATTTTCCCGGGATAATTTTCGGATAACTCAAGGATACCTCTTGTTGGCAATTGCTTACGGTGTCACTCATCTTGATGATTTGACTTCTCTTTATTGTAATGCCATTTCAGATCAAATCACTCAAGATAAAATGTATAAAATATTGAGACAAGCGATTACCTTCCTAATTACAAATGGAATTTTGACATTAACTGAAAATTGTGTCAATATTGGTTCATATGTTGAATTAGAACTCTTTTTGAGGAATTATAGTTTACGAGCTATTCCCCCTAAATGGTCTGTGAAACAACAACAAGACAAAAACGCAATATTTACCATAGATGCGCGTAAAGTGCTGAGAGAAGCTTTACCTGGTAATCTGCTAATAAATGATGGACGTTTTTGGTCTGTAAAAACAATAGATCAAAGACGAAAGAAGATTATTGTTGAAGAATTGCTAATACAAAAAAATTCATTTGATGTATCCAAAATTGAGAAGAACAAGTGTTTCTCTCCTGAATTTTCCTTCGGTCGATTTACCCAAGAAGTATCCTTTCAAAAAATGACGATACAATGCGGTGATTTACAGATTGTTCAAAAACCTTCAGTTATTAATTCATATAATCCCGTGACAGGTTTTCTTCCAATTGATTTGAAAAATGATCATCTGAAAGTTTCTTCAGATATCGTTTTTACAGAAAATTCTACAGGAATAGTTATTTCCTTTCCAGAAAATATCTTGCAAGATGTTTTGAAGCACTTTTATTTTGAGCGGTTTCATTTTCTAAGATTAATTGCCAAAGTATTGCTATTAGAAGTCACTAGAGAATTGAACATCTCGAATAAGGAATTAGTGAATTCTCTCTCCTGGAAAAAAGGAAATGAAGCTATTGCCATATATGACCTTGCTGGACCCAGTGGGAATAGTCAAAAAATATTCCTTCATTTGGAACTGTTGTTGCGGAGTATACTCAACAAATTGGTTAGCTGTGACTGCTCTGTTGGGTGTGGAGCTTGCTTTGGTGATTTAGCGAAAATCTTCCAATATAATCCAAAAACATTCTTACTTAAATGGTTAGAGAAGGTGCTAAATTGAAGATTGCAGTTACAAGTGATGTTCACATTGGACGAAAGGATGCTTTAGTTGAAGAGTTTTATAATTCGATGAAAATAATTGGTCCTCAAGTGGATATTATTGTTCTTGCAGGTGATATAGTAGACAATGATACAAAAGAAACAAGAGAGATGTTCAGAGATTTTTTAACCATCGCAAAAGATAAAGGATTCTTTGAAAAATTGTTCTTTGTATATGGTGGTATGAAACACGAAGTAAAGCTCCTTCACTCCTTCCCCGGTTTGCTGTTAAATGATTATTGTCTTCTTTCAACAAAAATAGGTCGAATTGTAATTATTCATGGAAACAATATTGGTCTATACTATAACTCAGAAGCAGGGGAACATGCAAAAGTAGGTGCAGAACGTACGAAACAGAATTTGATCAATCATCCTGTTTCTTGGTTTCCAAGAATACAATCAGAAGACTATCTTATCTTTGGTCATTTGCACAAACGATTTTATCATGAACCATTGAAAATCTATTGTACAGGTTGCTGGGTTTCAACAGCAAATGAAAGCAATGATACCGGTTATATTATTCTTATTGATGACCAAGAAAAGAATTCCTTCACAGCTAAGAGATTTAATTCGTTATGATATACTTCCTCCATCAAATGAGCCTTGGCTTCTCTCGAGATGATGCTAGTAAGTTCATTGGTTTATACCTTGATCTTGGCATTCTTGACGAAGATCCTTTTGTTTCCATTGAACAAGATGGTATTGGTCAACTTATGGAAATGACTGTCAAAGGTGGTCATGAAGGTAACAAAGATATTGAGATAGGTATTTGTGGCGAACAAGGTAGTGAACCAAAATCCATTGATTTCTGTTATCGCATTAGTTTGGATTACGTTAGTTGTTCTCCCCTCAGAGTTCCCGTTGCTCGTTTTGCTGTTACACATGCTGTTATCAATAACAGTGCTCGAAAGTAAATCATATAAAATTAGTGAATCTTTAATGAGAGATTTATTTTTTCTTTTTTTTTGTTTTTTAATTTTTTCATTTAATTGTTCAATATATAATACAAATGTTTGGTATAAGCTATTCATTTTTTATTAAAAGCATCTAATTTTTTAAAAAGATTTAAATAATTATTTCATATATATTTAATTGAACATTTTTTAGTTTAATGACAGTAAGGAGGAGGAAAAATGTTTAAATTGAAAAAAGGAATTAGTTTTATTGTTTTAGTCATAGTCTTAGCTGGAATGATGACAACTTTTGTTAAAGTACAAGGTGCAACAACCTTTAGTGGGTATGTTGAAAATAACGAAGGCAATCCTGTCAGTGGTGCCAGTGTAACGCTTTCTGATTCATACTATAATTTCTTAGGATTTACTACAACAAATAGTGAAGGTTATTATAGTATCTCTGTGACACTTAGTGGCAACTCACCGTATTATTTATCTGCTTCTTCGAATACACGCTATTATCCTGAAACAAAAAAAGTCTATACTGGAGGAACCTATAATTTCGAACTTGAAGCAAAACCTGAAAAAATAGCTGTCTTTTTCTATGTAACTAATGCCTGTCATCCAAATACAATTAATAGGTACATAGGCATATTAGGAGGAGAAGGCTATACAAAGTTTTTCAAATTTGAAAATAGTTTGAATGTTGCTTCAGCTTGTCAAACTATAGATAACTATGAACTTTATGTGGATACTATTTTTGTCTATATTATGGGACATGGATTAAACGATGGAAATCATTCTTATATAGATTTTAAGGCAGGTGAAGGAACATATAATGTTTACTCCAATGAATTCCGAGGTTATATGAACGCTTGGGATGCACCTAGGAAATGTCTTCTTGTTGATTCGTGTTATTCTGGCGATTGGGCAGACGATTTTGCAGCTAGTCCCTATTTAGCAATGTCTTCCACTAATGAAACACATGAAGCAAAATATCGTAGTGGATACAGTTATATTGAAGGGGAATTCTCTTATCGCTTCTTTGACAAAATATCCGATGGAGGTACTGCCGTCGCAGCTTTCAATCATGCTAGTAATTACTGTTCTAATCGATACCCGCAGAAAAGAGATTTCTCAAGCTATGTGTGGTTTAATTAATAGGATAAAGAAAGGAAATAAATGTTTTTAACATCCTTTTTTTTACTTTTTCTTATATTATTCATCTGTTTGAAAATTGTACCATTTTAAACACAATCAGGCTATTTATAATAAATAGTATTTTTTGAGTTACAAAACAGCATGTAAAATAATAGTCACAAATCTTTTAAGAAATATGGATAATCATTTCTTTGGTGTCATTCATCTTGGAAAAAAAAGTGCGTTTGGTAGCAAATTGTTTAAACATTGCCCTTCTCATAAGTGTGTTATTTTTTTCAATCCCTCGACAGGTCTTTCCTTTTACCGGCTTTAATCTCCCCGTTTCAAGTGCTGCTGTATCTGCAACCAATCTCACGTTACATTTTAGTACTTTCCTTGGAGGCAGTGCAAAGGATAGTGGGAAAGGTGTTGCTGTCACTGATGATGGCAGTTGTTATGTCACAGGATTAACTGAATCGAGTGATTTCTCTACTAAGAGTGCTTTTGATAGCACTTATAATGGTGATACAGACGCCTTTCTGATGAAGTTTGCTGCTAATGGTTCACTTCTGTGGAGTACCTACTTCGGTGGGAATAACTGGGATTATGGGTATGATGTTACTGTTGCTGCTGATGGCAGTTGTTATGTCATAGGTTTTACTAATTCCTGCGATTTCCCCACCCTGCATGCCTTTAATAGCACCTTCAGCGGTAAGGAAGATATTTTTGTTGCTAAATTCTCATCAAATTGCTCACTTCTCTGGAGTACTTACCTTGGCGGGAGTAGTAATGAAGATCCGTATGGTATTGCTATTGCTGGCGATGGTAGTTGCTATGTATCGGGATATACTAATTCAAATAATTTTCCTACCACCAAGAATGCGTACGATAGTACTTTTAATGGTGGGTCTCTTGATGGCTTTGTTACCAAGTTCTCTGCTGCTGGTGCTCTTCTCTGGAGCACCTACCTTGGAGGCAGTGGAGTGGATCATGGGCAAGGTATTGCTGTTACTGAGGATGGGATCTGTTATGTCGCGGGTATTACTGGTTCAACTGATTTTCCTACACAAAACGCTTATGATAGTACATCAAATGGTGATTTGGATGCCTTTATTACTAAGTTTTCTACACAAGGGTCTCTTCTCTGGAGCACCTATCTTGGCGGGGTTTGGTGGGATGAAGCTTGTGGTATTACTGTTGTAAGGGATGGCAGTTGTTATGTGACAGGCTTTACTGGTTCAATCGATTTTCCCTCCCTGAATGCTTATAATAATACTCTTGATATATGGGGTGATGCGTTTGTTGTCAAGTTTGCTACTGATGGCTCTCTTCTCTGGAGTACTTTTCTTGGCGGGAATGGTGTTGATCGTGGTTTTGCTATTGCTGCGACCAGTGATGGCAGTTGCTATGTGACAGGTGAGACTTGTTCCACCAATTTTCCCACGAAGAACACTTATGATAGTTCCAAAAGTGGTGAGTACGACGCTTTTGTTACTAAATACTCTTCTGACGGTTTTCTACTTTGGAGCACCTATCTTGGCGGAATTCTTTCAGATGAAGGGTCTGGTATTGCAGTTACAGAATATGGGTATTGTTATGTCACGGGCACAACACGTTCAACTGATTTCCCTAAACAAAATGCTTTTGACAATAGGTATGTAATGAGTGAAGGTTTTGTTACGGTATTTATTGAGCCCCTCCAACCCTCCTCTGCTCAATATAAATTCTTATACGGGTTCCTAGCATTCATATTTGTCATGCTACTCGTCGTACTCATTTTTTATAAGAAACGGAAATAGCTTCAGTATTTTTTAGTTTTTTCTTTTTTAATATTAAATTTTGTAATCCTCCACAAATGGGTCTTGGCTTCTCTCGAGATGATGCTGGCAAATTCATCAATCTCTATTTAGATCTTGGCATCCTTGATGCTGATCCTTTTGTTTCTATTGAACAAAATGGCATTGGTAAGTTAATGGAGATAATGGTCGAAGAAGGCCACAAAGGCAAAAATGATATCGAGATAGGTATCTGTGGTGAGCAAGGTGGAGAACCTAAATCCATTGGCTTCTGTTATCGCACTGGTTTGGATTATGTCAGTTGTTCTTCTCAGAGTTCCCATTGCTCGATTAGCAGCTGCGCATTCAGTTATCAACAATGGTGCTCTTAAATTATATCTCTAAAGACTCTTTTGTGAGTCTTTTCTCTCTTCTTTTTTTCTTTTAACAGTCATTTTCCGAGAAAGGAAATTATATAATTAGGTAGTATAATTACTGTTTATGAACATTCTTTCCCTTATTTACAGTTCAATTTCTTTAGTAATAATGCTCTTTGGAATAATAACGATTATTGTGAAACAGTGGAGTTTGAAATCAAGTGCTGTGTACTATTTTCTTAGCTTAGAAATATTTATTGCCATTTGGGTCATTGCCGGTATTTTACAGATAATCTTTAGTAATCCCTCAGATAATAGTTTGACTTTAATTTTTGTTCAAATAGGTATAATTGCTAATGGTTTTGCGATGATTTGCAGTGTTCTTTTCGCTAGTTCTTTGAGTGGCTTAAAACCTATAAAACAGGTTGCACTTTACATTGTTTTTCTTCTTTTTGGTGGAGTTTTTGGTATCACTTTCTCTCAAGGTGTATTTAAGGTAGAATATGATAGCACTTTGGATGTTGCAAAATCTTCAACCAATATTATTTGGATTATTTGTCTAGCTGGTGGTGTAGTTCTTGCAGGGACATTCTTCTTATGGCATCTTATTCGTCAGAGATCGATTGTAAATAAGAAATATAAAAGAGGTATTAACTTCTTGATTGCTGGAGTTATTGTAGCTTTTTATGCTAGTATCTTAGTTTATGCTTTAAGATTTATATTTGTAGATTTACAGAAAGTACTTCTCCACTCTGAATTAATAACTACTAGTGTTGGAACAGCTTTGATTACCGCAGGTATGATTATTGGAGGAAAAACCGCTCTTTATGGTTCCTCACAAGTTATCTCTATTAATATCTACAATGATATAGGTCTTAATCTCTACCAAGGAATCTTCGAAACACCTCATAAAATGAATGAACATCTTATCTCAGGTGTTGCAACCGCTATTGCTACTTTTGCTTCAGAGCTAGTCGGTGAAGAAGTTTTTCCACGGGCAATTGACCTAGGAGAATATTCGCTTATCCTAGATAAACGCGGAAAATATGCTGGATTTATTGCTTGTAAGTATCCTACAAGCCTAATTCATCGAGGTTTGGACCAAGTAATGTCTAATTATAAACCTGACATGGAGCACGAAGAAATTTCAAAACTAATAGATGATTATTTACCATATGGTGTTCCCGTGAAAAAAACAACGTAGTTCAACTGCAAAAGGACAGTTGAATTTTTTCTAATTCATTTGTATTTATCCATTGAAAAGAAAAGAAAAAACAATTCAATCTTTTTCTGTTTTTAAACATAGAAAAAATGAACTGAATTTTTTATGAAAAAAAAGCCATTGTTTAATAAAATAATTGCTTTTCAAATTACTTGTCAGCAATTTTCTCAAGTGAACGTGCAATACGTTCAAGATAACTTTCTAAATTCCTTGATAAGTATTCTAAAGTTCTCTGAACTTCAGAGATGGTTCTTTGTAAACCTTCAATTTCTCGTTCAATGTTATCTAAATCACTCATTCAAATCACAATCAAATTGCTTTTAGTTTTCTATTAAAAAAAGATTCCGTTTTGGGAAAATTCCTGCTAATTAATTATAATCCAAATGTTAGGGTGCTAACCGGTTGAGTATTTCGTTTAAAGTAAAATTAGAAAAAAGAGAGAAAATACCTAGTATAGAGTTACTAGGGAGAAAAGAAAAGTTAGGTTGTCTTTTTACGGAACAAAACAACCACTGCAAATAGTGCTGCAAATGAAATACCAAGTACTGAAATAAGTACTTTACCTGAAGATTCGGTAACAGTTGTTGTTTCAAGCGGGAGAGTAATGGTAACTGGTGGAGGTGTAACTGGATAATCATTTGGGTCTGTAGGATTGGTGTTATTGAGTATCTCTTCATAATCGGAAAATCCATCCGAATCAGAATCAACATCGAGAGGATCAGTCAAATAAGTAAACACTTCATCCCCATCTATCAAATTGTCATCATCGCTATCGTCATCACTTGGATCTGTGAAATATTGATGAATTTCTTCAAAATCTGTCAAGTCATCTCCATTATATCCAGCTCTGAAGATTTCCAAACCATCCGAATAATCTGCCACAAAGGCATAATCCCCGGTAACATATACTCCTTGAGCGGAACCTCCGTCTGCGACTTGCCCTACCTTAACAGGATTGCTTGGATCACTAATGTCTACGATCTTTAGTCCTTCAGTTTCATCAGCAATAAATACAAAATCACCCGAAATAACAACGTCTAAAGCATTCCCACCATCAATTGTCTGACCCACTTCCGTAAGTGTTGAAGGATCGCTAACGTCTATGATTTCAAGACCATCAGTACTATCCGCAACAAAGGCATATCCTCCTGATACGGAAACACTACGTGCAGAACCACCATCAACAAACTAACCCACCTCAACAGGATTATTGATGCAACTAATATCAATTATTTTTAATCCCTGCCAACTCGAAGCAACATAAGCATACTTCCCTGAGATAAAAACGTCTTCTGGATTTCCAGAATCATCGAGTTATCCCACTTCTTCAAGGATAAATTGTGGAGCAGCAGTAGGTTCAAGATCGGTGGTAGTATTTCCATCGTCTATAATTGCTTGTGAATAGTCATTAAGCAAGAGCGGTGAAAAAAATACCAACAAAATTAAAAATAATATAAAATAATTCTTTTTCATTACTTTTAAATTCATGTTTGTAAACCTATGCTATTTTTTTAGATTGGTTAAAAATTGTCTAGAAGAATTTAGTACGGTTGCATTTCAGAGTAAAATCTAAAATCTCCCAATAACTGACTATCTTCCCTAAGTTTTAATTTTACCAATAAATTAATTGATTTAACTATAAAGTAAGAGTGTTTTTGAGTTAATAAATAGTTTTCGAGCAAACGAATGAAGCAAAAATTTTTGATAAAACCTATCATTTGCCTATCAAAAAAAAGTCTATTGTTAAAATTAGTGTTATATTTCAAAAAATGTTCGACCTATTTTGAAAAAGGTATATGAGTCTGAAAGCAATTACTATGTATTATGTCAAAAAATCCATGGAAAGAATACAAAATTGGAACAAAATATCTGAAAAAATATGGTCTGTGGGTGTTTATTAAAATGCCCCCTGGTGGGAAAACCGAGTTTATACAAGCAAAAGCTGGGTTTGCTTTTGAAAATAAAGAAAAAGAGTTACTACCAAAACCATACACAATAACAGCCTCTACAGGAAAAATGATCAAACTTTCAAGAGAGTTTATGGACAGATTTCAATTAATAACAAAATTCGATTTGGAGAGAATAATAAGAAACAGTTCAATTATTCTAACAAGCTTCTCAGGACCTAAAACAGATGATATTATGAAAAACCATCTGGAACGATTACAAAAGTGGAAAACAGAAGAAAAATTATACAAACAACAAGAGTTCGTTGGTGCATTGATAATGCTAGAAAACTTACAAGGCTCTAAAGATCTTCTGCCAAATGCGCATTACTCAGAAGCCGCAACAATTCTGGGTCATAAGTTTAAATTGTGGTAAATAGCGCATTACTCGCTGGAAATAAATGGACAACCACTAAACTAATCATACTACAATACAATTTCGCAAGTTAAGGCAAATCCTCTAGTTTCGTTAATTTGCCTCTCTTGTAATCTTTTCTAGCTTCTTCTATTGATTGTACATATTCTTCGCTTGACAGACAAGCTGTATCTTACAATAAATCTTCTACAACATCACTCATCGTTTGAGAAATTAATTTTTGTAGCTCTTCTACTGTCAAATCTTTAACTTTTACAGTCATATATCCTCACAGTAATACTATTCGTTTTTTACTTAAAAAAACTCTTGGAATGGAAGTATTAATCTTGTCAATAATTGACAGCTTATTATTAAATAAATTAAGGAAAATTCAGTGTATTAGATAGTGAAGAGAGAGAAGACTAAATAAAAATGAGGAGATAGATGGAAGAAAAGGAAACAAAAAAAGAAAAATACTAACAAAGGGAACATTTAAAAAATAAAAGAAACAGCAAAAGAAATACAGAAAAAAACACGGGCGTATGGCTCAGACAGGCAGAGCGGAGGACTCTTAAGAAAAAGAGAAGAAATCTCCAATCGGAAACATCCTTAGAGAAAGAGAAGTACTCTCTTATCGGATAAAGGTCGGGGGTTCAAATCCCCCTACGCCCTCATTTTCCTTTTTTCTTTTCTTTATTCATCCATCTTTTCATTTTTATTGGCTCATTTCTGTCCTCTCCATTTACTACTATGAACACTCCATTTTCCATATCGTAGAATGGTGCGTGTGTGTGGCTTATTCAACTCTTCATTTAAAATCATCTAATGTGATACTTTCCAGAAGATTCGTTATCACTTCGATTTTTGTTTCAATTTGCTTTTGTTTTTCTATATTGAAAGACTCTTCAAAATATGCTAACGCTTCCTGTAACTCATTTTTAAACTGAAAGAGCTTACTATAGTGTTCAAGTGTAAGTTGATTAATTGATACTTGAAGGAAATTACTCAACTGTTCTTCTATCTGGGAGATACTTTTTGAATAAATCAAATCCTTAAATTGAATACGGTCATCGTTGATTTGTAAACCCAGGTCTTCTTTCAGATTTTTCTTTTTTATCAAGTGCTCTATTTGTTTTTGTTTCAAATCTACTTTTTGTGAGAGCAAGGCAAAAGAGATTTCTTCTGGAGTTTCCTTAGCAACCAATAGTGCTTCTTTTATCGTTTTATATCTTCTTCTCTCTCTTTTTGAAAATAAATACAAACTGAACGTTATTATTGATACAATGGATACTATCACATCAATAATTAGTATAACCATTCCAGCATTTTGAAAATTAAAAAATCGAATAGACTCTATTTCAATAGGAATCCTTTGAGATAAATGCCATTCCAAGTTATTTGCAATTTCGATAATTGTATATGAGGGTTCTTTAATATACCCTATAGTAGAAGACACTGTTGAAGGTTCAAATCGAAACTGCCACGAGTTATCATAAGATACAACAAGTCCAAATATAAACATTGGAGCACTGAGATTCGTTCCAGAATCCTTTCGTAACTCTTTCCAATCTTTTCGTAACTCATTCCAAATACTACTATTGAATGCGTCAATTGCTAACTGATTTCCATCGTAATCCTCAATTATTGCCCATCTGTTGGTCTCATGTTTGATGTCTTCTGAATTATTAGTAATGAGAACGTAAGTTGGAAACCCAAAAAGTAATATGAGAATTACAAACAAGGAAAATAGTTCTATTATTTTTCTTCGCTTTTTCATCCTGTATTCCTTCTCTCGATATACAAATACCGTTTTTCAAACTTTTGTGAAGTAAATCCACTTTGATAATAATCTTCTCTACTTAATTTGGTTAAAACTAAATATGATTAAAAAGCTTTCACCACAAGAATGATTGGAGCTCTAGCAAACTCATATATTTTTCTATGAGAACTGTGAAAGAGCTCTGTGCAAAAGCAGCAAATGACAGTGAAAACGGTGTGGATGTGTATGATTTATAATTAGCTTGTATCCTTTTTTTTATTTTTGGCAAGTGGCTGTTTCCTTTCGTTACTATTCTTTCTTTCATTATTCACTTCCCCTGAATTTAGCTGTCCTTCACTGTCAATTTAAAATGAGTTTTTAAAATAATATCTTTCTATGATGATGAATGGGGATTAATAATCTAAATTTAAAAAAAAAACAACTATCACAAATTTTTATCTTAGGTCGGGGGTTCAAATCCCCCTACGCACTCATTTTCTATTTCTCTTAGTATTTTTTCTTTATTAAATATAGAACGAACGAAAAGAATTTATTTGTTTACAGCTATGTATTTAGTATACAGTACTGTTTATTCTTTTGTTGTGATGCTATGGAGGTTGCTTCAGTCCGATTAAATGATGAGGAGAAGAAATTCCTTGAAACATTGATAGCGAAAGGTCGCTACTCTTCAATTAGTGATGCTCTTAAAGCTGGTCTTTATGAGCTCATGCAAGAGGAAAAGCTCAAATCCTTACCCTGGAAAACTCGATCCGAGGTACGAGCTTATTTTTCGAAAAAGCAACAAAAGCTGCAAGGTCTTGAGGCTCTTCATGATGAGGAAGATTGATTGTTACTTAGAGAGCTCTGCTCTCTGGAACTTGTTCTATAATGAAGTTGGTAGTTCTTTAGTTGAATCCTGTCTCACTCACACTCAATTTCAATGTATTAGCTCTCATTGGAGTCATCTGGAAATTACTCGCGGAATAAAGAAGCGGGTGAATCAAGACGAATTAAGCGCTGTTGAAGCTGAACAATTACAATTATTTATTGACACCGATCTTAAAAGGCTCGAAAATAAAAAGAAACTTATACTTGAGCAGGTTACTGTTGAAAACCTTCAATTAGCAAAACGAATAATAAAGGATTATAATATGTACGCTTCTGACGCGTTACATCTTGCAACTGCCCTTAATCTTAATTGTGAAGTTATTTTAGTTGATGATTATCACTTTAAACGATTAGATACTGTTCTGATGAAAAAGGAAGGTTTATTGATTTTTTCTACTTTGAACTCTTTCGCCAAATTGAAGAGTACTTTTAAGATTCAAAAATAGGTAAAAAAGTTCTTCCATTTTCTTTTTAGAATACTTTATGAATGAATAAAAGGTCGGGGGTTCAAATCCCCCTACGCCCTCATTTTCATTCTCTTTCCTTTTTTCCTTAGTATTTTTTGTGAATGTTTTTATAAACAGTAATTGTGTATTATTTATTATTGAGTGTTGTTGGAGTGATATATCTTGGATGCCCATCTAGCAAAAATCCTTGAGCCGGTTAAAATTTTCTTACTTGAAAATTATGGTTTAAAGGTCAAAGAAATTTTATTATATGGTTCCCAAGCTCGTGGTGAATCTACCAAGAATTCTGATATTGATCTCCTTGTTGTTATCACTGATGACCTTAATCGAATTACTGTTCGCAATAGTCTTAGTGATATTTTATGGCAGATTCTTATGGACAATGATGAGCTAGTTTCTGTTATCGTTGTTCCTGAATCCTTCTATAACGATTATCATTCTCCCTTTATCCTCACTGTTAAAGAGGAAGGTATCTCTCTTGTTTGATTTGTCTGATTTCATCACTAAAGCTGAAAGATTTCTTAGAACTGCAAAGCTAGTCCTTGAGGATGGAGATTATGCAAGCTGTGTTTCCAGATGTTATTATTCTATGTTTGTCATCACTGAAGCCATTCTCTTAACTAAGAATATCACTGCTTCCTCCCATAAAGGGACGATCAGTTTTTTCGGACAACATTTTATAAAAACTGGTGAGTTAGACAAGGGATTTGGTAAAGCATTGAATGAAGCATATGATAGATGGTTAGAGGGTGATTATAGTGTGGGATTGGTTTTAACAAAAGCGGATGCTGAAGAACAACTCAAGGTAGATGAAGACTATATTATAACAATGAAAAATTATCTTAAAGAGAATAAATTTCTTTCCTAATGAATAATTTATTTTGTGTATTAGTTACTCGGGGGTTCATGTCCCCCTATGCCCTCATTTTCTCACTTCTTTAATTCTTCTATCCCTAAACTTTTCTTCTTCAAATCCCCTAACCAGATTCTGAATTCCGGATTTATTTTTTCTATCTCAGCGATTATTTCTTCATCTTTTGCTATTTTTTCTATTAACGTTTTATCGTATGTTGCTAGAATGTCATTTGAACATATTGCTGTTGCCACTATGATACAATCTGCATAATCTGAATGTAATGCACGTATGTTAAAACTCGTTTCAAGTATTGCTGGGCTCTGTGTCCAACTCTCTATCCTAATCTCCTTATCAAGTCTTATTGTATCTATTCCTCTTAGGACATCTTGGTATGTCAGTTCCATCTTTCTGGCTATTTTTGCTCCTTTTGCTGCTAATTCAAATAATGAAATCTCCGATAAGGAAATTGTATATTCCCCTGCATTTAGTATTTCTTGAACTAAATTTGAATTAACTCCTTCGATCTCAACCCCTATCAACGGCAGGAAGTATGTTGTATCCAGAAGCAGTTTCTTCATTTTTCTGCATCCTTTGCTAATTGTTTTCTAAATTGCTTCCATGCATGCATACTTATCTTCACTTTTGCTGGTTTAGCTAAAAGCTCTTCCACTGTATATACTTTCCTTATTATTAATAGATCATTTTGAACTGTTAAGATAATTTGTTGATCTTTCACCAATCCAAGCATCTCTCTAATTTCTTTTGGTGGAAAGATTTCTCCTTTTGAGCCTATTTTTATGACGTGTTCTTTTATAGTTGCCATTGTTCTCAGTATGATTGTGCCACTCGAAATTATTAAATATTTCGAGTGATATTCTATTAATGAAAATTGATAGAGAAATACAAATGCGGGGGTTCAAATCCCCCTACGCTCTCATTTTCTATTTCCTTTTAAGAATGCTGAAATTCATCAATTAGTTTTCTAAATTAATTATAGATTAAAGCTCATGCGCTCACTTCTTCTTTAGGTAAAAGAATGATAGTTTAGGCTTATGACTTATTTTAATCTTTAATAGATTTAATCAGAAGGTCTAATTTTGCCTTTAAACTGGGCAACTCAACTTGAATAACTTCCCAAGTAAGGTCAAGGTCAACTCCGAAGTATTGATGTATTAGAATATCACGCATGCCCGCGATCTGCTTCCATGGTAAGTCAGAGTACTCTTTGATGATAGAGTCAGGAAGATTTTTCACAGCTTCACCGATGATCTCAAGCCTTCGAATAACCGCATCTTGTAGTTGTTCAGAGGAAAGAAATGCTTCTTTGTTTTTTCCCTTGAGGTATTTCTCAATTAGATTAATGGAATCAAGCATGTGTTGAATGAAAATTTTTGGTTGTTTAACCATAAATAACCACTTCTTCACTGAGAATTGTATCCTTAATTAATGGATGAATGGAATTGTATGTTAGAACATCAACATTGCATTGTAGTAAATCTTCTAAAGCAAATTTCAAATTAACTAAATCGAACAAACTTTTCTTACCTGAGAACTCTACTAATAGATCAAGATCACTTTTTGCACCTACCTCACCTCTAACTTGAGAGCCAAAGACTGATGCTTTCACAACATCGTATTGTTGTAATGTTGGTAAAATCCTTCTTTTGATTTCTTCTATTGATTGTTTCATACTATCCACTTAGCTCTAATTCTTTTCATTTACTATTTATTTTCTAGGTAATAAATCTGTTTAGAACAAAAATTATGAATAAAAATAGAAGTTTAGGTACACACTTCTTCATAAAGGTTTAGAAGTCTGGTGTAGGAAGGTCACTCTTCTCGTTTCCAATCCTTTCACCAATTTTTTTTTCTATTTTTTTATTTATCCTACTTCAAATTCCCCTACGGCCTCATTTCACTTCTCTCTTTTATTTTTCTGCCCTATTTTCTAACAATAGAAATAAAAGTGATATTGTTTTAGATATCGTTATGAAATTTAATAACGGAGGTACTAACGACGACTTGTAATGATGATAATGATTCTTTCGATGAAGGACAGTATTTTGTTTCTCCACCTCCTCTTCAAAAGAATCAGAAGCGAGTATTAGTTTTTGGTACCTTTGATATTATTCATCCTGCTCATTTACGTTTCTTATTGGAAGCTCGTAAGACCGCCAATTGCCCTGAATGTCAGCTTGTTGTTGTTCTTGCTTGCGATAGTTCTATTGAGCGCATCAAAGGTCATAAGCCCATTTTTCATGAACTTGAGCGATTGCGTCTTCTCAGTGGTCTTCGCGTCGTTGATTTTGCTCGGTTAGGTAATGAAGGGAGCAAGCACTTCGATGTTATTCTTGATATAAATCCTGATTATATTGTCCTTGGTTACGATCAAGTCAAAAATGACCAGCCGCTTCAAAATTTCATTAAAGAAAACAATTTAAACATTCAATTGTGCCGTTTGCCAAAATTCGAGAGTGGTGATCTAATTAGCTCCTCTGAAGTTCGCAATAAAGTTTTAGAAATGGTTACTGATAAAAATAATAAATAGCTACAAAGAATCACTTCTCTACTTGTTCTTGTAGCTTTCTCATTTCCTCTGTTTAGAGTATATTGCTTGGCATTTTTATTTTGGTTATTTTTTTGAAATCTTTTTTCTCTATTGCAGCTATTTTCTCTAGCACTGTTTTTTGGTCTTCATTTGTAATGATACATTCATCTTGTTGCACATAATTTGCAATATTGTTCAATAGTAGTCGGTATTCCTCTACTAAGTCTTCATCAATAATAGTTAGACCTTGTATACCAACCTCTTTCAGAGCATTGATTTTTTCTTTGTCTTTCTTTTCTATCTTTCCAACAAGAAAAGCATCTCTTTCTAGTGGATTATTGTACGAGTAAAATCGTTGAATATTTTCTACGTTATCCTCTACTTCTCTTGCAGTTATTTTTTTCTCCTGGATCGATTTTTGTAACATGAGATATGGTAAAGTGAGTTCATATTCTCCTAGGTCGCTAAAGTCGCCTATTCGCCATAATTTTGGCGGTCTGAACGTTGACCCTGTTCTATTCAGATATGATTCGTGTAAAACTTCCAATAGCGATTTACCTACATGGTCTTTTTGTTCGATGATTTCTTCTGCAGTTACCTCTTTGAAGGTATCACTTGAATAGATGAAATTATCTAAGTTTGAATTAATCTTCTTTGCCATATAATCAATACTGGATACTACTGGATAATAGTTGCATGCATTTTGAATTCCATGAGTTGCTACCATCAAATTCCAGTAAAATTTTGATGATTCCTTTGTTTTTATTGCTGTCCACAAATTCTTCAAATTATCATTTAGTAAATCTTGATACGAACTATTATGTGCTCCACCATTTACAATGATATGCATAGCCATTTTTCTTTCATTGTTAATGTTTTCTTTGAATAATTGTGCATAACCACAGTTATTTTCTTTTATGAACCAATTTAAGGCCATATATTGTAAAACCGATTTTATTAACGTATCAACGTATGCCTTTGGATATTGATATCGTAGTTGTAGCGATTTACCAATATAATTATAATTTGACGAATCAATTGCCTTTCCAATTTCATGCAATCTTTGTCCTTCTAAAACTGATATCTCTTGCAACAGCTTAAATTGTTCTAAAGGCTGAATTTGGAAAAGAGCTATTTTTGCTGCTCTGTTTCTAATCATTTTTGAGAGATATTTTTGTGATATTTCTTTCTTCATTTCAGGTTTATTATCATTTAAGTTTGTTGGAGGGCATACACTTATTATGTGATCCGAAAAAAGAAGATTATTAACCAATAAACTGATTTCATTCTCTTTTTCGATTGATAACATACCAACTTGTATATCTTGTCCAAGACTTCCTGCATCTGTTACACCAATACTAAGGTTGCAGTCTATGTTTTCACTCATATTTGAAACCTCTCCTATACAGTTTGTTCTATATAATGAAAATTACTACTGTACATATATTTGAAGTATATATGTAATTCTCTTAGATAGATGTTTTGAGTTGCTTTTTATTCCAAGCTCTAATTTCCTCAAAAAAAAAGAATGAAATAAATTGTTTGACGTTCAGAAATAGTTAAGTTTTTTTCTTAAAGTCATCTAATTTCTCTGCTAGTTTTGTCATTGACTGCGATAATTCATATGCTTGCATTGCATTAATTAGATCATTTCTACTTCTATTTACTAAATTTCGTGCAGTATCTACTTTTGGTCTTAGTGGTCCAACCAACATTTTTGTATAATCAACAGTCATTAGCTCTGAATACAGATAATCCATGTAGTCAAATGCTCTTTGTGCATTCTCAAAATCTCTTGTTCTTAATGAATCCATTAAATATCTTCTTAGTTCCCCTATTGTATCACTTGCTGCTAGCATATAGCTTGAGAAATTGATGTCACATTCTTCAACTGATGGTATGGTATCATTTCGAACAATAGAGCTAATAAACATCGCTTCTCCGAGTTCTTGTTTTGCATCTGTCAGCCCTCTCCAGCATTCAAGGCTTTTTATCCCACTTACTTGAGTTAACATTTCGTTAAGCATTGTTCTTGCTTCAGCTATTTTTTCATCTGCTTTCTCAAATTCTTTTCTGTGTATTGATTTGATCGCTTCACTACAAATTCTAATCGTTTTTCTTTGTTTTTGTATTACTGCTTCCCTTGCCCTATTTTCTTCTTCTAAAACCGTTTTAATTTTTTGCATTGAGTCTTCGAATTTTTTTGTGTTCAATATTAGACCTTCTTCAACTTACTTAGACAATATTACCATTTAAATAATTAATCTTAATTTGTTGAAAATTGTTGCTTTTTCTATTTAAATTAAGTATGATAATACTTTCAGTGAACCCTAGTTGAACATTGTCCTATTAAACTTACTTGAAAAGAGTGGATTGCTAATACTTTCAGCAATCAGTCTCGACTTTTTATATAACCTTTTACTAGTATCTTTACTAGGGAACGTGTATGTATGCAGATGAACAGACGAATAATTCAAAAAGTAAAAATTGAAACGGTACAAGCTAAAGTTTTGCTGAACCTTTCTCCATGCCCTAAATGTAAAGCTAGTTTAAGTTTCTATTTAGATTGCCCCTTTGGGGAAGGAAACATTGTCAATCCTGAAATTTGCTCAGAAAAATGTAATGTGCAATGTGAAGCATTGGTTTATTGTGAGTCTTGTGAGTTTGAAGAATTTGTAGAGATTTTCCCTCAAACTGGTTTACCTATAAAGAAATGATTGTCTGATCGAGATGCATACTAAATTAACCAAAGCATTTTTTTCTTAATCTTCGGGGATATCCGGGATTTCAAGATTTTCATCAAACTCTTCTTCATAGTCTGGTATGTATTTATCACCAGGTGGTAGGAGATTTGGATTTTTAGCTAAAATTCGTTCTATTTTTTGTGCAATAAATACTAAAGTTATTGCTTGTGAAACATATGCTTCTCCTTCCAATACCGCCATTACTAAAGCATTTTTTCCTGCACTCACAGCTACGATGTGTTTATCTCCAGGGACATTGATTTGGATGTCTCTTACTCCTCCAAAATTGAGCAAATCCGAAACATATTCCGAAATATGAATGATACCTGATGCAGCTGCACTTAGTGCTTCTTCTACATCTTCTGATTCTTCAGCGGTAAATGTTTGAATAGGAATTCCTGATCTTGAAGCTACCACAATGGTATTTACGCCTGTTGATTGTGAGAAGTCCGAAAGAATTGATTCTATATCTTCCATTTTTTAACCCAGCTAACAAATTGATGTTTACTGTTATTTATTTTACTGTTACACTTAAATACAATCTTTTTGCATTTTTATCTTTCCCTTAAGCATTCATTTCTTAACTACTTTTTGGATAAAGCAGTAATAATTCTTTTTGGATCATTGGTAATTATTCCATCTATTCCGCTTTCGGCTAATTTTTTAGCTATTTTTGGGTCATCTACTGTCCATGCTCGTATGACTAGATCTTTCCGATGAGCATCTTGAATGGTCTTTTTTGTTATTGTTCCCTTTTCCGGGTGAATTCCATTAATAATTACTTCTTCCAATAAACCATCTAAATCATCAAGATTAAAATTATAGAGATAACCTGTTTGGATTTCCGGAGCAAGTTCTTTTATTTTAATCAATGTTGGAATTAAGAATGAAGAAATAACGATTTTTTCTATTATTTGTTGTTCTTTTAACAACTCTACTAAAATTTGTTCGAACCCTTCTTCTTTTATTTCTATATTCAACCAACATCTATTGCCAAATTTTTTCAATACTTGTTTTAGTGTTGGTATTTTCTCTCCTTCACCAAAATCATATTTTAGTAGTTCTTGCAAAGTTAAAGCATTCACTTTCCCTGAGCTATTTGATGTTCGGTCTATTGTTTCATCATGGATAACTACAATTTCTTTATCTGAAGTTATTCTAATATCAAGCTCTATTCCATTAGCTCCTTCTTTAATCCCCTGATTAAAAGCTTTCAAAGTGTTTTCTGGTGCTCTTTTTGATGCTCCTCTGTGTGCAAAGATCAATGGATAGCTCAAACCGGTTCACCTAATCCTTTTACTTTACTTTCCTTCATTTATTCTTTTCCTATCGTAATTGTTAAAAGTAATGAGTAAATCTTGGAATTAGATTAAAGTTAGAACTTCCTTTTGTGATTTTGATGGATATAAAACTTGCCCTTTTGGAAAACATTCAGAAAGTCGATGATGAGCTTCAAGCAATGTTTAAAGAACAAGGTGTGAATAAAATAGATTTAGGAGCTTTTGGGGATGTTTTCTATCGGGAATTTGTTGATTATTTGAATAATGGCGGGAAAAGGATTCGGTCTTTTCTAGTTACAACCGCATTTGATGCTGTAGGAGGTAATCCTGCTGATGGAAATATTATTCGAGCTTCACTAGCAATTGAGCTACTTCATAATGGTTCCCTTTTACATGATGATGTTATCGATAAAGATGAAACACGTAGAGGAAAACCATCTTACCACGTAATTTTTAGAAATCTCTACAAAGAGAAGAAAAGCAATTCTCCAATAAAAGCACAAGATTTTGGAGAAGCTATCTCCATATTTGCAGGAGATTTATGCTTTCCATTTGCAATTGAGAGTATTATCCAAAGTGGATTTCCTGCGGAATATTCTATTAAAGCCCTTCACGCTTTCTCCGAAGCGTTTCGAGATGTTATTGATGGGGTAATCATTGAAACTGGTGATACAATTCTCTCTGAAAGCACCGAGAAAGACTATGAGAAAATGGTTTATTTGAAAACCGGTGCTTTGATCAGAAAAGCAGTTGAAATTGGAGCTATTCTTGGAAAGGGTACAGAATCCCAAACAAATGCCCTAATAGGGTATTGTGTAGGTATTGGCAAAGCATTTCAAATTCAAGATGACATACTTGGCATTTTTGGTGATGTAGAGAAGTTAGGCAAACCTGTTGGTGGGGATATTCGTGAAAACAAGCAAACAATTTTGCGTATATTTGCAATGAAGAACGCAACCCCAAAACAAAGGAAATGCCTTACAAAATTAATGGGTAAAGAAAATATCTCTGAGGATGAGCTAAAGGATGTCAAGAATATCTATCGAGAAACTGGTGCCTTAGAAAGTTCAAAGAATTTAGTTAAGAAATCAACTGATGAAGCAATTGCTTCGTTAGAAACTGCAGAACCACCTTTTATTGAAGAGGCAAAAATGAAATTAGTTGCACTCTCAAATTATCTTGAGAGCCGAAGCAAGTGATTTTCTATTAAAAAAGATAATCTTAACCGTTAATTCATTTAATCCTTCTAGGTTTAAATATCCTTTTTTCTACTTCTTATCAATATTTGAATAGATTGTTTTGTAAGAGGTTGAACTATGGTCAAGGATAAAAAACCAACAAATATATTTCACGTTTCACATGAGGAAACTACGAGAATAGAACGCGAAATTCGTTCTAATCTACGATATGTTTGGCAAAAAACAACTTCATATATTCTCTCGTATAATCCTACCGTTCTTGAAATTGAACAAGAGCTATGGAAATCATTTCTATTAACTATGCATGATGCCAAAGTTTCCCAAAGAGAAGTTAAAAGTTTGCTTTTAGATGCTTTCAATTACGTTTTAGAATTCCTATTGAAAACAAAAAAGATTACTAGTTTAGATGTCGAAGAAATTTTCATTGATAAAGCGATTGAGAAATTTCGAGAGAACTTGTTTTAGAAATTTAAGATAAAAAAACCATTCTATTATGAAAAGAGTAATCAAGTAGACTTTCTGTTTTTCAATTATCTCTCCTTTTGACAATTTTGGAAGAAAATACCATAACAATCTAGTAAGTATTAAATAACTTAAAGTTACTAAATTAGTTATCAACATCTTCAAACTTTCTGAGAGGTTACAAATAATGTTAAACAAAGCGATTAAACACTCTAAGCTAATTTTCTTCTCAATTGGATTAATTACTCTCTTTTGTATTTCCAACTATAGTCAAAATAATTTTCCTCTATCAAAGATATCTTCTTGTGAAATGGAAATAACAATGGAACAGCCATTTATTACTGATCCATTCAGTACAAAATCTGTAGGTGATTTCTCAGTTGAAATAGGTCAATATGATATGAATTATGGGAAAATAAATGATGTTGCTGTAGTTGATGGATTTGCTTATCTAACATTTTTGGATGGAGGAGGTTTAGTAATTGTTGATGTAGAAAATTCATCTTCACCAAATCTTCTAAGTCAACTATCTGACAATACAGATGCTTTAAAAGTGGTTGTAGATGATGAATATGCTTATCTTGGATGTAGTGATGAAAATTTATGGATAATTAATATCGCAGAGAAAACAAATCCATATCCTATTCAGTCCATAAATTTAGCTGGTCATACAACCAGTATAACAAAAGTCGATGATCTTCTCTATGTAACTCTTTTAGATGAGGGCTTGAGGATTATTGATGTCTCAGATAATTCGAACCCAGTTCAAGTATTTGAAGCTTTTTATGGTGGAAATTCAAATAGTATAACTATCGATGGCGATTATGCTCTATTAGCAGATGGTGATAATGGTTTAGTTGTTCTTAATATCTCTGATAAAGCGGTTCCAAAAATTGTACGCACAGTCCTTACTGGAGGACACGTCTATAGTTCAACAGTTCAAGATTATTTTGTCTTTGTAGTCTCTAATAATATTGGTTTAAATATCTATAATAGATCAAATGATTACACCCTTAACAAAATTGGCTTGTTTAACGAATCAAAAACACTCACAAATGTTAAGGTGGTAGGTAATCATACCTTTGCAACTTCAATGAGTGATGGTTTGCATATTATCAATATTACTAGCAAAATAGAACCAAATCGTGTTGGGCATTTTGATAATGGGGGGTCCATTGTTGCTTTTGATATGGTCAACAATGTTACTTATTTATCGGATGCTGACATGGGTTTAGAGCTTGTGGACATCTCAAATAAAGGAAGTCCTTTTATGATAAGCAAATTATCTGAAGGAGGAGACGCCAAAGGTGTTGCTGTAGTTAGTGATATTACATACATAGCCAATGGATTTGATGGTTTAATTGTTATAGATTCAAGTGACAAAGCGAATCCTTCTATTCTTGGGCGATTTTCTGGTGATTTCAATGTTTTAGCAGTTTGTATCGAAGGAAATTATGCATATCTTAGTTGCTTAAATAATGGCATTAAAATTGTAGATATTACCAATAGTTCAAATCCTGAAGAAATTGCTACTTATAATAATGGAGAAAACATATACAATATTGCTATAAAAGATGATTTCGTTTTTGCTGCAGCAGGTCTAAATGGTCTTGTTATTTTAAATATTACTGATAAAACTGCTCCTTTTGAGGTGGTAAAATTATTTGATGGTGGGAACGCATTTGACATATGCATTGAAGATGATTTTGCATTTATTGCTGACAATGCTGATGGATTAGAAATCATCAACATAACAAATATTCAAAGTCCAATTGAAGTAGGTCAATGGAATTTGACGTCTTTAAAAGCTGAAAATATACAAGTGGTTGGAGATTATGCTTTTCTTGGTGATGCTCTAAATGGTTTGGGATTTAACATAATTAATGTATCAGATAAAACAAACCCCCAGAAAATATCTTCAATTTCTACGATTAGTAATTGTGAGAGTATTGCAATTAGTGGAAAATACGCATATGTTGCAGCCAGCTCAGATGGATTAATTAGTATAAATATCTCGGATGTGACAGCTCCATCTATTATTGGTGCGATATTTGACCACGGATTAGCTCAAGATGTTATAATAAGCAATAATCTTTCTTATGTTGCAGATGGTAGTGATGGATTGGAGATTTTTGATTTTGATACGGATGATGATTTAATATCGGATTATTATGAGAAAGTACTTTTTGAAACTGACCCCAATGACTCTGACTCGGATGATGATGGTCTCCTTGATGGCGAAGAAGTTGTAACTGGTGATGATGGATATATAACCGATCCAAATGATGATGACTCTGACAACGATGCATTATTAGATGGCGCTGAGTACACAAATGGTTGTGACCCAAACGATCCAGATACCGATGCCGATGGTCTTCTTGATGGTGCTGAAGTGAACACATATCAAACTGATCCCACTGATTTAGATACAGATGCCGATGGTCTTCTCGATGGTGCTGAAGTGAACACACATCAAACTGATCCCACTGAT
>JABCTZ010000021.1 GCA_018238155.1 Candidatus Heimdallarchaeota archaeon | reverse complement strand
GATTGCTCTAACTTTGGTTACAATTGCTATTGCTAGCAGCTTTTTCTTCTTCGATTCGTTTCAATCACAATTCTCAGTTAATTATATGAATGATAATAGAGCAGAACAAAGTGATATTGTATTATCTCGGGATTTCTCTTATGAAGATTATCTTGGGAACAATAGTGGTTCTATTGACGACTACATATTTGCTAATAACCTAGGTACTGAACTAACAACCCAGCTAAGCTCTTATTTAGGGAATAATTCTATATCGAATGTTTATTCTCAAGAAAGCTCTTATGCTTTTTCAATTTTCAGGTTGTTTTTTTAGTATTTTTTTCTTTTGTATTTCTATTATTCCGAAAACCGTTGCTACAACAATCATTATTCCACCGATTGGACCAATTATATATGGCCAAATTAGGTTTGATGATTCTGTGTCAGGATATTGAAGTTGAAAGAGAAGTATATCATCTCCCTTTACAATATTTGAAACTACTAAATAGTCATTTTCTACTGCTATGCTTAACAAGTAGGTGTTATTAACAAAGAGTTCAGCTTGTTTTATGTTGTTGTGATTTGTTATATCTAAAAGCTGGACTGAACTTCTTCCTCTCGCAAACAATAGATTTCCCTCACAATCCAATGTGTAGTAGAAGCCATCAGTTATAGTTCGAATTTGTTCAAAATCATCCCTATCGTTTATATCCACTAGAACTAAACTGGTTCCTGTGCTTAGGTAAGCAATTTTATCCTTCAAGACAACATCAAGAAATTCTCCACCAGCTTCTGAGATAAATCCAAAATCACAATTAAAGAAATCATTATCAGGTATTATTAATTCCGAATAATCATACAGATAAACTTCTCCTCCAACAGTTATTGTGAAAAGGGTTTCATCAAAGAATTTTATTTTAGTGAAGTCATCTCTTTCTGTGAAATTGTTAACAAGTAGAAGTTGTTCAGGATTACTTAGATCAAATACTTTTATACCGCCGCTACCATCAGCTAAGAATAGATATTCCTCATTAGCAATACAAATATCTCTAGCTTCACCTTCTGTAATGAACTCACCAACTTTATTTGGTAATTTTGGATTTTCTATATCGAGAATTTCTATTCCTTTATTTTCAATAGCTAAATATAGAAAATGATTGTTTTTAATGAGAGCATTTATTTTACCGGATGTATTATATTCACTAATAGCATAAATCGAAGTCGGTTCTCTAATATCTAATATTGCTAATCCCTCTGTTCCCATTGAAGTAAATAGATATTCTTCAGTTAGAATTATTTGATTTATATCACCAAATCCGAATCTATGTTTGATGTTATAGATCGTATTCGAACTTATTTCGATAATTTCGATTCCTTCATCATCTACTAAATATAAGTTGTTATCTTCTAATGACCAAGCTATGATATCAGCAGTAGCATTAAATACGGTGATTTTTTCAATATACAAGGGATTAGTACAGTTCAACACTGTTATTTTGTTATCATTTGATATCATTGTTAGATTATCTTTAGCAATAATATTGGTAGGATCCTCAATATAATATTCAGCAACTTCTTTGATATTCATAATATTACTAATGTTCAATATTTTCATAGAGTTATTATCACTCAATATATAGGCAAAATTTCCCTCTATTGAAACATCAAAAATCTTACTACCATCTGTGAAATTTGCTATTTTTTGAAGAACATTTGGATTAGAGATATTGTAAATTTCTAGACCATCCAAGCTATCGGCAACAAAAAGGATATCATTGATGCTGATGATTTTCTCTGCTGATCCCCCATCATAAAAATCAGTAATGCTTGTAAGTTGAGATATGTTTGCTATGTTTAAAACCTCTATACCTGAAGACGCTTTTGAAAGGTAGACATAGTCTCCTCTAATACAAATATCCTTTATTGTTCCACTAATATTGTAATATCCCACTCTCTCCAAATTTGTTTTATTTTGGATATCGATTATTTCCAACCCGGTTTCTTTTAATCCTAAAAAGAGAAGATTCTCTTTTATTTCTGATGTAAGTGCTTCTGAACCATTAGTATAACTTCCAACTAATTTTGGATTCATCGGATTTGTAACATTTACAATAAATACTTCATTATCTCCTCCAACAAGATAAAGCAGATTATCATTTTCTATAACGTTTTTCACATCACCAAAATTTCTGCTCCATCCATCCAGTGGAGATATTTTATAATCAATAGGATTAAGACTATTAATTTGATAAGAA
>JABCTZ010000019.1 GCA_018238155.1 Candidatus Heimdallarchaeota archaeon | reverse complement strand
TTTGAATTACACAAACAAAGCAAATTGTGTTCAAAAAAGAAAAGTGAAAGAGCTGCAAGTTGCTAATGAAATATCTAAAAGTAAAGAGGAAAGCACAAAAAAATAAATTTGGAGCCACCGAAGGGATTTGAACCCTCGACCATCTGATTTCTTAGGTGGATTGTCAAAACAATTCATCGTACAAGTCAGACGCTCTGCCAGGCTAAGCCACGGTGGCAATGTTAGTCCTTTTTTTCCTTTCTCTTCTTTTAAACTTTTACCATTGGTTTATTTTTTAAAAAGTGATTATCAAATAAATCATTTTTCGAGGGAGCTTTAGTTTTTATGATTAAGTAAAAGGATCAAAACGTTTTAAAAATTAACATGGAATAATAATAGTTTTTTTCGAGGAGTTTTAATCAGAAAGTTTTATATGGAAAGAAGTGAATAATTATATAGAAATTATAAACTGAGGTTTTATTTTTGAATGAAAAAAAACGTATGATGATATTTGTTTTAATAGTAGGCATTTTTCTAGGTCAATCTCTAAGTATGATTGGAGGTTCTTTTGTGGCCTCAATAGAGCCTGCGAAAAAAACTGAAGTGTATGAAAACAATGGCACTCCTTCAATAACAATAGTCTCCTTTGCTGAGGATGAAATTTTGACTAAGAGTGTAAATGATTTGAGGATTAAATTGGATCCTTTTATTGATGTTACTACAGAAACAGTAGTCAGTTTAGATCATTTGGATTTCTATTTAGATCAAAATTCTGAAGACTACTTTGTTCTCTTTGGACATAGTAATGAAGCAGGTATTAATATTGCTGGGCAAGAAGTCGCTTGGTTGGATTTATCCAATGTTGTCACTCAAAACAGTGAACAGGTTGTAATCATTCCTACTTGTTATAGCTTCAATCTTTATGATAATAATGAAGAAGCTTTAGTGAATGTTTTAAGTCCATTTGAAGCTGTCGTCGATTACCGAATCAGTGTTGATTTCTCTGCATTGGCATTAGGTGCCTTTTTAGAGGAAGAAGAGCTTGTTACCGACTCTATTAGTAGCATTAGCAACGATTTTGAATATATGTTATTCCCTGAAGAAACTTTATGGACAAGAATAACAGGCACTTATACCGCTCGTGGAAAAGGCAAAATATCTATTTATGATGTTTTTGCTGAGTTTCTTAATAGAAATTCATTTATTATAGGTTCCTCTTTCACTACGGCTATTACTTATGGTATCTTCAAACTATTTGGAAGAAGCATTACACCAATTACATTCATTATACAATTATTGAGTGTATATTCTAATTTCCAAAGCTTTTCTAACTTCTTCATGTTTAAATTAAATCTTCTCTTTGCTGAATATGTTGTAGATTCCAGAACAGTCATTAGTTACGATTGTACATATGAGGAGTTTGGTTGGGGTCGTTTTATTTTTTTGGGCTTAACACACAGTACTACATACTATACCTTCTGGGGTCAGAAATACGTTCAAAATGGTGTTACAAAACAGAAATACTATAACGTTAGAATGATCTGTAACTTATATATCCTTGACCAATTAGTTCTTTACGATTCAGGACTATCATTAGGTATATTTAGCACTCAACTAGTATCTTGGAAACTTTCAAGCTCTGGCACTAAAATCATAGGAGGAGGAGGTGGCGGAGGAGGAAAAGATATACCGCTCTAAATGTATAGGGTAATTTTTACCTTATCTTTATTCTTTTTTTAGTTCTTTTTTAGCAGATTTTATTTTTGCAAATAAGCTATTTTTTTGTAGATGTTTCAGTTTTTTCCTAAATACTCATTTGATATATTACAGTCAAAATCGTTACTGTTATTTGTGCTATAGAAACAATCAAAGTTGCAACTAGAATAGAGAGAGAGGTTTTTGTTGTAAATTCTTCTCTTCCTTTCTTGATGAATATAGTATGAATTGTGAATGCAAATAATCCACCAGCACTTACAAGGAATGAAAATACTATTCCTACTATTGGCCATTTCTCTATTGTAGTTAATCCAAAAATTATTGCCAAAAGCAATGGAATATGCATTATTAAGAAACTTGTTACTCCTCCAGGTATTTTGAATAATTCCCATTCTTTCCAGTAAGCTGAATCAATCTCATGTAGAATAAGCAAAACGGCATTAACTAGATATAACCAAAACATTGCGTTAATTATTTCTGGACCAATCATTATTCCCTCAATTCAATACTCGCATTATTTTAGATAAGGTTATTTCATCTCTTTAATAAGCATTTTTGTGAAAAGTTTTCAAACTGTATTGCTTGCTAGAGATTTGAATATTATTAGTGAACACTATTTGCTAATACATCTGACAAAAATAATGAAAAAGAGCAGAGTCAATAATCATTCGAATAGTAACTCTACATTATCATGTTTCTCAACTAATTTAGTGAGTTTAACTAGAAAGTTTTCACCTAAGCGCTTTCTCACATTACGTTTATTTTTGAAAACGATGATAATCTTTTCATCAAGTTCAAAGGGACCAAACCCACCGCGCAAAATATCATTAAACGCGTTCCAATTCCGACCGTATCCAGAAAATTTTGGACAAAGAACGTTTTGAACTTCGTCATGAAATTCTTCTATGGAATTGATATTTCTGCCACTAATTGTGAAAATTTTATCTTTCATCATTTCAATTTCCTAAATACTATTTTTCCCTACTAATTGATATTCTAACAAATAGGAATAGAATGAATATGAAAAACTTTGTGTAAATAGAAAGAGAATAATATGAGCAAATACCAGAACAAATTGTGTGAATTTTTCAATGATATCTAATAGCATGGTCGAATTCGAAATCAGCCTTTCGACACTTTGGACATTTCATTATCCTATCTTTTGTATCCTCTGGTTTTAATCCCGCAATTCTACTCTCTTTCTTTAGCAATGCTCTTTCTACTAATTGTGATCCAGTTAGTAATTCCCCTTGACATTTCAAGCAAGTATTACTTATATTGTAAACTTTGTGTCCCTCTATTTCTCCATCTTCGTACTCAAAATCTTTCATTTGTACATATAAATTGGCATTCTGATTATCTATTGCTTGTTCTTTTAGCTTGCAAGAGAAATCTCCTATAATAATTCTATATTCTAAATTGCATTTTATACACATTGTATCATGTATAATGACTGTTTCCCATTTACCAGTATATTCACCATCGGGTTCTCCTTCAAATGTCAAACGATGTCCTACCTTACCTGTTTGATCTATCCAACCCATTTGACATTCAAAAATGGGTGTCAGTTTATTACAATTCTCGCAAAAGAAAAAATACAATCGAGTCATAATTAGTAATGTGAAAAATTAGTTCTTATGTATTTCGAGTGAAGAAATGCAAGGATGCAAGAATTAACTTCCAACAATATGTAAAAAAAGAATCAGGCGTTAGATATTCTAACGCTCACTTCGTATTCACTAATGATGTATCAGTCAGTGGATTTTATTTTTAATTGTTAAGCTTTCTTTCGGGTTGACGTAGATTTAGCTTTTGCCTTGGGTTTTGGAGTGGCAACTTCAGCTTTTTCGGGTTTTGATTTCTTCTTTGGTCTCGATAATTTCTTATGCATTGCATTTGCTGCGATACGCCCTTGACCCATTGCAGAGATTACTGTTGCGGCTCCAGTAACAATATCTCCTCCAGCATAAACGTATTCAATCGAAGTTTCCATTGTTTCAGGATTTACTTCGATACAACCCCACCTATTACCTTGTAGAGCGGGTGTAGTGTTGAAGAGAATAGGATTTGGTCTATTACCTATAGCAACAATTGCTACATCACAGGGAATAGTTAAGTTTGAATTCTCAATTGGGATAGGTCTTCTTCGTCCTGAATCATCGGGTTCACCTAGTTCCATCAAAACGCATTCTATACCTTTCAACCAATTTCGATCGTCACCGATAAATCTAACGGGATTAGTTAGTAACTTGAAATTAATGCCTTCCTCTTCTGCATGACGAATTTCTTCATGCCTTGCGGGTAATTCCTTTCTTGAACGACGATAAACAATGGTAACATTTTTTGCTCCAGTTCGTTTTGCATTTCTAGCACAATCCATTGCTACATTTCCACCACCAATGACAACAATATCATTACCTTCTGGCATTGGAGTATCATATTCGGGAAATTTGTATGCCTTCATAAGATTCATTCGAGTAAGATATTCATTGGCTGAAAACACATTACATAGACTTTCACCTGTAATGTTCATAAAACGAGGTAAACCTGCACCGACACCTAAAAAGACTGCATCATAATTTTCAAGTAATTCAGCAATGCTATAGATATAACCAATCACATGATTTGTTTCAATACGACATCCAAGGTTCTTTAAGAACTCAATTTCGTAATGAACAATTGACTTTGGCAAACGAAATTCAGGAATACCATAAACAAGTACCCCGCCAGGTTCGTGAAGTGCTTCATAAATAGTTATACTGTAACCCAACTGTATAAGATCTGCAGCTACAGTCAAACCCGCAGGTCCCGAACCAACAACTGCAACTCGTTTATTGTTTTTCTTTTCAATTACGGGTAATTTTCTGAAATCCATACGGCGTTCATAATCAGCAATAAATCTCTCAAGATGACCAATAGCAACAGGTTGACCTCGCTTCCCTAAAATACAAAGTGCTTCACATTGACTCTCTTGAGGACAGACTCGACCACAAATCGCTGGAAAAAGATTTCTTTCTTTAATTTTCATGACTGCATCTTCAATTTTCTCTTCAGCAATTAAGCGAATGAATTCAGGGATGTTAATATTTACTGGACAACCTTCGACACATTTTGGTCGTTTGCATTGTAAGCATCGACCTGCCTCTAATAAAGCCAATTCAGTAGTTAAGCCATAGGGAACCTCATTGAAATTGTGAATTCGGAGCACTTGGTCTTGTTCAGGCATTTCTTGTCTAGGAATTTTAAGCTTGATTCTTCGTTCATCTGCTTTAGTTAAACCATGCCATTCACAACCATATTTAAAACAAACAAAGAAAGGAATTAGCTTTGAAAATGCACTGATAATAACTTCACCCACAGAAGAACCACATTCTCCACAGACCTTTTCGGAAATCAGGAGACTTTTTTTGCAATGAGGACATTTGCAGTCATCAAGAATCATTCCGTCCTTCATAGGAATGGAAGCGTTAGCCTCAAAAACGTCGAGATAAGGACTTAAAGTTAAATCAAAATCTTCACCCTTATAGACACCGATGAATTTGAGAGTGTCCATTTCTTTTTCTTTCTTGTTGAAACTGTTACGACAGTGAGGGCAGTAGATATTCAAGTAGGTTTTAAATTTAAGGTATTTAATATTATAATCAAGCATTCGTTTAACCTCTTATGGAAAATAATAGTGCATCTTTTTCTTCCTTAAGATACATAGAATTGCGCTTGGTTAGCTCGTCAAAGTCAACTTCATGACCATTGAAATCAGGACCATCAACACAGCAGAATTTAGTTTCATTGCCAACATTGACACGACAACCACCACACATACCAGTTCCATCAATCATTACAGGATTGAGGCTGACCATTGTTGGCACATTATATTTCTTTGTCAATTTGCAAACGAATTTCATCATTGGAATTGGTCCAATTGCATAAACTTCCTTAATATCATATCGTTCATCTAGATATCTTTGTAATGGCTCAGTAACAAAACCAAGTTGTCCATAGCCTCCATCATCAGTAGTTATCACCAGCTCATCAGAAATTGTTCTCATTTCATCCTCAAGAATTAACAAGTCTTTGTCTCGAGCACCAATAATGCTAATCACAGTATTACCCGCTGCTTTGAATGCTTTTGCAATGTGATACAATATTGCAACTCCAGTTCCACCTCCAACCATAATTACTGTACCAAGTTTTTGTATATCAGCAGGTTTTCCTAGTGGACCTACAAGATCCTTTATTGCGTCACCTTCATTTAGGGTTCTCATTATTGCAGTTGTTTTTCCAACTACTTGAAAAATGAGTGTTATATATCCTTCAAAGCTATCCAAATCTGCAATTGTTAGGGGAATTCTTTCACCTGTTTCTGTTAGTCTTACAATCACAAATTGACCTGGTTTAGCTTTTTTAGCAATTTGTGGAGCGCGAACGTCAAATTGTACAATTGTACCTTTGGCCATTTCTTTTTTACGAATTATTTGATGCATGTTTTACCACTCACTACTATCTTCAATGATTATATCGTCTATATCTTCCTTACTCATCCCATGCCAATGACATCCTTTCTTTGAACAGAAATAGAAATCAATTATTTTTGACAGGGCTGCTACAGATATTCCTATAATTGGTTCTCCACATTCCGGACAATCCTCACCTTTTCGCAAAAGGTCTCCATTACAATGTGGGCACCTAACATTATTTACGGGCTCTCCCTCGGGGATGTAAAAAGTTGATTCGTTTGTAAAAACATTGAGAAAGGGGCTTAGTTGTAGGATACCTTCTTCTCCATCCTTACCTGTTATCTTAAATTCAATTGCTCTGTTTCTATAGAGACTTTCTTCACAATGAGGACAATAGGTTCTAAGGAAGGTACCTGATTTTACTATTTCCTTATCATCAATTGGTTTCTCAGAAATTTCTGTTATTGACCTCTTTATTCTACTTGCATCGCCATAATCGAAATTTTTGTAAAAGTGCTCTAGAGCACGAGACAATTCTTCGAATTCCACATTATGTTTTTTGCATCCAGCACGAGAACATATCCTAACAAGACCATTATCTTTGATCTTCAAAGGAACCATGTGAGCTTGACATTCATCGCATTTTAATTCTGAAACAATAGAATCTTTGCAGTGAGGGCAAGAGAAAGTAACTTCTTTGCCTAAGGGAATTTTGATGTTCGCAGTATAATTGTAGCTGCCATAAATAGAGCTTAGATGAATCACACCATGTTGGTCATCAAAGGAAACATTTAATTTTACTCCAGGCATATTATCAATTAATGTTTGAGTATCCATTAGGGATTTTTCACAGTGCGGGCAATTTATTTTTAATGCTATAAGGTTGTACATATTTTTTAATCCCCTCTAAATTTAATAAAACAAATCTCCAGACATGGACCTTTTTTTGAGAGAGATTTAGAGATTTTCAATTCAAATAATCTTCACGATTATACTATAAAAATAATATGTATGTGCCTAAATAAATAGCGATTCAATTGGTTTAAGCGTTCAATAACAAATTATTATCATGTAAGCTTTAATTTATTCAAACATTATTAACTACTCAAAAATGGATTAACTAGAGATAGCAGAAAAAATCAATTGCAAGAGCGTTTTGTATCAATGATCAATCTTTGACGACCTCATCTTTTATTCCCATTAGGTCTCTATGTATACCTGTTGCTGCTTTTCTCCCACCACCCATTGCTGAGATGACAGTTGCGCCACCTGTGACAATATCTCCAGCAGCATAGACGAATTTTTTGTTTGTACGACCAAATTCATCTACAATAATATTGCCCCATTTATTTGTTTCAATATCAGGAGTTGTTGCTTTTATTAGCGGATTTGCGTTATTACCAATTGCAATGATTATCAAATCAGTTTCAAGTTCAAAGTATTCTCCTTCAATAGGCAAGGGTCTTCGTCTACCCGAATCATCAGGTTCACCCAACATGTATTTCTGGCATTTGATTCGTTGAACTGCCCCAGAATCATCACCGAAAATTTCTACTGGATTTGATAATAATCTAAAATCGACACCTTCATCTCCTGCATGATGCACTTCTTCAGCTCTTGCGGGCATTTGTTCTTTCGCTCTTCGATAGACCAACATTACTTTATCCGAACCAAGCCTAAGTGCTGTGCGAGCACAATCCATAGCAACATTTCCACCTCCAACCACTGTTACTTTTCTTCCTTTCATGATAGGTGTATTGAATGTGGGAAAAAGATATGCTTTCATTAAATTCGATCGAGTAAGGTATTCATTTGCTGAATACACACCATTAAGATTCTCTCCAGGAATATTCATAAATCGCGGCAATCCGGCACCAACACCAATGAAAACTGCATCAAAACCATCTTTTCTCATGAGTTCATTCAATGATTTACACATACCAATAACGTGATTGTATTTAATTTCTACACCAAGACGTTCCAGATAGTTTATTTCTGTTTCAACAATTTCCTTTGGCAACCTAAACTCAGGTATTCCATAAACCAGTACTCCACCACCTTTATGAAATGCTTCAAAAATCGTTAATTTGTATCCGAGTAATGCGAGATCACCGGCAACAGTCAAACCTGCAGGACCAGAACCGATAATTGCCACTTTCATATCATTTGATTTCTTCTTCTTGGGGAGTTTAACATGCCCATCCAATCTTTCATAATCTGCACAAAATCTTTCCAAATAACCGATTGCGACGGGTTCTCCACGACGCCCTAAAATACATGTTTCTTCGCATTGTGTTTCTTGAGGACAAACTCTACCACAAACAGCAGGCAAAACGTTTGTTTCTTTTATCTTGCAAGCAGCTTCAGCAAAATGCCCGTCTTTTATAAGAGCAATAAATTCGGGTATTTGAACACTTACAGGACAACCTTCAACACATTTCGGTCGTTTGCATTGTATACATCTAGAAGCCTCAAGTTGTGCTTCTTCAGGGGATAAACCATAAGGAACCTCAACAAAATTTCTTATTCTAATTTCGGGGGGTTGTTCTGGCATTTTTGTACGTGGTGGTCTAGGAGGACGTTTGGATTTATCACTATGTTTCTCTTTATGTAATTGCTTTGCATTATTTTTTTTAGGAGAGGGAGACTTCTTCTTACTCATTTTAAATCACCAGAATAAGCTTTTTCTAATGCTTTGCAAGTATGTGGTGCTGTTTGATAAGCAAGCATTTCCTCCATAAGATAGGAAGATTTTCGTTTCATTAATTCATCCCAATTAACTTGATGTCCATCAAATTCAGGACCATCTACACATGCGAATTTCGTCACACCTTCAACAGAAACTCGACAACAACCACACATACCCGTGCCATCCAACATTATTGTATTCAATGCTACTTTTGTCGGAATTCTATATGGTGATGTGATATGCGAACAGTTCATCATCATATACGTACATCCGATGAATTTTGCATGGTCAAATCTTTCTCCATCGCGGATTAGCTTTACTAAAACATCCTGTACGTGTCCATTTGTGCCTTCTGTTCCATCAGAAGTTGCTACAAAAAATTCATCCGAAACCGCTTTCAACTCTTCTTGGAAATACAGTAGATAATCACTTCGTGCTTCTATTATCGTCACAACTTCATTTCCTTGCTCTTTCAAAGCTTTTGCAAGTGGATAAATAGCTCCTATGCCATAGCAACCCCCTCCAAGAACAACCCGACCATATTTACCTAAAGTTGCGGGCATTCCGAGAGGTCCGGTAACAGCTTCTAATCTGTCTCCTTGCTTCATATTGACGATTTTTGCGGATGAAACTCCTAGCTCGAGAATAAACATTGTAAATGTATCATCTTTGGTGTCAACTATTGAAATAGGAACACGTTCACTTTGTTCGTCCGCCATAAGAATAGCAAATTGTCCTGGTTGTGCTTTTGTGGCAATATTTGGTTCTCGTATCACTAAACGATGAACATTTGGAACTTCTTCGTATTTTTCTACAATTTCGTACATTTACATCACCATAATTTGTCTCGATCTTTTCGAGCATCAATCAAGATTTTGAAATCAGGCACTTTATCTGCAATTGCTGTTCCGCGGTATTTCAGATAATGTTCTTCAATGCCCCGATTTTTTCCCTTAATTCCAAGGCGTTTCATTTCTCCTTGTATCTCCTTTGTTTCAAGGAAATTGAATCCTGAAAGGTCTAATTCTTGAGCTATTTTTGCTACGATCTTCCAATCTTCTAAAGCTAGGTCAGGGGCTTTCACCACTTTTTCAACAGCCATTGTTCCATGAGAAGTAGTTATTGTTCCCGTTTCTTCTGTGAATGCTGCTGCAGGTAAAATTACGTCAGCAAAATCATATCCATCTGCAGAAAAAACTTCTTGTAAGATGATTTTCTCCAATGTTTTAAATTTGTCAAGATTTGGCAATCCTTCTGTTGTATAGAGAACTTTTATTCCTTTCTTGTTTATTTTACTTAAGTCCTCTTTACTTCGAAAGATATTTGTAATTTCCAAATCCTTAGCAAACTTCGCAAACAGATAGTCAGCTTCATCTATGAGAAATGGAGTAATATATAATGCAATTTTACTTGGAGAAAAATTTTCCAATATCTCAGCAACCTTAGAAGCTGCCTCGGCCCAATTTGTTGGATATAACTTGAAATTCCGTCGTACTCTTGGGAACCTTAAACGGTCCATGTTATTTAGCAGAACCGGTAAACAAAATCTTCCTTTGACACATATTCCCGTCTCAAGAGTTTTGTAGTCAGGATCAGGTCTCATTGCAACCATTCTTCCCCATTTAACATCAATTTGAAATCGACAACCATTATCACACAACATGCAAGTTGTACTCACTTGTTTCTCAGCATTCTCATACCATTTCTGATTTCTAGCGGATAATGCACCAGTTGGGCATACATCAACACATTGTCCACAAAACTTGCAATCTGTTTCTATATGTGGTTTTTCAAAAGAAGTGCCAACCTTAGTATCATGTCCTCTTTGGGTAAATACCAATATCGATGCACCCTCTACATCTTGGCAAACTCTTACGCACCGCCCACAGTGAATACAAAGGTTATAATCGCGGTCAAAAAATGGATCATTTCGTTCTATTGGTAAATGCTTGTAAAACATTGGAAACCGTATTGTTTTAAAGTTCAACACTTCAGCAATTTTCCTTAGTTCACACATCTCTTTATTTGGGCAGGTATTACAACCGGTTATTACTCCTGCTTTCATAATACCCGAATTGAACTTATCACAATGTTCTGCTTGTGCACACATCATACAGCTACTTGGATGTTCAGATAAAATAAGTTCAAAGATTGAACGTCGCAATCGCTTAATTTCAAGATTGTCTGTTGTTATTACCATTCCCTCTTTTACTTTGGTTGTGCATGCATTCATGAACCCGTTATTTCCGTGTACTTTTACCATACACATACGGCATGCACCAAAAGAAGGCAACCTTTCATGAGCACAGAGTGTTGGAATATAGATATCATTCTCTCGAGCGATTTCTAATATTGTCTTACCATTTTCATAGGGAATTTGATTGCCATTAATTACTAACAATTTTAACACTCACCTTGTCTATTTTCCGAATTGCTTTTGCGGGACAATTCGTTGAACACACATCACATTTAATGCATTTTTCAAAATCTATTACATGAGGTTGTTTCTTTTCCCCGGTAATAGCACCCACAGGGCATCTTTTCCTACAGATCTCACATCCAATACACGTCTCAGCATCTACCTGGTACAGAAATAATTCTTTGCAAACTTTCGCAGGGCATACTTTATCTATTACATGTGCTTTGTACTCATCTCTGAAATATGTTAAAGTAGTGATAACTGGGTTTGGTGCAGTTTTTCCTAAGCCACATAATGATCCTTGTGAGATAGTAAAAGCCAGTTCTTCAAGCAATTCAAAATCATCTATATTTCCCAGCCCTTTTGAGATTTTTACTAATAAATCAAGCAGCTGTTTATTACCAACACGGCATGGAACGCATTTCCCACAAGATTCTGCTTGAATGAATTGTAGAAAATATTTTGCTAAATCAACAACACAAGTTTCCTCATCAATAACGACTATTCCACCTGAGCCCATAATTGCTCCAAGTTTAGTTAATTCCTCATAATCAAGTGTTTCATCTATAAATGCAGAGGGGATTGTTCCTCCCGAGGGACCACCTACCTGAATTGCTTTGAACCCTTTGTCTTCTTTGACTCCACCTCCTATGTCAAAAATCACTTTACGCAATGTTGTACCAAGTGGAACCTCAATCAATCCAGTGCGTTTCACTTTACCAACTAATGAGAATGTTTTAGTCCCTTTCGATAATTTGGTTCCATATTTACTATACCAAGATACCTCTTCACGTAAAATCGCTGGAATAGTTCCTAACGTTTCCACATTATTGATAACTGTTGGTTTGCCCCAGACTCCTTCTTGGGATGGAAAGGGTGGTTTTTGTCTTGGCATACCTCTTTCACCTTCTATAGAAGCCATCAATGCGGTTTCTTCACCACACACGAACGCACCAGCTCCTTTCTTAATTTGGATGTCAAATGAGAATCCGCTATTCAGTATATTTTCACCCAATAAGCCATGTTTTTTCATAGCAGCGATAGCTCTCTCAAAACGATCAATGGCTAAAGGATATTCAGCACGACAATAAATATAACCGGTACTTGCTCCAATAGCATAAGCACCAATCACCATGCCTTCTAAAACCGCGTGGGGGTCACCTTCTATTAAAGAGCGATTCATAAATGCACCAGGGTCTCCTTCATCTGCATTACAAATAAGATATTTTTTTGGTTCCTTTTCTGTTCGAGTGAATTTCCATTTCAAGCCAGTAGGAAAACCTGCACCCCCTCGCCCTCTTAATCCGGAAGCCTGTACTTTTTCAATGACTTCCTCAGGTTTTATTGCAAAAGCTTTCTTTAATCCTTGATACCCATCCATTGCTAAATAGTGATCAATACTTGTTGGATCAATTATTCCACAATTTTTCAAAACTATTCGCACTTGATCCTTAATCATCGGATGATTCCAAAATGATTCAATACCTTTGATCTTCCCGTCTCCAATTGTACCAATCGCTTTATCCGGTTGAGTATCATTCTTAACTAGATAATTCTCAACCAATTCTTGTACTTGAACAGGTTGAACGTTCGCATAGAGAATTGTTGGTTCACCTTTTTTCTGGATTCCAATAATAGGTTCTAAATAACATGGACCAATACAACCTACTTCAACAATATCGAGAGGAATTTTTTGGGATAGCTCCTTTAGTTTGTCAATGACAGGTAAAATACCTGCAGCTCGTCCACAAGATGCAGCACCGGCAAAAATCACCGGTTTCTTTTGGTTATGTAATGAATTCCAAGAAGTTTTTGCCTTCTTTACCATTGAATCAAAATTTATCACTTCTTATTCCTCCCGGAATTTTCCGCGTTCTGTTTTCGATATTTCTTCAGAGTTCTATTTACTTTCGCAGCAGTCATATTTCCAAAAACAGCATCATCAATGATCATGACAGGTGCCAAAGCACAACATCCTAAACAGTACACACTTTCTAAACTGAATAAACCATCTTTTGTTGTTTCTCCTGATATAATCTTAAGCTCTCGAGACAATTTATCCAGTAAAGATTGAGAACCCATTACATGGCATGCAGTTCCCATACAAACGCGTATTATATGTTCACCCGGCTCAATAAACTTGAATTGAGAATAAAAAGTCGCCACGCCAAAAATGCGATGTTCTGATATTTTCAATTCTTTTGCAATATAGGAAATAATTACTTCAGGGAGATAATGGAATTCGTCTTGTAGTTCTTGTAAAATTTGTATTAGATTTCTTGGGTCAAGATCGTTATGTACTAAAATTTTTGCTATTTTTTTTATTGCAGAACTATTGAGCTTGAAGATTTGAGTAGAAGTTTCATTACTTTCAACAGTCATTTAAATTCCTCTTTAAACATCATTTTATCTAAAGTTATCGATTTTTTGATGAATATTTTTCTTTACTGGTTTCATCTTACCAATTAATGCTATCCTCCAACAAAACATGATGTAAATCTTCTTGACTAAGACTATGCCAATGACAGCCTTTCATTGAACAGAAATGAAAATCAATCATTTTCCTTACTGCTGCTACATTGACATTTACTGCAGGTGATTTACAGTCTCCGCATAAATCTTCCTCATCTACCAATGATTTTTCACAGAATGGACACATAATATCATTTGCAACAGCACCATCAGGAACAAAAATCGTAGATTTCTCTGCAAAAACGTTCAGATATGGACTCAACGTCAAATAGCCTTTCTCATTATTTTGATTCTTAATTTTAAACATTACAGAATTTTTCTCAACTAAACTCTTCTTACAATGAGGACAATATATTCGCAAAAAAGTACCACTTGTAATTAACTCTTTTTGGATAGCTTTTTCATCATCATCAAGTACTTCAATAATCTCTGGTTTCTCAATATTCTGTTTCAAGTAATTTAGAACATTTGAAAGATCAACAAATTCCACATTATGATTTTTACAACCAGCTCTTGGACAAAATCGTACTTCGCCCCCTTCTCTAATATCTAAATTAACCGCTTGTGAAGAACATATATCACATTTCTCTTCTTCAGTATTAAGGTTTTCAAAACAGTGGGGGCAATAGAATTGATATATCAAATCTTCATGAATGTCAATGTCACATTCATAATTATAACTTCCATAGAACGAGCTTAAGTTTATCGTACCTCGTTCACCATTCTCAGAAATATTTAGTTTAATACTTGGAATGTCATCTACCTGTACTTTAGAATCCATCAAAGATTTCCCGCAAAGAGGGCAATCTACTTTTAGTGAAACGTAACTGTACATCTCCGTCACCCTTGGACACTTTACATACACTAAATCTTGTTTACTTACAAGAGAGAGTGTTTTTACTATAAGTATATTCTAATATTATTTGTATTAGAGTTTATAATTATTGCTTATATCAAAAAAGCAATGAAAAACACTCTAAACGGCTTACTTTTCTCAAAATATCAATAGTGATTTTATAGCTTATCACATGAACAACTTTTTGCTGAAATTCTAAAATTAGCTATCGTATTTACAATAATTTTTTCAAGGTCATGTACTTTTGATTTGAATAATGCATATACTTCATCAGCAGTAACCTTCTCTTGCATTCCAGCAGCAAAATTGGTTACCAAGCAAATAGTTGAATAGCAAATACCAAGTTCTCGTGCAAGAACACATTCAGAAACAGAGGTCATCCCCACTAATGAACCGCCTAATATTTTGAAAGCATTTATTTCTGCAGGAGTTTCAAATCTTGGACCTTCTGTACAAACATAAACTCCCTTACTGAAAGTTTTTTCAGATGTTTTTTTCGTTTGTTTAAGTGTTTCATTTCGTAAATGTTGACAGTAAGGTTCACTTAAATCGATGTGAACAACTCCTTTTCGTATTGACCCATTGTGCAATTTCACTTCAAAATTATCAACGAAGAATGTTTTCGGTCTCCCAATAGTGAAATCTATGAATTGATCGGGTATTACAAAACTACCAGGAGTCATTTCCTCTTTCATAGAACCAACAGCACTTGAAGTAATTATTCGTTCCACACCTATTGAATGTAAAGCGAATATATTTGCTCGATAATTAACTAAATGAGGGGGAATACTATGTTTTGGACCATGACGAGTAATAAAAGCAACTTTCTTATCATTTATATCAAGAATATTTACAACAACAGTTCCAAAAGGAGTTTTGATATTCTTTTTAATCCCTTTTGAAGATAGAGAGTAAAAGCCAGAACCACCAATAATACCAAATTCTACAGTCATAATCGAAACACGGATTGGAATTTAATTGTGCCTTTTTTAGGTTTTTCGATATAGTGGGAAGAATTTCTATAAAACTTAATAAGGAAAAATGAAAAAGTTTAATATTTGCTTGTTAGAGATGTTGCTCTATGACAGAACAAAATTATTTGGATTCATTGAAACGCGCTCGTGAACAAATTCCTGATAACATATTTGAAAAATCACGTTTTGAACCTCCAAAACCAGATGCAGTTATTGAAGGCAATCGTACTTTCATAAAAAACTGGCACCAAGTTGTTACTGCATTACAACGTGATGAAAATCATGTACTAAAATTCCTTACGAAGGAATTAGCTACTTCAGCGAATATTGAAGGACAGAGAGCAGTTTTTTCTGGAAAACACTTTCGTGGAACAATGATTGACCTCTTCAATCGATATATCAAAGACAATGTTATCTGCCCGGAATGTGGAAAGCCAGATACAGTCTTAATAAGAGAAGATCGAATAACCTTTCTTATTTGCGAAGCATGTGGTGCTCGAACGAGTGTCAAATCAGTATAGATATTGAAAACAACATTACTAACTTCATTGAGTGATAGCCATGACAAAGAAAGAACAGCGGGTCTATCTACGAGTGCGACGAACTGAAAAAGACTACCTAGTAACAGCTTGCGATGAAAATTTGCTAGGAGAAACTCTAATCGATGGTGAGGTCGAGCTCTATGTCAATGAAAGGTTCTTTGGTGGTGATTTAGTTACCATTAATCACTGCTTGGAAGAAATGAAAAAAGCGACTAATTGTAACCTTATTGGTTCTGAAATAGTCAACGCAGCTGTAGAAAATAGAATTGTTAGCGACCTAGCAGTCATGTGGTTAGAGTGTAAGAAAAATGGTCGTATAGGACATGTGATGTTATTACGCTAAAACAGCGCAACTCACACAATGAAAAAATTTGATTTGTTAAGGTGAACATCTATGGGACAGATTTGTTGTAAATGCGGAAAAAGTGATTCCGAAGAAAAAATTGTAGAAGGTTTTTGTATTAGCTGTTATACACAGGAGTTTCCCTTAATTATTTCTTTCCCAGAGAAGAAACTGAATATCACAGCTTGTAAACTCTGCGGTGATTTAATGTATCATAGTAAATGGTATAAAGTACTTAATCAACCTTCAGATGTTATCCGTGATATTCTTGATGGCTTTGTTAAGAAAGCTAAAAAAGCTAAAGGAACAGAATTAGTACTTGTTTCAGATTTTGATAATCCTCCATGTGATGTTGCTTCAAAACACCCTCTCAAAGTTATTTTTGAAGGAAGTCCCAATCCGGAAGTTCCTTTATATCAACAAGAAATGGAACTCGATTTAGTGATAAATATTGGTGTATGTGAACGTTGTGCAAAATTCAATCGAGGGTATTTTGAATCGATTGTTCAAGTACGCAGTGATCGAAGAGAAATAAATGAAGATGAACAACGATTAATCTCTGAGCTTATTAAAACAAAAAGAGAAGAGAGCATAAGTGGTAATCGAATGGCATATATTGCCAAGTTTGTGGACCAAACGAGAGGTGGAATCGATCTTTACATTGGAAGTGAACACTTTGCCAAAAGCATTGCTCATTACCTTGCAGAAAATCTTGCAGCATCTATTGACTATAGTACCAAATTGAAGTCAGTTAAGGATGGCAAACCAGTTTATCTATCAACCTATTGTGTTCGAGTACCTTATTTTGAAGTTGGAGATCTCGTAGAGTATCAAAATGAACCACACCAAGTAATACGATTCAATTCAGGGAGAGTGGAATTATTCAATCTTAAAACTCGAGATCACAAAACACTTTCTCATAAAGAAAGTCATCCCGATTATCTCACTATTATAAAGAAGAAAGTAAATCTGCCAAAATTTATCATTGTGGCTCTTCAACCTCCCAGTGTTTCTATAATGAATTCGGTTTCATTTGAAACAATTGATATTGATAGTCAATTTATTTTTGATGATCATTCGGATGGAGATGAAATAATAATGGGTGATCTTCCTAACGGATTATTCGAGTGTTTTGATATCTAAAAACACTCCTTAAACCTCTTGCATTTGCTAATAGAAAAGATTAATAGCTATTTTTCCATTCCATTTACTAAAGAAACGTCTTTCATAAATTGTTAGATGCAAAAATCAAAAGGAAATTGATATAATGTACTCGAAGAGACATCCGATTCTAAAAGACGCACCTCATAAGGAATTAATTCTCGGGAATGATGCATTTGTTCGAGGAATGGTTGAATCAGGAGTAAAAGTTGCTACTGCTTATCCGGGGTCACCCACAAGTGAAATTGGTGTGAGACTCGCAGAAATCACGGAAGAAAGCGGTATTTACTTTGAATTTTCTACAAATGAAAAAGTTGCCACAGAAGTTGCAGCCTCAGCAGCAATTGGTGGATTGCCATCAACGGTTTTTATGAAAAGCGTTGGATTAAATGTTGCTGCAGATTCATTCGTTCAACTGAGTATGTACACTATGCCAGGAGGTTTAGTGGTAATACTAGGTGATGATCCTGGACCCCATTCTTCTCAAAATGAACAAGATAATCGTCATTATTCTAAAATTGGTCATATACCAATGCTTGAACCTGCAAATGCTCAAGAGGCTAAAAATTACTTTGTTTTCGCAATGAACTATGCGAGAAAATGGAAAATGCCTGTTGTGATTAGATCAACGACCAGAATTTGCCACCAAACTGGTTCAGTTAAATATGGACCAATAAAGAAAATTGAAATTAGAACTGGTTATGATCCAAATTTAGAGGGAGGATATGTTCCTCTTCCAGCTACTTTGAAACCACTCAAAACAAAAGCATTACTTAACCTACAAAAATGGGAAGACCTTGCAAATGGCGGTGCCTTATTAACAGAAGAAAAATTCGGTGATGGTAAACCAAAGATAGGTATTATTACAGCAGGGCATGCTTTTGCAGCTACTAAAGCTGCTTTGAGAATTCTTGGAGGATCTGCTAATATACTCAAACTAGGAATTATTTACCCATTACCAATGGAGAGAATCATCAAATTCATAAAAGAGAATAAGACAGTAAAAATTCTAGAAGAACTCGATCCCTTCATTGAAGAACAAGTGAAAATGGCATTATTTGAAGAAGGTATTACTGATGTTAAAATAATCGGTAAGCACAAAGAAGAAGAATATATCGATTTGATGATTTCAGAATATACAACTGCTCGATTAGTAGAAATGTTTTCCAAATTATTGGATAAACCAAACCCAATTGTAACTGTGTCATCTAAAATTGATGTTCCAAAACGCTCTCCAGTTCTTTGTCCAGGATGTGGGCATAGAACCTCATTCCATGCAGCTAAGATTGTTATGGATAAACTAAAGGGTTATTCTATGGCAGACATCGGTTGTTATTCACTTGGTTATCTCGATCCTCACAATCAAGGAACGTTACTGTATAGCATGGGCAGTGGAGTCCCAACAGCAGCAGGAATAAAGCTAGCACTACCTGATACTCCAATTATGTCCTTTGTTGGAGATTCAACATTCTTCCACGCAGCTATGCCAGGCATTGTAAATGCAGTATTCAACAAGCACAGGACTGTGTTAATGGTTATGGATAACGGCATAACAGCAATGACTGGACATCAACCAAATCCTAACACAGGGACAAAATCTCGTGGTGCACGTTTACCTTCAAAGTACAAGGATACTAAGACAATAAGCATTGATGATACACTGAAAGCTTGGGGGGTAAAATTCATTCGCAGGGTTCCTGCTTATAATGTTCCTGCTCTTGTTGAAGCGCTAGAAGATGCTTTTAAACAAGATGAGTTTGCAGTTGTTATCCAAGAAGAACCATGTGCATTGATGCGTTCTAAAGCTGAGCGCAAAACAGGTAATTTAGCGAACCCGTATTTCATTGACCATGATATTTGTCGTAATATCCAAAACTGTCTTGCAGATTTTGCATGCCCTGCAATTGAAAAGAAAGGCGAAAAACCAGAAATCAATACCGATTTATGTATCGGATGCGGATGCTGTGTCCAAACTTGCCCAATAAAGAGCAAGCCCATCAAACAATTGGAGGAATTCACACGAATTTAGGAGAGATGTACTATGGCTAACAAGAAATTGAAGGTTCACGTAACAGGAATGGGCGGTCAAGGTATAGGTTCTACCACTGGAGTTTTAGCTACGGCAGCTCAAGTTGCTAATTTAACTGTGATGACAATGGAAACTCATGGGTTAGCTCAAAGGGGTGGAGTTGTAATCTCTGATTTAGCAATTGGATACGATCCAACAGAATCTCCTCAATGTGCAGAAGGAGAGGCTGATGTTCTTATTGCTCTTGAAGCTCTTGAATCATTACGTTCAATGCCTAAATTGAGAAAGAATGGAATAGTTGTTGTAAATACCACAACCTATCAACCTTTAGCAGTAAGACATTCAAAAGGGGAAATAAAATATCCCACACTTGAAGCGATTAAAGCAGAATTGAAAAGAGTTACACCAAATGTCCTTTTAGTGCCAGCACAAATTGACGCTCGAGAGCTTGGTGTCAGTCAAACAATGAACATGATCCTCATTGGAGCATTAGCAGCTAATACAGATATTTTGCCCTTTACTAATGAACAGATAATAGAAGGTATGACATCTATTCTTCCACCAAAATATCTTGATGTAAATATAAAAGCATTTGAAAGAGGACTAAGCTACAAAATCTAAAGAATAGCTTGGAACCTCCTTTTTATTTCATTTGCAAATTTTAATATGCAAGTATCATTAATTTTAATTGATAAACTATGAAAGGCATACGTAGAAAAGAAAAAGCAATAACAGATATTGATGAAATGAAAAAAATCATTACCAAAGTTCAACATATTACTTTTGCTTTATGTAAAGGCAATGAACCCTATCTTGTTACTGTTAATCATGGTTATGATCCAATTAAGAATTGTATCTATTTTCATTGTGCTACCAAAGGAAAAAAGATCGATATTCTTAAAGAAAACAACATTGTCTGGGGACAAGCACTAATTGATAAGGGCTATATTCAAGGGAGCTGTGATCATTTATTTGCTACAGTACAATTTCGAGGTATAGTTACTTTAGTGGATGATTTTGAAGAGAAGAAGGACGCATTACTAAATATGATACACAAATTAGAAGAGAATCCTGAAGAAGCTGCTGCAAAACAGCTTACGGAGAAATCAATATCTCGAGTGCTCATTGGTCGTATAGATATCAATTATCTCAGTGGTAAGGAAGCAAAAAAAGCAGTTATTAGCTTATAATGACGTATTCTCCATTATCTAGAATTTCGTATGAGAAAGAATAGAAAAAAAGAATTAGAATGGAAACTCATATTGAGTTAACCGTTCCTTTTTTTATGGACAAATAGGACATTGCACTATTTGTTCATTCCCAGTCACAGTAACAAGACCGTTGTTGTTACTGATCATCTCTGAGCCCTCACCAGAAACAGTTGGGTGAAGGATTCCCGAGTCCATGTAGGGCACGGGGCTGGTGTCTTTCAGACTTTTAATTGAATGATAATCTATGAAGCTTGCTCGATAGATGTTCACCGCAGCGATATAATCTCGATCTGCTGTGAAGCCACATTCAGGGCAGTGAAAGAAGCGACCTTTTTTATCTTCAAGGAGGTTGTTTGGTCCTTTGACTTTCGTTCCTTTTGCTGCACAGCGAGGACAGTGGGAGCTAGTATTCCATGGGCAAACCTTTTGGAGCGTTAGACCGTTTTCTTTGCACTTGTGCTCTAAGTTGAGAGCTATTCTTCCTCTGAGCCATTCTGAGAGCCTTCTTGACCAACTTCTTTTACCTCGTGGAGGTTTGTAAGAGCGAAGATCTTCTATCGTTATTTTCGTGCACTGCCACTTGAGAGCAATTTGGATGAGTGTATTTGTTGTTGCAAATACAAGCTCGTCTCCTAATCGATTTCTCTTCTCATAGAGCCTTCTTCTCTCCTCCTCTATTGTTACTCCCAGATAGATTCTGTTTTGTTTTTGTAGTTTGGATAGCTTCTTTTGTATCCCTGCTATGTGAGTGTAGAGTCTTTCGATGTGACGGTATTGTGAACCTCGGAGTTTTATCGTGATTGGTTTTGATATCTGTTTACCGTTTTCCCCGACAATACATGTTGCCAGTTTTTTCAAGCCAAGGTCGATGGCAAGGACACGTTCTTTTCCTTTTCTCTTTTGCATTTTTTTGTATTCCCAAGGGAATTGCAGGAAGAAATAGGTTAGTCCTCCTTTGAGTCTTTTTGTTATCAAGGTCGGTTTTCGTGGTTGCTTGCTTATTGCTGTTTTTGTTTTTGCTTTTACTTTTTCAGGGATAGCTATCTCGCTTGTGACCCACATCCAGTCGTTTCTTGTCTTAGGTTCTGAGCAAACAGGCAATTTTAGTTTGTAGTGGATTCTTCCATCGAGAGCGGAATATTGTATTGCTTGTCCATCATCTGGTCCGTAGGGAAATGAGAACCTGTGAATTTTTGGTTGCACAAAGTCTGTGTATGAGAATGTCGTAAAACCTTTTCCAAATCGTTCGTGCCAGTTCTTTATCATCTCTACTGTTTGCTTGACCATGACTTTCTTATAGAGCGGGTAGGTCTTTTTGCTTTTCTTTGATGTTGTTCGACAATGCTGCATAACAACTGCTAGGAGTTTGTTCTCGTTTGTTTCCACTCCCAACCAGTTCACTATTTCCAAGCAATCATAGTAACAATTCATCCTTTTGTATTGTCCCCGAATGATCCTGCCAACTTGTTCTGTAATTCCTCTTCTAATTCTTGAAGGCAGATAAATCCCTTCGATTTGTGCTCTCGCTTCGTTGATAACTTTGTATGCTTTTAGTCCACTTTTACCTACTCGTTCTATCCACTCTTCCGACCAAAGCTCATTGAGTAGCAGTATCGCTACTTTCATTACCAACTCTTTGAACCAGTTCAATCGTCTATCTCTTTGTAGTTTGAACCGGTAGCTTTTGGTTGTGAGATTTTTCTTTCGAGCAGGCATTTTTCTTCAACAAAAAGTATATTTAGCTAGATATATAGCTGTTTTCCAAAGAGATTACTGAAAGTATTAATCGTTTGTTTTAACAATTGTTTAATCAATTCGACTTTCGAACAGCTAATCAAAGGGGTATTTAAGAAGCAAAAAAACAATAATCAGTTAGGAGGAATAGAACAATTACGACCCATCTCCACTGGTCAGATGATCCACTGCTAGGGGATGCTGAACCAACGGAGCGGAATAAATGGCTCACAGCAAATGACCTTTTGGAGAGCGACCAGTCAGAGAAGATCTTCACTCCGGAGAATCAATTCCAACTTTATTCTATTATGGTTCGCAAAATTGATTTCGTTACAGGAGAGCGGTTACTGCAATCATTCCCATATGTTGTGTTAGAAGAAACTTGGATAGAGAAGATTCGAAAGAAGACACTCTTCTTAGCAGAAAAAACTCATCATTATTTCCGGGGGACCAAAGCTGATTTTTCCATTCGCTCCTGGCAGAAAAGAATAATTAAGTATTTAGAAGAGCAAAAACGATTGCCTTTCCCTTTATTCCGGTTAGCGGAAACTTGGCAAGAGTTTTTTCTTAGAAGACAAAGTATTTCGTTCCAATCTGCTCGTGGAGAGGGCTTTCAATTACCACTTTATTTATCCGAAGAACTAGCATACCTTACAGGGGTGATTATGGGAGATGGGCATCTCGCTGAGTTCTTTATCAATATCATTGATGCTTCAAAAGAGCATATTGAAAATTTAACTCAGCAGTTATCAGAACTTTTCAAGTCCAAAACTGAGTTTTTCAAACAATCAAATGCTAATGCTTGGAATGTGAACATCCTAGGGAAATGGCTTGTCAGGTTCTTTAATTTCCTTTCTTCACAACCTATTGCTGCTCGAAAGTATCCTGCTTTACGAGAACCACTTATCTTCCAGACCAATGACACTTTCCGCAGGCTATTTTGGTCCGGTATTATGGATGCCGATGGAAGTTATAAAGATACAATAAATTTCTGCACTGTTTCTCAAGGATTGTTTAATGATTTTATCAATTTTCTGAAATTAAATGGAATTGAGTATAGATTGTATACCAATTTTCTATTTGGAGTAGAGACGTATGCAGCAAATATTGCTGGTAATTATCGAAAACAGTTTGCTGTATTAGTTGGTTCAAAGCATCCGCAAAAACAACTCGAACTAGAACAGTTACTAACAAGAAGAGTTAATCGTTTTTCACCGAAACCTCAGACTTTACTAAAAAGTGGTACTTGGAGTGGGCAAGTAATCGACTATCAAAAGGAAAAGCTGATTGAAGGTTATTTTGATTATACTAGATGTCCAAATTTCTGTATAGGGAATACAGGGAATCTACTAAAAAAATTACGCGGTAGCTTAACTCAGAAAGAATTTGCAGAACAACTACCAATTCACCAAGGCATGGTATCAGAATATGAACGTAATACAACAGCTATACCAATTTCAATTCTTTCACAGATTTTTACTTTATCAAATTACTCGCTTTTAAAATTTTACAAAGAAAATCCAAAGATATCCATACAAGCAAGTAGGTCAAAGTGTGTTTTAAAAACAAAAGCAAATTCCAATCTTTTAAATTTACTAAAAGGAATTCAGCTAAAAGAACTAAATTATATTCTTTTTATTGGGAAACCACAAGAACCTTTGGAAGAATATAAACAAAAATTCTGTAATTACTTTTCAATTGATAAACCAAATAAAAGAATGCTCTATAATGCTGTACTTTTGACCTTTGTCAAAGAATTTTGTATTTGTAAGGATATCTGTTGAAGATTGACAAAACACTCAATGTTCTGGCTCGGAGCCGACCCGCATAGTGCTATCTGCCCATTTACAATGGTCAGCCCTTCGGGCGCACTCGTGCGAAATTCTATTGAGAAACTAGTATTTTTTAATACAAAAAACGTCTATTTTAAGGTCTTATAAATCAGAAAGGAAGGTCATTTTTTTTGACGTTTATAAAGGAACTATTTTTGTCGGTTTTTTAGTCCTTTTTAAAGTAAATTTGCCAGTATAACATTAAATAAGGGACAATTTGATCGAAATTGGGGTAATAAGACAGAAAAAAAGTGTTAAAATGAGGTTCTTTTATGAGTAAAGCTATTTCTTCCACAAAAAAAATTCCTCTTTGCCTTTCTATGGGTGTGACAGAAGTATTAGAAGGAAGGGAAAGAATAATCGATAAAGACCTTCTAGACAATTTTTCTTTCCAGGATAGAACAGCTTTTCTCACTGAAACGAAAAATTTTGTCCTTGTTTGTGGTAATAAAAGTAAACCAAATGACTTCGAACCTAATCATTTTGTCATTTCCTTTGGTGTTCGAAGAGCACTAGCAATGAAGAATTACACGCGATTACCTGTAATTATTGTTACCAACAACCGATTTGAAACTTCAATGTTTATTGAACAGTTTAATAAACTCAATTCTTGCTTTAGACTATATGTTTCGAATGAAACCCAAAGAAAAAAAGTTGACAAAGAAATCAAAGCAGACTATCCTAATGAAGCAGATTTTATTTTGACAACATATAACACTTTCTGGGGTTTAACAACAAACAAGAATGATCCTTCTTCAGTACAAATTATCTTGATCAATCCATTAAGACGAAAACATATCAACGAGGATGTAGGCAAATTAGATGTTATTTTTGGCTGTGTTCATAGGCATAAGCGCATTAGACCGAATTATTCCTTCATTCTTGATGAAGCACAGTTCCCAATACTATCAAGGAAAGATTACCAATTCTTCTTTAAAGCTGATAGTAGTTTTTTCTTTCGATGCGATGAAAGAATAAGATTAGAATACAATAATCCTTTCAGAGAAGCTATTCCTCACCTATATAAAGATCAATTCCAATTATTTATTTTCACAGAGCTTTTTAGGGGAAGAAAACTGATAAAAGAACTGGTTAAAGAGTTCAAAACAACTTTTACTTATAAACTGTACCTCTACAGTAATGGAGTTTTTCCTTCCTCAGAAGAAGAATTACCTTCAGATGAACTTCTTAAAGAAAAGAATAGGCTTGATCAGAAAGTTTTCGGTGGAATAGTAAAACACATTCATTCATTCACAAAAGGACAAAACACTAAAACGATAACAGGAGAAATAACTTATAGAGGTTTTGATTTTAATGTTGACCTCAGTAAACAAGATCTATCTCGAACGTATTCCTGGGACAAACCAAAAGAATCAGCAAGATTTCTTCCGGTAGTCACCAAGGAAAAAGGAAGATTCAAACTTAGTACTCTAGGGGAAGCAATTTTTAGTGTGTCATCATGGTTTGGTGGTGTCGAGGGTAATTTTAGTGAACTTTTAGCTCATTTTTCAAGGATTCTTTACAAAAACAAAAAAGAAAGTCACAAATTTTCCGTGAATGAGATAATCATTTTTTATCTTCAACTGATAGGCAGTAGTTATCAAACAGTTAAAAGATTTGAGGAGGCAATACCTGAAAAGTTAGATACTGAAAAAAAGAATGATCAAATGATCGAGATCATTGAAAGGAAATTCAATCCAATAATTAAAAATTACAAAAGAATTTCAGCTAAAAAAGTCCTTGGTGCTTTTGAAAAATTAATGAATACTGAAGCATACATTTTCTATCAACAATTCAAGAATTATAATAAAGAAGAGAAATGCACCATTGAAGAAAGAAGAATAGAATGGATTCTTCGAAGAGCCAATCGAGAAACCTTAACTGTGAAATTCACAGGTGATTATTATCACATGTTCTGGCAAGAAGCCAAGAAAGTATTGGAAGGATTAGTAGAAGAAGGACGTCTTGTTCGCATCATTACTTACACTAATAGAGGAGAATCAAAATTAAAGTATCTTACTCAAGAATTACTGGATGCGAACCCTCACCTCCAAAAGAATTGCGGGAACTGTCAATGGTACAATAAACGCTTCAAAACATGCACTTTCTTGCGCTTACAACAAGCAAAAAACCCTAGTACATTAGATAGTGACGATATAGAATATGCAAATGGAACAATTAGATTTGAATTGACTGCTTGTGGGAAATACAAAGAAAAAGAAGATTATGAATCAGATGGAGATAATGTTAGATACACTACTACTGCTGACGAGCTAACTCAAGACATGAAGGATATACCAATAAGTTTCTTATCAGGAAATGTTTCAGAGTATGAATATCATTGTCTCTCTTGCCAAGAACAAATAAAGGAATTTGGCACACTCGATAGAATTTTCTTTCCAAGACGAAGAGTTATCTGTACTAATTGTTCGACAATCTATCTCCTATTAAAAGATAAGAAAAAAGTTAGAGTGAAAATGGAGCAAAGGCACCATCAAAGAAGCCTTTACTATAAAGAAACTGCAACTGTTCCTGATGTTTTGAAGAAAAAAGATCCGTCTTACGTTTATGTCATACATGACGTAGAGAGTTCAAGAATAAAAATTAACGAAGCGAGTGATGAACCACCTTATTATCTAGTGATTGGTAAATATGAAATTGCTCTGGATAAAGTGCAGTTTGTTTATTTTTCAGGCATACGACACCAAGAATTAGAGGGAACACTGAGATTACTAGCTGACTTTGAACCAGAAAAGTACAAATACGAAATTGTACGAACAGAACAAAAATCAAAGAAGAAAAAAGCAAAAAGTCGATATAAAAAAACCTTTTCAGCTGAAGACTATTTCTATATTGAAAAAATAATCAAAAAAAGCTCAGATTATGAAATATTCAACCATCAATTTTTGGTAGCAAGGCATCTCTCAAATATTGCTGGTTTGTTATCGATAAAGTATGAAATAGAATTGAAAAGTTTCTCTGACTGGTCCTACAATCATCAATTATTAGGAATGGTTGATTTGCACATGAAAGTAATTGGTGGAGAAGTTAAGTCAAGTTATTATGGCACTCAATTAGAAGCACTAAGCAACAAACACTTTTTTGATTTGTTGAAGGCAGAAGCTGCGAGAGTAGGTCTCTGGACAAAAGGGCGAGTAAATAGTCGATTAGTGATAGATATGTTTCTATCCTTCAGCAATAAGGTTAGCAGTGCCTTTTCACCTTTAGATGCTCTTCTTAATCAAATGCTACGTTCATTTAGAGCAGAAGTAGATCAGCTGTTTCATAAGATGGGCATGGACCCCGCTCTTTTAGGTCCTGGTTTGTTTCACAGAAGAAAAACAAAGTCAGATATTGATAAGCTAGGTTTCTACTTTGACCTAATAGAAGCTGTTCGTGTACTTGTGCTAGTAACAATGGTAAAAGCTATTAGAGATGGTACCCTCGGATTCAACGATTGTAAATACGTACTAGGTGAGGATGGACAAGAGATCTATCAAGTGAAAGGTTCTTCCTTGGACAAATTCACCAATTTGGTTTCAGAAGCTCTTGAACAATCTGTTTCGCATAATGGACAAATAATGACATTTCAGCGAGCATTTGAATTCAATCTTCTGTGCTTGAGGGTTGCTTTTGAAAAATGTCTATCAGAGATAGATATGCATAAGCAGATAACTTTGAAAAAGATCAAAAAGTGTTTTGATGAATCCCATTTCATTCCGTTTACTTTCTGCCCAGCTGAACTCGAAGAGAAGTTATTAGCGCTAAATCATTTTGCAAGTGAAGGAGGAGTAATTTTTGAGGGAATAGAACAAGAAGTTTTGGAGCGAAAAAGAGCAAGAGAAAACTATAGAGCAGAAACAATGAATCATTGGTACAAGAAAGAAGTAATCGAACAGTCTAATGTTTTTCGATTGACCAAACATCAAATTAAAGAGCAAGATAGGAGTTTGATTGTTATTTTATTGTTATTGTACAATGCTCATGAAATAGACTTCACAATTGTTGAATACTCAACTTGTAATCTAGGGGAATTGCTCGGTCTAACACAAAACCAAATACAGAGAATACTTGACCAAATGGTTTCTAGAAGTCTACTTCTCCGAGATAAAAAAGACAAGAAAAATCTTTATCAATTAAATCTTGAAAACCAAAACGTAAAGGAGCTTCGGTTTGCTCTAGGAGTTACTCTAACAAGAGATGAAATTTTTACAAGAGAATTGATAATTGATATACCTCCTCACTTAGATAAAGTATCAAGTATTATTTCTCAATTCAGAATGTTTTTTGATAGTTTTCAAAAAAATTTTCACAACAATTATTGGTTAAATTGGGAACCAACAACTATTATTCGAAGAGTAATTGATTGGGTTGAAGAAAAAGCTGCAACTAGTAGAAAATATTTCAAAATGATAGGTGACATTCATGGTAAAAAGCAAATACAATTTTAATAGGAAAGAGATCTTCCCGATTAAACCTAGTAAACCTCGAAAATGGAAGTCTATTCATAATCTTCCAGCAACACAACCAAGGAAAGTAACTGATCTCACTTGGCAAGAACTCTTACCTGGTAATGTTCAAGCATTAGCAGAAGTGATCGAAGAAATAACCGGTAGCACTAATCCTTACAAGCATCAAGAACAAGCAATAAAGCATTTATTGAATAATTCAGCTAATAAGAAATGTCCAGACCTTATTATTAATGGTGGAACATATTCCGGGAAATCGCTTTCATTCATCGTTCCTGGAATTATCAAACAACTAAATGAGGAAACGGATTTTATGGTCATTTTTTACCCTTCAAAACAATTGCTTCTAGATCAAGTTGAAAGAGTGAAAGAGTACCTCATAAAATTTGAGGAAAAAACAGGTATAAAATTAACTTGCAAAATGTACAGTGGAGATACTGGAAGCACCAATTCCTCTAAAGGGGTAACTAAAGTAAAGGATCAAGAATTGGATGACACAGAACAAGAACCACCAAATATTTTGCTTGCAACTTTTGACAAATTTTGGTATCATTTTAAGAATGGTAACAATAGTCCTTTGATAAAAAAAATAAAGACTGCTAATTATCTTGTTTTTGATGAGATACATGCTTTTGACGGTTACGCTGCAGGAAATATTAAGGGTTTTATTTATATACATAAGAAATTGAGCCCTCAGAGCCTATTTGTTCTTTCATCTGCTACTATAGCAGATGTAGAGAAATTCAGAAATGACTTTTTACCTGCAGCAAAAATAATTACTTGTCCACCTGTAAGAGGAGAGCAAGTGTATATTGGAACGACTGTTGAGCATACAGTTTCTTTACTTGCAGAATATTGGAAGGAGTTAGAGAAAATGCCTGGAAAAGTTTGCCTTGTTTTCCTTGATTCGAAAGAAGATATAGAATTATTAACAAACTGTTTGTGTCAAAAGCTCAAACAAGATGACCCTTTCTTTGATCCTGATACTATTGAGATGATCCATGCAGATTTACCGTATGATCACCGTAAAAAAGTTCTAGATGAGATTAAAAAAGGAAGTAGGAATATTATTAGAATTCTACTCTCTTCTTCTGTCTTAGAGCTTGGTGTAAACATCCCTAACATCCAAACTGTGTTTAATATTGGTATTCCAATAACACAAAAAGATGGAATAATTCAACGCTTTGGTCGTAATCGCTCTGTTCCTGGGGAAAGAAGAACGAATGTTTTTCTGTTCGATCTTTCCAAGAAACGCGATAGTTTTTACTGGAACAATTAGGAAATACTCAAAGATATTCTTGAATCGAATACTTGTAATCCTATCCTTTACCCCAAGCTTAACCCGAAGATATTGGCAGGGCAAATCATACTGCATCTTAGATACGGTATTAATGATTTTGGAGAGATAATGCAGTTCTTCCTTGAACAAGGAACACAAGTTTATCGATTAGCTAGATTACAATATACCAAGCTTGTCAGTTTAATGGTACTAAAAAAAGGTAATGATGGGAAACTTCTCTTCACAAGTCAAGGAGAAAATAAGCTAAAAGTGCAAGCAAAAAAGAAGAATCATCTTATTCCCTTTTCCATTCGAGCTATTAGTAATAATTGGTCTATTAAGAAAGAGCTGGGACCAAGTTCTGATTGGTTTGAAAATAAAACATTTAGTCTTGGCAAGATTTCTTCTCGAGATGTTTTAAAGAAAGGCTTGCCTGGAAACACCATCACTCGTAACAAAGAACAATATCTTGTATTGGATTTTGATGAGCAATTAAGAATTATCTATGTTAAAAAATTACTCTCAAAAGAAAAAAGTGCTAGAAATTCTTATGGAATAACTAATCGTTTACTTGATCCTCAGATTACTTTAGGTGTTTTCGCTAAGAAAGTGAAAGGAACAAAAATAGTTGATATAAGTTTTGGACAGGTTTCAATTAAACAACAACCTTCAGCCATTGTTAACACTAATCCTGAAAAAATTATTTTTAAGAATACAGAAGAAAAGGTTAACAAGAACTTTTTCTGGCAAGAATTAACCCAAAAACGATCGGATGAATTGGCTATTACTGAAAAATCAGATGGATTAGTTATTACATTAAAATCGGACTTTCCAAAACCAAAAGAACTTACAACTAAGAAATTATTGGAATATTTTGGGCGGGTCCTACAAGTTGAGATTGAAACCGTTCTTTCTATCCCTGGTAATGAATTCGCACTTGCAATTAATACTAATCAATTAACAGTTTATGATAAAGGAGATCCAAATGGCAATTCTGAGTATTTGTTCAGTCATTTACAAAAAGTCGCTACTCAAACGCTCAAAAGATTAACTGATTGTTCTTGTGAAGATGGTTGTAAGAATTGCTACGGGGAGATTCTCGGTTTGCTTCCTAAAGGAGTGAAAGATTCTCTCAAAATTCTATTTAAGGATTTGACAAAGATCTCGTTTGTAGAATCTGATGATGATCTTCTTGATGAATTTCCTTCTGAGCAAATGAATTTCCGTGAAAACCGAATTATTGCTTTTTCAGATATTCACCTTACAAACAAGCTATGTTATCAAGAAGAATTTTTTGAAGTTATTAAACAACAGAGTAAGCAAGCAGATATTATCATTATTAACGGTGATTTGTTAGATACTATTTCTGAAGAAAGTCATCTTGTTTTTGCTGAATTTAAAGCATTAGCTCTAAAAGAAGGTTTTTGGTCGAAACTAGTTCTAATACGCAGTTCTTCTATTCATGACGGTAATCTTGAGCAATTCACAGGTTTCCTCCACCAAGACTATGTTGAAGTTGAGATCGGTTCGGAGCAAGTATTATTCGTTCATGGAAATAGAATCGGTATAAATCCTGCACTAGTAAATAAAACAAATATTGGAAAAGCGGTCTTTGAAGCAAAAAAGAATTTAATAAAATTTGACAAGATTTGGTTGCCTGATATCACTGAAGAAACACATCTTGTTGTTGGACATGTTCATCTCCGATTTTATAATGAACGCTTTCGAGTTTATGGTTCTGGTCACTGGACAAAAAAGGGCGATCCTTACCACCAACGATGCTTCATAGTTCTTGACCCTAATTCTTTAGACTTTCCAAAAATCGTCTCATTTGATAGCTTCAAGTGAAAATTTTCACATTATTTATATGTCCTATTTGTCCATAAAAAGTGGCAACAGTTTCAACCCTAATTCTTTTTGCATGAAAAGCAGATCATTTTGCAAGCTCTTATTGAGTGGAACACCAGTTTTCTTTATTTTCTTCTCGATCTCAAATTCTTTTTCACCGGCAGTATAAATGCGCTCTTGGTCTGGTGCTTTTTTGGAATTTCTTAATGAACGACAAATATCACCTGCAATTTTCTTGAAAACATCTAATGAAATGATTTTTGAGATATCAATCACGAAAAAGAAATGACCTATTTTATACCCTTTTTCAAGAGTTAAATCTTTCAGAAATGGTCCATCAGAAAAAGCTGCTGAAAGTATTTCTACAAGAGCAGCATAGCCGTATCCTTTGTGTCCCCCTAGAGTTTCTCCAGCACCTCCTAAAGGCAATAGTGCAGCTTTTCCTTCTTTCAAATCTTTCAATATTTTTACTGTATCAGTTGCTAAACTTCCGTCTTCATTTATCACCCAACCTTCAGGTGCGGGTGTTTCTGTTCTTGAGAGAACTTCTATTTTTCCTCTTTGGGTTATTGAAGTAGCACAATCAATTACAAATGGAAATTCTTCGTCTGTTGGTAAACCGAATGTTAATGGATTTGTGCCCATCATTGGTTCTATCCCAAAAGTTGGTGCAATAGATGGCCTTGCATTTGTTACAGCCATGCCAAGCATCCCTTCTTTAATAGCCATTAATGGGTAATAACCTGCTATACCATAGTGAGTTGAATTACCAACTGCTACGGCTGCAGAACCAGTTTCTTTAGCTTTCTTAATAGCAATCTCCATAGCTTTGTATGCAGCAACGTGACCCATTCCGTGTCCTCCATCAATTAAAGCTGTTGAAGGTGCTTCACTCAGAATTTTTATTTCGGTAACAGGTTTTTGAATGCCAGCTGTTACTCGATCATAATACATTTTTAACCTCTGAACGCCATGAGAAGTTATACCTCGAAGGTCAGAAATAATTAATATTTCAGCACAAATCTTCGCATCATCTTCAGGAACGCCGATTCCTTTGAATACATCGATCATAAAATTCTCTAATATTTTGTAGTCCAAATAAGCAATTTTATCAGTCAACTAACATTTCTCCATTTAGTGGTTAATGAGATATCTCTTCCAAAAAAAACTTTCTTGTAATCAAATTAACAATCAATTTATGATGTTATTTGATTTGAAGAACAAATGGTTTATTATTAGCTTATATGTATGATTTTTATTATTCAAAATAGATTATACAGTAGAAAACACTTGAGAGATGGATGGGAATTGACAGACTATCTTTGTATTTCAGAGAAGCCAACAGCAGCAAAAAGAATCGCAACAGCTCTAGATGAAAAAGGAAAACCTAAGAAATTACCCGTTCCAAGAAATTTTAGCAAAATACCTGTTTGGGAAAGCATGAGAAAAGGTGACAGAATCATTACTATCCCTGCACTTGGTCATCTTTATTCTACAGTAGAAGATTCTGCAGGTGGATGGCATTATCCTGCTTTTAGTTACAAATGGACCCCATCTTATCTTGCAAATGAAAAAAGTAAAACTCGACCGTTCATTCTTGCCTTCAAGAAATATGGCAAAGAGATTTCAAATGTAATAATTGCCACGGATTATGATCTTGAGGGTGAAGTCATTGGTGCAACTATTGCCAAATTTGCGTGTGGTCAAGATTTAGCAAACGTTAAACGTATGAGATTCTCAACATTAACAAAAAATGATATTGTGAACTCATTTGAGCAGCGTGATCCTACTGTAAATATCAATTTAGTTAATGCGGGGTTTGCTCGACATGAAATCGATTGGCTCTTTGGTATCAACCTCACACGAGCTCTTACTTTGTCAATTAAACATGCTACAGGTCGATACAAACTTATTACTACAGGTAGAGTACAAGGACCTACTTTGCGATTTGTTGCAGATAGAGAACGAGATATTCAAACCTTTGTCCCAATTCCACGATGGTCTATAGATGCAAAAATAGACTTAAATGGAGATGAGATTTCTATTGAATATTGTAAGAAATTTCTGCCATCTCTAAATGAAGCTGAAAGATTAGTTACAGAAACAACAGGTCATGATGGGATAGTTAAAGAAATTGGATCGCGGAAAATTACCCAAAAACCTCCATCACCTTTCAATTTAGGAACTTTACAATCAGAAGCTTACCGACACTTTGGTTATTCTCCAAGCAGAACATTGCGTACTGCTGAAATATTATATCTAAATGCGCTAATCTCTTATCCTAGAACAAGTAGTCAACAATTTACTTCTGCAATCAATCATAGAGATATTTTAACCCAACTAACTAAAAGTGATTCATATAGGGTTCGAGCAAACAAACTTCTAGCCAAAAGTAAATTATCTCCAACTTTTGGGAAGAAGAAAGATTTAGCTCATCCTCCAATTCATCCAACAGGCAAAAAATTGGTTGGAAATTTACGAAATGAAGAGAGAAATCTTTACAATCTAATTGTTTGCAGATATTTAGCTATCTTTTGTGACCCATCAATTAAAAATGGTCTTCGGTTAGATCTTATCATAAATGGGCATATGTTCTATCTTCGTGGAATGAAGGTGCTCAAAAAAGGTTGGCTTGAATTTTACTCTCCTTTTGGAAGAGTCGATGAAGTGGAGCTTCCCGATTTAGCTGTGGGAGATGTGGTGAAACTAGCTTATATTAACCAAAAACAAAGTTATACTCAACCACCTGCAAGATATAATCCCAACTCCCTTTTGAAAAAAATGGAAGAACAAGATTTGGGAACAAAAGCTACTCGAGCAAGTACCATTGATATATTATACAACAGAGGATACATTGAAGATGAGAGTATCAATGCAACAGATTTGGGGTTCGCAGTGATAGATACTCTTGAGAAAAATTCACCAGATATTATTTCCATTGAATTAACCAGAAAGCTTCAGAGAGAAATAGAAAATATTCAAATGGGTAAAAGATCTCGAGAAGCCGTATTAATGGAATCTATAGTACAATTAAAGAAAATTTTAGAAAAGTTCCATAAAAAAGAGAAAATTATTGGCGTTACTTTAGAAGAACAAGTGCAGAATTTAAAGCAAAGACAACGTATTCTTGGCAAATGTCCTGTTTGTAAACAAGGAGAATTAATAATTACTCGTTCAATTCGAACGAAAAAACGTTTTGTAGGTTGTACAGGTTTTTATAAAAAACTGTGTGATTGGAGTGCACCCATACCACAGAAGGGTTATGCTGCACCAGCTAAGAAAAATTGTAAACATTGTAGTTTTCCAATGCTAACTATTAGAAGGAAAGGAAAAAAGCCATTTACAATTTGCCCTAATTGGCTAAATTGTTCAGGAACACCCGATGAAGTCATCGATAATTATCGAAACAATAAAGCTGGAGCTTTAGATGCCATAGCTGAGGAGAAGACATAAATGGTCGCTCAGTGTGTTGTTTGTCAATCTACAATTGAAAAAGGCGATTACTGTGATGCCCATTCTATTGCCAAAAAGAATCTTGAGAAACGATTTAGCGATTGGCAAAAAGCATATAATAAATTGACTTGGAAAGAATATCTAAATAGAATGAATGAAGATGCAGATATACCTGTTGGTGAGTGGGCAAAAGAAGTAGCAATTCATTTATTTAATCAAAGTAAAAAATAGGTTAAATCTAATCAAAGGTTCTGATCAAAATATGAAGGAAACAATTCTTGGTTATGGGCAAGTATTATGGGATTTAACAGTTGAAGTAGATTATCCATTTTTACTAGATGTAGAAATTGAGAAAGGTGGACACAAGAGAGTTAATTTCGAGATCATTACAGATATTATCAAACGATTAGAAGGAATGCCTGAAACAACGATTTTTAAAAATCCCGGGGGAAGTGCAGCAAATATTATGTCCAATTTAGCTAAATTGGGTTCAAATGTATCCTTTTGTGGTAAACATGGAGATGATGAAGATGGTTGGCATTTTATGCAAATCTTGAAAGAAGAAGGAGTAGAACCTGTCAGTGTTTTAGATAAAGAAAAAGCAACAGGACAGCTCTTTTCACTTATCACACCAGATAAAGATCGGACCTTTATTGTGCACTGGGGAGCTTCCGAAATTTTACATCCTGATTCAGTTGCTGAAAAGATTATCACCAATGCAGGAATAAACCATATTGAAGGATACCTAATTATCAATTCACAAGAGGTATTATGGAAAATTTTAGAGAATGCTCAAAAAACAACTTTTGATCTTGCATCACATTCAGTAATTGAACAAACATTGCCTACGCTACAAAAAATGATGAAAAAATATCCTCCATATGTTTTATTTGCCAATCAATTCGAAGGCAAGGCATTTACAGATCTCGATGACCATAACGATATAATCAACAAGATGCTTCAGTATTCAGAAAATGCTGTTTTAACTTTAGGAGAAGATGGAGTACTTGTAAAGAATTCTGATGGCATAGAGCATTTCCAAGAAGCAATACCAACAACAGTTGTTGACACGACAGGAGCAGGAGACGCATTTATTGCAGGATTCCTTCATGAATTTTTAAAAGATGGAGATGTTCAAAAAGCAGCTAAACTTGGAACAAAGGCTGCTAGTTGCACTATCAAAGAAATGGGTGCTCGATCATTTCAGAAAGAAAAACTAGAATAGAGATGTGGACCAGATGGAATGTGTATCCACGACTTCATTTGAAGAGTTTTTTTTTATTTTAATGAAATTGATAGAAAAAACACGAGTAATAGAAATTTAGTGTTCACTTATGATAATCAATTCATTTCTGAATTGCAGAATTGTATAGACCCAATAATAAATAACATTGATTGTTTTCATTTTGAATAAGAATATTTACAAGAGTAAAATAACTAAATCGACAATAATTCAAAACTGAGAAATGTTTAAATATCAGTTTGAACTGCTTTTTTTTTTCAAGTAGTTGTTTCTCGAAAAGGAATAACTTACTGGAGAGTATAAATTGAAACAAAAATACTTGAATTTATTACTAATAAGTTTTCTAGGATTAATGTTTGTGAATTCAAATCTAAGTAATTCATATATATACGATAATTGTTATCTGTATTTCAATGGATCTAGTGTATACTATGATGAAACATTAATTCTTTTAGTTGATGTGCCATCAACAGGTGGTAAAGCCATTCATTACTTTTTATATGAAACAACAAATCGAAATGACTTTTATATCTATGAATCTCGTGGAGGATCAAATGGAGTAGTTTGTCCTTATCTTAATAATATGGACTTTATAATTATTTGTGTTTCAGATTCTAATGATAATGGTGATTATGATGACTTTAACTACATTATCGATTCATATGATGGTGGTGTAAAACGTGATTCTACATTAAATACAAACTTTGGCGATAGTTCACAAGATGATTATCGCATGTGTGTCTTTCAAATTAAAAACCGAGGTAATATGATTTTTGAACGTGAAGGAGCCAAGGTTTTTGGACGTGATCGAGATGATTTTACTTGGTGGTCTGCAGGTTATGTATTAAGTAATTGGACTCCCATGTATTATTATATGGATGATTATTACTCCAATGGTGATGATTGGCAAGTAGAAGATGTAATCAATTACATAAGCTTCCCAGCACCATACTACGACTAAATAATACTCTTTCCAATTATTTTTTTTCTTTTTTATAAAAAACAAATGAAAATAGTAAAAAACTGTAACGAGAAAAGCTACCAAAATTATGTTAAGAACAGGTTAAAAGGATGTTTACATATGTTAGGGAAGAAGCATTTATTCAATATTTTTTTGATTTCTTATTTATTTATTTCTCCATTTATGATAAGTTTTGCTCAAGGAAAAGAGTTTCTAAGTGTTTCAAATCTAATAGTAACTGGTGATGATTTAGGATTATGTGGAAGCTATTTAATTGATAACCAGCTTCACTTTATTGGTATTTCTGACCACAAAGATAGTACAAAACTTAGCCATTTTTTTATAGAAGATGGAGAAGTAGTAGAAAAAGAATTACTGGAAGAAAAGGGGTTTTATCCTGAAAGACAATACTTTTTTACCTCAACTATGGAGAAATCATTTTATTTTGCTTATGCTCTCTCTGTGAAAAATGAGACTACGCAAGAATATAATCGAGAGTTTTGGTGTTATTACTATAATTCAACTTCAAATGAAAGTCAAAAGATTTTTCTTATTGATGGAACTAACTATCTCATTGACTATCGGTCAACACCCAGTATTTTAGGAGTAAATATTTTAGATAATAATCAAGCAATTTACTTACTAACTAGCTATAATATTTTAGGGAATAAGACAGATATCATAGTATTTGATCTCAATCAAACTAAAAAAACAACTAATAAATATATTGAATATGGTATGTTAGAGGATATTTCCTCTTGTTATAATCCAAATAATAACAGTGCCTATTTTCTCTATTTTGATACAGGAAAAGATAACTATCGTTTATATGAATACGATTTCCTTACTCATTCTCTAACTAATTATTCTAATTGCTCATTCTCCAATCCAGGTTATAATATAAAAGGTAGCATAAGAGTTGGAAGATTGTTGTATAATCAGTTAACAGACAACATCTACTTACTCTGTACCTTATCTGCTTCAACAAGTTCTCCAACAGAATTTGCTCTATTTGAATACAACAGTACCTCTTCAACCTTTAACTTAACAAGTGTATCCGAAAGCGCATATGTAACATTGAATACAAGAATAGACCCCAATGTTAGATTTTATACATATAAAGGACTTGAGATTTTTGATGCATATATTCACAATTCGCAACTTTCAATAATTTATAGAAAATCTACTGCACATTCAGAGTTCAGACAAATAGCTTTAATCAATTACTCATTGACGATTAATGGAGATTGGAATTACATAAATCTTAATCTGGAAAGTAATTTAAATCCTTTCCATTCGCGTTTTATCTATAACTGTACATCTAACTCCTATCTTGATTCATATTTACTAGGGTATGCATACAATGATCATTCTCAATATCATTCTTTTGGAGGAGATAATAACATAATCTCCTCACTTGGTATATATGGTATATATGCTAATGACATAAGTAAACCTTATTTTATTAGAGCAATCAAATCACCCTATTATTGGCTAATAATAACCAGTTCAATCATTATTCCTATTATTTTTGGAGGAGTTGGTTACTATTACTTTCACCGCTATAAGAAAAAACAAAAAAGCAGAGAAGAGAATTAAAAATGGTTATTCAAAAAGATACTTTCTCAATTAAATCATTACTGTATTGTGCATTTTCTTTTACATTCAGTGATAAAAAACACTTACTATTCTCAATTCTAAGTTTTATGCTTCCATTTCTTTTATTTTTCCCAATACTTTTCATTGGTTTAAGTGTACAGTCTTCTTTTTTATTGGAATACCAATCTTTACATCCTTTAGAAGGAGATGAACAACATTCTATAGGTTATTTCTTCTCTAATTCTTATCTTACTAATACATCAAATATTCCCTCAAACCTTATTGCAGAAATTAATAGAGATATTGATGACATTATTTTTAACTCAAATTTAGACAAATATATTGATGGTTATATATCCAATTGTGATGCTCAATTACAATATTACTCAGAGGGGGAAATCGCTTCTTCAAATATTTTATTTATACAGAATGAATCCTTAAATCAAATCTCTAAATATTTTGAGATAATCAATGAAATTCCTATTTCTTTTGATGAATGTATATTAGTACAAAAAAATGATTTGCCAGAACAGACTACTCTTGAATACACCTATTCAATTGGTGATACCATTTCAATTTTACCTTTTGTTCAAGAAGAATCTGAATTAATTGTAAATAACACATTCGTTATTGATCCATTTAATGTTAGTATTTCCAATATTTTCAATACAAACGATTTCCTGCTTGAAAGTATCATTGAAGAGGAAAATCCCTTTCTTTTTAAAATTCTAGATTATTATACAAGCTTTATATCTGATCAACCTTTGCTATTACTTTCTATTAATTACTTAACTGATTTCTTTCATGCCTTCCCAAAACTATTATCATCGGAAATAGAAATCCATATACAATTCCTCTATGATTTTTCTTCATTAAAAATTGCTGATTTGAAAGAAGTTTATAATTCAGCTGAGAATTTACCTGATTTATCTGGTTTTTCATATTATCATGATCTTTCCGCCAGTGTCACTCTTGAATTAGCAGACTTCATGATTCACTTTAAAAGGGATATTCAACAACAATGGTTTCGACTTTTTGCCATTGGGTTTGCATCATTAGTATTTTCTTTGTTTATTCTTTGGCTTAGTTTTTCATCTAATACTCTCAAGCTATCAGACATTTATGCTAATTTCATAACTCGTGGTTTTCCTCGTAGTACTATCCTCAAGATATTCACCATTTCTCGTTTTATAGAAATTAGTTCTTCTTGTTTTTTAGCTCTTATTTTAGCTGTTCCATTAACATATTTGAACCTTGGAATTATCTCAGGTATAACAAAGGCAAGTTCTCTTACACTAAACCTAATCTCTTTTGGTATGGCATTTGTCCCCTCATTATTGTTCTTTATTTTCTTGTTTGTCTTTTCATTTGTCAATTTAGTAATTCTTCTCAGAAAAGTTGAAAAATTCTACCCAAATCGTCTTAGCTCTTTCACAGCTACCACTAGTGGTTCAACCAAAACTCAAATACTGGTCATCGGATTAACTAGTTTGTTTTCACTTTTAGCTATGACAGCATTATTGATTATTAAAAATTTATTAAATTTACAGACTGTCTTAGATTCTGAGATAGTCTTTATTTTTGATATCTTTTTGTATATTTCCATTTCAATAACAATTATCTGTTTGCTTTTTATTTTAATAAATTCGTTGCTTAAACAGTTAGTAAAGTTATCGCAATCCCTCTGGAAAAAAGCGTCAAAAAAATTCTCGATAGTCTTGCACAATCTTTCTCTTGCTTTTCAACATCACAAAAAACAATCCTTTTTCATTGCTCTTTCATTTCTAATCTTTATTCAAGCTTTTTTAATTCCACTTTATATATCACAACATGCTACCTATTCTGCAAAATTTGATCTCGGTTCTGACGTTTCTATTCATTTAGAAAATCCGTCCAACACTGCGTCTTTACTTTCAGATATTTCATTATTTCCTTCTGTCCATTCAGCTGCAAATTATTCTCTTGTCCAGTTATCGATATTTGACGTTGATTACCAAGTATTGGTTATCTCACCAACCTTTGGATCAACAGTATCCTATTCCAGAGATTATAATTTGGGAATTACTATAGATGACTTAGAGGGATTCAGTGATGCTCCGAATTCCATTCTCACACAGTCAGAAGACCTATTTATTAATAGGAGGATTGTTTCTGATTCAGAAAACAATAGTATAATGTTAGGTTTTAACAATAATACAGCTGATGATGAGCAGCTTGTTGAAAAGGAATTCCAAGTTTTTGATATGTATAGTATCTTTCCAATACTATTAAATGACTACCAACTTTCAACATTTCATTTTGAAAAAAATTCTATTCCTTTTCTAGTTATGACTGAATCAGCTTTCCAAACAGTTCTTCAGCATAATGAAGATATTTCAGTTATTTTAATAGACGAGGCTGTTATTATTAAAGTCAAAAAACAATCAGAAATGAATGCACTTTTACTAGCATTACAATCAATACCTTATTCAATTGATCATACAACTTGGATGGATGTTTATCCTGATTACTTGCCAACTTTTGCTACTAGTATCATAGCATTATCAATTGTAACAGGCATTTTTGGAGGTATTTCATTTTTCATTATTGGTATTGTTTTAGTACAAGATATGATCAATGCTCGACGAGAGAAGATACTTGTCTTACGTTATCGAGGATTTTCTATTAAGACTATTTCAAGAAATTTCCTTGTTGAGTACTTGCTTATTTTACTTCTAATTCTCCCAATAAGCATTGGCGCAGGTATTGGGTCTCTTGTTTTTCTTCTAAGAGTTCTAATTAAAGCAGAGAATTGGATTCTGAACGTTCCTTTTTATGCCCAGTTTTCACTTTATTTGGTAATCATATTATTGAGTCTATTAGGAGCAGATATCCTCATCAGACATTTTTATCAGAAGAAATTCTTTGAGTTTCAACCATCAATTATGGAGGGTACATGATGATTAATCTTGAGGCAATAACAAAAATCTATCCTAAGCCTGAACTAGGTCGTTCCATTGTAGCTTTAGGTGGTTGTGATTTAGATATCAAGAGTGGTAGTTTTGTTTCAATAATTGGTCCCAGTGGTGCTGGGAAATCTACTCTCATGAGAATAATCAGTGGTTTAGAACAACCAACTAGTGGTAAAGTGAATGTTTTATCGCATGACGTTGATTTAATGTCAAAGAAAGAATTATATGATTTCCGTTTGCAGAATATTGGATTCCTTAATCAAATACCACATTATAATCTCTTTCCAGAGCTTACTGTTGAACGGAATTTAATGGTACCAACTAGGCTTTTAGGTAAGAGCTTAGAAGAATCAAAAAAACAAGTTGATGAAATACTAGAGCAAATGGAGATCAAACATCTCGCTCTTAGAAAGGCAAAACTGCTTTCAATGGGAGAAAGTATGCGAGTTAGTTTAGCAATTTCCCTCACCAACTCTCCATCAATACTATTAGCTGATGAACCTACAGGTCAACTTGATAAAAAGAACACAAAAATCATTTTGGATCTACTTAAAAAAATAAATCAAGAGGAAAAAACAACCATTGTTGTTGTTAGTCATGATCCTAACTACTTTTCTGTGGTCTCTGAATCTTTTCTTATTTTCAACGGTAGATTAGGAGCTATTTATACTCAGGAAAATTTTCCAGAGGAAAGTGAAGATAAGGATAAACCTGTTGCTTCTGAGACTTTTGTTTCGCATATTGATAGCTATTCTTACTTATTCCTACCAAACCAAATCAAAGAACTTCTATCATTAAACAAGAAAGTCAAATTTATTGTAAATCACGAATCAAAGAAAATCTATCTTGAGAACCCCGAATCACCAGAAAGCTTTGCCGGAAAAGAAATTTCCCAACATGTGAAAATCCCACAATATCAACCAAGAAAACGAGACAAAAAAGAGACAAGTATTTTAGAATGTACAGATTTGACAAAATTCTATTATTCACCCAGAAAAGAACTTATCTTACAAAACTTAAATCTACAAATTTATCCTGGTGAATTAGTGTTTCTAATTGGTCCATCAGGCACAGGAAAAACAACATTACTGAACCTTGTATCAGGGATTGATAGGGATTTTATCGGTTCAATAAGAATTCTAGGTGAAGAAATCCTCTCATCTAATTTTACAGCAATTGATAAACTGCGATCCCACTCAGTCTACTACTCCTCACAATATATCAATCTCTATCCCTCTATGACCTTAATTGAAAATATAAATTATTTTACAGTTAATAAAAAAAGTAAACAGAGTTTTTATGATACAAATCATTTATTGCAATATCTCTCGTTGGATGATATTAAAAATCAGTTAGTAGAAAACTATTCACAAGGAGAAAAGAAAAGGGCAACAATGCTTCTGGGATTAGTACTATCACCGAGAATAATGCTTATAGATGAACCTACAGCCAACTTGGATGAATTAAATAAACGCAAAATAATTAGCCTTTTTGTAGAGTATGTTATGGGTACTAATGCTTCAGTTCTTGCGGTGACACACGATTTACTCTCAGTAATACCAAATAGTAGAATTCTTGAAATTGAGGATAATAAGATTGGCAAGGATATGATAGCAACAACAGAGTTCTGCAATAAATTGAAAGAACAATACCTTAGTAAGAAGGATGTTAAGGACTAATTATCCATTGATTTACAAGAAGAAGAAAATTGTTCAAACATGTAATTGAGAGAGAAAGAAGAGAATAAATGGTGGACCGGACGGAATTTGAATCCGTAGCCTTCTGAATTTTTGTTGAAAGGTTTGCAACCTTTTAGTCAATTGCGAATCAGACGATCTACCAGGTTGATCTACCGGCCCAAATGGAATATAGTATGACTTCAAATCTTCTCTCTTTTGAATTTTTTCTTTTGACAGCTTTATCCAATGTATAGCAAGGACATAAATCATTTAAGCAGTGCCCGTCATTTATCTACTATTAATATCAAATATTCGGTTAGAAATTACTGTGTTTCATCTTTAAATGAAACATTGGAATGGTGAAAGAAGATGTCTAAAAAAGAAGCAAAGGCTCTCGGTTTACTACCTCGTTTATCTGCAAATGAGAAACGAGTTTTCCAAGCTTTGGTAAATGATGGTGCATTAACCCCTATGGAAATCTCAAAACGAAGTAGAGTTTCTAAGGGAAGAATTAACGCGATTTTAGAGGCTATGCATGAACGAGGGTTCACTGTCCCTGTGGGAAATGATGATGATCGTCGCTATATTGCTGTATTCCCTGTTATGAAATTCATCAATGTTTTGAGTACTTTAACTCGTTCTCTTGAAGCACGCAAGAGTGAATTGGAAGCTACTACAGAAGTTGTTCATAATTTCACAGAGGGAGCAATAAAGAATGTAAGAGAAGCCAGTACAGATGAACGTGAGAAACGAACTGAACGTTCCGAGGAAGATATTAAGGACCTCGAAATGGCTATGGATGCTTCTTTCAGTGGAATCCTTGCATCCATTGAAATGGATTTGAAAGATTTAAACCGAATAACAAAGACATCTAATGAATTTCTTGAAGAATCTTCAATCCGAACAAAGGAAACAACGGATAATATTAAGCGAGGATTAATCCCTTTAGCGCAAAATTTCTCTAAAACGTTAATTGCTACTTATGCTAGAGCAGAGAAGCAACTTGAAGCTACTGTTGATGCACGAGTAAGTGATATTATTGATTTTGAAACTAAAGCCAATTCTGCCTTCGATGAAGTCTTAGAAGCTTTCAATACATCTAAGGATGAATTTGAGGATATTATTTTTACCGTACTCGATTCTGGTATAGATGATTTAGAGAAAGTTACTCGACCAATTAACGAACAAATTGATGAAGCAATTAGCTCTTTAACAGAAGCAATTGAAGAATCATCGCTAAACTTCCAAACAGAAATGGTTCGTGTATTAACAGAACAAAAACGGCCACTGGTGACTACAGTTGATTCCATCCAACCGCGTTTTTCTAAAATTACTATTGCAAGTTTGGATGAACAAAAGGTGGTTATAGAACAACAGAAACAATCACTTTCCGGTTTAATGGAAAATCACTTTTCGATTTTTAGCAAAGCTGCGGAAGAGCTAGCAAATGATTTTGATAATAAAATAGAGATTTTAATTGAACAATCTCTCAAAAACACTTCTTCTGCAAACGATGAGATGAATGCTATTGAAGATAAATTTGTTAATTCTATTGAAAAAATAACTAATGAAAAGAACAAATTTATTCATAATACTTCAGAGCGGTCTCGAGATGTTCTTAACGAAATGATAGAACAATTCCTCATCATTCTAAATGGAGCTGTTGCAGAATATCAAATGGATCTTAGTGATATTATCGCAAAACTTGAAGCTGACTTTCTAAATACAGTAGATAATAACGGTACAAGTGTACAAAACCTGGTCAATTTTATCAATATGACCTTAACTGAACCTGTAAAGGAACTCATGATAAACCTTGAAAAATTAAATGAACGTATTATAAAAGATGAAACTACTTTTCTAACTAGATTCGACCGACGATTGCAAGTAGAATTGCAGGATATCAGCAAGCAATTCAAAAATGATTCTAAAAAGAAAGAAGAAAATTTTGAGAAGGACCTCAAGCGCTTAAAAGAGCGAATTGATAAGGGTTTTTCATCAAATTTCGATAATTTAGAAAAGAAGTTAGTAGAACAAGATAGATCTTTCCAATCACTTTACAAAGAATTTTCAACTAAACATCAGAAAGAATTAAGGGATACTTCAAAAGAAGTTTCCTCCTTAACTAAAAAACTTGAACGATGGAGAGGTGAAAGCACTAAAACAATTCAAGATAGAATTGATTCAAATGTTGACAAAAACCTCGAAGCATTAGAGAATAAAATGGACAAGCTAGTAGATCAAATAAAAAACAACAATCAAGTTTCAAAAGAGGAATTAATAATACTTATTCGCGATTCCTACACTCAAATTTCTAAAAATTTCAGACATTTTGGTGCTGAAACAGGTGCTAGTACAAGGCGCTCTCTTCAAGAAATTGCCAATACTCTCAAGAAAGATAGTTTATCAATTAACAACAGACTTGTAACCTTTAAGAAAGAACAAGATAGATTAATTGACGAAACAAAGTTTCCAGTTTCTAAATTACTAGTAGAACTCGGCACGGAGTATAAACAATTCTATAAGAGGACTGACAATAATCTTAATCGATTCTTTTCTAACGATATTGAAGCTTTCAAACGTACTAGAAAGGAATTAAGCAAATCTATTGATAACATGCTTAATCGTCAAAGTTCTCGAACTACCAAAGACAGTATTTCACTTAAAGATAATTTCATACGTGCTCGAGAGAAATATATTTCTAAAACGCAAGAAAGCTTCGTAAAAGTAGAAAAAACAATTGCTAATGATGCTTCTTCATTATTAGATCAAGAGCAATCTTCTCGTTCAACTATTACTGCCCTTACTGAAAAAGCTATTAGCCAATTATCAAATGGCGTTAATTCAACTGCACAAACAATCCGATCTAATATTACTTCTGGTGCAGACAGAATATTTAGACAAGCTGCAGCTGAACTCAGTAAACAAGAAATTGAACTTGGTGAACTGAATGAAAAACAACAAGATGAATCCATTGATATGTATAATGAAATTAACAAAATGCACAGACAGCAACTTAAAATCTTAGATAAGAAAATCGATGCGTTACAAGAAAAACAAATAGGAAATGCCTATGAATTTAGAGACCGTTATACACAATCTTTGAAAGAAGACTTAACAAAACAACAAGAAATCTTGAGTAATTCAAAAGAAATTATTTTCGAGCATTGTGAAAAGTTAACTAGTGATTTGCGAGAACAAACCTCATCTATTACTAACAGAGCTATTTTAGAATTAGAAACTAAAACAGCTGGAATAGAAGGAGCAATATTTAGCACGGTAGGTAATATTACTGCAGAAGCTTCTAGAAGAACAGAGAGAGTAACAGTTATTGGTGAGCAAGCAGTATTAGGCATTGAAGAGAGATATACTGAAAACCTTGAACGAATCCGCCAAAAATTAACTGAGCAAGTAATCACTCGTATAGAAAGAGAAGCAGCAAATATAGAGAAATACAAAAATGAATTACATCAAATAGGACGAAACCATCTTTCTTTTTATGGAAAAACAATGAGTAATCTCAATGTGAATCTGAAGAAAGATATGGAAAAAATAGAGAAAGCATCGATGAAAACAATTACTGCTTGCGAAACTAAATCCAACAGATTTTTAGTAGATTTAGATGTAGAGATAAACGCAATGGGTGAAAGAGTTGGTTTGAGTACAGACCGATTAATTGTTGATTTATTAGATGGTTTTGATCGAGTGCTTCAGAAAGTCAAACGAGAAGCTACACTCTTTGCTCGAAAGCAGTTTGAACTTTCAAATAGAAGTAATATGGAAATAGCTGAAGCTTTTCTCAAATCAGTAGATGATTTAGAAGAAGTAATGCTTAAACAAATTTCCAGTTTTGCTAAGAGAACTACCATGTCAATTGACAAAACGAACGATTTATCCGAAGTCATTAATGAACATGTTAAAGATATGACAGGATCTTTCAAAGAATTATCCGAGAAATAGGTGAAAACTTAATTTCTTCTTATTCTTTTTTTTAAATACTAAAATATTAACAAGTTATTTAATTGTAAATGAGCCTATTTCACAGATTACTTTGTTAGATCAAAAGGAACTTCTCGAGCCAGATAGAGAGTTATCATCAGAACCATTACAGAAAGAAGCAATGAGGAAACAAATCCCCAAACATGTTTACTTTCTTATAGCTTTAGCAATGGTTATGACCTCTTTTGCTTCTATACTTATTCGATATGCGGGTATAGAAATCATTAGAATAGATGAAAATCTTATTCCGGCAGATGCATCTGTAATTGCTTTTTGGCGCTTGCTTTTTGCAACCGTGGGAATGTTTCTGGGTGCAGTTTTTACTAGAAATTTGAAAGAATTCAAAAAAGTAGCGTTAAAGAGAGATATGCCATTATTAACTTTATCAGGACTGGCTTTAGCAATTCATTTTGCTACTTGGAACCTTTCTTTGCAAATGACAAATGTCGCAAGTTCAATTACAATTGTGTATTTAATGCCTTTATTTGCTCTTCTTTTATCGGTGATTTTTCTTAAAGATAAAGTATCTTGGAAACAAGCTCTTGTTGTTGCACTGACGGTAATAGGAGCTATTACTGTAGGATTATCAGATCTTCTAACAGAAGGGCTAGGTAATTTTTACGGAGATTTGTTCGCACTAGCTGGCGGAATTTCAGGAGCAATATATTTTGTTATCGGGAGAAAGAAAAGAGAGAGATTAGACATTTTCTCATATGCAACAATTGTTTATGGAATTTGTACAATTTTCCTTCTAGCTTACATACTTGCCAATCCTGTAATAAGACCATTAATCATTTCTGGTCTTAGTTGGCAACATTTCATGCTCTTTTTGCTACTTGCTATTGGACCATCTTGTTTAGGTCACACTTTATACAATTATAGTCTAGGGTTTGTTAGAGCACCGGTTATTACTGTTACTGCTTTAGGTGAAATGTTTGGTGCAACATTATTAGCTGTGCTTTTCTTCATAGAAATTCCGCATTGGTCTGCATTTATTGGCATGACTTTTGTTGCAGTGGGTATTGTAGTGACAGTTATTTTAGAAAAAAAATCCCTGAAAGAACACTTAAGCAAAAAGAAGAAAATATCTGAATAGAATCAATCTACTAACATTCATTCTGATCCTGCTTGCTCAAATTTATATTTGATTGACAATAATTACACCCATCACTTAAAACAACTCTTTCTAACAAAAATTGAATTGTTAAGGATTTTAAAAACTTCTATTGAGTATTATTCTTTCTCAAATTGATTTTCGTATTTTCTAAAAGCTTGTTGCAACCAACTATCTAGCCTATTATCCTTTGACTTTCTTTTTCTATACTATTCATAATGAACATTTAAATATTGATGAGTCAATATTTACAAAACTTAAATTGGAGATAAGATATCAAATGGCAATTACTTTTCCATCCGAAGAATGGATAAAAGCGTTTAAGGATAAACTTAATGGTGAAGAAGGCAAGGATTGGCAAGAAGCAGCTAAAAATTGGGAAGGCGATTTTCTTTTTGTAGTTAAACCTGATGAGGTTTTTAGTAACAAAGTTGTACTTCATATTGATTTATATCATGGTGTTTGTAGAAGTGTGGCTTATTTCAATGAAGGTGACAATCTTCCTGAAACTGCTTACCAATATGTTGGAATTTATTCCAATTGGATTAAATTAATCAAAGGAGAAATTGATCCAATTAAAGGAATTATGAGTAAGAAATTCAATCTTATTGGAAATATGATGAAGGTTTTGCGTTCGGTCAAAGCTGCTCAAGAGTTAATTAAAACAGCACAAAAAATCGACACTAAATTCCTTTAATCAATTACTAATATTCATTGGCAAATATTATCAAGCAAAGGTGTACACATGTCTGGATTTCGTGGCAGAATTCTTAGAGTGAATCTCTCATCTAAAGAGATATCAACAAAGAAACTTGACTTAGAAATTGGTAAAAAATTTCTTGGTGGCAGTGGATTAGCCGCATACTATTATTGGTCGAAAATAAAGGATTTAGATTCACTCTCAGATCCATTAGCAATTGAAAACGATCTTTACTTCATGACTGGCGTTCTTACTGGTTTGCCATCTTATTCTACACCTAGATCAACATTTTGTGCTAGATCCCCTTTAACCGGTTTTTGGGGTGAATCGAATATAGGTGGAAAAATTGGTCCTTACTTAAAATTCGCTAAATATGACGGTCTTATTATTGAAGGCAAAGCTGATCAGCCGGTTTTTCTCGAGATTAATGACGATGAGATAACCATTCGAGATGCAACTAATCTCTGGGGTCTTGGAACTTATGAGACATTAGAGAAGCTAAAATCCACTTTGAATAATAAACGTAGTGAAATTGCCTGTATTGGTCCCGCGGGTGAAAATCTAGTAAAATATGCGAATATTATGACTGCAGGTGGTCGAGCTGCCGGACGAACAGGTATGGGAGCTACTATGGGTTCAAAAAATCTGAAGGCAATAGCAATTTTTGGTTCCAATAGAGATTTTGATTTGCCGGATGAGTATGACCACATTTCTAAAGCAGCTTATGAGATTATTCGAGCTGATTATTCAACTGAAGTTTTCAGTCAATTTGGTACAGCAGGCTATGTTGATATTGCTCTTGAATTGTATGGTGACATGCCTGTTAAGAATTGGTCGAAAGGAACACTGGAAAATGGTACAAATATCTCAGGCACAACTATGTTTGAGACAATCCTAACGGGTAAATCTACTTGCTACCGTTGTCCGATTTCTTGTGGCAGAGAAATTGAAATTAAAGAGGGACGTTTTAAATTGAAAAGAGATGGTCCTGAATTTGAAACTCTAGCGTCTTTTGGTTCTAATTTATGTATTACTGACTTGGAAGCAATCACTTATGCCAACTATCTAGCAAATGATTTTGGAATGGATACTATTAGTGCAGGAGCAACAATAGGTGTGCTATTTGATCTAATTGAAAAGGGGTTTATCCCAAAATCAGATTTGCCAACTAACATTAGCTGTTCCTTTGGAGATATTGATTCATTATTAGAATTACTCAAACTTATTGCTTTGAGAGAAGAGATTGGTAATACTTTAGCAGAAGGAAGCAAAGTCCTAGCTGAAAAATATGATCATTTAGAATTAGCACCACAAGTAGCAGGTTTAGAAGCACCAACTCATGATCCAAGAGCTTTTAGTGGTTTGGCTGTAATGTATATTACTAGTCCAAGAGGAGCATGTCATATGAATGGTGATGCTTACATGGTTCAACAAGGAATGAATTTTCCTGATATAGGTGTTGTTGATCTGCCTAACAGTCGTTTTGATAACAATATTGCAGAACCATTAGCTAAATTACAAAGCTATAGACAACTCTACAATGCCGTTGGTTTGTGTCAATTCTTCAATCCGCCTGCAACACTTATTGCTAAACAATTATCAATTGCCCTTGATAAACAAGTATCATTAGATGACCTCCTTTTATTTGGTGACAGATTGTTCGCTTTGAAACGATTAATCAATCTAAAACTAGGATGGACACCTGCTGTTGAGTTTCTACCAAAAGTTATGCTTCAGAGTCTTGAAGGACCAACGGAAGGTAACGTCCCAGATTTTGCAAAACAATTGAAAGATTGGTACAGATGTCGAGATTATGACCAGAAAACAGGAAGACCTTCAGATGAAAAATTGAAGGAATTAGATTTAAATGAAATTTAGAAAAAGAAATGAACATAAGACGTAATCATTAAGTTTCAGCTATTTTTTCGATATCTTTTCTCAAAAGATAATGCAAAGAATATTAACTAAGAATCTATATCCTTAACATCATGCTTGGATGAGGAATTATTGAAGGAATTACTAGATGACTAAAATAAGCTTGAAGCAGTTAATCTCCAAAATCGCTGCCGATAAAGATAGTAAAAAACTTGGAAAAATTATTCGAATAGAAAAACTGCTAGGCAAGACTATTAAAAAATATAAATCATATGCTATGATTCTAGTAATCAAGCGTTTTAAGAAAAAACTCATAGTTCCTATTGAAGTTGAGAAAATATTCAAAGTCGAAGGGACATATGCTTGGTTTGATATCTCAACTGAGGAATTCGAAAAAGAAGTAAAAAGATTACGAGAAATAAAAATTGAACAAGAAATCTATCCTGAAGATACGGGAATGTATCAAATAAAGGGTACTAGAAGTGCAATGGATCCTTACAATCTAGGTCACAAGCGAAAAGAGAGAAAAAGATAGAGATGAATATTTGTTTTCAACTATCCCGTTTCTAATTTCCATTATTAGATACCTTATTTTCCAATAGTTGTTTTGCATGTTCAAGTTTGTGCATAGATTTCTCTAGAGTGTTCAATAGCTTGGCCATTTTTTTTAATGCCAAACTCAGCAAATGCACGTTCTGAATTAGTTATCTTTTCCGCAAAGGAATCTACTATCAACTGATTAGTAATTTTTGAAACCTCCAAAAACAATAAACTGGTTGCTATTCTACTCTTACGTCATCTAGGAGGAGTTAAAAACAAACGCGTCAAGCATGTTCTAGATGGATAGAGAGGTAAAGCATATTGAGCAACCTAAGTTTTTCTAGTAATGGATTTTATTAAATGATTTTCCATTTCCTGTTTTCTTTAATGGACTTGGAAAAAAATGATTAATAAATAGAAAAAGATGAAGAGCAAAGATGATGATATTTTTGCTTTGCTCTTTCATTTTCCTGCAACAACAAGTTCTGAGAATTTTACGCTTGGTGAATAAATATTTCCGGAATTTCTACTATCATTACAAATTGCTTCAATATCATTTTTGATAGCTTCCCAGAAATTTCCCGAAAGAATAACATTTTTTACCGATTGAGAATACTCTCCGTTTTCAATAAGCTGTCCATGAGTTACGGTAGCATTTAGCTGCCCACTTGTCGGATTTGACAACCATTCACCAATTGTTTCTTCGATGAGCAATCCATTTTTAGTTTCACTAATGACTTCATCAAAATCCTTGTCACCATTAACCAAAATTAAATTGCTAACATTAGGTCTTGGTTTTGCTCTCCCACCTCGATTAGCATTCCCTGTCGATTGTGTGTTATCCAATACTGCAGAATAATGGTCATAGATGTAATTCTTTAGCACGCCTTTAGAAATAATAGTTGTTTTTTGAGTTGGATAACCTTCTTGATCAAAACTACTAGAATTCAACCCTTTATCTAATGTCCCATCATCAATTACATTGAAACATTCCATTGCTATTTGAGAATCAATTTTATCTTTTAGAGGAGATCGACCCTTACGTACCGTTTCAGCACTTATACTTGGACTTAACATACGATTCATAATTCGTGCGAACACATCACTTTTTATTATAATAGGCATTTTTTTGCTTTTAATGGGTTTAGCATTTAGATATTTTTGTGACATCTCTGCCGCTGAATTTGTAAGTGAAGTAAAATCAATATCCTTCCAAAATCTAGTTTGGAGTTGTTCAGTTCCTGTACTTTCACCTCCTTTAACTGCTTTTGCAAGAACATAGGTAAAAAAGTGGCTAGATTTTCGTTCCATTGAATCACAATAGCAATTTGAAAAGGAAAACTTCCTTTTGGTAACATGAAGAACGCCTCGAGTGATCAACGCTTTCCCATCATTAGCAACATTATCTAAACCGGCATTAATAGCTCCGGTAAGTTCACCGTAATCGAGTTTATTTATGATAGGATCATAGAGATTTTTCACGGTAGATTTTTTAATCGTTTTATTAAGTGATGACCAATTTTGATCCTCAGGAGCAACTTTAGCTATTTTTACTGCTCGTTTTACAATATCATTTATCGATTGCTTATTCAACAATGTTGTTGAATAGGTTGCAATTTTTTTATCTTTTATCACTCTAATACTTAGGAGCGTTTTAGTTAGAGTGCTAATGTTTTGAATTTCTTGGGCAAAACTAATTTGAATTACCTTTTCATTTCGCACAACTGCATCTACTTCATCCATTCCAAGTTTAATTGCTTTGTTTACTGCTATTTCACAATAGTCCATCTTATTTCCCTCCAATAGTTATTTCTTGAATTCGAATATGAGGACCTCCGCTCCCTACAGAAGCGCGCTGCCCTCCTTTTCCACAAGCGCCAAAGAAGCGATTATGAATAGCTAGATCATTTCCTACAGCATCAACTGTTTTCAAAGTATCTAAAATCAGTCCACTTAAAACTACACCTCTAACAGGTTCAGCTAATTCTCCATTACGAATCATGTAGCTTTCTCCACATCGAAAAGTGAACGTTCCAGAAGCGGTGTCTACTTGCCCTCCTCCGCCACCTTTTCGTTTGATATATATCCCTGTTTTGATATCCTCTACCATTTCATCGAATGAATATTTTCCATTATCGATAAAAGTATTAGTCATTCGTACTTGTGGTTGGTTTTCGAAATCTTGCGCACGGGCATTTCCAGTGGGTTGAACGTGTAATTCATTTGCGGAGTTTCTATCGTGCATATATCCTTTAAGAACACCTTTATCTAAAATAACTGTTTTTTCTTTCATTACACCCTCGTCGTCAAATGGTACAAAATAACCACCAGGAATATCTCCTTGATCTATTATTGTTACTTGTTCGTCAGCTAATTGCTCACCTAATCGATCCTTCAAAGTAGAAGAACCAGTAAAAACTAAATCAGCTTCTGCTGCATGACCAAAAGCTTCGTGAACAAGCAATCCGACTAGATCTGGGTCGGCAATTACTGTATATGTTCCTGAAGAAGGAGCAACAGCATTTACTGCTTGAACAGTTAATTCCGATATATCTACAGTGAAATCATCCCAATTTCGAGATGTAATGAAATCATAACCCAAACAATCCCCTGTCCCGTATCCCATTCTTTCAAGCTTACCATTAACAGAAGCAACAGAAAAATGATGAATACCGATTAGAGGAATAGACGAGATACTTTGAAAACCTTCAGAAGAGATAAAGTATCGATAATTTTCAGAATAGCCCATTATAGTAGTTCTGCTTTTGATTTCATCACTTATCTTAGCCGCCTTATTAGCTTCGATAAGGAGAGAAACTTTCTCTTCTGGAGATATATCAAAAGGATTGATTTTTGTTGGTTTAAATATTTGTTTTTGAACTAATTTTTTTGGTTGAGCAAAGACTCCTTTTTTACTAGTAAAAGATTTTGCTGCTTTAACAGCTACTCTTATTGTCTCATCAACACTTTTTTTGTTTAAGTCACTCGTTGAAGCAAAACCGACAGCATTATTTACTGTTACTCGAACACCAATCCCTACTCGATTTGATGAGTTAAAATTATCTAACTTCTCATCTTCAATTTGAATTGTTTCTTCTTGGTAATTTTGAAATCGAATGTCTGTGTAAGATGCACCCAATGTAGATGCTTTTTTTAGAATACGATCTAAATCTATTTGATTTAATAATTCAGAATTTGTTTTCATTGTGTCAACCCAATTATTACCTTTCATAATTTTACTTTTAAAGTTAAAAATAATTCATTTTAAATCATCAAATTTAACTTCAAGAGATTAATAGTAGGTCTTAATGTAGATTACTGTTAGAAATATTTTTTGTTAGAGGGTTTGGAACATTAAAATTAATGTAAGTAAAATGCAAATTTTTCTATGAAACATTATATAGAATTCAAAGTATATTTAGCTGAAAATTTGAGGATTGAAAAGGTGTTTGTGGAATATAAAACTATGAAAGCTGTGATTATTTATTTCACTATGAGAGAACGTACAAAAAAGACTGCTATAGGTGATGTTCTCTCTAATTATGAAATCGATTATTTTCCTATGGAATTAAAAGGGAATTTTATTGAGAAAAGAATTATACATAAAACTGGCGCTCAAATTGTTAAGGAAGCCAATTTTCGAAGAGTTTTTTGGTTAGGAAAAAGAAAAGCAACAAAATTTGGCATGGAACTAAACGAGATCTAATAATGATTATTAGTGCGGGAGGCACAACAGGAACGCACAGCTCAATGATTTATTGAATGGTAATTATCAATAATATTCAAATTCAAAAAAGGGAAAATTCCAAACCTTACTGGTTGTTGGAGAAAAAAACAATACTGCAAAAACCATTGAAGAATTTGCTGAAGTTTTTGATAAGTAATTCAAAAATTTTTAAAGTAGATTGTTTAAGCTAGCCTACTTTTCATTTTTTTTTCAGCTACATTTGTTTAATTTGGGTTTAAGCGACTTTTTGATTTCCAACATCAAAGGTTTAAAAAGTTAGCAGAATGAAATAACTTCAGAGAAAAAGTAGTGTAACTAAAATTATTGGAACAGGTTAATAGGTTTAATTAAAAATAATAATTTTTGAAGCTCTCAAAATTTACTCCAGAACATGAGATGATTAAATGTCAAGAAAACTAAACCCAGATACAATTCTTCAGTTATTTATCTCTGAGAATGAATCTTATAATTCATTTAGATCCAAGCTTTTCCGAAAGCAAAATGTGTTAGAGAAGCTTTCAATTCGTGAAATAGATGAAGATATAGGGATTTCTGTTCAAGTAGAAACAGAAGAAGAATTTTATGTAAGACAAACACGGGAACGTCCTGCTTCATATTTTGAACATATAAAATATTATAAAGTTGCATCCCCTACAAGACCTACACATTTTACTAACCAGACACAAGAATTTCCGCTCCAAGAAACAGTTCAATTTCACACGTGCCATAAATGCAATGGTCGAAGGGAAATTACTTGTACGAACTGTCATGGCAGTGGGGAAGATGATTGCTCAAGCTGCGGTGGAGATGGCGATTGCAATTGGTGTAATGGAAGAGGTAAAAAGAGATGTTCATGCATTAATGATGATGATTGCACATGGTGTGGCGGTAGAGGGTGGGTTGATTGCTCACATTGCTTTAATGGAAACTGTAGGAGCTGTAATGGAAGTGGCGATCAAACGTGCGGTACTTGTAACGGTAGTGGGAGTATTATTTGCCTAACTTGTAATGGTGAAGGGCGACTTTTGACATTCGATGTTGATATTTATAGTTATAAGCATCTCATTAGAGAAAGAAGTGTATATGACAATTTACCGAAAAAAGTAGCAGCTAAATTCCAAAATTGTAAGAACACAAAAGGGATGTATTTTCAATTAGAAGAGCTTACAGAAGAAGCTGTAGAATCTCAACTAGGTTTTATTAATGGAGAAGTAAGAGAGAGAATTGATGAAGGTAAAAAAATCCAAAAGAAAATATACTCAATGTTAAAAACTATGGGAGGAAAGATACTATTTTCAAGAGATCGTTTCCGAATTGTCCCAACAAATCATACGGTAATAGATTATTCGGATAGTAAAACGCCAACAAGCACCTATTGGTCATTGGGCACTATTACGAATCCAACTAATTATTCATTTACTCTACCTAAACATCCTTGGAAGATTTTTAATTTCATTCTCTTTCTTCTGGCAACAATAGCAATTATACCAGTTTTCCTCATTTATTGGGAATATAGAGAAATTTACAACTTTCACTTACTTTCTTATTTCAAATTTTTTCCTCCCTTCATTGGAATTATAACATTCATCATTATTCTGATACAAATAGCTAAAGGGAGAAGAATTAGGAATATTGTGATTCTTGGATTAAACAATAAGTTAAATGTTAGTTACTTTATGTTTGGAGCACTGTTCATCTCACGGGCAGGATATGGAGATATAAATGACAAGTACTTGTTCAAACATGAGCTAGATGATTTACTACAACGTAAATATTTTAGTCCGGGTATATCACTAACATATACAGTTCAACCAAATAAATCAAGTAGAAAAATTAAGCATCCACTAAAGATTTTGAATCTAAACGCGCAAAGCTTTAGTAATATCAGAAATCCTAAATTAAAAGAATTAAGGAAAATTACAGATGGATACATTGTACTTGTAACACACAACAATTCTGAGGAAATAGACGAAATTGCAGAGAAATATTTCGAGCAAATCCTGTTGATGAAGAAAAAAGGACAAGTGAAGATTTCTTTTATTAATTTAGAAAGCAATGGAGATGGTCTGGAAAAAATTCATCTTTCAAATTTACTGCCGAAAACTTTTCGGGTGCTTGACGAAAATAAGCATAAATTCCTCTACATGCAACAAGTAATCAATTTAACTGAGCTATCAAATAAATTTAAAGAGAAAAATTGGGAAATTCTGGAAGAAATTGTTAAGCCTATGTTAAATATCTGAAAGAAGCGAATAAGATAAAATAGTGCGGGAGGCGCGATTTGAACGCGCGAACTCCTACGAGACTAGAGTCTGAGTCTAGCACCTTTGACCTAGCTAGGCTACCCCCGCGAAAGTTAATGATGATAATATACTTCACTTTGTTAGTTGGTTTTCATATTAGCTTTTAAGATTTACTCTTAAGTGAAGATAAGTTGTAGATGCTTTTTTATTCATTTATAATTTATCAGAAATGATAATCAAAATCTTTTTTATAAAACGACTACTTTATTTAGTTTTTAAGCGTATTTTACCATAAATAATTTATGTCGGTTTAGTGAGAGTATTATTTATTGGTGTTTTATATGAGTAAGAAGTCCTCTTCAGATAATTTAATTATCAAAAAATCAGAGGAGCTCTTAGATAAAAATGAACAGATAACCTCACTTAAAAAAAGCATTAAATCATTAGAAAAGCAATTAAAAGAGTCAGAAACTAAAATCAAAGCATTGTTTGAAATTGAGTATGAAGCATTAATGTTTATAGACAAAAATGGGTATTACACCAATGTCAATCAATCTGCTGCAGATCTTTTTGGATACACTATTGAAGAATTAATGGGTCGTCATGGTACCGAACTAATAGCTGAATCTGAGAAGGAAAAAGCCAACCAACGGTGGAAGGATATATGGGCTGGCAAAAAGATTCCTGTTTATGAGCGCATTTATAGAAGAAAAAATGGTGAAATTTTTACTGCAGAAATAAAACCAATTCTAGTATGTGATGAAGATGGAAATGGAATCTATATACAGAGTTTTTTTAGAGATGTTTCCAAAAAAAAGCAATTAGAAATAACACTTGAAATGGAAAGCAAAGCTTTTGCGCTTATTGCTAATGCGATGAGCAAATATACGAATGTTTCCAAATTTTGTATAGAAATACTCCGAGATTTACGATCAATATTGAAATATGATTATGGTGCTATTAGCACGTTAAACAATGACAAGTCAATTCTAGAATTGCGAAGTATTATTGGTTACCCGGATGAATTATCGGAAAGTTTTCGAGATTTATCTTTGATAGATGACACAAATATAATGGTTTATGTAGTAAATAATAGAAAAACGATTACTTCAGCAGATGTTTTTCAAGATGAATCTCTAAAGGAATTTTATCCTAGTTTAATGAAATTTAATATTAAATCGGGTATTGCAAGCCCGTTATTAGGAACAAATAGAGAACCTGTTGGTTCCATTCAACTTTCCTCGTGTGAAAACAAAACACTTTCTAATAGAGAAAAGAGATTCTTTGAGACTATAACAGGAGTGTTAGCAAATGCTATAGCGAAACTTCTTGCTGAGGAAGCATTAGCTAGAGCTTACAATGAGCGCGAGGAACTTAATCGTATAATTAGTTCAAGCTCTGCTCTAGTTATTTTATGGCGCAATGAGCCTAATTGGCCTATTGAATTTATCTCAGATAACGTCATCGATCAATGGGGATACACTCCAGAGGAATTCTATAGTGGTAAAATAAGTTATTATGACATTGTTCCCGAAGAAGATGCAAAACGTGTTGATGAAAAAGCCAGAGAAATAGGCAAGAAGAAAGTCCTTGGTGAGTATAGTGTTGAGTATAGAGTTCGCACTAAAGATAATAAGATGCTCTGGATTATTGGATTCTCATCAGTTAGAAAGAATTCTAGAGGTAAAATAACTCATTATCGAAGTATTTTATTTGATATTACTGAGAAAAGAAATTTAGAAGAAAAACAAAGAAGAGAACGTAAAGCTTTTCGTATTGTTGCAGAAGCAGCATTATTTGCAAAAGATATTCAAAGCTTAGCAAAAGCAGCATTAGTTGGAATAATGAATTCATTTGAATTTGATGTTGGGACCATTCGATTGCTAAATCTGAAGAAACAAACACTTGTTCTTATTGCAGATGCTGGAATAAAACCACATGAAAAAAGCAGAATAATTGAATCTATTTCAATCAATGATCCAGATTTTTTTGTTGCACATGTAGCTAGAACAAAAAGTATTTTTTATTCTCCAGAAGTTAGCAAAAGTTCACTTTCTAATAAACATAAACAAAGATTGGCAGCACTGCAAATTAAATCACAAGTAGTTTGGCCATTGCTTAATTCAAAGCAAGAATTTATTGGCACATTTGCAATTGGTGCTTATAATTTGAAAGAACTTCATAAGGAAGACGAATCATTATTTGAAACCTTAACAGGTATCCTCTCAACAGTCTTAGAAAGAATGCTGAGTGATCAAGCTCTGAAAGCTAGTGAAGAGAAACTGCGGATGTTAAATGAGAAGTTAGAACAACGTGTTGATGAACGCACTAAGGAATTGCAAAAGACAATCACTGAGCTAGAAGAATTCTCCTATACCATTTCTCATGATTTGAGAACACCTTTGAGAGGTATTAATGGATTAACTCACTTATTGAATGAGGAATATTCATCCCTTTTCGATGATAAAGCAAAAGAATATTTCACTAGAATAAGAAAAGCTACAACTAAAATGGATATTCTTATTGATGAATTAACTAATTTAGCAATGGTCTCAAGTTTTGAAATGGATTGGAAAAAAATAAATCTTAGTAATTATGTTAAGGCTACTTTTGAGAATATCAAAGCATTATATCCAGATGAAAAAGTTAAGCTCAAGGTTAAGAAAAATATTGAAGTTCATTGTGATTCTCGTTTAATTCAGATGTTACTATTTAATTTACTTGATAATGCTTTTAAATTTTCAAAAAAAGTCGAAAAACCGTTGATTGTCTTTGGTACAAAAAAACATGAAGGGAACACTGTTTACTTCATTCGAGATAATGGAATAGGGTTCAATATTGATGCTGAGAAAATATTCAAACCATTTCAACGATTTCATTCATCAGATGAGTATAGTGGTTTTGGTATTGGGTTAGCTATTGTGAAACGTATTATCGAAAAGCATCATGGTAAAATTTGGATTGAAAGCAAGGTAAGCGAAGGTTCAATATTCTACTTTACTTTAAAAGAAATTTGAATTTGTTACTCTGCTTTTTTTGGTTTTAATTCTACTCTTTCTTAGAATCTTAAGCTATCTATATTTCAATAAGGAAACAAAAGAAAGAGGAAGAGAATCTTCCTTGAAAGGTCATTACTTACTTAACCTTGTTGAGAACTTCTTCAACCAAATCTAGATAAAAATCAGTCACTTTTACAAAGGAATCAATGTTTAACCATTCATTTCTCGCATGAACACCACCACCTATTGGTCCGAAATCGAATGTTGGTATGCCTAGCATAGAGAAATACCGTGCATCAGATGCTCCACCCATTTCAACTATTTTTGCTGGATAGTCATATTTCTTTGATAAATCCATCGCCATTTTAATTATCAAAGCATCTTTGGGAGTGTTCACCATTCCTTGACCAGGTTTGAAATTCAATTGGTATGATTTCTCACCAAATAATTCATCGCACATTTCTCTTAGAGCTACTTCTACTTCATCATATTTTTGAGTCATAGCTCTGATATCAAGTAAAAGTTCCCAAGCATCGTCATTGTCAGAAAGGACGTTTGGACCGATCGTAACACCATAGGTAGAGAACTCCGTTTGTAGCTGTGTTCGAACTAGAAATCTAAGTTTTTCAAAAATTGTTGTTAATCCTTCATCATATTCTATTTCTTGTCCATTCTCTTCTGAGACAACTACATCCAAGATTATTTCATCAGGAACAACATTTCCTTTGATGAATTTCCCGGAAATACTCGCTACCTTCCAATCATTAAAAGATACCTCTCGAGATGCCAGGATCATTGCATGGACATCTGCACCAGGATGTTGATAAGCAGAGTGCCGTCCCCATTGATTTGACTCGAATTTCTTTGAGATGATTTTTCCTTTGATAGTATCTTTCTTTTTAGGAATAGAGACCTTAGCACCCATGGCATTTCGTCTTCTTGAGATTACTACTGTTCCAGCGCCATCTAAATTCATAACTGCATCAGGCATTCTACCGAATTTTTTTAGATAATTTCCTGCACTATGAACCCCTCCAATTTCCTCATCTCCAGAGAGCTCGAAACAAACTGACATTTTATCTAAGTTTAGCTTTTGTATTTCAGGTAAGATGGTCATTATTGATGCAATATTATTTTTATTATCAATAACTCCTCGACCATAAGCTAGACCATCCTTAACTTCCATTTTGAATGGGTCTGTATCCCAACCATCACCAACAGGAACGACGTCAAAATGAGCCATTAACAACAGATGATATTTCCCTTTACCTATTTTCCCAAATACAGAATAAAATCCTTCATCATCAAAAATTTCTGCTGTAACACTTCTCTCTTTGAGGTAATTAACAATGAACTGAGGGCACTCTTTGGTCAATTTCTTACCTTTCGATAAATCATTTACCGTATCGAATCTCACAAGCTTTTCTAATAAATCAATAAGTTCCTTTCTATCAATTTTGGAAGCCAAAACATTATCGTCTCCTATTACATATGATTCTTAGTAACCTTAAAGATAAAGATTCTTCTTCTGAATAAGATTGAAGACAAACATTGTATTCTTTGACTTTAATCGTGTACTACGAACAATTTTTATTGCTAAATATTCCCATCTTGAACTATTTACTATTTGTACTGGGTGATTCCATGAGCCGTCGTCGTCGAAAAGAAGCTACAGAAACAAAAAGAATTGCTATAGAACGCATTGAAATTCTTCTTACTAAAGCTGATGTTATCTACTCTGATGAGCCTCTTCTTGCAATTCGATATGGAGAACGTGCTCGAAAAATTGCTATGAAAGTAAAGATACAAATGCCTAAGAAATGGCGTTTTAGATTCTGTCGTAAATGTAAGAAATTTCTTTATCCAGGGATTAACGCTCATGTTCGTATAAAAGCAGGCACACCATCTCGAGTCATTACTTACTGTGAGCTTTGTCATGAAGGTTCAAGGGCACTTGTCATCAACAAGTGATTTTCAATCAAACTTTTTCCTAAATGCAAAGCTACTTAAAACAGATTATTCAGATAATAACTTAATTAAATAAACTTGATAAGGAATATAGTTCTCTCAAGCGAAATCGCGGTGTGCACATTGTTGGGGTCAGTTGACTGCCGAAAGATTGTTGTGCTAGGCAATCCAAATGTTGGAAAAACAAGCATTATACAACGATATGTCCATAATCAATTTAAAACCAAATATTATGCTACGTTAGGATTTAATATCTATACTCGTTATATTGATATTTCTGAAAAAAGAGTTGGGTTATCCGTTTGGGACATTGGTGGACAAGAAGCTTTCAAACAGTTTGCTTTTCGATATTTGATTGAAACTGATGCAGCTATATTCGTTGCTGATGTATCTAGACCTGAAACCATTGAAAGTCTCTCCACATGGAATGATAAATTAAATCAAGCTATCAACCGTAAAATACCTAAAATTATCCTTTTCAATAAAATTGATTTGAATTATGATATGAATGTTATTGCCGATGAAGTGATCAATTCCAGCGTTCGGAAAGATGTCAATGGAATTGTTTTTGCTAGTGCAAAAACAGGTCAGAATGTTGTTGATATTTTTTCCATGATAGCTAAGATGCTTACCACTTGGAATGAAGAATTTGGTGTCCCCAAAAAAAGGAAGGTTCTTTTTAACAACGCTTTTGAAGAGAAAACTTTACCTGTAATGTTCTTTTCTGGACCTAATTGTGATTTCTGTGATCCTGTTTTTGATAGATTAACAAATATTTCTTCACAATATCCAATGACCATTAAGGTCGTCGATGTTGAAGCAGATAAAAATACTGCAAGTGAACACGGTATTCTTTCCATTCCAACGATTATCATCGGAACAAAAACCATTGTTGGGGAATCTAATGAGCAAATATTACGAACCATTGTTAGTGATGAATACACACAGCTTTTTGGTATTTAGGTTCCAAGCAAAAGTTTTTGAGAGGTTTTTTCTTTTGGAGATAGTATTAGCTTGTTATTGCTAATTCAAAAGCAACTGAATAATCGGTGAATATACTTTGAAAATCAAAGAGGACGATTTGATAATTATATCTATTTCTGATGATAAGAAATGGATGGTAAAAGTTGAAGCTGGAAAGGAATTCCATACACATAAAGGACCTGTTGTTTTAGATGAGGTCATTGGTTTAGAATATGGTTCTAGTATTGTTAATTCTAAGGATGCTACATTCTTTCTTTGGAAACCTTCCCCCTATGATTATCGTGATGCCATCACTCATTCTACTCAAGTGATTTACCAAACAGACATTGCCCAAATCATCTTTACTGCCGGAATTTGTAGTGGTGTAAGGGTTATTGAGGCCGGGACGGGGAGTGGTAGTTTAACTTCAGCATTAGCTCGATATGTTTTCCCAGGTGGGAAAGTGTTTTCCTATGATTTCAAAGAAAAACACCAAAAAGTTGCTCGCAAAAACATTGAGAAACTCGGATTATCAGAAGCCGTTGATTTTAAGATCAAGGATGTCACAACTGGTTTTGATGAAAAAGATGTTGAAGCAGTTATCTTGGATATGCCTAATCCTTGGGATGTAATTGAACATGCTCGTGATGCTTTAATGGGCGGTGGAAAACTAGTGATTTTCGTTCCTACATATACGCAAGTTGATCAATCACTAGCAAAATTAGTAGAAAATAACTTTTATCAAATTGAAGCCTTCGAAGTAATTCGTAGAGATCTTACTACACGGATTGGTGCAATACGACCAGCAACTCGTATGATTGGTTTTACCGCTTTTTTGGTTGTAGCCCGAAAAGGATTCTCTTTATCTGAGGAGCGTTAATTGGGAATAACGATTATTTTCGTTGTTTTTTCTCTTTTTATTTTGTAAAAAGAACAATCTTAAGAAAAAGATTTAAGTTAGCTTTTTTGTATTCTTGCTTATGAAGCTCCCAGAAAAAGAAAAAGAATTCCTTAAATGGTATTCTGAAGTAATAAGTTATGCAAATATTGTGGATAATCGTTCTCCTGTAAAAGGTGCTAATGTTCTTATGCCCTATGGGTACTCTATTTGGGAGTCGATTAGAAATAAGCTAGATGCTGAGTTAAAGAAGACAGGTCACAAGAATGCTTATTTTCCTTTATTCATCCCTGAAGATTATTTAAAACGTGAAGCAGAACACTTCGAAGGGTTTATTCCAGAAGTTGCTTGGGTCACACATGCAGGTGATCGCAAGCTTGATAGAAAACTCGCTCTACGTCCTACTTCTGAAACGATTATGTATGAGATGTTTCATCTTTGGATTCATAGTCATGGTGATCTTCCCTTCAAAATTAATCAATTCTGCAATATTATTCGCTTCGATACGAAGGAAACGAAACCTTTACTCCGCGACCGAGAATTCCTCTGGTCAGAGGGACACACTTGTCATGCAACCGAGGAGGAAGCAGAAGAACAAGTTAAGGAATCAATGGTTATTTACGAGAATGTTTATCGAGAAGCATGTATGTCCTTTTTGATTTTACGAAGACCAAAATACGATACTTTTGCCGGAGCAGTCTATTCGATTGCTTATGATTCTCCTTTACCAGATGGTCGTACTTTACAAATAGGCACAACACACAATCTTGGTCAAGGTTTCAGTAAAGTCTTTGATATTACTTTTCAAGATAAAGACAAACAAAATAGAAATGTCTATCAAACATGTTATGGACTTTCCACTCGTCTTGTTGCAGCAATTGTGGGTTTACATGGTGATGATAAGGGTTTAATAATTCCACCATTCATTGCACCTATTCAAATTATTATTATCCCGATATATAAAAAAGAAAACAAAGACGAAATCATAAAAGTAGCAGTGCAAATACAAAAAACTTTACTAAAAGCGGGTTTGCGTGTCGAATTCGATCAAAGGGAAGGATACACTCCCGGATGGAAATTTAATGAATGGGAAGTTCGTGGAGTACCTATTCGTTTAGAAATTGGTCCTAAGGATATTCAGAAAGAGCAAGTTGTTCTCGTTCGTCGAGATAACCGAGAAAAAGCATTTATTCCTATGAAAGATGCTGCGAGAAAATCGAAATCTATTTTGAAGACAATGCATAATTTCCTTCAGAAACGTGCAGATAAATTGCTTGTCGATAGTATCAGTCATCCAAAAGATTACGAAGAGTTAAAAGAAATACAAAGAACCAAACGTGGTTTTTGCCGTGCAAACTGGTGTGGTGATGATGCTTGTGGTGAAAAAGTCAAAGATGATACTGGTGCCGATATTCGAGGAACACGTGAAGATATCAAAGAAGAACCAGATGGGAACTGTATCATTTGTGGCAAGAAAGCCAAAGAAATGGTTTATATTGCTCCAGCTTATTAGGAGCAATTTTCGCTTTCTTTTTCTCAAATAGTAATATATAATAACATTAGAAGCTCACAATAGCTTATATTAGAATTCTCAGAAGGTAAAATACATTATGGCAGAAGATCCAGAAGTTCAAAGAAAAATTTATCAACTTCTCCGAGAAATCGGTGAATATTCTGATTTAGAAGCGTTAGCTGTCGTTAATCGTGAAGGTATGAAAATATCCTTCTTTGCTAAGCAAGATGCAAATGCCGATCTTTTGTCAGCAATTTCTGCAGCAATTCTGTCAACAGGCGAGCAAGCTGTCTCAATTAATGAGCATGGTGGATTGCTTGAAGTACTTGTTAGAGGAGAACATGGATTTACTATTTTAACTAATGCTGGCGATTATATCCTAATTGGAACCTCTTTAGAGCTCAATGCAATGGGTTTAACAATTAGGGTTTTACGTAAATATGCAACTAAATTAAAAGACATCATTTGTGGAGAATGCCTAGACGATATGGGGCCTATTAGTCCAGAATGAAGCTTTAAAGAAGGTTGAGAAAAATATGACTGTTCCGTTTGAGCTTCAAATAATTCATAGACTTTCAGGAGTACAGCTTTTCTCCTATCGTTTTAGAGAAGATATTAAGCTTGAACCTACACTTATCTCTGGCTTCATTTCTGCAGTAATTACTTTTACTGAGGAGTTAAAACCTTCTGATGGAAAGGAAATCATCAAAATTATTGATCGAGGTGATTTTGTTTTACAAATAGAACCTGGGGAACACATCATTGGACTCCTCATCTTAAGTACTAAAGATTCTTCCTTTAAAGAAAAAATGAGAATCCTCGTAGAAGAATTTGAAACTCGTTATAGTGATCTAATTATAGATTGGAATGGTATTTGTTCAGGATTCGAAGAATTTGAAGATGATGTCAAGCAACTTATTTCCCGTAAACCTATTAGTCCATATCATATTCCAAGGTTAGTCGACACAGATCGGGCACCAAAGAAACTAGATGATATGAAATGGGCGATTATTACTCGTATCAATGGTGAAAATGATATTAGTTCTATCAGTGAAGAATTAGAAATAAGTGTTGATGTTGTTCAAAGTATCATTTCGTATTTTGAAGAGTCGGGTTTAGTAAAAACCTATTTTGAAATCAGTAATGAGAGTATGCTCGAACTTACTAAGAAAGGGTTAAATTCCCTCGAAGTAGGGTCAGACGGGTACAATAATATTAACCGTTTGATAGGCGAAAATGGTATCAAAATATTATCACTCATTGGAACAGAAAGATCATTGCTTGATATTAAGAAGAAAATAAAATTACCTCATAAGCAAGTTTGTGAATTAGTTGAAAAGCTTGTTTCTGAACGTTTTCTAGAAGTGCTTCCAAAATGGAAAGTTGTTCTCGATAAGAAAGCATTTCAATTCACACGTTCCCTTGAATTTATTGATGACCTCTTCCAACTTATTTTTGACGAATCAGATAATTGGTTAGATTTGCGAACACTATCCCGTATAAAAAGAAATACTGCAGCACTTTTGCTCATTAAAGATGATGAGCTCACCCGTTTAATTAGTGATAGTAATGAATACTTGATTGACCGAAATAATCTGAAGAAAGTTCTCAGTTTGGAGGTAGATTTAATAGCTATTATTGGTCGATTAGAAATACTTTTCAGAGTTTTACAAAACAATATTGAACGTGAGATAGGATCAAATCTTACACGAGATATTATGTGTAGAGTTTACAAACGTTTGAATTTAGATTATACTGAATTGATTAAGCAACAAACAGAACTAGATACGATGTTGAATTGGTTAAATCAATGAAAGAAAAAGAAGGAAGAATAATAGTTTGTAATTTTCTATTATCTTCTTAGCTATATTTTTTTCATGAATCTTTCAAGCCGATTCATAGCATCACTAATTATTTCTTCTTGAGAAAGGAATACTAATCTGAAATAACCACTACCATATGTTGGATCAAAGCCGCTTCCAAATACTCCTACCACTCCTTCTTCCTTTAAGAGTGCAAGAATGAATTCTTTATCATTTTTATATTTTCCAAGGTTCTCAATTTTAGGAAAGATATAGAAAGCTGCTTCTGGTTTTTGGGTTGAAATCCCTTCAATTTCATTTAGGCGCTTATAGATAATATCTCTTCGTTTTCTTAATTTTTCAACTGTTTCTTTGATGTGGTCTTGTGGACCCGTTAAAGCCTCTGTACATCCATATTGAGCTGGAGTGTTGACACACAGTCTAAGTCGCCCCAATTTAATGATACCTTCATAGACTTCTCTAAGTTTATCGTCAGGATCTTGGAGATAACAATAACCAACACGCCATCCTGGCATTAAGTAAACTTTAGAGAAACCATTCATCATAAATAATGGAACATCCTTTGCAACAGATGGCATACCAATGAATTTCTGATCAAAAGACAATCGATCATAGATTTCATCTGCAATTATTGGCAAATTATGTTCACCTGCAATATCTACAATCTGTTTCAATTCTTTTTCTCGATATACTGCACCAGTAGGATTATTTGGATTAATGATCAGAATTGCTTTTGTTTTATCGGTAATTTTACTTCTAATATCATCCTCATCTGGTTGCCAATTATCAGTGCTAACTGTACGATAAGTAACACTTTTAGCATCATAGAATTTTGGAAACGCCATATAAGACGGATAGGCTGGACCTGGAATTAAAATCTCATCACCTGGACTTAGAAGAGAAGCAAAAAGAAACATAATTCCTTCTGAGATTCCAGCAGTAACATGTATATCATCAATAGAGAGATTCTTTGCGCCATTTATTTTCTTCTCTTTTTCAACAATTGCTTCACGTAACGAAACAATACCTTGAGATTCTGAATAGAAACTCTTGTTTTCACGTGCAGCTTCAACAAAAGCATCAACAATATTCTTTGGTGTTTCAAAATCATATTTATTTGGATCGCCAATATTTAACCAAATTAGATCCTTCCCTTGAGCAGATAATTTTCTTGCTTCAGCACTGATATCTCGAATTGCGTATTCTAATCCTTTCACTCTTGGTGCTTGAGTTAATTTTCCGGATGCGTCAACCATTTTCATTTCACCTAAATTACTGCTTTTCTCATTCATTATCTTGTTGTTTGAATATACATCAATCAAATCAGAATTGAGAAAAAACTTTGTTAAAACAATTTTGGAACAACTGAAAAATTTGTTATTAGACATTTTTTTTACAAAAGAACAAATGATAGTGTTTAAAGGCAGATATTTGGAGCTCGTGTCAAAATATTTTTAATTATGAGAATTGATTTTGAAAACAACTCGCTAATCTGAGGAGGAGCAAGTAAATTGTCTGCTGAAGAAGAAAGAATCAATCAAATGGTCGAGGATATAATTAGCAATGCTAAAAATGAAGCACGTGAGTTTACTAAAGAAGCAAAACAGCAAACACTAGAAATCCTAGAAAAAGGGAAAATAATTGCTGAACGAGAAAAAGAAGAAATCATTGAAATGAAATCCAAAACTATAACAGAATTGGAAAAACAACAAATTGCTTCAATTAACCTACAAGCACGTCGAGAAATCTTGCAAAAGAAAGAAGAAGAAATTACCAAAACATTCACTTCTGCTAAAGAAGAATTAAAGAAATTTGTCTCAAAGCCAGCTTACACCAAAGTTCTTAGCTCACTCATTGTTGAAGCAGGAATTGCAATTGGTGGAGGAAATCTCTTAGTAAAAGCTCGAAAGGCAGATAAAGCTAAATTGAAAGAACTTGCAAATTTAGCTAAGGAAGTTACTAAGAAGAGCGGTACTAAATCCTCACTCAAGTTAGCCACAGAAACAATTAATTCCATTGGTGGAGTTATTGTTCATTTAGATGATGAATCTATTACCATAGATAATACTTTTGAAGCACGTCTAGAACAAAAATATCGTTCTATAAGAACTGATGTCGCAAAATCATTATTCATCTAACCATGATGGAAGAATTCATCCAAAGCTAGCTTGAAGAAATGTTTAAAAGTATCTAATGAACGAAAACAAAATAGAGTTTCGATTAAATAGTTGAATATTGATATTAAGTCTTAACAACCAAAGAAGTGTAATCCTTATGAACAAAAAGACAGCTTATGTTATTTTCATTATCACTTGTTTACTTTCTCTGTCAATGGTTTTCCAACCACAACACTTAAACATAGTTTCTGGAGCTAACGGAGACTTAGTTTTTTATGATCTTATCTCCCCAAATGGAGATGTTTATCAAAAAGATGATTATCTCTTTGGAGGTACAATATTCAATAATCACTCAGAAGATATATTTAGAATAACTCAACTGAGAGTAGACTTTGAATATACATATGATAATGGAACTATTGAAACTACTTTAGTTTCTTCTGAACAATTTGCGGAAGATGACCCTCGCTATAGAGTTACTCCTTTTGAAGCAAAAACAATTTATTTTCAAACAATGATGAACCTCACTATCGGTAGAAGTTATAATCTATCGGTGAATATCCTGTTCATTAATATTGAAAGCGTAGTTGAAACTCCATTTGTACGACCATTCAGTGAAAATGCAACGATTACTGTACAATACAAAAGACCACCCTCACCAGTTTATATTTGGGCAGTTCTAGTCTTGCTTTCGATTGGAATTCTATCTTTTATCGTTCTGGGTATTGTTGGTTGGGTAAAAGATCGTCGGGCTAAAAAATAAGAGAAAGAATTAAATCACTTGTAAATATAAGTGATTTTTCATTTCAATTTTTTATTTCCTATATTGCAAGGATTGTGAGCGCAGGTACAACAATATAGTACCGCTTCTCATTTGCTAATTTATAATTGATTATTGTTCTAGGAAGAAGCAATTCCCCTTTTCTCACAGGTTTTAATTTGAAAGTTTCAATGATAGTAGTTTCGTAATTCAATTGATCAATTATTCGATGAGGATACATTGAAAACAATTTAAAATCTAATCCTGGATTAAAATTAAGATCAACTGACCAAGCAACACCCTTGCCAGTATTTGATATTCGTATTTGAATATAACAATCTTCTTTTGCTTTGATTAAATCACTAACAATATACTCCCCTTCTAATACTGGTCTAGCACTTTGTTCGGAAGGCAATAATTGTTTCGCTTTTAATGCAGCCAATTGTGGTGGTGTAATTCCTTCGAGAGCATATAATGCTGAAAGTTCTTCATGTGAGATAGCATCTGAGAAGGATCGTGTAATTCCTTGTTCTTCCAAGAATTTAGAAAGAAGGTCAGGGTACATAGCTTCAGTTTCTATTAGAATATCTAATTCCCGATATTCTCTTCCTCTATGTTCTTCATCCATATATACTTGATACCCGTGAATTCCTGATTCTATCGAAGTTATTTTTGTTGGATCGCAGACTAAGGCGATTGCATTATCAAATAGACTTTGCTGATAACGTTGTGTTCTGATATCAACTCCAGATAAGAAAAAACCAAATGAGGGATGGCTGTGGAACCAACCGACAATAACAGCATTGATACTTTCTGCTTCCTCTGCAATCTTTGGAATAATGGTATAATCAGACATTTCAACGAAAATAGAATTTCCACTAGTCATCGGAATAGCTTTGATTACTGTTACAGTCTCACCTTCTACCTTACCAACAAGCCAGCCAATCACTTCCCTCCATTGTCTATATGGTCTTTCAGGATTAGCAAATTCAATGACATATTTGAACATTTGTTGATACGCTTCATCATTCACTATTACCGATTGAATCATTTTTACTCATCTTTTTTCTATTTCGTTGAAAATTCTAACATCGCATCTATTTACTAAAAGTAACACTTGCCTATAAAGACTTTTGAATTTCATGTTTTCTTTGCAAGTCCCTTAATCCAATGTACAAATGGGTCTCTAAATGCATCGATTGTTGGATAAATATCTTTCAATTGTGATTTCTTCATTTTTTCAGCTGTATATGCAATTATCCTTTTTTCAGCAGACAGTTCAATATAGGTTGTTTTCATTGCTCGATTTTTAGAAAATGATTTTATTAATGCTAGTACTTCTTGTTGGAAAACCTGTTCTTCGTTTGAATTTTTTAGATCGGTTTTATTTCCACAAACAAGTAGAGGAATATTCCCAACATGCCCCCAAATAATATCGCGCCATTTTGTTAATGATTTGAATGAATTCTTATCTGTAATATCAAAAACAATAATTGCTCCCTTTGCATTATTATAATACAGAGAGTGTAGAAAAGGAAAGTATCGTTGAGATCTTAAATCATAAATCCTTCCAACAACAAGTTCTTTCTTATCTCCTTTCTTTATTTCAATAGGTATCTCAAGCGAGACTGAATACCCCCGCCCTGTTTCTCCGGAACCGACTAATGCATTAAGAAGAGTAGTTTTGCCAACATTAGAATCACCCACTAAAACTATTTTTAGATAATTTTCTTCTATCCTAGGTTTAAAGTCGGTTTTATTAACGGATTCCATGAAGAGCTTCCCCGATAACACTAGCAAATCTTTACTATAGAGAGATTCCTCTCACATACTTGATATCTATTTTGAATGTTACAATTAGTTAATGTACACCCAACTTTAAAAGTTAACTCCAGATTTCATCAAATTTCATATGTACACAACTGAATGTCATTATCTGCACTTCTCAAATCACACCAATTTTTATTAAAGAAAGGTTATTTCTGTAGTATTAATAATAAGAAATTACATTAGATTAAATTAGCTCATCGTTTCTTTAATGAATTTGAGATACTGAAATTGAACAAAACAAAAAAAATTCCTGTATTAGAGAGAGTAGCAAAAATAAATGAACAAATCGCTGACGAAAATAGAGCTCTACTTAGAGCAAATAACCTCATTTGTATTAATATTATGGGATCACCTGGTGGTGGAAAAACAACTCTCATTGAAAATACCATTATAAGATTACAAGGGGAAAAGAAAATAGCTGTTATTGAAGGAGATCTAGCAACAACTATTGATGCTGAAAGAATTATGGCTCTTGGAGTAGATGTTCTTCAAATTAATACTGGTGGAATGTGTCACTTAGATGCACCATTAATCAGAAATGCTTTGAAAAAAATGGATCTATCTAGTATTGATATATTATTTATAGAAAATGTTGGAAATTTAGTTTGCCCATCCTCACATGATCTTGGAGAAGATTATCGAGTAATTATTGCTAGTGTACCCGAAGGACCACATAAACCAAAGAAATATCCAGTTATTTACAAGGAAGCTGATGTTGTAGTAATTACTAAAGCAGATCTATTGGAATATTTTCCAGATTTCACAGAGAAAATTCTCTTCAACCATGCAAAAGAAATCCAACCGGAAATTCTCACTTTCTCAGTTGCACTAAAAAGAAATGAGTCAATGGATGAATGGATTAATTGGGTGAAATCAGTAAAACCAAAAATTAGAGAATAAGCTGGAGTTTTTTACAAAGAAAAACAAGAATAGTGAAAGAGAGTTTATCTCTCTAAGCTCATTCTTCAAAAGCCATTCCTTTAACTATCTCTTCACGAAGTTCGTCTTTTATCATTTCAATTACTCGAGCAACAGATTCGTCAATTACTTCCTCTTCCATTTTTGCAATGAATTCAGTACTTGAAAGAATTTTGTACATTCGTTCCATGGCTTTATCCAATGCAGGAATAACTGCTTCTGCAAAAGCAGACAAAAAGAGATTTGTTAACGCTGTTTTATTTATCCATGGTCGATTAGCATATAGGTCTTTTAGCTCTTTTGTTGATAAATCTTTGAACATCTTTACACACCAACAATATTTCTTGATTTTTATAATTAATGCTTTTTGAAATAAAAATCCGTTTTAATAAAACTACATATACTCGAATATTAAATGAATATTAAAAGTTGTTCCACAGAAGTCTATTTCATAGTGAAATTATATGCTAAAATGGCAACACTTTTTACTATTATGTATGAATAATTCAATAGGTTTTAAGTGTATTAAAATCTAGTTAATAATATAATACAAAATTCAACCCTTAGGGGGAAGTAAATACACAATGTCTTTAAGACCCACATATCGAGCAATTGGTATCGATTTAGGAACATCAACAATAAAACTCTCTTGTGCCGATAACCTAAAGAAGATTCCTTCTATAGTTGGCACTCCATTACAAGGTTGGAGTGGATTTAGTGGCGATAAATCTTTAGAGAAAAATTTAGTTATTTCTGATGGAGAAAAGAGTCTTTATGTTGGTGAACTTGCAAGATTACAGAGCGAAATAAAACGAGCAATAGCTAGCGAAGGGAAAGTAAAAAGTATTGAAGATGCTATCTTAGCAATAAAAGCGGTTCTTGCTTTAATTACTAAAAAAGATCACGATCAAATTATTATGGCAACAGGTGTACCTGTAGCTTCTTCTAAAAAGGAAATGACTAAACTTGCTAAAGGGTTGAAAGGAGATTTAGATCTTAAAATTGAAAATGAAGCTACTGGTGAAAAATTTCACCGGAAATTAACAATAAAAAATTGCATAGTAATGCCAGAGCCTTTTGGAACGTATTATCACACCCTTAAAACTGAAGGGGAGGCGCGAGCGGTAGATGCTATTGTTATCGATGTTGGACATGGTTCAACAGACATCTTAACCTTGTACGAAGGAAGAATTATGCGTCAAGCTTCGGGGAGCTTAGAAGAAGCAACCGACACTCTAACACATAGAATTGCCCAAGAATTGCAAAATCAAACGGGTAAAATAATTCGCCCTTTTGATCTTATGACATCTCTTTCTCAGCAAAAAGACATTCTTACAATTCAAGGAGAAAAATGGGATATTGCAAGTATGAAAGAATATCATATAGAAATTATTTCAGATGTCATTTTGGATGAAGTAAACCGATTAATAGGCACTTTGCCACCTGATGCAATTATAGAAAAAGTCATCCTTTGTGGAGGAGGTATGCATATTTTTGGTGACCGATTAAGAGCAGGATTTGAACAAGCAGGTTTAGCTGATCACCCAGAAATGCTTGCAATGCCAGAGGATCCCGTAATGTCTAATGCTATGGGATTTGAAATGTTCGCAAGAACTTTTGTGAATAGATTAGGAGATGATGGATTCAATGAGCTCTAAAAAACCAACATCCAAAACTTCCAAAGATAAAAAAAAGAAGAAGAAGAGTACTTCAAGTAAAAAGTCGAAGAAGACAATTCCACAGAAGTGGAAAGAAGAATCAAAAGAAGTTAGTCGAGATTTGAATAAAGGCAAAAGAAGAACTCTAATCTCAACTATAAAACGTAGCATTTCATTGAAAGGTGACAAAACAGAAACAATTAGTTCTGAAACAATGAATATTGTTGTTACTCTTAGTCCAGCTAAACACATGGACATTATTGAATATATTAATGAAAATGTTGCCACCAGAGGAAGAGCTGAATGGGTTCGCGATTCTATTAGATTGAAAATGAGAATCGAACGTGGAATTTATGGCTTAAATACAGGTAGTTCAGAAGAATCGAAAGATTCAGAATCATTACAAGCTGTTTTTGGTCAATTTGCTGAAGTAATGACCAAAGTCATGACAGACTTGAGGGATGGCCAACCAGCAACACATCCAACCTCAGGTACTACAACTGCTGCAACAACAAGATCAAGACCAGCTCCTAGCGTAGATAGACCAGCTCGCGGTGGTCCTCCTCAATTAAAGAAAGTAGAAACAAATGAAAAAACCAAGAAAGAAATGATGCCTGATAGGCCATCCTTAGATGATGCAATTGGGGCAATCATCATAGTTGAATAATATTGGAAAGAAGTGATTAACAAATGAAAGCCCTTTATAAAATTCCCTTTGACCCAAAATTGATTTCCATATATCTTGAAGAAGAGAAAGATTTCTTGATAGGTTTTCTGAAACTCATTGAAACTATTGATGAAACGAGTGCAAATCAAAAGACAGTGAAAATTATTTCTGAATTAAAAGCAACCCTTCCAGAATATGTAGAACAAATTTTTCCATCTAAAAATTCATCAAGTCAAATAAAAGCATTGCAAACAATCTCAAATATATTTGCTAATAGCTTTGGAAAAACAAAATTTGAAGCTATAGGCCTAAAAACTCGCTGGATTTCTTTAGATGATGGATATCTTGGTAGAGTTGTAGAAGAGAATTATGAAATAGCCATTCTACTTTATCTTGTATCTGCAGTCTATCAATCAAGAGCCATATCAAATGTTCAAACTAGTTTACAGTATAGATATTATCATATCTCATCATTAGCAGCACTACTAAGCGCTATAGAATTTATTGAAAAATTATCACCAGATCAAGAAAATCATTATGCAAAACCGTTCTACCAAATGCTTTTGTTAAGGAAACTGGAAATTGAAGCAGAAATTACAAAATCAGAAGCATTTTTAGCTCGTAAACAAGGTGATTTTGACAAAGCATCGAAGCTTTTCGCGGGTGCAGCTTCTTATAAATTTGCTATGATGAATTTTGACCTTCCAGAAGAATCTGACAATCGAGTGAAAATACTGGCTTCTACTGAATTGGGAATGTCTTGTTTCTATATTGCAGTCGGACTTTCAAATCGAAGTGAATCAGATAAAGCCTATATGTATTTACTGAAAGCTAGAAGTTATTTTGAAAACGCAGCAAAACTTTCTGAAAATAATACCGAATTATTAGAAGCCGCTAACAAAAGATTAGATTTAGTTAATCCATATATTGACAGAATTAAAGGTACTATTGATGAGAAAGAAATTGAAATTGATAAGATACCTGACCCACAACCACTTATGATATATCCTATTCCAGAACCCATCCTTACTCCAACCAGCAAATCTACTGAAATCTTACGGATATGTTCACAATGCAATGCAAGAATTCCTTGGGCAGATAAATGCTCCAAGTGTGGGGAAGCAATAATTCCTATAGAATAATAACAAATGGAAAATGTCAAATCAAAACATTTTTTGTATGCAAAAAGTATCTTTAATTAATACAAATAGCGAAAAAAAACTAACTTGAGGTTTGATTGTGCTAATACATAAATATCGAACAATAAGATCCTTAAAAATCTGTTATTGGGGTCCGACAATGTCTGGAAAAACATTTACAATAACAGCTGTTAAGGTTATGAAATCTTTAGAGAATCCCAAAGGAGTATTCGATTTTGTTACTGTTGCAGACCAGCAAACCGGTAGAACTGTATTCTTTGATCAGGCAGTTTTTGGATTTGGTGCGAAACCAGAAACTGATGAATATCTTTTCAAAATCCATGTTTTTACAACTGCAGGACAAAGAAGATTACGAGAAACTAGAAAAGTTGTTTTACAAGGCATTCATGGATTAGTAATAGTCATAGATGCTGATTTAGATAATTGGGAAGAAAACATTTGGTCACTTAGAGAATTAAAAGAATTGAAGGGTGAGGATATCATTAATAAGAAAATACCATTTACCGTTTTCGTTAATAAACAAGATTTACCTTGGGGCAGAAAAATATCCCAACGACACATACAGCAACTCTTTGAGAGTGCAGGAGTTAGTGATTTGTTCCCAAATTTGAAAGATCATATCTTTAATGGTTCTTGCCAACAAGCAAAAAGTGACTTACAGCAGATTTTGCGGAACACTCCTCGAGACATCCTTTTAGATACCAACGGGCATTTTAAACGAAAATATAGACCAAGCTCCTTTAATCCACTAATGAAATCATTGGAATCGATAGTAAAAGAAGTAATCAAAAAACAATTTCATATCCAATAGGATATATTAAAAAACCACTTCAACATTTTAAGATTTTGAAGATGAGGTAGTTATTACTATCATTTAACATCAACTACTCTATTTTAGTTGATAAATAAAGTAAAAAATGAAGAGAATATCATAAAATAGTCTCGCGTAGCTAGGACTGTGCAAAACATGTTTAAGAGATTTTTCGGATGGATAAAAAGGGTCTTCAAAAAAGAAGAGATTGAACCTGATACGCCAATTGAAGATATTATTACAACAGAAGATGATAAAGTCACAGATGAAAACGTCTATATGGAAGAATATAGCCCAGATATTTTTGCAGTTGTAGAGGAAGACCAACCACTCTTCGATGAAGAAAAAGATCTCGAGAGACAGGTAATTGAACTTAAGAAGACCAAAGAAGCTACCAAAAGTGTAGATGATATGCTTAATCAAGTTACTTCTGAGGAAGATATTTTCAAAGTACTAGGGGCAGATGATTTCTGGAATGCAACAGGTTATTGTACAACTGTACAAGAGAAATTTAGCAGAGTTTTAAAAGAAAATGCTGAAGAGCAGCAGTTAAAATATTTTTGGCGAACAAACAAAATGTATATGCGTTCTGTGGAGGCATATCGTGATGCACTCGCTCAAAATGATATGCTCCGTGGAAGAGTAATGTTACTAAATATTCGAATGTTGTACGATGTTTTAATCGAAATGCATCGAATGAATTCAAAAGTTATCCCAAAACCACAAACAATTGATATGGAAATGCGAAAAGAATACGTAAAAGATGTTCTTGTTGAAATACTTGAGAAAAGCAGTATTCCATTGAGCATCAAAGAAATTCTGAGGGAAGTTCAACAAGGTGAGGAAAAATTCGTTTTAGAATTACTAAAGGCAGAATCTATCCAATTCTATCTTGAAACTCTTGTTGAAGAAGAATTCATCAAAAAAATAGAAAGGGTGATTGATTTAGCTCCACCTCCACTTCCTTATATTCCAGCAGAAATAACTGCAGCAATACCAGATATAATATTCGAGTATACTTTTGCTCCCGATGTGAAGATGTATCGTCGAGAAGATATTGGTCGGGAAGAGCTTTCTGCTTTATTCCCACCTGAAATATACAAGGGATTGCAGGAAAATGGGTTTTATCGAATTGAGGATGTTTATGGTAAACTTGATGAACTTCAAAAAATCTTACTTGATGATTTGCATTTTGAGCTTGATATGACGACTATTTCTATCGGTATTCTTCGTGAAAGAATTGGAAGGGAAGAAGCAAGACCAAAGGAAGTTAATCTTAATGAACAAAAATCCCTCATCGCTAAACGCTTAAAGGTGAAGGAATTACAAAATAAAAGCGAGGAAACTACAACAGGAGATGTTGTTGAAAGAAAGGAAAAAGTAGCAAAAACAACAAAGGTGAAAAAACCAAAAATAGATATTCTCAAAATTCCACATCAAGACATAATTAATTCTCCAATTCCTCGACCATACCAATTAGAAGCCTATTATATGTTTAAAGGAGAAAAGTATAATGGCAATATTATTGACTCCCCAACAGGTTCAGGTAAAACACTAATGGGAATGATGTGTATCCAAGATTGGACCCGCAAGTTACGTTTCAATGAATCAATCTTAGTACTGGTTCCAACACAAAATTATCAATCCCAATGGGTAGATTCAATTTGCTTCAATGAAATTGGATTACAGATTTCACCAAGTTTTGTATTTTCTGGAACGATTACCCAGCTTGAAAATTTCATTCAAAAGACAAGAGAAATTCCACCAATAATAATTCTTACTTATACTTCTCTCGCTCAAGTATTAGGAGCAAAAACTAAGAAAGAAAAAGAACTTAGACAATTAATTAATTGGTTAGGTATTAGGCATGTTATTTTCGATGAAGCCCACAAAATCGTTGAACAAGAAGGAAGTGCAACTAACGAAGTTGCTAAACGATTAGTTAAGATCTTTAAAGGAGCTCATATAGAGAACCTCATTGGTTTTTCTGGTACAGCTAAAGCTTATGAAAAAGATTTCAAGAAGTTAAAATTGAAACTCATTTACATTGTCCCAGAAAAAGAATTAGTTATGCATGGATTTGTTGCACCTATAGCAGAATTAGGAGTCACTTTTGCTTATTCAGGACGAGAAAAGGCTATCAGAGAATTGCATAACGAGCTTAAAATGAATATGAAGCAATTATGGAATTATTTTGGAGATAATAACCTTCGAAGGGAATTCCAAAAGATTCCCATGAATGACCGTTTATTCATTTGTAAAGAATTACTTGGTATGTATCAAAGTTATCGAAGAGATATGGTTAATGAAAAATTAAAATCTAAATTCCTTGACTGGTCACCAAATAGAGAAAAAAGACCTCTATCACTTATTGATACGAATCTAGTACAGACTGTACAAATCTACAATAGCTGGTCAGATATTTCATTAGCTTATAATTCTCAACACGCCAATGCGGCACGAGAAATCGTTGAAGAGACAGAACAATTAGTAATGCGACTTGAACAATTAATTCGTATCCCCAGCCTTCAAAAAATGATAAAAAGTGAAAAATATGGGAAACGAATGCCTAAACGAAAAACATTCTACGATATTCGCAAAGAAAGTAAAGATAGAAAGGAAACATCAAAGAAAGTTAGAAAGATTATGTGTTCAACTATGGTCGGAATATACAAAACATTAGACACCTGGGCTAGAACAAAAATAGGCGAGGGACGTGTGGGAACATTCCAATCAATTATCAATGCAGAAGAAGAAATCAGAGATGTGAAAGGAGTAGTTATATTTGATACAGGACGAACTATCAAGGTTGAAGATGATACGGGTATAGGTTCTCCAGGGTTTTCTGGTGTTGGAGGTAGCTTTGCTCAAAGTTTGAGTACCAATATATTAAAGTATAATCCAATTGCTGTACAATCTTCTGAAATGTATATTAGTTTTAATCCGGAACTTGAAAAACCGTTACACATAATGATGGCTGAGTTCGTACGAAATGAAGTTATAGTTGATAAATTAACTGAACGAATTTTCATGGAATTGATTTTTGAACTGCCGTTCCAAGAACAATTAAGTAATTTCATGTATTTAACATTCAAAGAATTGATGAGCACCTATGCCAAATCATTAAGAAAAGTATATCGAGCCAGATTTTCGGAGTTTGCAAATAAGGTGTTTGAACCTTTAGGGGATTTCATTGATGAAATGACTGTTATGGATGACGCACTAAATCTTTCTATAAAGCTGTTAAAGGATCGTATTGCAAACCCCTCTATTCGTATTGACAATATTGTTCTCAAACTTTACGATTATGGAATTATTGCACGAAAAATTGAATTTGCAAATAAAGGTGTCTTACAAACTGCAACTGGTGATTTAGTAGATTATTATTATTTGAAAATGCCTTCTGGAAGGCAAAAACAATTAATTTACGACCTAGTATCTGATTTTTTGGATTCAGAAGAGCTACCAATTCAATTAATATTTGTTTCCGCATGGGCTAGAACTGGATGGGATGTGCGAACACCAGATATTCTTATTGATGCTACCGCAACTCGAGATGTTACAGCGTGGCAACAATTACGTGGACGAGCTATGAGAGCATTAGAAAGCTGGACAATAGACTGTTATAAAACAATAGCAGTGTTACTCGGAAAAGCGGGAACATCTAATCAAATCATTGAAAAATTACCACTTGAAATGCAACGAAATTTTCAGAAGATTCAGAAAGAATTTGCTCCTAAAAAAGAATTAACAGCAGAAATGATTGATTTACTTGATATTTCCATTGATGAATCTAAACTACTTTCCGAAGAAAAAGCTGTTCTAAAAGCAAAGGTAAATGAGGGATCATTGGATAAACTCTCTTCTAATGAGCGTATGAAATTGATCATTTATTTGATGCTCTCAAAAAATAAAGTTGCACATATTTTCGAGATGGTAAAAGCATCAGGTTCAACAAAACAAGTCGAATTTAATAAAAAAGATGGTACTTGGCACAGAAAAGCAGCAATAGCAAAGAAGCATAGAGAAGAACCAATTTTACCTGTGCCAGGTGCTAAACGACGTCGAGGTAAATACATTGCCCCACTTGTTTACTCAAAAGATCCTACAAAAGATACCCCTGCAGAAGTAAAATCTACTTTAAAAAATCTTTTACAAGGATTAGATGAAGATTTACTTGATAATTGGGTTCTATCACTAGTAGAAGAAAACGTGAAAAGTGAAAGTGTAGATTCAAATTCTGAAGCAGTACAAGAGCGTAAAAAACTCGAAGAATTAGCTCTCCAAGAGGAGAAAATGAAAAAAATAGAAGTAGATGGAGTGTCTGAAAATATCTTAAAGGAATTTCTAAGTGAAATTGACTCAATAGAATTCTAAAGACAACTATCCATTTTCCTTTTCAAAATTTGAAATAAATCATTTTATTATTCTTTAATTGCAAAAAGAATTTTTGGACGTCCTCGTTTGTCTGTTCTAAATGGTTTTTTCTCAATTTGTCCTTTCATGATCATTTTCGATAATACATCGTACAAAGTTGTTCGAGGGATATTTGTTAAAGAAACTAAAGTTCCTCGCGTGATTGGCCCTTTGTTTTCAAGAATATCAAGAAGGTATTCTTCAATAGGAATATGTTTATTTGCGTTCTCTTCTTCTCCATAAACAAATGCCGTTCTTTGACTATATACTACCATATCCTTAGAAATTTCTGTTTCCTCAAGGCTTTTTCGTATCAATTTACTGATATCGTCGCTTATATGTATGTCCCTGCCACTCAATGATATAACATCCCACAATGACTTTATATTAAAGTATCATAAAGTTAGATAGTAATAAACCTTATGTGTCTAGACTATTATTTACTAAGAAGAAATGTTTAGGCATCAAATAAAAAGGTATAGAAATTATACGGATAAAAAGTCGCTCTTTAAAAAGGAAGAATAGATGTTTTCAATGAAATACCAAATAATGGTAATTGTAAAAGGTTTTAAGCAAAGTATACTTAATATTTGCATAGATAATAAAAAATAGATTGTATGAAGCAATCACTTCGTTGTGAGACATATGAACACGATTAGTGGAAATTCAGAAAAAATGCTTGGAGAACATATTGATTTTGTTACTTCAAAAGCAGATTCTAATACTGTAACCAATGGTAAGAAAATAACAGGCAAAGCATTGAATTTCACTTTAAATAATATTGGTCGGTGGACTCTTGAAGAGAAAAAACCAGCGGTTTGTATGATTTGTAAGCTTTCCTTGAAAGGAAATCAAAATGCAACACAATGCCCTATGTGTGAATCAATGTTTCATCAAAAACATATTTCAGATTGGCTTAGAGTAAAGGGAAAATGCCCTGTCTGTCAACAGACTCTTCGTTTAGAGAGTTTGCAAAAAGTCAAACTTTAGAGATTATTTGAATTTAATGAATCAAAGAGTTGGTCATAAAAATGAATAATAGTTCCAAAAAGAAACAGGAATTCAAAATTGATACTATCAAAACCCCAAGTGGAAATGTTCCAACTGTAGAAGGCTTCCATAAAGTAGTAGATGGATTATTCGGTGAGGTTCTAGACACACGAAAAGATATTGCTAAACTTATCCCCAATCTTGAAAAGGAATTACAAAATCTTAAAGAAATACTAGCTCAACAAATGATACTTTCTGAAATAATTAATGATAACATCAACAAAATCAAGAAAGTTTTGAAGATTCAAGGAAAGGAAATTGCCAAAGTTCAACAAGCTACAGAATTAGCAGGCAATGGGAATCTTGCAGAAGTAGGATTATCCAATGAATCAATTCGAGAAGTTAGAAAACTAATTCAAACTGAGTTAGTAAAAGGAGTAAAACCAATAAGTGATTCCTTGAAACAACTTGATAGACAAATTACAAGCTCAAATAAAGAAACAATGAAAACAGTTGAAAAAAGTTTGGAGAATATTAAAGATCAAATAGATGACTTATCATCCAAAACTGAATTACAAATGTTGGAAATTGTAGAAAGCTTAAATCAGAGTCCTTCTAAAACATCAGCAACAAAAACTAAGAGGAAACTAACATCATAATTAATAGAAAAAAAAATGGTATTTTATAAGGTAATTAGATTCTTTGAGTAAAAGAAATTATAAAGATAGGGTTAAACAAATAACCCTTATGGTATCTCTAGAGTTGAGATATCAACTTTTGATACACCATCTATATCAGTTAGCTCTTCTTTGATGGTTTCCATATTGACATTTTTGAATTCTTTGGAGTCAATATAACCTTCATAGACACAGCTTTCTTGAGTGAAACATAATCCAGTGGAATATAATGTTTTTATACCCGCTTTCATGAAAAGAGAGCCCATTTTCTTTAAAAAGTCAGGACTTAATTTTCCAATCTCAATTCCTACTTTGTATACTTTATCACTAGTTGTAGGAATTATTCTAATAATTTTCGTACTAGGAGCGAGAATCATAACCGCATAATTTCCTTCTTCAGGCTTCAACGCATCTAAGAAAGTCTGGGGAAGTTGAATGGGTTGTCCTACTTCAAGCTTACACATCTTTGCTACAGTTACTTCAGTTGTCATTAATGCCTCTCCTTCAAGAGAATTTTAAATTATTTGCTTTATTAAAAATATCCTTTGCTTGCTTATTAGTTTTACCTTTGTATACTATCTTATACACATTTTCTTTTAAAAACTTAATCGTAAGCACACGGTTTTAATGATTTTTTCAATGATTTTACAATAAAAAAAGAACCATTTTCAGATTTTTTTTGAAATATACTCTACTGGATGAAAAAAAGTGTACAGAACCAATTATTAAAGGAGAATATTATGTGGATGATTTGATACTTTAAATTGGTCACCTAAAGATATAAGTATTATAGCACGTTATTAATTTGATGAATGAAATATAGAGACTATAATAACAATTAAAATAGGAGTATGAATGCTCTGTCTGGCAGCAAAAAATATCGTGAAAAACGATTATCACTTTTAATGCATCCACTTCGAAGAGAGATTTATCAATTAGTTTGTGAAACTCCAGGATCATATTTTTATGAAATTGTTTGTGCCTTAGCAGCACCTCAAGGAACACTATCTTGGCATCTCCGAATGCTCGAAAAGGATGGTCTAATCAAATCAGATAAATTTGGTGGAAAGAGACTGTTTTTCCCAAAGATGCTTCGTTCTGAATCAGCAGAACGTGCTTTTGCGATATTGAAAAATAATACTGCAGCAAAAGTTTTCGATCAAATAGTGAATAATTCAGGTTGTTATCAAACTGAAATAGCAGAAAAGTTAGGCATTCATCATGATACTGTTCGTCACCATATTAAGCGATTAGCAGAAGCAGAATTAATCGATGTTATTCGAGATGGTAGAACAGTAAAGTATTTTCCAGGAGAATTAGGTAAAGAGTTAATAGCTGGAAGTCTCAATGTTCTTACAGAAAGATATATCCAATTTCTGATTGAAAAATTAGAAGAGGGATGTATGACCCCTGAAATCGTTGAAAGATCCCAACACACTATGTCTCTGCGTATTGAATGTCCCAATTCAGAGGATATTTTTATGAAAATTGAACTTGGTCCATGGGAAACTAAAACTGTTGGTGATGACGATGAAGAGGAGATAAAAGAAGAAATATCAAAGACAAAAAAATAATGCTTAGAAACTCAATCGCTAAAAAAATTACAAAAAAGTTAAAAAATAAAAAATTAGAAAATTATTTTAATTTTCTAAGTGTCTTCTTCAATTCTTCATAAGCAGCTTCCCAGTTCTTAATTTCTTCAGAAAGCTCTTCCTTTTCTTCGTTATATTCTTTTTCAGAAAGCTCACCTGTTGACTTCCGAACGAATAATGTTTCCAATAATTCTCTTTTCTCGCCAAGTTCTTTTTTAAGTTGATCTTTCCAGCGTTCCATTTTAATTATTTCAGTAGTGATATGCTTTTCTGAATCAGAGATAGTAGCCTTATATTCATCTTTCATTTTCTCATAAGTTTTCTGGCTAATGCTTTTATCTTTCTTCAATCCTTCAAGCTTCAATAAATGATCTTCACTGTCATCCTTTTTCTTCATTAACTCGAAAATAGGTATTTGAGCACTGCCTTTTGCAATCTTTTTCTTATCAAGTCTGATTTCTACAAAACGCCTATTAAGTTCAGTTACACGTTCTTTTGCATCCTCTTTTGGAATAAGACCAACTTTCACTCGTTCTTCAAGATTCTCAATTTCTTCTAGAATTTCTTCCATTTCTTGATCTATGACTATTAATCGACCTTTAATAGATAAAGCATGGACAATCTCTTGATCAAGGACAATTTCTTCAGCTGATTCGTCGACCTCTGAACCAGGACTCATGGAAGATGAATGCATTTCTTTTCGAGCTTGAGATGTTTTTCTTTTCTGAAAAAGATCTTTCGATAATCTTGCACCACATGATTTGCAGAATGTAAAATTCGGCAAAACGGGCTTACTACAAACTGGACATCTATATTCTACCATTTTTTTCTACCTTTACTTAGTTATATAGAATCATTTAACAACTAACTAAAAAAAGAATTGCTTTTAGGATTATTTACTTTTTTTCATATTTTTCATTAAATACTAGTATTTTAAAGGCAATTTCTAATGTCAAATTATTAAATATGTTCTTTTATTTACTGGTGAATAACAAGATTTTTATCACTATTTACTTGAAAAATGACAAGCTTTAAAAGATGCTTCACCTCGTCAAGTAATTATGAGTTGATACACATGGCAAGAAGACCCGCACGTTGTTATACAAAAATTGCAGGACCACCTTATACGCGTAAAAAATATGTTCGAAGTATTCCGGCTTCTAAAATCACTAGTTTTGAGGCTGGCAATAAAACTGCCACATTTCCAGTTTCAGTTTCCCTTTATTCCAAGGAAGCCTGCCAAGTTCGACACGTTGCTTTAGATGCTGTAAGAATGATGACCAATCGATATATGGGAAAGAAAGCAGGTATTGAAAACTACCACTTAATAATTAGAATATATCCCCATCACATCTTACGTGAAAATAAAATGATGGCTTTTGCCGGTGCTGATAGGTTACAGGATGGTATGCGCCGTTCTTTTGGTAAACCAATGGATCTTGCTGCAAGAATAAGAGCAAATCAAGCATTAGTAACAATCCATACTTTTCCAGAACATGTAGAAAGTGCTTATAGAGCCTTGAAAATGGGTGGAGATAAATTGCCTACTCCATTTTCATTGAAAATTGATGTTGGAGAAAAAATATATCAGAAATACAAAATGAATAAAGAAAAAGCTTAGCTCTTTTTCCTTTTTCTTCTTTCTAAATCATTTCTTTCATCACTATTTTCGATTTTGTTTGTTTTTTAAGATAACATCCATATATGCTTTTGATAATCTCAACTTACATTTTATTAAACACATATCTTTCTAATGAGGATTGGAAACCAAATATTAGAAAAAAACATCTGAGCAACCCTCAGGAAATCAATCATGGAATTTATCTGTGCAAAATGTAACGCTAATCTTGAAAAAACGGCTAATCTGCTTACTGTTGGTTGTACCAAGTGTGGCTCTAGAGTGTTTAAAACCATCACAACAACTTCTGAGAAACCAGCTATAATAAAAACAATTCCAAAATTCTTATGTGAAACAATAGAAGATTACTCAGTAACCAAATATGAAATTATTCCAAAGTTGATAAGAGATGAAGCAGGAGAAGATAGAGTAGGGGAATTAGAAACTGACAATATACCAGCAATAAAATTGAGGCAAAAAGGAATTTATGAAGTAAACCTAGATTCACTTTTTAGAGATAAAAAAACAGATCCAATTGTTTTAAGCGGAAGGCAAGGAATATATCGAATAGAAATGATTCCCGCCAAAGATGAATAAAACTTGGGATTATTGAAAAATCCTCAGTTTTTCGGATTTAACAAATATAATCCGAAGTCTTTATCTTTTGTTCTAAAAATTCCCGGTCGAGTTTCAACTAAGTGTATTTCTAAAGTAACTGAAACAAAGCCTTCAACAAGGTGTCCACCAACAGCTTTACCATCTTCTTCACCAACAATAATGTGAATATGGGCAATAGGTTCCTTTGTGTCTTTATTAATAGAAATATTTCCATTACAAGCTAAAACCTCAACTTCATCAAAAGGAGTATTAAGATATTTTTTCTTACTAACATCAAAATAACCATACTTGCCTTTTTCAAGAGCACCAATTCCTGTTAGGAAACCACCAGCTATTTTTTGCTCTTTTACATAGTGAATAATACTTGAAAGGACTTCATCACCTTTTTCCAGTTTTAGCAAATGCACTTTTTGTTGTTCCATTATCATAGTTTTCATTTTCATCAACCTTTGAATTGTACAAACCAATTAAATTTCGACTCTTATGCTATTCATTGAAAACTCAATTCTAAGAAGTCAGCTTCTCTCTAAGAGAGGAAATTTGTTCTCTAATAGTCACTAGCTCATTATTGATAAGTTGGATATTCTCATCGAATTCCAATTTACTTTTTAATCCTTCTTGAAAGTCAGTTTCATTTTTTTCAATTGCTTTCTCTAAACGATATTTTTCTGCTTCAAGAGTGAGAAGTTGCATATAAGGATCCCCACTAGCAGTTGATTGAGAATTGACAATAGAATTTTGTTGCTTCAGAACTTCAGAAGGTTTCACCAAAGAATCCTTATTATCTGATTTTTGAGAGACAATTTGTTCTTCGGATTGAAGAGGTACTTGTTTTATCGAGGTTTCCTCAGGAATAATAGGAAGAATAATTTCATCTTCAACAGCAGATTGAGAATTCTCTTCTAGAGATAATTTCTCTACAAATGAAGAAATTTGTTTTTTTGTTTCTTTCTCAGCTTCTGTAATTATGGATCTCATTTGAGATAGTACAGTTTCAGGTTCACTCTCTGGAGAGGTTTTTTCGGAGAGTTTCCGGATTGTAGATGTTGCTTGAAATGATGAAATCTCGTCTTGCTCTAAAACTTCTTCTTTTTCTAATGATTCGATTACAGGAGGAAGAGGTTCTTCTTCATTTATGTCTTCTTTTGTTTTTTGAAGGTCAAGTTCAATTGGAAGAATAATAGGAGGATCAATTGTTGTATCTTGTTCTTCCTCTGCTTCTTTTTTCTCTATTGGTTCGGTTTGTTGTTCAAGAGTCGAATCTTTTATCTCCTCGCTTTTTGAAGAATTTGAAACAATAGTTTGTTCTTTTACTAAATTAGCCATAAGTGAACGTAAATCATTTAATTCGGATTTCAGTGTAGCTAATTCATCTTTTATTTTAGATGCTTCAGAAGCATCAGCTCTTGTAAATACTACGTTTTTAGCTTGTACAATAACTTTGTACACAATTTCAGTTAATTGCTTTTGATGTCTAAACCATTGATTATGTGGGTTCCATTCAAGTACCTTATCCCTTGTAGAATTAAGAAATTCAATGAATTCGTTGTTTTTTTCTTTCTCGCTTATTAATGAAACATCCAAAGAAGATAAAATATCAATTATAGATATTCGTAATTCTGCTTCTTGGCTGGAATTAGATTCCCCATTAATTAATATGGAATATGCTTCTTCTAAACTAGTGACGCTTTTTTTGAAAATTTCCTCTGTCAAAGGTAAAACACCTGTCATTACTAATTAAATATGTTTGCTTGTTATTTCTAACTTTCTATATAAATATATGAGTAGTGACAAAATAGAAAAAAATAGAAATAAGAAAAACATCTTCTTCATTGTTTAAACTAAACCGAGATGGATTTCTCTACGCTTCTGATAGTCACTTGGCCAGTGGTTTTGTATGAAGATATTCTTGAATTTTATCTCTTTTTTAAGATCATCAATTAAAGGTAAAACAGATTCATCTTCAACACCCCATAGGAAAAGATTGACATCTTGTTGAGTTCTAGCTTGATATTTCTTAGCGAAATCTAGATTCTTTTGTAAAAGCTTAAACTCAGGAGTAGTTGGAGAAGCTGGATATGGAGTCCAAGCAGATAAGTGAATTGTCGGAATACCATAATTTCCTATTACATTTATATCTTGACCGAAATGTTTCAAAGCTCCAATTGGACCATCTAACGTAGGGTCAATATCCATTGTTATAGAAACAGACAAGTCTTTTTTCAGTGTAAGTGTCTGCTGAAGATCTCGTAAAATTGTTTCAATTCTATTTTTACGCCAATTAAGCCATTCCGCCCCTAAATTGGGATCTCTTTGAATATCACCTAATGAAAACATTCGTTCAATTCCATATGCGCTAGAAAATGAGCGTCTGCAACTTTCACAGAAACTGTATTCCTCACGAGGAAAACGAATATTATCAAGGAGTATTCCTTGAATTGGATAATTGCTTACCTCATCAATAATTGATTTCAGGTAAGTGGTATATGAATCTTTAAATGGGTCAACAAAACTACTGTTTGAATTTCCACCATCTTTAATCGCAGAATAACTTGGGTTTTTACCAAAGAAGTTATCTGCTAATCCATTAACAATAGCATATACTTTAATGCCAATTGAATCAGCAATAGTTGAAAATGTTGAGAAAAATTCATTTGTATCTCGATTAGTTGGAGCTGTTGCACTCCGGAAGTGTACAAATCCAGAAGTGGATTTACCAACCACTGCAACTTCACTTAGGAATCCTCCGTTCTCCGCAAGAAATTCATCAGGACTTTGACGAAGATTAGTTGGATCAATAATTGGAATTAAATTCTGACTTGAAATGCTACGTATATCCATCGTTTCATATCCACTCACAACAAAGATAGGATGTTAAACAAAAAAAGGTTTTCATTAAATATATCATTTGCTATTGAGCACTTTAGTGACTTTTATGCTAAAAAATAGATAAAAAAGAAATAAATAGATTATTTTAACAAAAAAAAGGAAAGAAGATAAAAACCTTATTTCTCTGTTTTTTCCTCGATCTCTTCTACGCTTTCAAAATCTTCAAGGTCTATTGGTGCGGGAGGAGGAGTTCTTGCCATAGTCCAACCTATCCAAGCTGCTATAGCAAGAATTACAAGCAAGCCTAAGAGGATAGGAGCGGCAATCAAAATAATCGTAATTTGATTGGTGAGGAATGAATTTCCTTTTGTCCAATCTGCAAGCCCCCATATTGTAAAGGTCCAATATGCACCTAAAACTATCAGTGATGACAGAAATATCGAATAACCAGCTATTTTATCTTTCATTTGTTCCAGGTTCCTTTAAAAGTTCCGTGTTCAATATGAGCGATAAATCTACTATTCTTATGAAGGTTTCGATTGAATGATGATTTCATAATAGATAGTTTAAGAACTAATTAAACAATAATAAAAAAAAGAATTGTTTCTCGAATTTCCTTTTGTTGGAAATCGAGAGTCAGATAACATTTTTGACAAACTAACCAAACAATGAACCCATACCAGAGTCTTCTTCTTCTTCCTCTTCTTCAGGTTCAGGAGTACTTGGTTCAGGTGTGGTAGTTGTAGCTGCAACAGCTTGAGTAGCAGCAAGTAATTCTGGTGGAATAATGCTTGGATCTTGTGTAGCAATTGCTTTTGCGAGAATCATTGCTTCTAATTGTGTCTTTGCGAGAATGGTTCCAGCAGTTTCCGGAGTAATGAAATTGGTTTCAATGGCTAAGGAGAGAGCTTCTCTAAGAGTTCTGCCGAGTAGTTGGTCAATATTTTCTTTCATTGGAATGTTAGCACCAAGGGATAGTGCAACAGCGTCTTGATGAGCTTTCACGAGATTATTCATGATTTCATCGAAATCAACGATAAGGTCATCATGAACCATTAGATTACCTGCGCTATAAATAACATCAACAGATAATCCAGCATCGAAAGGTTCAATGCCTAAACGATTAAGAACGTTAGTCAAGGTCTTGGAGACTTTGTCGCCAGCTTTACAAACAACTGCATCTTCAATTATCTTAATGGTTCCACCTTCAATTCTGGTTAATAAACCAATAGATTGAAGTTCACCTATAACTGGACCTGGAGCAAAACCAGTATCCCTTGCAGAGATACTAATATCTTTTGGAGCGATTTGTCCTTCTTTTGCTGCTGTTGGAATTTTCTTTTTCTCAAGATAGTTTGCTACTTTGAATGGATTGCCATTAGTGAAAATGAATGCACATGATCCTTGAATATAATCCAACAATTTGCTTAAGCCTTTGTCTTTTTTAGCTGCTTCTTCTAGAGCCAAACGCATCAAAGTATTCTTAGCTATTTTGAGAACAGTTTCTCCACGCATATCATGTCGAATACGTTGGATGGTCTTAGAGGCAATATTTTCAACCTTAGTTATCCCAATATTATTGTAAGAACCAAGAATTTCAACCAATTCTTTCAGTTGACGTTTATTGCTTGGGTTGGGTTCATGGAGATATACTGCTTTGCTCATTTAGTGCACCTCAATTCTAAACGACTTACCCATAGTAGTCTTAATATTAGCAGAACGTATATTCATCATACCTTTCTCTAAGCGAGCTTCTAGAGTGTGAATAACTGCGGCAATATTATCAGCTATTGCTTTATTATCCATTTTAACAGTGCCAACTTTAGTAATTACAACAGGATTTTCCTTTATACGTAATCTAGACGTTCGAGTAAAACGTACAAGAAGAGAGGGAATATCTACGTTTGGCGCAATTGGTTGAGGCATCTTTCCTCGAGGAGCCAAATATTTACCGAGAAATCGGGCAATCAAAGGCATCAAAGAAGGTTCAGCGAGAAAGAAATCATGTTCTCTTGCTAACTTTCTAATTTCTTTAGGAAGTTTTCCTAAAGCTTCAAGTTCAGTTTTTCCCAAGACAGTCTTGACACCTGCATTGCGAGCATTCACAGCAATTTCACCAGAAGCAAAAATAGCTACTTGTGGTTTTTTGCGAATAGCATGAGGTAAGGTTGTCTGGAAATTAAAACGGTTGCTAGGTACTTTAAGATCTAAATCTTTAAAGTTTACAGCAATATCAATGCTTTCAATAAACTTTCGTTTTTTAGATGCTTTTTTAAGAGCAGCAACGGCTTCTGTCGTTTTGTTTATATCCATATTAATCACTTACTAGTGTAGTTTATACCGCACATCAATAACGATAAAAGGTTGTTAAAGAGTACGGTGACAGTAACACGCGATTGCGATATCTCCAAAAAACAACGTATTGATTAAAAAGATTGTGTTGAGTTGGGGGAATTATTTTAAATTAGTTTATTTTTATGGCAGGAGTTTTAAAAGTGAACTGAAATCCAAAATACCTTCATAATCTACCGGAAAGAATTTCCAACCTTGACCGAAAATAATCTTTCCATAATTTTTTTGAAATTCATCGATTTTTACCAAAGTTATCAGACCTTCAGGTTCATCAATCCAAACCTTGGAAAAAAATTGCAAAAGAGAGCGTAATTTCTTTTGATCTAATTGTAAGGATACCATATCAGAATCGCTAAGATTGACAGTTATTGCAATTTCTGAAATATATTGCATTTTATCTTTGATGTGCTTCTTTGTATTTTTGATGTCTATACTTGTCCATCCATTAGGAAGAATTGCTAAGAAATCAGTTAAAAAAGAAAAGAAAGCTTTCTTTTCAAAGAAATGATTGATCAAGAATTTTGCTGTTGTTTGATAAAAGACACCTTTTGGTGTTACAATTTCATATATTTGTGGAGCCACTTCAACAATACTTTTTGGTAATTTATTTTTTATCTGATTAAGAAAATCTTGAGGTGAAAGAGGGTCAATGTTAAAATTATTATCAGATAAAAGTAGGCTAAGACGTTTCAAGGTATTTTGTGAATTCTGAAATAGAGTTGTCTGTTGAGATGCAGTAAAATAACAAGTCAGTAACAATTCAAAGTCAGTTTTGGATGTCTTATTAAAAATAATAGAATATCTACTAAGATTTTCAGCAAGGAGGAGAAAAAGAGGTCTATTAAGATCTATTTTAGAATTATCATCTTTTTGTACTTTATCTCGAGTGATTTTCAATGGGACAATTAAGGAGATTTTCTTTGAATCAGTGAGTATTAGTCCACGTTTAGTTACCTTCGCAGTATTAAGAGACATGTTATTAGCTCCTTTTTTTCTTTCTTTGAACTTTCTTCTTCATAGAAGAACCACATTCGAAACAAGTGTCCATTTGTTTTTTGCTTTTAAATCTACAACCAGTACAGATCCAAGTATATTCATGTACCCAAGTTATGCCTTTCCAATATATTCCTTTGTAAGAGATACCCATATGATTTGCTAGGTTTTGGATATCATAATCATCAGTAATAATTTCTACTAAATTATTCTTTAATTGCAATTCATAAGCTATTGCAACAACATTCATATCACATTCAGAAAGCTCCGCAATATCCCCTGTTTCATTTGCTTGATTATTCACTTCGGTAAAAGCTGTTTTATCAGGGATAGTAATAATTACATCTTTCTTTACAGCAATTTCCTCTAAAAGCGCTTCTCCTCGATACATCCCTTCAATTTCATATGTCACACATTGTGGGAGATATTTCTTGCCAAGAAGATTATGACTCAATACACCATTAAATATCGCGGAAGCATCAATAACAAATGCTTTTTTTCTCATTTTCTTTGCAGACACAATTTCACCTCGAGTGATTAGAATCCCAATTTATCTTGCAATCTATTGAAAAATCCATGATCTGGAAATCGGAGAAAAACTGTTTCTCGTTTAGCTTGAGTTACTTCTAGTTTAGAGTCACTTGGAAATTTGTTTTCTTCATTACCATCTATAACAATAGCTACTTTTTTTGTAGAATATGAAGGAATAGAGATGGTAACCTTTGAATCACCTGGAACAACAAAAGGTCGAATGCGCCTTGTAACGCTATTCACAGGAACAATTTGCATTGCTTTGATTTTTGGTTCAATTATTGAACCACCAGCTGAAAGAGCATAAGCAGTAGAACCAACTGGAGTAGAAACTAGTAAACCATCAAGTCTATGATTACCAAAGTCAAATCCATCAACTTCAAAATTCAAATTACATATTTGAGCATTTTTCTCATTGGTGACATAAACTTCATTTAATGCTGTAGATAATGCTTTTCCATCTAAGAGAATCCTCAAACGCATACAACGCTCTAGAACAAAATCACCTGTCATTATCCGTTGAAGGCTTATTTCACTTTTTTCTAAAGTGGCTGTAGTAAGAAAACCAAGATAACCCGCGTTAATTCCAAAAATAGGTACTTCATCAGAATAACGAGCTGTCCATAGAATAGTACCATCCCCACCTAGAGCGATTACTAAATCGACAGTGTTTAATTTTTCCATCGATATTGAATTAGAATACTTCATTACTTTGGCGAAAGGTTCATTCATATAAACATCGACTTCATAATTTTCGAAAATGCTAACAACTTCTTTAGCTAATTTCTTGTGTTTATCTTGTGACAATCGAGAAATGACAGCTACTTTTTTTATACCGTTCATGGAAAGGCTCTCCTATCAGTCATCTGTTTATATAGGAAAATACTGACAGTGAAACTAATAACCTTTCTTATCACTAATTGAAACAATTTACATCAATTATTATTGATAGAAAAAATTTTTTATTAAACGATTTAAATACGATAGAAGTAATCCTGGGTGGGTAGTCTAGTACGGTATGATACTTGGTTCGGGTCAAAAATAGATTAATCTATTTTTGCGAAAAATCAAGAGTTCGGGGGTTCAAATCCCCTCCCGCCCATCAAAAGTTTTTTTCATTAATTTGAAACATATTTTTCCTCCAGTTTTGAAATGATATCTGCAATAGAAGAGGATATTTGTTTATCATTTGTTTTTAGAATTAATGTGGCATTTTTTAAGTATTTTAATGCCTGTTCCATTGCCCCATCATCGTAAGCATTTAACCCCAATTGAATCAATAAATCAGCAAATTCATCTTGGCTTTCATCTGGTAATTTTAATGAATGTTTTTTGCTGAATCGTCTTGCAATAACGTTACTTTTCATTGCTTCTTCCAACAATCCGAGTTTTATCTCTACTTTTGCTTTATCTAAACAGATGTTAATAACTAGCTGAGGTTCTTTACTTTTTGAAGCAAGAGAGATTGCATGGTCCAACATTTCTAATGCTTTTTTGAGATCAGTGCCCATTTTATATTTTATAATTGCTAGATTTTTTAATCCACGAGCTAACCCTCTTTTATCAGGAGTGTTTTTTCTGATATCTAGTGCTTTTTCTTGATAATCTTCTGCATGTTCTAATTCACCTTGTAATATGAAAGTAATTGCTATCTTATCGAAACAATCGGCCATCCCAATTTTTTGATTGAAGTTCTTAAATGATTGAAAAGCTCTTTTGTAATGATTTCGGGATTCAATCATTTTTCCTTTGTCATAATAGAGTTCTCCTAACATTCGATGCATCTCTGCTAAAATTGCGTGCTCGGTTGAATGATGATAATATTTTAGTGCCAAATTTAAATCTTGAAATGCATCATCCGAATTTCCAACCTCAAACGCCTTCTTTCCAGAGAGAAAATATAATTGTGCTTCGTCTTCTGGTTTCACTTTTGGCATGTCTAAGTCACTTCTAAAGTTCGATGAATTGTTATTATACTAGAGATATTAGAAGTTCTCATTAAAAAACAATTCATTTTATTAATAGTTTAATTTGAAGAAAGTCTTAAAATTGAGAAGAACAGCTCATTCTTTTGTTCAATGGTGATTAATCAGTGCATGGAAATTTAACATTCAAACGAGAATCATTGCATTTAGACTATTTTATGGACGATAAGAATCGTATTTGTCAAGTGCTTACATGGCATCATCCTGAAGATAGAAAACTTTGCATTGTAAAATATGATCTCGGGGAAAGTCATTGGGTCTCTCGAGAGACTGGTTTGAAGTATAAAAGGATGTTAAAGAGTTACAGTTTAGAAGGGCATCAAGACAATCTAATTAATTTTAAAACAAAAGAGCCAAGCTACTTTTATCATAGTGAAGTATATAGCGTTGATTTTTTGGCCGTGCCAATTAAACGAATTAAACGTTATTTTTATCCTGAAGAACGTTTGATGGAAATAATAAATGAGGAAAGCAGATTAGATGATATAGAAACAAAAGTAAAAAAATTAGCTGAATTATTACGGGACAACTTAAAAATTCCTTTCAATAAAATGGGTATAACAGGATCTATTGTTTGGAAAGCACAAACAAAAAAATCAGACATTGATTTCATTGTTTATGGAAATGACTTTGCACAGAATTTTAATGAAGAATTCCCTATTATTTACGAAGTTTTTCCTGAGATCAAAGAAATGGCACAACAAAAGAGAATGCGTTATGAAAGAAGCATGGCAAAAAAATCTGGTTTACCAATGAAATTAGCAAGCAAATATATAGCTAAGAAAAAATGGTTATCAATATTTGGTGAGACTGATTTATCGCTAGTTTTTAGTCCAATACCATCCGAATTACCATTTAAATATGGTGATGAAGTATTTTCACCGATTTTTGCTGTAGATGTAGAGTGTGAAATTACAAATAGTGATCTCGGATTTGCTTATCCTGCAATTTATCAAATTGATAATTGTGAGTTCCTATCAAAAACAGCTCAAATACCTGATTTGCCTTTAGAAAGAGTGCTTTCTTTTGAAGGAGCATTAACAGGATATTTCATAAAGGGAGAGAAAATCATCATAAGAGGATTGCTTGAAAAAGTAATAGATGTGAAAAATAAGCGTTCTTTTCTCCAAATAATTCTTGGAACGAAAGAATGTGTGGGCAATGAGTTCATACTCTACCCGGAAGATTATCATTCTTTATCCAAATGATTAAATTCAATTATAAAAGCTCAATTGTTACTAAAGAAAAGTTATTATTATTAAGATTAGAATGATAGAGCGGGATGAACTATGTCAGAAAAATTAGTTAATGCAGCAACAGAATTTCGTGATAAAATACCCGAATTAGAAGGTCTCCTAATCGGAAAATTAGATGGAACAAAGCTTTGGGCAGATACTCTTGTAGAGTTAAAACATGACTTTATACTCTCAAGTGCTTCAGTTGTCGTTCGAGCGATGAAAAAACTTAGTGAATCCCTTGATAAGAAGAAAGTAAAAATCATCGATGGTGAAATTGAGGAAGGATATATTACCATTATTGTTTCCAAGAAAGCCATTTTAGTGGGATTTTACGGGGAAGATGCGCGTTCCCAAGTAGGAATCATTAAAAAGAATCTACGAACTTTTGCTACTCAAATTGAGAAACTCATTTAGAAGGAGAAATTCATTTTATCAAAGTAATTTCCTTCGACTTCATTTTTTTTTATTTAAATGAATTAAATGGGATATGAAGATAAGTTATGGATAATACAATCCTTTTTGATAAGAGTGAAATAATTTGATGTAGAAGTCTCAAAACCATTTAAAAAGAGAAAGAATTTGCTGAGATAAAAATAGTTTCATTTAGAAGAATAGTAATATTATTTCATAAGAGAAATAATGTCGGATGTATATTTGATATAATGTTGTGAGGACAACACGCAGGTGAATTACTACTGGTTCATATTAAAAGATTAATTCTCGAAAATTTCAAGAGTTATGGTCGTCGTAAAGTTGTACTTCACTTAACCAAAGGCTTAACGGTTATTAGTGGACCAAATGGTTGTGGGAAATCCAATATTTCAGATGCAATACAATTTGTAATTGGTCAACTTAGTTCTAAAACAATTCGTAGTGATAAGTTATCAGGAGTAATTTTTTCGGGAACAAAAGAAGGGCAAAAAACGGCTTCAAATTCAAGAGTCACTCTAGTTCTAGACAACGCTGCAGAACCAAAACAAATTCCGATAGCAACGGATGAAGTTCATATCAGTAGAAAAGTGCATCTTGATGGAAGAAGCGAATATTATCTAAATGGTTCAAAAATCACTCGAGGTGAAATTATTGATACTATTGCAATGTGCGGCATCTCAATTGACGGTTACAATGTTATTCGACAAGGTGAAATAGCTAATTTTGCAAACATGTCTCCTTTGCAAGTCAGAGGACTTTTTGAAGAAATTGCTGGGATAGCCTCTTATGATGAAAAAAAGGAAAAGGCTCAGAAAAACCTTGATGATGCACGAACGAAATTACGAATTGCTACAGTAAGATTAGAAGAATCAATGAAGAATCTTGCAAGACTAGAAAAAGAAAAAGAAGATGCAATAAGATACCAAGAATTAACCATTCGTATTAAGAATACCGAAGCAAAACTTATTCATGCTCGAATAAGACAACTTAAAGACAGAATTGTTGAAATTGTCTCAAAAATAGATGACTTGAAAGAGAAAAAGAAGAGTTCTGAGGAAACTATTGATCAGCTGACTGTAGCAATTGTATCATACGATAAAAAACTCAAAGAAGCAAAAGCAAAAGTAAAAGATGCTACAACACAGTCTTTCAATACTCTTACAAGTGAAATTGAGGAGTTAACTAAAAACCAGTCTATTAACGTATCAAATAAAGCTCAGAAAGAACGTGAATTAGAACAACTAAAAGAAAATAAAATTTCTGCAAAAGAAGAATTGAATACTATACAATTAGAGAATTCAGATCTTGCAAGTGATAATCTTTCAACTAAAGAACAATTAGACGGTACTGATAGCACACTCACGAAGATCAAAGAGGAACTTGATCTAAAAAGACAGATGCTTGAAACATCAAAAACCAGTGAAGTAATGAATCAATTAGAAGAAATACGCTCAACCACTGCGGAGATGAATAAGCGAAGAGCAGATATTGAATCTCAATTGGCGATTTTTAACAACAATATTAACATTACTAAATCTAAACTAAGTGAACGAGAGAAGAGAGTGGTGGAAGTTGCAGGTATTCTTGCTACTTTTCTAAGTCGAAAAGCAAAGTATACTACTGAAATTAGTGATTATAATGAACTCGCAAGAAAACTAAATGTCAAAGTGAGTGAATTAAAGACAGAGTTGGATACAGTTGAACAAGAACTAATTGAAAATGAACATAACTTGCGAGATAAAGCTATCAATATTAAACAAATTCAAACAGAATTAGAAACTACAAAGAAAATTATGGCAGAGATAACAAGTAGAGATAGGGGAATAAAACTTGTTTTGGAAGCAAGAGAATCAGGGAAAATACAAGGAATCTACGGTACTATTGGGGAAATTTGTAAAACACATCCAAAATATTCTATTGCATTGAATATTACTGCCGGCAATCGTACTAATCATATTGTAGTTGAAACAGATGAAGTAGCAGCACAATGTGTAATGATGGTTAAAAAAGCAAAAGCTGGTCGTGTAACCTTTTTACCTCTCAATAAATTGAGACCATATATTATTACCACAGATATAAAAGAAAAAGGAGTAATCGGTAAAGCTATAGATTTGGTAGAATTTGAGGAGAAATATCGAAAGGCAGCCGAATTTGTTTTTGGGCAAGCAGTTATTGTTAAAAATCTCGATACAGCACGAAAAATAGGTTTCTCTTATAAAGCTATAACTTTAGATGGTGATGTAGTCAATCCGTCAGGAGCTATAACAGGTGGTTTTTATAAGGCGAGGGCAGCATCAAAAATCTCGTTAATAATTGAAGAAGAAGGAAAACTTCCAGATATGGAAGAAGAATATGAAATACTACAAGAAGAACGTCATAGATTATTAGAATATCGAACAGATATAGCAAAGGAATTGAATGAAGATCTTCAACCGCAACTAAGTGATGTAATAAGAAATGGAGATTTGAGAGAACGAGATATAAATATAATCCAAGAAGAGATTGAAATAAGAAGTCAGGAAAACATTCGAATACAAAAAGAATTAGAACAACTCTCAAAAGAGTCTGAAGATTTAGAAGTAAAAATTGACGATTTATTGAATTCTAGAAAAGATATTGCTATTACTCTTGAAAAATTATCAGAGTCAGAAATGAAGCTTAAAGAAGAACTTGATACAAGTGGTATTCAGGATGTTCTCACTGAAATAAAGATTAAAGAAAGCCAGCAAGTTGAAATTGGAGATATAATTAATGACTTGAAAATGCAACAATTCAAGACTTCTGCTAGTTTAGAAACGAATAGAAAAACATTCGAAGAAATTCAAAATAGAATCGAAAGTATTGAGAAAGATGAACCAGAATTAGTGAATGAAGTTACACTCCTACAAAAAACTGTTGATGAAATTGCTGCCGTGATTTCTCAAAAGAAAGAGAAACGAGATAAATTGATCTCTCTAATTGAAGAAAGTCAAAATGAACAAGAAAGGTTAGAAGAAGAACAAGCAAATATGAGAATAAGCCTGGAAGAAGAAAGACAAGAACAAAATCAAATAATTATTATGGTTGAAAGGTTTGTTAATGAAAAATCGAATAACGAAGGACAAATAATTGAATTAGAAGAAATTGCCGCAGAAAGAGATTTACCATATATTTTTGCAGAGGATGAAGAAATTGATATCTCTGTTCTAAGAGAAGTGATTACTGGACTAAAAGCAGAACTTGATGCCCTCCCAGAGATAAATATGAAAGCAGTTTCCCAATATGAAGAAGAACTTGAATTAAATAATGAATTAGTAGACAAAAGAAAATTCGTTGAAAGAGATTTTGATGCTATTAGCAAAGCAATAAACGACATTGAAAGCGAAAAACGGGATAAATTCATGGCTATTTTCAACAATATTTCTAAAGATTTCAATAGAGTCTTTGGTATTCTTTCACCAGATGGCAGAGCAAAGGTAGAATTAGAAGACCCTGATGATCCGTTCAATGGAGGAGTTCTCATTTCTGCTAATCCAGGAGGAAAGAAAATCGTCAGTATGTTATCTCTTTCAGGTGGTGAGAAATCGCTCACAGCACTAGCGATGATATTCGCCATACAAAGATATAAACCGGCCCCATTCTATGTCCTGGATGAAATTGATGCCTTCTTAGATCTCAATAATGTCCACAAAGTTGCCGCGCTAATTCGTGAAATGAGCAAAGCAACACAAATAATAGTTATTAGTTTAAGAGCACCAATGATTGCTGCAGCAGAAAAGATATTTGGTGTAACTGCAGGTGAAGACCGAATTTCACAAATTGTTACGGTATCATTAGATGAAGTAATGAAAATTGTTGAGAAAACGGATTTACCATCTGAAGCAGAAATTTATGATTATTAGCACTCATTCAAAAAATTAAATTTTGATAGCTTAATATAAAAAAAACAAAGAGAGCAATAATAATAGGTGTAAAGCAAATGGCGGATAGAGACTTTGGATTAAATCAAGAAGAAAACCAAGGAATCAATGATGATTATCCTTTCTGGCTACGTGCACCTTTTAGATTACTTACTGATATAACTCAATTTCGCAAGGTTAATCCTTGGGATTTAGAGATTGCTGATTTGATTACTCGATTCGTTCAAGAAATGAAAGATACTGATGACATAAATTTTCCAGTACTAGGTAGAGCTATTCTTTCAGCAGCAATTTTGTATCGTGCAAAAGTAAGCGATCTCATTAAACTTATTGAAGAAATAGATGATAATAAAGAAGATTTGGAAGCTTTAGGGTTTGATATTCCGGAAATAAGCCCGTCATACCATATTTCTCAAAGACCAGTAACATTTAATGAATTAGTTTATGCATTCCAAGGATTGCTCAAGCAAGAGGTAAGGTATAAGCAAAGAGTAGCCATTGGAAAGAGAAAAGCTCTCATTCAACCTTTGCAACTGCCTGCTAAACCAATAAGACTTATTGATGAAGAAGCAACAAAAATAGCTAAACTCAAAAAGGATGTTTATAGAAAATTAGTTCATTTACATGAAAAATACAAACGACCAATTAGATTTGATGAGTTAATAAAACAAAATTCTGAGCGAGTCACAATTATTCGTACATTCCTTTGTATTTTATATTTATGTTATGAATTAAAAATGCAATTATTCCAAGATGAAGATTTAGCAATTATTACTATCATACCAATCAGAGATAATGAAGAGGAATTTTTAGGTGGTTTAGAGAAGGTAATTGAGAAAAAACTAAGAGATGGAGGAGAAGGAGCTCTTGCAGAGGCCGGTGTTACTATTACAGAAATTGACGAAGAGAATGATTTCATTGAAGAAAGTGATATGCTCTTTGAAGAAGAAAAGTAATTTATCTTCAAAAATTAGTGAAACAATTATTATTTTTTCTAAAATATAAATAGAATGAAAGACTTTTGATGGTTTCTCATCAAAAGCTTAACTAGTGAATTAAGTAGTTGATGTGCCTGTGAATAACTTTAATACCCAAGGACCAGCTAAAACAACGACAATTAATACAACTGCAAAGATCATTACAGCATAAGGTCCAATCTTAATTCCAGGAGTATCTTCTTCGAAGAATCTGATTAAACCTGCACCTGTTGCAGGCATTGCTCCTCCTCCACTACCGCCACTAGATTTTTGTCTTCTGCTCATTATTGGTAATCCTCTAATTAATCAGTATCCATTCTTTCGGATGTCTATTCTTTAAACTTTCTGATAATCTTGTGTTTCTATTATTCAGATAAATGGAAATAATGCGAGATAAGAGAATTAGAAAAGGCAAAGGAAAAAACATCCTTAAAAGAGAGGGTGATAAAATATCTCAAGGTTAGCAATGATATGTAGAAATTTAAAACGCTAACTTAGAACAAATTTACCTTGAGTAAAAAAAATGTTTGTATTTGATTTGGCAGTAGAATCGAAACCGTATAATAGGTAAATAAATCGTATATACAGTGGGATGTATGATGAAACCAGATAAAGCCTCAGCTGTTACAAAGTCTATTTTGAGTGAAGTTGGAAAAATCATTGTTGGTAAAGAAGATGTGCTTGAAAAAATTCTCATCGGAATTTTAGCGAAAGGTAATCTCTTGTTGGAAGATGTCCCAGGTCTAGCAAAAACGATGATGATCAAGGCATTCGCTCAAGTTATGAAATGTGATTTCACGCGTATACAATGCACCCCCGATCTTTTACCGGCAGATGTAACGGGTTCAACAATTTATAATCAAAAGAAACAAGAATTCTTCTTTAGAGAAGGACCAGTATTTACAAACCTTCTTCTTGTAGATGAAATAAATCGAGCTTCACCAAAAACTCAATCAGCACTTCTTGAAGCGATGCAAGAACAACATGTTACTATCGATGGAGTAACCTATCCACTCCCTCACCCATTCCATGTTTTAGCGACACAAAATCCAATTGAGTTTGAAGGAACATTTCCATTACCAGAAGCCCAATTAGATAGATTCATTATGAAAATAAGTGTCGGTTATCCAAATATAGCTGAAGAAATTGAAATTCTAAATCGTAGAATTATACGTAAACGTGAGGAATTTGAATTAAACGTTATTACAGACGAAGAAGAGCTTACCCAAATTATGGATGTTGTGGAAGAAGTTCACATTGATGACCGAATTAAACAATACATTGTAGATATTGTTAGAACTACTAGAGAAAGTGATAGAATAGAAGTTGGAGCAAGTCCTAGAGGAAGCTTATCTTTACTTCACCTTTCAAGAGCAAGTGCAGTAATAAACGGCCGAAATTTCGTTAATCCGGATGATGTAAAGAAAGTAGTGATTCCTGCCTTGGAACATCGAATTATTCTTACTACAGGAAGCTGGTTAACGGGTATTAAATCAGAAGAAGTTTTAGCGCGAATCTTAACAAAGATTAAAGCTCCTCGATTAGATTAGAAAGACCATTCAGAGAAATCAAGAGAACAAATGAAGAAATGAGGCAGAATTATGTTCACACCAAAGATAAGATGGACTCTTGCATCATTTTTCGCTATTCTTTTACTTGGCATGGGATTTAGAAATTGGTTGATTTTGTTAGCCTTAATTCCTCTAACTATCCTTACACTAACGTATTTTGTTATACAACCTCCGGAAGAACTTGATTTAGAAGTTATTCGAGAAATCGAACAAACGAGATATCAAGAAGGAGAACATGTCAAAATCACTTTGAAAATCAAAAACCATGGAAAGAAAACTGTTGAAATGCTGGAAATACTTGATACGCTTCCAATGCAAGTTAGCTTGAAAAAGGGAAGCAATCACGTAATGACAACTCTGGATCCTGGTGAGGAGACAACTGTACGCTATGAAATTAGGTGCGATTATAGAGGAAGATGGAATATTGGACCAACGCATATAAGAGCACGAAATTTTACAAACTCAGTGTACACTGTTGCAACATATGAAGAAACAATAAGCGATTTAATTGTTATTCCAAATTTCGAATTGATAAAAGATATGCCTTTTAGAACAAAATATCCGAAAATCTCGGACGGACCATTCCATTCAAAATTAAAAGGAGAGGGACTAGATTTTTCAGGTGTACGAGAATTCACTTCTTCGGATTCTATTGGAAGAATAAACTGGTCCGCAACGGCAAAATATAACAAATTGTTCACAAATGAATATGAACTATTCCGATCAGCAGATCTTTTGATGGTTCTTGATGCAACTGAAAAGACAGGTTCGGTTTTAGATGAAGAAATAAAAGCTGTTCTTTCCCTAACAGAGCACTTTCTAAAATACAAGTGTAGAGTTGGTTTGGTAGTCATTCGTGATGTTGTTGATAGATTTGATTTGAGTAGTTCAAGGCAGCAATTAATGAAGTTTACTGAGAAATTAATTGATGTACAAGCAACTAAAATTGACCGGTTCAATATTCTAAAACAGAGATTAGACAATAATCTAGACCAATATTTTCCAAATAATTGCTTAACTATCTTTATCACACCATTAATCGATAAACGAATTAATAATATTCTGGTACAAACCGCTCGAAGGAGAAGAAATAGCTTTTTCCTTGTACCTGCAATCATAGATTCAGAATGGCGGTTTATCAAAGATAAAGAAAATCCGGCAAATGTTTTGGTTCATCAAAACTTGAAGATTCGAAGAAAAACTGAGATAATTAAAGTTTATCAAAAAGGAGTCATTGTTATTGAATGGGATATTTCTGTTCCTTTCAGTGTATTCATGAATAAACTAAAACAAATATCTGTAAGAAGAGGAGGGAACAGATAAGTGACCGATTTGAAACGAAAACATTCCAAAGAGGAAGAGGAAATAGAATATATCACCGATGGAGATACAAAGAAAGTTCTCTCTCGGATAACTGAACCCACAGCAGAAATTTTTAGAAGAAAAAAACTGAACTTACAATTTATTGCTTTGGCAATGGTTTTTGTAATTATTCTAGTTTCACCTTTACGATTAATAGATTCACAAACAACAGTTACTTTTACAGCAATAGGATTTATTACTGCATGTTTAATCCCATCTTTAATTGCTATTTTTGGTTTCATACAGGGAAGAAAATTCTGCCTTGTTCTCTCAACACTAATTTATGGCGTTTGGATACTTGTATTATCAGCTTTCTATTTAGAAGTTATATTACTCTTTGTTGTACTCATTATCTACCATGAAGTTACAAGAATAATCCTTATCATAGATCCGTTAGTAGAAGATGTTATTTCCATATCTGAAGGAGGAGTATACTATCATGCGTCTGTAACTATTAGCAGATATTTTAAATTCTTACTGCGTTTAAGTGGTATTCTCTTCGGTTTATCAATCATCTTAAGTATCATTGGTTATTACCTCTTTGAATTTTTACAAAGCGATATTTTATTCGCAATTTTTATGATCGTAAGTCTAATAGTTTTATTAATCATAAGTCGAAAGACATTGACACCAGATATTGAGCAAATTTTATTGAAAAAGAAAAGAGAACAAATGGAAGAAGAATTTGCAAAATCACATTCGAAATATTCTTAACCACCAGTTTCTAAAATTTTTTGAAAAGTATTGATTAAAATAGCTAATCGAATGTAAAATAAATTATTTTCAAGTTTTTTTTCCTTAAAAATCGCTCGTAAAGGTTCAAGCATTTTGTAAAGAAATGATGGTTCTGAATCATCCATTCTTAACCAAAAATTTGGATCTTGAAGAAATAGAACGATATCATCATTTTGAAATATTTGTTCAAGCTGTATTTTATCTTCAAGAAGTTCAACAATCTCTTTATCATTAAGTCCTTTAGATGCCTTTAGGTAAACAATCATATCTCCATGGATTGATCTACAGATATTGGAGCTAGTATTTGTGAGTAACTCACCTTTTCGCTGAAAATGTTGAAAAGACAAACTTATTCGAGGAAGCATTTTTCCATAAGAAATTTTACACCAATGCTTTATTTTTCTTGTTTGTTCTCCAAGCTCACTAAAGATTATCATAAAGATGAAAATTATGCTTACAAAGAATAATAGCAGCCAAGCCGTTTCAAGAAATTGGGGTGTTACAGCCATATTATTTATCCTCCTTTATTTGCTTGTCATCCTCCTCCTCATTTTGAGGATGTATCTCTTCGTCTTTGTTGGGATCCTTCTTTTTCTCTCGTAAATCATTTGAGATACTATCAAAATGTCTTTCAGCTTTTTTAGACATCGTGGAACTAATCTTTTGCTCACTAAATCGAGCGATTTCATACAAATCAGTTATTTCTTCGATAGGTTCTTCAGGTACAGCTAATTTTTCTGTAACAGAATGTTCAAACTCTCCGGGAGTCATACTGCGTTCTGATTTTGCTCCGTAATCAATTAAATCATACGACGTTTTATGATATGCACGGATAACTCTCTTTCGATGGTCTTCTTCAGAAGCTTTTGGCAACCAACGAACATTTTCATCAATGATTTTATCATGGAATTCATCATCCCTCTTTTTGAGGAAATCAAACATTACAAAACCCACTGCAAGCAAAATGAATATACCAGAGACAACGAGTAAAATTATTGATATTGATGTTTTTCCGATTGGTGGAAGAATACCAGGAGTACTATTTTCCCCGGGATTTGAAGATGAATTTGAAGATCCGGATGATATAGGTGAAATGATAGAGGTATTTTCGATAGTAACAGAAGGAAGAACTCCAGAAGGTGCCGGATTTGTATATGCTAAAATATCTCTTAAATAATCAAAGAGAAGTGCGACACCCACACCAACTATAATTGCCAAAATTAGCGGAATAACAAATCTTGTCCAGCTTCCTTCAGTAATCAATAATCTAAAAACATAGAATAAAATAACTGATGCCAAAGCAATAAATGGAGTATAGAGAGCAATTTGAGTGAAAATATTAGTAGAGCGTGCTTGAGGTAAACCAACAAAATAATCAGACCAACTATTATCATTGACTTCATCATTTACATCAACCCAAATAAGAGTTTGACTGAAAACCCAATCCAATTCAAAAACTTCTGAGGTTGTGTAAGTAGCATCATTTGTAGAAAATTCGTATTGCTCATTTATTATAACGTGGAAAGTGCTATTTGTGAAACGACGAACTCTAATTGTATAAACATTACCAGTTTCGATAGGAACATGAGTAGAACCTAATACCTTTTCATTGTATAGACCATCAATGCGTTTCAAAGATACTTGTTTGGTTATCTCAAAGTCAATTTTATATCCTTGAGTAGAATGCGAAAAAACACTTTGCTCTTGTTCAGAACCAATAAAAATTACTGAAGCAGAGCCTTTGGTGCCATATCGAAATTGCCATTGCCATTCCCCATATGCAACTTCACTGTCATGATAAGCCCAGTTATGAGAAGGCAAGGTACCAATCATTACTCCATCTTTTCCTTCGAACCTTCCTTGAGTAACGGTCCAGTCACTAATATCGGTTTCAAACAAGTTTCGGGTAGCAAAAACAACTGTTACAATAGAGATCATAAGAAATAGAGCAATAATCAGAAATTTTCTATCAATTTGAAGTGAACTAAGTGAAAATTTACTCTTAGATTTTGCTCCTTTCTCCTTAGTTTCTTCAGACATTGCTTTAATCATATATTGTTTAGCTTTTGAGTATATTTATTCTTTCTAAACTTTTGAAAATTACTAATACAAGTTCTAGCAAATAATCAAAACATTTCTCAAAAAGCCAATTATAATGAGGGATTAAAAACGAGGAAGAAGAAAAAGAACACTTGAGAATAATTAAGAAGACATTTTTCTAATGAATGGAATTAAACTTCCAATAAGAATTGCAATGGGGATATCTACTTCAGGATTAATTGTTAGTATTAATTTATGTTTAGAAATGAATCTACATTTTCCAATTGTAACATCATTCTGTACTATTTTTACTAGAAATCTTTTAAGAGTAATTCTGAAAGCTTCTTCACGTGAAGTATTCGTCCACTTGATTAGTTTTTCAATATTATTTAATTTAGTGGTGGAAATAAGATTATACTCATCATTGGAAAGAGTATATTTTAGCAATTCATCTGTTCTTCGAAGAACTAAAGATGCTGTTGTAGAAGCAAAAAAGATAGAAACGGAATGTCGAGAAGAATTGAAAATGATCTTACCATTTTGGTTCTTATCAACATTGTTTGTCTCTTTGATTAACCAATGAGGATTCATTGGAAGAATTCGCAATCTCATTTATTATGTATCCTCACGGTAATGGTGGTGATATGGAATACTCTTTCTCCCATTCAACTTCATAAGAATAGGTTACTTTGTATTCCTCACCCGGTTTAATTTTTAAATTCCACGTTTGAATGCCAAGATTATCATTTACAGGTTCTATACTATGTTCAAAGTTTTTAACTTTAATTCTTTCAGAGTGTGAGTATGGTATAACATCTTTGATAGTTATAGCAGCATCCAATTTTCGGTAATTATTGATCTTCAACTCATATTTATAAGAGATGGATCGTTTTCCTTTGACCAAACCTGCTTTCTCTTTCATACGTTTGAGAAGCTTCTTTTCAGCTTTCATCTTTAATTCTTCACGTGCACCAAGTTTGAATTCTTCTCCAGGAGCAATCTGATCAATAAATGTTTCACCTATGAACTCTCCATCAGCATACACTTTTGCATTTCCTGCGAGAATTATTGCATCACCATTTGTAATCTTGTCTAATGCAATTACACCCAATGAAGCTGTTGCACTCCAATAGAATTCTTTGAGTGTCTTTAATTCATGAGTAGTCAATGTGATAGGATGATTGTTCCCGTCTGAAGGAATAGACCATTTACCAGATATTTCAAAGCTTTGAACACCAGAGGAACTTTCTTTGATTACTGCACTAGGTAATTCCATGTCCATTAAATCTTCCATCTCAGCTTCTTCTCTTACAGATTCCTTAATCATTTCTAAGGATGCTTTCTTCATTTTCCTCATTGGTGCAGGAGCTGAGCGACGTCTGCCAGGACTTGGAGGAGGTCGAGGAGAATAAATATCAATGTAAAATGGATTTGGTTCATGAATTCTAATAGGTTTGAATACTGCAGTGGATATAGTTAAGGCAACATCTGTCCAATCCTCTAATGTACGATTATTTACTAAAGCAACGCCTTTTAGAACAGCATTTTCAATTTTTAAATCAACATCATAGCTTGGTTCCCAGCTAACACCTTTTGCTTGATAAGAAAAGTCAAAGATAAAAGGACCAGCTTGGGTTACATCTACACCAATGACAATATCGGTTGTTTGTTCAACATGTGACAAATTTCTAAAATCATTTATCTCTGCTCGCAGCGTTTGAATTTTAAGGGTCAATTTTTCAATATCATCTTCTAATTTTCGACGTTTCTTCATATTTATATCATTTGATTTTGTTTCAAAATCAAGAAATTCAGAGAGAGTAACGATTTGGGATTCTCCGGATGCCAACCATTGAGGAAATTCAGTAGCAAAGTTTTCACTCAAAATTAACATTTTATCATTTTGATGTCGAGCAAAGTTTAACTTTTCTTGCAAAGTGGTTAATTCTTTTTGAAGAGTTTTTTCTTCTTCTATGAGTTTCTTTAGACCTTCATGAGATACTTGCTCTTGATATTTTGTTTCAATATCAATTGCACCCAGTGAGCCTTTTCCTTTCCCAGAAACTCTAACGCTATCTTTTATCAGTTTCTTGGATAGTCCTGCTACTCTTACTAACTGATAACCTTTCTTCAATTCAGTTTTTCCAGAACGAAAAATTCTGGCACCATCAAGATACACTACAACTCTTTCAATTGTAGTTTCCAATTTTGTCTCAGCTGTTTTTGACATAGTCTTCCCTCAGAATTATAAGCCAAGTATAACAATTTTCACTTAAAAACTTTCGGAATATTTTTTCTCTTCTGAATTTACGTCTGTGCTGACTGAAAGTTAATAAATAGGTTAAATTAACCCATTTATAACGCAAATCAAAAAAGAGGGTAAAACAGATGAAGGATTTCATTTCAAAGAATCACAAGATACTTTCGATAATTGGTGGAACAATAATTGTTCTAGTTATCACGTCAGGATTGCTCTTTGGACCTTTTAATGGAATTTTACCGGATTCTCTAAGAGAGAAAATTGGATATGGCGTTAATAACGATATCGAGGGAGAAATTACTGTGCAATTGTTTGTTGATTTTAACGACGAACGGCAAACCATCAATATAACAATAACAATTCCAACAAATCGATCTGCTACAGCATACTCTATTCTTCTTTATGCAAATCTAACAGTAGAATATGAAGACTACCCAAATGGCAAATATATTACTAGCATTGGAGGAGTTACTGAAGATTTAACGCATAATTGGCAATATTTGGTTGACGATGAATCAGGCAATGTTGCTGCAGATAGATATAATTTACGAGCATTTGAAAGCACAATTGTAAGCTGGATTTTTAAAACATAATAGAGGAAGAAAAATGTCTTATCCATCAAAAAGAACACTGAGAATTAGCAAAATTTTTTTTGTTATTATATTGTTACAAATGACTTTTGGTTTAACAAACAATCAAAAATTCGCTTCAGGAAGTTTACCTGTTGTATTATATCCAGGAGAAAGTTTCAGCTGGGTGATAGATGATATATCCACTGGTACAAATATATGGATTAATAGCACGTTATGGTTTACAATTGCAAATTGGCATGCAAATATTAATGATGAGATATCATACAATGTTAATGATGTTATCCAAATTGAAAACAAAGATTACACTAAAGGAAGTTTGAATATGGGTAATTTATCATTGGCGACCAATGATCATGCAATTGGTACAAACTTAGCATTTTCTTATTATCCTTGGGTTGGAGGACTAATTTCTCTTGAGAAAGATTGGATGACATTAGGAGAAGTTACTCCCTTTAGTGCTAACGTTAACATCACTATTGACACAGATTCGAAAGCCACTATTCTTGGAAAGGAAGTTAGCACAGTCAAATTCAAACTCAATGATAGTTCACAACAAACAGAATTAGTATATGAAATAGAAACTGGTGTTCTTGTTTTTGGAAAAACAAGCGCATTTGGGTTTAATTTGGAAATACACTTGAGTAGTTCATCAATACCACTTCCTTCAATTACACCCAGTGTACCACAACCCGGACTAATATGTTTCTTAGTATCAATATCATTACTAACCCTTACTTTGAAGATAAATCGAAGAAGAAGTTGATACTTGAATGCAACAATCAATTGATAATCAAGAGACCACTCTCAGAGAGGAAGACAATGACCTTTCTGAGGAAAGGCTTTCAAATAGAATTGCTGAAACGGAAGAAGTATTGCAAGACTATTCACCGCAACGAATATCACTAAAAATAGCTATCTTGGCGATTTTTACTGCTCTTGGTCCAGTATTATCAATCTCCTTTATCTGGATCCCATACTTTGAATTAATGACCTTAACGATTTTCTTGGGAGGATTAACATTAGGACCAAAATTTGGTGCTATCCAAGCAATCTTCTCTACAATACTTTTTGAAATTATTGTCAGCGCTTTTCTTGGTGTTGGTTTACCCATTTTTCCTTTCAAAATTCTTGGCTTTCTTCTAGTAGGAATAAGTGGAGGATTGCTAAGTAGAATATTTCATGCAAATTCATCCTTTTCTTGGAGAATTTTCATCGGAATCATTGGTGGTTTGCTTACGTTAAGCTATGATTTGTTAGTAAATATTGGAATGATAATTTTTCTGGATTTACAATTTATCAGCTATTTTGCTAGCTTAGCAATTGGTTTACCTGTAACAGCTATTCGAGTAGCAAGTAATACAATCTTCTTTGCATTCGTTCCAGAGATTATGAATCGAGCTATCAAGCCTGCTCTGGAAAATATATCATTCAATAAGAATGGAAATGTCTCTAACATAGAAAAGTAATGCTTGAACTGTTTCTTCAGCTAATATACTTAAAAAGTGAAACCACAGAACAAACATAACAATTTTAAATTTGATTTTATAATAGAAACTGCTTAATAAAAAAATTAAGTGAAGAAGTCTGTTTAATTTGACTAAATTCGCGAGTAAAACCACAAACTAATAGTAACAAATTAAATAGATGAAAATTCTTTAATAGAACATAAGAGTAAAAAAATATTTGACGGAATGCTTAACGAACTTGTTTCGGAGAAAAACAAAATGAGCGACATGACATTTCAAGAAGAATTACGCCCCCCAGAAGAAGAAGGCGTTTTATTAGATGTCCGTGGTATTAGGACTTATTTCTTTACAGAAGAAGGCGTAGTAAAAGCACTTGAAAACGTAGGCTATAAAGTTTACGAATCCAAAACTCTTGGTATTGTAGGCGAATCTGGTTGTGGAAAATCAGTAAGCGCACTATCAGTTATGGGAATTGTACCAGACCCTCCTGGAAAAATCATTGAAGGTGAAGTTTGGTTCAGAGGTGAAGATCTTAGAAAGAAATCTGATGCAGAAATGCGAACTATCAGAGGAAACAAAATTGCAATGATTTTCCAAGACCCAATGACTTCTCTCAATCCAGTACTAACTGTTGGAGACCAAATCATGGAGGCAATTCGATTGCACCAAGATGTTGATCTTCAAACTGCAAGAGAAAATTCTATCAAGATTATGGATCTTGTAGGAATTCCAAGTGCTGCCGATCGAGTTGACGATTATCCATTTATGTTCTCAGGAGGTATGAGACAAAGAGTTATGATTGCAATGGCTCTCTCATGCAACCCAGAATTACTTGTAGCAGATGAACCAACAACTGCTCTTGACGTCACTATTCAAGCACAAATTTTGAACATTTTCAAAGCAATTCGAAATGAATTCAATATGTCAATTATGCTTATTACTCACGATCTTGGAGTAATTGCAGAACTTTGTGATTATACAACAGTTATGTACGCAGGATATATTGTAGAATATGCTACAACCATTGAATTGTTCAAGAATCCAATGCATCCTTACACTATTGCTTTATTAGGCGCAATTCCAAAACCTGAGACAAGAAAGGATGATGAGTTAACTATTATTCCTGGTTCTATTCCAAGTTTAATCACTCCTCCCCCTGGTTGTCGATTCCATCCAAGGTGTTCTCACACAATGGAATTATGTAAAACTGATATTCCATTACTAAGACAAGTAGCACCTCAACATACAGTTCGCTGTCACTTATTCACTAAATATCCAATTGCTGAAGTTGAAGAATATACTGCAAAAATGCGTGAATTATATCAGCACGATCAAATGGAAATTATTGAACAGAAAGGGTTAGGAAAGAAAATGACAAAAGCATTCAAACGAGGTAAGGAAAACCTAGAATAGGAGAATAATCAAACAATTTTTTCATTGTTTGGGAAGAATTCTTCTTTCCACCTTATTTTTTTCATTTTAAATCACAATATTCAGTAATTAATTGTAGGCAAAAGAAAAATAAAGACCTTCTCAATCTATATCAAGAAACTTCTCTAAGATGATTATAATGATGATTAAAGTACCACGAATAAATCGTTATGAGTGTGCTGGATGTGGTCTTTGCACTTTATCCCTTCCAGAGGTTTTCAGGTTAACACCAGAAGGTATATCTGAAGTGTATGGACCAACTAATGCGAAACCAGCTGCAGTTCAAAAAGTGATTGATGATTGCCCAGTTAATTGTGTTCATTGGTTTAAAGCTAACAACTAACAAGTCAATTTCGCATAAGAGAAAAAAAAGAAGAGTGTCAAAAGACAAGAACCTATCCGGTCCGTAAAATGATATGATAGCCAAACTTTGTTTTAACTAAACCAGACATTTGACCTACTTCTAAAGCAAAGACAGCTTTATCGAATTCTCTAACCATTTGACCGCGACCAAAGGAACCAAGACTACCACCTTTTTTTGCAGAAGAACAAGTAGATTTACTCTTAGCTAGTTTTTTGAAGAGATCAGCTCTTCTTCCAGTTGGAACTGATTGCAACTGATTAAGTATTTCTTGTGCTTGTCCTTGTTTTGGAACTAAAATATGGGATGCTTTTATTTTACTCATATAATTCACCAAGTATTTTCTTATTACTGAGAATATTTTCCGATTAAAAAGTTTAGTCAAATTTTCGACTCTTTATATATGAAAAAAATCACTAATTCTAAATATATGAAGGAATCTATACCCATTTATTATACTCCAAAATCCATTTGGATGTTGAGTATTCTCGAGCTGAAGAAAATGTTACCGGAACATATTGATATTGCCCATGGTGCTGGCGGAACAAAAATGGATGAGCTTTTAGAGCTTATTATGAAAAACATCTCTTTAAGAAAAGTTGGTGATGGCATTGGTCTTGATGAAAAAGATGATGGAGCAACTATTCAAATAGGAGATAAACGAATAGTTACATCCATTGATGGACATACAGTTCATCCAATTTTCTTTCCAGGTGGAGACCTTGGGCAGCTAGCAATAACGGGAACCGTAAATGATATTTGTGTTATGGGAGGAAGACCCATTGCTATACTTTCAAGCTTGATTATAGAGGAAGGATTTGCTATTAAGGATTTACAGAGAATCGTAGATTCAATGGCGGAAACCGCAAAACAAACAAATGTTGCAATTATCGCGGGAGATACTAAAGTAATGCCAAAAGGAACCTTAGATCAAATTGTGGTTATTACTTCTGGTATTGGCATTATTGAAGACGATAATTTAGATATTAGGGATTCAAATTTGAAGCCTGGTGATAAAATAATTGTCTCCGGAACTGTTGGTGATCATGGAATTGCATTAATGGCAGGCAGAGAAGGAATTTCATTTGATACGGAATTGATCTCAGATGTTGCATCAGTTCAAGATATTGTAAATACCGCATTAGAAATAGGTGGAGTAATTTCAATGAAAGATCCTACTCGAGGAGGATTAGCTTCTGCATTAAATGAATTAGCAGAAAAATCGAAAGTGAGTATTTGGGTTGAAGATGAGAAAATACCAATCAAACCTGCTGTAAATGCTGCGAGCGAAATGCTAGGATTAGAACCTCTAGGTGTTACTTGTGAAGGCAGAGTAATCATTGGCGTCAAAGCAGATAAAGCAGTCGAGATTTTAGAAGCAATAAAAAAAGTACCACATGGAGAAGCAGCAGCAATAATTGGTGAAGTCCGAGAAGAACGACCAGGATATGTGATATCAAAAACACTTGTCGGTGGTCACAGAATAATTGAAAAGCCTATTGGTGAACAGATACCACGTGTATGTTAATGAGAAGTTTATTAGATAGGAAAGCAAATAACTATGTAAAGAGTGTAAAAACTCTTTTTAAGAGCTAAAATATAGTTCACATAAGTTATGATATTTTTATCATTCTCAGAGGTAAATAAAAACAAATCAACGGAGGATGTGCCAATTTGAAAGTCCAAGATGTAATGACTACTGATCCGGTATGTGCTATAGTTCCAGGTTCAAGAGATGATTTATTTGAATTAATACGAGAACATGAAATAACCAGTTTTCCCGTTTTAAAAGAAGGTACAAAACAAGTGGTTGGAATTATTACCGAAACTGATATTGTAAGTAAACCATCTGAAACCCAATTAGCACTTTTAATGACGAAAAATCCAAGGACAATTTCTCCAAAAACAGCAATTTCAGAAGCAATCAAAATAATGACTGAAAATGATTTCAGACAAATGCCGGTGATAAACTCCAGAGGATTTATTGGAATGATTACTATTGGAGATATAATTGCTAAAGTAATTGCAATAACATCTTCTGAAAAAACAATTGAAGAATACATGTCCAGTTCCGTTTTAAGTATATGGCAAGAAACTCCATTACCAGTTGCTCAGAAAATGATGGCCTTTGCTGAAGCAGAATCAGCATTAGTTTTTGACGATAAAGCAGCAATGGTTGGTATAATCACTGTAGTTGATTTTGTTAAATTCTTTGAAGCTGTGAGCAGCGAAAAAAGAAGTGATAATACTACTGGTGAAGGAAAAGAAGGAAGTTGGGACGCTGTTTCAACTATTATTATCCATACAAAAGATTTGACTTTGCCAAGTACACCATTAAAAGAAATCATGACCAAAGAAGTTGTTACCACCTTCAGTAAAGCTACTCTTAGTGATGTGGCAAAGAAGATGAGACGAATGGCCCTTTACCAAATGCCAGTTATCAATTCAAAAGGAGATATCATTGGCATGATACGTGATTTTGATTTATTGAAAGCTTACGCAGGAAAAGATGAATAAGTGATATTCATCTTGTTTTTTAGCTATTTTTTTCTTAAAATCAACTAAACCAACAGAAAAAGATATATTTTCATAAGCTGGTTGATTGACAATCACAAATAACACATCGACTACTTAGGTGATTCTACAATGTCAAAATCCAAAGCATCCGAACCCAATGTTGTATTCATTGGCTCTAAAACCGTTATGTCCTACGTTCTCGCTTGTATTACTCAACTGAACGAAGGCAATCAAGATTTAATTTTGAAAGCAAGAGGGCGTGCTATTAGCCGTGCTGTTGATACTGCTGAAATTATTCGTCATCGATTCGTAACAGATGCTCAAATTAAGAAAATTGAAATTAGCACTGAGAAAATTGAACGACGCGAAGGTGGAACAGCTAATGTCTCAGCAATTGAGATTACTATTAGCAAAAAGAAATAGGTTTTCTCCCCAAATTGCACGGTTGACGAAATAGGAATCGACCGTGGTTAATCCTTTTTCTTTCTTTTCATTATTTTACAAAATCAGCTATTCTTCCAAATAATAGTGGAACAATTAATTCATCTCTGCTTAATGAGCCATGAGTTGCATTTAAACCTAAATGGAATGTCGTATCATAATCACCAGAATGACCAAAGAATATTGAAGCATTTTTACCCAACACCACTTGAACATCACCAATACGGTCTATTACTTTTGAAGAATTAGCACCCTCACCCATAAAATCAGGGTACATGTTAGGAGTAAGGACAACACCATTATCACCAATTTTAACTTTAAACCATTGAACAACCGCTTCGTGTTTTCCAGGTCGAGAAAACAAATGAACTACCCTCCCGCTTCTTCCTCTTGATTCAAGCAAGTTTTTCAAATAATCCTCCTCTTCTTCTGTGACCACTATTTTCTTTTCAGGAGTTAAATTTTCTTGTCCATGATCAGCGGTTATAAAAATAGCCGTTTCTGAAGCAATTTGAGAGTCTAATCGTTCGAAGAACTTGAATAATATCTCTTCAATACTTCTAATTTCGTCCTCTAATACATGACTGTCAGTAGTATATCTATGAGAGATACTATCAATTGATCCAATATAGATTTTTAAAAACAGAGGACGATTTACAGGTGTTTCTAGAATTCTTTTAGCAGCGGCAAAACAATCAACATGGCTGGAATATCCAATAGAATGAGGATGTTCATGCAACAAATGAGATAGACCAGTATTTGCTATGTGATTTTCTATCAAATCTATACTAATGATTGGACTATTATCATTTAGAAGAAAATCTTCCCAGAGAAAATTTTTAACCTTAACACCGGCAGTTTCAAGATTACCAAAACGAGTATCTTTTGTTCTTAGGGTCAAAGTATCAACAATAGTGCCAATCTCAGTAAAACGTATTTTTTGTCCTACAATACCATGTTTTATTGGCATTGATCCTTGATGAATTGTAACCATACAGGTGCTTGTAATCGTTGGAAATACAGAAGAAATAGCAACACCGTTTCTTTTATAACAATTCTTAAGCAATAAGGAATAACGCTTAAAGGATTCAAAACCCAAAGCATCTAAAACAAGAACCACAACCTTTGATATTTTCGAACTTTTAATAGTTTTCCAACCTTCTTTTCGTTCCAAATATTTATTCAGTAATTTGCTTGTATCAAAATCCATTCCTAATAAGGACAAGGCTGTAGGTACGACTTTAGAAATATTCAAATCTAGATCTGGAAAATAGAGATCGTCTCTCTCAGGTAATGGTTTCAAAGGGAATTCTGTTTCATTCAACTAATACACTCTCTTTTTCTATCAAAATATCATATAGTAGATAGATTTGTTCTTGCACTACAATGATTTAAAATATAATAATATTTGTGGATGTTTTCGTAAAAAAGGTTTATACAGTAAAGTAACAGTATGTTTGTAATGTTTCAAAAAATCTTAACCGAAATTTCAAAAGAATTCTCAGGGAAAAATGCTAAAGAGCTTATCGGGGGAATAGCTAATTTTCATCGCATACAATCCTCGCCGGGTTTTCGAGAGGCAGCTGAATTTTGTAATAAGAAACTAAAAGAGCATTCAATTCCATTTGTTAAAATTCATAAATATCCTGCAAAAGGTAATAACAAATATTGGGGATGTCCGGTACCAAAAGAATGGAGTATAAAATCAGCTTCACTTGAGCTTGTAGAACCTACAAATAAAGCAAAGATTCTATGCCGATTCTTTGAAAGTCCTTGTTCAGTTATTCAACGCTCAAAAGCAACTGGTGAAGAGGGAATATCAGCCGAAGTAATAATTCTCCCTAAAGGATTATCCGAAAATGAAATGAAAAAATATGATATAAAGAATAAATTCATTCTGACTGATGACCCAGATTTGAAAAAAATACGATTACTTGCTATAAATAAACTTGGTGCAGCGGGTATTATTTACGATTTGGTGAGTGAATTACCACCTGTAAGAACAAGAGAGAACTTTCCTACTGCACGTAGGTACACATCATTTTGGTATGGAACAGAGGGAGATGAAGGAGATGCATTTGGTTTTGTTCTCTCATCAGAACAAGGTAATCAGCTTAGAAATCTAATAAAAAATATTGATAAAGAAACAAAAAAAGAAGGAAAAAAACAGAAACATGTGAAACTACATGCAAAGATAGATGCGAGTTTTTACGATGGAGAAATGGAAGTAGTCGATTTCACAATTCCAGGTAAAATTAAAGGTCAAGAAATTCTTGCTGTTGCTCACCTTTGTCATCCAAAACCAGGAGCAGTAGACAATGCCTCAGGTTGTGGAACACTTATTGAAATTGCCAGAACACTAAATTCCCTTATTGAAAGCGGAAAATTAGAAAAACCAAAAAGAAGCATTAGGTTTTTGTTAATGGCAGAATTTACTGGAACCTTTTGTTATTTAGCAAGTAATGAAAAGAAAATAGAGAATTTTGTTGCTGCACTGAACACAGATATGGTTGGCGCGGATCAATCTATCGGTGGTGGGCGTACATTAGTTATGGAGCGGACACACGATGCCTGCCCCTCTTATGTAAATGAGGTTCTTAGTGCTATTTTACATAGAAGGGGAAAAGAAGTAACAAACTTCACTGAGACGGGTTCCATTGCTACTTTCAAAAATGCAAACGATCAACCATTCTCTGGTGGATCAGACCACGCAATACTCGGTTTTCCAGATATTGGTATTGGAACGCCTATGCTAATACAATGGCCAGACAGATATTATCACACCGGAGAGGATACACTTGATAAAATTTCAACAGATATGTTGGATATTGTAGGTTCTATTGTTGGAACTTATTGTTATTTTATTGCCAATGCTGGTTATTCTGAAATAATATGGATTGTTCAAGAAGTTGGCAGTAAAGGTAGAGAACGGCTAATAAAATTCAGTAGAGAATATACCAGTAGCTTGATGGAAAAATTACAAAAAGAGGTTAATCAGGAAAAAAGAGGAAATCTACTTTATGACTATTTGATTAAATTGGAAGGCATGTTAGACTTTAGAAGAGAAAGAGAAATTTTAGCACTAAAATCAATCTCCAAACTTCTTTCCGAGAAAGATGACAAAGAGGATTTCACAGCATTAATTCAAAGTGAAGAGAATCTCATCAACAAAATAACAAAGGAAGAGCTTGTTCAAGTAAAAGAGATAATAACTAAACTTGGAAATAGCTTAAAAATAACACCCAAAGAGCCAGACGGAAAAGAAGATTCAGCGGATACTAAAGAAGAGATGCTTATACCAGTAAAGAAATATCGAGGACCAATAACAAGCTTAAATCGTTTAGATATAAGCTATGAACAACAATTGGAATATGAGAAAATTGCTAAAGATCACAAAGAAATGATGCAAACAGTAAAGACAGCTATTTTTTGGATAGATGGAAGAAGAACGATAGCAGAAATAGCAGAAAAAGTAAAGCAACAGCGTGGGGAAGTAAGCATTCCATTATTAGTAAAAATCATGAAACAATATGAAAAAGAAGGAATTATAAAATTAATATGATAATGGATTAATTCAGAAAGAAAAGCTTATGAGATTTTGCATAAATGTATTCCATCTTTTTTATTTTCTTAGTAGTTCGTTTGCTATACACGGTCTCAAATCTTCTCGTTCTCTCCAAAGCCGCTGAAGGTCTTTTCTAGACCTGTTTATATTATCTAAAATAATTTTCGAATTCTTACCACACACATCAAAATCAATCGTTTTCTTACATTCATCACACTTTATCTTATATTGTTTTACTTGTTCATCGTGGATAACTGACTGCTCAGAGCTCTTTTCTTCTTGTCGAATAACCGATTTTTCTTTTTTACTTAAACCATCCATTCCGTCCAATATCTCTAATGCCAAAAATTGTCGTAATTCGACTTCTTTCTTCCAGATTTTTGTTTTGTTTTTAATCCAATCCGAATTTCCATTCTCAGTAATTCCTAACAAACTTTTAGCGATACTTCTCTTATCAACTATCTCCTCAGGTGTAAACTTATCATAGTCTATTGTTACAGCAACTTTCTCAAAAAATTCTTTCGTTTCTTCTATTCTAAAATTTTGCGGTAAAGGAGAATGAGTCATTTTCTCTCGGGAAGCTTTTTGTAGTTCTCCCTCTACCTTGAAAAACTCCAACGCATCTTTTTGTTTCTTCAAAACAGTATCTTGATCAAGTTCGTAAATTTCACCCATATACTTAAAGAAAACCTCTACACCTTGCTTTTTATCAAGCTTGGATAAAAGAACAATATGTCGAACTAAATGACAGATAGTACAGAGAATGAACTAATTCTTTAATTCTGGAGTCCAGTCCCAATGTTTTCCGTACCTTCGAATATACAAGTCTACTTTCCTTCGAAGTTTAGTGACATCTGGTTTTTCTTCTACAAGACACTCTGCTGTCAAATCTATCTCTTTGAATAATTCTGTATTCTTCAGAAAAGAATGGATTAATCTTGTTGACACAAGATTGTAAAATTCATTATCTACTTCACAAGTAAAATCTTGTCGTTCTCCTTTGGGACAAAAATCCAGTAAAACATCTGTCAATTCTTCATCTCCTTCTAATATTTGAGTAAAATTAAAATCTAAGAGTGATTCAATATCAAGAATATTCTCTTCTAAAGATTCGACCTTATCTTCTAATTCGTCTCTTTGTTCTATTTTCTCTAACATCGGTTTGTCGTCTCTCTTTGAGAAATCATCCCAAGCGTTAAGAATAGTATTTTTGGTATCTTTGTTAGTTTCATATTCCTCTACTTCTTTGAAAACAGACAAATCTACTGGGTCTCTTTTCTTTAATTTCCCCTCTTTTTTCAGTTTCTTTCGTTTCTCAATCATTTTCTCATATTGTTGGATAGTACTATTACTAACGTTATTATCTCCTTTAAGATAATAATAGATGATTACCTCGTGCAAAAGTGCCAATTTCATTTCACTGATTTTGTTACTTTTCTTATAGAAACCAGAAACCAATTTTCCACAGTTAAGCACACAATAGACAACCATCTTTAGTCCATTTATGCCTTCTTGTTCAAGGAAATCAATTCCCTTTTTTGTTTCTAATAATCGTTCTCTAACTTTCACTTCTAAATCTTGTAGAATATCATTTAGTAGTAAAGGATCAACTTCTCTGTTTCCTTTCCTTCCTCGTATAACCTTCTCCAAATCTTGGTCTATTGCCTGAAGATCATCAATCAACTCTTTCCAGATATTATAGAGACATTTAGTATAAGGTTCTCTTGCAGGTCGAGGGCATTTTCGAATGAATAATTCCCTATGTTTTTCTTCGAAAAATCTACCACTCAAAATCATCAAACTCCTCAACATTGAAATCATCTTTCTCTAATTCATTATCAAGACCATAAGGACTCTCGGATGGAGAAGTGGAGAGATTTTTTCTAATGCTTTCACGTTCTTTCTCTAAATGATTCTGTTCTGAAAAGAAAACTAAACCTTCCTCCAAAATCATTTGAGCTTTAACAATATCTATAATTCGATTATCAATTAAATGACCAAGATAGTATAGTAACGCACACGGAAAATCTTTCTTCTGTTTCACTTCTCGAAAACAAAATGAGAAGAATTGTTTCTCTTCTATTAATCCCTCTAATTCATGAGTCTTTAAACGGGGTAATCTATACCTACTAAAAGCAAAACCATTACAATGTCCATTATTACAAGATTGTCCACAGATTTCTAACAATTTATTTTTCTTTTCACTGGTAGCAAAATTTATAGATGTTTGAGTTAGTATGTTAATGGGGATTTGTGTGGTAAAATCTTTTCGGTTGGTTCTCAACCGTTTGGGCATTGTTCTTCTTATTAGTATAATACTTTTTTCAATACCTCAACTAAAATTTCCTTTTGATCCTATTCACACAGTAACTTGTTCTGAAACTTTACCAGCTATTTATCCTAAGCTGAATTATAGCACCTTCCTTGGTGGTGAAGCTGGAGGGGAAAATGGAGAAGGTATTGCTGTGACTAACGATGGAAGCTATTACGTCACAGGGCAAAGCAAATCCAGCGACTTTCCAACCAAAAATGCATATGATAATACTTTGAATGGTAGCAATGATGCGATAATAACGAAATTTGCAAGTAATAATTCACTGCTTTGGAGTACTTACCTTGGAGGGGGAGGTATGGTTGACGTTGCGCGTAGCATAGCTGTTGCGAGTGATGGAAGCTGTTATGTAACAGGAGAAACAACATCCAGCGATTTTCCAACCAAAAATGCTTTTGATAATACATTTAACGGAGGTTTAACTGATGCGTTTGTTGCCAAGTTCGCAGCAAATGGCTCATTACTCTGGAGTACCTACCTTGGTGGTGGGGGTGACTTGGATATTGGGCATAGTATAGCTGTTGCGACTGATGGGAGCTGTTATGTTACAGGAGAAACCACATCCAGCGATTTTCCCACTCTCAATGCCTATGAGAGTACGTATAATGGTGGTAGTAAAGACATCTTTCTTACCAAATTTGCTTCGAATGGTACCCTTCTGTGGAGTTCTTACGTTGGTGGGAACAGAATTGATGTGGGATATGGGATTACTGTGACCAGTGATGGAAGCTGCTATATTACAGGTTTTACTTCATCACCTGATTTTCCGACACAGAACGCTTATGATACTACCCAGAATGGTGACTGGGATGTCTATCTTTCGAAGTTTGCCAAGAATGGTTCCTTGCTCTGGAGTACCTACTTTGGTGGGATTTATTGGGATGAAGCGTTGGGCATTACTACTGCAAGTGATGGCAGCTGTTATGTCACAGGTTATACTGCTTCACCTGATTTTCCGACACAACATGGGTATAACAACACCTATGGGAGGGGCGGTGATGCATTTCTTGCCAAGTTTGATTCTAATGGTTCGTTTCTCTGGAGCTCTTTCCTTGGCGGAAGTAGTGGCGAACGTGGTTCTGATGTTGCTACCACAAGTAACGGGAGCTGCTATGTCGTAGGGTATACTGGTTCCAAGAATTTTCCCACTCTCAATGCGTATGATGATTCCAAAGCACATGGCTATGATACTTTTGTTATGAAATTTTCCTCTACTGGATCACTCTTCTGGAGCACCTACCTTGGTGGGAATTCAACTGATATGGGTTATGGAATTACTACTGCTGAGAATGGCAGTTGTTATATTATAGGTAAAACTTGGTCAACTGAATTTCCAACCTTAAATGCTTATGATAATACAACCAGTGATTTTAGTGACATGTTTATTGTGAAATTTGTTGATACCCCCCTACCCGATGTTGATACTCCCCTACCTGCTACCCCTTCTCATCCTGTTGATGGTTTCTTGGTATTCATAGCTGTTATGCCAACAATCGCATTCATACTTGTCATCATACTCATTTTCTCTAAGAAACGGAAGTAACTACTTATGATCTTTGTATTACCTAAAAAATGAAAACACTTTCTATAAACAATAATATAATTGATAATTTAGATCATTTTAATTCTTACATTAGATATTTTCGCAATTTTAATGCAATAGATTTAAAATTTTAAAAAACAGATTATAATCAACCATTATTTATTTTTGATAAATCAAGGAGGAGAGTTAATGGTAAAATTGAAAAAAGAAATTAGTCTTTTTATGATAGTCTTAATTATAGTTGGAATTACTACACCTTTTGTTGCAGTACAAGGCTTAAAAACCTTTCAGGGTACAGTTGAGACCCCATCTGAGATTCCAATAAGTGGTGCTGGTGTTGTACTTTATGACAGCCTTTTAAATATACTTGGGGCTGACACTACCGATAGCAATGGTCAATACAGCTTCACTGCAACTCTTAGTGGTTATTCACCGTATTATCTTTATGTTATGAGAGGAGAACGTTTTGATACAGAGATTGAATCTGTTACTACTGGAGGAACATACGATTTCGAATTGACGGCTGATGCTTATAAATTAGCCTACCTTTTCTATGCAAATAATGCAGCAGACCAAGGTCCTATGGAACGATATGAAGGGATATTGGAAAATGAAGGATTTATAGTCGAAATAATTGCTGATTGTGATGATGTTGAAGGAAAGTGTGAAGATATAGCTGATTATGTAATTTTTTTGGATACAATATTTGTGTATGTTATGGGACACGGAGACTATTCAGGAGGAAATTCAATTACTGATTTTGATAATATGGAAACTCAAAATATAACTTCAGAGGAATTCAAGGGTTACTTAGACGATTGGGAAGCAGAAAGGGTGTTCCTTTTTGTCGATTCGTGTAAATCTGGTGGCTGGCCTGAGGATTTTGATGAAACACCTTATTTAGTCATGTCTTCCTCGGATACGGATAATTATTCTTATAGACATGATTATGGTGATGGCATGGAAGGCAGGTTTTCACATGACTTCTTTTACTGGGTTGATTATGGATATACTGCTGTAGCGGCTTTTAATGCTGCTAAAGTGAACTTTGATGACGCTGAGGATGATTGGCCATCATATCCACAGAAAGAAGACTATTCATCCTATACGTGGTTTAATTAGTAATTTAAAAAAAACCACCGTATATTATAGAAAAATAGGGAATTTATTTCCCTTATTTCTTTTTATTAGTAAATTTCTGGATGAACTAAAGGATTTCTAATGTGTTTTCTTATATAATTCAATTCCTTAACCAAATTCTTATCTATTGTTTTCTTGTGATGTTTTTTAAATTCAGTTAGCAGTACTCCCATGTTTCTTTCTTATAAGTTCCGGTTTTTTCTTTCGCTAACTCGTGGACAAGGTCATGAACATTAGTTTTAGTCATAAGCATTACCTACCAGAAAATAGAGAAAGGAACATAAAAAGGCAACGAGAAAGGAAGGGATCAAGATTCTCTGCGAAAACAATGGAGACAATCCTTTCAGATTTATCACAAGTAATTGTTACCCACTGCAACTTATTGAACCTCCTTCAATGAAGAATCTAAACTAAAAAAAGAAAAATTAATGGTAGAACTCTGAACGGTCTTTCTTCTTATAGAATACTCTTTTCTCTGTAAAGTAATTCTTTTCGAAGAATTCTCCTCTTAGTTCTACTCCAAATTGATTATAATCTTTTTTAGATAGATGATAGAAAGTCTTGTCATCCACATGATTAATAATTAGATCCTGATTGTTATTTAGCAAGAATTGCACTGTTCGTAGGTCTACCATTTCCGTTTGATTTTGAGACACGAATCGGTATATTTCAAATAGACATACATCCATATCTCGAAGCCACTCATGACTTGCTATTTCTCTGAAACGCTTGTTAATCAGCTGTAATTCTTTCTGATATTCTTTAACGAATGATTTGTAATCAACTTTACTTCTCAATGGAATAATGTTTATGCAGAGGTTGAGGATTTGTAAGTAGACATAGTAATAGTCATTTGCTTCTGAATTATTGAAAGGACGAATTTTCAAATATCGCAAGAAGTCGGGCATGATCTGACCAAGCAAAGTAATTGTTCTATTGAATGAATCCTCTGGTTGTAATATTGCTAATCTCTCATTCATCTCTTCTAAAGTCATCGTTTGTTTAATGATTTCATTTTTCAAAGTAATAGATTTGTCCTGGTGAACCTTGTTTTTCTTCTCACTGACTTTTTGGATATAATAGAGGATCGAAACGAATAGGAAGATACAAAGAGCCACTCCTACAACAACAATACAGAAAATGAGAACATAGGATTGTAAATCTAATCCAACAGCTAATCTAAATGTTTCTGTCATCTCTTTGTTACCTCCCAAAATATTTTCATCATAAACAAGGCAATGATCTCGTCAACTAAATTATCGAACGAGTCTAACATCGTTTGTGTATAGAAATCAACGAATAGATGTAGTAATTCGGATACTTTCTCCCGGATAATTTCCGATTTCACTTGTGAATAAATATCCGGGGATGGTTGGTCAAAGTGTCCTTCGTCAAAGTGGTCTAAGTCACGAGGTTCTTGGTCTGGAAAGAGACAAGATTTCACAGGATACCATTCATTGAGATCTTCTTGATAGAAGCTTTCCAGATAACTTTGATAGTAATCTTTGTGTTCATTTTTGAACATTGAACGAATATTGACGTTTGAGGGAATTATTACCCTCGTTCTCTTTTTTTGTAATGCTTGATACTTCTTCAATAGTGCTTCTGGATCAAGTTGGAAGAATTCTTTGTCTGTCATTTGTTCTTTTCCTCCAATTGTTTTTGTTCTTGTTCGTATTCGTTGGCTCGTTCTACTGTGTGTAAACTGATGTCCCAGAGACATTTTCGTTCTATTACTGCTTCAGTCATTTTTTCTAAAGTCTGTAATTCTTGTTGTTCTTGCTCAAAAGTTAGTTTGCCTTCGACCATTAACCGTTGTATGTTTTCATAGATTGGTGATAATTCTTGGTCTACTACTCGCAAAATGTAGTTCCAAGCATATTCAATGAATTCTAATTGTAACTCCTCTACTGCTCTTGTAAGAATTGGTAGGATTGATTCCTTCTTAATGAACTCAATAAATCTCTCGAGAGAGAGCACTATTTTATAATCGCTGTCTTGATCAAATATTGGTAAAAATGCTGCCACTTCTTTGAAAAGGTCATCAGCAATGACGAGGTTTTGTGAGAATGTTACTGTCAGTAAGTCTAATTTCTTGTCTGGAATAATGGTAACAAGTTTTGTTTGTTCTTCTTGTTCCTGTTGTTCTTGTGTTATTGTTGTCATTCTAACTCACAATCCTCCATCTAAATCAATCTGATAGTAGAATCCAGAGCTATGTTCCTTCTTGTAAGCATAGAGATCCAAACGGGCTATTCTCACCAATTCATTCCTATATACTTCTTTAATGAGTAAGTAAGCTTTCTTCTTTAGTTGTTCAAATTCCTTCTCTGCCTGTAAGCTGGGTAACTGCTCTATTCAAATTTGCCAATGATCAACCATTTTCGGGAGGATCAGATCATATAGTATTAGGAGATCCAGACATAGGCATTGGAACACCAATGTTCATACAATGGTCCGATAGATATTATCATTCTGGCATTGAATATACAACCAAAGCTAAAAGAAAAACAAAGAAAATTAGAAAAAGAAAAGATTAAGGAAATAATTCCAAAACGAGTTTTTAGAGGACCAATCACGGGTCTCAGCTTAAGTGACCTATCATTAGATGATTTCGAAAAGATGAAAGAAATAGATAAAGAGCATAAAGATATGCACGCAGTTCTTACATAAGGTGTTTTTTGGATTGATGGGAAGAGAACACTAGATGAAATTGCTGAGCTAATAAAATGTGATATTGGGAAAACTAGTATTCAGTATCTATACAAAATGCTCAAACTATATGAAAAAGTTGGTGTTGTAGAATTAGAGGTAAAGAGTTGAAAAATAAAGGAATATTTTATTACCCCAGAAAAGGGCGATAAAATAAAACATGTTACAATTGAATTAGGTTACTTTTACACCACAATCTGGACAAAAAGTGATTTCATCATCAATTTCGACGCCACAACCAGGGCAAGTTTTTGTTCCATCATCTACTATACTACTCTCTTCAATATGAGAGAAAGATCCATCCATTGGAGGGGCAAAGCGTTTTCCTTTTGGAGCAACGATTTTCTTAGTAACTGCATCTAATCGAACATTTTTTGTATCTTTATCTTTGTAAATCATTTCAGCCCAGTAAACTGGATAAAAGTATATTTTCTTATCAGTTAAAGCTAGTTTTTCAAAAAGAACTCTTTGTGCATGTTCTGGTCTAGTAGCAAATTCTTCTATTAATTCAGCAATGAATTTGTCCATATCGATATATTCTTTTGGTACAACTGATCCTTCACCTTTTAAGAAAGGTAAACCCATATCAGTAAAATCAGCTTCTTCTAAGTTTTCGGGGTTAATTGAAATCCCGGCATAATTCCTTGCTTCCATGATTTCACTCTCAGAGAAAATATGTTCAATTCCTTTTATTTGAAGCTCGGGTTTTGAAGCTGGTTTCTTTTTTCCACTGCTGAAAAGTCCATCAAAGAAACCTTTCTTCTTTTCTGATTTAATTTCAACTTCGGTTTCTTCTTCTTCACTTTTTTCAACTGTAAGTTCTTCGCCTAAAATAAAGACTGAAACTGCATCGTCTAACAAATCAACATCATATGTTCTTTCAGTGAGATAGCGAATTTCATATCGTCCACCTATAACTAAATATGGTTCAAGCCCCTTAGTTATTTTTTTAATAACTACTTCATTTGATTTTGGTCGCTTGAAAATACCTTTGAAAACATCCGCCTTTTCTTTATTGAATAAGGTATCAGCTTCTGCATCAGACACATTTGATTTTGCTAGAAGAATCTTTGTATCAACAAATTCATCAATACGTTCAACACTGGGATCTTCTAATCGATAATCGTAATCTTCACTCATAATTGTACACCTAAACGTTTGTGTTAGTTTTCATTGAGTAGAACTCTTTGAAAAAGATAGCTAAATAAACATATAACAATAATGGTAACAAAGGCAATTATTTCAACTGAAAATTCGTTTGTGTTTGTTTCAATTTAGAAATAACATCATCTCGAGTGTATTGAGGTTCAGGACCAGAAAATGATATTGTAAATGATGCTACGGCAGCAGCAATCAGTCCAGAATAATAACAGTCATTGGTAATAATATACTCAAGAAGGTATGCAATAATAAAGGCATCACCTGCGCCTGTCGCATCAACAACATCTGTTTGAATAGTAGGTATATCATATCGTTTCTTAAGATGGTAGATAATCGCCCCTTTATGCGCTCGAGTAATAACTAACGTTTTCAGATCAGTAGCGAGTGCAAGATCAATGGCATCCTTAAGACGAGTTGTCCCAGTAATTCCTTTCAATTCAATATCATCTACTTTCAAAACATCTAATTTTGGGAAATATTCTTTGTAATCTAACCAAGGTTTTAGAACAATGGATCCATTGCCTTTATCTATACTTCTTGTAAAACCTTGACCATCTAAAGAAACGATTTTAAAAATATCTCGAACTTCATCAATTAATTGAGGAGTAATCTCATTAAAAACAGGACCGAGGTGAATACATGGTACAGAATAATATATTTCAGGGATATCTTTGAAAGTTATTTTCTCTGAAAACGAAAGTACTTTTTGCGTTCTTTTCCCAGATGCTTTGTATTTATTTTCAAACCGCATTGAAGTTTGACCGGAAATCATAAAACCATTCAAATCAGCATCTAATGAATTGATTGTTTTAAGATTTTTAATAGGAAAATCTGTACCAACTTTAGAGACAATGCCAATATTCTCTCCTAGAGCTTTGGCAGTAGCAGCAGCATAAATAGGAACTCCACCAATATGTCTTTGCTCAGTACCATTTGGTGTTTTAATAACATCCTCGGTTATACTTCCTAAAACAATAAGATGCATAGTAGTCTAGATGTTAGAAGATTTACCATTCAAAAATCATTCGAAGGGAAAAAATAGACACTCTCGGATTCGAAAAAAAATAAAGTATAAAACAAGAGCATATTCGTAAAAAATAACTATCAAACATATTTACACAGTAAAAAAATATCTCAAAATAAGGGATAGAATATTGATGGATTAATAATTACAGTTAAAAAGAAAAAAACACTTGAATAAGTGGGATAAGAAATGAGTACAAGTAGTCCAAAAGCACAAGGAGAAAACATCACTCTCAAAGAGAGAGAAAAGAAGATATTCATTGAATGCAGAGATTTGATTAAAATCTATGCAGATGAAAAAAACAGAGTTAGAGTTCCTGCACTTCGCGGATTAGAAATGCAAATTGCTCAAGGGGAAATCTCACTTGTTGTTGGACCCAGTGGTTCAGGTAAATCAACTCTTCTCAACATTCTTGCAGGAAATCTATTACCTTCAGCAGGTTTAGTGAGAGTAGGAGACACTGATATCGCAAAATTCTCTCGTGCAAAAATGGTTGATTATAGAAAAAGACGTGTTGGAGTTGTTTGGCAACTTCCACAAATGAATCTTATCTGGGAGCTTTCTGCTTCACAAAACATTCAAGTGCCGATGAGAATTCTCGGAATGCCCAGGGAAGAAAGAATGGCTCGCACCCATGAACTTCTTGAAGAAGTTGAATTACTGGATAGAGCTCATCATAAACCTACACAGCTCTCAGGAGGAGAAATTCAAAGGATTTCTTTGGCTGTGGCACTGGCTAATAGTCCAGAACTAGTCGTTCTCGATGAGCCCACAGGAGAATTAGATTCACAAACGTCCGAAAAAATCATTGATTTCCTTGAAAAAATTAACAGAGACCTTGGCATTACCATGATTTTAGCTACCCATGACCGGCGATTAATGGCACGTGGTTACCGTACAATGTTATTAGTTGATGGACGTATAACCAGTGTAAGAAGAGGTTTTGTTAATCCGGAAAAAATACCCGTTTTTGTTGATGCTTTTGGAGCACTACAAATCCCCCTTAATCTTCGAGATAAGTTTCAATCTCGTGAGGACATTGTTCTAAGTCGCGAATCTGAAGAAATTTTCAAAATATTCGTTCCAGAAATTGAATAGAGAGAAATTTTCCTTTGGTCTCAAAATAATGGGACCATTACTTTTTCCTTATGTTAATTCATGTAATGCGAGTTTTGTATTCCACAAGTCATTTTTTGTGGTGTTTATAAGGTATTTTTTTTATCTTTTATTGCAACCGAAAACATTTGATCAATGGAAGATCAGGATGAATTTAGAATGGGCATTCTTTCAAAATTGTTTAGAAAATTTGATAAAAAAGTCAATATTGCTATGTGTGGGTTAGATAATGCAGGAAAAACATCAATTCTTAATTATTTGAAGAATGGTGAGCCCAGTGAAAGTCTAGCTACTATGGGTGTCAATTTTGAGAGATTGAAACTAGGTAAATTAGAACTTTCAATAATGGATTTAGGAGGCCAACAAATTTTCCGGCAGTTTTGGCCAGGATATATTGAACGAGCAGATATACTCATTTTTGTCCTTGATTCAAGTGATATTCAAAGATTATCTTTAGCGAGAGAGATTTTCCACGAAGCAGTAGAAAATTATTGTACACCAAATATTCCCATTTTGATTTTAGCCACTAAGCAAGATATGAATAATGTCTGCTCTCTTGCCTATATTATTCAAAATTTTCATCTCACAACAATGTTTGAAAGAACAATTCATGTACAAAATACAAGTGCACAAACTGGTCTAGGTATTTACGAAGCATTTCAATGGATTCATGATCAAATTCTTACAACAAAAACCCGCCGTGCTAATCGTAATATTCCCAGAGTTTCCACTTCAAAACCCACTTAGAAAGTGGTATTTTTTGCTGTTTTTTTTTAAAATTTCTGCTTCAAAGTAACATTTTCTATTCTAAATGATAATTCCTACTTAGGAAAAAATTATTATAGACTCTATTCTATATAGATTCAATCTCTAAGTATTTATTATTTAATCTATTATATCCTGGTGGCAACTCATGAGCGGTACTGGACGTATAAAAAGTAGTATAATGAAATATGTACCTGAAGAGAGGATTGTGTTGAGAGGATTTCTAGAAGCTGAAGGTGTCAGCGATATCGAACGTCATATTGTTTTAATAAATTGTGAAAGAGTAGATAATCTCGACCAATTTGTTGAGAAAAATGATGAAATTATTGTTCTCCCTATCCTTAAAGGAGGATAAATTCTTTTTTTTTATGCTGAATAGCTTTTTTCACTAATTTCGAATTATTTGATTGTGTTGTATTTAATTAGTCTTTTATTATATATCTAAATAAGAAATATGCGGCAATTGTTAAACCGATTCCTATGCAGCCCCATAATAAATCAAACCAATCATATACCGATCTATCACTAAATCCTTTGAAAAGAGCCACAAAAATAAGTAGTGGTCCTAAGAAAGCAAAGGTCAAACTAAAAGTCATTGCTGAACCCATTTTAATTGCTACCCAACCCAATCCAGGAGCAATATTTGTATTTGATGATTTCTTTTGTTTTCTACGCCTTCGTTTCTGTCTAACTTTTGATGTGGAATCTGTTGCAGTGTCTTCTTTTTTCTTCTGCATCATTTCATCTGTTTGCATCTCAAGAATGAGTGCATCCTTTTCTTCCAAAGTTAGTGAAGAAAAATCAATTTCTCCTTCCTCTATGTCTTCTTTGTTTTCATTTATAAAATCATCAAGATTATCAGAGGGCATAGCATCAACCATCTTTAAATAATTATTATCAATTTACCATCAAAAATCATTCGTTTATTTCGAAATTAACCGTTTTATTTCATTTTAAAAATAGCTCTACATACGAAAGTATTAAAGAACAATAATCTTTGCTTTTCACCATAAGAACCAGATGTTTACTAATTGGTATTACAAATTATTTTGTAAATAGCGATTAGATTCTTTGGAGTGTTAGACCATTGAAAATTGTTCCAGATACTAGTGTCATTGTATCCAGATTTATTGTAGCAGAAATCCTTCAATTAAAAGACGAAATTGAGGAAATTATTCTCCCCCGAATTGTTATTAGTGAAATAGAGAACATGGCAAATAATCGTCGTTCGAAAGGATTTGAGGGATTAGAGGAATTAAAGAACCTTAGATTTGAATGCAACCATCTTGGTATTTCAGTTACATTAGCAGGTGCACGTCCAAACCTCGATGAAATCAAACTTGCTTCTTCTGGTGAACTTGATTCAAAAATACGTGATGTTGCACGAGAACATAATGCAGTTCTTTATACAAGTGATAAAGTATTAGTCTCAATGTGTGAAGTTGAAGGCATTGATGTTGAATATATAAAAAGTCCACCTAGAAAAAAACCACTTAAACGTATTTTTGATTATTTTGATGATACGACAATGTCAATTCATTTACGAGAAAAAGTTCATCCGCAAGCAAAAAAGGGAAAGCCTGGAGATTGGGAATTAGTAAAAATTGGTGAAAATATTTCCACACATGAAGAAATAAATGAAGTAATAACTGATATTGTTTCTATTGCTCGTACAACTCCCAATTGTTTTATTGAAATGGATGAACCTGGTGTACAAGTTATCCAACTTGATGCGATGAGAGTTGTTATTGCAAGACCTCCATTTTCAGATGCTCTCGAGATAACAGCTGTTAAACCCATTGTTAGACTCTCACTAGATGATTATCATTTAACTGAAAGCCTCCTCAACAGATTACGAGAAGGTGCAGAAGGAGTATTAATTGCCGGCTCTCCGGGAGCAGGAAAGTCAACCTTTGCACAAGCTGTAGCAGACTTTTTTGCTTCTCAGAATAAAACTGTAAAAACGGTGGAAAAGCCGCGAGATCTTCAAGTTGGTCCTGAAGTATCTCAGTATACTGCATTAGGTGGTGATTTCAGAAAAACAGCAGATATTATGTTGCTCATTAGACCAGATTTTGTTATCTTTGATGAGCTAAGAAAAACGGCTGATTTTGAAGCTTTTGGAGATATGCGTCTTGCAGGCATTGGTTTAGTTGGAGTCATACATTCTACGACTGCAATAGAAGCAATTCAAAGATTTATTGGTAGAATTGACCTTGGATTAATTCCTAGTATATTAGATACTGTCATCTATGTCAAGGATGGTAAAATTGCCGATGTTGTTGAGCTTCGAATGACTGTAAAAGTTCCCTCAGGTATGCAAGAGCGTGATCTTGCACGACCAGTAATTGAAGTCAGTGATTTTGAAACACATCGATTACGATATGATATATTTGTTTTTGGTGAACAAGTATCTGTGATACCTGTTGATAAAGTTGGTACTGCAAACCTTCCACCATTAAAGAAGAGTGAACAGAAAAGTATTGAAAAAACAATTCGAAAAGCAATAAACGTTGATCGATTAATTATTACAAAAATCGGTCGAAATTCGATTCGCCTTGAAGTATATTCAGAGGATATTCCACGTATTATTGGGCGTAAAGGTAAAACAATCAACGAACTCGAGAACAAAATTGGCATGCGTATTGATGTGAAACCAATTTCTTCAAGCAATGAAGATATTAAGGAATCCAAAGAGATTGAAACGAAAAATGGAAAAACTCCAATTGATGTTCGCCTTACTAAAAGTTATATCATTTTAAGCTTTCCAGAACACCAACAGGGAACTAATATTGAAGTAGTTACAGAAAATAGAAGTATCTTTTCAGGTTCGATTGGTAAGAAAGGAGAAATAAAGATTGATCGTTCAACCTCTATTGCAAAAGAAATAATCAAAATTATTAATAAAGGCGAAATGATTTTTGCCAAATTAAAATAATTGTTAGAGAAAGTTATTCCTTCTCTAATAATTTTATTTCATTTTTCTCAGCAATAATTACTCGAGAAATCAATCCTTTTGGAAAAAGACCATTTTCCATAACACCAGGAATATTATTCAATTGTTTTTCCAATTGCTCGGGATTAGCAATTTCTTTGAAATCAGTGTCAAGAATTATATTTCCATTATCAGTAATCGTTGGTCCAAGTTTATCTGAAGATTTTCTTAGTGATGCTTTACCACCCAAAGCTTCCAATTCTCTTTTCACAAATTCTTTTGCTAATGGTATTACTTCAACAGGTACTGGAAAGCTATCGCCCAATGTTGGAACTATTTTTGAAGCATCTACAATAATAATTACTTCACGTGCAGCTCCGGCAATGATTTTTTCTTGTAGCATTGCTCCACCTCCACCTTTAATTATATTTAAATCCCTATCAACTCGATCTGCCCCATCGATTGTTAAATCGATTTTAGGGTATTGATTCAATGACCCAACATGACAACCTTGTTCAATTAACATTGCTTCTGTATCAAATGAACTTGGAATGCAAATTATTTCACTAAGATTAATATCAGCTTTTTTAAGCAATTTAATAAATTCTCTAACAGTTGAACCACTTCCAACTCCAAGAATCATTTTTTCCTTTACATATTCAAGTGCTTTTTTTGCAGATCTTTGTTTCATTAGCAATTTTTCGTCTTGTTTTTGGGTAGGCATATAATTCATCTCGTTAATTTTAATACTAGGATGTGAATAACGCTTGTAACTCGTAATAGGAAACATCACCTAAACGATCCACACAAGCAATTAGTAGCTCTTTTTTAATGCTCTGAATTTGTACAACAATCTTATCAAGCTCTTCGAGATTTATCGTTTGTCCTTCAGCGAGTGGACAAATCATTGTTTTTGAAGGTGTTTTTCCAATCTTTGCACCACGAGGATATAATCGATATTTCACCAAATTACTAATTCCACGATTTATAATATATCCTCTATTTCTTAGGTCTTTATAGACAAGGTAATCGCTCCAGAACCCTTTCTCTCTTTTAGAAAATATTGTTGAACAATCACTTATACTTAAAGCAATTCCTGATTCGTTTGATATACAAATTACTCCACGCTCAAAGAGATGAAGAGCTTCTTCAAAATTTAGAGTAAGAGTTTTATCTTTGTTTAGCAATCCATAGAATCCATTATCATAAATTATGCGTGCATCTTGATGATCTTCTACGAGAATCGAACCCTCTTGGAATTTTGCTATTATTGCAGAAGAATTTTGCTTTTTCTTGTTTGTTAGTTTTTCATTATCAAGAGTTTCGTTCATCTTTTAGTCACATCACAAATTCTGTAGAAGTATCACAGGTTAATATATTAACTGAGAAAAATCACTTTTTAAACAATTGGTCAACTAATTGATTTTTAACTAATTATTGCCCTCAATTTCACGTATTAAATCACGAAGTTCTGCTGCTTTTTCAAATTCAAGTTTTTGAGCTGCATCTCTCATTTGTTCTTTCAATTCCATAAGGACCAAAACAAGATCACTCTCCTCCATTTGAGCCAATTCTTTAACTTTCTTTGCTGAAATCGTTTCAATTTTCAATAAACTATCAGTAATATTTTCTAGTGATTTTTGAATTGTTTTAGGAGTAATATTGTGTTTTCTATTGTAAGCAATTTGAATACGCCTTCTACGATTATTACCTTCAACTGTGCGTTTTATTGAATTGGTCATCTTGTCAGCGAAAAGAATTACCCTTCCATTAATATTCCTTGATGCACGACCAATTATCTGTGTAAGGGAACGAACGGAACGGAGAAAGCCTTCTTTATCAGCATCTAAAATCATCACTAACGATACTTCAGGTAAATCAAGTCCTTCTCTTAGTAAATTTATTCCCACAAGTACATCATATTTTCCCTTTCTGAGGTCACGTAAAATTGCTACTCTATCAATTGTGTGAACTTCAGAATGAATATAATGGGCTTTAATACCTTTCTCAATAAGATACTCTGATAATTCTTCAGCCATTCTTTTAGTTAATGTAGTCACTAATGTTCGTTCATTTTTTGCTGTTCTTAATTTGATCTGATCAAGCACCACATCTATTTGATGTTCAATTGGTTTAATTATTATTTCGGGATCTACTAATCCCGTTGGACGAATAATTTGTTCTGCTACTAATTCGGCGTGTTCTAGTTCAAACGGACCTGGTGTTGCAGATGTAAAAATAGTTTTACGCATGAAAGATTCAAATTCATTAAATTTGAGAGGGCGATTCTCCAGAGCAGTTGGAAGACGAAAACCATATTCAATTAATGTTTTTTTCCGGGAACGATCTCCACCGTACATTCCATTGGTTTGAGGTATAGTTATATGAGATTCATCGATTACCATTAAAAAATCATCAGGAAAATGATCTAGTAATACAAAGGGTCTTTCCCCCACTTTTCTTCCGTCAAAATACATCGAGTAATTTTCGATTCCAGAGCAGTACCCAACAGATCGAAGCATCTCAATATCATATCTTGTTCTTTCTTCTATCCTTTGAGCCTCAAGAAGGAGATCATTTTCTTTAAAGTATTTGATGCGTTTTTCAAGCTCTTCTTCAATTCTTACTGCATGTTTTTCTAGTGATTCATCTTCTGTCATAAAATGAGAAGCAGGATATACTTCATAGGATTCGATTTCTTGAATTTTATTGCCTGTAGGAAACTCATTTTCAGTTATTTTTTCAATTTCATCACCAAACATCTCTATTCGGATAGTGCTCTTATCTGAGTGTGGTGGAAAAATTTCGATGGTATCGCCTTTAGCTCGAAAAGTACCTCGTTTGATTTCAAAATCATTTCGTTCAAATTGAAGAACAACAAGTCTTCGGAGAAATTCTTGACGCTTTATTTTCATTCCCTTCACAAGTGAAAGCTTTGTTCTGTACGATCGTGGTGCGCCTAAACCGTAAATTGCTGACACACTTGCAACAACAATAACATCATTCCGTGTGGCAAGGGAATGAGTAGTTGAATGTCTCATTTTTTCGATTTCTTCGTTTATCGAAGTCTCTTTTGCAATGTAAGAATCTGATCTTGGAACATATGCTTCAGGTTGATAATAATCATAGTAAGACACAAAATACTCAACTGCATTATCAGGGAAATAACGTCTGAAATCTGAGCATAATTGTGCAGCTAATGTCTTGTTTGGAGAGAGAACGAGAGTCGGTTTCTGAATCTGTTCTATAATATTTGCAACTGAGAAGGTTTTTCCAGAACCTGTTACACCTTCTAAAATTTGGTATCGTAATCCCTTATTTAATCCATCAACGAGAGCCTTTATAGCTCTTGGTTGATCACCCATTGGTATGAGACCCTCAGCTAAAACAAATTTACTCATAATAAAATTGCATCCAAATTTTCTGTTTATTACCTGCTTTAAAATTATCAGTAGAGAGATAACTTAAAGTATTTCCAAATATTTTGGAAAAAATAGACAAGAAGGGATTTATCCCTTCAAGACTTTCTGTACTTTAATCTAACTAGCTAACTAGTCTTCAACTGAAAAAGCTAGTTTACAGCAAGCTTTGTATTTCACAATTTTACCATTTTTCACAGTAGCAGTAAAATTAACAACATCTACACCTGTAACCCCACGAAGAGATTTAGAGGCATCTTCAACAGCATTTCTTGCAGCATCTTCCCAACTTTTATCGGAAGAGCCAATTATTTCTACGACTTTAATGACCATTTTTATTACACTCATTAAACTGATAGTACAACAGAGAACTTGTTTACTGAAAAGCGTTTCCCTACTATTTGAGAATTGTCGGTTTGTGTAAAAAGTTTCAAAAGGCAATTATCAAAGTAATATCTACTATGACCAAACATGAAAATGTTAACCTCTCAATTGATTTTCACGTCCATGTTGATGAACGAGTTAAATATTGGGAAATACCAAATGTTTTACGTGCTCGAAGCATAGATGGAGTCGGTATTCTTACACATAATGATTTTCGATTTGCTAAAAAAATTGTTGATAAATTTAGAGAGAAAGATAAGAAGAAAGTTTACTTTGCAGGCGTAGAAATTGATACTGCTGATGGTCATTTAGTTGCATATGGAATTAACCAAGAGATCCCAAGAGACCGCTCCGCAGAAGAAACAGTCGAAATAATACGCGATTTAGGAGGAGTATCTATTATACCTCATCCATTAATGTCACATAATAGTATTGGATGGAAATCCTACATTGTTAAAGCTGATGCTATGGAGTTCTATAATGGATTTGCAAAAATCTTTTTCAATTTTCCCAACTATATGGCTGAAGTTTCTTTTCGACATAAAAGTTTTGGCAGAGTGGGAGGGTCTGATGCTCATTTTGCTAAAGCTATTGGTACTTGTTATACATTGGTTGATACTAATGGTGTGCGAACTGAAGAGGAAATCTTAGAAGCACTTAGAAAACATAAAACTATTCCAAAAATTAAACCGATTGATTTCTATGATATTCGAAATGCCTTCGCGATAGCTTTTACTCCAAAAACAGGAAGAAGAATAGTACGATTTTGATATTGTTCTACTCTTCAAATGTTCTGTCAAGATTTGTTGAGAGACTTGACAATTCCAAATAAACTTTAGATCTAGCTATTGGATCACGGATACTATTTGCAATATCCACGGCTTTACTAATTAATGAAGTGCTTTCTTCACCAGATAGAATTACAGACAAATACCCATAAAGATAGGCCATTTGCGCCTTAGTTAAATTCTCAGCGAGATTCAATGCTGTAGTTATTAATTCGTTTTTATCTAAGAGAAATGACATATCGCCAGCAGCCGTCGTGATATCAAGTATTGCATCTCTTCTATCAAAGTCGTCTTTTATTTTGATAGAATTTTTGATTGATTCCAAGAGAACATTTTCTGCCTCATCTTCATGTCCGAAAGAAGCTAAAGCAATTGCATAGAAACTCTGTGCTCGAACATATGCACCTTTATTAGTTATTTCAGTAAAAAGAGCAGGTATTTTTTCTAAGGTATCTTCTTTGTTTATCTCTCGAGCATATTCAATAATTCCAATAATACAATCACAGAAAGCATAACTTCTTGCTACTTTGTCTTTAATTTCATATGCAGCATCAACAGCTTGTTCTATTAGAATCATACGAGCTAAATTATCCTCAAGATCCACTGTTTTTCCTAAATCATCTTCATTTTGCACCTTATTGTTCACCTAAGTTCAAATGATACAGAAAATAATTTTCGATTCTAATTTAACTTGTTTGAATTCGATTTAAAAAGATAGTCAATTATTAGTTAATGATTTATTGTTCAGAAATTTTCAACGTTTTTTTTTGGTATCGGCTCGTATCTATCAAAGGTCATTTGCCAAAATGCTCTTCCTTCTGTGTCGGATCTTAAATCATGATCAATGTGAAATGATTCAGCTACAGGCAAATCACCTGTTATAATTAGTAAATCCTGATCAGTGCGTACATCAACAATACTTCCTCTACGTTTCCCTAATATTGAGGTAATTTTTCCAAGATAAGTTGTTGGAGTAGTAATTTGTATTCTATAAACTGGTTCTTGAGGAGTTATTTTACCATCTCTTAATGCTTCCCAGACAGCATTTCGTAACAATGGCACTGTGTGTTCATATTTTTCTCCGCTCTCTGTGATAAAATCATGAATTATTACTCGAACACCAAACACATGTTTTGAAGAAATAGGACCAGTATGCAGTGCATCTTTGACTCCAGTGATAATATTTGCTTTTGCTTCAGAAGATAATTTTGAAATCAACTTTTGAGGTATAATTAATTCGTTATTATATTGCTTGAACTTCTCCACAAATATTTGTTCATCGGCAGAATTTTGCTGTTCTTTTTCCTCAGTCATTGTTTTTTGTGTTTTGTTAATAGGGTGCACATACAAACTTACTTTTGAGCCAAACATTTCAGAAACGATTTTTTTGCTGGAAGCCTTGATTCTCTCAGCAATGATTACAATTGGTGGAGAGACTGTACAAGCTATCTCTTCAGACAAATCTGTCACAACGGTCTCGAGATGAAGTTCACCTAATCCGAGTAATAGAATTTCACCTGATTTTTCATCTATCGTGACAATTAGATTTGGATCTTCAAGATCAAAACGTTCAAGAGCTCTTTTTAGAACAGGTAAATCTCTCAACATTTTTGGTTCTAAGGCAATAGTAACTACAGGATTTGCTAGATATTCTATATCCTCAAATGGTACAAGTTCTTTTGATGAAATATTGGCGATTGTTTCTCCTGGGTGAACTGTGCCTAAACCAGAAACTGCAACAGTGTTTCCTGCAGGAATATTATTAATCCTTTTTTTATCAGAACCCATAAAAACATAAGCATTTTGAATTTTCACTTTTGTATTTGAATTAACTAAAAATACTTCAGTTTTTTCAGTTAACACACCAGAGAATATTCTTCCTAGAACTAGTGAACCTGCATGTTGATCTCGCAACGTTTTTGTTGTGCAGAATACTAAAGGAATATCCTCCTCTCCGGAAGCTTTACATCCCACCATTGCTTTCCCAACGTTTGAACTTAAATCACCACGCCAAATCTTCTGTATACGGTATTTTTGAGCTTCAATTGGATTTGGCAAATGATCAATAATCATTTCAATTAGTGGTTTCTCAATAGGCAAGAGTTCTTGCAATATCGTTTCTTCTTTTTTATTGTAAAGGTCAATTATTTTTTCAAAGGTGATATCAGTTTCCTTTACAATTGGTAAAGAAATAGCCCAACGATGCAAAGCAGAGCCAAAGACCACACTACCATCTCTAGTAGAACTACGCCACTTTGGCAAAATTTTCTCCTTGGAAAATTTACTCACAAGTGAATTGAAATTATTGTAAATTATCTCAATTCTCTCGGCTATCTGTTGTGCAGATAATTTTAATTCTTTGATAAGCCGGTCTATTTTATTGATAAAAAGAATTGGTTTTACTCCTTCAGCAATACATTGACGAATAACGGTTTCAGTTTGAGCCATAACTTGTTCTACTGCATCAATTACCACTATTGCACCATCAGCAATGCGCAGCGCACGAGCTACCTTCCCGGAGAAATCAACATGACCAGGACTATCAATGAGATTGACTAAATAATCTTCATTTGCTTGCTTGAAAATTAAAGATATATTTGCTGTTTTCATGGTAATTCCACGCCTTTGCTCTTCAGGGAGAAAATCAAGTGCTCGAGCTTCACCTGCTGTTGAAGGAGCTAAAATACCACCAGAGGCTAATAGGGAATCAGATAGTGTTGTTTTCCCGTGGTCGATATGAGCAACTAAAACAACGTTACGAATATTTTTTTGATTCTCCATTAATAGAGCAATTTTTTCTACTTGATGCAAGTTGTCAAATCCAGATACTTTTTTTGTTATGTGGATATTCATCCACCGTGAGCCAAAGGAAGAATAACTATTTCTTGATTATTTGAAAGCTGAAAGTCTAACAAACCCATTGAAAGGACATCAGTTTTATCCACAATTACCAATATATCACTTCGTAGTTGTCCGTCTTTAAAGAGTAAAGAATGTAATTTTGGTTTTTTTTCACTTACAAGATTTAGAGCTTCAAGAATAGTTGAATTTTCAACTAAATCTAATTCTATCGGTTCTTTCTGTTCAAACACCGAACCTTTGAAAATGAATTTTACTTTCAAATCATTCCCTCGAGATAAATTATTTTTTTTTGTTAGATTATTTGTTAATTGCTATCATAAGCACTTTAACCCAATCATCTATTGTGATTCCTGGTGTGGAAATCGATTTCTGTTTATATAATTGAGTTAAACATGCTTTAATGTCTTTTTCATTTGAAGAGCAACCAATTATTGTTTGTTCAATATCTTCAATAGCTTCCTCAGGGTAAATGAAGAAATCACCGGTTATTTTTAGTTCTATGATTGTGTTCTTTTCAACAACCAATTCTACTTCTATAACACCCTTTTCTGCTCTTAGGCTTGCACTTTTCATTTATCAACAGCTCACTCTTTATATTCCAAAGGAAGAATCAATAGTTAATAAAGTCTACTAAAAAGAAGAAGAAACCGAGAAGTAATACACTCGGTAAATTATTTTGGTGGTGCAACAATTTCTTGGAGATGAGATTCAATTTCTTTAAGAGATGCAGCAAGTTCCGTTAACGACAAACCTTTTTCTAATAATACAGTAACATTATCAATTGTTTCTTCAGCTTCCTTCATGCGTTCATCGCGAATTTTTACCAACTCTTGTTGAATAGGAACTAAATCTGCCTTTGATACCATTACTTTTGATAATTGTTCCAATCTATCTTCAAGGGGAGTTATATCAACTGTAACAGCTCCCTGAGTAGCAGCTGCAACACTGCCACCATCAGAAGATTCAGCAGCTTCATTTAGTTTATTCATTATCTGCACAAGAAAGAATTGCAATTTACCTATCTTATCATCTAATTTTGCAACTGATTTCTTAATTTCATTTATTTCTTGGTCTATTTTTGCCAAATATTTCACCTTTTCAACCTATAGGGATAACAATGATTTGTAATTCAATTGTCAATTTATAAGTAATCCAACCAATAAGAACCATTATTGTAGAATGCTTCAAACCAGCTTTTGCTTTTCCTTCACCCATTTTTCCAGCTACTAAACCACTGAAAAGACCCTCAATCATAGTCATGTGCAAGAAGAGTGTTTTATATGATTCAAGTACTGTTGGTGGTAGACCCATTTGTACTCCTCCAAGTCCACTATCTTGGAAATTTTCATACATTAAAGCCATTGGGTAGAAGAATGTCTGAAACAGAACTACGATTACCAGAAGGAAAATAATGAATGCAGCATAAATTATCCAAATATATGGTCTCATTTGACCGAGACGTTCTTTTCTTAGTCCTAATATATCTTCAACATGTTTTTGTGCAGATTCAAAAATATCTTCAATAACTCCACCAGACCGCTGAGCTTCCAGTATCAGAATTGATGATCTATTATTTAGTTCGGTATCTGCAACATCAGTGAAAGAGCGCATAGCTTGATCAAAAGGAATGCCCCAGGAGATTTTTGCAGCCATTTTTTTAAGCTCTGGAGTAAGAGGACCATAATTTCTCTTAGAGGATTCTGTGACTGCTCTTGGAAGAGATAATCCTGTTCTTTGAGCATCAGCTATATCTCTGAGAAGATTGGGTAAATTTGAATCAATTCCACTTCTCCAAATTTCATCAATATATACAGCAATTGATGGAGGTGTTATTGTAAATAGTATTGCAAATGCTATAAAGTCACTTGCAGTAATTGGACCAGAATTAAATATTTCAAACCAAACAAGAGCAGCTAATGTAGCCATTAGCACTCCAACACTAACCGATATTCCCCAAATGAGATTCTGGGTTTTTTGCGTAACTTTTGGCATCGATTTTTCCTCACTAAATGAAATTATGCAGACTTTAAATAAATATTAATTCGGGAAATAAGTCTAAAATTTCTCTAGTGATTATTTAAGAGTTTAATGATAAATAAATTCTCTGTTTCTACTATATTTCCCCTTTTAGTATTATTTATTTTTTCCACGCTAATTTTATAAAAAAGATTGATGTTTTTTCCTCTCATCCATCTTAGAAATACTTAAGTTATTTAGAGGAAAGTTACATAGTATTAGTTAATTAATACCAAGCAAAAAGATTTTAGAGTTAAAATAATGACTTATTTAATACCAAGAGATTCTCTATAGAAAACATACAGTTGTTGAGGTGTAATTTGATTTGAAGCAATCAATTTGGCGAAATAAGAAAGGACAAATTCAGGGTGTTGACTTCGCTCTGGCAATGGTTATTTTTATGATTATGTTTGCAGAAGTTATCGTACTATCATTATCCTATATTGAACCGAAATTTCAAAATTTGGATGATCAAGCTTTTCAATCTCAAGCAAGTCAAATATCAGAGATGTTTTTCGGTAGTACTGGGTATCCATCTCATTGGGAATACAATTTAACAACTCGGTTTAATTCATTCGGATTACGAGAGATTGGTAGCACAAATCTTGATGCAAATAAGCTATCTCGTATTAACTCCAAAGGATTATATTTTCTCGATTATAACAATTTGAAAGGTAATTTATCACAAGAGAGAAATTTTGGATTTCAATTACATATTGAATCAATATTTGATGTTAATGGTATATTTACACTTTCCCTACCTACAGCAACTATTGATATTAGTACTACTGTAGAAAATTGTACTGTTTGGAGTTTCTTAGTGGGACCATCTGGCACTATTCTTTATACAAATAGATCAGTCACAGATAGCACGGGTAAATTAAGCAACACTTTTACATTAGCTGCATCACCCAATGGGTTCTATACATTGGTTATATTTGCACAAAGTAGAGAAGGTTGTTTTGCAGTAGATGTACAAAATGGTGTTATTGGACCTGAAACTTACATGGGACTAAAACTCTTAGTTCAAGAACAAGAAAAGAATAATGGATTAGCTTCAATAACAACAGAAAATGATGGAACTTTGGTTTCATTAAGAGCAATTAATCTGTTTCCTTATAAAATTGGAGAAGAAAAGTTTGGAAACGAATCTGTTACCATCGCATCACCAACAACAAATGAAATTCTTAGTTTAAGATTGCCAACTAATGGAACATGTGTAACTCTCTTAACTGGAATAAATGGTGCAAGTGAATACACTAGAAAATATTTCGTTTTCCCATCACAATTAAGCAATAAATTCGGAACAATATTTGGTGATGATACATTACCAAATAACGTTGAGGTTTTCAAAACAGAAAAACTAGTAATCATTAGACAATGCATATTTAAGGCGGTGTTTTATATATGGCCAGAATAAAACAAACTACTAATTTAAGAAATAAGAAAGGACAATTATTCCTTCTAGAAGTTTTCATTGCCCTAACGGTGCTAATCCTCCTAATGGTTGCAATTTATCAAGTTGAATTTACTTCATTACCTAGCTATCAAGATGATCTTTCTGATATAGGGCATAATGCCTTAGAATCTTTGAATGTAGCAGGTGATTTAAAATCATTAGTTTTTAATGCTCAAACTCTAGAATTAGCTGAGAGTTTAAATGAAGCACTTCCAGAAAATATTATTTGGCGATTATCAGTTGAAGATAGTACTGAATCCACACAATTCCAAATTTATTGGGACAGAACTCCTCCAATTGGAAGTTCAGTTGGAGTTACAAATTATTTCATTTATGGTGAAGGTGATAATTTATCTCATTATCGAACTATTCACCTTGAGCTTTGGAGAATCATAGGGTGAATGTAAAATGAATTGGTTACTTAATATTAAGAAAAATTTACGGAAAAACAACAAAGCACAAATTTTCTTAATTTGTACGATAATAATAACTATTTACATGCTTTCATTCATAACTATCGTTTATGAATTAAATGTAACACAATATAGTCGAACTACTGAACTCAACGAATTTCAAGCTACATACGATAATTTCAAAACTGAAACCAATGCTTTCATGAATGGAATGCTTACAAATTATTCTCAAATAGCTACAGTTATTAACAGCAACATAACAGCAGGTACAATACTTCAAAATTGGTTGGACTTCGCTGAAAGTCAAATCTTGGCAAAAGGGTATTTCGCTGTTTTGGAAATTAATGAAATTGTACCAATTACCTTACCAATTGAAGTGGCAAAAGGTAATGGATTTATTTCTATAAGAGCCAATATTGATATCTATTTAGAGTGTAATTATCTATCAATAGATACAGAATTGCAATATGATAATAAATATACAATTGAGTACACCAATACAGCTTCTTCAACAATAATTAATTTCTATTATGAGACCAATTATGGAACAAATAATCTTGGATATGCAGATGTTACAGTTAACGGAACACCAACTGTCAATTATTACAATGGAACCTATGTTTATAATGTACCTGTTGTTGTAACTGATGTAATTCAAGGGATAACACCAGAACAAATAATTGTTTCATTAACTGTTTAAGATTCAGTTGATGAATACTTTTTTCTTTTCTTTAGTATTAAAACAGTCGGTACTATAGTGCCAGTTAAAATAACGGGGATACCAATTGATAGAGATATAATTAGAATTTTCAGTTTATTCGAAGGGGGATTTTCTTCTTCATTTTCCTCTCCCTCAATTATGAAAGAGTTGAACGAGTTAAATTGACCCGAATAGATATTCTCTGAATCCATAAAAGCTACCACAACATAATATTCTCCAGGTTGAACATCAGTAACTGTAGCTGAACTAAACCAAGTTCCAGAAGAAGAATTTAACGTCAGTATTCCTCGACTTAGAGGTAGAACTTCATCAATTCGCATTATACCAAAGCTATGGACTTTTGTTTTTCCTATTTCATCTAGAAGACCGATATTTGTAAAATTAGAGTAGGCTTGAATGTTTTCAAAACTGAAAAATATTGATTCTGAATTCAAATCAATAGTTGCAGTGAAGTTAAAATCTTGTACTGATATCTGAAAATTTTTGAGATAGATTGTTCTATAAATTATTCTTGAATAAAGTTCAGAGGAGGAATAGGAAAACTCATTCGTACTGTAAATAAAACGAATTTCATCAAACTCTTCATCGTACAACAAGTATGGATAAGAATAACTCTTCTCTACTGGGGAGAATCTATTAGTAAATGACCAATCAGAGTTTGCTAACTTTCCTCTATAAAGTAGAAACGTTTGATTATGATATTTATTCAAATCTTCCCAGACGACCAAGACTTTTGCATCAATCGTTACAATAAATCTGGCATTACATGCAGCAGTCTCATTATCATGAAATAAGAGATCAATATCAGAGAGTGTTCCATTATTGAATTTTTCACAATAAAAGAGCGAACGCTGACTATCAGTTATTTCCGCCCAAAGATAATGAACAATAGAAAGTTCATCATTGTATAGCACTTGTAAATTAATCAAATTTGCACTTGAACTTCCAGTAAATAGTAATTCTTTTGTACTAAATAATGAGCTATTATCACGAATAATATAGTAAAGTTTGTTTTGTGTGTTTACTAAATCTCTTTCATACCATAAAATGTGCAAATCATTATTTTTATCGAAATGTATTGTTGGTTTTTTTGACTGTGTAGACCCAGTAAGTAGTTTTTGGGGTGCAGTCCAATCACCATAGTTTCTAGTTCTATAATAGATTTCCGAAACGGTTTCATTTTCTTTGGTGTAAATAAGGAAAACATTGCCAACCCCATCAGCAGAGATCTTAACATCTCTTATTATCGTTTCGTTTTCTAAAATTTCAATAGGTCGCCAAGAACCAGTATTAGTTCTATTTCTATAATAAAGATGACTTGAAGAATCACTATCATTATGTACAATCCAAATTAGATGTAGATTTCCTTTTGCATCAATTGTAAGCTCCGCATTAGAGGCATTTTGATTTGATGTGGATATTTGTTGATAGTTATTCCAATCACCGTTATATGAACTGCTATGATATAATACAATCTTATTGTTTCCATACTTTATACCTGCAACTGAATGTAACAATGGATAGCTATTATTTTTTGATTGAGCTAATTTTGGGGCAATCCATTTTGTATTGAAAATTGTTGATAGAGTTTTCTCTTGTTCCAAAGTAAAAGGAAAAGTTGGATTTGGGGGCCCATCAAATCGAATCGAATGATATTTCATATGTGAAATATCAATAGACAAATAGTTGATCTCTTCAAGACAAGGTGAAGTGAATTCTGATCCAGTATAAATTAATTCTGTATCCATTATTGTATTTGAATGCGAACGATCTAAAGCACCAAAGACGTGTGACAGTTCATGTTGAATAATATTATCAAATTGATTTTGACTTATATGGTAATTGAGAAGATTATAACGACCACCACTAACATATGCCCAATTCCCACAATAAGCTGCAATGCCAAGGGAATCACCAGGACGATCTGAAACAGTAATGAGAATATCATAACCACCGTTCATTGGTTTGGTAGTTGTCCAAAGACCTGTAACTAAATCAAAATCATGTAAATGATCCCATGTTTCATCCTTCAATCCGAGTTTTTTGCCGACATGGGTCCAAGCATCTGCAATCATCTGACTGTTATTTATAAGTGAGATATCCGGTTGCCACTCTGTATCTTCAACTAAAACTTCGATGTTAATACTAAAAGCATAGTTGTTTTCCAATCTCTCAACAGCTTGATCAACAGAATCTCGTACTGTTTTTCCATTTGAAAATGTAGGAATGTCATCATGAACAAAATAAGCTAAAACAATATGTTCATCTGGATTAAAAGACACATGAACAATAAGAGAATCCTCAAGTGTATATGAGCTTTCACCTTCTGCAGAAGTAAATGCAATAGCAATTATTTGCCAAGAACCACGATTCAGAGGAATTAATGCATGAGCATTCACTAAACCTTCATCGAAATCGGGTCCAAAAGTAATTTCTTTCGTAAATACCTCGTGTGCACTTAGAGATGAACAAAAATCTTCAATATAAATTTCTAGTTCTAATGATTCAAGTTCTCCATCTGTATTTGCATCTTGAAAATATTCAAGACCATATTTTGATGGAATGCTAACAAGAGTAAGGAGGAGTGAAATATCTGAAGTGGCAATTTCGTTTTCCAAATTGATTGATGCTTTTGCGTTTTCGCCTTTTAAAATAACATTATCCTCTATGACAATTGAATTAATAACGATATTTCCACTCCCCAGAAAATTAGTTGCTTTTTTCTGTTGATCTTTAGCATAGTTTAGAAAATTATTATTGAAATGTTCTTCCTTAGAAGTGGGTTGATAGGAAGTTTTTGAAAAATTAATACTATTCATCGAGTCAAAATAAATTATTGTAATTAGAAGAATTACAATGCAATAGACGAAGAGTCTTTTAAAACGAGCCTTTGAAAGCATTGTATTCTACAGAGTATTCCTCCAAGTATAAAAAAAATAAGATGCGTATGTTTGAAAAGCTAACCTAAATTTGCTTTTATTGCAATAAGAATCGCTTTTTTAATTAAAGATAAGGACATAGAAGGAGTGATCTTCTTCTTTTCTGCAGCTTGTTTAGGAAGATAGGGGATATGAATAAAACCATATTTAGTTTTTGTAAATTTTTTACTAGAAGCAAAGAAGTGTAAGGCTCCATATATTAGGTTGTTACAAACGAATGTTCCGGCAGAATTTGATATCATTACAGGAATACCTGCTTCTTTTATTGCATGAAAGGTCTGTCGAATATTTATTGTAGTAAAGTATGCTGCAGGACCATGTCGGATTATTGGTTCATCTCTTGGTTTGTTTTTCTCATTATCAATAATATCTGCATCGGCTACATTGATGCCTATTCGTTCAAGAGATATACCCATTCTACCTCCTGCTTGTCCAATTGAGAGAATCAAGTCGGGATTAGTGGTCTCAACGATGGTAATAAATTCATTAATTGTTTTACTAAAAACAACAGGTAGCTCTTTTGAAACTATTTTTACTTCAGAATTATTTCTCCCTTTGTTTAGAATTAGCTTTTGGTTATCTAATTCTTGAACAACTAATAAAGCAGGATTAATGGAGTCTTTTCCAAAAGGACCAAAGCCCGTCAAAAGAATTTTCTTCATTTTAATCACCAATTAGAGTCAAACATCGTTTTTATTCGCTTAAAAAGATAATCCTTTTCGACCCAAATCGAAATGATTATTAGGTTTTAGAGCTCTTGATTCTATATTAAAAAAAATTCTTCTCACGGAGCAGAAAATTATGAGTACTGATGAAGCTTTAATCCAATGCCCCATTTGCAAAGAAAACGCTCCCCAAGGATACTTGTTGTGTCCTTTTTGTGGAGCAGATCTAACTACCATCTATGAAACCAAAATCTTTCCTCCAGTTGGTTACAAAGAAGTTTGGGGTCGAATCAAGTCATTGTTGACAAAACCTCGATCTGCTTTTCAAGATATTTCAAGTAATCCAGATTCAAAAGGAGTTATTCTTTTTATCTTTGCAATTGCTTTTGGGATAGCTTTGCAAGTTTTCGCTCTATTGATGCATAATTATTTCTTCAGCTGGAGATTACCAATCATTTTTATTTTCATGTGGATTTTTTCAATGTTACTTCCTTTGTCTTTATGGTTATTTGGTAGCTTTGCTATTCGTACTACTGCTCGACTCCTTGGAAGTAAAGCTTCAAGAAAACAGATTCGAGGGGTCGTAGGTTATGGTATGTTACCACTTACTTTAGCATCATTATTCAATGCTATTTTGTACATTATTGCTTTACCATGGAATAGAACAAATATCTTCAATTTTAGCGATGTTTTATTTACAATGACTGGATTCCGAAATTCCTTTGCAGGCATCTTTGGATTAATCATTAATATCTTAGGGTTCATAATTTCCGGAGTATACATCGTCTTTATGGTGAAACCAGTAAACAATTTCTCATGGATTGAAGCAACAATCTCAACAGGATTACCAGTAATCCTCTTTATTGCACTATTGCTTACATATTACTTTGCAGCATAAAGAATAACTCATAAGAGAGTTAACAGAAGACTATTTGACACATTCCGCTAGAATTATATAGGTAACATTTTTTGACTAATTATTTGTAGAAAAAAAACTTCAACGAATATTTCGAGAAAATCGAAAGAGGATAAAAATATGTCAAAAGAAGCATCACAAATAGACAATGAAAATTTGGAACTTGAAACTAAAAGCGATATAAAAAAAAGTGAATCTAAAAAAGAGTTTACTTCAGAGGAAAAAAAAGTAAGAAAAAAGAAGATAATTCAAACCTCTATTATTGCAGCTGTTATTATTGGTCTCTCAATTGGTGCTTCCTTTCTTGGTCCTTCAAACATGAAACCAGGATTATATCAAGTTCAATTAAATGTAACTCATGGTACTGACTCTTATAACATTATTTTTGATATCACAATGGATACTAGTGCTAACTCACAACAAGTGGAATATATTTTTGATCTTGGGAGCAGTGGAAATTCATGTATCGTTATAACTAATCAAGCGTTCAAATCTTCAACTCAATCAAAAATAGAGTATCGTGTAGGTATTTTAAATGAAACTAAACATTCCATTAACACACTTGCTTTAACAGACCTTAGCTCTCAAATTGTAGGAGAGGGGATAGAAAGAAAAATCCGAACTACAAAAATTGAAAAAGTTTATAGCAACGAATTGGATGCTATGGTTACTGTTGGTTATTTTACAATGGCAATTCCATATAAAGCTGGTATTGCTATAGGTTTGTTAGTCATAGTTGCAGGTCTTTGGATATCTGAAATCGTTCCTACCATTGTTGGAGCATTTCTCGTTCCAATTGTTATGGTAATTGCAGGTATATCAAATACTACTATTGCATTGCAACCTTTTTTTGATCCAGTAATAGGCTTATTCTTTGGTGGGTTTATTATCGCTGAAGCGCTCAAAAAGCATAATATTGATCGCCGTTTAGCTCTAGGTATCGTTGGAAATGCTACTGTTCGACCCAATCTTTTACTCCTAATTCTAATGGGATTAGCTGCTTTCCTTTCAATGTGGATGAGCAATACTGCAAGTGCAGCAGTAATGATTCCAATTGCTATTGCGATGGTCGATCAAATAAGTGCTAGTGGACGAGAGAAAGACATTTCCGGATTCAAAAAAGCGTTAGTATTAGGGATAGGTTATGCTGCCTCCACAGGAGGGATCGCTTCTGTTATCGGAACGCCAGCAAATCCCATTGCCATTGCAGGGCTGAATAATATTGGTATCGAAATTTCATTCCTCAAATGGTTCGCTTTTGGGTTGCCATTTGTATTGATTATGATTTTCATTATTTGGGGGTATCTTCTTCTTGTCTATAAACCAAAAGTATCGAGAGAAAGTTTAGCTGATGCTCAAATTGTTTTCAAGAAGGATTTGAAAAAAATGGGGAAAATGAACAAGAAACAATGGATAACGGTGATTATTTTCTTGTTCACCATTGCACTCTGGCTTCTTGCAAAACCAATTAGCAAAGCGACAGAGGGAGGAATTGCTCTTAGTTCTGGTATAATAGCAATTATTGCTGTAGTGCTTATTTTTGGAACCAATACACTTGAACCCAAAGATGTAAAGAAAATCAATTGGAATGCGCTCTTCCTTTTTGGTGGAGGGTTAGCGTTGGGCAATGCATTAGTTAGTACAGGCATTGGTGATTGGATTGCTTCGAAAATGGGTGTTATAGAAGGAAAACATTACATCATAATTGCATTAATAGTTGGTGGAATATCATTATTAGTCACTGCCGTTGCTAGCAATACTGCGAGTGCAGCTATGCTTATTCCTCTCGTTATTCCAATTGCAATTAGTTTGGGAATCAGTCCTGTTATGTTAGCAGTAATAGTTGCTATTGGTTCTAGTGTGGATTATGCATTAGTATTTGGTACTCCACCAACGATGATCAGTTATTCAACAGGGTATTTCAGTGTAAAGGAAATATTTCGAGTTGGATTTATATTGGATATTATAGGAATACTACTACTCTCAACTGTATCAGTAGTTTTGTGGGTGTTAGTCGGCTTGGTGGAGTTGTAAACCGAAACCATTCTTTCCTCTATTTTTCAAAGAACAGATTTACCTTATTGTAGCATTTTCGTAATCGCTTGGATGGAAAATCTTTATCTGTCTTTTTTCATCAATAAAAGCAATTTTCGCACTAATATATTCATAATACTCTTCAGATGTGAAGACACTTAGGACTTTCTTTTCAAAGAAATATTTGTAGCCATCAGAAAACGCTTCGTGAGCTCTTACTATCATTTCTAAATTGTTCATTTTTAGAAATTCCTCTACAAGCTCTAAACCATAGTTGAAGATTCCTTCTCCTCTTATGCTATATTCGTATTGTGAAATTTCATTCTTAGGATCATTCCAAAGTAATTGTTTGATGGTTTTGTTATTTAGCTGCATATCCCCTTTTGGAAGTTTATCTATATCTTCTAGTAAGCAAGGTTTTATTGGAATTCCACCGTGAACATAAAATATCTTTTGTTCTTCATGGACGAGTGTTAAAGAAAGTTCACTAAAAACATAATTAAAAAGCAAATATAAATTCTCATCTGCACCAAATGCTTGAATGTCATCTGCAAAACCATACCGAGAGTTCACAGTAATTGCTTCATGATTTCCTCGAAGAAAATGAACTCTATCCGGTTGTGTTATAATTAATGCAAAAATCAGATTCAGACAGGCAATTGATTTAGAACCCCTATCCACAATATCTCCAAGGAAAATGAGATGATCAATTTGTTTGTCCTTTTGAAAAATAGTGATTACTTTTTTCAACATATTGAAATCACCATGTATGTCTCCTACAGCTAAAACAGTTCCTGTTTTAATTCTTTTACAAAGAGGTTGTTTTTTTAGCAAATAACGAATTTTTGCTAGGAGAGATCTAATATCATCTTCTTTTAACTTTAAGGCATAATCATAATTCTTTGCTATTTTAGTAGCTAATATTTCTGCATTAATTTTGGACAAAATACAACAACCGCAGTATGAAATAGAAATAATGAATTTTAAAGTAGCGATTACTCGTTTTTTAAATCGTCTGTCTTCAAAGGTATATTACAGTTTGGACAAACACCACGTACTTTAACAAATTCAAGAAAGTGCGAGTAATGAGCAGGTTTCTTGCAATTGGGGCACAGAACATATGAATCTCCTTTGCGGATCAAACCTCTACAAACAATACATCTATCTGAGAAATCTTCAGTAGCAATAGTTTCTCCTTTAGAAGGCTCAGCAGCAATTTGTGATCCTATTCTGCGCAGAGAATTTACATAGCTTTGTCTCTTAATTGGATTATTTGTTGAATCTGCAGCTTTATCATAATATGTAATAGCATCAGTAGTACGATTGCTTTTCTCCAAAACGGAAGCAATTTCGGCATATAAATCAGAAATTGCAATTCCAGGGAAACTGGAGGATATTGCATCAATCATGTCTTCAGCATTATCTACTTGCCCTTTTGTAACGTATTCTCTAAAACGGTCTAGTAAATCGAACTTTTCTAAATTTTGTTCCACTCGCAGAGCATCTTTTGGTTTATTAGAGCCATCATAACCTTCTACAGCTTTCTTAAAAGCAGATTTAGCTGCTTCAATACGCCCTTCAGATAAAGCTATTTCACCTTGACGTTCTTGTGAAGCACCGGCTAAATCTTGTCGTCCCACCGAGTCATAAATATCTGCAGCAACTTGTGGGCGTTCAATTGCGCCATATTCATGAGCAGCTACTGCGAGGATAGCATCTGCTTCCTCACCTAAGTTAATAGCTCTTAGAAGATCACCAGCGATAGTATACTTCCCTCTATTGAAAGCATATTGAGCTAATCTTCTTACAGTTCCAGCACGAAGATTGACAGGCATATTATTTGTTACAATATTAATTGCTCGAGAAACGTCATTTGTATCAATATACATTTTCACGACATCAAAATAAGCGTTTGCAAGTAAAAAGGAAATCTGTGCTCTTTCAGGATTAGAGCGTTCAAATCGTCTTCCTGTTTTAATCCAAAAAAATTGGGCTCCTTGTTGCCCTAGTTTTTGAACGATCATTGATTCATAACTTGGTCTTTTTTCAGGAGGTATTTGAAAGTAGAGATTAGAAGCTTCAACATGTTTATTCTGTTTCAAATACAAACTTCCAGCAGACACAAAATCACCATATTCAAGATAAGCTTGAATTGTTTTAGTTGGTGTTTTCTTGTCTTTTCCCTTCTTTCTTCTTATAGAAGCAATAATAATAATCAATAGTGTAATACAAAATATTATTATAAATATAATCCAAGGGTCCGTTTTTTATCCCGCCATTTATATCCAAAGTGATTTCTTTCTACAATTGGTAATTGAGCATCTTAGTATTAATACCTTTATTAAATAAAGCATTCCCTAGCTAAGTCAAGGAAAGCACTGGTTTGAAATTTTGGTTTGATTATTTGTGTGCAAGATTGACAAAGATTTTGCTCTTGGTTGCTTTATCTACTCTAACAAAACCGTATCTTTCAAATTGTACTATAGTATCAGGCAATAATTTTGCAACACCAGCTTCTGCATAACCAGTTTCAATTTTCAAACTATTTTCGTTGAATGTGCCATCAATGAATAAGACACCAGGCACCTTTACTTCAACTAGAACAGTTTGTTTAGCATCTGCAACAACCCATTGAATTTTTGGACCGGGTTTCAATTCTTCACCAGAGTATTTCCCAATACAATGTACAGGAAATTGCTTCAGAAAAGATTTCAATTCTTCACTTATTTTCACAGAATCAATTTTATTAGGATTGATTTTCTTATTAATCAATTTTACATTGTAAAGATCTTTTAGTCTAAATTCATCATTTACTTTCATATTTTCATAATCAGATTGATCAATTAAGAAAAGACCATTTGTTGTTATTTTCCTAGAACCTCTCTTAGCATCATCAGGATGTAGCAACATTTTACTGATTCTGTTTTCAGGAGCACCCTCAATATAGATAACAACTGGTTCAGATACGAAGAAATACCGATTAGATGATGAATCAATTATCTTCCTATTTGTAGCTGTTAGGAGGCTCCAATCGATATTTGTTGGTTGAGTAGTCATTCCTACTTCTTTTATCACTTGTTTAATAGCCTCGGGAACAATACCTCTTTTCTTCATTCCTTTAATTGTTACTAAACGAATATCATCCCAACCCTCTACTTTACCTTCTTCTACTAAAGGCTTGATTTTTCTCTTAGATGCGGGGCTACCTAAAACATTGAATCGCGCATAGTGGAAAATGTCAGGGTGTGGTAGTAAACCTAATAATTCACGTATTTTGTTTTGTAATTCAATTCTAGAATCAAATTCGGCACTACGCCCTACATGTGTTATTCCACACAAATTATCCTCAACTGCAACAGCAAAATCATATAGTGGCCATAGGGAATATTTCTCTCCTTGGAGACAATGATCTCCCTTTCTAATTGCGAAAATAGCCGGATCTCTCATTACTGCATTTTTATTCTCCATATCGCTTCTTAAGCGCAAGACTATTTCACCCTCATTATAATCTCCTGCGAGCATTTTCTTCCAATCATTCATTGTATCTGTTGAATTATTCTTAGAGTGTTCACAAGATTTCATTTCTCCACGCAATGTTCTCATTTTATCAACGGAACAGATACATGTGTATGCATAGTTCTTCTCAATAAGCTCAACTGCTTTTTCGTAAAAAACAAGCATATCATTTGAAACGATTACTTCCTTAGTAGGCTCTAATCCTAACCAATCCAAATCTTCTCGATGAGCATCCATATATTCTACCCGTTCTTGTTTTGGATTTGTATCCTCAAACCGTAAGACAAATGTTCCACGATATTTCTTAGCATAGTAATCTGCAAAGAAAGCAGTATACGCATGACCTAAATGCATCTCACCATTTGGTTCGGGGGCATAACGAGTGATTACTTTGCCATCCACTGCATCTTTTAATGGTGGTAACTCTCGTATTCTTTTTTGAGACTCTTTTTTTGCAAGCAGTTCCGGAGCAATTTCTGAAAGCTGTTCTTGTTGTTCTTTGGTTGAAAGATCATTAATTATTGGAACCATTTCTTCGATAAGATTGCTAATTTGTTTGGAAAGTTTTCTCATTTCAGGATGAGTTGCCATTATTTTTTGCATAACCGATTTCTCGTTAGCAGTACCATTATGGTGAACAGCATTTTCCAAACCATATTTAGTAATTAAAAGTCGAGCAGTATCAAGATCCTTATTTGACAATAGAAAAACACCTAGGAAAGATTTTCATCTAATTGTAAATCGTAAACTTTGTGTAATCCTTTAAATATTTCCTCGTAATAGCTGTTTCATATGAAAATTCTTTATGGCATCAATACAAATGGTCAAGGACATATTAATCGCTCTAGGGTCATTATTAATGAGTTAATGAAAGATGGTCATGAAGTACATGTCCTTTTTTCAGGAAAGGAACCTCCAAAATATGCATATGATATTGCTCCTGTGGCTTTTTATCGCCTCGGTCCGATTGATATGTATAAGGATAACAAAGTGGATGTCTCAAAAACATTACAAGTGAATTTAGGGTCAATGGGCAAGCTAACTAGAAGTAGAAGAGACCTCTTAGAAATCACTAATGCAGAGAAATATGATGTAATCTTTACTGATTTTGAACCAACATCTTCGGTTGTTGGTAGGATTTTAAAAAAACCCGTTGTTTGTATTGATCATCAGCAATCTCTTTTTCATCCGGCGAATGATGAAGCTCCGGCAAAAAATATTCTAAAAATGGGAATGAAATTTGCTATACGGATAATGGCACCATATTTTTCTCATTGTTTTTCAATTGACTTTGTTAATAAAATTCAAGCGGTAGACAACCACAGCCTTTTTCCTTTAATTTGGAAATCTGAATTTAATGATCTTAAAATCACTTATGAAAAGCACAATCTAGTGTATCTTGCAAGATGTGATAAAGATGAAATAATTAAAGTTTTATCAACATTTCCAGGAGAAATATTTTATGTTTATGGATTTAATATTAATGAAAAATGCAACAACGTTTTCTTTAAGAAGACATCTCGAGATGGATTTCTTAAAGATTTAACTTCATGTAAAAACGTTATTGGTAATGCAGGGTTCAATTTAGCTTGGGAAGCATGTATAGCAAAGAAAAATATTTGGATGATACCACATACTAATAATTTTGAGCAGCTGTCAAATGCTCATAGATTAAAGAATTTAAGTAGAGCTTTTGTTAGTGATTCTTTAACAAAAAATGAAATGAGATGTTTCTTATCTAAATCCGAGGAAAATGATTTCAAACCAACAGTGGAAATACCGATTCTTCAACCATCAATTCTAATGAAAGAAGTATATGAATTTCTAAACAACTACAAAGAACCGGATAAAAAAAGAAGAAAAGGGAAGAAGTGAGAATTAATCGAGTTTTTTTAGAATTATTCTCGCATCTACGCCAAATATGCCATCCTCATTGGCTATTACAGGATTCAAATCAATTTCTTTGATATATTTGTCTAAGTCAACAGCTATTTGGGATACTTTAACAATCATTTCAGCTAATGGCTCTCTATCTACTGGAGGTAATCCTCTAAATCCATTGAGCATTTTTTGCGTTTTTATATCACTAATCAAACGTAAAGCACGTTGTTTTGTTGTTGGACACAATCTAAATGAAACATCACTTATTACTTCAACTAGGATTCCTCCAATACCAAATGCAACAACAGGACCAAAAGTTGGATCGATATTCATTCCAATTAGAATTTCCGTACCTTTCTTCACTTGCTTTTCAACAAGAATACCAACTAAATCATGTTTTTTCAAACGTGATTTCATATCATTAAATTGGTTCTCTAGTGCTACTTCAGAATCAATACCAATAACCACTGCGTGATAGTCTGACTTGTGTAGAATTTTTGGTGACATTGCTTTAATTACAACGGGAAAACCAATTTCCTTAGCAAAAGTCACTGCTTCATCAACATTATTTGCAAGCATGTTCGGTGGGAAAACAATTCCAACGTTTTCAAAAACTTTGAGGGCTTCATGCTCTAATAGAAAAGAGCGTCCTTCTTTATATGCTGTAGCAAATGGTTCTGGTATATTTTTTGTATCTGCCAATTTGTTTTCCTCCAATTATTTTGGTATCTCCCTAATAACAGGCAATTTTTGCCCATGGGTTCGCAGATAATCTGCATATTCAGCTAATTTATCAATTGCATAAACCGCTCTTGCCGGTGTTGGGAAAAAGGGAAAATTCATTTGCTCTAATTCTTCTCGAATATAAGCGGCTTCTTCTCCACCAATAGCACAGAAAGTAACTGTTTTATTGATGGTTTTTGCATATGGTTTCAATCCGTCCATCAATTCTTTTACATTTATTGCGGGGGGGGTTGGTATGATAATATAAGTAATTGCATCTACTGCAGGATCGTTTATTGTTTGTTCCAAAGCATATAGATATTCTTTTGCTGTAGCACTTCCGGTTAAATCAATAGGATTCGCAACAGAGAAATATGGTGGTAAATCTTCCTTCATTTTCTTTTCAATCTCAGGAGATAAATCAGCTAACTCAAGACCTAACATTCCAATAGCATCTGAAGCCATCACTCCTGCACCTCCTCCATCAGTGATCACAATAACTTGATTTCCATTAGGTAATAATGTGCTATTGAATGCTTTCATACAATCAAATAGATCATCCCAAGTGTATGCTCTTATAATTCCTGCTTCTTTGAAAAGAGCATCTGTGACATCATCATTCGCTGCTAAAGAAGCAGTATGACTTGCAACCGCTTGTGCTCCAGCTTCTGTCCTATTGGCTTTTATTGCAATAATCGGTTTCTTTAATGAAACTTTACGTGCTGTTTCTATGAATTTTCGTCCATTCTTAAATCCTTCAAGATAAATAAGAATGACTTTTGTTTCAGGGTCTTCACCAAAATACTCGAGTATATCTGCCTCATTGATATCTGAAGCATTTCCAAAGCTAATAAATTTTGAGAGGTAATTACCTTTTCCCAATGAACCCATAACATCTAGGAATGCAGAACCAAATGCGCCACTTTGTGACAGAATTGATATTCCTCCTTCTGTTGGCCTTTTTAGTTTTTCCTCAGGTAAGAAAACCATATCTAATCCTCTTTTAGGATAGAACAAACCAATACAATTTGGTCCGATAATTCTGATATCATGTTCTTTGGCAATAGTATCAATGCGTTGTTGTAATTTAATTCCTTCTTCACCGATTTCCTTAAAACCGCCAGATATTATCGTAACAGATTTTACTCCCTTTTTAGCGCAATCTTCCATTGCAGCTGGGACATATTTCGCAGGAACGATAATTATTGCAGCTTCAACTGTGTCCTCTACTTCTTCTAAGGATTTGAAAACAGGATGTCCTAATATCTCTCCTCCTTTGGGATTGACTAAGATTGTTTTGCCATTAAAATTATTAATAAAATTTTCAGCAATAACAAAACCTGGTTTATCCTTAGAAACAGATGCACCAAAAATAGCCATACTCTTCGCTTGGAAAAATTTATGCAAAGGATTTTCAGTCATGTTTTAAACTACTTCCAAATGGATGCTTTTTTTTTATCCGAGTTACTAGTGACCTCGAAATTTAAATATAAACTTTAGCTCTTTTAAGATTTCTCAATGATAAAAAACTACTTTTTTTACTATATTTCTTTCAGTTACCTCTGCCCATCATGAAACCTTAAAAAAAGAAGAAGTTAACATCTAATTAGAAATCATTTGATTGTTGTTTAAAGATAAAGCTGTGTAGAAAATGTCTCAAATATTTACATTATTAGATAAAATGAAAGGCGAATCAAGCTCAAAAGATAGTCAAACTAGCGGAGTAATCTTGGGTGGAGAATGGATTAGACTTTCAAAAACAAATATACGAAAGTGTCTTATCGCAGCCCATTTAACACGAAAAGTTATTGCTACTGCTATGAAAGATAATGCGAAAATTATCATCACCATATACCCCCCCTCTTTTACAAAGAGCGATTCGATTGAAATACCACCAATTAAAATGGATTTATTACAAAATCTAATTAGGAATAAAATTGCTGTTTATTCATTTGGTGAGGGCTGGTTATTTTCAGAGCAAGGTGGTTTTGACTATTTCTTAAGTATGCTTAATTTCGATTATCGCCATAAAATAGAGATTGACTTCATCGATAATTTACACAATAATAGAAAAATTGTTTGTAGGTATGGTGAGAGGAAAACCAAAATAAAGTTAAAAGATTTGGTTCAACTTCTGTATCAACAATTAGAATGTCCCTTTAGATATTCAGGGTACGATCAATCGTCTATTAAAGGCGTAGCACTTTTTAATGAAATTACTAACAAGGATATCATCTACAAGATTAAAGAGAAAACAAAAATTAATGCTATAATCTTTGGTGATATTGATTACGAATCTCTACACAACTTGCATTTAAGCAAGATACCCTACATACATCTCTCACGGAGAATTTTAGAAAATGCATTATTGGGAAAAATAAGAAGAAGAATAATGGAAGAAATATCTATAGATCTCCCAGAATTAGAAATTCTCAAACAAGAAGAGTTTGGAACAATCTTCAAAGGAGAAATCTAGTTTTTCTTAACTCATTGATTTCCTCAATACTTCTACGATTTGATCTGATTCAATAAGCATTTGACCTAGTTTTGGTCGTTTTTTGCTTAAACCTACAAAGATACTCTTTTGATTTACTGCTTTGAATACAATAAAAATATTAGTTTTCAGTTGTATTATTGTTGAACTTATTCCATCTCCAGCATCAAGTTCTTCAACAATTCGTTCAATTGAACCCAAGATAACATTTGCAGAAAAGTCCACTAAAGGTGGAAGTACTCCTACTTCATATATAGGCAATCCATCATTAGAATAAACAGCGAGACCACTATAACAAGAATCTTTCACAAAGCGATTTAGATATTGTTTTATTGAAACTTGATCATCCGTTTCTTTAGTCAGCATATCTTTAAATGCTAAATAAGTTGAAGCGTCAAAAATGCTAGTTTCATGAATAAAGATATCTAAGCCGGGAGTAATAAAGAGATTTTTTGTTGCACGAATGATATCAGAAGCATTATCATTTTCAGCGAGTAAGTCTACTTTGTTAAGGAGAAGAAAAATCCGCGCATCTTTGCTAAATTTATGTAAATGTTTCACAAATGCATCAAACCAATATTTAGCTATTGAGTAGCTTGATTGTTCAGTAACATCTAATACAAAAACTAATGCTTGAACATGTTGGTATATTGGATCACTATCACGATCGATTACATCTTGGATATTATTCTCACCACCACACGGGAGAAACAGTACACGTTGTTGTAAAATATCTCGTAAAGAATTGCCAATGTCTAATCGTTCTATTGCTGCTTTCATATCCTTAGGAGGAATATTATCAACAACAACAGCTTTGATTGTTTTTACACCGGCACCAGGTAGACCTGTAATTAAGATTTTTTGGGGATCATCTTTAGAAACGGACAAGGTATTCACCACAAATAATTGAATCAAATATTATATAATCTCATTAATTTAAGCTCTCTACCTAAAAAAACATTATTGCTGAGGTAAACAAAAACAAATTCTTTTTACAAAAAATAGAAAGAATAAGATGTTCAGCAGTAAAAAAAACTGATTGTCCATCAGTCAGTGGACATCTACACTAAGATAAGGAGGATTGTGATAAAAAATGAATGAATTACGTTTCTTTTTCTTTACGTAATTCTTCTATTTCTTTAGCTAATTCAGATGAGCGGATATCAGGGGTAGGCAAACCGGTTTCAGCACCTAATCCAATTTCAGTACCAATTTCACCCATTATTTTATCTACGTCAGTTTCATCAACATCCAATGACATCATGTCTTCAAAACCTTCATCCATCATATCAGTGGTCATTTCAATTCCTTCAAAGGAATTCTCCAAATCACTAATCAAAGAAGAAATTTCAGGTGCATTTAATGTTGCATTTACTTCACGAAGAGCTCCTGCCATTCCTTTCAGTTCACCTGCGAGTTGTTGAACAGAATCTGCTTGTTCTAATCTGAAAATTATTCCTTCAATTCGGGTTGTTAAGCGAGTGTAACTGTAAACCCATTTACGATTTCTAGCTACATTGGATGCATAAAGTCGTGCTTGATCCATTAATCCCTTACGCATCGCTTCACGTGTTTTTCGTTGAATCTTTGCTTCGTCATTTTCAAGTTTTCTTGAAGTTCGGGATAGTCGTTTATTTACCATTTTCAAATCAATAATATAATCTCGAGTAGATTTACCGCCGCCTAACCAGCGAGCGAATTTTCCAAATACCATAGTAATTTTTCCATCCATTTATTCTAATAACACAATATTTTACGTTCACTAAATAAAAGCTTTCTAAATAGCAAAAATGCTTCTTTTGAGCAATCTTTGTGTCTTTAAGATTTACTTTGATTATTATTAGGGTAATAGCATATTTTTAGCTTTTGATTTAGCACTATTTAATTGACCTGAAAACCAAACTTTTTACTAAAATAGTTTATCTGGTAGAGTATTGAGGTTCATATTTTTCTTTGTTTTCCTGACTTAGTTTTCATAAGTAACTTGAAGAATAAATGGCAAATAAATTATTTCTATCAACATCAAACTCTTTACTTTTTCGAATGCAAACCTTTTTTAGTTTTTCAGCTCATTCTCTGTTAAAGACTATTGTTGGAGCTATCGATAAAAAAATGGTCAAACCTGGTTCAATCATTGGTGGATTTATTATTGCAATTGCACTTGCATTACAAGTTGTTACTCTATTAGAAATTGCTCAATTTTGGTGGTTACTATTCATTTTAGGAGCAGGATTTATTGCAGGTGGATTTTACATTTGGGGCGGAACTGCTTTTGGGGAAAGTGAGAAAATGGAGCATTTCACAATATCAGGTATTGGATTTGGTGCAATTATATCTCTTACAATATATTTCATACTCTTTCAATGGGATAATATTGTAGATTCCCTTGAACTCGGAAATAGCTATTGGGTCATTGGAGCAGTGGGATTTTCCTCTCTATCGGCAATTATGGTTGCTGCGTCCTTCTTGTTCATCATAACAGGCACTAACAAACAAATGAAAGGTGTCAAGCCAGGTGCCCTTATTGGTGGAATTTTAATTAGTATTTCTTTGACCTTGCAAATTGTTGTTGTAATACACATTAGAAAGGCATATTGGTTACTAATATTCTGGTTTATTGGATTAATTGGTGCTATTGCACTCAGCACAGGTGCTAGAGCAAAAGGCTATAATAGTCCAACATCATTTGTTATTGCCGGTGTATTCATAGGTATATTGTTGTTTGGAGTACTGTACTGCACTTTATCTGATAAGGCAATTACTGCAATTGAGACAATGTCAAATAATGCAGATAGTTTACCGTCACATGATTCATTACCAACTTGGTTGGCACCATTCCTATCTTTTGTTTCAGGTGTAGTAGCATTTATGGGAGTACTGTTTTCTGCAGCATCCCTTCCAAAAAGAAGCTTTTAAGGAAGTGGAGCTTCCTTTTTCTCTCTTCTTTACACATAGGAGAGGAAACAAAGAAATTAAATACACTTGAAGCTTTTTTGAACGCAGAATGAAATTAAATTTAGAATACAACGAATAATTAGTATTCTCAAACAATTACTAACTGTGAGGAAATGATTTGCCCGAAGCAAAGAAATGTCATTTTAAATATGGGTGCTTAGGTGGTACCTTTGATAGAGTACATGGTGGTCATAAACTTCTATTGAAAGTAGCTTTTAAATTATCTGAAAGAGTGCTCATTGGCATCACAAGTGATGATCTTGCACGAAGAGGAAAAGAGATACCTGATTTAATCTATCCTTTTGAAAAACGTGCAGGTGATGTAAGAGATTATTTACACTCCTTGGGAGTAATAGATGATAGAATAGATATTAGAGAGCTATCCAAAGCAACTCAATATGCAGATGAAATTCCCGAATTAGAATTTATTGTTCTCAGTCCTGAGACATATGGCAAGCTTCTTGAGATAAACGATATACGTCGAGAGAATGACATTGAAGAGCTTATTGCAATTGCAATACCATATCATAGAGATGAAAGCGGAAAAATAGTTAGTTCACAAACTTTTAGAAAATTAGAGCTCCAATTGCAAAGACAAATAAAAATGAAAAATGATGATGCAGAGCTCTCATAGAGCTCAAAAGAAATCATCAAGAGACCTAATACCAATTATTTTTTCAAAGGAAACACCAACTGGTTCCAAAACTTGTTTTAGAGTTGATTCCATTTGAGCTAAATATTTATCGATATCGATATCAGAAATTTTTGCTAGTTCTAAGGGTTTAACACCAATTCCACTTGATGTTTTCACAAAAGATATCAAATCACCTGCACCCAACTCTTTACCAGTTGTTTCCAACAATATTCGAGCGGCTTTAACATGTTGAGGTGTAGTTTTAATATATTGTGCGAGAGCTTTGTTTAACTGTACTCGAAATACAAGATCTTCAATAGGTAATTTTCTGTTTTTGAGGTCTTTATAACATTGTTGTACTCGCTCTTCAATTTTCTTTCGCGCATCCACGATATCTTCTTCAACTTTTATTTCACTTAAAATTTGAACGACATCATTAAACACATCTTTGAGGAATGTAGGAGTATTTCGTTTTTTGCCCAATAATCCTTTGACATCAACTTTTCCATCGTGATACACACCAAGATAGTTTTTCTTTCTATCAGATAATGCCAAGTATCGATAGTTTTTTTCGACATCAAGGTCAATTTTTAGATGATCATCACTCCATTTGATGAGTTCTTTTATTTGAGCTTTTGTGGGGCTTTTTAGAAAAACCGAATCAGTATCACCATAGATAACTGGAATGCCCATTTCTTCACATTTCTCAATCGTATCTGTAATAGCTTTTCTACCTATTGCTGTCGTTGCTTCAGCTAAAGGCGGACAATAGAATGGAAAATGAGCAGCACCAAAAACACCATAAGAAGCATTAATAACGACTTTTAACGCAGCTTGAATAACATTGTAAAAGTCTCTGGTGTTTTGATCAAGTGATTTATCTTTGGTTTTGGGTTTAAACCAATCAACTCGAATATCTCTAATAAAGCCTATTAAAATAGACATAAGCCCTTTATTTTTAGTACAGACCCAATGATCAGTGTCAGGTATCATTTTCTTATTCTTTTGGCAACTTTCGTGCGTACAATTCATTGTCTCATAAGAGAGATTCCAAATTTTAATTATGCTTGGATAGAGGCTTGCAAAATCTAAAACGGTAACATCAAAATGAATACCTGGAGAAGGAGAAACAACAATGGCTCCTTTGTATTTCTTTCCTTTGATCATCGCGCTTGTAGTTGAATCCCCTCGGGAGCCAATAATCTCTTCAGGACGAGGAATAAGATAATTTCTATGACGATGCTCTGAGAATAACCAACTTCGTATCCAAGTAGAAACTGCTTGTCTTGTTATATCCTCAAAGGGCATACCAGTTATACGCATTAACATAATTATTAATCGCATAGTAAGGTTGTCATTAAAAGTAGTCAATTCCAGAGTGATTTTACTATCCCAATAATTATAGTAAGCAAGTTCATAGCAATTTAACAGACCTATGTCTTTATCTAATTCTACTTTGTGATCTTTAAGCAAAGCAGAAGTGATAGCATTTAAAGAACTAACATTATACTTACCACCATAAGCATAAACTTTGATTGCCGCTTGATTGAAGAATTTGTAAGCATCAAAATGAATGGCATTCCGAATGGAATAGTAATCTCTGTTTTCAATTAAAGGATTATCTCGAGAGTCTATTTTCAAACGATTCGCTCGATTCCGAAGATATGGTAAATCAAAATTATCACCATTGAAGGTTATAATAACTGGATAATCTTTCATTAATGCAAAAGTTTTCAAGAGAAGCTCTTTTTCATCGTCAAAGAATTCTACTTTAACATCAGCAGCAAGCTCCTTTGGGCGAGTGCCACGAGGAACGTCATCACGTTGTAAAACAAGGACAAATTTAGCTCCATCATTACCTACTAATGAAATTGAAATCACTTTTTCAAGAGCTTTTGCAGGGTCAGCAATTCGATCCATGTTTTTAGTGAAAACTTCAATATCAATTGCTGCGCGCTTGATATGGGGGACTCGAGTCAAAAACAAGGGCAAATAAATAGGAATAAGATCCTGTACTTCTTTGGGAGAATCTTTGAATAATTCTTTAATTTGAGCTTCTACTTTTTTGTCTAGCTTCTGAACAGCAGGTTTCAGATGACCATCTTTTAATTGATAAAACATTCCCGGGTAAAGCTTCAAATCATACAAGTAATTTTTGTGATAACGAATATTTGCTTCCCAGGCAGCGGGTAATTTTTCTCGGAGACTATCATATCTACCACCAATGGCTAAAGGATCTGTAACGACTATTTTAGTCATATTTACATCTTTATCAGTAAGGAGATTTTTCAATTGCACTTTCTTGTAAGCGATAATCTTCCTAAAATTCTTAACAGAAGAAATTTGTTGTAGTTGTTCCACGGTTAAATCTGTAAGCAAATAGGGTTTATGACCAGTACTATCGTAATAGCCAATTAATCGATTGGATTGCTCGTCAAGTAAGGAGAGAAATCCTTTGGCGCTTTTTCCTTCATAAATAGACTGGAAAAGGCAACTAGGGGGAGAATTTTTCGGACAGTATTCTACAGGGGCACCCTCATGGATAACCTCCACATCAACACCCTTTTTCTCAAATTCAGAGATATCATCCTCTTCCTCTAAATCAACAATAACTTTTTTTGAAGCAGGTCCCTGATTATTTCTTGTAGAACTGTTAGGTTGTTTCTTTTCTTTTTCGGAAAATTTCTTTCTCTTCTTTTCCACTTTCGCTTCTTTTTTGGCCTTTACACCAAAAAATGAATCCAAGGAAGATTGTTCTTTTGACATTTATTCGCCTCTTCAGTCTAGGAAGTATGATCTTATAATAATCCCATTTTTTAGTAGAAATGAAATTAACTAACTTATAATTTAGTCTATCCCTTTTTAGATTTTTCACTAAAATGTTTCTAGTGAGTTATTTAGAGGACGCGTATTTATCAAAAAAAAAGCGGTCTTTAAATCACTTCATCAATCATTCTAAGGTGAGAGAAATGAAGAATAATCAAAGCTCAGACCTAGGGTTCATCGTTTTCTTGGTTTTTGCAGGGATAATGCTTATACCATTATATTTTGGTGTAAATGATATTTCTGAGCTAATACGAATAGGAAAAATAATGCTCATCATAGTTGTAGTTTTGGCAGTGATAATAAGTGGTGTAATAGGGATCATCTACATTAGACGGAAAACCAAAAATAATTATAAGAAGAATTCAAAGGAGAAAAACAAAGAGGAAGAAAATTTATCAAAATTACATTTCAAGGAAAACGATAATGTGTCAATAGTTCGACCAACAGAAGAAGATGAAGGGTTTCTATTAGAAAATGACGAAATTATTGGAGAGACCATTGAAGAAATTATTCAGATAAACAATCACAAAGAAACGAAAGAAGAGAGAAATTTGGAAAATCTCAATAGAAGATTCAAAGGCTAAAAATAACTATTCAAAAAAAAAGAAGAGAAAACACCTGCTAAATCATATTCATGGTCAAGGATTAGTGTCAGATTTTGACTCTCGGTACCCTGGCATGGAAGGATATTCGGGAGATAAAAAAGCGCCTTACCGAAGAATACATGCAGCAAATGGTTCAGTCATCGCAACAGAACAAGAATACGACTTTGGTTATACATTATTTGCTGCTTATTGGGATGCAGATTTGCAAAGAGAATTAATACACGATAAGACAATATTTGATTTCGGATCAGAAAATAGCATCCTTACCAAATGATGGTATTGCTTGGGCAGATGTTTTTGGTGATTGGAGAGAGGAAATCATTGTTTGTGTTGAAGGAGAACTAAGGATATATTCAACAACAATCCCAACAGCAAATCGATTTGTGACTTTTATGAGAGATCCTGTTTACCGTATAGATGTTTGCCACATTTCAATGGGTTATCCTCAAGTTCCAACGACAAGTTTTTGTCTATCTGGTTGAGTAGCAAATAACAGTAATAATGAAGAAGAAAACAAAAAAAGCATGAATATATTCTTTAGAAAAGATGGAAAAGATATTTAGTATATAGTAAAAGATAATGTATTAGGGATTTGAAAGTGAGATTTAGAAAACTAAGTAGTGAAGTTCAAGCAGTAATAATCATAGCGATAGTCGTGTCAACAATTGGGACAGCGATTTTCTTTGGCTGGCGGTTTAGAACAATAGAACAAATAGAAATTTTTGATGATAAGGACTTCTCACAAAAATATCATTTTCCAGGCAGTGGAACAGAGGATGACCCCTATATTATTGACGGTTACGAGTTATCAGGAAATTCTCATCATAACATCAGAATTGTAGGCATAACAAAATACTTCATCATTCAAAATTGTATTTTGGAAAAATCCAGCAAAGGTATGGATTTAGTTAACTTAACTTATGGAGTTGCACAAATACTAAGCAACACTATAAGAGATAATGATTTTGGAATTATTATTAGAGGATATAATAATTGTATCATCAGTAATAACACTTTCATCAATAACCATCAAGCAATAGAAGCGGGAACAGGTAGTTATACAATACAATCAAATATCCTTATCAATAACAAGTATGACCACATTGCTTGGATTGAAGGGATGAATTTTTCGGATAACAATAATACAAGAATAGAAGACAATACCTTTGACTCTTTTAATAGTGGATTAGTAATTTATCGTTCGGAAAATATTCTAACAAAAAGAAACAATTTTACAAACTGCATATTAGGATTTTATGCAGAAGAAGTAATGAATATAATTATAGGTAATAATTCAGCAACAAATTGTAGTTTAGGATTCGGAATATGTCAAAGTCAAAATATAGACTTAGTAAATAATACTTCAGTGGACAATAGAGGTAACGGTTTTTATTTAGAAACCATAAACAAATGCTTAATTACGGGAAATAATGGATCAGGAAATAGTGATTTTGGTATCAGGATATATTGGTTAACCAATAGTAATTGTTGTAACAATTTCTTTAATGGAAATAATAAAAGTGGAATATCAATGTGGGCAAGTGATATCTCTTCAATAAACAATAATAGCTTTGTTGATAATGGTCTAGGAATGGAATTATTTTGTTCAAATATTACTCAAATTAATTGTAATATTATTCAACGCAATTTAGAATATGGTATAGTAACTCAAGGAGTAAATACTACCATTTATAATAATAATTTCATAGACAATAATTACATCAACATTACAACAATACATTCACAAGCAAGAAGTAATGGAAATTGCTCATTTGATGGAACATATTATGAAGAACACACAAAGTGGCATAATGAAGTAATGGGAAGGGGAAATTACTGGTCGGAGTTAGTATGGTATACAGGAGTGGAGTATACTATCGACCCAGGAAATTATACTGATAGCTACCCACTAGAAGAACCAGTGACAATCAATCTCTAAAGCAAGAAAAAAGCAATATGAGAGGGAACAGATCAATCGTGAAAATGTATGGCATGGAGAGCATTCCAGTAAACTTCAGAAATAGCTATTTATCTTTCATCAGTCATTCTAAGATTGACTGGAAAAGTAATTTCATTCTCTTGGAGATAAAAATCCTTCAAAAGCTTCATTGAAAGAGAAAGCAACTCAGGAATGTCCTCTCTATACCGCTCTAAGGATTAAAGAGCACGAGAAGTAGCAAATATTGAATCAAGATCACTGTCAAAAGAAAAATCTTTAATGTGAGTAATTAATTGCTTAATATAATATTTTCTAGCAGGCACTCAAATTTCCCTTTCACTAAGACTAGAATGAATTAATGATTAAGAAAATTCAGTTGGAAAAGAAAGGAAAAAGGCATCTTAAAACAAATCCTAGAAATGTAGAGAGAATTTACAGAAATTCACTTAACCTATAAGAAACAAAAAAAACATTAGAATTACTCAATGTAAAATCTGAAATGGTATTTATAGTGCTACATATAACAAAATGGTGAGAAATTGGAATTGAAGAAAATAAACAACAAAGTTCTTACAATAGTAATAATTGGATTAGTTGTAACAATAACTGGAACTGCAATTTTCTTAGGTGTATGGTTTCGACCAATAAATGTGATAGAAATATATGAGGATAAGGATTTTTCTCGAAAATATCACTTTCCTGGAAAAGGAACAGAAGAAGATCCGTTTATTATTGATGGCTATGAATTATCTGGTAATAGGTTTCACAATATCAAAATCTATGATATAACAAAACATTTTGTCATTCAAAATTGTGTTTTACGAAACTCCAATAAGGGTATTGATTTAAGAGGATTATCAAATGGTATTGCAAAAATAGTAAACAATACTATACAAAGTAATGACTATGGGGTTATTATAAGAATAAGTAGCAATTGCCTAATAAGTGGTAATAAATTCTTCAAAAATGGCAGAGGAATAGAAGCAACATCTACTGGTAGCTTGGAAATTACTTCAAATACTTTTCTCAAAAATCAAGGAGATGGAATACATGTACTAGATAATTATAATACAAGCATAAAGAAAAATACCTTCGATTCTTGCGAAGATGGATTTACAATTTTGGATTCTGAACTAATATCTATAGAGAAAAATTATCTCATAAACTGTACAAGATGGGGTGCACAAATGCAATATATAAAGAATATCCAATTTGATAATAACACAGTAATAAATTGTGGTTTAGGTGTTGCTATTGTTTATAGTCAAAATGTCAATATTGTGGGAAATAATTTAACAGAGAATGGTTCTGGGTTATTAATTAGTTACACAAACAATGGCTTAATTAAGGAAAATAATTGTTCTAAAAATGTTTATTACGGAATTTCTGCTTATGGAATTTCAGATAGCCTCTTTTCCAACAATAATCTTATTTCGAATAATGTTAGTGGACTTTATGTTTGGTTAAGTTACTCTACAGAGATAAATAATAATTCATACTATAACAATACACTTGGGATGGAACTATATTGTTCAAGGATACCAAGAATTAGCTTCAATGTATTCGAACATAATTTGGAATATGGAATGGTGACACAAGGAGTAAACACAACTATCTGGAATAATAATTTTATAGATAATAACTACAATAACATACCATCAATACAAGCACAAGCTAAAGTAGCGGGAAACTGTACTGATTATGTTGGATACCCACAATGGTTTGATGAAGAAAACGATCAAGGGAATTACTGGTCGGATATAGTATGGTTCTCAGGAATGGAATATATTATCGATCCAGGAAATTACACAGATAACTATCCCCTAGAAGAACCAGTGACAATCAAAATATAAAGCAAGAAAAAGAAAACAAAAAACAGTGAAAACCTTTTATTCAAATTATCATCCCCCCGAAAAAAGGTACATAAACAATCGATTACAAAAATAAGAAGATTTCTTAAATCAAAATAGTAATGATCAAAATATAATGTAAAGAAAACTGTTTTCATAAAGAAATATGTCAAATGATTTATACAATCATTATTTTTCAAAACTGAAAGGTATAAATACTACAATTACCAAACAATCGAAGAGGAATTCAGAGTGGGATTCAGAGACTTAAAAAAATCAGTAAAAGTAATTCTAATTGTTGTATTAGTTTGTTCTGTAACAATTTCAGGAATTTTCTTGGGTAGATGGATTAATCTAAGAAAAGATATCGAGATAATAGAGATTAAGAGAGATTCAGATTTCTACTGGAAATATAACTTTCCAGGGAAAGGCACAAAGGAAGAACCATACATTATAGAGGGATATACCTTGCAAGGAGTCCTATATGGTATCAAAATTAGTGGAGTAACAAAGCATTTTATCATTCAAAATTGTAGGCTGTCATGTGGAATAAAACTATCAAATATCACTGCAGATGGAACTATAGTTATTAAAAATAATTTAATTGGAGGAGATATTGGAATCTCTATCAGTTATCTCGAGAAATGCCTAATTACAAATAATTCTTTCGATAGAAATTACCGGCAAGGAATTGAGGTACGTTTTGGAACTGTAAATATTACAAGCAATAGATTTTACAGAAATTATAATGATGGAGGGGTTGAATTATATATGAGTAATAATTCGAGAGTAGAAGGAAATATTTTCCAAAGTTGTGATTACGGAATAACCTTAAGTCAGGTAGATAATGTAACTGTTCAGAATAATTATTTCACAAATACTGGTTCAGAGGATATCGACATTCTTACAGCTTCAAATGTAATTGTGGAAAATAATACCATAGAAAATGGGAACTATGGTATCGGTATTTTGGATTGCGTAAATATTAGGTTACTAAACAATAATATAACTAATAATTCTTTTCGGGGGATAGGTGTATATTATTCAAACAACTGTACAATAATTGGAAACAATTGTACGGGAAGCAATTTTGGGTTGTTGATGGTTAGAAGCAAAAACAGCTGTTGTCAAAGCAATGCTTTCAAATCTAATAGAGAATATGGTATTGCAATGTTAATGAATGATCTCTGTACTATAACAAATAATAGTTGCTTTGATAATACTATAGGAATGTCTTTACGATGTTCAAATATTACAGCTATCAATTTCAACATATTAGAGCACAATGAACAATACGGAATAGAAACGGAAGCAGTAAATGCAACAATATGGAATAATAATTTCATAGACAATAACTATAATAACATCACAGAAATCCACTCACAAGCAAGGGTAGAAGGTAATTGTTCTGATTTTGTAGGATTTACAAAATGGTTTGATGAAGAAACCGATCAAGGGAATTACTGGTCAGAATTAGTATGGTTCCCAGGAGTAGAATATATTATCGACCCGGGAAACTACACAGATAAATATCCAATAGAACACATAGTAGAAATTAAGATATTTTAAAAACAAACAAACATCAAAAACATAAGCTTAGAAAAGATTAAAAAGGAAAAAAGAACAGAAAAAAAGTAATTACGCCCTGATAGTGTAGTACGGCTCATCATCTTCGGCTGTCAAAGCCAAGAAATGTGCACTGCAAGCTTTTGGCTGCAGAGCCCGATGGACAAGCTTGAAAAAAAATCAAGCACCATAAACGGGTTCGAATCCCGTTCGGGGCGCCAATTTTACTTTCTAATAGCTTCTATTTGCTATTTTTTACCCAGTTATGTTTTTTACTTTCTCGATCATTGAGTTGAACGTACTCTACGATTAAGCATTGCTCATACTAGATAACAGATGCATCTCAACATCTTTAGCACATTCAAGTTCATCCTTTCTTGTTACCGATGATGAGATTTTCTTTTCGAGTTCAATTTTTCCATTTTCCATTATTAACCACCTATTGCAGTAGCCATGTATAGCTAGATTAGCCATTAACAACAAATGATCTCGCAGAGATGTTTTTCCAAATTTCATTGCTTCCACTGTTCTACTTAATTCTTTTGAGTAATAGATGAAATTATATAATTTATAGGCAGATTGTTGTCTTTCTTCTATGTCATTAGCTAATTTTTCAAAATCTATTTTTCCATTCTCATAATCATATCTGCAGTTTCTTATGTGTACGCTTTTTCTGTTCATGTATGCAGCTAAATGGTCATAATACCTGACCAGTGGGAGTAGTATATTCTTGCAGTATCCTACATTATGATGTTTTAAGCAAGCTTCTCTTATTTCCTCATCCTTAATTGAAATTTCTTTGAATATCTTACTTGGATGTTTTTCTGTTTCCACAAAATCATGTAACATTAGAGCTCTAAGCAATCTTTGCAATTCTTTTGGATAATTTGGTCCTAGTCCTTTTCGTATTCTGAATTTCTTTTGTTTTTTTTCAGTTGCATTTCTTACGTAATTTTCTATTTTATAATTCAACCACTTGACTTTTCCAAATCCTTCGTTTACACGTCTTCCAAGGAAATCTTTGTTAAGATAGAGATCAATGTTTTTCTTCGCTCGAGATGTGTTTGAATCAACTGTAGTTATTCTCACAAATCCTCTGTATGCGTTCACATGGTCTGGTGCTTTTCGTTCCCCCTTTATTAGTTTCGCAGTGAAGCTCTTTTGTGGTTTTTCTTCAGTTCCTAACTCCCTTACTATTCTAATCCAAATTCTTCCTTTCTTTATCAATGATGAAGAAACAATAATTGGTGACAGCAATTCTCCTTCTAGTGTATATATTTCCCTTATTACCAAGCTTTAAGTCCCTCCTCCATTTGTTTCCAAAGATTTTTTTCATTTTCTTTTTCGGACACTTTTCCTTTCTTGACAGTTCTTGTGCGCATTACTTCTTGTAGATTTACTTCTTCTAATTCTAATTTTCCCGCTCCATTATTTCCTGATGCACCCCACCGCAATTCTGGCATGTAGAGAATACTTTTCAGTAAGAATCCCATTTCTTCTAGAGAGATTTCTTTCAATAATTCTATCGAATAGGTAAATTCTCCTGCTATGTATCTTTCTCCGAAATCTTGTATGCTTCTTTTTGTTCCTTGCACTAGCGCATTTCTTTTGTCCGTTGCTATGTGTATTTTCTGTGCGTCTTCGAACTCCCCTGTTATATTATCCGATACTATCACTACTGGTTCAAATCGCAGCACTGATTGTTTTTTCATTGAACCCATTAATCTGTGTCTTATGCACTCCTCTTCTGGATAGCACGAGCCGTTTGGATGAAATGCGTCTGGTAGCAATTTTTCTCCTGTTTGTGTTTCTTTTTTGTCCGATGAGTGACATACTTCTATTCCTTTTTGTTTTGCAAGCTCCATCATTGAATGATTTAGCAATCCTCTTAATCCCTTCACTAGGTATCTCTTTCCTTCTCGCCCATACCCTCGTCCGTTATGAACTAGTAATAAGTTCTTGGTATTTCCTCCCCCAATTTGCCCGTTCCCGGGTTTTGCTATTGCTGTTTTTGCGGTTATTTTTATTCGCTTAAAGTTTCGAGAGACATTCATTTTTGTTCACCAATTAGCTCAATCATCATATTATTATGTTGTTAGTCATCATATATAAGCACTTCTCTGACCGATTTGAACAGCATTTTTAAATATTTTAAACCATCATTTATTGTGATTAGATATGGATGAAGAAAAAGATCCTAAAATTATCTTTAAGAGAAAAATAATTTTCAGTTCTGGAACACATCGGGTCAGCATTCCATTAGAATTAGTTGAGGCACTCAATATTGAACCTGGAGAAGAAGTGTTGTGTTATCTTGATGGGTCAAAGAAGATAGTTTTTGAGTTGACAAAATAGCAATTTATAACAGTGTTTAGTATAGTTATTAGCAGAGAGAATTTAATTTATTAGCCATCCAATTTCAACAATTCGAGTGTTTCAGTATCTAAGAGGGTTTCTAATTTTTCCAATTCTATTATTATATTTTCTCCTACTTCTTGATAGTGACAAATGTTGCAATATGCTTTTAGTGGAACATCCCTGATCTTGATATGATATAATCCCTGATGATATTTGTATACATCACCAGTATGGTTTGCTTCTAACGTTTCTGAACGGCACTGCGGACATTTCTTTTGATCTAATTTTTCGGTGTTTGTAATTCTAATCGATCGTAATTGCTTTTCAACTTCATTGATTAGCTCATCCTCATATTTCTCTACTGCTAAGCTAAATGAAGTACTTTTACAAGTATTGTTACTACATACTTTCGCAGGTTTCTGTTCTAAAATTAATTCATAATCCTTACCCACAATCCAAGAACTCACGGTTCGTGATACTAATATTCCCACTTTACAAACATGACAATAAATACCAGAGCTTTTATCCACAAGTGAAAGTAATTCAAGAACACTTTCAAATTTTAGAGCAGCTATTGCAGACTCAGACACAGAAGTTCGATACTGTATTATAGTTTTTCTTAGCATTCGCAGAGCATTTCTATCTTGCATGGACAGAGCGTCTCCATCATACTTTCGATTATATTTTGCTAAAAGTGCGGTTTTTTGTTTTTCCGTGATGAAGACTTTTCTGTAAGCTTCTTTTATTAGTTCTCTAAATTTCTCTTCTTTAGAATAGGGATTACTTTGTTTCATTTTTCTCACGGTTCAGTTATTCAATAAATGAGATTTAGGAAATGGAAACACTATTTCAGCAAATAATAGATCCAGAGGATAAACACATGTGTAGTGTATAGATGCACAAGATTTATATATTTCCCCCTCTAGTTCCATGAACCACTTTAAAGAAAAAAACAAAGAATTTATTATTCGCTTTCAGAGAGGACATGGAGAGCTTCGTTGGAGAGAGCGAAGTATACCACCAGATGAAATAGAAGAAATTGTTCGACAATGGGATGTTATTGAGGATACAAAAGATGGACGGTACTTGTTGTGGGGGGAATTAGAAAATAGTCGATTTGTACATATTCCATGTGAACCTGATTTTAAAACTAAGATTATTTGGGTAAGAACTTCATACTATCCTGATGATGAGAATTTTACTGCTGAATCAAATTATAGAGAGCGTAAAATAATAAAGAAATAGCTATTTTTAAGGTAGAAATAATTCTTTTAGAGAAGAGTATTTATTTCTTATTTGACCAAAGCTGCTGAGGAAAAATAATTGGCAGTGCTCAATTGGCTTAATGATTCGATCTATTTTGATGCAGAGGTTAAGCCGGTCAATCAGTGGATAAACGCCAATGAGTTACTAGAAAGCAATCGAGGAAAAGAAATCATTCTTGAAGGTACCAATATTCTCAACCTTTTTCCTATCCTTGTTCGCAGGGCGGATTTTGTCCGGGAAAAACATTCTGACCGTATCCTTGCTCGTTTACCCTATGTTCAGCTTACTGAGGAGGAAAAGGAACTTGTAAGTAATCAAGACCTTCTTGTCGCTGAAAAATTGCGTGATTATTTTTACCGATCTGATAATCGTAAGATCCTCGAATGGCGTGATATCCTTCGAAAGTATCTCGAGCGAGGTGCTGTTCCCCTGCCCTTCTATCGTTGCTTTCCGGATCACTTTGAACTTAATTTCCATGAACGAATACTTGAATCCTCTCGAGGTGAAACCTTTGCGATGCCTACTAGCTTAACTACTGAGCTTGCTTATCTTTGTGGTATGGTCAATGGTGATGGGAATATCACTAAATATGTTCTCAATATTGTTGATTATTCCATTGAAAACATTCGACAGTTAAAGGAACAGTTCGAACGATTATTCAAGCAAACAGGGAGAATTCAACTTCAAACTGAGAATTGCCCGAAACTCATTATTACCAATCTCTGGGTAGCACGATTATTTTCTTTTCTTACAAATCAACCTATTGGTGGAAGGAAATATCAAAAATTACGTGAGCCGTTACTTTTCCAAGAACAACCATTTCGTTCACATTATTGGTCTGGTGTAATGGATGCTGATGGGAGCTATGCTAGTGGCAGTATTACATTCACAAGTGCAAGTAAATTTTATGTAAATGAGTTCACTAGATTCTTAGTATCATTATCTATCAAGTCAAGATTAACTGAAAGACCAGACAATACATTTCAAATATACATTCCTAGAAAGTATAATCAAATATACAAGAGTGAAATGTACAGTTGTCATCCTGAAAAGAGGGTGCAATTCTTAAAGTTAAAAGAAGGAAGAGAGATAAAAAGCAAAATTTCTTATCAATTTCAAGATTTCAAGAAAGACACTATACCAAACGGCTATTTTGATTTTAGTTTAATATCAGATTTACAAATAGTTGGATTAGGACAATTACTAAAGGGATATAGAAAAAAAACAACACAATTTGAGTTTGCACAGAAACTAGGGATTAGTACTAAGTCTGTTCAATATATAGAAGCAGGAAAAAGTGCAGTATCAATAAAAGTACTTGAAAAAATTTTATCAGAGGAGAAAAAATCTTTGATGGAATTTTTACTTTATCATGGACGTCGAATACAATATAGAAGGTTTAGAGCAGCACCAGTTTTCCTTGATTTGAGACCAAATGCCCAACTAAAATACTTTGCAAAAAAAATGATTTTTTATGAAAGTTATATTCGAATTGATTCAGATGATAAGAAATTGCTTTCTCAAATTGAAGAACATTTTGGAACAGAAATAGAAAAAAATCTAATTAGGAATGGAGTTGTAAGGTATTTTTTAAAAACTTTTAGTAACCTAGTAAAACAAGAAAATCATTAAATATACTAATCTATTTTTTAAGTAGTGTTCATAGAAGAAAGAAATTCCTAATAGCTCTGCTAGTCGCAGATTCGCGGTCACTACAAGCCCACTTACAGTGGTCTTGCTTAACGTTCCAACGCGAGTAACTATTAGAAAATCAATATAGGAAGAGGATAATAATGAGTAGCATGTACGTAAACAAAAGAATTGACAAACTAGAGCAAAAGCTTGATGAACAAATAAAAGAAGTTTGGAGAAGACTTGATGCATTTGAGAAACGAATGAATGAATTGGAATCTTGAAAAAAGCAAATTTAAATTTCAACAATTTTTTTCTTCTTTGAGTACTTTGTTAATAGGAATAGAGTTTAACTTTCGCTAATGTACAAGAGGGGTTTATTTAGTCATGAGAAGGGATAAGAAGAGGAAAATTGGCATTCTTAGAAGTAAGAATAGCGCGGACTAAAGGAGTTTACAGAATTTTTTGTGAGTGAAGGAAATTTGCGTAAATTTACCTAGAAGTGCATTGGTTTTCTGAATTATTTGTGAGTATTGGGAAGGCATTCTGGTATTTTTTGTGAGTTAGAGGTTTATAAGCAATTTTGTCGGAGAGTTCTGTTGGAGAAAAATCTTATGAAGTTTCAGAATAATCTTGTCTTAACAGAGGTAGACGAGTATCGTTTTGCTGAGTTGAATATGAATGTTAAATTCACTCCTGTTATGGAGGAAGTTTTGCTTACACTTCAGTTATTGTTTATCTTGAATTTCACATGCAAGTTTGTCAATATTGTTGGTTTTCTTTGTCGGTTTCTAGACCGATCCCCTAATGCTATTGGTTCTAGTCTCAAGTCACTGGCAAATCTTGGTCTTATTACGTATTATCGTTCAGGTCGTCGTCGTGTTGTTGATCTTCAGCTTGACCATCCTTTTCTTTCTAGTGCTTTGTTTCGTTTTTTCGGTTTTAATGCTTGGTTAGCTAATAAGTTGGATAGTGAAGATGGTTGTAGTGACGATCATTCCTTCGGTTTTCTTCCTTCTGCTGAGAATGTTCCTAAATTTCTGACCTTCCTTCAACTGAAGGAACGAACCGTTGATAAATCAATTGCTGAGTATCAGGAATGGTTTGAGTGGGTCAAAAAGATTAAACGAACGATTGCTTATGCGAAGGATTCGAAGAGAGAAGAATCGGATGATTATGATGATAATTCCTTACAACTATTCTCTGAAGAGGTTGTTTCTCGGATCAATCAAGTGGAAATTACTCGAGCTAACGATTTGAATGATAAAGAATTGATAGAGATTATTCTCTCAGTCTTTACCGATTACCAGGAGCTTCCTCCTTGGCTTGATGAATCTTCTATCGGTCCCCATAGTCTTATGGTTGATGATTTTATACTGGAGAAGAGGTTACATGAGAACAGGTAGAAATGATCTTCGCTCTTTAGTTGCATCTTTGGTGCATGACCGCGTAGATCCCACACAAGCTGTTTCAAGTAAGGATCTTGCTATTAATTTAAACAGGAGCCATTCACAAATCTGTCAAGTATTACGTACCCTTGCTGTCCAAGGAAATATTCAGTATTATACTGACAAGCAATCCCTTGAACGATCTGTTCGGTTATATTATAGTTCAGAAGGACAACCTCAAGAAGATGAAGCTCCAACTGATGACCGATCTAATTGTGGTGCTTGTCAGTGGTTATCTGCTATCCAAAGGTGCACATTATTAGACCTTGCTTTCAAGAGCAATCCTTCGCTTATGGCTGCTCATTTGAAACTCCGGGTAGCTCTTCAAGCAGTTCCTCGTGATGCTCCCAAATGCGAATTCTTTAACTGTCGAGTGCCTGGACAACTGAAGAGTAGAACGATGGCTCGTTTTATTCGAGAGAATAGAGATGGTGAATTCTTTCGTTGTCCGATTGACCGTTGCAAGCAAGTTATTGGTGCATTTAGTTTTTATTTGCAGAACATCAGAATTGGTTCTACTACTTTTTACTGTCCTCACTGTGGTTCGCCTATGGAATTTGGATATGATGAGCACTTTGATGATTATCGTGTGTACTATTGGGACAGTCATTTTGACATTCTCCAGAAGAGCTTTCATGATCTTACTGGCGAAACACTTCCACCTCAAAATAAGGATAGTCTCGACTCTCTAGAAAAATATTGGTATGGTATTTCTATCATTAAACCTGGCAGTTTTACTCTTCGTACTAAAGAAGAGAACTTATTTATTGGCAGTAAAACCACTACAGAAGAGCTGGTCCATTCTGCTGATCTGACTTATTTTCCTCTTCGAAAGTTAAAATATATTTATGCAAAGCACTGGGATGATTATCATTATCTTGAGAATCTACTCCACAAGATTGATCCTGCAACAGGTCTCAAACTCTACTATAAAATCAGACTCTATTCCCCAATTGATACTATCGAAAGTGTCGAACCACAGGATAAAGAGGTTGGTGGTAATGAGCTCCTTATTGCTAGCAGTATTCTCAATATCCCTACTTTTCAAGCAAACCTTCGAACACGAGTAACGCTTATTGAAACGAAGATACGAAAATTTGTTGATGCTGACCTGAAAATCTATTTTATCGATGCATTAGACAACATGAAAGACACTATTCGCAATTATTGGAGTGTGCCTAGTCTTCATTTCAAGCAGTGGCAAAGATATGAAGGTGGTGTTAGTAGTTTGATGGTTGAACCATTAAAACGTGAAGCACAGAAATATGGTTTCCTGACTCCCGCTCGTAGCGTTTCTCGTATGGTTCGTTTTGAACGGTTCCTTCCCTTTGCCTATTTCTATGCTCGTTCTGCTTATGATTCTCTTATTAATGGTGTCAACTTGATCATTACTTCATACTTGAAGAAGGAGATCTATAATGTCATTTCTCTTGCTTGGGATGGTTTTCGTGGCTGGTGTCATCGAGGTTATTCCTTCGGTTTATACTTGGATACTATCGAACAAGCTAAGATCATTGCTTTACTCTGGATTCATGAAGCAATCCGAAACGAAGAAATACGTCCTGGCGACTTTCTAGTCAATCGAGGGAAACGCTATGACCCGTACTACTGTGTTGAACCCAACTCAGATGTTCACACACTCATTAGAAAAATCGGTTTGCGTGCTCTTAATACAACAATAAGTTTAACCTCGGGACAAAACACGAACCTTAAACGAGCGTATGAAAGCTATCTTCAGCAACAGAAAGAACTCGTGAATAAACTGGCAAATCATTCTGTAGAATTAACAGGCAGAGAACAATCAACAAATAGCAAACTACTCACTCTTTGGAAGAAGCTACAACAAACAAAGAGGATAGATGTTTTAACTCAAAAGGAACGGCAACAAATACAAACTTTCTCTCAACGGTTCTTTTCAGAGAATTTTGTTTTTAAGCCTTTATCGATTGATGAGGTAAATTGAAGGTGGTAAGATTATGGTTTTTGAGAAAGATTGTATAGCATTGTTGCATGAGAATGTTGCTTGTCTACAACGAGAACATGATTATAAACTAGTGAAGAAGAACAATCATCGAAATTTGAGCCTAGTAATCAAAACTATAGCTCAAAAAGGATTCATACGAACACACGCATTCCTCGTCAATTGGATAAATGAATTATTTGAGATGGGGGAATTATCTAGTAAGAGTTTGCATGAAATTCGTTCCGCACTTCCTTGGTCTTGGGATCAGACAAAGAAATATTGTGATGCATTAGAAGAGAGTGGATTACTAATATACTCTCGAGATGCTACTGGCAAAAAGAATTGCTGTCTTACCCTTGAAGATTTTTTCAACAATAAATTTGAACGCATATCATTGCAAGAATTGAGGTTATTCCACTGTCTGAAACATCAGAAAAAAATACCAAAAAGTTCACTGGTAGATCTGAAAAAAGCAACAAGAAATTATTATTCTAAATTAGCAAAATATGAGGAAAAGAGAGAGAAATTAGAGGGAGAAAAAAAGAGAATTCTTCCAGCTAATAAACGATCAATAGAGCAATTAGCTGAAAAAATAGCTTCGATGTATTGGCATAGTAAAGTAGGGAAGAAAAAAGGAATTCTGAAGAACATTGAAAGTTTACTTATGGAAGAGCCTTCTTTGGTTTTTTCTTTAAAACATAAGGGGTGAATAAGGATGGTAGTTCTTGATTATGAAATAAATTTAAGCAAAACGGAATATTTGTATTATCTTGAGTGCCTTCAGAAATTCCGCATTCATCGAATATTGAATCCAATACCCTACAAGACGGCTTTCATGAATTCAAAAAGGAGCACTTCTAGCTATGTTCTGCGTAATTATAGTGGAGATAATTTGAATGGAATAATCAAACACTCATTCTTTGAAACGTTTCATAAAAAATATCGGAATAGAATAACTGAACCAGAACCACCAAAAGAAATTGCTAGTAATCAAATAAAATTACTTTATTGGTTGTATCAACAGAGAAAATATTTCGAAGACTCTGATTACTGGATACCTGTTCAAACAGAGTCACGATTAATGACAGAAAGGCAGAGAGGAATAATTGATTGTGTGGAATTGTGCAAGAGTAAAGATGGATTAAGAATAATTGACTATAAATCTGAACCTCATCAAAATGATAAGCTAGCACTGGTATTTTATGCAAATTTGTTAAACAACTTTAGGGCTGAAAATATGGAATATGATGAATTCTTGTATAATGTAGTAGAAATTGGTTGCTATTATTACAAATCAGGAATTGAGAGAATCTTTGAATTGAAAGTAGATGAGTTATTATCTTTTCAAGAATCTTATCAACGAATACTCTCCGAGATTTCCCAAGAGAAATTTCCATTAATCGAAACTTCTTGCTGGAATTGTAGATTAACAGATGTTTGTAAAATTGAGTAAAGAAGAAGGTAAAGAAAGCTATATTATTGTTTTCGTCTTATTTTTCTTAAGCCAAGTAATTAAATTGAGTTCTTCATTATTTTTTCATCAGAATTATATTTAAAAACAATGTTGGTATAGATATAATGAATTTGGAAAATGGGCTAATTTTTGTTTACATAATAAACAACAATTAATTCTATTTTAAACTTCGAAGATTAATATTGGGGCATATAAATAGTGAGAATTAAACACATTCATATTAAAAATTATAGGACATTTAGAGATTTTGAGGTTGACTTAGGAGATTATAGTATATAGGTTGTTGTACTTGTAATTGGTAATATTTAAAGAACATCTATCAATTATTTTGTTCTTACGATTTCTTTAAAAAGTACTTTCACGTTGTTATTTCTAGAAAAGAATATGGATGTTCAATACTTTGGCAGAAAATCTAACAAAAAGAATTAGAAGAAGGATTAGCTTCTTTATTATCTTCCTTATTTTATCAGTATTTCTTCTTATTGGAACTATTATTGTGGGTTTGACTGAGGAATACTTTATCTTACCAACAATGACGTTAATTATGGCTTTTGTTTTTCTTATCTCATTGATTCCAACAATAATCTTTGGAGTAAGTTTTAGCCGATTGCGCAAAACTAGCAAACAGACCGAAAATTCAAACCTCTAAATCAACATCCTATAGAAAACAAAGTTGAAATTTTGCTCCTCTTTTCCTTGCTAACGTTGAGAAGATATTTCCACCTTAATTGGAATTCATGCTGATTACAGAAGGATGGAATACAGTACAAGTGGGAAACCAATACCAAAAACAATCAGTAATACAAATGACACCATATATTTCACCCATTTCTTTGATTTTGTTCTTATATACCCGGTTGATCTTCTTGAGATAGAATATTTCCTAAATAGCCAATTTGTTAAGGGTGTTACAGGACTGTCAAACTTCTTTCCCTGAGGTTTTTCTGTGATGCTTAGTAAATGATTCCAAGTTTTCACTTGTAAAATGCATCGATACTCTTCAAATGGACTATAACCAAGTTCTTTTCCCTTCGTTTTGTTGTAGTATTTTTCCCCTTTCTTCTCTATTTCTGTGAATTCGTGTTCAGGAGCTTCTATTGTAGACCCTTCTGTTAGAGTTTCATAATTGAATGATTCTACTTCGCCTGTTTTTTTGTCAATATAAATTTCAATAAATTCTATGTCTTTTACTGATCCATAGAAAATCCATCTAAAGTATTTGTATAATGAGTGAATGATCGGGTTAGGATGTATTTCGTCATTCCATACTGGTCTATAGATTAGTACTATTTTTTCCTTTTGTTCCACTAGCTCATAAAAAAGGAATTGAATATCTTTCTCTATATTATCCGTTTGATATATTATTGGCTTATATTTTTCAACTATCTCAATTGCCTTTTTTCCATTAACGATATCACTTGATTTACGAACAGAATAATTTCTTCGTTCCATACCTGTTAATTTCATCCCTATTAGAAAAGCAATTATTCCTAGAGTAGGTCCAATGAATACAACAATAGCTATTACATTCGTAATTTCCACGTCAATGCTCAACTCTGGATTTATTATGATGTTATTTCTGTTATTTGAATTATACTACAAATTATTTGTAACCCATTATCATGCTCATTGAAGGAATATTTTCCTTTTTTTGATTTTATTTAATGCTTATGAGAAACCTATTCAAATGAATAAAGAGAAGTATTATTATGCCAAAAATAGCTATTAGTGATATTGATATTTATTATGAAATTCTTGGCAAAGGACATCCTTTGCTTTTTATTCATGGTGGCTGGGTCAGTCACAAGATGTGGGCGCCCCAAGTGAAACATTTTTCAAATAATTATCAAGTTATTACTTTTGATATTCGAGGTCATGGACGTACTGGCGGTTCTTTGAAGAAGAGATATTCAATGGAGTTATTTGCTTTTGATTTGAAAGAGATGTTAGAAAAGCTTCAAATAAGAAATCCAATTATCGTTGGACTTTCAATGGGTGGAATGGTTGCTCAAGTTTTAGCAACAAAATTCTCTGATTATGGTATTAAAGCACTTATTCTATCTGATACCGCAATTTCTTCTGAACTTACATTCGGCGATAAGCTACTAAAGTATCTTTTTGCCCCAAAATGGTTGTTTCTACTAATAGTGCGAATATTTGGAGTAAAACGATATACTAACTTTGCTTTTTGGTTTGCCAAAGTGTCTCGAGGGAAGAAGTGGGTTGGTGAGGATGATAGTATTATTGACTATGAAAAAGGAGAAATGAACAGATTTACTGTTAAGGAATTTAACAAGATATTTAGTGCGATTTATGATTATAAAATTCAAGATCTTTCTCAAGTCAATGTTCCCACTTTACTAATTAATGGTGAATTTGAATCAAAAGCTGTTTTTAAACATGCTAATAAAATGAACGAATTAATAGAGCATTCCTCAATGGCAATTATTCATAATGCAGGTCATACTTCAAATTTGGAAAACCCCAAGGAATTTAACAGAGTATTAACTGAATTTCTTCTTGAGAATCAATTATGAATACCTAAAGTAAAAGTCGATTTTCAGAAAAAAATCCTTCTTCTACATCTGTTCTTTCTTTTACTTGAGAAGATGATGATAGTGAAGCGCAGGGTACCTGTATTTGCTGTATTGGTAGTTGTACTGTGTCTACTAATCTACAGAAAAAAGATCAAAAATAAATGAATTAGTAATCTTTAGTTAGAGATGACCCCTTCATCTCTTTCGTTCAACAAAATTAGTGACCCGCTTCATTACACCCATTCATTTTTTATTTGATTTGAGCTCACATCTTCTGAATAATTTGGTTCCAATTCACGTTTATTCCTTTTACTATTGGTAATATATCCATAGATACTTCTTGATAGAGACTTTAGTGAAAATATACCTACAAAAACACCTACCATAATTGGAGCAGCAATATGAGTGAATTGTTGATTGAGATAATATATGCCTCCAATTCCTATGATAATAGATAAAATAGCATAACCCAGTTCTATATGCCTTTCACTTATTGTTTTACATTTGTAAGAACAATAAAATGGAGGGATATCACGTTTATTCGGTCGACCACTTATAGAACGATTGATGTCCGAATTTCCACAAACCTTACAAACTTTTTCTTGGTTAGAATCATCCAATAACAGTTATCTCCATTAAATTATTTTATTCACCATTATTTAAAGCTAAGTAATGAAATATCAATAAAATTACTCTTTATTAGATTAGAAATAATTATTGGAAAGCTCTTTTCTCAATTCCAATAATCAAGTGATTCGCTCATTTTCTTATGATTGTAATCTTCTTTTTAGATCCTTATTTTTTGTGACACGGAAATGCAGATAGAGTAAGAATCCTCCTGTTAGCACAGCAGGCACTAGAATATATAATGACCATTCCAATCCGAGTGTGTTATTAATGTAGCTTGTTAGACATACATCAACTATTAGACAAATTATACTTGCTCCAAATAAGATGTAAGCGGGTATATTCAATCCCTTATTTTTTGATTTTATAGTTCCAAATGCAATTATGAACCCTGCTACTCCTATTGAAGCAATTATTGGCAAGGCAACTCTTACATACCAATTCAATGTTCCATTATCTATTATATCAATTACTAAAAAGTAAACTAATAACGGAATAAATTCACCCACTGCGATTATAGCTATTTTCTTTGGAAATAGTAGTGGTGCGGAAATCATAAACCAAGCAAGTAGCAGTGATGCAATTGGATATAGCGACCAAGTTATTATTCCATCGATTATGAGATTTGTTGTTATAGATACTATTAGTGGGATAACTAGTACAACGCTTGTAATTTCAAAAGCTAGCAGTCTTTTCTTTTTCTTCGCTTTTGGTTGTTTTTGTTCATCCTTTTGAACATCATCTGGATATTTACTTTGATAATTTGGTTGTTCTTCATCAAGTGGTTGTAAGGTGGTATTACATAGTGGGCATTTTATTTTGTTTGCTTCCACTTCTACACCACATCTTGGACAATAGGTCATTTGTTTATCACCAGTAGATTTTCTTGTCTACCTACTTCTCTGCCTATGCTTCAAGCCTTCTCTTCTTTGAGGTGATTGTCCTCTCAGAGTCAGCATTATCATGGTCAGTGAAGGAATGCATCTCAGCATCCATAGTAGTGTCGAGCTCTTCTCTTTCACTTACCGACATTGAGATATTTCCATTGGTTATTATTAATTTTTGGTTATAATAATCATTTATTGCCAAGTTCACCATCATTAATAGATGATTTCGCAAACGGCTATTACTGTAGAACATTGATTCTACAATTCTGTTTAATTCTTTTGAGTTGTGGATATAGGAATATAGTTTTACATAATTGTTTTGTTTTTCTTCGATTGCTTGTTTCAACTGTTTGAAATCAATTTTCCCTTCTAATTTATTATATCGAAAATCGGTTTTGAATGGTTTCTTTCGAGAGATGTAAGAGGCAAGTCTATCGTAATACTGCACTATTGGTAAGAGCATATTGGTACACCCTTCTCCATTGTGGTGGTTTAGACAAGCTTCACTTATTTTCTCATCTTCTATGGTTATTTGTTGGTAAATCTTACTTTTGTGTTTCTCTGTGTGGACAAAATCGTGTAGCATGAGTGCAATAAGTAATCTTTGTAATTCCTCAGGGTAATCTGTTCGTAAACCAGCTCGAATTTTGAATTTCTTATACTGCCATGTCTGATTACAAGAAGTGCATCGTTTGAGTTTAGAATTTTTATCATAGATTGTTGTTGAATTCTTGCATTGAGGACATTTCTCAAACAAAGGAACTGTTACAGTAGGAATTGGTTTTGTGAAGTCCTTGATTTCACATGATTCCCAAATGACTCTACCATACCCTTCAGTAGTCTTTGAACCCAAGAATGATTTCTGGAGAAATGGTTCTATTTTCCTCTTTAGTTGTTCTTCTGAAAACACCACACAACTGATTGTAACAAATCCTCGGAATCCTCGTAAGATAGTAGGATACTGATTCTTACCATAGACCAATTTACCTACTGTTGTAAAGAGAGGTTTAGTTTCCTTCTTTGGATCTCAACATCTTGACTTAATTTTACTATTCTTTCGACAAGGCCATCTACAGGAGTAACAAAATTTTTGATGTGCTGGTTAGCAGGTTCACCGACAATGCTTAACCCTTTCACTTGGAATTTAGTAGGATTCCCGTACTGTAAATCGAAATCCTTCTGATAGTCATCGAAATCTCCTTGTTCAAAAGGAATGATCTCCATACCAAAATTGCTGAATGTTCCTGCTAAATGAGAAAAAATATCCGAAGAAGACGGATAAAAAAAGACTTTTGCTTGTGAGGCATAGATACAGATTTTCTCTATTCTTCCTTTGGAAGTTTTTTGATGAATAGTTACTTGTTTGAAATTTTTCGCAAGAGCTTTAGAAAGAGAAGCATTGGTGAAGTCGGTTGAGTCTTCAAATTCTCCGATTTGTTCGGTTGATATTCGAGTGATTTTTGCTAATACGACTCTTTCTCTTTGGAAGAAGATTCGGAGTCCTTCCCATAACCCCCATAGGAGAAATGCTATGACAATCAGGCAAAGAAAAATTACTACTACATTAAGAAGTTTGACAGTTGCATAATCATTAGGATTACTAATAGGCATTATGTTGTCTCTTTTATCAAAAATGAATTTATCTAAATAATGATAGATTACACAACAAGTAGAAAATATAATTGATATTATAACAAATCCCATAAGTAATTCCAATTGTGGATTTTTTTTGAAACTATAATACTTCTCATTTGAATCCATTCATTATCACTCTCGAGAGTTACCACTATAACAAAAACTAATTCTACTTGAGAGATAAAACACAACAAATTTAAATTCGGAATTTTAATAGTAAACAGAGATGGAAATTAGGTTAGAGAAAATATGAAAAATAAAAACGAAAAGAGAAGTATTTACAAAAATAAACTCACTTTTGCTAAATTATGTAATATTTTCTTGCTTCTACTCTTATTTAGTAATGTTCTACAGAATACAAAACCTAAAATTTCAAACACATCATCTTATAAAAAGTTGGGATCAATTAACAATAATAGTCATGGTTCTTTTTATAGCATTAGTAAAAATTCAAAGATTAAGATTTTTGATGCTTATAAAATTTCAGAGGAATATAATGAAGGAGCTTTTCTTCCAGATATTGCGTTAGATGATAATGGAATTATACATACCGTTTGGTATAGTAGTAGGTATTACAGAGAAGACATCATTTATAGAAATTATAGTATTGCTGACGAAAATTGGTCAAATATAACTATCATCTCAGAAGGCGTTAAAAACAAATATTCACAATATCCTATTATTAAATTAGATTCAAGAAATAGAATTCATGTAATATGGCGAGAGAGAGGTACACAAAATTATCTAAAATATCGATATTACAATGGAAGTTATTGGGGGGATGTGAAAACTGTTGTACAACTAAATAAAACTACTTTTGCTCATGATTTAGTTGTTGATAAAGATGAAAATATTCACTTTGTGTGGAATAATAAAAACAAAACTCAAAATTACGAGTTATTCTTTAGATCATATTCATTAATTAATGATAAATGGACTAATATACAACAGATTACAAATAGTTCACGTGCTTCACTCTCACCAAATTTAGCAATAGATGCATCTAATAACATGCATTTGGTTTGGGTACAAGGTACTACAAATTCAACATATCCTGAAATACAATATAAAAAGATCTTAGACAATAACTGGACACTTAATTCTTCAATAATTGTTAGTAATCCTGATGATATTATATCACAGCGACCTTCAATAACACTTGATGAAAATGATATTTTACATATTGTTTGGGAAGATAGTACATATCCATATTACAATATCTATTACAGAAATATTAATTCTGGCAACCTAAGTGAAATTAAGAAAATTAACTCTTCAAACGATGGATTTCATCCATCGGTATATTCTGATAGATATAATAATCAATATATAACTTGGTACGAAAGCGAGAAAATTCTTTTCATATATTTTGTTGAAGGGAAAGGTTGGTCAGACAATTTTATTATTTCAGATCAAGAACTAGTACTTTTTTTTCCACAAATTGTTATAGATACCAATCAATTTTTTATAATCTGGAATGATTACTCACATGAAGGATCTTGGGAAATATATTTTATAAATGGAAGGATAAACAAAAATTTAAATTTCCTATATGTTGTAATCCCAATTAGTATTACATTCGTTTTAGGTTCATTTATTTCTTTTGTTTTATTAAAGAAAAAAAAATGAAAAAAATTTAAATAGAGTCCTTCCTATGTTTATCAACCTTTTAATATTGAATAAGAAATAAAAGGGTGAGAATATGAAAAGAAATACTTTTGTTAAATACATAATAATATTTATTTCAATAATATCCTTGTTTTCAAATTTTTTAATTACAACGAATAAAGGATATCAATGTTTTTTAAGCGAAGAAGGAATTTCCAAATCTGAAAATAACATTATTAATAATTATATTAAAGAAAAAGAGTTTCTTCTTGAAACCTCAATAAATGTAGTACAAGATGATGATTTATCTGATATCATAATATCAACACATACAACCTCTGAATCAATATATGACATATCGATGATGAATTTTCACAATATCTTTTCTTCCCATAGTGTATCTAAAGGTACAGGTATTGATGTTTTAGTTATTGACACTCCAGTAGATTATAGACATGAAATATTCACTCAAGATGGATACGTGTCACTAACAGAGTAGTTGTTATATGTAATTCCATGTGATAATTATGAATTTACAATAGGCAATCCACAATCAGCACCAACTTATACTGGTAATTTTCCTAATCATTTCGATTTCGGTACTGATGATTTTAGGGCATCGGATCTAAATCACGGGACTTCTATTGCAGGGCTAATAAAACAAGTAGCACCAGAAGCAAACATAATTTCTATGGGAGTAAACGTTGCGAGACGTGATCTTCTTGCTGTGGCTCATATGAGTGCACTTGATTGAGCTTACCAATATATCGAAGATGGTGGCAATATTGACATTATAACAATTAGTTCAAATGGAGATCCATCTGATAACAGCTATAATACCCCACTACGAGCAAAGATTCTCTCACTTATTCTTGACTGGGATGTAATGTTTACAATTTCAACAGGAAATGATATACAACATGATTTAAGTACTGATTTATGTTATGGTTCTATGGGAAACTTTGATGGTATAATTGGCATAGGCAGCATATCAGACGGAGATTATTATTTTGGAACTTTAGGTGGTACACTAACACCTGGCCAAAGAATTCTTAGCGGGTATAATGGGTATAATGAATTTAATAAACAAGAAACTGATTTGGAAATAATGGCAACAGCTTGTGATTTAACTTCAGCTTATTATTGTGCTGTTGATGAATATTCAGAGTTGGAACCTCTTATAGTAACTGGATTACATGGGACGAGTTTTTCCACTCCAATTGTAGCAGGTTCAATTGCATTATTGATGAATGCTGGTTGGAATAACATTGACATTGAAAATTACTTAAAGGGTCTTGCAATCCCCGCTAAGGAATATGACCCATTTCAGAGTGAAGAATATTACTGGAAATATTATGGGAACGGAATACTTAATGTTGCTGGACTTTTAGGTGTTCAAGATTTTGATAGTGATGGTTTATCAGATATAGAAGAATTTAATGAACTCTATGGATATGACACTAATCCTTTTAGTTGGACTACAGATTCCGATTATTTATCAGATGGCGATGAAATTTTAATATATGGAACAAATCCTCTTGATGATGATACCGATAATGATGATTTAAATGATTTCAGAGAAATTTGTATTTATAATACAGATCCATTAAATTCAGATACCGATGGGGATGGTTTAACAGATGGTCAAGAGATTTATAATTACTTTACTGATCCTTTGGATAAAACTACAGATAATGACGCTTGGGAAGATGGATATGAAATATATACAACAGGAACGGATCCAAACAAAGCAGATACTGATAATGATGGATTGGATGATGGCTTTGAAGTGAGTATTGGCACAAACCCACTTGACATTGATACAGATGATGATTTGATGCCTGATGGTTGGGAGATTGATAATTCTCTTAATCCATTAGTGAATGATGCAAACAATAATCCAGATATTGATGGTTTAACCAATTATGAGGAATATCAAGAAGGAACTGATCCAAATGACAATGATACTGACAATGATGGAATGAACGATGGTTGGGAAGTTGCTAATAATTTATTCCCTCTAATTGATGATGCTCAAAGTGATGCAGATGGCGATGGATTAACAAATATTGACGAGTACATCAATAATTGTGACCCAAGAGATACAGATACTGATAATGACGGATTAAATGATAAAGTAGAAGTAGTAAATTATTACACTAACCCAAATGTTGCAGATACAGATGGAGATGGTTGGTCAGATTATTTTGAAGTCTTCACTTCTGAAACCAATCCAACAGATTCTGACACAGACAATGACGGCATAAGTGATAAGGCTGAATATACTTGGTGGGTTAATACCTATGGTCTATCCTCCTCTTCTGCTTATGCAAATATCAA
>JABCTZ010000012.1 GCA_018238155.1 Candidatus Heimdallarchaeota archaeon | reverse complement strand
TCTTCTTTAGTTTTGTTTTCAGCTTCTTCTTCAGTTTCGTCTTAATCTGCTTCTTCAGTTCCGTCTTCAGCTTCTTCTTCAGTTGCTTCTTCAGCTTCTTCTTCAGTTGCGTCTTCAGCTTCTTCTTCCGTTGCGTCTTCAGCTTCTTCTTCAGTTGCGTCTTCAGCTACTTCTTCAGCTACTTCTTCAGCTACTTCTTCAGCTGCTTCTTCAGCTACTTCTTCAGCTACTTCTTCAGCTACTTCTTCAGCTACTTCTTCAGTTGCGTCTTCAGCTTCTTCTTCAGTTGCGTCTTCAGCTTCTTCTTCAGTTGCGTCTTCAGCTACTTCTTCAGTTGCGTCTTCAGCTTCTTCTTCAGCTGCTTCTTCAGCTACTTCTTCAGCTACTTCTTCAGCTACTTCTTCAGCTACTTCTTCAGCTACTTCTTCAGTTGCGTCTTCAGCAGAGACTTCACTTGCTGGTACTTTCTGTGGTGTAGCTTGAGCAGAACCTTCTCTTGCTTTTACCTCATGTGGTTTAGATAGCATATCTGTTAGCAGTTTTTTAAATTCAGGTGGATCAATCCCAGCTTCTTCAAGGTACTCAATATACCACCTAGCTAAACGTCTTACTTCTAAATCATGACCATTCTTCTTTAAGTAAAAATTTTGAATTTTTTCAGAAACTTCAGCAATACTTCCACAATCGAAGGCACCTTCACTGTTTCTTCCAGTGTATATTTCAATTCGTACTTTCATTGCTGGCGAATAGTTTTTTCTATTTGGGTAAAAGGTTAACTTTGCCATTGTGTTACCTGTTCCCAAAAACTTTTTCACGACAGTTTTGGTTTTCATTGTTATCACTTTGTTTTTTGCTTTATTTGTACAGTTACTCTTTATTTAATTTTTATCTAAGAGGACTTTTTCCATTATTTTTATTTTATATTAACAATAAGGTAGAATATCATTATTTCTGTTACCGAACATTCTTTCAAATATTATGTAAATTATCTATTATTCAAGTCTTATTGTTGAGGAAGAAGAACCTTTTCCACCTTTAATAACATCACGAGAGCCTGTCAAAACTTCTTTTAATTCCCTATTTGTGGAGCGTATACGTATAATAGGCATAAGTATGCTTAGAATACCCAACACAAAAAACACGGCTGGAAACAAAAGTGCCCAATAAACATTGTTTGATAGCACTAAGTAAAAGAAAGGTCCGGATAACATTAGTATAATAGCTGCGAATGATAATTGTTTCAAACCCGAACGACCTTTTGTTATTATTATAGATCCGCCTAATGGGTTTTTAGTTGCATAGACTTTCATCCAGAAAATTTCCCATCGTCCACCTGAAACACCAATATCGATTATTTGTTTATCTTTTTTTCCCATTGGTTTTTCTTTAATAATTGTATTAAGGATTTCTTTTGTGAAAAATTTCTCTGTTTTTTTAATTGCATCATATGGTGAGAGTGGTGATTGATATTCCATTAGCATCCATCCATTATTTACTATTCATTGACTTGTTATTAAATGCTACTCGAATTCTAAAGTGATAGTTACTTAAATATAATAGCATTCTTTTCCTTTTTTGGTTTGTATAGAAAATTTTAAAGAGAAAATGGTAAAATTCCTAATAGTTTTAGAGGTACCTTACAATGAAAACAATTGCTATTATCGGTTTAGGGAAATGGGGAAAGAACCATGTTAGAAATGTAGTTCGACTGCACTCTGAAAAATTCTGTGACAAAGTAGTCATCTGTGATGCAGATAAAGATCGCTTGAAAAAAATCGGTGATTTAAACAATATTCCCAAAGAAAATAGATATGACAATCTTGATGTTATGCTTGAAAAAGAGAATTTATCCGGTGCAATTCTCGCGATTCCAACAAAAATTCACAAAGAAATAGCAATAAAGCTTTTAGAACAATGTGACATTTTATGTGAAAAGCCATTAGCTCCAACTGTTGAAGAATGTAATGAAATTTCCAAAAAAGCTAAAGAACATAATCGAATTATCCAAGTAGGACATTTAGAAAGATACAATCCAGTAGTTGTTACTCTGAAATCACTTCTTGAGGAAGCAAAAACCGAGGATAAAATTATGCACCTCACAGGTCGAAGAGTGGGACCAGGACCTAAAAAATTGGATGGTAAAAATTTGGATTCCAATTATCTTGGTTGTGGACATGATTTCATGGTACATGATATAGATGTAGTTAATGGATTACTTGGTAAGATTCCAAAGAGAGTCACTGCAACAGCATGTTATATCGATGGCTTCCCTTATGAAGTAGAGCTCTTTGCTATTTTTGAGTATGAAGGTTTCAAAGGTCAAGAAACAAATCCAATTCTCTTTGATTGTCGAGCAACTTGGAGAGCATATCCCAACTTAAAACGTAGAAAACTCATTGTTCAAACAACTAAAGATGTTGTCACTTTAGATTTCATTTTACAATCAATAATAAGTGAAAAAGGTCTCGCACAGCATTCTCTTAGCAATTCGTTCTCAGAATATCTTGGAGCTTATCGAGCTACAGAAGTTACTAACCACTATCTTGCTACTGGAAAAGATCAAGAGCCCCTCTATCTTGAAGACAAAGATTTTCTCAGCTGTATTGTTTCCAGAAAGAAACCATTAGTTTCAGATGTGGAAGGAACTGATGCTGTTAGATGTATAGAAGCTGCAATTGAAGCAGCAAAGACCGGAAAAGCAGTAGAAATAAAGTGAAACTTGAAAGAGTTCACTTTATCCTTAACTTATTTTTTCAACTTTTTTTAGACTCTACAAGTCGTTTGAATTTTGCTATTGCTTCAGGTATTTTCTTGGATTCTTTTCCACTTCCTCTTGCAAAATTGGGTTTCCCACCACCAGATCCACCCATAACTTTGGCTGTTTCTTTCAGAAGATTGCTACTTGAAAAAATGGTTGCTGCTTTCTTTCCTGCACCAATAGCCATGAAAAGGGATTCTTCATCAATAAGTAATATTACTAGATCTTCGTTCTTAGCTGTTAAAGCAAATATTAATTGGCTGAGATATTCTACATCACCGGTTAGTTTTTCAGCAAGTAATTTTACCTTTCCAACAGAAACCATTTTCTTTTCTAATAATTCAGATTCCAGTGAAGCTTTTCCTTTCTTTATTTCAAGAAGTTCTTTTTTCTGTGCTTTCCATTCATTAAAGAATCGTTGAGCTGTTGCGGGCAAAGCAGGAAGATCAATACCCCACAAATCTAGTGTTTCTTGAACAATTTGATTTCTTCTTTGAAGTGTATTAACCGCTGTTTCACCAGAAACAAATTCCAATCGAACGATACCATCTTGAATTCTTTCTGAACTTAAAAGAACAATAGGACCTACATCACCCGTTCTTTTTGTGTGAGTCCCACTGCAACATTCAATATCAATATCATCAATTGCAACTATCCGTAGATTCTTCTCAGGAATAGCTCCACCCTGATAAATGGTAAAACCATATCTTTGCTCTGCGACATCTCGAGGTAATACTTCAATTGTAACAGGAAAATTCAAGTAAACAATTTCATTTGATCGTTTCTCAATTGCAATCATCTGTTCTCTAGATAGGGAATCAAAATGAGTAATATCCAATCGACCCTTTTCCAATGTTTTCTCTGCACCTGCTTGCCATACATGAGTACCTAGAACTTCTCTTGCAGCAGCATTAATGATATGAGTTGCTGTATGATGACGCATTAGGATAGTTCTTCTATAAACATCTACTGAGCAACGAACTTCTTTCTTTTTTATCGAGCGTGGCTTCTCAAGAACATGAACAACAACTGCACCTACTTTTCTAACTTCTTTAAGAGTAATACCATCAATTGAACCAAGGTCATGCAATTGTCCGCCAGAGGTAGGATAAAAGCCGGTTTTCTTTAAGACAATTAAGTCATCCTTTTGCCACAAAACTTCTCCCTCGAAATTCAGATCATCATAATTTATGATTGTATCAGGTAAGCCTTCAGGTATTTTGTAATCACCTTGTGTGGCTAATGGTTTTATTTTGCTTGTTTTTTCATGGATGTCATGTAATCTGCTGTAAAAGTCATCCGGGATTCTTACTTCTTTACCTAGCTCTTTTGATACTTCAACAAGCATTTCAGGGACAATACCATTAGAATCATAGAGAGTAACTAATTCATCAACAGAAATTGATTTAGAAGACTCCAATTTCTTCTTGAGAATTTTCATCCCCTTCTTTTTTGTTGCTTTATAACGCGTGTATTCAACTTCAAATACTTCTTTAACAGTATCACCATGTTTTGCGTAACCTGGAAAGAGTTCCTTTAAATCATCCATATGCCAATCAATAAGATCAAACAAATCGAGATTCCAATCATTTTCAGCAACTATTGACCAAGCTCTTCTGAGTAAGAAACGGAGATTATATCCACCACCTACGTTTGAAGGCAATGCACCATCAGAAATTGCCCAGAGAAGAGTTCTTGTGTGATCAATAACAGAGTATATAGCTTTCATAGGTTGTATTTCGGCTTTCAAAATATTAGGATCGGTATTCAATGCTTTAGCCACATCAACCCAAACACTTGCAACATCAGTCTCGAGATAATTAAGCACTCCACTAAATCGAGCATATTTTTCCCATAAAGATTGATCGGGTTTAAAACCTACTTTTTTGAGTACTTTTGGTAGCACAGTATCAAAGTTGGTTTCATATTGAGTTGGAGTACCATTTATAAGCCAAGTAGAACGACCTAATCCCGCACCCATATCAATAACAGTAGTAGATAATTTGGAATATCTGCCATTTGGTTCTACTTTGTAAGTCATATAAACTTGATTGCCAACTTCTAATCCACGTATGAAGAATTCCATTGAGCTACCAAGATTTCCTCCACCGCCCCATGCATCCTCATGGTAAACTATTTCTTGTGGTTTTATTCCAAGACCTGTGGTTAAATAATCGTGAATGTATTTTATTCCATCATCCATAAAATAGATAAATTTCTTTGGTTTATTGAAGACCAGCTCACCAACCATTACAAAGGATGTAAAATGCCTGCCAGATAAACCAACATTATCTATGTCATTAAATCTCAGACAAGGTTGAGGAATTAGTACCGGATTAGCAGGAGGATCAACTTCACCACTTACGACATGTGGTTGAAAACCATACACAGAAGCTTGAACAAAATCAGTATCATCTCTCCAACGTGCAACTATTGGATACCTTGGTATAACTGAATGTCCATGTTTTTCAAAAATGGGTACCCAAGCATTCTTCCAAGTTTCAGTATAATTAAATCGTTTAGTTGATGGTGGATCATTAATAAAGCCATATGGCATAAGACCACTCTTAAGACGACATTCAGGTTCATCACAAAAATCTCTTTCTGCGATAGCCCAAAAAGGTTTACCACAATGAATACAAATTCCTCTACTGAATCCTAATTCTTGTAGCGAATTTACAGGGTAAAATTTCTCAGGATTATCTTTAGATTTTTTTCTGATTTCATCTTTTAATTTATTAATATCTACAGACAAGATTTTTCACACACATTGTTATTATCAATGAAATTATTTCCTATTCTTTTCAGAAATTACTTCTTTTTTAGCTTTACTGTCATTTTTTTCTTACTAAAAATGGCTGTTTTTATGTACCAATTATTATTCTAGTGGAAAAACCATTTCAAAAACTTTGTTAGATATAGAAAAAAATAGAGTTGAATCTCCGATAATACCGGAGATCATTTGTTATTTGATTATGAAGCTATTTTTGCTTTTCCGCCAGCTTTTTCGATTTTAGCTTTTGCAGATGCAGAGAATGATTGAGCAATAATAGTCATTTTCTTTGCATGTCCTTTACTAAGGATTTTTGTTACATCCATTTTTGTGATATCTACAGTAATTTCAGTGCCTTTTTTCGTTGCAATGCCTTTTGCGATAAGCATATCTATCTTATCAGTAATGTCACCGATGTTCATTGCTTTTGTATGAGGTGAAGCTCTTGGTGGTCTAACAAAACCTTGTTTACCATAGACTTTACCATTTACTATAGACTGCATCCATTGATGGCGATCTCCACCAGATTTTCCGACTCCGCCTCTACTGCCGGCCTTTTTGTGTCCTTTTTGGATACCCCAACCATGATGCATACTACCACGATGTTTTCTGACTTTTCGTCTAAATCTTTGTACCATTCAGTTTTCCCTCACGGAATTACAGCATCCTTAGAAGGAGAGCGTTTATCTTATCTCCTCTATAGCCTAAATCGCCACCACGAGTAATTGGGTTTTTGACTGATTTGAAACCTTTTCTTGGTGGATGTAAACGAAAGAGTGGTTTTAATCCTTCGATTCGTCGCATATCTGCTTTGCCATCATAGATTGCTGTGATAAATGCAGCCATTGAATCAAACTTTTGTTCTTTAAGGTATTTGATATCAATCTTTTTATTGCCGATAATTCTACCACGTTTCTTAATAAGAGCAGTTAGAGTTTTCTTATCGATTTCGCCCCAAGTGACTGCATCTTTTAGCTGTTGCATCATTCCAACATGAGTTGAATCATTAGGAACAACTACTGCATTCATTACTCTATTTAGACTTAGTAGATTTAAGCCATGTTTGACGCCTTTTGGTTGATCAACTTGTCCTCTTATTCGGATGACAGCTATTAACCCTTGATTTGTTTTTGACATTTCTTTTACACGTCCTTAATGTATTATCTACCCCAATCTCTTGGCGTGTTCACTTTATAGGTGCTTTTTAAGCAGTCAAAAGTGGCTTTAGCATAATTAGCGGTGGTTCTTGTTTCACCTCTAGTTTTGGTCCAGATATCAGTTATTCCCGCAAGCTCGAATACTATCTTGCCTACATTTCCAGAAGCAAGGCCTAAACCTTTTGGAGCTGGTTTTGCAACTATTTCACAATTACCAGTTTTACCTCTAACTTTGAATGGAATACTGTGTGGATCGTTACAGGAACATTCCCATGAGCCACAACCTCTTCTAACTGGCGCTAGGTTTAGTTTTGCAGCACTAATTGCTTTCCTAATTGCAGGACCAATTTCCTTTGTTTTGGCTTCACCGATACCAACTAAACCATTTTTATTTCCTACGGCAACACAAGCTTTGAATCTTGATTTTTCACCAGCATCGGTTTGTCTTTGAACGAGATTTATGTTAATAACTTCATCCTCTAAGTTAGAGACTAAAGTATCAATGATTTGTTCTTCACTAATCTTTAAAGATTGTTGGAAGATTTCATGGATGGAAGTTATTTCTCCGTTTTTGACCAGTTTACCAAGTTTGGTTTTTGGTTGCCATTCATTTGATGTTGACATTTTCTATCACTTCTTAGATTTTGTTGTGGTTCCTTTCTTAGCTGTTGTCTTTCCTGCTGAAGAAGAACTTTTCTTAGCTGTTGTGCTCGTTTTCTTTGTCGTACTTGTAGCTTTCTTTGTTGTAGTAGAAGTCTTTGGTTTTGTGGCAGCTTTCTTTGTTGTAGTAGAAGTCTTTGGTTTAGTAGCAAGTTTCTTTGCCGCTTTTTTCTTGGGTGTTGTGGGAAGTCTATTCTTTTTAGTACGATTTTTTAGTTTGGCTTTCATTGCTCCAGAAGCAAATTCGGCATTTATTGCTTTAATAACAGCTTTGAAATAAGTAGGTAAGCTTTCTGGTTTTGCTGAACGTTTCTTGTATTCAGAGAATTGCAAATCATATTTCTTTGCACTTTCTTTCTTCAACTTAACAGCAAAGTCAACAATGTGTTTACCGGTATATCTATCTTCTTCTGGGAAGACAGAAGGATTATGTGGGATATCCATCCCAGATGCAATTGCACCACATAACATAGCGGAAACTCTGGTTGCTTTTCTAATTGAATTGATACCAATATCAAGAATCGCTTCTTTCACTCCAACTGTTTGAGCATATTTCCCTGCTAAATATCCAGTCAAATATGCTGATGGAAGATTACTTGTTGCGCCTTTCCAACCATATTCCTTTAGATGTTGGGAACTTGCATCAACCAAAGTTACATCACCAATGACTTTAGCACCAATGATACTAACACGAACATGTTTATTTGATCGTCTTACAATCATTCTTGGCTTGTCTGATCTGAGAAGACGTTTTCTTCTCCGAAAGTTAGTTTTACCTTCTCTTCTTCTTCTGAAAGGAACGTGGTAACTTGCACTTTTCGCCATTTTCTTCACGTACTCCTTTGTTCATTTTTAACATACTCCGATTTAGATAAACGGAGTTCACGCATTACTGAATCTACTTCAGGTAATTTTCTCTTAGACATTCTGTTATCTTGAATGTACATTCTCAAATAATTCGCAGAACGGAACATACCACCTTTAGCTCGACGATATAATATTCGATAAGTTGCTTTATCGAGGAAATTTTTATCTCTGAGAGCTTTTAGATAGGCACGTTGTTTTCGTATTCGATTTATCCAATCTCGTCTCATGTCTGAACGAGCGGTTTTTCTTCCTTTACGGCTACCATGTCCTCGTCTTTGACCTCTAATACGTTTGATATGGAGTTCTCTTGCTCTACCTCTGCTAATACCCTGAATTTTTCTGGCTTTAATAACACCACTGTGAATTAGAGCTCGAATATCTCTTCTAGTGAGTGCCATTTGAACCTCATCAGCAGCATCAGGATCAATATAGACTCTGTTTACTCCTATACCAAGGATATCTGCTGCGATATTTCTTTGGGTTTTCAAATCAGTCATGTTTTTTACTCCTCATTACTAATTTTTCTTGCTAGAGGCAGCTTTTTTCTTTGTGTCAGCAGCCTTTTTACTAGTAGCTGTTTTCTTCTTCGTTGTTGAAGTGGTCTTCTTAGCAGTGATAGATACTTTTGATTTTGCTGTAGTCTTCTTTGCAGCAGTGGGTTTCTTAGCTGTTGTGGTCTTTGGTTTTGCAGTTGTGGTTTTCTTTGACTTTGTAGCTTTTGGTTTTACCGTAGTCTTCTTAACAGAAGCGGTTTTCTTTGCAGCAGTAGGTTTAGCTTTGGTTTTAGTTGTAGATTTCTTAGTAGGTTTCTTGGTAGATTTCTTTTCTTTTCCAGCTAATTGTGATTCAATTTGATCCAATTCTGCAATTTCTTTAGCAGTTAATCCACTTGAAGATGATTTCTTCTTACGAGGTCGAGATGATTTCTTCTTCTTGTCAAGAACATCGTCTTCTAGCAATAGCTCTTCTGAGATTTCGGATATAGTAGCAAATGTTAATGCTTCTTCAGGTCTATTGATGATCTTTACGTTTAATTCATCAGCTCTGTTAGTCATATCAACTTTCTTTTTGATTCCAACAGCGGAAGCAATGCGAGCTATTTGAACATCTACATCGATTTGTTCAATTTCCTTAACATTGTGAACAAGAACTTCAACTTTACCATTTGAAGTTAATCCTCTAATTGATTTAGGACCTCTAAATCCTATCCTAACTATTTTTGGCCAACCTCTTTTATGATGTCTCATAGTGTTGTCGATACCGACAGGTCGTCTCCAACCGGTTCTTAGTCGTTTGTATCGCCAACTTTCTTGGCGTCTAAATTTAGGACGTTTCTTTCGTATTTTGGCTCTTTCACGGAGTAATCGTTTATCAACAGTCATGATGGTTCACTCCTAGTCAATGCCAACATATTGTGCTGACAACCAAATACCATCCATAAATCTACGAGGATCCTTGTGTAATTTTCCTCTCAGTTTACAGATTTCTTGGATGTTAGCAGAAGTTTGGCCAACATGTTCCTTATTTATTCCAGTGATGATCAACTCATCACCCTCTACTTTAACCTTAGTTTCACCGAGAATCCTTGCTTTTCGTGGGTTTCTTTGACCATAAAGATTCTTGATAACCACTTCTTCAGGCTTCACATCTACTGTGATAGGAAAGTGAGAATAGACAATTGTTAGCTTGTAGGTGTACCCTTGAGTAACACCAACAATCATGTTATTCACATGCGCTTGGATTGTTCCCAGCATTGCTAATTCTCTTTTGCGTGGAAAGGCTACAGACAAATTTATTTTGTTCTTTGCTAAGGACATATCAACAGGTTCACCGTTAAAGTTTCGGTCTAACATTCCTTTTGGACCTGTTACAGTTACCTTCATGCCCTTAAGCTCTAGCTTAACTCCTTCCGGTGCTTCTACAGCTTTTTCTACAAAGACAGCTTTAGGCATTTTATTATCGCATCCTTTTAGTAAATATAGGCTAGGAGTCTTCCTCCTATACCCAATGCTTTCGCATCTTCGTGACTCATAACACCCTTTGGTGTAGAGACAATTAGAATTCCCATATCCCTTGCAGGAAGGAATTTTTCTTCCCAGGATTCGAATTCTTTGTGCTTCACAGGAAATCGTGGTTTAATAACCTGACATTTGTTTATTCTTCCAAGTAATTGTACTTTGAATATTCCTGCTCGGTCATCATCAATGAATTCAAACTCACCGATGTAACCTTGGGCCATCATCACTTTAACTACGGAAGAGATAAGTTTTGAAGCAGGTTTCAGGTAAACTTCACGTTTTCCTAGCTTTTCAGCATTCCAGATATTATTCATTGCATTTGCTAATGTATCTAATAATGGCATAGTTTTAATCACCTACTTATTCTGACTTGGGAGTTATCCTCCGTGTCCTCCGTATCTTTTGAACCCGACAGTTTTTGCAACCTCACGGAAGCATCTTCTGCATAAGTTAAGTCCATGCCTTCGTATCAAACCTTCTCGAGCTCCACAGCGTGTACATTTTCGAGAGCCTTTGCCAAATTTGATTTCTTTTGGTTTTGAACCAGATCCTTTTGCCATTCACTTTTCACCTACTCTACAGATAATCCTAATTCTGTTTCAGCGAAAACAATCGCTTCTTCATGAGAAATCCTATGTCTCATAGGAATCTTGGTTGGTGAGCGGAATCTTCGTTTCACACGAAAACCTGGGCGTTCTATTTTTAGACATACATCCAAGCCTGTTACTCCAAGGTTAGGGTCATACCTAGTACCTGGGATATCAATGTGTTCTTTAATTCCAAAGCCAAAATTACCTTCTCTATCAAAGTTTCTTGAGGGAATTTTGTTATCTCGAGGGTAGAAAAGCCGCTCAACAAGTTTCTTGATGCTTGCTTCGTCACGTATTGTAACTATTGCACCAATTGGCTCACCTTCTCGTATTCCAAATTCTCTAAAAGATCGTTTAGCACGAGTTTCGGCTGTTTTCATTCCAGCAATGGATTCGATGATTTTCTTCACTCTTTCTAGGGCTTCACCAGAAGCTCCAACACAACAGTGCAGAGTTAAGGAAGCAATTTTTGGTTTGCGCATTTTGTTTTCTTGCCAATCCTTCAAATAATCTTCTTTAGTTAGTGTCATTTATTATCGTCTCCTTTTACTTGAAGCCAAGGTGATTTTTCACCTATGATGAAGATATATTCGGGTGTGGTTTGAACCTCTGTACCATCTTTTGGTGATACTAAAGTCACTGTTGATGCTCTTGGACCAAAACGCCATTGGATTTCTTTGATTGATCCATGTTTGCCGACGTTTTTTCCAGCAGTTATAATCGCATACATTCCATCTTTGAATGGGAAGTGAGTAGCTATCTCTTGAGAGGGAAGTTTTAATTCAATAGAATCTTTTGTATTATATTTTTGTTCGATCCCAGCTTCCTTTGGTAAGAGAATGTTTCGCCCATCATGGAGATTTAATTGAGTAATGCCACCTTTAACAGTGGTTTTATTCAAAATTTTACAGAGTTTAGTAATTGAAGTCATTTTCTTCATTTCGTATGGCATCAATACGTGTAACTCATTTGGAAGGATACGATATGCTTTGTTTAATTCATCAATTTGAATTACGTCCATCAGACCGACAGGGTGTTTTAGATTCGTAACTACATTACCATCTATTGTTACTAGCCTTTTATTTACGATAATCTTCAATTCTCGAGCAGTTTCTGCTATGTGAAGAATATCTCGTAAAAGGATACCTAATGGTAAACAGTTATTACGACCATGTGGTCCTGGATCTGCACGGAAAGCGAATTTGTGTGCCTTTCTGCGTATTGCCCAGTTTTTTGGGGATGAAATTCTTTTTTGATGCTTTGAGCCACCTGATTTAGTCATTTTTTTTCACTTTCCTCTTAATTCGTTTCCTCTTCTTTTGTCTCTTCAACATCTTCATCTAATGAAGAGAATCTTCGTTCAACAGTTGCTTTTCGGCGTTTGTCTTTCATGTTTTTCAGATTTATGATTTCGCAATTACAAGCACGAACTGGGAAATGTTGAGCTGAACCATCAGCTTTCTCGAATGTGACACCTTCTATTGTAAGCCTCATATTTTTGAGGTCAACATTAGAAACTTCGCCTTCGATACCTCTGAAGGATCCTCTTCTAATTCTCACAGAATCACCTTTTCTGATAACCAAGTTTTTCACGCCTTCTTTTTCTGCAAGTGTTGGAGAGAGAGAAGCTGTTAACGTTTTCCTTTTTTTATGCAAAGGTGCATTATAGAGCCTTTTTCTTTGCTTGGAAGGTTGTTTTGTTAGTTTTGCATTTTTCTTCATTTTGTTTCTTCTCCTTAGTTTACCATAGTGTTAACTTACACAATAGTACTAGCAGCGTGGGCAACTCTTGGCCATCGTTCAGCAGCTTCTTTTGCTACTGGCCCACGAATTTCACTTCCTCTTGGGCTACCTTCAGGGCTTGCAATTACTGCAGCGTTATCTTCAAACTGAACCCAGAGTCCATTTGGTCTACGGTACAATTTTCTCTGACGGATAACTATTGCCGGGAGAACTTGTCGCCTCATTTGAGGTGTACCTTTCTTAACTGTTACAATAACCATGTCTCCTACAGATGCTGAAGGATACCGATTTAAACGACCTTTGAATCCTTTCACAGCGATAATCATGATGACTTTTGCACCAGTATTATCAGCACAAACTAAACGTGTGCCTACTGTAACACCTTTACTAAGTTTTGGGAGAGATATTCCTGTTACTTTTCTTCTCGACATCTTCTTGTATTCTCCTCAGTATTCTATGATTCTATACCCTCCACGGGTTTTTCCTTTGCAATTACTACATAGGAAACTGTTTTACTGAGAGGACGACATTCCATTATAGTTACTTTGTCTCCTTCTCGGGCATCGATACATGGAGGATTATGAGAACTGTAAGTACCATGTCTACGTTCATATCGTTTGAATTTCTTTATGTAAAAAAGAAAGTCTCTACGAACAACACATGCTTTTTGCATTTTATGGCTAATGACAATTCCATTTATGATCCTACCTCTAACACGTAAAGTGCCATGGAAAGGACAGTTTATATCAGTACAAACATTTTCAGGTTCTGAAACATCAACGCCAATATATCTGGACATTTTTTTACCACCTTTTACGGATTATATTTTTTATTCTATTTTCGCTTCTAGAGTTTAGTAAGCTACCATCTACATCCACGAATTCTTTGTTTGGTAATTGGAATCGAAATGAATTCTTCTTCTTTTCAATTGAGAGTCGACGAGATGCAGATGTGTTTGACTTTGAATTAATAGTATTTATTACCAACATTTGCTTTGATTCATCAATAATACAACCTTGGAGGCCGATTATTTGATTGTCAGTGGATTTTATTATTTCAATATTCAAACCAATCAACTCGTGTCTGTGGATATTTTTAGCTGTTAGTGGGCTCAAGCTCACCATTCTCGGTCATAACAGTCAAGATTCTTGCGATAGTTTTCTTGACTTCTTTAACTTTACTTGGTTTCTCTAAAGAGCCACCTGTCGCCTTACTTGCACGCAAGAGGGCATGTTCTTTATGGAGATTTTTTAACTGGTTTTTTCTTTGTTCAGCAGTCATATAACGTATTTCGCGCATTTTTAGAAGTGCCATTTTTCATTCATCTCCTATTTTTTCTTAGCTTCCTTTTTTGATTTGGATTTTTTATCCTTATCAGCTTTTTTAGAAGCTTTAGCTTCGTCCTTCTTAGAAGTTTTTGCCTTTGGTTTAGCTTCGTCTTTCTTGGCAACCTTGGCTTTTGGTTTCTTGTCTACTGATTTCTTCTCTGTTTTCTTTGGTTTAGCTTCTTTACCAGGAGACTTTTCAATTAAATCAGAAAGCTCTTCAACTTCTCGATCAAGGTCTGTTTTCTTCTTAGGAGCTGCTTTTGTCTCTTTCTTCTTAGGAGCTTCGTCTTTCTTTGCAGGTGTTTCTTTCTTTTTAGGGGAAACAGCTTCCTTGGTTTCTTTCTTCTTTGGACCTTCTTTGTGTGAAACTTCAACAGATTCTGGAGAGATTTCTTCTACAATTTTACCATCTTCGAATTTAACAGCTAAAATGCTGATTTCATCAGGTAATTGAACATCTCCTCTCATGATATTAACTGTAACACCAATAGTTCCCAATTTCATTACAGCAGTTGCATTTGCTCTCATAACGAAAGTAGAACCGAGTTCACCACTTTTAGCAACAAGACCCATTCGATATGCTTCATGACGAGACCTTTTGCTAGTAAGTTTACCAGAAATGAGAATTTCGCATCCTTTTGCTCCAGCGTTTACTACTCTTCTAAGAACAGAATAAGCTGCTCTTCTTCTGTGAACTCCACGTTCAATAGCAGAAACAAGAGAATAAGCCATAACTTTAGAGTTAAGTTCAGGATTTGAAACTTCTTTAACTTCAATTTGAGGGTTCTCAAGTCCAAATCGGATAACTAATTCATCAGTAATCATTCTGATGTTCTTACCTCTTCGACCGATAACAATACCTGGTCTTGCAGCATGTATGGTAATACGCTCTCCTAAAGGTGTTTTCGCTATTTCAACACCACCGTATCCTGCACGGGCGAGCTCACTACCTAAATATTCATCAATCTGTGATTGACGGACACCCTTTTTAATGAAATGAGTAATTGCTGACAATTTTAGACCTCTTCGATGGCTAATTCAATATGTGATAAATGATTAAATCTAGGAGAAGATGAACCATGAGCTCTTGGTATATAGCGTTTCAAAATCATCGCATTGTATGAGCTTGCATGAATAATCTTCATTCGTTCAACATCAAGACCTTTGAATTCTGCATTATTTTCTGCATTTTCAAGAACTTCTAAGATCTTTCTAGCTGCTTTGATAGGATAGCGACCTGAAGGCCACTTACTTAATTCCTTTCGATGTGCTACATGTTTTTTGTGGCGTTTGTAAGGAACAGCCTTTTTCATATCCATGACATCTTCAAGGTATTCCTTTGCCTTATCAAGAAACATACCCTTAATGGTATTGCAAATCTCTCTAGCAGCCTTTGGGCTAATGTCTAATTCTCGTGCACTAGCAATGGCAGTACGATCCGGATCAAGTCCGAAAATCGAGTATCCATATTGTGGCATATTGCTTTTCCTCGTAATTGCTTTATTTTAGATTAACATGTCGGAAAGACAGGTTTTTTTTCCGTTTATGTTTGAGTGAATTTCACTCACGTTTGTCCTTTAATCCAATAAATAATAATAGATTATTCTTGGAACCTCCATGAGGCGCGACTCCCCTTCTGCGAATCAACGCAAGGTCGGAGCCCAAATATGCGAACGCTTAAAGAAATTCAGCGTTGCAGTGAAACTAGAACACAAAAATACTATTTAAAAACATTGCGTCTCTTTCTAATTGGTTTAGAATTTCTTTTTGAAAGAGGACAATTATTGGATAAAAAGCCCATTTATAAGACTGTTATTCACTTTCCTAATTAAAATTTGTTCGAAAAAGTATTTTGAAGGGAAATGTTCAAATAATATGATTTGAAGTAATAAACAATCAATTGAACTAAAGAAATGAATAGCTGCTAGCTATATCATTCCCAAGATGGGGGCACTTGAGTGGTCAAAAATATAAATGATTTTATTGTTAGAAGAAAAGATGGTCTCAAAATTTGCAAGATTTGCCAAAGTATTATAGAGAATCCTGAGGAGCATATGAAAAGGAGACATCCGAAATATATTGAATATATTGTAAAGAAAGAAGCAAAAGAAGAAAAGTATATGTGCTGTTATTGCGGTCTTTGGGTTAAGAATTGGCGCGAACATATCAAAAATCAACATCCAGAGATTATTGCAAATGCATCCAAACGAACCAAACCAGAACCAAAAGAAGAAGAATTTGAATTTACTTTTTAAGATCTAAACTTATTTATTCATTTGTAAGAAAAGAGGAAATCCAACACTTCTGTAGAAATCTAATATTTATGCGCTTTCGAAATGCATACTAATGCTTTGTATTAAAAAATTTAATAAAAAAGATTGGAGCAATCTGCTCAAAGCAGATTGTTTAATATTTGAGTTTAGCAAATTTGGAATATTTCCGTGGAATAGCCATGGATTGGAATAGGGTTCCAGTTCCTTTGTAACCTAATTTTGAAAAGAATTCTACCCATTGCAAACGCAAGGTTTGAATGAATGAGAATAATCCTTCAAGAGCTAATATTACAAGAGCACCAATAGCTACACCTATGTAATTAACAAAGCCCATACTCTCTCCTCCTGTGAAATCCTTAAGAGTAAAGATATGAGAGAGTGCCCCATGTACCGCATTCATAGCAAATATTCGAGCATAACTAACTGTATTAGATAATGTTGAAAGTAACATTTCGATAAGCTCTGCTATACCATCTAAAACTGATCCATGTTTCATTCCATGAATAATTAATGAAATAGACATTATTACTATTGGCAATACAAATGTCAGAACAAAGAACAGCAAAGCGCTTGGAATAGTGAAGAATTGAATCGCTTCTCCTCCTATTGAAAATAATGCAAGATCAAAAGTTCCTGAATTGCTCGGATCAAACCAAGTCATAAAGTTTGTTCCAAAAGTAAAGACTAGAATGAATAAGCTCCAATGGAATATTGTCCACATAAATGTAATACCAAATGCTTCTAAGAAGTGCTTGTGTTTTATGTTATTAATGAAGCGCATGACATATCCAATAGTCATATGAATCATACCAATGACTAAAGAGAATTCTAACATTAAGATAACTGGACTTGCACCATTATGGAAGTCATGACCTTCAGGACTAAACCAGAGGGGCTTTGGTACATAGGCAGCAGCATGATGTGTTACTCCAAAATAGGATCCAAATAGTACTCCAAAAAACATTGCAACTATTCCTGAAACTATCATTAACATTGCTCCACCTTTGAAATACCCTTGAATTTCACCCTTGAAACTATCCTTATTTAACTCTTTATTTTTAAGAGTTAGTCCATAAACACCTAGTAGAGCGAAAAGTAAACCATGACCAACATCTGCAAACATAATTCCAAACATTATTGGGAAGAAGAGTTGGATTAATAATGCAGAATTATATTCATTGTAACCAGGTGTTCCATAAGCATTTACCAGTCCATCATAAATACCGGCAAATTTAGGAACAGAGGTTTTAGTTGGAAATTCTGATTCTTCAAATACAGGTTCAGTAAACTCAATTAGTGCTTGGTCTTCAGTTGCTTTCATAAGCCCCTTCTCAACACTGGAGATCTTTTTGGTAGGAATCCAAGCCCAGAATGAAGTCTTCTTTTTAGTTTCGCGAATCATATTAGAAATCTTAAGATAATTCAACTCTATTTGTAATTGTTCAGAATAGCCGAGAATTTCGCCGCCATGATCCGAAATGAGAATATCTGCTTCTTCCTTCAATTCAACAATTTTCGTCTCAAGAGCAACAATTTTATCTGAACTTCTTTTTACTACTTTATCAGGACTTCCAGAAATTCTTTCTGGAACGGAAGATTTTTCAAAACCATATGCGACAAGCAAACGATTTATTTCTTCTTGGTATCGTTCTAAAAACCCGATTGCAATGAAAGAATTCTTTCCATCTGATGAAGATTCTTTCAAGACGTAGTTTCCATCTGTAATTGCATCCAAATTCCATTTGAATCTTGGAACTCTTTTAGCTCCAATATGTCCAACGAGGATTGTAAAATATGGTCGCTCATCATCAAGGTCTTCAAAACTGAATCCAAAAGGAATTAAATTCTGAGCAATCTCGATGGCAGATTTATTCTTTTCTAACTCTTGTTCCGCAAGTTTTATTCGATCAGCAATTTGACTCAATTTAACAATAACTTCTTTTGAAATTCTATCTACTTCTTTTAACACAACACCAATTTCACGATCATCAATAGAAATTAGCTTTTTCTTTGATATTTTATCACCAATCTCAAAAGTCTCTACAACCTTGCTAAAAGTTTCAGAGAAATCTTTGATTTTAGAACCGTGTTCGAAAGAATTTATTTCAAATGGTTTCTTTTGAATATCTATTATATCTAGATTTTCTTCTAAAGTTAGAAACCTGTGTAAGTTACGTGAATACTCTTTAGGAACAGCAACTTTAACCGTTTTCATTCTGTCAGGTAATAGGCTCATCTCAATAAACACCTGTTCGAAGTCTCTTGAAATTCAAGAACGTATAGATAAAAACTTTTGTGTTTGCTTCATATAATTGTTTCTTAGCTATTGAATATTATTCTGAAAAGAAAAATAATTGAAAATAAAAGGAAAAGGAAATTACTCGAAATTATTTCGTAATTCCCAAGCGTTTCTCAATCTATGCCTAACTCTCTATATAACATATTACCCAATATCTTGATACCAGCATAGATATCTTCAGCATTATTATATGAAAAACCTAAACGCATTGTATTGGTTTTTGCGGCAGATTCCACTAAATCATTCTTATCAACATCCAAAGTCCATCCTTTAATAGGATAGAATGCTGAACCAGGAACAAAACAAATGTCACTTGGAATAGCTTTCTCAAGTAAGAATTTTTTAGCGTCGAATTGTTTTTCAGATTCATACCAAACAAAAAATCCTCCATTTGGTTTAGTGTATTCACCAGCAGGGAAGGATTCGTCTATACCTTTTAGCATTGCTTCAGAGCGTTTCTTATAAGTTGCTAAGCAATCAGGTAATACTTTGTCAATGTATTTTTCATAATAGATTGCCATTACTTTTTGTAAAATGGCAGGTGGACAAAGATCCAAGTATCCTTTATCTTTTAGGACCTCATTCTTCAAACTTTCAGGAAGAACAGAATAACCCATCCGTAATACAGCTGCTTCTTTAGAAGTTGTTCGTAAATAAGCCACTCTACTATTATCCTTATCAAGGGATTTAATGGGTTTTATTGGTTCACCTTTAAATTGTATTTCTTTGTATGCCTGATCTTCTACTAATAGGATGTCATATTGTTCAGCAATATCAAATAGTTGCTTTCGTCTTTTGAATGGAATTGTAGTTCCTTTTGGATTATCTGAATCAGGAACAACATAAATCATTGATGGTTTCTTTCCGAATTTCTTTTCGCACATTGGAATTGCCTGTTCTAAATATTCAGGTATTAGGCCTTCCAAATCAGTAGGAATAGTAACTATTTCTCCACCAAGCTTAAACGCTGGTGCAAGAAATCCTAAATAAGCTGGGCTGGGTGTCAATATAACATCTCCAGGGTCAATTATTGTATCAAGAATTGCGTAAAGTGCTTGTTGGGACCCAGCAGTTAAGATAACGTCTTGCCATCCAGTTTCATCATCGAGATGAATGCCATCAACACGTTTCATTCGTTCTGCAAGAATCCTTAAAACGTATTCTTGACCTCCTGTAGGACCATAATTCCATAAAGAAAGAGCTTTTCGTATATTGCCATCTTTGTTATCTTGAATGTTTTCTTCGCCAATTTCTATTAATATTTTTCCTAATGTATCTATTGGCAAGGCACCAGGTAAGCCACCACCAAAATTATATTTTACTTTGTATTTCAATAACTGCCGAATTTCGGATGGAGGAAGCCTTTTTGTCCATGCTGCAAAATCAAATTGTTCTTTATTGTCTTTCATTTGAATTCAACTCAAAATAGCTTAATGTTTAATACTATATTTGAAAATGTTTGATATACGTTCTTCTAGTCTATCAATCTTCAAAAGATATTAATTTAATCACTTAAAAAAAGTGTTGGTGGTTAAGATTAGTAAAAAATACTGAAAGAAATAAAATAAAAGAAGAAAAATATTAAGGACGGCTAAAAAGCCGCCTAGGATTCACTCAAAATGGTGAATAGAGTCCAAGTCCTGTTTCTTAAGATGCAATCTTTAAATGTTACCAGATAATACGAACGCAATAACGAAACCATAAATAGCAATAGCTTCAATTAAAGCAAGAAGTACTAACAGTTTACCAAAAGATTCCGGTTTTTCAGTAATTGCAGCAGCAGCGGATGCGGCAGCAGTACCCAAACCTATACCGGCTCCAATAGCGGATAAGCCCATTGCTAATCCAGCGCCAATAGCAATTAAACCAGCTTGATCCTCTGCTGCGAGGATGGAAATTGGGTCAAAGCCAGGCACTCCTTTACTAACAATGGCTACACCGGATTCTCCAGTTAATGCTAAAGCAAATTTAACAACGGCTAAAAGTCCAATAGCAATAACCAATACTTGCATCATGATGAAGATTTTTTTAGCTAATGATTGACGAATAAGTGTTACCTCCAAGGTAAGAGTTTTATTTCTAGAGTCTAGTAGATTTTTTGTTGCTTTTTAATTTTTACTAATAGTCTTAAACTAAAACTATTTTTTCGAGTATTTCATTTGTAGATCTTTTATGAAGTTTTCCTAAGATTATTACTCGTAGATTACGGATTTCCATTTCTTTCAAGAAGAAGAAAGCGGGAAAAATGGACACATTGAAGCTTGCACCACGGAAGATGGAATTTGTCCTATGTATTAATATTTGGTCAGCGTATCGGTCAAAGTTATCTAAAGGGGGTTTGTCCTTCTCAAGATTCTCAAGTAGTCTTACTCCTAATTCCGAAAATGAGGATGCTTCTTTCAAAAGATTGAAAGCAGTTTCCATATCAGGAGTGTTAATTAATTTCTCACGGAAATCTTCTTTTAAGGGACACATTTTGGTCGCGATAAGCCATTTTCTTATCATTCCCGGAACAATATTGAAAAGCTTGGATCGAAGAATAATTTCTATGTTTTGAATACCTATCCGTGAGCCAGTTAACATCTTAATCTTGGTTCGGTCTTCTCCTTTCAATTTGGACATTTCTTTAGAGAGATGTTCATAGAAGTATTGATCCACTGCTATAATCAAAGGATAAACCAAGTCAAGAAAACGATATTCACCCAAAGCATTTTCAAGAGATTCTCGAAGTTTTTCATCTGTAAGTCGTGAAATCATATCCTCAACATTTTGAGCTTTATAGAGATGTTCAGTTTCTTCATTTTCTACTGGAGTCAAATTGAGTAGCATCTCTTGTGCTTCCTCATAATCACTGGCACCATGAAGTGCGGCTAAGATAATTTTGACATTATTGAGAAAATAGCTTCTGCTCAACAAATCAATGAACTCCTTTGCTCGTTTAGGAATAAATTTCCGAAAAATATTATATTGATCTACAAAATGTTGTGAAAGTCGACGATCTACAACAAGGAGATTAGGATATTTTTTCTCCATTTCAGTACCAATGATATCGTTGTATCGTGTGTTCGAAAGCATTTGTGTAAGATTTTCATAATCCGTAGCACTAGCGAGTAAGTTATAGGTACCAGCAGAAAACAGATCTGTTCTCTGGGACCGCATATGAACATTTAATGAACCATATTCTTGCGCGTCTCTTATCATAGTCTACTACTCTCATCTTTTTAGCAAATAATAGAAGATAAAATTCTTTCGAATGCTTTTGTCTTATTATTGCTCAAGTTGATTGAAAAGAAATGGATGATTTATATTTGTTTTTGCTTCTCTACTTAAGAGAATTCACTCTATTATTGAATGCAACGATTAACTCATCAATTTTGGAAGCTTGTTGATGAATATTAGTCCAGTAATTCTCTTCATCATACCATTGCTGATTTAATTCTTCAACGGTTTTTCCTTGTTGCTCTACCCAAGTGAAATATTTCAAATGATGCAATCGCTGCTTTTCGGTATAACGAAGCTCTTGCAAACAATCTGTTTTAATGTTTTGAAGTGAACGATGAAAGTCTATTGCTGCACGCATTTCGGAATATTCTCCATAACGCATGTTCAATTCCTTAAGACGAGAATAGTATAAATCTGTTGAATCGGTAAAAACAGTCATTACAATATCTTGTCGAGTAAGTTCATAATACTTAGCGAATTTAATTGCCATTAACAGATTAGCAATACTTGAGATACCTAGAAGATGAAGTCTATTAATCATGTATTCAGGAACTCCTTCACGTAATAAGAATTGCTTGCCAAAGGGTTCATTGAAGAGTCTCAAAAGGTTCATACAATCTTGATCATCAATTGCGATTACAAAATCCGTTTGTTTTGTATTATGAATCCACGGAATGTGTTTATCACCAATACCTTCTATTCGATGATAACCAAAACCATTTTGTAACATAGTTGGACATTGAAGTGATTCTCCTGCAACAGTTTTTGATTGAGGATGAATTGTTTTCAGATAGTCAGCAGCACCTAAGGTTCCAGCGGAACCGGTAGTTAAACACACGCCACTTAATTTAGAATTATTCATTTCTTTCACCAGAACTTCTTGCATAGAAGGACCAGTAACTTCATGATGCCATAAGTGATTGCCAAACTCATCAAACTGATTGAATATAACTATTTTATCTCCACGTTCTTTTCGTAAATCAGAACATTTATCAAAAATTTCCTTCACATTGCTTTCACCACCAGGAGTGGTTATAACTTCACCTGCAACAGATTGTAACCAATTAAATCTCTCTCGAGACATCTCTTCTGGAAGGATAGCTAAAGATTCACAAGCAAGAAGAGTTGCGTCATAAGCACCTCCACGACAATAATTGCCTGTAGATGGCCACACAGCTACTTGAGTAGTTGGGTCGAACTGTCCAGTGATCAATTTTGGTATTAAACACCCAAATGTAGCTCCAACTTTATGTGAACCTGTCGGAAACCATTTGCCTACCACAGCAATAATACGAGCTTCAACACCTGTAAGCTCATGAGGTAGTTCAATATAATTTGGATGAGAAGAAAATTTACCTCCTTTGTCTTTTGGCTCATTTTTCCAAGTAATGCGGAAGAGATTTCTTGGATGGACTTCCCAAAGACTCAGTGGTGATAATTCTTTTGTAATCTCTTTTGGAATTAATTTTGGGTTTCTTTGTTCCTCAAAAGTAGGGATAATAATGTTTTGCTCTCGAGCACGTTTAACGGTTTTTGAAAGAATTTTTTCATTTATTGTTAAATCGATCATAATTATACCTTCAACGGAGTTTCAAGATAATCCATAAGAGCATATTCATTTGTATTTTAAGAAATTTTTGTTCGGATAGACTACACAAAATATTCTTTTATAAGTTGGAGCTGATTTATTGATATAATTCTAAAGCAATTATAATGAGTTCACATACAATGAAAGATGGATATGATATTGCAGAACATGCAGTAGAATACGGAACCAAAAAAGGAGCATCATATATTGAAGCTCGATTTGTAGATTCTCGAAGTGAAGGATACACAACAAGAAATGGTGCCATCATTGGTGGAGGAGAGAGCTTCTCCAAAGGAATTGGCATCCGAGTAATCGCAGAGGGAGGAATTGGATTCTGTTCTACGGCAAAATTAGAGAAAGAAAATATTGAGAAAGCAATAGATGTTGCTTTGAAAATGGCTCGAGCGAGTAAGAGAAAAACACCTATCATTTTTTCTGAAGAAGATGTTGTAGAAACGAAATGGCAGTCAGATGTCAAACAACACATTGAAGATAAATCTGATGAAGAAAAAGTCCAGTTTGTTATAGATTTAGACAAAACGCTCGTTAGTCAAGATTTCGGTGAAAACTTAGTTATGCGTACGCTTCTACTTGAGATGAATAGAAATAGAAAGTATATTGTGAATAGTGAAGGGTCAAAAGTAGAATCAGATAAATCACTAATTGCTTTTTATACATTCAACACTGCAAAAGGACCTTTAGGTTCAGAACAAAGATTTTATGGTCAAGCAAGTTCCAAAGGATGGGAATGGTTCAAAGAAGAGAAGATAGTTGAGCATATCATTGAGGACAATCGAGCATTAGTAAAAACAGCAAACCAAGCGAAAGAAATGAAACTTGGTGTTACTGATGTTGTTGTTAGTAGTGAAGTTGCAGGTATTATTGCTCATGAGAACACTGGACATCCTTCTGAAGGTGATCGAATTTTAGGCAGAGAAGGAGCTCAAGCGGGAGAATCATTCTATATTGATTTACTTGAAAAACAAAAATTAGGAGAAATCAAGATAGGAACAGAAGCTGTGACGCTAATTGATGATCCAACAATGCCTGGTAGTGCAGGATTTTATCTCTATGATGATGAATGCGTTAAAGCAAGACCTAGATATCTAATAAAAGAAGGAATGATAAACGATCTATTACTTAATAGAGAATTTGCCTCTCGTTTTGAAACAAAATCAAACGCAGCTGCAAGAGCAATTGGGTATAATCGTGAACCATTAGTACGAATGGCTAATACCTATTTTGCTCCCGGAGAATATCAAATTGAAGAATTGATTGAAGATGTGAAGAAAGGCATCTATATGAAGAGCTTTACTGAGTGGAATATTGATGATCGTCGCTTCCAAAGTAAATACGTTGGTCTCGAAGTTTATCTTATTGAGAATGGAGAAGTGACAGAGACGATGATTCGTAGACCCACGCTCGAACTCACCACTTTTGGTTTATTTGGTGGTGTAGATGCAGTTTCAAAAGACACAGAATTCCCATATGGAACCTGTGGGAAATCGGATCCAGCTCAAGGTGCACCTTGTTGGATGGGTGGTGCGCAAGTAAGAATGAGAAACATTCGCTTAGGAGGAGAATAAGATGACTGAGAATTATCCTGAAAAAGTAATCAAATTAGCTCAAAAAGAAGGAGCGACAGAAGTAATAGCTAAGTTAACTCAAAACCCTAGCTATCAAATTCGATTTTCTAATTCCAATATTGATATTTCCAAGAAATGGGATACTAATGTGCTAGAAGTGTTCCTAGCAGTTGGTAGAAAAACCACCCAAGTGGATATTCAAGATCCCACAGAAACTAAAATAGAAAAAGCAATTCCTCGTGCAGTTAGTTTTGCAAAGAAAATGCCTGATAGTGAGCTCTACGCAGGTATGCAACAAAAAGTTCATTCATACCAGAAAATCGATGGTCTCTATGATAAACGAACACATAATCTGTTTGAAAAAGCGCCTGAAATGGTCAATATAGCCATTGATTCTGCTATAGAAGCTGGAGGAAAAAGAGTTGCAGGTGTGCTCTATTTTGGCAATGTAAAAACTGAGCTTATGACTGGTTATGGAGTTTCAGCATCTTATGATGCTTCTTATTATCGCTCTACGATTCGTTCATTTGTTGATAATGAAAGTAGTGGACAAGGCATTGTTGTTGGCAGAGATTTGAGTGACTTGGAAAAGAAGATGACTCTAGCAGGTAAAAATGCAGGGAAAATTGCTACTATGGCTGTTGGAGGGAAACAAGGGAAAGCTGGCAAATATGACCTTATCATGAGCCCAACAGTCGCAGCGAATATCCTTGGAGAAATTACCAATGGAGCCAATCCAGTTATGATGCTAATTGGTATGAGCCCTCTTGGTGACCACTTCGGCGAACAAATCGGTCCTGAAAATCTCAATATTGTTGATGACCCTCATATTGGTGAAGGTCTTGGTAGTAAACCATTTGATATTGAAGGAATGCCTACAAGTAAAACACCTATTATCGACAAAGGGGTATTAGTTGGATTAATTCACAACACAACGACAGGCTTGATGATGCAAGCGGAAACAACCGGTAATTCTGATTTACTGGATTTCGGAGCAGGTTCTAAACTCCTTGCACCTACACCCACAAATATGATTTTTCCACAAGGAGATCAATCATTTGAAGAAATAGTTGCAAACTCGAAGAAACCAACAATTTATGTAACATCAAATTGGTATACACGATACACCAATATGCTCGAAGGAGAATTTTCTTCTATCCCTAGAGATGGTATGTTCTTAATTGAAGATGGTGAAATTAAAAAACCAGTTAGAAAGCTCAGAATAGCTGATAATCTTCTTCGTATGAGCAAAAATATCACCGCAATTGGTAGTGATCGTAAACAAATACGTTGGTGGGAAGTTTATACTCCTACATTTATCCCTACAATCAAGGTAGCTGATTGTCAAATCACTTCAGCAACTCAGTAATAAGAAGATCATTAAATCCTTAAGCAAATGGTTTAAACTTTTGCTTAAGAGAATCTTTTTCTATCAAACGAATCAAATGTAGGAGTAAAGTATATAAACGAGATATAATAATTTTATTTTTTAAAAAAACATGTAGAAGTGAGCAAATGTCTAAGAAAACCAAATATATCTTTGTAGTTGGAGGAGTAATGTCTGGTATTGGGAAAGGAATTGTAGCCTCCAGTATAGGAAAGAACATCCAAGTAAGAAAGGGAACTGTAGATCTCATTAAGATGGATCCTTATCTTAATATCGATGCTGGGACAATGAATCCGATCCAACATGGTGAGGTTTACGTTACAGATGATGGTGGAGAAATTGATGTTGACTTTGGTCATTATGCTCGCATTTTAGGGCTCAGTATGAAGAAGAGTCAGAATATTACCACGGGAAAAGTCTACCGAGAAGTAATTAGAAAAGAGCGTGCTGGCGATTTCCTTGGACAAACTGTTCAAGTCATCCCTCACATTGTTGATGAAATTAAGAAAAGGATTAGATCTATTATCGATTATAAAAATCCAGATGCGTTATTAGTTGAAGTTGGTGGCACAGTAGGAGATATTGAATCTTTGCCCTATTTAGAAGCCATTCGTCAAATTTTAATGGAAGAGAAGGAGGAAGATACTCTTCTTGTTCACACCACCTATGTTCCAGTTCCACCTCATTTAGGTGAACCAAAAACAAAACCAACACAACATTCAGTGAAAGAGCTCCGTAGTATAGGGTTAAATCCCGATATAATTGTATGTCGTAGTCACGATGTATTAGACGAAGCAACTGAAAGAAAAGTTGCTTTATTCTGCAATGTTCCTCAAGAAGCGGTATTCACTTTGCCGGATTTAAGGTCTGTATATTCTGCACCTTATTTACTTGATAAGGAAGGTTTTGGTGATTTGATTTTAAGAAGATTAGATCTTAAATTAGCTAAACCTGACTGGAAGACTTGGAATGAACTAACTAATCGATATGAAAATCCTATTGCTACAATTAAAATCGCCATGGGAGGAAAATATACTCAAATAATTGATTCATATATTTCAGTTAACGAAGCTTTGAAACATGCAGCGGCAATTCACAAATATACTGTTCAAATCGATTGGATTGAGACAGAGGACATTGAAAATGATTCTCTGAAAATAAAAGTTTTGGAAAATTACGATGGGCTCATTATTCCAGGAGGGTTTGGATATCGTGGCACAGAAGGAAAAATCAAAATGATTCAATATGCAAGAGAAAATAATATTCCTTTCCTTGGTTTGTGTTTTGGTTTCCAGTTAGCAACTGTTGAATTCGCTCGGCATATTTTGAAATTAGAAGATGCAACTAGCTATGAATTTACCATGAATAGTAAAGTGAAATCAAAGAATCTAGTAATTGATTTACTTCCAGAACAGAAAAATGTGAGTGATTTAGGTGGAACTATGAATTTAGGAGGACAAACAGTCCTTGTAAAAGAAGGAACTAAGACATTCGAGTTATATGGCGCTACAACTATTCGTGAACGACATAGGCATAGATTTGAAGTTAATCCAAGCTATATTGATAAATTCGAAGAAAATGGTCTGGTCTTTTCAGGAACATCCGAAGATAAACGTAGAATGGAAATCTTAGAGCTACCTGGTCATGTCTTTTTCCATGCATCACAATTTCACCCGGAATTTACATCAATCCCTTGGAGCCCAAATCCACTTTTCAAAGGGTTTATTGATGCAGCAATTGAGAGAATGAAATTGAAGAAAAATTAACTTTCATCTCTCTTTTCTTAAAGAAAAGTAAAATAAATCCAATCCAGATACTCAGTTTTATTTGTTTCTGAATATAGATTGGCCGCAGAGTCAATATAATTTAAAAATAACTGTATTAACCTTCGTGCTACAGATCTTTCTTACACCATGCATGCCAGGTTCATATCGTGAAACTAACAAACCAGCTTCTTCGAGAATTTTAACTTGAGCACTAATATTTGCTTCTGTCTGGTTTAACATACCAGCAATACGACTTACATCAATATCTTTCTCAGAGGTCATTTTCAATATTTTTACTCGAGTTTTTGATGACAAAGCTTTTGCTACTTTATTGATTCTGTCTTCATTTACATTGAGAGTTTCTTCAGACATTTCATTACCTCAATTCATTGTTACTATTTGTTGAAGTACAATTAAAAATAATTGTAATAAATAAAAGTTTCTGTAACTTTTTTGTCATTTATTTTATAAAAAGATTGTTGAATGTATTAATTTATTATTTTGCCTATATTATTACTAAAAAGAAATAGTAAAACTTAATATAAATTGCCAATTAAGCAAACAAAAAACCATTATAAACAGAGTTGTTCTGTTAAATATAATAAGTAAGGAGTAACCATTTGGAATGTCAAAAGCAGCAGAATATCTTCTTGAACTAGAGAAAAAAGATTTTCGTATACTACAATCTATAGAAGTAGGAATGCGAACATCTGAACATGTTTCCATTGATACTGTTGTAGAATTCAGTAAATATACTCTAGATGAAGTTATAAAGAGAATAGATGGACTGCATTTCAAGGATTTAGTTTCACGCTGGAAAGGACATTATGTTGGTTATCAATTAACACATCATGGATATGATGTTTTAGCATTTAGAGCATTAGCCGAGAGGGATTCAATCATTGCTATTGGCAGAGAGTTAGGTAAAGGAAAGGAATCTGACGTATTTTACGCGTTTGATACAAAACAGAAAACGGTCGTAGCAAAAATACATCGAGTTGGTCGTCCAAGCTTCAAAAGAAGTAAAAAACTCCGCAGCTATGTTGGAAGAAGAGGACATATAAATTGGCTCTATAAGTCAAGACTTTCAGCAGAACGAGAATTTGAAGGATTACAATTAGCTCGTAAGATAAAAGCAAAAGTACCAAATGCTATCGATCAAAATAGACATATTATTGTGATGGAGTATTTTGAAGGGATAGAATTGGTGGATGCTTACGATCTTACAAAACCATTGAAAATATTTAATGGTATAATGTCCCAAGTTAGAAAACTCTTTGTCAAAGGAAATATTGTTCATGGAGATCTATCCGAATATAATATCATCATCACTCCAAAATTTGATTTCCTTATAATTGATTTTCCCCAATATGAGTTAGCTAGTCATCCTAATGCAAAAGAATACCTATTTAGAGATATCAAAAATCTTTGTCGATTTTTCAAAAGGAAATTTAGTATTGAATCCGACCCTAACGAAATACTGGATGTAATTTATAACGAATATGAAGAGAAGCTTAAGAAAAAGAAAAAGTGATTGGATTGCTAACACCATTTTTATTCAAGAAAATAAAATTCTTCACACAAATGAAAGAAGAGGCATTTGTGGAGAGCGAAGTGGCAATTACTTAATTGCACTTCAGGGTATTTTTCTATTAGTAATTAATTCATTTATTCTTTCATTATCGGAACCTAAGGCATAATCAAGGACTTCTGTAAAGAATAATGTTGCTAATCGAGCAGTTGAATATTCTGAAAGGTGAACACTGAAATTCATGCTACAATTTCCACAACCAAGAATCAGCGCATCAACATTCCTTTTTAGGAGTGAATCGATTCTTTTCTTAGCAATTTTATAAGCTAATTGTTCATCATACGCTAATATCGATGAACCACAACACAGTAATTCATAAGGATATTTGACAAGGTTGATTTGAGTCGATTTCAATAGATCAGTTAGCAGCTTCGTTTTAAGATGAGAATTTGGAGATTGTTTTTCAGGACGAATCACTTGACATGGTATTTGTACCCCTGCAGATATTTGCTTAAGGTTTTCAATTTTTGAAGGATTAAATAGATGTTGTATATCATTAGTTATTTTGTTATCCAGTAAGAATTCGGAAAGATGTTTTACAGTGATTTTCCCAGAATAGCTTTTTGAAATCTTACTCAAGTGTTCATTTACTTTCTCCAATTTATTACTATTTTCAAGTAAGACATCATTTATTCTTCTGAGATTACCTGTACAACCTCCACACAAAGTAATAATAGTTTTAACATCTAACTGTTCTGCTATGGCTAAGTTATATGCACCTATTGTCAACCAAAGTTCTTCTGATTGAGATTCTGTCATAACAGAACCACAACATGAAAAAGGTAAATCAAGATATTCAATATCAAGTTTTTTCAACAAATTTCTTGCAGATAATTCATAGTCTTGAACTCGATATGGAATTAGACAACCTAAAAAAAGTGCAATCTTACCTTTTTTGTGATTCTTTTCAAGCTTACTCGAGACTAATTTCTTCTGAATTTTTACTAAAGGTAAGCTTTTTTCATCCAAAATAGTTTGATAAAGAAAATTAACTTCAATGACATTTGGTTTCAAAATGGAGGGTAGACCTATGTCAAGCCGATATTCATCCAAAGATTTAGTGATATCAAACAATAAACCATATTTTCTCAATTTTTTGATTGGTTCTATTGTTCTTTCAGAAAATTGCTGTGTTGTTCTTCGTAAATCAATTGCATATTGTCTGGGAGAATAATCAGGACAAATATCTTCGCAGTAGAAGCAATTTGCACAATACCAAACATCACCATATCCTTGAGTAATTGGATATGCTCCTTGGTTTTTGTCACCGTTTGTCACAGGACATGGGAAGCATTTTTTGCATTTGTCACAATTTTCATAGTATCGCATTTCTATCAGAACAAGTTTGTTATTTACTGAATCCGTTTAATATTTTCTATCCGTTCTATTGAAAAATAGAGAGACCAATTGTTGATATCTTGGAAGAAAGAAAAACATTCAACGCATTACAAAATCCAATAGTAATTACAAGTACTGTTCCAAAAAGATATGTTGTTAAACAATTTCTCACAAAAGAAACCATTTTACAATTGAATTGAGCTCCCCAAAAAATAAAAGAGTGTAAAACTATCATCAAATACTAGTCAATTATTCTGAGGATTCAAAAATGAAACAAATCCAAGTAACTGTTCCCGCAACAGAAGGTGATGATATTGTAACCGGTCTCATTGAAGTTGTTTCTCCTTCACAAATAGAACATATCAAAGGAGCAGACCATAGTTTAATTCTATTAACAGTTACTCCTACTAGAACAGGGTTTGTTTTAGATCATCTTAGTGATTTAGGTATCGGGAGAGTAAAAGGGAGAATAACTATTACCGAAATTGAAGCGACCATCCCTAGAACCAGAACGAGAAAACAAGATAAATTTTTGAGAAGGATTTCTATCGAAGAATTGGAACAGAAAGTTCACTCTATATCAAAACTTGATTTCAATTTTATTGCTTGGACGGTCCTTTCGTCTATCCTCGCAGCCATGGGTCTTATTGGAGATGATAACGTTACATTAATTGCATCAATGATAGTTGCTCCCTTGATGGGTCCAATTGTTGGGATTGCTTTTGGAGCGCTTACATCCAATCAGAAAATCTTGCGTGAAGGGTTACTTTCAGAGGGAATAGGTGTATTCATTTCCATTTTCATCGGATTTGCTGTGGGATTAACAAATCTATTGGCGCAAAATGAACCAAGCGCATTTATTATTGCCAGGGGTGAACCAAACATTGTCAATTTAATAATTGCAATTGCTTCAGGATTAACAGCAGGTATTTGTTTTGTGAGTGGTACATCTCTAATATTGATTGGAGTTGCAGCTGCTGCAGCTCTACTTCCGGTGACAGTGAACATCGGTATTGCCATAGGAATGTTTCAGTGGGACACGGCTTTAGGAAGCTTGGTTCTATTTGTAACAAATGTTGCTTGTGTTTTGCTTGGGTGCTTATTAGTATTCATTATTCGAAAAGTAGAGTCACCTCAAGCCGTAAAGAAAGTCAAAGCAAAGCGGTCAATGAAAACTCAAATAGTTGCTTGGGTACTTATTCTCTTAGTTGTTGCCGTACCAATTACTCAAACCACAGTACAAATTAGTCGCCAATGGCGATACCAAAGAATTTCAACTGATGTCTCAATAGATATTCTATCTCAAGTTGATCCGGCGTCTTCAATAGAAGATTTAGCAGTAGTAATTAGTGGAGGAATTTTTGTTTATAGTGTAAATATCACACTTAGAGTATTAGCAACAAAAACGCTTCAAAACTCGACTTATAATAATATTAAAGAAAATATAGAACTAGAATCTGGACATTCTATAGGGCTCAAGCTCATTGTTATTCTCAGTCAGACTTTTGATATGGAGAAAGAATTTTTATTTTCAGATTGGGTAATTAATTCTATGACATTAGGAAAACAATATACTTGTACAAAATGGTTTTAGGTGATTGAAAAAAGACCTAAAACTAAATCAGCTATTTTTGATGAATTATCCCAGAGAAATACCTTCAACAGAGAGGTTGTACCGTTTTAGTAAATTTGAAATCTCTTCAAGTTCTGTTACGGTAGATATTGTTAATTTTTGACGATAGAGATTAGAATTGAGCTTTGCTGCAGATTGATAGATTTTTCGTTTCCTCCAAACAGTCATTTCAGGGTCAATTAGCATTGTATATAGGGAGCTCTTCTTTTTATCAGCAATTAGAAAAACATCTCTGTGCATAATTTCCTTTCCAATTAATTCCTTGATTACGCCTTTATCAGTTACTGTAAATACTCGCGGTAAAACACCTTGGAAAAGCATATTCATTCTACGGTAAACACTGCTAAGATTTGTAGGATTTAAATCCTTGTCAGAAACAAGGTCTCGAGTTATAATAGTAAAATAGGGTTCAATTAAACCATATGAATCTAACATTAGTCTTGTATGTTCTTGATGATAAATTAAAAATATAACACAAAAACGACCAAAGGTCATAATTCTTAAATCATCTGATTTTTCAGCCTTCACAACAAATGAAATTGCTAATGCTTTTAGATTATCACGGCTTTTGATTGGAAATGGACCAAATTGTTGGATAGTTGCTCTGCGCTCTTCTTCATCATTTATATCTTCAATAACATCCAGTGGATTATCAATACCAATAACTGTCATACCTTTTATAGCTAAAACCATAGCTTCATCATCAGCTAATTCAGTATTATTAAAAACGATATCCGGACCTCTATCTTCAAAAGACGAAACAATTATTCCAGCAAGTTTTGGTGAGTAAGGATCGTTTATACCCATTAAATTCTACTCCAAATGAATCAGATTTGACAAATCTTAAAGGCGGTAATAATCTACCTACTCACAATTCGAACATATAGTTTATATTACTTTTCAATGCGCCATAAACGAAATTATTCTTATTTACTGATTGAAAAAAATCAATATAGAAAAAATAGCCCTTTTTTTGACTTGCCAGAACGAAAATCCTTTAATTAGGAAGGTAAATAGTAAGTAGTGCGCAGTAACTGACTGAAATCTAGTATTTGATTTCAGCTTTTTTGCACAAAAAGAAATTATAATAAAGCTGAAATCAAACGGATGGTTGATTAAGAATGTCACTTGGAAAAATAATTCTAAAGAAAAAGAAAGGAGTATCACCTGTTATTGCAACAATTCTATTAATTGCTTTAACAGTCACCGCAGCTGCAATTGTTTATTTCGTAGTTGTACCACTATTTGCACAAAAGTCAGAGCTTAGTCCATTATCATATGGATTGCAATCAGGATCAAGCGATCGTGTTTATTTTGAAATAAAAAATATTGGTGGTGCACCCGCAACCTTTGTAAATTTGGAAGCTTTTACAGTTACCAATACAACTGATACATATATTGCTATTCATGTTTTTGTTGGCACAACTGAAATTGATTTTACTACCCCATATGAGTTAGCTCAAGGCAATACGGTAAAATTCGTTATTCAATTGTCAGGTACTCTTACAACATCTTCAAATTACGAAATCACTTTAACTGCAGCAGATGGTACTATTACCTCTCCAGCATTTTAAGAGCAGAGATGAGAAATATTCATCTCACTTTTTTCTTATTTTTTTTTGTTGAGAATTTTTCAATCATTTAGAAAAAGGACTTTCTTAATTGATAAGTTATTTATTTTAGTAAATGTTTCATTAAATTAATGAATGGATTGTTAATATTTATATATGTGTATCTAGATAATTTACTTAAGTAAAAGATTCAGATGAAAATTTGTCTTTTCTAAGCAAAAAGATTTGAAAAACAAAATCTTTTACACCAATAAATTATATATTAAACAAATTTTGAAGGAATAATTGAAATAAGATGGCAATCGAAACTACAATCGCTATTATAGTTGCAGGAGTTTGTGGGTTAGGGGTATTAGCTGTATTTTTCTTCGTTAGCAGATATCGTAAATTTAAGACTAATGAATATGTAATTAGATTCAGAAATGGAAAAGTAAAATCTGCTGGAAAAGGTGGAAAATGTGTTCTAATGCCTATAATTGATGAAATTATAGTCATACCTACTACTACTCAACAAACATTTTTAGAAGCAAAAGAAAAAGTGCTTTCAAGAGAGTTTCAGGATGTTTCTGTAAATGCTTTCGTTTTTTGGAAAGTAATGAAACCAGAAATAGCTTTTACTGCTGTGTCCTGGAAGGAAAGAGATGCAGATTATATAGAGACAATAATAAAAAATGCTGCAGAAAGCATCATTCGTACCACTTGTGCGAACATGCCTTTAGAAGCTATTATCAGAGAGCGTGGCGAAATCATTTCAGCAGTATCTAAAGAGCTGCATGACCTATTAGCCGATATGGGTATTGTAGTCATTTCAGTTGAAATTAGAGATGTTGAAGTATTAAACAAAATTCTGAAAACAAACTTGGAAGCATCAAAACAAATAGCTGAAGAAGAAATTGCACGGCTTCGAAGAGCAGAAATGGAAGAAGTTACTCAATTAAGAGACCTTGAAGTTTCACGAAAAACAGGCAAACAAGAACAGAATGTTCAATTAGAAATTCAAACTGTCTCTAAGAATAGAGAAATTGAAGTACAAAAACTTGAATTGAAAAGAACTGAAATTTCAGCGGATACTTTAAGAAGAAAAGTGACCATTGAAGCTGATGCTGAATACGAAAGAATGATCAGGATAGCTGAAGGAGAAAAAGCTCAGCTTATTGCAAAAGCTCAAGGTGAAGCTGCAGCTGTAAAGGAGAAGCTTATCGCTGAAGCAGATGGTATTCTCGAGCAGGTTAAATCATTAGCACAAGCGGATCCAAAATTCTTCCAACTAAAAATTGTTGAAATGCTCCCAGAGATTTATTCACACCTAAATGTCGATAAAATGTTTGTGATGGGTGATGGACAACAAGCATTCTCAAGTATTGCTGAATCCATTGTACCATTTCTAACAGTGTTACCAGAAATTACAGGTAAAAGTCTTAACTTTTCTAAAATTATGTCTAAGGATGTCGAAGTAATTCCAAAGAAATCTAAAAAGAAAGCATTACCAAAAGGTAGGAAAACCGTCACTACTAAATAGAGAAGTAATCCATAACTGATTAGTTAATAATCGTGGGGGAATGGTTCTCCCTTACACTTTTTTTTAGAAAGTGGAAAGTAAACCAAAAAAGGAAAAAATACAAGTTGGGTAATAAAAAAATGCTAAACTTTATTGTACAAACGTTTCATTTATTATTTGCAGCAGATTTGCTACTTTGGGAACAATGGTTTCGAGGATTTTGTATAGGATTTCTAATTTTTGGTTCAGTAGTTGTTATACTAGTGTTGGTAACTTTCGGAATTAGTACAAGCCATAGTCTTAGCCATGATATCGACCATGATGCAGATATTTCAGTAGACAATGACATTTCGTTTGATAAAGATCTAACCGTTGACAAGGATATCACAATTGACAAAGACTTTTCTGTAGATAAAGATGTAAGTATCGACAAAGATATTGATTTAGATTATGATGTTAGTTTAGATGCATTAGAATATGATGTAGGTCCATTCCATATTGAAAAAGGAGGGTCAACCCCATTAATGCTTTCACTTGCAGTTTTCTCAATTTCATTTGGAGGGTTAGGATTGTTACTCTTTTGGCAAGAACCAAACATGAATTCATATCTAAGGTTGGTCATAACCTTACTTTCACCAATTATCCTCTCAATAATTGTTAATGTCATTTGGAAGAAGATTTCACAAACACTAACTTATCGATTACCTACCAAACAAGATTTCATAGGGCGAGAAGCATTTGTCTCAATAAAAGTCAACGCTGAAGGCGGACTAATAAGAGTAGAAATTCCAGACCAAATTGCACCTCAAAAAGTTCCTGCGAAATCGGTTCACAAACAACAAGAATTCTTACAGGACGAAGTAGTTTACATTGTAAATGTTGATGGCAGCTTCTACTTAGTCGATGATTCACTTGATTTACTAGAAAAAAATAGAACAGCAATTCTCTCAGATTCTAAGGAAAAAAAGTGAAAAAGAATAATCTTATTCAAATTTAATTTTAGAATATGGTCTTTAATTTCAGGACCGATTTTTTCATCTTAAAAACATAACAATTAACGCTTTAGCATAAAACGGAAATGTACGGTATCATATCTAATTTCATTTTGTGATATTTGTTTCTTCGTCTTAAATCCTCAAGTAATAGAGGACCTCGTTGTAACTGAGCATCGATTGTTCGTTTGTTTTTACTGGTAATTATCAGAATTTCACGAAAGCCTGCTTCTTCAAGGTTTTCAATAAGATATTGAATAACAAGTTTTCTCATAACAGGTAACATTCTGGTTTCAAACCAAGTTCTGGTAGTGAATATTTCAAATCTTTTGCTCTCCAAAACATCAGTTCAAATGCTGATATAGATATTTTTTTTAGAGAAGAGAATATTTTCATAATTGTCTTTGTTGTAAGTATACTACTGACAAAAATATTCTAGAAAGAGCTAAAAAAAGAAAGAAAGAGTTAGAGAGGACTAAAAGATTAGACTTCTCTTGAATCGTAATTTGTTTTTGGATCACGTCTTTCCAAATGAAAGAAATCAATTGTTTCTTCTGAAATACGCTTTAACTCTCTTTTTGGATTTGGGAAGATTTTAAGTAATTCCCAACCAATATCTAGAGATTCAAAGATGTTTCTATTTTCATCTCGTCCTTGTTTTAGGAATTTTTGTTCAAATTCATCAGCAAATTTCAAGAAACGATGATCCTCTTCTGTAAGAGATTCTTCTCCAACTACAGCAACAAGATTACGTAAATCGTTACCCCGGGCATTCGCATAGTATAATTGTTCAGCTAATTCTCTATGATCTCTACGCGTTAAACCTTTGCCAATACCTTCTTTTTGTAACCGGCTTAGAGAAGGTCCTACGTTTATTGGAGGATAGATACCTCGTCTATGCAACCCTCGATCCAAAATAATTTGTCCTTCTGTAATATATCCAGATAAATCAGGTACTGGGTGCGTCATGTCATCATTTGGCATAGAAAGAATGGGCATCTGGGTAATTGATCCTTTACGTCCTTTAATTCTTCCAGCACGTTCATAGATAGATGCTAAATCAGAATAAAGATAACCAGGGAAGCCTCGTCTACCTGGGACTTCCTCTCTTGCTGCACCAATTTCGCGCAAACTTTCTGCATAGTTTGTCATATCTGTAAGAATAACCAACAAGTGCATATCACATTCGTAAGCAAGATATTCTGCAGCAGTGAGAGCTAACCTTGGAGTAAGAATTCGTTCAATAGCGGGATCATCTGCTAAATTCAAGAAAAGGACTACTCTATCAAGTGCGCCACTCTTTTCGAATTCTTTTCTAAAATATTGTGCTTCTTCTGCTGTGATTCCCATTGCAGCAAAGACTACCGCGAAATCAGCTTGAGCACCTAATACTGCAGCTTGCCTAGCAATTTGGGCTGCAACTTCATTATGTGGCAAACCACTTGCAGAGAAGATAGGTAATTTTTGCCCCCGAATAAGAGTAAACAAACCATCAATAGATGAAATACCTGTTTGTATAAACTCACGAGGATATTGTCTGGCATATGGATTAATTGGGGAGCCATTTATAGGCCACTCATCTACAGCAATAATTGGTGGTTGTTTATCAAGAGGTTCACCTCTACCATCGAAAATTCTACCAAGAAGATCACTAGATACAGGGAGTTTCATTGTTTCTCCAAGAAATTGAACAGTTGTTTTTTCGACATCCATTCCAGAAGTGCCTTCGAAAAGTTGCACAACAGCAATATCTCGTGATACTTCAAGAATTTGACCAGAGCGTATCTCTCCATTAGGGAGCTTTATTCGAGCGATTTCACCATAGGATACTCCTGCTTTGCCTTTCAGGTCCACAAATAACAAGGGACCAGTAACTTCTGTTGCAGTTTTAAATACTCTCTTAGCAAGTGCTTCTGGATTAATTTTTGGTGTTTCAGTCATTTTCGTTCGCTCCACTATTTATCTTTTAAATCAGTCTTCATTCTGCCACCAATGCGATTTGTGATTGCATCGGCTTGCAGAGTTTCAATTTCTGCAAGAATTGCACCAAGCTCTTTACCAGCAATATTATTAGGGATATATTTCATTCGAGTGATCAAATCTATGATTGGTAAATTCATCATTTCAGGAAGTTTAACACCGAGAGTATATAGTTCACTCATTTTATGATAAAAGTCAATTATTATTTTCAACATCAACCATTGTTTTTCAAGTGAAGAGAAACTATCCACTTCATTGAAAGCATTTTGTTGGAGAAAATCTTCCTTAATCATTCGTGCTGATTCCAGAATAATTTTCTCTGATTCGGGTAATGCTTCTGGACCGACAAGTTGCACAATATCTTCTAATTCTTTGTCTTTTTGTAAGAGGGCCATAGCTTCCGAACGATAAGATTGGAATCTTGAGTCAACGTTCTCTGCAAACCATGGAGCGAGCTCATTTACATACAGAGTATAAGAGTTCAAGTAATCAATTGCGGGAAAGTGTCTTCGTGCGGCTAAATCTTTACTTAGAGCCCAAAAGACCTTTGTGATTCTTAAGGTGTTCTGAGTTACCGGTTCGGAAAAATCTCCACCAGGAGGACTAACAGCACCAGTAATTGTAATTGAACCTTGTCGTTCAACAGTTGATAAAGTAGTTACACGACCTGCACGCTCATAAAATTGAGCGATTTTGCTTGCTAAATATGCAGGATAACCTGCTTCACCAGGCATTTCTTCTAATCTTCCGGAAATTTCTCTCATTGCTTCTGCCCATCGAGAAGTGCTATCAGCCATCAAGGCAACATTATAACCCATATCGCGATAGTATTCTGCAAGAGTCATGCCAGTGTACACGCTCGCTTCTCGAGCAGCAACAGGCATATTGCTTGTATTGGCTATGAGAATAGTTCTATTCATCAAGGGTTCGCCAGTATTTGGATCGATTAATTCTGGAAAGTCTTCAAGTACGTTAGTCATTTCATTTCCACGTTCACCACAACCAATATAGACAACAATTTCTGCATCAGACCATTTGGCCAATTGATGCTGTGAAACTGTTTTTCCAGTTCCAAAACCACCAGGAATTGCACTGGTTCCACCTTTGGCTATTGGAAAGAACGTATCAAAAATTCTTTGACCAGTTATAAGAGGAATTGAAGGTTCTAATCGCTCCTTGATTGGGCGACCAAATCTTACAGGCCATTTTTGAAGCATAGGGAGTTCTAGTTCAGTACCATTGGATTTCACGGTAACTATTGGGTCAATAACTGTATAATCATCTGCTTTGGCAATACTAGTAATTGTCCCGCTAACTTTTGGGGGGATCATAACTTTGTGATTTACAACCGGTCCTTCTTGAACCGTACCGATAATATCACCTGTGGTAACTTTTGCTCCTTTTTCAAGAGTTGGAACAAAAGGCCATTTCTTATCATATTCTAAGGGAATGGCAATTACGCCTCTTCGGATGAAATCATCTTGAGTTTTTTCGAGAATTAACGGTAAGGGTCTTTGAATACCATCATAAATTTGACCGATCAATCCAGGAGCCAATTCCGCGCTTAAACCTGCACCCGTACCAATGACTTTTTCATTTGGTAGAATACCATCAGTTTCTTCATAAACTTGGATAGTACAGATATCGCCTTGAATCCGGATAATTTCACCAATAAGACCTTCCTCACCGACTTTACAAACTTCATACATAGAACTACCGAGCATACCGTCAGCTTCAATGACAGGTCCAGAAATCTTTAAGATTTTTCCAACTCTTTTGGTTGACAATAGTATTAGCCTCTTTCTTTACTTCTGTTATCTTGAGATGCTAGTGAGTTTGAGGTTATGAACTTTCGTTCTCATTCCAAACATATCTCTAACAGTACTTTTTCAAATATTGGTTACATAAAAAAGCTTTGTCAATTTGATGATATTAAAACAATGAAAAAGAGAGGAAAACTAGAGTATTTTTCGAGAAGATATGAAAAACAATCTAAGATTTGAAGAGTTCAGTGAAAACATCATCATCTTTTTCACCTTTCTTGCCATCAGATTTACCGGTAATTTTTTCGCTTTCAGCAATTAATTTTGCAAGATCCTCTTCAGAAATCTCATCTGCAGCACTTTCAATTACTTTGCAGAAATCAGAGTGTAATTTAATAGGAATTGGTATTTGTGAATCTAATAATTCTACAGTAACTTCTTCTCGCCCTACATCTATTCTGTTTATCTTTGCACGACTACCTTTGAAAGGACCGCTAATTATCTCAATGAGATCATTAATATGTAATCCTTCAATTGTTGGTTTAGGCACTAAGAAACTTTCCAACTCGATTATTTCTACTTCACCAACGACCTTATTTCTTACATGAGGGATACCTTGAACAGCACTATCAATGCTTTGAATAGAATCCGATTCAATGAAAATATAACCTCTTAAAGCTTCAGGTATCAGAAGAGACCAAACATCAATTTTATTATTTTCTATTTTAGAGTGAATATGTTTGGCAATTGCTTTTTCTTGACCAATGGTCGCACGTAAAGTCCAGATAGTCATAGGTATTCCATCCCATTCGGTTCAAACCGATGTTCTTTGGTATATTAATCTTCTTTTAAAGCTCCATAAAAACTTGTTCCTTCTAAGGAACATATTCAAGATTTTTTTTATACTAAAAAGATTTTACGACTCCTATATCCATTTGCATAAAATAAAAGGATATAAGAGTAGCTACAAATTAAGATAGCTAGTAGTAAACTTACGCTGGTTTAGGGATAATTACTGTGAAGAGGATGTGTATTAGAAATCCAACTGTACCAATAATTAAGATACCAATAGCAGTAATTCTAACTGTTAACCAAATTTCTTTACGGTCAGGTCGTTTGCTGTGAACTAATAATCGTCTACTTCTTGTGAAGAATTCTCCAATGTTCATCGGGATAACTCCGTATTACTATTTTTTATTAAGTTCTGATTCTAAAGTTAAATCAATATTTTAAAATCTTTTGTAAGCATTCGAGTTTTGATTTGCTCAGTCTTATCGCTTCATTCATGCAAATTTTTGTTAGAAATAGGATATAACAAAATGTTAATAAGAAATTAAATATTCAAAAAAAATTGAATGGTATGATGTGATTACCTTGGAAACGAACACAATTAATGAGACAACAGCTATATCAGATAAACCATCTATCAAAGAAGTTTTAACAAACAAGCCATTTATGGTTCTCTTTGCAGCACAATTTGCAGAAAATATTGGTAGAGCAGTTTCAGGGTTAGCTATTGAATTTCTTATCTTTGAATTGACAGGTAGTCCATTACTAATGGGTATGCTAGCAATTATTTGGTTATTACCTTACGTTATTATTGCACCATTTGCAGGAGTATATACGGATAGATTTGATCAGAGAAAAATAATGCTTTATTCAAATATCATTAGCTGCATTGCAGCTATCGGTTTTGTGGTTGTCTATGTTTTGAAGGATATTTTAACAGTAATAACAATAACGCAACAAGCATCATATGGCATTACTATATTAGTTACAACAATAAATTATACATGGTTATTAGTTCCATTGTTCATTCTTTGTTTCATAAATTCCTCTTCTGCGGCATTCTTCTTTCCTGCGAGAAACGCTTATACACGATTAATTGTTAAAAAGAAAAATCTCTTAGTAGCTAACTCTATTGGATCAACTGTATTCCAAATTGCAACTATTGTTGGGTACCTTTTAGCAGGATTTCTTGCAGCTAAAAGCTATTTGTTAAGCTTCAGTTTTAATGCAAGTACTTTTCTTATTTCGGGATTGTTGATTGGAGGTATTTTCTTCATAGGTAAGAAACCGCCAAAAGTTCATAGAGAAAGAAGTCAAAACATAAGACAAGAAATGAAAAGCATCACAAAGGATATTGTTGTTGGTTATCGGACTATACGAGAGCATCCAAAGATAACCTACATGCTCTTGATTTTTTCGATGATAACTTTTACCTTTGGAGCAATAAACGTTCTATTCATAGTCATTCTACAAGGTGAAATGAGATTAGATCAAACAATGTATGGTGTTATGCAAGCTTTAATGGGTGCTTCAGGAATAATTACAGCAATCATTCTAATGAGTTTTGGGAAAATTAAACGAAAAATATTACTACTCAATGTAGCCTTTTTATTAGCTACAGTGGCAATGTACCTCTTTGCAACAGTAAGAAATAAGTGGGCAATGATGGGCATTATGTTCAGTTTTGGTATAATAATCGTTTTAATCAATATTCCATCTTCCACACTTATACAAGAAACTATTCCATATGAAAAACAAGGCAGAGTTTTTGGCACACAACAACTCGTTCAAGGTATTGCTCAATTAGTAGGAATGGGAATTGTAGCAATAATCGCTAATTATGTTCTCCCAATGTATGTCCTTCTAGGAGCTTCAGGAATATGCACAATAGTAATTATTATTGGACTGATTTATTCTAACAAAAGAAATTTGATGTCTTCCGATTATCAATTAGAAGAAACAATAGAAAGCAATAGCGAAAAGTTTGATGAATTAGATAGCATGCAACAAGTTTTTGATGGAACGAAATCAGCAGACATAAAATATGGTGACGGAGATTAAATAACAAAACAATTCTTAAAGAAAAATAATTGAAAAGGAGAAAGAAGGCTCTCCTTTTCTTTTTGTATTTATTCAAATGTTTCGAGCCCTAAATCAAGGTCGTCTTCTAAATCATAATCCATTTCTGTGGAAGGTGAATCTTGCATATTTGAAAGAATATAGGGGCTTCTAACTCCGGAAACAACTATTGTTGCTCTAATTGTTCCTTGAAGATCGGGATCAATCAAAACACCAAATTTAACGATGATATCTGTACTGAGTTGATCTGTTACAGCACGTATAACTTCTTCTGTTTGCTTTAGATTGAGATCTTTACCACCAGTAATATTTAGCAAAACACTTTTCGCAGTACGAATATCAACTTCGAGCAATGGATTGCTTAAAGCATCTTCAACAGCTTCTTTAGCTCTATTATCTGCACTGCTAGATTCTCCAAGACCAATTATTGCCGCTCCACCTTCACCTAGAACTCGACGAACATCTGCGAAATCAACATTAACATCTCCTGGTCGATTAATAAGTTCCGTTAATCCGGTAACAGCACGAATGAGTATTTCATCTGCAACTAAGAAAGCTTCTTTTAATGATAGTTCAGGAACAATTTCAATTAATTTTTCATTTGGAACAACAATTGTTGTGTCACTGCTTTCATATAATCTTCTCAAACCTTCTTTAGCATGTAGAGCTTTCATCTTTCCTTCGACATCAAATGGGAGAGTGCATATTGATACTGTTAAAACGCCCAGATTTTTAGCTAAACGTGCAATAACAGGGGCAGCACCAGTTCCGGTTCCACCACCAAGTCCACAAACAATAAAGACCATGTCAACTTGTGTTAGAATTCCTTTCAAGGTTTCACTTGATTCATCAGCAGCTTCTGCACCTATTTGTGGATCATTACCTGCACCAAGTCCTCTGCAGAGCTCTCTACCTAAGAGCATCTTCTTATGACTCTTTGAGAAGAGCAATTGTTGTGCATCAGTGTTTGCTGTTAGAGTGATTGCTCCAACAAGGCCAGATTGGTTTAATCTTGTGACTGCGTTATTTCCCGCACCACCAACGCCTATAACCAATATTTTCGCTTGGATGTCCTCAATAATCCTTCGTAAATCTTGATCAACATCTTGAGAGTCATACTTTGATTCTTCAGTTGTAAAGAGCTTTGGTACTTGCTCTTTTTCAGTGATATTTTTGATAAAAGATTCCATTGTCCTCACCTGATATATGTACAAATAGAGTTGAAATATTAAAAACCCGTGTGCGACCAAGACATTTTTCTGGTATCAATGGTGATGCTATCTAGAGAATACATTGAGCGAAAAAGGGCGAAAAAGGCATTTTTACATTGCAATTACGATTAAAAGCATAGTAGCAATACCTAACAAACTCGAAAAGAATGATATCAGACCCATAGATGAGACTATTTCAAACTCTTTCAAAGGTTCTCTTGCAACAATCCAACGAGTCAATGTTAGAGGTGCTTTTCTATGAGGATTTGCTGCCATTTTATCATCCTTAAGTACTTTTATTGGTCGCTCTTTTATTTGTCTTCGTTCTCTAAAACCACGAACACTTGAAATAATCTGGAATGCATTCATTATCTGAGGCATCATTGCGATTATGATTATTAATTCTATACGACCAAAAATCGCTATTAAAGCTATCATGGCACCCATTGTTAAACTTCCCGTGTCTCCACAGAAAATCTTTGCGGGATATCTATTAAACCAAAAGAATGCGAATAAACAACTGAATAGCAAAATTGACAAGACTATACCAGGTACATTGACTACGCCTTTAACATAGAGCACGATAGTGGAAATTATTGCTGTTCCAGAAACAAACATCATAGTAACTGGAGAAGAACCATTCATAACATCTAACATATTTGTTGAGTTAGAAAGAACAGTAATTGCAAATGGAACTAAAAGCCAATAAATAACTGTTATTCTAATTGAACCAATTAAAGGCAAGTATGGATTTGGGAAAAAGAGCATGAGCTCTTCGTTTACAAGGGAAGGATTGGCAATTAATTGCCAAATTATAATCGGTAAACTAGGTATTAATAATAAGAAAGGTTTTGTAATTGCTCCTAAAGTTTTCAAATCATCCCAAATGCCAATCAAGCCCACAAGTAAGATGGCAATTGCTGCTACAGTGAAGTGTTGCCAAAAGTCTCGGTAAATAAAAATGCAGCTAATGATTACAACTAACATAACGATGACAAAACCGACTCCACCCATTTCTGCTACTTTTGGTTTAGTTGCTTTATGAACATCGTGACCATAAATGCCTTTATTCAGAAAGTATTTACTTAGAAACCAAGTTAGAAAGAAGGTTGCTCCAAATGCAAAAACAAATATTATTGCTAACCAAATCCATTCCATTGTATTCATAATCAATCACCGTTTCAAAAGCAAAAGTCTAATGTGTCCTTATTATATGTAATTAAAAAACTTTTGATTTCTAGGAAACCTTTATCAAAAGTAGAGAGAAGAAAGAAGTTAAAAAGGGTCTTCCGACCTAATATTTTTGGTATCATTCAGATATTAAATGGAATATTACAGATATTAAGAAAGTCACAACAACTAAATTTGATGAAAAGTCAAAAGATAGAGTTGAACTTTCATTTTGTATAGAAAAAGAAACAGAAGGTTAACTAAATTGTCAGATAAAATAACTAAGATGCTTTTGAGTGGCAATGAAGCCATAGCTAGAGGTGTCTTAGAAGCTGGTGTTGATGTCGCTGCTGCATATCCTGGTACTCCTTCAACTGAAATTATGGAGAATATTGCCTTATTCGGAAAAGATACTGGAATGCATGCAGAGTGGTCAATCAACGAAAAAATTGCCTTTGAAGTGGCATTGGGTGCTGCATGGAGCGGTTTACGTTCCTTTACTGTAGCAAAACATGTAGGACTAAATGTTGCAGCAGATCCATTCTTTACTGCAGCATTATTTGGTGGGATGAAAGGTGGATTTGTTATGTGCATTGCTGATGATCCAAGCTTTCACTCGAGTCAAAATGAACAAGACACAAGAATGTATGCACTCGCTGCACACGCAATTTGTATGGAACCATCGACTCCACAAGAAGCACTGGATATGGTAAAATACGCTTATGATTTCTCTGAAAAAAATGAATCAATGATTATCATACGCTCTACAACACGATTAAGTCATTCTCGGGCTCCAGTTGTAACTGGTAAAATCCCTGCAAAGAGAGAAGATATTAAAGGTGAATTTGTTAAGAACCCGGAAAAATTCGTTTGTTTGCCAAGTAGCGCTCGAAAAGCAAAACCACTTTTATTGCAAAAGCTAGATAAAATGAAAGATTATTCATGTAAATCTAAATGGAATGTTGTAACCAAAGGAAAAGATCCATTACTAGTTATTACTTCTGGTGTTTCATACACTTACGTAATTGACGCCATAAGAGAAATGAATATTGATCCCACTATTTATAAAATAGGTTTTAGCAACCCCCTTCCAGAAGCGAAAATAATTGAATTATTAAAAGAAAATCCTAAATGTCTTATTGCTGAAGAAGTTGAACCTTACTTTGAATTGTTGGTGAAGGCTTTAGCAGCAGAAAATGGTATTAATGTTAAAATATTTGGAAGAAAGGAAGGAGCTATCCCAATTTCAAATGAACTGAATCCACTGATTTTGAAACGTGCTTTCACAAAAGTTATGGATTTAAAAATTGTTGAACATGAAGATGACTTGCCATCTCAAACAGAGATTAATGGACAATTACCAATCAGACCTCCTGAGCTTTGTCCAGGCTGTCCTCATAGAGCAACATTCATAGCAATTAAAAAAGCGACAAAGAAACGGCAAATCAAAGCAATAATGCCAGGAGACATTGGTTGTTATACACTTGGATTTATGGCTCCTCTGAGCTCTGTTGATACTACTGTTTCAATGGGTTCATCAATAGGTATTGCAAATGGATTGGCTCATGCAACAAATCAAACAATTATTCCTGTAATAGGAGATAGTACATTCTTCCACACGGGTATTCCCGCTTTAGTTAATGCTATCGTAAACAATGCAAAGTTTGTCTTAGTAATTGTTGACAATCATCTAACAGCAATGACAGGCGGTCAACCAACACCAGAATTAGGTAAAACAGCTTTTGGTGAACCTGCAGGTATTGTAACTATCGAACAAGTTTGCAAAGGAATTGGGATCAAAAATCTTGAGATAGTTGATCCATATGACCTCGAACATACTATAGAAGTCATAGGAAAAGCACTTGATAGTGGAGAGCTCTCTGTAATCATCTCAAGAAGAGATTGTGCTTTAGAATACGCTCGATTAGCAAAAAGAGCTAAAGAGAAAATCGAAAAGTTTTTCGTAGATGAAGACATCTGTATTGGATGCAGAACTTGTGTGCGGACTTTTGCTTGTCCATCAATTACATTCGATTATGAGAAAAAGAAAGCTTTTGTTGATGAAGCGACTTGTATTGGATGTGGCGTCTGTAGAATAATCTGTCCCTACGATGCTTTTACTAAAAGGTGAATGAAATGACTAAATTAGATAAACCATATCAAATTGAAATTGCAGGAGTAGGTGGAACAGGTGTCCTCACTGCAGCCATGCTTATTGGTAACTCAGCATTAGTCCAGGATATTTTTGTGGTGCAAAGTGAAATACATGGTATGGCTCAAAGAGGTGGTGTTGTTAACACCGAAATTCGCTTTGGACCTGTTAGTGGTCCTCTAATTGCAGATGGTGACGCAAATGTTCTCTTAAGTTTTGAGCTTGGAGAAACTGCCCGAGCTATTCGCAAAATCATTCCTAAAGATGGGTATGTTATTATGAATAGTCACAAAATCATCCCACCTAGTCTGAGTGCTAAGAAAGGAGGAAAATACCCCGAAACAGAAGACATTCTTACTATCATTAAGAAATATACCAACAATGTTTTCCTAATTGATGCCTTCAAATTAGCTTCTGAAGTTGGTGATACAAGAACTCAAAATGTTGTCCTAGTAGGAGCTCTCTTTGCTATACCAAACTTTCCTCTTACAAAAGAATCACTTATCAAAGCACTTAATATGCGTTTTAAGAAAAACGAAAAAGTTATTGCAACAAATATCGAAGCATTCGACAAAGGTTACAATACAATGAAGGAACTAATGAAGTAGGCACAGCTTTGTCTTCTTCTATTCCATCTCTTTTTTTAACTTAAAAAAACAATATTAATCCAATTTATTCAAGAACATTTGTAGGTGAAGAAAATTCAGATACTGGATAATTATTTAGATGATTCAAGAGTAGAAGTCACTTTTTACAATGGACTCACTCGCATCCATATTAAAGAACTATTATTTTTTAAGAACATGGAATTACCAGATCATTTGAAACTTTTTTACGAGCAAACAAATGGTTTAATGATTGATTCCGAGTATTTTCTAGATGATTTAGAGGACCCATCACACCTACTGATAAATTCATGTGAAAACCTCATTCTTACTAGGAAAAAAGTAAATCATCTTCCCGATAATCGTTTTATTTTATTTGCAACAAACGATGAAGAAGCATTTTACTTACTTGATATGAAAAATCTTGATCCAGATGGCAATCCCTTAGTTCTCTTAACTATGCCTGCATATCACGTTTACATCCCCTTGACAAATTCCTTTGATGTTTTTCTTGAAAGCAGCTGTCTAGGAATTTTGGGTATATTGGAATCCTTTGGTAAGGAACAACCAATTCCACTAAGTGCTGTTTCACGTAAATTGATGAAAAAGAACAAAATTGTTCTGGCACTCCTCAAAAACATGTTTGAAACATCTAAAAGAGAATTTGATCTTATAGAACTATGGCATGTGCCAGATAAAACTAAGAAAGTTATTCAAAAAAGTATTTCGAATTGGTTTAAAGAAATTCAGAGATTGTTAACCATTTTCAAATGACTAACAATCAACAAATCATTATTCTGTTTTAAACTTCTTTTGAACGAGCCATGAAAGATGCATTGATAATTTGTTGAATTGCTCTTACTAAAGCATCTTGTTCTGTAACGAAACTTGTCAGCTCACCATCTCGAGTGACAGGAGCAAGTAATACTTCGGCACCATCTCGAGTAACTGCAAAGAAGTCTCTCATATTGTAATTCCAAATAGTAATATTGCCTTGTTGTTTCAAAGCTGCAACCATCGCTTCATCTCTGAATGGATCTACATCAGCTAATATTCTTATTCGTACTCTCTTTGAGACTTGTTTAGAAAGAAGATCAACAAGATATTGATCAATTGTTGGAACTACAATAGTGCAAGTTGACCGAGTACGAAGGAGCATATCGTAAATAGTATTCATTGAATTTTGATTGCCATAAACAATGATTGAATGTGGTTTTGGAACAGGAAGAATTTGATCCACAGCATTGGTGATTTCTTGGAGATATGTTTTAGTTTCGTTGACCTTGTAAATAATTGCCGCTAATCGGTTGGAGATTTCATTACTCGAAGTTGAGTATGAATCCTTCAAGACATTGAGGAAAGTTTCTGCTGCTGTTGTAATTGTATCAAGAGTTGCACCTTGATCTCTATTGAGAGTGGTTAGATAGTTGTCAAGTGTACTGGTATAATCGCTTATCATTTCAGAAGCAATTTGCTTTGGTTTACTCAATTCTTCTTGTACTTGATTCTTGAAAACAAATTTCATATCATCAGTTAGATGGCGTATTGTTTCCAATGATTTATTATTAGAATCATTATGATATCGCAATCTCTTTGCTGAATTCAAAAAGAGGTTTTCCATACAATCTTCAAGATCCTTAAAGATAACATCCTTTAATGGAGCTAAAATTACTGAAACACTGTTTTTTAGAACCTCAATATGCTTGAGCGTATTATTGAATGCCTCTTTAGAGGTACTTGTGAGTTTTGGGTTGGATTCCTTTAGCACTTCTTTGACAGCAGCTGTTAAATCAGTCTCATATTTCTTTGCTATAGCAGTCCAGGTACTAGCAATCTTAATTTTAAGAGCTTTGATCTGGCTATTTCCACCTGCAAGTTGTTTAGTTAATAAAGCATCATTTATTTTTATAAAGTCGTTCAGACCTTCTATGATATCCTTCTGATATGTTTTAAGGGCTTCATCATAAGCACCTTTGATATCTATTGATAAACGATCGATTTTATCTGCACGTTCTTTTGCTTCTTGTACTAATTGAGGAGGAGGGCGTTTCAATAAACCAGTTTTAGTTAATTCATCTATATTTCCTTTCAAGTTATGAGCTTCTTGTGAAAGTTGATCGACATTTTTGCCAATATATTGTACAAGTTTTACTACTGCACCATCTAATTTTTTCTTCTTTTCACTCACTAATGTGTGAGTAGCTGTTTTGTAATCTTTGATGACCGTTGCATATCCATTTGAAGCTGTAGAAAGAAGTTCTAAAAATTCCTTCTCGAATTCCTTAAGGGATGTAGCAATATCTTTCAAACTTAGTTTAGTGATTGATTTGATATTCTTTTGAAGATTAGATATTTCGTGTCTGTGTTCATCTAAAATTAATTTTTGTTTAACAGGTGCAGACGCTTTATATTCAATTATTGAATCATCTAATGGTTGAATAATATTTGTAAGTGTTTGGTTTGTTATTTGTTCAAAAGTTTGCAATCGAGTAGTAGCATTAGTAGATTCTTCACGAAGAATAACACTTATTTCATTACTAAGATTTGAAAGCTCATTGCTAATAGATAAATACGTTTTAGAGAAGCCTTCAGAAAGTATAACATCAAAACTTTCTGCAAGATTAGAGATTTTATCAGAATGACGATAGATAGAATTTGTTAGATCCATCTTTAACTTTTCATTAGAAAGGCGCAGCTCTTCTACTATTTTATCATAAATGGGACTAATTGACCCAATGAAATTGTCCATGCTAAGATTTAATTTATCATAACTAGTATCAAAAGAATTAATTAATGAATTTTCAATGCCAATAATATCATTTTGAAATTCCTTTTCAACAAATAAAAATCCCTTAAGAAATGGTTCAACAGCAATATATCTATTGATTTTACCGGCTATTTTCTTAAGATAACCTCTATCAGATAATTCATCAACAACATTTTGTAAATCTTCAAAAGATATCCCCGTTTGAAGATACATTTCACCCAAGGATGCATTGCCTATTCCCAGAATCGTTAAATATACTTGCTGCTCTAGTTCTGAGAAACCAATTTGACTTAGTAATGAACTACTTACTTTTTTCAATGACATTTTCAGCACAACTCAATTTAAGCTCTAAATTTGAATGATTAATGATTATGAAATATCTTTGCCTCTTTATAGCTAAATTAACAATAATATCAAACTAAATACCTCTTAATAAGCATTCTTTAAGTATAAGTAGTTATTTTACCTTCATCTATAATTAGTATCTCTAAAGTTGTTAGTAAATCTAAAATGTCCTTTATTGAAGTGCGAATACTATAAAGAGCTAAATTTGTATTTGCTATTATACTCGAGACCAATTTCTCAACTGAAATTTCAGGACTATCCATCAGAAGAGACAATATTAAATCTACAAAAGAATAATTGCTGAATTCTCTTTGAAGTAATAATTTTATATTCTTACTAGTAACTGTTTCTGAAGAAAGATAATCGGCCAGATTTTTCCCTTCTTTTGTTAATCGATATTTTGTTTTACTTTTTCGTTTTTCAAACAATGCTATATATTGACAATCACGATATTTTGTACAATGATCTCCACATCTTGGGATACGTGTTTTGATAAGCTTAACCAAGCCTAAAACTTCTAAACTATTTAACCCAACTTCAAAGCGTTCTTTGAAATCATAGGTACATCCAATCTCTTCTAAAACCAAAAGTTCAGCTACTATTTTCGGTAATTTTTCTGCCGTTAACATTTGAATCAGATCCACAATTTATTTCAATCTAGTCTTCAGTGAAGAGATTCGCTGTAGGCAATTCTAGAGCTAATTTTTCACTCTTTAATACTTCAATCGTATCAAACATTTTTTTGAATTTTTCTTTTGCTTCAACATCTTTTTCTTCAGAATTAGGTAAAATGAAAGTTCGTTTATTGCCTATGATTACAAGTTTAGCTTTTGCTCTACTGATTGAAACGTTCATTCGTCGCCATTCGCGATGCAACTGACCGATAGTATTTAGTTCATTGCTATTTGTTAAACTCAGAATGATTATTTCGCGTTCATCACCTTGATATCTATCAACAGTATCAACTCTTATTTGTGTAATAACTGCATCTGAGAATTTTTTAGCTCGTAATTCAGCATAAATTTGATTGTTCTGATGACGGTATGGAGAAATAATACCTATTTGTTTTGCAATAGCAATTTGATCCTTTTCTGGATAATTCATTAAAAATTCAGATAGTAATGAACTGATTATTTTTGCTTCTCGAATATTAAAACGAGATTCAGTTTGTATATCTGTATCCTCTACTCCTTCCAAGCCATTTGGATCTTTTTCTGAGTTTAGAAAAACAACGGGCATTTTATAATCAAAAATTATACTTGAAAATTTCTTTTTATCGAACGCTTGCTTAGGAGCAAATGCATCCAGAAAATCCTTCAGAGAGTGTTTGCCAATGGAATCATTCGCAGGCACATAGTTTACTTCAGGATAAAATGCATGATTAATTATTCTCGAAATTGCTTCATTCATCCGATATTGATCAGCTAAAATAACAACATTATTACTTTTTCCAACCCACATTCTGAACAATCTTTCAAAGAGTGAAGTTTTGAGTGTATCTGTTTTCGTTAGCCCAGATTTGAGAAGAACTTTAGGCACAGGAGGAGTATGTTCAATTGTTTCTTCAGAAACTACAGGAGGTAATTGTTTGTGATCTCCAACTAAAACTATTCTCGGATAGCCATCCTTCGAATCAGAAAGTGGACATAAATGACGGAGTGCACCCAAAGAGGCAGGTTCGGTTGCTTGTCCAGCTTCATCAACAATTACCCAATTGAAATTTAGACCCTTTAAGAGATTATTTCCAACACTTCCTAGAGTGCCAACGATTATTCCTGCTTGGTTATACATTTCAGTACCTTTCTTGAGAATGGATACCAAAAGATTGGGATCTGCTTTATCCTTTATATGCTCTGAGAACTGGACTCTATTAGGAATGATGTACTCTTGAACTTCTTCCGGATGATTCTTTGAATATGATTCCAATCTAACAATGTATGGTTTTAGATCTTCAAATGAACGCAATTTAATAATAACTTCATCTGCAGCTCTATGGGTATTTGTCAAAATTAGAACTGGTTTTGGTAACGTATAATCTGTTTCATTGAAATCCTTTGAATGTAAGAGATATTTTTCTGAGAAAATTTCTTTGGCAAGTTGAGCTATCATTCTTGTTTTCCCAGTTCCAGGTGGGCCTTGAACTAGAAGAAATTCACCTGCTTCCAAGCCTAGTGCTTTTTCGATTGCCTCGACCTTAAATTTGTCTAGATCTTTTAACAATCGCTTTCGACTAACAGGAATGATTTTTTTCGGTTTTGTAGTTCCAATAACGAGCTGTACTGTTTTTGGTAATTCTTTACTTGACAATTTTCTACCAAGAACATTCGTCCTTCTCATTGACTCAAATAGAAAATCAGTGAGAGAGCGAGTTTGCCATTTCGAAAATATTACCTTCTGTACTTGATCAATCCTAAATTCTTTTGACTGTTTACCTCTAGACTTCAAAGTTGACCGTGTTTTAATGACCACTTCATCTGTAGTAAGAAATTCCACTTTTCCCTCAACACTAAAAATTTCGCCCGGTTTTAAAATAGAAGGAGTAACAAAAACACTATCACCTTCACGAATTCGAGTGAAAATTCTCTTTTTTGAAGATAGAGTGAGAATATATCTGTACGGATCAAATTTCTTTATCGCAAGATCTGAAATTGTTACTCCTTGTTCTTCTAAGAGGGATACTTGTGTTGTCGCTAGTCGATGCAGATATCTTTTAACATTATTTAATTCAAATCGCAATTGCCTGAAATACCAAGACCAATATTCAAACAAATCTTGAGGAAAATGTAACCAGATATCAGTATCTAAACGAACTCGACCATCAGAACAAATACCTTGTTGATTCGATGGACAGTAATTACAAATACGATTCCAATTGCTACTTAGAAGGTTGAAATCTGTGCCCAAAGCAGGCATAAATCTTCTAGACAAAAATTTGTTTATTTTGTAACGATCATATCCAGATAGCAATCCTGACTCTATTGCAAATGAAATATTTCTTGTTTGTAGGAGCAAGTCAAGATATTCATCACTTTGAGTGTTAGCAAGGTCTATTTTTCTTCTCTTAATCACAGCATGCTCTTGTAATGGAATAATTTCTGGGTTGTCTTCAGCCATTCCTGCATCTGCATCAAAAAATTCAATGAAAGCTTTTGGAGCTCGTCCTAACACTTTTTTCACAATATCATGATAAGCAAATGCTTGTATCCCACCCGGATGTGTTACACCAGTTAATGGATCATAATCAGATTCAATGAAATATCTACTCCCAGTTTTTATCTCCCAAAGTTCATCTTGATCATCCTTAAGAATAATTTGATCTGCCCTGCCAGAAATTCCTCGCTCAGGAGAAAATAGTAAACATTCATTCAATAATTGCGTTTCTTCTATACCAGTGAATTTTTCAGCTATTTGATCAACGACTATAGAATCAACTTGAACAGGTAATTTCAAATCCTTTGTTGGACCTCTAAAATAATTTTTACGAAGCAGGATAGCAAAATTATCTCTCCATTCATCAATAACAGCTCTGTTATAAGATTTCATAGAAGCCACGGGATCAGCACTCTGTACCCATTCATTTGATGCATATTGTATCCCTTTGTGAATTGCGTTTCCTCTTACAAAGCCAATTGACGTAGGGGCAGAGCGAATTGCTCTTTGTAATCCAAGAAATGATTCATAAAAATATTTAACCGGACAATTAAAAGCGAGCTCAAGCTCACCACCCGTAATATTATAATCAGGTGAAATAATAAATTTGAGAATTACTAACTGACCTTGATTATCGTCTGCAGATTTCCCGGCTGGTTTTGCTTTTCCGGGTTTCCAAACAGCTTTCATTACTTGTAATAACAGTTCAGCAGGTCTTCCTTCAGATTTGAGACCCGCAAAACAATATCTAAGTACACTATGATAATGTGAAAATGAAGGATCATCGTATCGACCAGGATACCATTCCATTGGATAAACAATTGCCTTGCATATTTGATTTCTTGTTCCAGGTTCAAGCAAACGAAGAGCCAAATGATATCCTCCTTCTGCATCTCGTTGTCTAACGGATAGAACTTGGAAATCTACAAACTGTGGTTCTCCTGGTGTTTGTTGGAGTGTCTTGAGACTTTTCTTGATGTGTTCCATACTATCAACTCCAATATTACACCCGATATTCTGGAAAGCCAAAATCCCTCTTTGTTTCAACAATAAATTCAATATCAAAAACTGTTTTGAGATAATCAGCAAAAATAGTTTGTAAATCATAGGCACTTGCCATTATAGGTAAACCTTCAGCGAACTCTTTTAGACCCGCTTCTACTTCAACATATAATTGGAGAGATTTGAGTGCTTTTTGTAATATTTTATCACTAGCTGCCAAAGAATCGAAAGCATCTCTATTCAGCAAGTAGATTTTAAAGAGCCAAATATTTGCTGCGAGGTATTCACGATTGCTTAAAGAAATAGTACATCTTACAAACAGCTGCTGGGTTTTTGTCTTTTTATCTCCTGCAACCAATAAACTCGCAATACCATACAGAGAATCAATAATTCGTTGATAATAATATTGTTCTTCTTCAGACAATTTATCATATTTTTTCAAAGAATTAAGAACTTCCGCGAATAATTTTCCTTTGCTTTTTATGATTTTATCAGGTGCGGTCAAAACGGTAGATTGTAATAATGAATGTAACTGTTTATAGAGATTAATTCTTTGCTGTAAAACTAAATCGCGAGCAAGGTTTGCAGCGTCTGTAAAATGGGTTGAACTTTTTCTAAATCGCCAAGAATTTAATGTTGTTACTCCTTTAGAGAAATTCCTCTTAGCTAAATCTTCTGCGGGATAAAGAGTTTCCTTTTCCAGGATCAAAGGCGCTCCTGTTCGTTCTGCTGTCAATAATTTCACAATAACATTTTGATGAGAATCACTTTTATCAATAGTTACAACTGGATCTTTGGAATTATATCTTTCAGATTCAATTTTTTCTATGTTTTCCTTCACAGCAATTAGAATTTCTTTTTGTTTTTCTAGCATATGATTTCATCCCTAAATGTATCTATTTATTTCTCCTTTATATAATTAGCAATAAAACGCTAGTTGAAATTAAGACTATTATGCACAAAAAAGGATTATGTTTTTTAAAGAAAATTACAAGAGTCAAACGAAAGTATTCCAATGAAAACAAACCTCCTTGGTTAGAAACTAAACGAGTTTTTCGTTTTTTCTTTTCTCTTTTAATAAAAGAATTATTCTGTACTGGTATCAGCAAGAGATGAGAGAATAGTTCCTCTTGTTAAGAGTAATTGAATTTTTTCACTTTTGGGGAAACGACTAGCAATTTGACGTAATTCGTTCAAAACTTTTTCAAGCTCTTCAAAGCGTTCTTCTCGTGCAAATGTTCCAATAACACTTGTCAGTGCTTGGGCAAACTCATATTGAATTGATTCATTATCTTTGGTTTTATTTGCAAACATTCGTAGCTCAAATAAGAGCTTATCACAAGTAAAATTATGTCTATCAGAACAAAAACGATTTATTGCATCTGAATAACTTTTCGCATATTGAACAGCGATCTTATTATTCTTGGGATGTTTTTTAAGTAAAACTCGAAGTCGTTTTAGAAGCGTTGAAGTGCCTTCGATGTCCCAGGACCCTCTTAAATAGAAAATTGCTACCGCATATGCTTCTGCCAACATTTCACTCAGAGTTTCAGATTCGAAACCTATTGTGTAAATGGAGTATAATTCATCAAGAACATACAACATATCTGCAAAAGCTTTCCGTTCTCCAAACAATCGAATTGCTTCTTTCAGAGATTTTGCTAAGAGATTATGTATTTCTTTGTTTTGTGGAAAATTGGTATTGTATTGTAAAAATTCCTTCAACCATTTGTAAAATTCATCAATTTTCTGCTTAGGAGCAAAATGAAATATCAAATCACATAACTCTTGAGACCGACTGACTGCTAAGTCCTCAGAATTCGTAATGGGTATATCATCAATTCCGGAAGGAGTTTTCATGAATCACAATTCCATTTGGTTTTAGTGAGTATTAGAATCAGCTTATATTATATATTTCGAAATATACTGAATAAAAAGACAAAAAAAGAACGAAATTCATTGGAAATTGACGAAGAGAACTAACTACTCAATCAAGAAATCTTGACCTTCTTTTATTTTCTTCAATAATTCTTCTTTCGTACCAGAAAATTGTTCGAGTTTAGCAATAAAAGCATTTGTTGCTTCATCTTCTCCTTCAAACATTGCTAAAGGAATATTTATTTCTAAACCGTTGCTCAGAGTAATAGTTTTGAACTCATCTTCATTTTCGCTTCCCTCTCTTTCCTTTAGAATATCAGTTTGAGTAAAACCATAATAAGTCATTTCCCACAAACTATGAATTAGAATACCTTCATGATCATAGTTCTCAAGTGTATTTTGATGAATCTCCATAGTTAACCATTTTTCCCAAGACATAAAGGCTATTCCAAAATGTTGTTTGTCCTTAATATTAAAACCAGTAACTTCATGATAATCTACGGATTTCTTGGTATAGTCCTCGGTTATGTGTACTATTAGTAAAGTGATGCTCTCCTCGGTAGTTTCTAATGACAGTGCTTTCAATGTTTTGAGAACATTATCGAATGTTTCCCCATTATGGTTCATATCAGGATAGATTTCAAAAAATCTGTTCTCAATAGAAGCCCAATCAAATTTGTCAACAATATCTTTGAATAGCATGTGTTATCATCAATCCTCAAATTATACAAAAAAAAAGAAAATCTCTGAAGAGAATTTTCTTACAAAGAATATAATTTCTTATATTCTTTTCGTAAATAATCTAGATAGTATTTTGTGGAAAGCTCTTCACCAGTTATTTCTTTGATTAAATCGAGTGCATCTAGAAGATTTCCTTTTTGGTGAACATTTTTAACCATCCAGTTAACAATTTTTGAGTTATCACCTTTTTTAACTTGATCACGCCAGTTAGGGATATCTTGTTCCATCGTCCAAAGAAGCTGTCCATCGTAAATGTTGCCAAGAGCATAGTCAGGGAAGTATCCAAAGCCTCCACCAGCCCAATGTGTATCTTGTAGTACTCCCTCAGCATCATCCTCTATGTCAATACCTAGATAATCTTTCATTTTTTGATTCCAGACCTTTGGTAAATCATCTAAAGAAATTTTACCAGCAAAAAGTTCTTTTTCAATTTCATAGCGCAAAATAATGTGTAATGAATATGTTACTGGATCAGCTTCTACACGTATCTTAGATGGATTCACTTTATTCAAAGCACGAAGGAAAACATCAAATTCTATATCAGCAAATATTTCTCCAGTTAGTTCTTTGAATCTAGGATAGTATTGTTCCCAAAATTCTCTACTTCGTCCTACAATATTCTCAAAAAATCTTGCTTGTGCTTCATGAAAACCCATTGAACAATAGTAACCCACAGGTTGGTATTTGAATTTCTTAGGCATATTCTGTTCATAGAGAGCATGACCGCATTCATGCAAAACCGCGAAGAGATTTGAGGAAAAATCATTTTCAATATATCTTGTAGTTACTCTGACATCGTCATAGTAACCTGAGGTGAAAGGATGAACAGCCTCATCAATTCGCCCCCTCTTAAAATCAAATTTGATTAATTTAGCCATATCTTCAGACATTTTCTTCTGTATTTCAACAGGGCATTTTCGTTCAATAATAGAATAATCAGGTTGATTTGGTGCTTCAACAGTGTCTTTAATAAGAAGTTTCAAACCATCTCGTAATTCAGAAAAGAGCTTGTCAATTATCTCCCTGTTAAAACCGGGTTCATTTTGATCCAATAAAACATCATATGGATCCTTATCTGGATTGAGATAGTGAGCTTGTTTTTTAGTTAATTCAAGGATTTTCTCTAACTCGGGTTGAAATAATTTATAATTAGATTCAGCTTTTGCTTTTTTCCAGATTTCAACTCCAATAGCAGCTTGCTTTGCATAAGCCATCACTAAATCTTTAGGAATCTTAGTTTGTTGGTCATATGATCTTTGAATGAGATAGATATTTCTTTTCTCAGCATCAGAAAGCTTTTCGTAATTATTATGTTGTTTGATTTTCTCTAAAAGAGAACCAATTTCAGGTTCGACAACTCTTTCATGAATTAAACCACTCATAATGGCTATTTCTTCTGACCTTTGTTCAATGCCTCCTTTTGGCATAAAAGTCTCCATATCCCAATAAATCGTTCCTAGAGCATTATTTAAGATAGTAATTTCTTTAATTTTTGCAAGCAATTTTTCGTACAAGTCAATTTCTTGAGTTATTTTCACCATCAACAATCATCTACAAAAAAAATAATTGCCTTTGTTATTTAAAAGGATTATATCGAATTGGTTTTTTTGTTAAAAAAAGAAAAGATAAATGGCTCAGTTACAAGCCATATAATTTAGAGTATTTATCTTTAGTATTTTCAATAAAGTACTTTGCGGAGAATTCTTTTCCAGTGATATCCTTAACCATATCCAATGGATCTTGAAGACCTCCTTTTTTGCGGATGTTAGTATTCAACCAATTATGTATAGTAGCTATTTTACCTGTGCGTATTTCATCTCGCCAATTTGGGATATCTTGAGTCATTTTTGAGAGGAATTGTGCATTGTAATAACTTCCAAGAGCATAAGTTGGGAAATACCCAAAATATTGCCAAGCCCAATGAGTATCTTGTAGACATCCTTCAGCATCATTTTCAATATCAATTCCAAGATAGTCCTTCATTTTATTATTCCAAACAGATGGAATTTCATCAACAGTTATTTTATCAGCAAAAATATCTTTCTCAATTTCGTAACGAAGAATGATATGCAAAGAATATGTTACTGGATCAGCATGAATTCGTATCTTTGTTGACGAAACTTTGTTAATTGCATGGATGAATGGTTTTAACTCTACATCAGCAAATGTTTTCCCAGTCAATTCTTTGAAACGTGGCAAGTAAAATTCCCAGAATTCATCACTTCGACCTATTATATTTTCGATAAAACGTGCTTGACCTTCATGCATTGCACTAGAGGAAGCTTGACCAACAGGTTGGTACTTGAACTCTTGTGGAAAATTTTGTTCATATAACCCATGACCTGCTTCATGTAAAGAAGAATAAAATGCAGGAGTGAAATCTTCAGGATAATATTTTACTGTAATGCGAACATCATCAAAAAAGCCACTTGTAAATGGATGAACTGCTTCATCTATTCGTCCTCCCTCGAGATCATACTGTACAAATTTAGCGATATCGAATATCACTTTGCGTTGAATATCAACAGGGCAATGTCTTAGAATGAGTGTATCATCTGGTTGGTTTGGTGAACCCGCTATTGCCTTAATAATGGGCACTAACCCTGCTTTTGCTTCATCAAAAATCTTATCATATATTTTCGTGGAAAAACCAAACTCGTTATAATCAAGAAGAACATCATAAGGATCTTTTTCAGAATCAAAATAGTGTGCTTGTTTCTTCTTTAAATCAATCATTTTTGCCAAGTCTTTCTTAAAAATAGAATAGTCAGCTTTCGTCTTTGCTTTTTTCCAGCTCTCTGTGGCAATAGCACCATGCTTAGTGAGTTCCTGAGCAAATTCGACTGGAATTTTAACAAATTTATCATAATCTCTTTTCATTAATGTAACGTTTCTCTTTTCGATTGTGGACAAGTCACCATATTTTGCATGAGATTGTATTTTATCTATTAAATTACCAATTTCTGGAGCAGTGGATCTTTTGTGAAGCATACCGCTTAACATTGCTAATTGTTCTGCTCTTTGTTGTGTCCCTTTCTTTGGCATTATTACTTCGAAATCCCAGCTAAGGATTCCATTAATGTTTCCTAAAATTGTATTCTCTTTATATCGAGTCATTAGTTTCTTGTATGGTTTCATAAAGAACAATACTCCACGTAGATTTTATTTCGATTAAACTTGATGAGATACTATTTTAAGTATTTCACTAACAATGATAGAAAGATTTTTGCGCTAAAAGCAAAGCTTTTCATATATTATTATTAGATTTTCATTCTTTATCAAAAGGTATTTATTTTTCTAGTAGCTCTTCAATTGAGAGAGATAATATGGTTCACGAAAAGGAAATAACAACAGACTATAAATTAAAATCATCAGATTTTGCAAAGGATAGCCTTTTTGAAAAGTTATACAATTTGGGTGCATTTACTGAGAAATGTGCTGTTTCAGTTGAAAAATTAGAGCTAACAGAAGAGGAAGATATAGCATTCGATGAATCAGTTTTAGAAGAGGAAATTATTGTTTTTCAAAAAGAAGAAAAGGAATATTGTTATTTAATTGAGCACTACAAACTTATGGGTTCCCTTAAAATGGATTATAAATGGGGAAATTTACCTATTATTATTTTTTGTTTAATTTTGCTAGGATTTCTTATATTAGTTATTGTTTCTCAAATTTAGACATGGTTTTAGTAAAAAACATTTAATAATTGTAAATCAAAGAAACCATTGCTATGAAAAAGTTAGAGGAGATTTCTAATCTCACGGAATTAATGAAGTATAGTGAAATTCTTTTTGAAGAGGAGAAATACGAAGAGGCACTTCTAGGATATCAGAAGGTCATCAAATTAAAACCTGACTCTTTTGAAGCGTGGCACAAGCAAGGTGAAGTGTATTATAACCTTTACAAAGATAAAGAAGCAATAACTTCATACAAAAAAGCTCTCCAATTGAAAGAAGACAAACTTGTTTGGTTTGATATGGGGATGTCATATATTGAACTAGAGGAATATGAGAATGCTCAAGAATGCTTCGAAAAAACTCTTTCAATTGACAAAAACTACACTCTTGCATGGAATAATTTAGGATTTACAATTAGTAGATTAGGGAACCAACAAAAAGCCGTGGTATATTTCACTCGAGCAACAGAACTTGAACCTAAAGATCCTTATTTTTGGGAAAATTTAGGGACTCATTATTATCATATGCTAAATAATTATCAAGAATCAGCAAAGTGCTATGAAAAAGTTGTCAAATTATATCCTAATTATCCAAAAGTTTGGGAGAAACTTTTCTATGCCTATACAGAGCTGAAAAAAGGCAAAAAAGTTATTCAAGCAATTATGAAACTAATAAAAGGATATCAAGAAAATAATGATGATTTACCAATAGCAACAATACTCTTCCTTTTAGCAGGAAAAGATAATGAACTCGCTCAAGAGGTTTTATCAAACAAAGAACTCCAAAAAGAAATTACTAAATTTGCTGAAGCTTTTGATGCGGCTCACGAATACAATAGAATTGCTTGGAGCTTTTTTATGGCAAAGCTTTACTCAGAAGGAACAGAGTTTTCACGACAAGCTGTAAGTAGAGACCCTCAGTTCGCCGCATTTCAAGATACTTTAGCTTGTAACCTCTATGGTCTAGGAAAGGAAAAAAATGAGAAAAACCTCTTGCAAGAATCACTAAAAGTATTCAAAGAAGCAATACGATATCAAATCAATGATTGGGATATTACCTGGGAAATAGTCTCTGCGCTTTGCGAAGCACTAGGTAATGAGGAAGATCTTTTTGTAGAAGCTTCCAAGTATCTCGAGAAGCTTTAAAACCGTTTCAAAAATAGCAGTTCTCTAATTTGCTGTGAGGAGAGCAAATACCATTTAATAAAATCTAAATGCAAAATCTTAAAATTGAATTAAAGCTTTGAGTAGAAATAATAGCAAATATTTTGGTTATGAACAATGAAATTCGGCAAAATATCACCTGAAATTGTCCAAGAGTTAAAGGATGCAGTAGGAAAAGACGTAATCTTTGACGAAAAAACACATCGGATGGCTTATTCACGAGATTGGTCACCAAGAGATGACAAGAATACTACTTTACCTGATGTTGTAGTTCGCCCGAGAACGACAGAAGAAGTAGCAAAAATTGTTTCCATAGCAAATAAACACCGAATCCCAGTAACACCAATGGGGGGACTTACTGGAATGGGTGGAGGAGCGGTACCAATTTATGGCGGCATTGCTTTTGAAACAAAAGGATTGAATAAAGTTCTTGAAATTGATGTTGAAAATATGACTGCAACTGTGCAAGCTGGAATAACACTGTGGGACCTAAATCAAGAAGCGAAAAGACATGGACTCTATTTACCTCATGAACCTGAAAGCAAAAAAGCAGTCACAGTAGGAGCTTCAATTGCTTGCAATAATGATTCGACTTTTGGTATTAGACATGGAAGAATGGTTGATCACCTTTCAAATGCAGTAATAGTAACCGGAGAAGGAAAAATCGTTCGAGCAGGTCGAAGAAAAGCAATGTGTTCAAATTCAGGGTACCAGCTAAATTGGCTCCTAGTGGGTTCAGAAGGAACGCTAGGCATTGTTACAGAAGCAACGGTCAAGCTTATTCCTGTCCAAAAAAACAGACTTGTAGATATGATTGTCTTTCCGTCCCTAAACGATTCAATGTATGCGATTAGAGATATCATGCATGCGGGACTTGCACTTGAATCTGCACACATCAATTGCAAACAAAGGTTAAGATTTTACACTCACTCCTATAAAGAAAAACATGGACATGAACCTGAAATCCCAGAATGGTCAGAAGCACTGCTAGGAATTTCATTTGCAACTGCAGAAGATACTGATGAAATTATCAAGTTCAACCGAGATTATGCCATTAAAATTTGTGAGAAGAATAAAGGACTATTAGTAAAAGAAGTGGAAATCACAGATGGATGGTGGGCATCGAAATATACCGTCAATTTTACCCCGTTCAAACAGAAATGGCCAGATTCACAAAGAGAGAAAAAATTTGGTGCAGTAGACTGCGGATTCCCAATAGGGCGTATTGAAGAAGGATACGATAAATTCATCGAAATAGCGACCAAATATAATCAACAAATACTTGGAATGTGTGTATACCACGAGAGACCAAACAGGTTAAGCCCGAGTATCAGTTTTGCTGTTTTTGTAGACGACAAGGATCCAGAGAATATTCAAGGATTCTATTCATATGTTCGAGAAATGAGCGAAGCAGCAATTGAAATGGGAGGAACAAGCGCTACGTACATTGGTGACTCAGAATTTAAAACGCCCTGGATAGGAGAATTGGAACACCAAGAAGCATACGAATATATGTTCAAGATTAAACAAGTTTTTGATCCAAATGGAATCATGAATCCAGGGAAAAAATTTCCAATTAAAATGTTCGGATACAAGGAGTAAATGGAGCGAATACTTATGGACGAACTACCGAGAACAAAAGAACACATTGATGAAATTTATACCTGCAACCGAACTAGATGCGGTTTCTGTACTCAAAAGTGCCCAGTTTATGAAGTCACACGTATGGAAACTTACACATCTCGAGGGAGAAACCTCGTCGCACGTGGAATAGTAGAGGGCACCATAGAAGTTAACGAGGAAGTCATGAAACTAGCGAACACTTGCCTTTTATGTGGGTATTGCGAAAAGAACTGTGCATTAGATAATACAATTATTTTCCGTGATTTCAAAGCAGATATGATTGACAAAGGATTTACAGACAGATACCTAGAGAACGGAAGAGAATCAATCGAAACTTTTGGCAACCCATTCAAACAGAAACCAGAAAAGAGGATTGTACCTGAAATTAAATCAAACAAAAAGAGTAAAACACTTCTTTTTGGAGGATGCACATACTCGTTAACAGATCAGAAAACACTCATCGATATGGCTGAATTGTTGGGAGATGTCAATTATCTTGGCGAAGAAGAACCATGCTGCAATAATCTGCTGTATGACACAGGATACTTGAAAGAATTCGAAGAGAAAAAGAAAGGAATAGTTGCTATTCTAAATAAAACCAAAGCAAAAGAAATTGTTACAGGCTGCCCAACATGTTACAGAATGCTTGAAGAAAATTACTCAGATGTACTAAAAGCAAAACCAATTCACTTCATAACCAAACTACATCAACTTGTGAAAGATGGTAAACTGAAATTTGAGAGTAAAAAGAAAGTCAAGGTAACTTGGCATGACCCATGCCATCTCGGTCGATTCGGTGGTATTCTTGATGAACCTCGAGAAATCATTCAAGCAGTGAAAAATATCGAATTCGTTGAAATGGAAAATCATGGACTTGACAGTCATTGCTGTGGTGCAGGGTCAGGGATGCTAATGGCATACCCCGAAATAGCCATTGAAATTTCTAAGAAAAGATACCGAGAAGCAGAAAAAGAAGGGGCAGATATCATTCTAACGTTCTGTCCAACATGTGAGCTAACATTACAAAAAGGTGCCAGTGTAATCGCTCGAGATGAACAAGAGATAGATGACGACGACTTCGATTTCGATGAACCACCTCCCGCTCCAGAACCAAAAATCAAAGTACTAAACCTTCTCGAATGGTTACTAACACTCAAAAAATGAATAGTGAGGTTGCATGTCAACCTCCAATATTTTTCCCCTAAGCCTCTGTCAAATCAATGATTATTTTATTTTTGAAACCCTTAACAAGCTTGTAATCATAATGACCATTGTCGTTGAGAACACGGACAGCTTTAATTTTCAAACCATTTTTTCGAAGATAGTCACCAACAGGGCGAAGCTCGATTTTAAAGGGAAAATTACGACCATACCCCTTTCGAATCTCACGAAGAAGTTCATCAGTGAGATGACCATTATAAACTAAAATGAACTTTTCAACTTTATAGCCGCTATTGTGTATAATGAAAGGATAGATCAATGTCTTACGAAGATCCATAGTGGTTAAACCGGTAGATTCTTTGTTCCGAGCTTCGTAGATTTCAAAAACACCTTTAGAATAACGGAAGAAATCAAGGCGCTTCTTGATTGGAGCAGGTTTGATAAAACCCTTTTCCAAAAGAAGATTCACCATGCGATCTTTGGGACCAAGTGTAAGGACTTTCCAGGAGGGAAGCTTTTCAGAAGCAAAATGATACCAACCCTTTTTGCACTTCTTGCATTTACGGGAGAATTGTTCACCAGCACGAATTCGTAGCCCACAGAAACTACAGATTTTCCATGTTTTATCAAAAATTTCTTCACGAACCCAGATTTCTAAATAATCGTCGAGATCGTTACAATGAAAGTACTCCCATTTTCGGAATAAAGAGTCTTTGTTAATTTTGAAGGGAATATCAACGATGAAATAATTGGTACCTTGAGTGGAAAGAACAGCAGAAATTTTGGCTATAGAATCATCATTTTTTCGAGCAGACATAACTTCAAGGACGAGTTTTTGCATAGCAAGACCTTTAAGACGGTTCCTTTTTTGTAATTGATCCTCACAACCGATAGTAATAATGTCTGCATCGGGATGTGCTTTGTTTATGGAAGTATTGACTTGCTGTTTTGTTAAAATGGTTCTCACCTAATCAGAGCTAACAAAATAGTTCACTAGTATATACTGAAAGAGACTATTTAAAACCCGGAGAATTGTCAAGAAAGCTATTTTGGATTCTATTTAGTGAAGTTTGCCATTTCGCAATTCATAAGAACTGTCAGAGTAATTCTTAAACGTTAAATCATGACTGACAATTAAAATAGTATGATTTTTTGTACGTAATTCATCTATGAGTTTCCAAACTACTTCTTTTGATTTTTGATCCAGGGAACCTGTTGGCTCATCTAGTAATAAAAGCTGGTTATTTTGAAGTAAAACACTTGCTAGAGCAACTCTTTGTCTTTCTCCACCACTTAAAGAACTTGGTTTCATTTTCATAAATTGATCTATGGAGAGAAATTCCATTAATTCTTTGTATTTTTTTTTAGCTGTTCTTAAACCTAGTCCTGCAAGGCTGGTTTGGATTTGTATATATTTTTGTATAGTAATTTCTGAAGGTAAATATGAAGTTTGCATTAAGTAACCAATTTTATTTCGTATTTCTAGAATTTCACCAAATGAAGAATTATTATCAATTTGTTTTGAAAACAATGTTCGAGTTCCTAGGAAAGGATGAAGAAGAGCACCTATAATATGAAGTAAAGTTGTTTTCCCTGAACCTGATGGTCCGGATATAAAGCAACATTCTCCTTTATGTAATTGTAAATCAATACCACTTAGAATTTCTAATTCAATTTGTCGATTTTTATCTGTTATTGAGTAATGAATGTCTTTTAAATTTACAAGCATAATAATTCTATCCTCCTATTTTTAATTTCATAAACAGCACTTTTTTCTTCAATTATACTTTGATCATGTGTTGTAATAATGATCAAGGGTTTATAAATCGAAAATAATTTATTTATGGTATTCATAACAAGTTTCTTGTTTTCAACATCTAATTGTGCAGTAGGTTCATCCAAAAGTAATAAATCAGGTTTAGAGATAATCGTACAAGCTAAACCTAATCGTCGTAATTCTCCTCCTGAGAGTGTCTGCACTTTTTGTTCAGAGAAATCTGTGATATTGAGCTCTTTTATTATTGATTGAATTCGTTCTTGCCGTTCGTTAGAATTCAAGGTAGAACGCAATAATAGAACATAATCCAAATTCTCTTGTACAGTTAAACGTTTTAACAAATATCTTGCAGGGAATTGATCCATAAATCCAACTGATTGTAGATATTTCGTCCTTAGCTTATGTGAGAGATAATGAATAATCTGATCATCAAAGTGGATTTCCCCAGCATTTATTACCTCGATTTTTAATAAAATTCTGAATAAAGTAGTTTTTCCTGAACCTGAGGGACCAATTAGGAAATTTAGTCTCTTGGCATCCATATTAAGAGAAACATTTGCAAGAATTGGAATATTCGTGTTAGGTTTTGATGGATGTGGGAATATTTTAGTTAATTCATTTATTGAGAGCTTATGATTAGCATTATTTGTTTTCATATTATACACACCAAGATTTCTTATTCAGGATGACGAAATATCATAGCAAGATCAAGTTTTCGAATACCAAGGAAAATAGCTATTTGTTGGATTAATAATAATATGAAATATCCAACGAATAGAAATGCATAATTCTGGATAGTATTTCCAGAAACGAAAAATGATTCACTAATTAATACCATCGCTTGAAGTCTATAAGCGGCTATATTGAAGATAAAGAAGATTATTGAACCAAACAATAGAATAGCTCCATTTTCTATCAAAGAATAATTCCAGAATGGTTTCCGGTAATTTTTTCTAATTGCAATTAAGCTTAATGATAAGACTTCTCCACTTTGATTCTTTATTCTCATTAATGAGAAAAGGATTAAAGCAAGAAAAATCAGAATAAATGCTTCAAAACAAATCGCAAGTGGTTTCAGAAAAATGGTATTTACACTAGAGTAAATTTCTGGATCAAGATAACTCAGTTCAAATTTTTGGGATGAAAGTCTAGTATTTAGATACTCAATGGTTTCTAATGTTGTTTCTGTTGATGTCCTTATAATAAAGGATGCAAAATCATTATTTATGTTATTAGATTGGAACCAATTTGTTAGTACAGATATGTCACATATTATCGTACTAAAATAGTCACTAGTTGATTGTGTTCCAATACTTGGTAATGTTTGAAAGAAGCCAGCTACTATCAATGAATCATTGTTTATCAGTAAATTATCACCTTTACTAAAACCCTCTGATCTAAGTTTATTACTTAGAAGGATAGAGCGATTATCTAATTGAGATGAAGTAACCCCATCTAACCAGTTTTTCTTATTCCAATTGGAGTAGTGTTCAAAATAGTCTTGAAAATCAATTCCTTTTACACTAAATATTTCACTTCCAGAAAAATCTGATCTATTAATTACATGAAGCTTGTTTTCAATTATACCATAATTGAAGAAACCTGTTCCATTGCTCTTTTGAAATGAAAATTTCTTAATGGTAAAACTTTCAATATTATCATACGAAGATAAAGCAGGTATTACTTGGTTGGTAGCATTCCCATATATTGTTAAATTTATCTCTCCACCTAAATCAAATAGACAATTTGTTTTGTTAATATCTGCAGTAGCATTTGAGTAAATGAATGTTGATGATATCAGAGTAAATAGAAATAGAAATAAGAAATTTTTTCGTTTAAACTTTTTCTTCCATAAAATAAACAAACAGCTTATTGAACTAAGTGGTTTATCCTTCCATTTCAAATAGAGGAAATTTAATTTTTCGCTTAGTGTGATGACTACCAATAAAATAAAATATAAAATCCCACTAATAAAAAGACTTGTTAGTAAAACACCAAAAAACATTATTAAGAAAACCCAATATTTATCTTGAAGGAAGATATTAAGGATAAGCAAAGATACACAACAAGCAAATATAATTCTTATGAATTTATCTTTTGAAAATTGGTATTTTGTATCATAAGCTATCTTTGAGTTTTGAATCTTTCTCAAATGGAACTCATATGCTAGAAATGAACATAAGATTATAACTAATTGAAGAACTTGGAGAAGAATGAACTGAAATAATAGATCAATTGTGAATTGGAATTGCATAGAAAGAAGATTTTGGGAATACATTAATGGAAAGAATAGCATTGCTGTAATTATTGTTGAAGTTCCACATAATAAGAGACTATCAATCAGAATACCGCCAATTCGTCCTTTCCATGACTGACCTACTAGAAGTTGATTTAGTTCTTGATACTTATTAAGTTCCTGTAATTTAGTTATTGAAATAAACATAATAACAAGAGATATTATCCAAACAACAAGTTGCATACATCGGACAATTGAATAAACCAAATTGATTAGAATATCTGCTTGTATATCATAACTATTAACACCACTTGAGATAGTAAAAATAACATTAACTTTTGAATCAATTTTTTGAAGATTCGAAATTATCGTCCTTTGAAACAGTTTCTTTTTATATTGTTTGTCAACAGACCAATACAGTTCAGATTTTTGTGATTCATCTACAGAGAGATATCCAAAGATGTTATATTTGAAATTTTGATCTAATTCTAATGTAGATCGGTAAAGATTGTCCAATGTTTGAACAGGAAGTAGAACAATATTCTCGATACCGGTATAAGGTCCACTAAAGAGATATTCGGATAATATCTGTTCATGATTCCGAAAAATATCCAAAGAAAGATTATTGCTAATGGATAAATTGAAGGATTCTTCGCGTACATTAAAATTATATAAACCTGTAATTATTGTAAGGTTACTTGTAATAATAAGTGCACCATCAATAGATGTTTTATTTAGAATATTATTAACTATATTACTGAAAATAGCATGAGATGTACCAACTAAGAGCCAGTTTGTCGAATTGGAACTCCTCTCAACCACAACATCATAAAAACCATGAAATGATGATTTTGGACAGAATTGATTATATGTGGAAATTGAAGCCTGTTTAAGTGTGTTATTAAAATTTTCAATTACTGAGAAGTTATTGGTAGTTCCTTCAAAAACAAAATCAAAATGGTTTTCTTGTAAATCATCAACATCTATTTCTCCAAATGTCAATTTTGAAAGATTCTTATTTAGTATCTGGGGAGTTATTAGCTGTGGAAGAAAATGTACAAGAGTAATTGAAAATGATAATAAAGTAACAATTAAAGCTACTTTTAATAATTCCTGAGAGCGGGATTTAATTCGATACTTAGCTAACATCGTTCTTCTCACCTTCAATTTTAAATTTTATTTTTTAAAAAAAAAACTTAGTAAAGATACTAAGTCAAGATAAACATATAACTAATCTTGTAGGTTCCACCATGTCTACTTATTGAACAAGTTGTGTATTCTTGATTGTATTGGTTATCAGAGTTTCCAAGGTAAAATCCGTTTGTATAGTACACACCACCAATTCTCTTAACTCTTACTGCTAAGAAGAATTCAAAACCAGAATTGCTTAATGGTATTGTATAACTCGTTGGAAGATTCAAGTCTTTAACTAATACACCAGTGAATCTACCATTGATTCTATCAGGATAAGTATAGTAGGTTCGACCCCAATTATTATATTCATAATCAGAGTTAATCAATCTCTCTCCGTAATTTGTAAAGAGTCGTCTGAATTCGGTTGCAAATCTGTACTCATATTGAGTTAAAACACCTGCATTGAAGTCATTGGTGACTTCAATTTTAGTAATTCGAAGATATGCAGTTTTCATTGTCTTTGTACTTGAGTCAGTTATGTTACTAGAACATGCTAATAAAACGAAATTAGCTAATAACATAAGTGAAACTATAAGAAATTTTGTTCTCTTTCTCATTATTTCCCCATCCTTTTTCAATGAATGTTAATGTTAATTTATCTAATAGAATATATAAAACTATCGAGTTTTTACCCAAAGAATTTTTAGAAAAGTTGATAACTGATGTAACTCAAATGCAGCAACATTTTAACTCTATTCTACAATATTGGAAAATCTACCAACCTCCTCTAGTCATTCACCACTATAAGTTATTTGAAACCAGTAGTTAACTGCTTTAATTATATAATAATAACTCCAAACAGCATTCAATAGAAGAGGAACTGCCATAATAGAGCTACCAAACATACTATGAAGATTAATTCATTTATTTCCAACCTTTTTTTCACATCCGATAACCATCAAAAGACAACACTAAGGAAAGTATAAATTCCTCTTTTTTAACTTGTTTTCTAATCGCCAAACAACTTCATCTGCATTAATAATTTCTGAAAGTAATTCTGTTTTTTTTTGTTCTTGATATTTTTTACTAAACGGAATAATTAAAAGGTAAAAAGGAACGTAAAAGAACAACCACCAGGGCGGGTGGTCTAGCTCGGAATGACGTCTGCCTTACTAGCAGAAGGTCGCTGGTTCAAATCCGGCCCCGCCCACCATTTTATTTCACCCTTTTATTCTATTCTTCTTCAGTATATTTTTCGATAAACATTTCTTCTTTTGAATAAAATCTCCCTTTATGGAAAAGAAATCTGATGCTCATTCAAAGGTTGTGCTTTGATATAGAAAACCCTTTTAAAATTTAGCATCTTAAAAAGAATGATTCAAATGAATGAAAAAACCATGGAAAAATCTGATTTTGTTCGTACTGATGCTCTTCAAACAGAAATTTTATTCACTAGTTTTAGAGATGATTTTCCTAAAATCACAACTGAACATATTCTCACCTATTCTGCTTCTTTTGAATGGTGGTATTTTGATGTTGAAGCAGAAAATGGCGATTCTTTCGTAATTTTATTCAAAAGACGAGATCCCACCGCTCACAAATCAAAACCACACTTACATATTGAAATCAAAAACGAAAAGAAGCATTGGAATAAAATCCATTTATTATCTGAAAGTGATTTTCGTATTGAGGAAAGAGCAGATACAAATGAAATGAAAATTCATTTTGGTAAGAGCTCTATTTTAATTGTAGGGAATTCCGACCAACAAATTGAAGAATATCGAATTAATGTAGATATTCCCAATTTGAAAGCCAGTTTTATCATCCGACCCCTTTGTCAAGGGTTTAAAATTGGAGAAGATGGTATCTACTTTCGGCATATTCATGACCCAAAGAAATTTTCTGCGGCAATTTTTCCCGCTCCATTATTTCATGCTAAAGGAACTATTAATCTTAAGGATCAGGCTACTACCCTTGAGGGAACAGGATACCATGACCACACTTGGGGGACAGCTGATATGCTTGAAACTCATCTGCAATGGCACTGGGGGCGCATCTATAGTAAGGATCGAGCAATGATCTTTGTTAGGGTTCTTCCTACGAAAAACTATCGTGGTTGTCTTAGCTTTCTTTTCACACGACAAGATAAAGAAAAAGAACCAAAGTTCTATTATGAATTTGATATCTCACCAACTAACTGGAAAAGAACGGGGCTCATTAAAATTCCCCATGAAGTTTCAGTTATATCAGACAACTCTGAGTTTGTCGTGTCAATGGTTTTTGAAAAAGTACTAAGTAATTTGATAATGTATGTTCGCTCTTTTGTGTCTTTTCAAGGGCATTCAGCAAACCAAAAACCATTTGTAGGTTCTGGTTGGTTAGAATATTTTGTACGACCAAAAATTCCTCACAAAATTTTGCTGATGTTAAATAGAGCTAAAAGTAGAAGGTGGATGTCATAGTCTTTTTTTGCTAATTATGAACATCTGTTTCAACTGGTAGGTTCTTTTTGAATTCCTAATACTTTTGATTCATATCCAAATCCTTTTTTACATTTACTTTTTCTTTATTTTTCAAGTAGTCTTTGGAGATAGTTTCACGAGCGAAGAAATTTTACCAAAATCAGATGAAGAGTTTTCCACTCCTGACGATTCATCACAAGATTTGAATCTCAAGGGAAATCGCCTTAGCCTCTTTTGGGCAATCTCTGTTTTTAGCTCTTCTTCTCAGAATTTCTTTCAACAGTTTTTCTCTGCTTTTGCTCGTTTAGCTGGTGTTTCTGCTTCAGTTTTAGGTTTTCTTATGTCTATTCGTAATTTGCTTTCAGGTCTCTTTCAAGGATTGGTTGGCCGTCTATCAGATATATTTGGTCGGAAATTCATTCTTATTATTGGATTCATCCTTGGTTTGTTAATACCCATTCCCTTACTTTTTTTTGAGAGCACTTGGTTGCTTATTACCGTTGCAATTATCCAAGCTTTTGCTATTAGTGTGGTCATTCCCAGTTGGAATGCTGTTCTAGGAGATGTTACTGAACTGGAAAACCGTGCTTCTTTTATTGGTAAAATCACTTCTATTGGTAGAATAATTTCTGTTATTTTTGCTTTATTAATTGCACTTCTCTTTTTCTTTGTTGATCATTATTCTGGTTCAGTAGTCTTAGGCTGGTCAGTCTTTGTTAGCTGGCGTGTTCAATATGGTGTTGCCTTTGCTATCTCTGCCTTTAATTCATTACTTTGTATTATAACAATGATTTTCTTCAAAGAAACTCGCCTTGTCGATCCTAAAAATAATCATGTCCCTCGAATGCGTGTTGCTTTCCAGGACAAAAATTTTGTTAAATTCCTCATTGTCAATTCTGTTTGGGGTATCACCATGGCTTTGATCTGGCCTGCGAATCCAATTATTCTTGTTGATCATCTTACACTTACTTTCTGGCAGATTGCTATTATGACTTCTTCTTTTACAATTTTTATTGCTATCGCTCAAATCTTAGGCGGTAAATTAAGTGATAAGATTGGAAGAAAGCCCTTAATTATTATCTCTATTTTTATTTTGCTCTTCTTTCCAGTTAGTATGATCCCAGCCATCACTTCTGGAAGTTGGTCTTTGCTCATCCTTTCTCGTTTTGTTGGTGGTATTGGAACTGGTATTAATCTTGTTGCTGTTAGTGCGTACACTTTGGATCTTGCTCCTAAAGATTTGATGGGTGGATATTCTGGCATTCGCGAAGTATTTTATGGTATTGCTACTTTCATAGGGTCCTTTATTTCAGGTTTCATTATTGATGCTTTTCTTACAGCAAATTATACAATAAAAACAACTATGATTATCATGTCCATTGGTGTTACTGTCCTGAGAGTTTTCGCTGCGACTGGTTTTCTCTTCATCAGTGAAAGTTTGCCGAAAAATGACCAAATAAATCTTGGAAAAGCAATTCCTAAGTCTTAAAGGATTTTTTTTCAGTTAACTATTGAGATTTTTCACAATTCTTTTTTAGGCGAGAGGTCTAGTTTTGTTAATTCGCTTATTGAGGTTGTCTACAACGACAGATAAATTATCAGAAGAACAGAGCAAAGAAGTTCATTCAAATGAAGATAGCTTTGAAGAGCATTCTTTTGATGACTCAGAGGATCAAGCTGAAAACACTTCTGAAAAGCCTCAACGAAAATTATTCTGGTTGCTCTCCATTGGTAGTAATACCTCTCAACTCATTCTTCTCAATTTCTTCCCCTATTTTGCCGCTCAAGTTGGTGTTACCTCAACGGTTATGGGATTCCTTACTGCAATTCGAAATCTGGTTGGTGCTCTCTTTCAAGGTCGGATTGGTTTGTGGAGTGATAAAAAAGGGAGAAGGCTCTTCCTTTTGCTTGGTTTTTTCTTTAGTTTTGCCTTTTCTGCTATGCTTATTTTTTCCTACAGTACGATAATGTTAGTCATTGTTGCTACTGCTCAAGCATTTGCTTTTAGTATTATTATCCCTGCATGGAATGCTGCTTTAGGGGATATCACAAAATTGAAAGGACGAACAACATACATAGGCAAATTGAGTGCAATTGGTCAAGCAGTAGGTGTAGTGTTAATGCTAATACTTGCATGCATATTCTTTTTCTTTGATCGCTTTAATGGATACATTGTTTTGGGAAAACTCATTACTGGTCTTGATTGGAAGCTCCAATATGGCATTGTTTTTGCTGTTTGTGCTCTTACCTTATTTATCAGTGGAATTGCGGTTATCTTTCTAAAGGAAACAAGAATAAAGGATTCTTCTCGAGTTCAACCGAAAATGATTACTGCTTTTCAGAATAAATCGTTCCGAAATTTCATCATTGTCAATGGTTTCTTCGGCATCTCTATGGCTGCCCTTTGGCCTATCTATCCTGTTATTCAAGTTTCTATAATGGGTTTAAAAATTTATGAATTAACTGTTGTTGCAGCAATTTACGTTATCTTTTTCAGTTTTGGTGGTTTTCTTGGTGGAAAATTGGGTGACCGTTTTGGTAGAAAACCTGTGCTTATTTTCTCTCGAGTAATTATGTTTAGTGTTTCTCTTCTGTATATTCCTGCTGTGCTCTCTGGTTCCTGGTTTTATATCATGTTAACAAATGTCATTAGTGGTTTTGGTAATGGTATTTTCTTAGTATTGATGAATACTTATGTTTTAGATCTCTCATCGACAGAAACTTTGGGCGCATTTTCAGGTTTAGCTCATGCTTCTTGGGGCATTGCAACTTTTATTGGTTCTCTGAGCGCGGGTTTTATTGCTGATGCAATTAGCTCAACCTATGGACCGATTATCATGGTTATCTCCACTACCATTGCAATAGCAATTATGAGAGCTCTCGCATCTGTTGGTTATTTTTTCATCAAAGAAAGCTTACCAAAAAAAAATCGATCTTCTAAGACAAAATATTGAGCTCTTGATTTGGTTTACAAAATATACCAGTTACCAATTACTTATGACATAATGACTCTTAACATGATAATTTTTGATTGCTCTGAAGTTGCTATCGAAATTTGCATTTTAACTATCTAAATCAATATAACAATCTTAAATTCTTTAATTCCAAGCTAGATTACATTTGCATCAATATCATTTCTTAAATAAGGAGTATAAAGATCCAGCTTTTTCTTTTCAGAAGAACATTACAAAATTCATTGAAGATGTTTAGGCAGAGAATTGTTGAATAGAGAAACTTGAGTAATTAAAGCGAACATCAAAAAGGAAAAAGGGGGACTTATGGAAACAATTGTTCATAAATCCAATTTTCGAATAAATTATGGACGTATCAAGTTACTGATTCTAAGTTTTCTCTTACTTTTTCAACAAACTTTGTTGTTGTCAGCTTACCACCTACATCTGTAGTCTTGTGTCCATCCATAAGTGCAGTTTGTACAGCATCCTCAATTCGAAGTGCCTGATCTTGTAAATCCTTATCGTCATATTTTTCCCCCAACCAAGTGAGCATCATTACAGCACTTAGTATCATTGCGGTCGGATTTGCAACATTTTTTCCTTTTAGAGTCCAAGCTGCGCCATGAACGGGTTCAAACATTCCTTGCTTTTCTCCAAGGTTCGCTCCTGGAGAAAGCCCCAATCCTCCTTGAACCCATGATGCTTCATCACTTAGAATATCTCCAAAGAGATTTTGCATCACTAGCACATCAAACTGTGTTGGATCATGTATCAGTTGATAGGCACAATTGTCGACGTACATATGCTCAATTTCAAGGTCAGAATACTGTTTTCCAATATCCTCACAAACATCCCGAAAATACTTGTCAGCTTTGAGGACATTAGCTTTGTGAACCACAGATACTTTCCTCTTTCTTTTTTGAGCGATTTGACAACCAAGAGTCATTATCCTTTGACTAGCTCTTTTTGAGGCTATTTTCATGTCAAAAGCATAGTCTTCCTTCACGCCACCCTTTCTCGAGTAGAGTCCTTCGGTGTTTTCTCTAACAATGACTAGATCTACCACTTCATTTGGTTTTAACCTTGTTTCTATCCCTGGGAGATTTCTTGCAGGGCGGATGTTTGCATAAAGGTCTAGAGTCTGTCTTAAGGGCAATACAACATCCTTTGCGGATTCACCGATTGGTCCTTTTAGGATAACTTCTGCCTTTTTTGCAGCCTCAAGAGTAGCTTCAGGGAGGGCAATTCCCTGTTTCTCTAAAGTACAATCTCCAGCTTCGAAATAGTTGAACTTGAGTTTCGCTTCAGAAGATTTGAGTATATCAATTGTTACTGCCATAACTTCTGGACCAATTCCATCTCCTAGAATTACCATGACTTCATATTTTTTCATCTCGTCATTTCCTCCTTACAAGTAAGCAGACTTTTTTTCAGGTGAGGAATTAGTCCTCCATTCTCAAGAATTTCTCGCATGAAGGCAGGAATTGTTGTTGTTTGAATCTTCTCACTCTTTGACTGGTTGAATACCACTCCTGCTACAGTATCAATACTAATTCTGTCACCTTCTTGTGTGATAGCTGAAATTCCAGGAGCGATAAAAACAGGCAAGCCAATATTGATGGCATTTCTGAAGAAAATCCTAGCAAAGGATTCTGCTACCACAGCTTCTATTCCTGCTGCTTTCAAAACTTCTGGTGCTTGTTGGCGGGAAGACCCACAACCAAAGTTGCTTCCAGAAACTATGATAGATGACCCTTCACTTATTTTCTCATGAAAGTTAGGATCAACTCTCTCCATTGCATACTGCTTCAAATAGTCTATATCACTTCCATGTATTAGATATGAAGCTGCAATGATTACATCCGTATCTATATGATCACCATAGGTTATGGCATTTCCTTGTATCATCTGTATTTTCTTTTTCAAACTAAATCCCTCGGATCGATTATTTCCCCCTTGACAGCTGATGCGGCAACCGTTGCTGCAGAAGCTAGGTAAATCTTAGAAGATTCATGTCCCATTCTCCCTTTGAAATTCCGATTAGTTGTAGTGATAGCTACTTCATTTTCCCCTAGAATTCCCATGTGCCCTCCTAAACAAGGTCCACAAGTAGGTGTGGAGATTACTGCTCCTGCTTCCATGAAGATTTGCAATAAGCCCTCTTGTAGAGCTTGAGAGTAGATCTTTTGAGTTGCGGGAATAACTATCAACCGAGTGTAAGAATGAACACATTTGTTTTTTAGGACTTGAGCAGCGATTCTTAGATCTGATAATCGCCCTCCGGTACAAGACCCTATCACTGCTTGATCAATTGCAATAGACTGAACTTCTCTAACGGTCTTAACGTTTGAAGGCAAGCAGGGAACTGCTACTGAAGGCTCTAGCTCTGAAACGTCAATAGAAAATTCTTCGTTATAGTCAGCTTTAACATCACTTGTCAATTGTTGCTGCTGTTCTACTACATGTCCTCTTAGATAGCTCTGTGTTCTTTTGTCAGGATTGATGATACCATTTTTTGCTCCTGCTTCAATAGCCATATTGCAGAGAACAAAGCGTTCATCCATAATGAGCCCGTTTATTATAGGACCTGTGAATTCCATTGCTTTATAGAGCGCACCGTCTACTCCAATTTCTGAAAGGATGTGTAAAATTACATCCTTCGCATACACTGATTCTCTCAAGTTTCCAGAAAGAACGAATTTTATTGACTCTGGAACTCTGAACCAGCATTTTCCAGTGGCAAAAACTCCTGCCATATCTGTTGTTCCGATTCCTGCAGCAAATGCGCCCATTGCACCACTTGTACAAGTGTGACTGTCCGTCCCAACAATAACTATCCCAGGTTTTGCAAACCTTTCTTGGGACAACATAACATGGCAGATTCCATGTCTCCCTAAAGGATAGTAGTTCCTTATCCCCTGTTGTTTAACGAACTTTTCCATTGTTTGGTACAATTTTGCTGAAGCGATATCTTTCGCAGGAACAAAGTGGTCTGGGGTAACAACTATTTTTTCTGGGTCCCAAACTTTTTCAATGCCAAGCTGCCAAAATTCTTCTGCAGTAGGACCACACAAAACATCATGAGTTAAGGCAATATCGATATTTGCATTTATAATTTCTCCGGGAGTTACTTGAGATTTCCCAGCTGATTTTGCTAATATCTTCTCTGTAATTGTCATATCCATACATCATCACCATTTTTCTTATCATTGCTTTTCAAGATTCAAATTTCAAATACGAGCACCCACTAAGGCAGCTAACAGTCACAAAATTGACAGGACAACTGTTTCTGATTCCATTCTCCTTCTTAGTGGATACTGTAATAGTCAAGAGAACTTCAAGAGCTCTCTAAGAGGTGATTAATCGCCTCAATGATAGCTTCTACTCCTGAAGTCACGATGTCTTCGCTTACTCCTCGTGCAGACGTTCGCCTACCTTGGTCATCCTCTATGGTAACAATGGTTTCTGCGACTGCAGCTGTTCCGTCTGTGATTGCTTCTATTCGAAACTCTTGAAGGGAAAACTTTCCAGCCGCTTCACAGGCTTTTTGGACAGCATTTATGGCAGCGTCAATAGGACCAACCCCATTTTCTGCATAAATGTAAGGCTTTCCGTTAACAGCTAGTCTTATGGTAGCTGTAGGACTTGCGTTTGTTCCAGTTACAACAAGCAATTCTTCTAGATGGAGAACTTTCTCTTCAAGAGGAGTACTTACAAGTGCCGTATTAGCAATGGCACGAATATCCGTATCAGTTATCCGAATCCCCTTATCGCCAAGAGCTTTGATTTTCTTGACAATGAGTTTTAACTGCTCTTGATTGGGAATAATGCCCATCGTTTTCAGAATCTCTTTGACGCCATGACCTCCACAATGTTTCCCAGCAACCAATTTTCTGTGTGCCCCTACAAGTTCAGGAGCAATTGGTTCATAGGTCAGTGGAGAGGCAATGATTCCATGAGTATGGATGCCACTTTCGTGAGAGAAGGCATTTTTTCCAACTATTGCTTTATTCGGTGCTAGTGGCACCCCCATCACTCGAGAGACGAGTCGTGAGGTTTCACATAACCGAGTAAGGTCAAGTTGAGTTTCAACATTGTACATGAACTGTAATGCTACAGCAACTTCCTCAAGAGCTGCATTTCCTGCTCTCTCGCCAACACCATTAATACAACAATGAACTTGTTCAGCCCCTGCTTCTATTGCTGCGAGAGAGTTTGCAACTGCAAGCCCTAAGTCGTCATGGCAGTGAACGGATATTTTGGCATCAGTAACACTTCTTACCTGATCAACCAACCAAGTCATTGCTTGTGGAATTGCCACTCCAACAGTATCAGGAATGTTTAGCACATCAGCTCCAGCTTCCGTTACTGCTTGAAAAATCTCTAATAGAAAATCAATCCGAGTTCGAGTAGCATCTTCAGCTGAGAATTCAACAGTTATGCCATGTTCTTTGGCATATTCTATTGCTGAAACTGCTTGTTCCAAAACCTGCTCACTGGTTTTTTTCAGCTTGTGTTCCATGTGGATATCACTAGTAGCGATAAACGTATGGATTCTGTCCACATCACAAGCCAAACAACGATCAATATCTTGTTTCAGTGTTCTTGCCAAGCCACAGATTTCCGCTGTCAGACCTTCATTCGCTATCATCTTGATAGCCTTAATTTCACCTTGGCTAGTGATTGGAAATCCTGCTTCAATAATATCAACACCAAGAGCATCCAAAGAATGAGCAATTTCTAGTTTTTTTTCTGGTGTTAAAGAAACACCTGGTGTTTGTTCGCCGTCCCTTAATGTAGTGTCAAATATCTGTATAGTATCAGGCATTTGATTATATAAGAAAACTATTCCTCCAAACCATAAAATTCACCTAACATATTTCAATTAAGAGACTGCAGACTAAAAACTATTTAAAGGTTCTGTTTTAATGTGTAACAACTTTCTTCTTTATTAGTGCTTCAAAAAATTTACCAAAAACCATTTGTAGATTCGGGTTGGTTAGAATATTTCCAACGACCAAAAATTCCTCACAAGATACTACCGCTATTAAATAAGGTTATTTTTTCTATGTTTTTGCTCGCTTAGCAGTTGTTTCTGCAACGAAACTTGGTTTTCTCATGTCCTTTCATAATTTGCTCACTGGTCTCTTTCAAGGATTCGTTGGTCGTTTATCTGATACTTTTGATCGGAAATTTATCCTTATTACAGGGTTCATCCTTGGTTTACTTATACATATTCCATTGATAATCTTTGAGAACATCTGGTTACAAATTGTTGGAGTGGCAATTCTACAAGCTTTTTCTATTAGTGTAGTGACACCAAACTGGAATGCAGTTCTCGGAGATGTTACTGAACCTAAAACCGTGCTACTTTTATTGGTTCTCTGAGCGCGGGTTTTATTGCGATGTTATTAGCTCAACCTATTGGATTGATTATCATGGTATCTTCACTACCATTACAATCGCAAATATGAGAGTTCTCCCATCCATTAGTTACTTCTTTATCAAAAGAAAGCTGACATCAAAAACAATAGACTAACCACTTTCGTTTGTTTGCAAAACAAACCAATTGTTTTTTGGCAAGTAAAAATAATACCATTAATTAAAATCAGTACAATCATTTAAATTCCATTGAACACTTAAACTGATTATAGATATTTGAGTGGAGCAATTATTTTTTGAATGACGAAAATGTATTAGAACAAATGGGAAATAATCCTAACCCATCTGTAGCAATTATGGATAGAACTACAATTGTAGATATTGCGGATGCTAGTATTGACAAGGACAAACAAGTGATACCTGAAGAAGAACCACTCATAGATACTAAAGGAAATAAAAAAATCCTCTTCTGGTTATTATCTGTCTTCACTTCTACTGGGCAATTTTTCTTTGGTAATTTCTTTTCAGCTTTTGCTGCTGAAGCAAATGTTACAGGAGCATTAATGGGTTTTATTACCTCCATCCGTAATTTGCTCAGTTCAGTTTTCCAACCATTCATTGGTTATTTAAGTGACAAATTGGGTCGAAAATTCATTTTGTTCATAGGTATTTTTTTGAATTTCGCGATAACAGTTCCTTTGATTTTCTTTGAAAGTACTTGGTTAATCGTAACTATTGCTATTATCCAAGCTCTCTCACTCAGTATCTTTGTTCCCACATGGAATGCGTTATTGGGTGATGTAACAAAACCTGAGATTCGAGCAACTTTTATTGGTAAAATTGCTTCTTTAGGTCGCTTGATTTCAGTTTCATTTTCGCTTGCAATTGCATTGATCTTTTATCTTACTAATGTATATGAGGGGTGGGTCATTGGAGGATGGACTGTTTATATTGACTGGCGTGTACAATATAGCATTGCGTTTGCTATTGCAGCAGTAAACTCCTTAATTGCTTCCGCCCTTATTTTAAGCCTTAAAGAAACTAGAAGTGAGGATCTTACTCACAACCGCCCTCAAATGCGTATTGCTTTTCAAGATAAAAATTTCATGAAATTTGTTGCTTTCTACTCTTTGTTTGGTTTTAGTTTGTCCTTTTTTTGGCCGGTAAGTCCTATTCTTCAAGTGAAGTATCTTAATATGGAGTTCTATCAAATAGCCATTCTCTCTTCTGTCTTTATAATGGTCATGAGTTTGGTTCAGGTAATATCTGGCAAGTTAAGCGATAAATTTGGTCGGAAGCCGTTATTCGTTTTTGGAGCCTTTGTTTTAGTGTTCTATCCTGTTAGCATGCTCCCTGCAATTGTTACTGGAAATTGGCTTTGGTTAATTGCGGCTAATACTTTAGCAGGCTTTGGCACAGGAACATTTTTCGTTTCTCTTAATGCTCTAACTTTAGATTTAGCTCCAGATGACTTAATGGGAGCATATTCTGGTATTCGAGAATTGTTCTTTGGTATTACAACCTTTTGTGGTTCTCTTGCATCAGGATTCATTATTGATTCTCTAGAATCGTCTTATGGTTTATTCTTTACGATATTTTGGATGTTAATTGGAATATCAATTCTAAGATTTTTTGCTTCTGTAGGTTTTTTCTTTGTTACTGAAAGCCTACCAAAAAATGTTAGAGAAGATCGCCAGAATGGAAAATTAAATAGTGGTTAACTGAAATTTGACTAACTATTTCATTTGAGAAGAGGAGTCTTCGTTAGAATATTCTGGATGATAACCATTTTTTCTTCGTTCATTCAAAGCATCTCGAGACTCTTTATTGAAACTCTCTTTAATGAAGAAAAAGCCAAGTGAAACTAAAAATCTTAGAATGGCAATAGCAGTAAACATTACTAATATCATGTATCTTGTTCTTTCGTCACCAACTAATTCAACTGGAGCAGCATTTTCTACTGCAGTTGCAATGAATCCTGCGGATAACGAACCAATAAAAGTTGCTATACCCCAACCCACTTGATTCAAACCGGAATATGCACCCATTTGATCTCTTGGAGAAATATCTAAGAGGTATGCATTATGAGCTACACTTACTACCCCTATTGCTGTTCCACCTATTACATTTGAAATGATAAGCAACAACCAATTATTTGTAAAAATAGCTCCAATCATTACTATTGGTATAGTAAACATTGAAACACGACTAAAAATAATCAGTGGTTTTCTTCCAATTCTGTCACTTAGTTTTCCACCAAAATATTGTGCTAAACTTGCACAGGCAGCGAAAATAGCATTTATTATTGCTATTTGTGTAAAAGTCATTTCTAATATGACTATTTGAGCGATTGGAAATATAGGCCACATTGTAGCCATTATTAATCCAAATATAGAATTAACTATGAAATATTTTCTAAAAGTAGGATCTTTCAATGCAAGGAACATCTTAGGTTGTGGTTTCGTTTTATCTTTAATTATTCTCGTTTCTTGAAGTAGAAATGCACCTAATAAACACAAGAAGAAATTGAGTGCAGCCACACCAAAAGCAACGATATATTTAGTTTTTTCTGCTACTGAAACAGTCCAACCGAGAATGACCCACCCGTCAAATACATCACTTGCTAGATAAAAAACGACAGCTAAACCTAGCATTAGAGTTACAGAGATTGCAGTCCCCATTGCAGACAATTTTCCCATATAACTTGCTCTATCATCTATTTCGGTTACATCACCTAACGTAGCATTCCAAACTGGAATGATAATGCTCAATGAGAAAGCTTGAATTACAGAGATTATGATTAACATTGTTACATTATTTACAAACATTAGAACAACAAAGCTTGAGAAAGCCATGAAAAATCCCAACAAAAGCAAATAACGCCTACCCATTTTATCACTTAATTTTCCAATTATTCCTTGGAATACGGAGCTCATTAAATTTCGAATTGATGTTATGAAACCAAGAAGAACTGGTGTAACACCAACGAGCACAGCAAAAGCAGAAAAGAAATTAAATAGAAATTGCTGTCCTGTCGCACTTCCAGCAGATATCAAATAAAATAGCTGTGACCTTTGTTTTGGAGATTGTGTTGTTTGTCCTTGTATTTCCTCTGAATTTTCCAGAGCTGATTGAAACGGTTCTGGCAGTATTGCTGAATCATTTTTTTCAATTGTAAGTGAATCTATTTCGGTTTCTTCAAAAGATTTCCCCTTATTTGATTGATCGCAATTCATAGATTCACTCTTCAGTTTTAAATAGAAATAATTTATAATGAATTTGAATATTCAATGGAATTTAAACGTTTGGAAAGAAAAATAAATTGATTCATTTTCTGTAAATCTCTCGGTGTTTTACCCCGACAAATATATTTATAGTAAGAAAGGATTTTAAAGTCTACTATCAAATGCACTTCAGATGATATTTATGCTAAATTTAATGGCAATTGAGTGGGCTCTTGAGACTAAAGATATTCTAACGTTTTCAGTTGAGATTTGCCTTTTTATTGGTTTTACGATAATTAGTGTTCTACTCTTCGTGCTTCGTGGTAAATTTCCACAGCTCACACATAATGGCTGGATTGAATTAGTTATTGCCGCTCCATTAATTGCCTTAAAAGGATTATTTGATGGACTAGACACCATTTCTTCAGGTATTGCTAAAGATGTTTTTGACAGTATGGAAGCATCATTTCTCTTTATTGGTTTAATTCTATTAGGTGTGGGGTTGTTACGTATTGCTCTTTACACAGCTAAAATCTGGGAGGTACGATAAAAATGTCCTCCTATATGTTTGCTTCAGTAGTTGAGCGGTGGCTTACAGATTTTGACTTTTCAGCTGTTAGAGATATCCTCCTTGAATTCTTAGCGTTAATTGCATTTATGTTCCTTTTAGTGGTCTTACTTATTGCCGCCTCAAAAACACCTATTTTGCTCAAACATGGATTTATTGAAGCATTAATCTTTGTCATTCTCGGTTTTATTCATGCTATTATGAATCTCTTTGATGAATTTGTTTGGTTTACAAATAATTTCTATAAATTCTGGAAAGTTACTAAGGATGTTACTCTTCTCATTGGAGCTATTATTCTTGTTGTGGGCTTTTTCCGGTTCTTTGCTTTTTCAGCAAGACTCTTTGGTGTTGAGCCCCAAGAAAACGAAGAAGAGCCTGCAAAAGAAATGGAACCTACTCCAACCAATGAATTTTGATTATCAGTAAAGGTTAATAGGTACATTGAAAATCCTTTTAACCACTTTTTATCTACAATTGATGCGTGAACAGCTATGCTAGATGAATTCTTTATTCTACGGAGAGATGGTCTAAGCTTATTCCATATTAGATTAGAAGAGAATTCATTTACTGTCCAACTACCCGAAGAACTTTTCGCAGGATTTTCTAGTGCAATAGTAGCTTTTACATCTGAATTAGGTGCAGGTCATTTATCCAAAATAGAAATTGAAGAGCATATTTTTGTCTATGAGGTGATGGAAAATCTAATCACTGTCGCAAAAATATCAATAGATGATGATGAAACAATAGCAGAGCATATTGTTGCTTTGCTTTATCGAGAATTTGTTAAGGAGTATCAGGAGGAGCTAAAGAACTTTGATGGTACAGTTCGCAGGGATATCTTCTTCCCTTTTGCGGATAAGGTTCGCAAAATAGTTCAAATGTGTGAAAATATAGTCAGAAATAATCCTAATCTCTTAGCAAATATTCCTCCAAGTATTTCCATCGAAGCTATCGAGAAGCTCAGTAATTTCTCGGAAGAATTGGTTGATAAATTTCCAGAAGCAACAATAAGAATGACTAGAAATTTCCAGAAAGAGCTTCCTGAAGAAGAAATGCATTATACAATGCACAAACTTGGTATTGAAGTTGGCAAAGATGTAGCAGAGAAGAAGATCAAAAAGAAAACAAATGATAAAGCAATAATGAAAATCCTCAACGAAATAAGCATCTGTTCATGCAATGACAATATAATTACCCTTCAAATATGCCCATTCTGCAGAGGGCGTGAAACAAAAGTATTTGATTGTGATTTTGTTGCTGGTTTTATCGAAGGAGCTTATAATAATCCACAAATTTCTGTTCGAGAAATTGCTTGTCATGCTACCGGTGACAAACATTGTCAATTTCAAGTTTTCAAAATAAGTGAAATGTAACCAGATTATTTCATCTGGTTAATTATTTGAATTTGATTTCTTTGAAGTATCCAGGGTCATATTGAATAGTCCTACTTTTTCCTTGCCCGTATATTTCTAGTTTCAAATTATCTACGAATTTTATTTCATCGAAGATGAACAATTCGTTATCATATCCTCTTTGGAATATGTCGAAGCTATGTAGAGACTCGAAGAGATCTTTTCTGAATTCCTCTTCATTCTTAATGAATTCAGGTTCAACAGTTAGGGATATTTTTGGTTTGTACCCAACTCGAGAGACGAGTACTTCCCAGAGTTTCACTTCACCTGATTTGAAATCTTTCCTTAAGTATTGATTAAAGATTATGGATGACAATCTGATAACACCAAGATTAATCACATTATCAGTTCTTCCATGGATTTTCAACCGTGGAGAATCGTCTCCACAACTGCAATCACCAACAGCTACTACTTCTACTAAATCTCTAATTCGATATTTTACTAAAGGTAATGCATCCTTGAAATCTGTTAAGACGATTTCACCTTTCAAACCAACCTCTGCCTCATGTATTATGACCGTTTCAGGTTTGTAGTTTGAATCTTTCTCCTCTTTTTCTAATTCTTTTTCTGGAATAATCTCAATTATACCATTTATATTCGGAAAGTGTAAACCATAATGCTCGGAGCATTCATACCCTGAACCAAACCCTTCTGTGAAAGCATAGATATCAAATGCTTCAAGTCCCCATTGATCTTCTATTGCTTTTCTGAAAGGATCTAATGGTTCTGCACCAAAGAATCCGACACGCATTTTTTTGAAGATTTGTTTTGGTTTTACTTTGAGGACTTTTGTAACTGCTGAAACAATACGTAATTTTGTACTTTTCTTCGCTTTAGCTTGCTTACTAAGAATTGCAGGTGCATTTTGTGCTATTTCATCGGCAATACGTAACATGAATGAAGGTGTACCTAGAATTGCTGTTGGTTGCCGTCTCATTAACAAACCAAAGCTGTCTTGTATATACTCTGGAGCCATTGCCAATTGCTCAATTGGATGACCTAAAGATGCTGTCCCATCTAGAATGCGAAATGGTGAACTACCAGATAGAAAAGGCGGAGGTAATATAATTGACATCAATCTATCTTCTGGCTTTAGATACTGTAAAATGACTTTGCCTATTGCTCCTTGTGCTAGAGTATAATCCGCATATGTCCAAGGAATCCATTTCTTATTACCCATTGAACCTGAAGTACAGTACCACCAAGCAACTATATCGGTCAGTATTATTTCTTCGATTGTGTGTGCTTCCCATATTCTTCGCAAGTCATCCGCACTTGTAAAAGGCAAATCTCGAAGCCCTTTGAAACCTTTTAGTTTACTTATATCAGCAACATGTTTTTTCCAGTTATCATGATAAAGAGCAGAAGTATATGCCCTTTGAAAGTAATCAGTTTCAGTCAACTTCTTCTCATGCTGTTTAAATCGTTCTTGAAAATCAAACATTTTACATCACCAAACATAAAATTAAAGAATAATTTAAATTGTTTACCTATTCATTCTTGTTATAGTATATTTCATTATAGTTATATTTGTTATACTTAATAATTTAGATGTTGGTTGATAAACATGACCTCACAAAAAATACTCACCTATTTTATCAATAGAAGATTACGACAATTCAGACAGTTGATAGACAAGCTAGATTTGGATAGAGTGCAAAGAAAAATTTCCACAGTAGATATTAACCAATCAGAATTCTCAAAGAGGGTCAATGCAGTCAATATCTTAAGACACAGTGCAATAAATTCACCCTACTATAGAAAAACGCTTCCTAAATATATACGAAAATTAGACCGTAAGAATGTCTATTCCATTTTAAGAACACTTCCATTTACGACTTCTGCAGCTGTATCCGCAAATTCTGAAGATTTTTTAGCAATCCCTAAATCTGAAGTAATTTCAGTTCATTTCACCTATGGAACAACAGGAAACAAAAAGACAATCTTTAATAGCAAAAATGATCTTCAGCGTCTAAAATATAGCTATATTTTAGGTATGATAAACTGTGGCATTAATCCTTCAGATATTGCCCAAATTGTTTATTCATATGGTGTTTGGGCATTGGCAAGTCATATTCAAGATGCACTTAGAACACTCGAGATAGTGGTTTTACCAACAGGCAATTATATGAATTTCCAAGATCAAAAGAAATTTATCGAAGAATTTGAAACAACAGTTATTTTTGGCACACCTTCTTATGTTTACAATCTTGCTAAAGAAATAGGCTTATCAGAACGAAGCAAGGGAAAAATGAAGGCAATTATGATGGGTGGGGAAGGTTTACCAGAACATCGTAGAAAGATCATCGAAGAAAGATTAGGTGGAGAAGTTTTTCTGAATTATGGCTTGAATGAATTCGGTGGTGGTATTGGTTCCGAATGCAAAGCTCATAATGGTTATCATGTTTTTCCTAGTTCAATTTTGGAAATAATTGACCCTCAAACAGAGGAATTAGTTGAAGATGGAGAATGGGGCGAGCTAGTTTTAACCTCACTGAGCCGAGAAGCTATGCCATTAATTAGGTATCGCACTGGAGATATTTCCCGAATCATTCTTGGTAATTGTGAGTGTGGAATGAAGTTACCGAGAATTGATTATATTAAGGGAAGAGCTGATGATAGAGTAATTATTGGTGCAGCCGAAAAATACTATCCCATCGTTTTCGACAAATTATTTGATTCAATAACTGAAGTTCAAGATTATTGGATAGAGATTATTAGAGAAGATGAAAGAGATACTATGAAAGTATATATTCTAACTAAGAATGGCTCTAAAAGTCTCGAGCAAAAAATCATTGATAAACTCTATTCCCTCGACTCAATAAAAGTCGATATTGAAACTACAAAAACACTAAACAAACCTCAAATTATCATTGTTAATAAATTACCTAATAATAACATCAAAAGAAGAAGACTAGTTGATAAACGAAAGTTCAAACCTTGAGCACTGAATGATTAGGTCGGTCAAGATGAAAAAAAGTATTAAAATTACCCTCATATTACTTGGTTCGATTTTACTAGTAACTGGAATAATTATTCCAACACTACCTTTTATGATGAAATGGGACCCAGCATATGGCACTCCCGTTCTTGAGTTTCCTTTTGAAAATCCGGATGATATCATCTGGCTTAGAGGTTACAATCTCATTGAGGAAGAATCTGATGGAGGGCATCATACAGGCATCGATCTTAAAATTGAAAATGCTTCAAAAGTGATTTCACCTTGTACTGGGACAGTCGGATTGATTTCCTCTTCAGTCAACACAAACAAAGGACACATTATGATTAGCATAAATATTAGAATAAATCTTGTATGGTCAATTATGATTGTTTTTGAGCCGTATTCCAATTCCACTGAATTTCACGAAACTCAATTATCCAATATCTATGTCAAATTCAGTCAAAGAGTTGAAGTTGGTGATGAAATTGGTCTTCTTCTCAACGGTGGCGAATTTCCTCATATTCATTTCACTGTTAGAAAATATTCCAATGATGTTTGCCCCTTTGACTATTCTTCAGATGAATCGCAAGCAACATTTCTTGAGATAGCAGAACGAACCAATAGTACTATCTGTTATCACTAAAATCGAAGAAAACACGATTTCTTTATCGTATTGAATATAAAGAAGAAATGTCTATTATTAGATAGAACTATTGAGATGATAAAAATGTGTGGAAGATTTGCCCGATTTTCTCCGGCACATATATTTCGGATGCTCTTTCAATTAGACGAATTCCTTAATTTAGTGCCTCAGTATAATATCACACCAGGTCAGGATGTTTTTGCTGTTAGAGGAATTATTATTCGAGATGCTCAACAAAGAAGTGCTTCACTGAGAGAATTCTCTAAAGAAGTTACTGCTTTTCGTTGGGGTCTAATTCCTTTCTGGGCAAAAGACCCTCAAATTGGCACCAAGGCAATAAATGCACGATCAGAAACTGTTGCCGAGAAACCAACCTTTCGTGAAGCATTCAAAAAACATCGATGTCTCATTCCTGTCGATGGGTTCTATGAATGGCAAAAGCAAAAAGAAGGGAAAAAACCGTTTTTCATTCAATTAACTGACAAACAACCATTTGCTTTAGGAGGAATCTGGGATACATGGACTAGTCCTCAAGGCAAGGTTTTGGAATCGTGTTCTATCCTTACCACCGCTCCTAATGAAATTGTGAAACCCATTCACAAACGAATGCCACTGATTATTGAGCCAAAAGACTTTGATTTGTGGTTAAACCCAACCATCCAAGAAACGGAAAAAATAAAATCATTGCTAAAACCTTACACTGCTTCTGCTATGACAGCTTATCCTATCTCAACATTTGTTAACTCACCTAGAAATCAAGGTGAGCGATGCATTGCTGAATTAATTGAAAAGACCAAACAAACAAAATTATTTTAATCATTATTTTTTCATAGACAAATTGAACAAACCTAAATATTTTATCTATAATACAAGTCACTACAACAACAAGGTTGTTATTGCAGTTCATATCTGAGCCCACAAGGAACAGTGGAGTGGGGTTTTCCTATCTTCATATTAGATGTAGTAGTGGTTTGAACAATCTTCAAAATTCTTTTTTCCTTACTTTTCTCTTTGAGTACAAGTAGACTTGTCGATTATCAATACTTTTTCTCTAGTGATAAACAAAAGTATTAGAAAAAAATCCTTCTCAGATATTTTTCTCTATAAACAAAGTTAACTGCTAAACCATTTTCCCACACCATTTTTATTTTCGCTGTTTGCTACTGGAAATCTCAAAAGCAATTGTTTAAAAACAAAAGAGAGAGAATGATCACTTATTCTTCTTATTGGATTTCTTTTTTGTAATGAACACTAGAACCATTGTTGAAAGGATAAATGCTCCTCCAATGAATAGAAATTCCACGCCAATGAATACTGACATTTCTGCTAAATAAAGTACCTCATACAACCAAAAAATAGTTGCATTAGAATTATCGAGTGTACAATGACAAAGATAAGTTATTCCACAAATGGTTCCAATTATGCAAGTATAATTCTCAGCAAACGATTCCCCAGGTGCAAGAGTAAAGTTTGTAAGTTTAGGAGAAACATTATCATCATCACCATCAAAAAGAATTTCAACACTTGCATTCGATTGTGGTAGAACAGTGATATTGATATGAATGATTGAGTTACGAGGATAGGGGTTTGTATCTAATATAGTGGTGAAATTATTCACAAATAGTTCTTCAGATATTATTGCTCTAGTCTTTAATTCAGAAGGTCTTAAGATAGTCCTTGTCGAAGTATTTTCAGGTGTGTCTAAAAAACAATGTGTAATAGAAGTGCTTGGCGAAATAAAAAATACCATCAAGACTATTACAAACATAGTTTTTATTATGTTTTTCAAATGAATTTTTTTGTTCTTTATTTCCTTTTTGTGCATGTTTTTTTCCTCTTATTTTGTTTTTTTTTTCTTGTAAATATCGATTCATCAATTTATATTCTTCAATTTCATTTAGCTAACAAATATCATAGACTCGATCCCAGTGAGCTAGAAAATCAATCTGACAACGACAAGCACTATGCCAGTTATTAGTTTGGCATGGTTCACCCCACATATACTCATAAAGATAGGATCTATACCAATCAGGACGCCATATACACGTTTCCCAATAAGACATAATACAAGCAACTCTGGCATGACCAGGTACATCTTTGGTTCCAAACAAATGAGACACTTCATGTTGAACTGTCCCATCAATATTACTCTGCCAGAAAGGACTAAGAGAAGGTAAACCCCTCCTCCATTTACATACTAATGCGACATTTTTATCAGCTATACCTGCAACATTACCTCGCCTACCCGCAGCTAATAAGATAATGTCAAATCCACATTGTTTATGACATGAACTATCTAGTAATTTACTCCAGCTTGAAATTTTCAGTTTATCTTCTATGTGATTTACTCCATTAGACATTATAGTTCCAGTATCATGCAAATTAGCTGGTATACTCCAAGTGCGATCGTCCCAGGCAATTATCGGATTAATAAGGACGGGGATATTGCTTGAGGTTTGACTAAAGCGCCATAAGCCTGCTTTTACGTTTCCATAACCATTGACAAAATAATTCTTCGGATTATCTCCAGCCCAAGTACCACCTGCACCACCCGAGTTCCAGAGATAGTAGATAAACAGGGCATGAGGTCCTGCACTTTGAACTTTTTTATCAACACTAAATCCAG
>JABCTZ010000036.1 GCA_018238155.1 Candidatus Heimdallarchaeota archaeon | reverse complement strand
TTCTTCATGTTCCGGGATTATTAGCAATGTCTTTGTACCAAAGATTTTATCTAAAGTATCTGTGAAAGGTATAAACTCATCTGCAATGCAAATTGTTTGGTTTTCTAGGTATTCACTATATTCAGCTTCAAAAGCTTCACCAACTTCAATTAATTTCTGATGAACAAATTCTTTACTTGAATCTTTTTTTGCTGCAATTGCTACAAGGAATTTTCCATTCATAAATGATAAAATGTGGACAAAAAGCTTTCCCATTTGGAGGAGTTCAAACTGATCGTCGAATACACTATCTGAAAAGGTCAACAAAGCACTGATAAAACCAGAGAACATTGTTCTATCACTAAGGATTGAATTTGGGTCTAAAACTTGTTGTACAAGACTTAAACCATTTGAATCAATAATCCAGAGAGTATCTAAATCACTCATAACCTCAGCTCAACCTCTAATTCACTAATTTTTATGAATTGATAATGTATATATTGTTTATTATATAGTCACATAATAGTAAATCAAACCAAAATAGATAATACAAAAGCTCATTTTAATCTCTTAAGAAGGTCTTTTTTATTTACTTCAAATTCATGAACGCAAGCAAATGGTTCATATTTTAGAATTTGATTAATTCGCAGCATATGTTCATTGCTACCAGCATTTCCTGTTCTCCATAATTTTGCATCAGTCTCAAATAATAATTTCTCAAGCATTTGATATTTAAGTGCTAATCCTAAACCATTACCTCTGTGTGCTCTTACTATTCCTGTATCTCCTTGTCTAACTAGTGTAGGTTGATATTCATTAATGTAAGAGTTAGAGAGTCCAATTGGATCTCCTGATTCCTTGTGAATAGCTACAAAAGTCATTATGCTGTCTCCCCTAAGAAGTCTTCTCTGATTCATTTTCTTTACTCTCTCAATTGATAATTTATAATCTTCAAAAGTAAGTTCTTCTCGAGGCATGTCATTCCATATTTCTTCTAGCATTTCAACATATTTGCTAAAATCAACAAGCAAAATTTCCTCTAAAGCATCAATATAGATTATTTCATAACCTTTCTCATTGGCTTTTTCTCTTTGTACTTTTGCTTCTTTTTTAACTTCTTCCAGATTGAATTTTGTTAAATCTGAAGCACTGAGTGTTTCTTTATATCCTTCCTTCACACCTAAAGATTCAATGAAGCGGATTCCATCTGAATCTTCGAAAGTTTCAATATATAATCCTGTAATTTGATCTGGCAATATTTCAACTGCTTTAAGAAATAACTGAGTGCCATATCCTTTTCTTCGGTATTTTCTTGCAATATGTGCCCAAACATATCCCTTATCCAAATTATCATAATTAATATTCCAAGAACATTGCCCATATCCAAAAACTTCGTCTTCCGGATTAATAGCTAATAAATAAAATATTTTTTCTTCAGAAGATGATCCTAGAACCCAAGCTCTTTTGAAATACCCTATTGAAGGAGGCTTAATTTTCAATATCTCTTGATTGTTTACTTGCATTAATTTGAATAATTGTTCCAGATATTTTCTTGGAATTTCTTCTTTAACATTGGATATGATTGTTATTTTGGACATTATTTATCACTGATATTCATTACAAAAATAAACCATTTTTATTATCATTGGTTACTATGTTTATAATCCGTAAGAGAACAGTTTTTTTGGAATTACTTTGAAGATTTTATTTTATCTCAGAACATTATTCTAAAGATGTATAAGTTCATACTTTGTTGTACCTAAACCAATTTTTTCAGCATAGTCGAGGATATGTTCTTGCATTGCATTATTTTTAAGAAAAGGATTTACCCCGTTATTTTGCTCCGTGACAATGTCTAATGATGCTTTATCAATGGCAACTGGATCTTTGGAATAAACAATACCAATGTCATCCATAAATGGTGTCTGTTTTATTCGCATGCAATCACATATCATAGTGATATTTACTATCCCATTTATGTAGAACCAATTGTAACCAATTGTTCCTGCTAATGCATATTCAGCTATTGACTCTAGGAATTCATTACCTTTTCTTATTCCAAATGGAGGTCGAAATGCAGTTTCAGGGCAAACAGAAATACAGTAAGCGCATCCTATACATTTATCTTGATCAACTATTGCATAATCTTCAACTGTTATGGCATCCGCAATACAGTTCTCAGCACAAATGCCACAAGCGGTGCATTTTTCTTCATTTACTGTAGGAGCTATTCCTGAATGCATATCGAGTTTCCCTCCTCGAGAACCTAAGCCCATTCCAAGATTTTTCAATGCGCCACCAAAACCAGCTGCAACGTGTCCTTTAAAATGAGCAACAGAAACTAAATTTTTGTACCTTTGTAAACCGGAGCTTATCTTTGCTTTTTTAGTATTTTTAGTATTAATTTCTACTTCAATGTAATCTCTACCTAAATCGCCATCAATAATATCAATCTCCAGAAAATCAAACCCATGTTCATGAGCTAGTTTGATATGTTCATCACTTCTATGTCTTCTTCCGGGATAAAGGCAGTTACTCTCAATAAAGATCGGTTTTTTGAAAATTTTTGGTAGTGACTTCATATGATTTGGATTTAGATGGGTATCATTCTTATCTGCACCAAAATGAATTTTAATAGCAATTTTTTCTTGGGTATTTAGCTCATCAGCAATCATTTTGAAGAATTTATCATAACCAGTTTCCAAATCCTTCACATTTTCATAGAAATAGACCTTTGCTTTCTCCAAAAGTATCACCAGAATAATATTTTATAGGAAATATTAAGATTTAAGTTATTCTCTTAAATAAGTCAAAGTATCATAAAGAAAGTCTAGATTAGATAAACATATTAAGTATTCTGAGAATATTATCTTAGTTAAATAATAAGTTAAAGGTGTTATTATGAAAAGAAGCCATTTGTTTATATTTTTCTCACTTTACATTATTTTAATGCTGTCTTCTAATCAAGAAAGCATGGCTATTAATATTATAGAAACAGTAGAAACCAATGATTTCAATTATCAACCCATAGGAGAAGCACAGATTTTTGGGACTGTTCCTGCAGAGGTAAATCAAACTTTTACGCAAACACTAGCTAATGATCTGTTTAAATTAAATGGTACGATATCTGAATCTGAAGGAAGGATAATGATACAGAATGGAAGTGAAACATTTGAAATGTATACTGAATGTGGTTCCATTTGGTATGCTGATGAATCCAAACTTTGGAATGTAACCTATAGTCCAGATTTGCCTGATCTTGAATCTTGTGAAGCAAATGCAAACAAATTTTTAACAAGCTCTTCTTACTTCGATCCAACTCATTTCGTATATTTTGGCTCAACGAATGCTACAGCATATAATACAGAAACTCATGAGATGAAAGAGAAGCTATTGAATATCAATGTTAATTATGGTTATGAATTGAACAATCTTAGATTTGGAGGTCCCGGTGCTTCCAGTTCAGTTTCACTTGGTAATGGTGGAGAGATTATTGGTTTCAATTGGATTAAACGTAAAACCGTACCTTTACTTTATGTTCCATTATATAGTATTGATGATGTATTAACAATGCATGAGATTACAAATTATATTTCAATTGAATATGAATTAGTTTACTACCAAGATTCAGTTGGAGTCGTCCAAGATTATATCTATCCAGTCTATGAAGTTGAAATCAAACAAACATTTGCTGATATTGAATATTCAAGAGTAGTATTTCTACCAGCCACATCTTTTAATCCGAAAGTCTACTTAACAAATCCTTCAGATGGAAAAACTTTCACATCGGGAGATTCTATTAATTTTAATTGTTCTTTTTTTGAAGGAACCTCTCCATATACATATAATTGGGAGTCAGATATAGATGGAATTTTGAGCAATCAAGAAACATTCCAATGTGATGATTTATCAGCAGTTACTAAAGGCAATTCTTCTGTAGCTCATACTATTACATTAACTTTAACAGATGATAATGGTTTAACAGCTTCTGATTCAATACAAGTGGAAATAATTGCAGGTTCTGCAATATTTGGAATTGAACATTTTATTATAATAGGAACACTTGGAATTGCATTATTCGTTTTCTTTTCTAAACTTAATGATAGAAAAAGAAAATCTGTTGCAATTGTTACTGCATTAGTTTCTATGTTTTTTATGTCTTCAATCATTCAAATATCGACTGTAAAAGCTTCAATAAACACTTTCACCTTTGAATTTCCATTAGAAGCAGCTTATGATGATGATGACAATGGCGTATACGAAATAGGCGCAGAATATGTAGGATACTCTGGTAGTGATCGCTTACCCAATGCTGATGATGCTGCAAGAAGATTCTATAACAAACTAGGTGGCAGTACAATGTGGGATAAGGTGTTTAAATTTGGAGATGCTAGCGCATGGGAAGAGGATTTCAAACGAGCAGCAGCAACAAATGGTGGAATGGATGATTTCTATATTGATGCTGTTGATATAGCTTATTACCGTGGTCATGGTTTACCAAATAGTTTCTCTTTTACATCTCAAAAAGATGATGCAGGATTAGTTGATCATGAAGCTGAATGGGGTAATGGGGATCTTGAATGGATTATTTTAGACACTTGTAGTATTCTTCAATTTGATACTAATTATGGTTATAACGTTTTTCAAAGATGGGGACCTGCTATGAAAGGATTACACATGATTTGTGGATTTGCTACATTTGGAACGGATTCTAAGAGTAGAGGTGAGAAGTTTGCCAAACATGGTAGAGATGGACATACCGTTAGGTATTCCTGGTTTAAAGCTGCTAAGCAAACAACTGGTTGGAAAAGATGGTCAGCAATTTTCTATGCATCAAATTCAGATGATACTTGGAATCCACAACAGGACGATCCTTACCATGATCATCTACATGGTTATGGCTATGTCAGTTCCGATCCTTACCCCGCTAGATGGTTAGTTTGGATATCTTCTCAATGCTAGCAGTAAAAAAAAATTAGGTATTAGTCCTAATTCATCTTTCTTTTTTTTGACTTTTTCACTTAAAATGGTCTGTGGATAACTTTTTTTACTACCAAACATCGTATATGTTGAAATGTCCGACAGAATAATTTCCTTTGATATACTTCGGGGATGGGCAATATTTGGTAATTTAATGATACATACTTTTATGTTGGTTTCACAAATAGAAGGTATTGCCGAAACTGACCCGGGAAATTTACCATGGTACGGTTTCATCTTCATGTCATTAGTTATTGTTTTTGGACATTAGCGTGGATTGTTTCTATTGATAAGTGCAGCAATTCACATGTATATGATGCAAAAGAAGTTCAAAAGTGGAATGTCTAGAGAAGTAATTTTATTCCAAGAAATATTAAAAGGAATTGTTCTTTGGATTTGGGCAATGTTTTTCTATGTTTTCTTAGCTCAATGGCAAATATCAAAAAGCTGGGTTGAACAGCAGCCAATTCATCTTGAATGGCGAAAAATTTACCATGCAGATCAATTTGCAAACATTGCTTTTGCAATTATTCTTTCTGCGATTGTATTCTATATTCTCACCTCAAGTGAAAAGTTAAGAAAACCAATTGTAGGGTCAATTGTTTTTGGTTTGTTAGGATTAGCTTTTATTTTCCCTGCACCAGCAATTTATCAAGCAGCAAATAATTTCTGGGGAATTGATTTCCATAACGAAGGTTTAGCTGTTATCCCCGAATATTTACAAAATATTGGTGACAAAGGTTGGTGGGATTATATTGTAAGATTTTTTGCTAATCAAGCAACCGGAAGAGAATCTCCCCTATTCCCGCATTTTGCATATAGCGCTGTAGGGTCAATATTTGGCATCTTTCTCTCCCAGGGCAAACCTGATAAAAAGAAATTCCTTTCATGAGGTTTTGGTTTTGCAGGTTTTTGTATGATCTTCTCTGTATTTTGGCTCTTTGTTGTAGAGAAAATACCCGAGGATCCATTTTCTTTGGTAACCTTTCATGTGCATCCTACATGGTTTACGTTCTTGACAATTGGTATGCTACTAATGGTGGTATTAGGATTTCTAGCTCGTCATGAATTCAATGCCAAAGTAGATTGGGAGAAGAGGTTGAAACGATCGCGTTTCAGTCGAAGAGTAGGAGTGTTCTCATTAACAGTTTATTCTTTGGCTTCTATCCAAGCAGTCCTTAGAGTATTATTGTATTATATCTTCCAGATATTCAGTTACGACCCCGGATTTAGAACGTCTTTTGGGTTAAATCTTGGTTGGACATTGTTTCTTATTGCACTCGAAATATTGATGTGGTTTGGTATAACCTGGGTTTGGGAAAAAGGTCATTTCATCGGTTCAATAGATTGGTTATTTGCTTTAGTATTAAAAGCACCTTTTCAAGCCAAGAAACAAAATAGGAGAGCTATTTTTGGTGATTTCATGGATGTACAAGGGAAAGTTTCTGAACCAACACCAATATCTTGGGTCGAACTAACAAATGATATTGAAATTACAGAAAAAGAAGATGAATCAATACAAATTGAATACCAAGAAAAAGAATAATTGTTCACCTGTAGAGGTGAACTTAGCATCTAAAATAGTAAGATGAATATGAGAGCAGACACTGCAATAATTAAAGCTGCAGTTATAATCAAAAAGCTAAATTTATCAACTTCACCGATAATCAAGTTTTCATCATTTTTCAAATCGGCTCTAAGAATTGAAACCTTGTGAGAAATCTTCCTTTCTTCAAGTCTTCCAGCCATTGCAGCTGCTAGAAGTGTTGCTACAGTCATAACTGATATAATTGTCCGGTAATTAGTGACAAGTGCTTGCATGTCTCCAATCTCAAAGAGATATTCTTCAATTTTAGCATTTTGTTTGAAAATTGGTTTTTGTGTGATTGAATAAAGATTACATCTTCTATCTAGAGTATAAATAGTATCCTCAGCATATAGGAAATTAAATCCAACACTTAATTCACTTGGATAGTCGCTCAATAGAAATTCCATTGTTTCATTGGTAAAAAATGCTACACCAGGATCTGCATACCACTCCGAGTAAGTATCTGTTAGAAAACCAACGAGGGTAGTTCGGAAAAATATCGGATATGTTTCCCAATCTGATCTATTGATTTCGTATGAAGCACCAGTTGAAGATACATCTATCTCATAGGTCATTTGTTCTGGATTATTTCTAAGGTCAGTATCAATACTAAACGAAAAAGTTTGATCAGCTAACACATTGACATTTGATAAATGTGAAAGTAGTAATGCAACGAAAGTACTATTTTGTAAATCGGTGGTATTACCGCCTATAGAAAGCCATTCAACTTCTAATTCCTTACAAGCTTGTAATTCTTGCCACATCAATGTATAGATATCTGAATCATATTCGTAAATATACCTCGCTTGATCAACCATAAAATCATAGGTTGTACGTGCATCTTCTAAGAATTGTTGGTTATCTTCTAAAGCCTCAGATGCACCACTTTGAAGGAAACCTGGTACAAAAGCAGAAGCAGAAATTAGTACTATAAAAATTGCTGGAAGATAATCAAAAATTTTCTTTTTTAGTTTAGACAAAATGATCATTCCCTATAATTGTTTTATTATTCAAATCTCAAGTCTTAGTAAAGAAAGAGATTTTTCTAAAAGTAGTATTTAAATTACTATTTAAATCACTTTGGAAAATGGCAAAGTGAGGTTTCTTGTTAGTTTAGATTTCATCATCTTCATAATAGAGGTCTTCATGGAACTTATCCATCAATTGATAACAATATTTTAATTAGTCTTGTTTTCTTTCTAATTGTCTTTTTTCACTTGAAAGATTATTTTGAAAAACGAAAACGCAATCAAATATGGTTAAATTAACCGGGATATGAGTTTCAAAAGAAGAAGATAAAAAAAGGGTAAAAAAGCGAGAGGGAGAGGATTTGACCTCTCAGTTTATAAATTGAAATATTAATTTTGTTTTCAGATTTAGAGTTAGTTGTTACATCTTATATAATACTATGTTCAATAAATTATTAAAACATTTTAGAGAAATTATTCGATATATCAAGTGTTTTCCTCTTTATATGTAGTAAAATCTTGCTTGTATATTGAACAGCTTTATTGAATATCTGCTTTAATGAAAGGTCATTTGTATCTGATTTTTTGTTGAATCATAATCTAAATAGCTAATTTTATTAGTTGCTAATTATTACTAATCAAATAATCAACTCAGGTGAATTAAGTGGTTAGAAAATTCAGTTATACATATACTCCTATTGAAGATGAGGATACTTGTAAAACCTCTTTTGATTTTGACCTCATTGAAGAGGATAATGGAGAAATTTCCATAAGCAATTTAATCATAGAAGGAGAAAAAGGTTGTATTGGTCACAATAAACTTATTCCAATTCTTGTTAAAAACCGCAAAATAGTCAATATTTCTATTGATGAATTAAAAGAAGCTGGTTGCAACAGGGCTGTTTCTTGTGCTCAACAACTTGCAAAAGCAATTCAAAATATCATACATGAACACTCTTGATCTAAAGTTTACTTCTTACCACGACAGAAAAACTAATGTTTCATTATTTTGTAAAGCTATTAGTGAGTTCTGATGTTACGCAATTGGAAAATAAAAAGCACTACTAAAACACCAATAATACTCTTTGTCATTGTTGCATTTTGGGGAATCTTTGCAGCATTATTTGGTATGTTTGATTTAGAAATTTCGCAACTTTTTGTTAACCAGAATTCCATTTGGGGGAACATTGGTGCAGAATTTGGTGAGTTACCAGGTTTTTGCATAATTATTATTTCAATTTGTATTTTATTGGGAAGCTTATTTGAAAGCAAGCATAGGCAGAAAATTCCATCATATATTATAATAGCAATCACCTTAGGATTATTTATTTATTTTTTAATTATACAAAATTATGAAATTACAAAATATTGTATTACAATAGGAATTGGACCATTAATTTTCATACCAACATTTTATCAAAAAGATATGAAGGAATTTAGAAAAATTTCTTGGGTAATTCTTCTTTTGGCAATATTCAATCCACTGTTCTTTGTTCAAGTAACAAAATTACTTACTCAAAGAATTAGATATAGAAATCTATTAGATGAGGGTTTAGAAAACTACTCGAGATGGTATGCTTCTTTTGGACCTAGTACAGAAAACAATAGCTTTCCATCGGGTCATACTGCAATGGGTTGGATGCTCTTGCCATTAATAATTACAGTCAAACAACTAAAGTGGAGGAACCCCTTGAAAATTCTAGTAATAACTATCATTCTTTTTATTGGAGTTTTTGTAGGAATTTCTAGAATAAAAGTTGGCGCTCATTTTGCATCTGATGTGTTATTTTCTACCTGCGCTGCATTTGTTTATACAGTGATCCTCCATCAGTGGTTCTATTTATCTGAAGTATCAAATTCTCTTAGGACAAAAAAAAGAGAGTTTAATGATGAAACAATGCTAGAATGATTGTAATTAACATTGAATATTAGATGTTCCAGCTTTAATGGACAGAAATATTATATGATAACCAAATAAAGTTTATACTAAAATCTCAGATGAGGACGAAGCAGTTGGTTTCACAAAAAAACGACTCGGAAAAAATCAAAAATGCTAAATGGGCTTCTATCTATCACACAAAAATCCCACTCGAGATTGAAATCCCAAATAAGGATTTATCAACGTTATTTTTTGAGAGTGCACAAAAAAATGCTAAGCAACCATTTCTAATTTTTGAAGGTAAAACAAAAACATATGAACAAACTAGGAAAGAAGTAACAAAATTAGCAAATTCACTTCTGGAACTTGGAATTAAAAAAGGAGATCGAATTGGATTACTAATGCCCAATTGCCCTCAATTCGTTGTTAGCTATTTAAGCATTCTTTCCATTGGAGGGATATCAAATGCCATTAGTCCTCTCTATACTCCAACTGAAATTAAATTTCAATTAAAAGACAGTGAATCTGTTGCTATATTCACTTTAGATATGTTCTTAGACAAAATTAGACCAATTAGAAAAAATACTAACATTGAATATGTAATTGTCACGTCTATAGCAGATGAGTTAAAACCTCTCAAAGGATTTTTGTACAAAAAAATTCTCGCACGAAAAAATCCAAAACCAAATACCTCTGAATTACGTTACAAAGAATTAATTTCTAAGGGGTCAGAAAAAAACATTGATGTAAAAATTGATGCTAAAAAAGATATTGCAATTTTACAATACACCGTAGGAACTACAGGTCCATCAAAAGGAGCAATGCTTACTCATTTCAATTTTCTTTCACAAGTAATTGCAGTAGATTATTGGATGGAATGGGTTGGTGGCAAACTTCCTAGTATCAAGGATCGAAGTCTTGGAGCAATACCCTTTTCTCATAGTTTTGGTTTAACCACTTCATTTCTATGGCCAATATCAGTTGGTGGTTTGATTGTCCTTGTTCCGGATCCACGCAAATTAGAAGAAATAATGAAATTAATTCAAAAACATAAAATTCACTTTTTTATGGGTGTGCCAATTCTTTACCAAAAATTAGCAGAGCATCCTAAAGTAAGAAAATATGATTGGTCATCCATTAGAGGTTGTATTTCTGGCGGTAGTGCTTTACACAAGAGCACTCTAGATCTTTTCGAAGAAAAAACAAATGCATTATTGGTTGAAGGATATGGTTTAACAGAAGCTTCGCCTGTTACTCATATCAATCCTGTCGATGAAAAATACAGACGGATTGGTATAGGTATACCTATACCAAATACACTAGCTAAATTAATAGACCTTCAAACTGGTGAAGACATCTCTGACGAATTCAATAAAGATGGATTCACTCGAGAAGGAGAATTATGTATTAAAGGACCGCAAGTAATGAAGGGGTATTTGAATCAACCTGAAGAAACAGCAAAAGTGTTTACTTCAGATGGTTGGTTAAAAACTGGTGATGTTGCAAAAATGACTGAAAATGGTTTTTTTGTCATTGTTGATCGCCTTAAAGATTGTATTTTTACTTCAGGATACCAAGTATGGCCTCTCGAAATTGAAGAGGTTTTATGTAAACATCCTGATATCTCCTTAGCAGCAGTTATTCCATTCAAAGATGACCAATTAAATGATAAAGTCAAAGCATTTCTAGTCCGCTCTCCCGGTTCTAAGGAGCAAACAGCAGATGAACTAAGAACGTTTTGCAAACAATATTTAGCTCCTTATAAAATTCCTAAAGTCTTTGAATATCGAAAAGAATTACCCGTAAGCCCTGTAGGAAAAATACTTAGAAGACCTCTTAGAGAAGAGAACACAAAAGCATTATCCTCTGAAGAACATACTGAAAAAATCAAGGTGTGAACTTTAACCAAAAGCATACTTATGGATTTAAAGAGAAAATAACAAAAAAAAGTAAAATCAAATCCCCGAACCGCAGCTGGGGCAGAAATTACCATTTGATTTTAATAATTCACCACAATGTATACAATACCGTATTCCTGAACTATTGAAATCTTCATCTTCTGAATCTGCTTTGTAAACTTTGCTTCGATCTTCATCATCAAGTTCAATCTTTTCTATGTCTAATGTTTGCATACCTGAAACAATTTCTTTTTCTGAAAGATCTTCAGCGGGGCGGTCATAATGATTCTCTAATCTTTCAACATCTCTATTTTGTATTTTGTAAGCATTATGAGTACCAGATAGTGCTAAAAGTACTGCACTACCAACCAACCATCGTCTTGTTCTTCTTCGATGATATCTTCTTTGCCGTCTCATGCCATGTCTAACTGCGCGTCTAATAACTTTGCCAGGCATTCTGGGTCCTCTTATTCTGGGTCTGAAACCTCTTCGGGGCATTTTTATTTACACCTAATTTTGTTTTGATTGTCAAATCAAATTAATATAAGTCGTTTAGCGATAAAAATGTTTAGAATCCAATTTCGTTTTTGATTTCTTCTTTCATTTTCTATCCTGAAAGCATTTTTTATTTTAAAAAGAAAAATCATAGAGAGATATTATATACTTTTAACAGATAATAATAGAATTGAAACAATCCTTGAAGTGACTACAATGGAAATTAAGAAAGAATGGGAAAATGCAGAAGTATTTGGGATAAATAAGGAACCAGCTCATTGTACGCTTATACCTTATAATGAAATAAACGATGCTTTACAAAAGCCTAGAAAAAAGTCACAATTTTATAAAAGTCTTAATGGGAAATGGAAATTTAAGTGGGTTAAAGCTCCAAAGAATAGATCGATTGATTTTTACAAAACAGATTTTGATGTTAGTACTTGGGATGAAATTCTGGTTCCAAGTAATTGGCAACTCCAGGGATATGGTATTCCAATTTATACTAATATTAGATATCCATTTAGTTTAAGTCTAAAGAAGAAAGAAATACCTAAAATTGATCCTAATTATAATCCAGTTGGATCTTATCGAAGAGAATTTACTATTCCAAAGAAATGGACTGATCGTGAAATTTTCATTAATTTTGATGGAGTTAAATCAGCTTTCTATATTTGGGTTAATGGAGAAAAAGTTGGTTTTAGCCAAGGCAGTATGACTCCTGCAGAATTCAATATTACAAAATACCTTCAACCAGGAAAAAATATCCTGGCTGTTGAAGTTTATCGTTGGTCTGATGGTAGTTACCTTGAAGATCAAGATATGTGGCGTTTAAGTGGCATTTTTAGAGATGTCTATCTTTTCTCCACGCCGGCAATTCACATTAGAGATTTTTTCATTCACACGAAATTTGATAGATTCTATAAATACGCTCTTTTGAATCTTCAAGTAACGATTAGAAATTATCAAGAAAGCGTTGTTGAAACAACGAGTTTAGAAGTGTATATCTTTGATGCCTCTGGAGAGAAAGTTACTACAAATCCTTTCTTAATTGAATCTTTCAGCGTTGAACCTTTTACGAATACCATACTAAATCTTAAAACCGAAGTTGAAAAGCCCTTTTTGTGGTCTGCAGAAACACCCTATTTGTATGATTTTGTTTTTGTTTTACGAAATTATCGTGGAGATATAGTCGAAATTGTTAGTACTAAATTTGGTTTCAGAGAAGTTGAAATAAAAAATAGTCAAATTTTCATCAATGGTAAATCGATTATCTTCAAAGGAGTAAATCGACACGAACATGATCAAGATACAGGAAGATATGTGTCTTACAAACAGATGAAAGAAGACATTATTTTGATGAAACAATATAATATCAATTCTGTTCGTACTAGTCATTATCCCAATCATCCCTCTTTTTATGATTTGTGTGATAAATATGGTATTTATGTGATGGCTGAATGCAATCTCGAGTCCCATGGTTTAAGGAAAATTCTACCAAAAAGCGATCCTAAATGGCAAGCTGCTTGTGTAGATCGTATGGTTAGCATGGTTGAGAGAGATAAAAACCATTCAAGTATTTTTATGTGGTCATTAGGAAATGAAGCAGGATACGGAGATACTTTCGTTCATATGAAGAAAGCTACTACTGACGTTGATCCAACTCGAGGTATTCATTACGAAGGAGATCATCACATCGAAATTGCTGATGTTTTCAGTACAATGTATTCTTCTCCACAAGAATTAGAAGATTCAGGTCAATTCAAGGAAGTTCGTCCTGATTGGTTTGGAAAAAAAATTGGGCCGGAATTATATCAAGATAAACCAAGAATTTTGTGTGAATATGCCCATGCAATGAGAAATAGTTTAGGTAATTTCCAAAAGTATATGGATGTTTTTGAGAAATACGAAAACTGTGTTGGAGGATTTATTTGGGATTATATTGATCAAGGTCTTCGTCGAATTTCGGAAGATGGTGTGGAATATTGGTTATATGGTGGTGATTTTGGTGATGAACCAAACGATAAGAATTTCTGTTGTAATGGCATTCTACGTCCAAATCGAAAACCAAATCCATCTGCTTTTGAAGTCAAAAAAGTCTATCAAAACATCAAAGTATACCCGGAAGAATTACTTGATGGTAAATTAGTTGTCCATAACAAATATGATTTTATTTCTCTCGCTTTTGTTACTCCAAAATGGGAGCTATTAGCAAATGGCAAAGTGATTCAGAAAGGTACTTTAGAAACGTTAATCACACCTCCAAAAGAGAAGGCTAGTATATCTATTCCAATTAGAGAACCAAAGATCTCTCCTGGAACTGAATATTACTTGAAAGTTTATTTCATTTTAAATACAAAACAACCTTGGGCAAAGAAAGGACACTTAGTCGCTTGGGATCAATTTAGAGTTCCCTTTGATGTTCCGGAAAAACCGGTCATTGATATAGACAAATTCGAAGATATTCAACTAAATGATACTAGTGAACAAATCACAATTAAGAATAACCATTTTACTGCAATTATTAATAAGAAATCAGGAGGATTATCTTCTTTAAAATATAAAAATCGAGAATTTCTTGTTTCACCACTTTTACCAAATCTTTGGAGAGCACCAATCGACAATGATTTAGGTTTAATTAATTTAGGACCAAAATTTTTGAGGGGAATATTGAAACGGAGAGCTTATCATTGGAAACGTGCGAACTACAGAAAAAAAGTAGTCGAGGTTTCTTTTGAACGGATTTCTGCTCGAGAGGTTTCTATTTCAGTTTATATGAAAATCCCAAAAGGTAAAACCAAATACATGATAAATTATCGAATTTTTGCCAATGGTGAAATCATTGTTACAAATCAATTTGTTCCTAAAATCGATATGATTCGATTTGGAATGCAAATGGCTATTCCTAAAGAATTCGAAAAAGTGAGCTGGTATGGTAAAGGTCCTCATGAAACCCAATTTGACAGAAAACTTGGCGCTGCAATCGGTATTTATTCTACCAAAGTCGAAGAGATGATTCATGATTATGTTAAACCACAAGAAAACGGAAATAGATCAGATATTAGATGGTTTACCATTTTAGATGCTCATTCTACAGGATTATTAATTACAGCAGAAGGCACTTTACTTAATTTCAGTTGTTGGCCTTATTCCCAAGATGATTTAGAAAGTGCTTCCCATATTAACAAATTGCCACGTAGAAACTATGTTACTGTGAATATTGATTTTGAACAAAAGGGTGTTGGTGGTGATTGGCCAGCAATTGCTCTCACTCACGAGGAATTCAAATTGAAAAAGAATAGAGAGTATAACTATTCATTCAGAATTTCACCAATAGTAAAAAAGAAGAAAAAATGAATCATCGATATTTTAAATATCTCCTCGAAGTTAATTGCTATTAATTGTTTATTTTTGCAATTGCTTCATCAATTTCTTTGACTTTCAGAGAGAAGCTCGCTTTGCAATCTTTTAAATGTTTTAATTGTTCTTCTACACTTTTATCAGTGTTTTCGCTACCACATTTCGTTTGTTTTCTGTCTTTACATCCACATGCCATAATATCACTCTACTTTAGTTTTTAAAGTATTATTACTTTAGTTATCAAAGTAATTATATATAAAGTGTCACTTAAAAATTATTTAGTAACTCAAAGCAAGTGAAGTAACATGATTAAAAAATTAAATGAAACTGAAAATGGTGATTGCTCCAAAGAAGAAAATGGTTATCCGTGTTTAATTCCCGCTCAACGAATACTCAATCTTATAAGTAAAAAATGGAGCATTCAATTAATTCACATATTACATGAAGGAAAGGTATACAGGTATAAAGAAATTAAGGAAAGGTTGCAGAGAGGATGGAAAAAAGAAAAAATTAGCGATGCAACTCTTTCAGCTAGATTAGCAGATCTCACAAAAGAGAAGATCATTATTCGTAATGTTTTCCCAGAATCACCACCAAAGGTTGAATATTCATTAACAGAAAAGGGTGAAAGTTTGTCAAAAGCTATCAAATACCTCGTAGATTGGACCATTGGTACTTGTCATCAATAAACGGAATGATTTATTCCCAAAGAGTAAAAAGAATAAAGGGCAATGTACTTTATTCCCATTGAAATCTTGATGGTATATTGTTGTTGGAGGAATTAAAAATTCACGATTATGAAAATGTTACAACGTCTCTTCTATATCAGCAATTATTTTTGGAACCAAATAAAATACGAGATAGACGAAATACTAGGAATATTACTGTCGAAGGTAGTGGCGTGATTATTAGAAAAATGCATGAAAGAATTCTTTCTGAAATAGATCTTTGGGACGCTGAAAAAGAAATAGAATATATTTTTTCCATAGCAGAAAAAATACCTTTTGATAGAGGAAAAGTAATTAACAACTATAAGAAAAAAATTGAGCCCTTGCAAGAAGATCAGCTTTCCAACAAATCATTTAGATTTCTATTATGTTTGAGTGAAATCATTAAAGAGATACACACAAAATCAACACAGAATCTTGTTTATATGATTGAAAGAAAAGTAAAAGATAAACTGAACAAAAAAGAAATCAAACATAAATTAGATAAATTATCACAAAAGAGTGATTGTGACTTCTCAATTTTAATTAACTTGGGAATACTAAACAGCTATGCCAATATAATAGACTTGCCTCTGGCGACAGAGGTTTTCAATAAGTATTTCGATAGAATAATTCAATTAATTAAAATATAAATCAACTATTTCTTTTAAGGAGTTGAAAGAAAATAGTATGAAAAAAGTGCTAGAACGAGTATTTATTTATACGAAATCATCTGAATGAATCTTCTAGATATACTGACAATTTGACTATATATACCGAACATTATTTCTACAACGCTTTAATAACTTCATGAGAAACTAATAATATGAATTAATGCAAATGTACATAATTTCATAGCCAAAATTTGACCGGATTTAGATACAATATTTACATTGATGCTCTTAAACGACAGAAACTGCATCTGACGACATTTCGCCTGGAGAGAAAACATAAAATTACGCTTTAGCAAAAATTCATTCTCCGGCTAAAGATTCGAGGTGGACTGAATCATCTCCTTAATTTTTTTCAGTCCATCTCATCCCACCCTTATTATTTTATCAGAATACAAATTTCTACTTAGCGTTAAATAAATTTAAAAGTTATTTTGAAGAATAGATGATTAGAGCTTTTTTGGTGAAATATAAATGACTAAAAATAGAGATCTTGAACAAGCATTTCAAAGATTGGTTGACAAATACCAAGAGTTTTTGAATGAATCAACTTTGGATGGGTTGGAACGCTTCGAAATTGAAGCGGTTATTCAACAAGTAAATAGGTTACATGATAAACTCAACAAACATATGAATATAATTGGCAGGAAATTCAGTTGATTGTACTTTGTGTGACATTGTTTTCATGTGAGCTAGTCTAATTTTTCTTTAAAGCCCTCCATTCATCTTCGAGAATATCCATCACTATATCATTTACATATTTACCTTCTACAAAATCAGTGTGCCGTAATTCACCAACTTTTTTGAAACCAACTTTCTCATAGACTTTATGAGCTCTCGGATTTGTATTAAAAACATTTAAGCCTATACGATGTAAATTCAAATAATCGAAACCTATTCTTAATAAAACGCTCAAAGCATCTGTACCAAAACCTTTCCCTCTACTTTTATCGTCATAAATTGCAATGCTAACTTTTGCTGTTCGGTTTATTTTCGTTACACTGTTTAAGCTTGCATGGCCTAAAAAATCACCACTAGCTATATCTTCAATAGCAAAAATGAATGCTTGACCTTTCTGTCTATACTCCCAAGTTTTCCTTATCCAAGCTTCACGTTCTGATCGAGAATGCGGTACTACAGGTCCTAATTCCTTTCTCAAATGGATTTTATTCCAATTCTTCATTATACAATCTATATCAGACAATTCAAAAGAACGTAACTTTACTTTTTTACCTTCGTACAATTTAAGACCTCTCGTTCTAACTAACTTGTGTATATATCAATTTTAATGTCATTTTTATTATTTTTTCAATCACGCTACTTTTTAGGAAGATTGATTTACATTAAAGTATAGGTGATTATTTTGGTTGATGTATTAAAGAAAGAAATATCATTGGAATTTGATGCAGCAGTTGAACATGTTCAGAAAACCATTACAGACGGAGGATTTTCAGTTTTAATGGTAAAAGCAATAGATGAGATGTTAAAAAAGAAACTTGGAATTATAGGTCCTCCAAGATATACAACAATTATGGCTTGCGGTCCTAAACTTGCGAAGATGGCATTAGATGTATCATTCAATGTTGGTCTCTTATTTCCGTGTAGTTTTGTTGTTTACGAAGAAGATGACAAAATATTCGTCTCTCATGTTTCAATAATGAAAGCAGCAGTAGAAATTGGATTAGCATCTGAAGAAGATATGAAACCGGTTATTGCAGAAACAGGTAAGATGGTTCATACAGTCTGGGAGAAATTTTGATAGAAAAAATCCACTAGAACCATTTTTTTCTTTTGTTTTATTCCTCATTCAAAAGTACAAGCTAAATAGTAAGGTTATTAAAAAGCTATTTTTTCTTAATGTTAAACAAATTTAAAGGAATAACAAAAATGCCAGAAACAGCCAAACAAAAAAAACCACTTTTAAGATTACTTCAATATTCTTCTGAATTTAAAGGAAGAATTTCTTTTGCAATAATTTTCTCAATATTTGGCAAATTATTTGATCTTGCCCCTCCTTTCTTAATTGGATTAGCGGTTGACATAGTCGTTTACAAAGAAAATTCGTTATTTGCTAGTTGGGGATATGAGAACCCCAAATCACAACTTATCATTCTTGGTGTAGCTACATTGCTAATTTGGATAATGGAATCGGTTTTTGGTTATTTACAGCAAATTGTTTGGCGAAATTTAGCTCAAGCTATACAACACAAATTGAGAATGAACACGTATACTCATTTGCAAGAATTAGAGCTAAAATATTTTGAGGATAGACAAACAGGTGGGTTAATGGCAATTCTTAATGATGACATTAATCAGCTTGAACGATTTTTAGATAATGGAGCAAATAGCATCATACAGGTAATTACAACAGTTATTACTATTGGAATTGTCTTCTTCATTTTATCCCCAACAACTGCTTGGATGGCAATGCTACCTATGCCATTTATTTTATTATTCTCTTTTGGATTCCAAAAACTTCTCGCACCAAAATATGCTACTGTTCGGTCAAAAGTTGGTGTTCTTAATGGTCAACTTTCAAATAACCTTTCAGGAATTTCCACCATTAAAAGTTATACAGCAGAGAAATTTGAAAGTAATCGTATTGAACAGCTATCCAATGAATATCAACAAAGCAACCGAAAAGCAATTCTGCTTAGTTCTGCATTCACTCCATTAGTTCGGATGATAATTGTTGTCGGTTTTGTTTTGATGCTTATTTTTGCTGGAATTGATGCATTAAATGGAGGGTTACAAATTGGTTGGTACAGTATTATGATATTTTATACTCAAAGATTGCTTTGGCCTCTAACACGTTTGGGTGAAACTTTTGATCAATACCAAAGAGCAATGGCATCCACTAATCGATCATTGGATCTTGTCAATACTCCTAAACAAATTATTTCTGGAGAATTATCCTTACCAAAAGAACAGATCCGAGGAGATGTTGTATTCAACAATGTTGGATTTGCATATGAAGGAAGACCATCCATTCTTACAAAATTCAATGTTAATATTCAAGAAGGACAAACCATTGCTTTCGTAGGCGCCACAGGTTCTGGAAAATCAACAATAATAAAATTGCTTCTTAGATTTTATGATGTCCAGAGTGGTTGCATAACTCTTGATGGAAATGAAATTAAAGATCTAAATCTACAGGATTTAAGGAAAGGAATTGGTTTGGTTAGTCAAGATACTTTTCTAATAGATGGTTCAGTAAAAGAAAACATTGCCTATGGTAACCCGGAAATAGACTATGATGATTTGGTGGCTGCAGCAAAAATCGCTGAGGCTCATAAGTTTATCATGAATTTACCACAACAATATGATACGATGGTTGGAGAACGAGGACAGAAGTTGAGTGGAGGACAAAGACAGAGAATTTCCATAGCTCGAGCAGTACTAAAAAATCCACCAATTCTAGTGTTAGATGAAGCAACCTCAGATGTCGATAACGAAACAGAAGCTGCTATTCAGCGTTCTCTTGAAAAGATTATCATAAATCGGACTACTATAATTATTGCTCATCGATTATCAACCATTCGAAATGCTAATCAAATCTTTGTTTTAAGTAATGGAAAGATTATCGAAAATGGAACTCATATTGAGCTTCTAGAACAAAATGGTCAGTACGCATCTCTCTGGGCAGTGCAAACAGGTGAGCGATTACTCTCGAGTAATTAGTAGTGTTTAAATAATTATTTGAACCATTGCAACATAGATTCGGTGAAATATAGTGAAACATTCAGTACGTCCAAAAAAACAGTTTAATCAGGTAATCAGCGCTTGGACATCATTTGCTTTTGTTTTATTTATCTTCTATATTGTAGGAGATTTAATAGCAAATTGGTGGCATAATGCTTGGTGGGTTTGGTTAATTCTCGGCTTTTCTCTTATTGGAGCAATTTCCGCTACTTTAAAGTACTACACATCAGGTTCAGATAATTTGTCTGAACAGAATTCGGGTAGTGAACATTCTTTAGATGCAGAAAAACATCATCAATTCAATAATTCATCTCAAGAACAATATAGTTCAAAATTATCAACAGAAGAATATACACCAACAATAAGTAAATTCTGCAATAACTGTGGAGGAGCTATTGAAAAACCCAGTCAATTCTGTGCTAGTTGTGGAGAAGAATTGTAAAGGTAAAACATTAGATATCTATGAGAAATTTGAGTGCTACAATCATTCAATCTCATAGAACAATCAAACAGATTGCTTTTTTATTTCTTGGTTCTAAATTGAAGTAATGAAATTATTTTGACCTGTATTTACTTTTTTTATTGTAACTCTATTTGGATCAAGAAATCCAGTATAGATTATTTTGTAGCTATTAGTAATTGGATTGTATTCTACTAAATTATAATATCCAGAACCAATTTCAGTTAATATAAATAGTAAAATATCTGCCAAGTCAACAAAATAGTTCGCTTTAAGGGTCTTTAAGATTTTAAATTTTGAACCTATTGGTTTTCTTATTACTATGAAGCTTTTTTCAGAGAATTTTTTTTCATTTTGACCTTCTTCATAACTCAAAGTTACTTTATTTAAAAACCGGTTGCATTTTATACAAAGAGGTCTTAATTTACCATTGTTCCTTCTATGAGCAATACCCATTTTGCATAAAGAATAAACGTTGCAATGCTTACAGAAATAAACTCCTGGTAATTTTCTTTGCTGGAAAGTGGTTATTTTCAACATTCTACCATATGTAGGGCAAGTCACACAAGGGGAGTCACAATGGAGGTAAAGCTCTTTCATTTATTTTTTTCCTCGACGGAATATTAACATCAACTATACTTTATTCTCCTCGTTGTCCCACACGCATGAAGTATAGTTATATCTTTTAGATTTAAATCTTTAGAAATAAACCTTATGAATACGGTAAAGTATATCTTTCTATGGAGGAAGTACATGTTAGATATTAATATTATAAATAAAACTGCTTGTGATAAACAAGGAAAGAAATTGGGTGAAATTGTTGATCTTCGTGGAGCAGAAGAGAAAGTCTTGATACAAGATAAACCTCACTTAATAGTTCTTGTAAAAACTGTTTCTTGGAAGAAAAATATTAAAATAGCAATAGAAACAAAAAAAATCCTTCGAATTGAGGGCGAGAAGGTTCTTCTTAATACAACCAAAAGTGAATTTAGATTAATAGTTAAAATTCTTTTAGCCAAAAGAAAACGATTAGCAAAAACAGCAAAACTTGCAGAGGTTTCACAAGGTAATAAAGCAGCAGCAGCAGTTTTTCATTGGAGAGGTGGGTAAAACAGTTATCCCAATCTTTTTCAAGTCTTTTTTTAACAAAGAATAAAAAGCGCGGATATATAGATTTGACTACTATGAAATCTGACTGGCATAACAGCATTTTTGGCATTGATTGTATAGAAGGTATGGATACACTACTACCTGAACATTCTATTGATGTTATTGTCACGTCCCCTCCTTACAATATTGGTATAGAATACAATAGCTATAATGACAATCGACCTTTTGAGGAATATCTTTCTTGGATAGGTTTAATGGTAAAAAGTTGCCATCGAGTGTTGAAAGACACCGGTTCTTTCTTCTTCAATTTAGGCGATAGACCTTCTGATGAATTTCGATCTTTGACAATTGCAAAGAAAGTAGCTGAGAGTTTCAAATTGCAAAACACTATTCATTGGGTCAAATCAATTGCTATTCCTGAGAAGAACTTGAATATTGGACATTATAAACCTGTTAATTCCAAACGTTTTCTAAATAATTCTCATGAATACATCTTCCATTTCACCAAAGACCGTTCTGTAGCTCTTGATAAGCTTGCCATTGGTGTACCTTACGGTGATAAAAGCAACATTGGTCGTTGGAAACACGCTCAACAAGACCTTCGTGGCAGAGGAAATCAATGGTTCATCCCATATGAAACTGTAAAAGAAAAGAAACTCCATCCGGCAATGTTTCCAGTGAAATTACCAGAAATGTGCATTAAATTACATGGGCTTGATAAAAACAAACCTCTTGTAATTCTTGATCCCTTTATGGGTTCTGGCTCAACAGCCATTGCGTCAAAAAAATTACATTGTATCTTTGTTGGCTTTGAAATTGACCCCAAGTATCTTGCATTAGCAAAAGAAGCGTTAAAGTAGATTGTTTTTCTTCAGTAAAAAAAGGATATACTTAGTATGCGATAGTCACAACTTGTGACCTCGAAATGAGTCTCTTTTTTGTGAATTCTCCTTTTAAATAAAAAGGACTGTTGTAAGATTACCAAACACACAAGGTGTATGAAAAAAATGAAGAATAAAAGATTGAATGTCAGAAAACAAGTCAAAAAAGAAATCGAACAAACCCAACAAAGAATGTATCTTACAAATGGGTGTAAATAAAAAAGGATAGAAAAAAGTAGATTAGTTACAAGGTGATAAACATGACTGAAGAATTCAAAAAAATAGATGCAGGTAAAAAAGTAGAATTGGACACTGTAAAAGGTAATCTTCAAATTGGTGATGGTGCAACTTTGGTTGCAGAAAATAAAACTATTGTAGTCACAGGAAATATCATTTCAAAAGGAAGTTTTCTTGTTGAAGGTTCACTTGAAGCAGTTAGCATTAGATGTAAGAGAGGTTCCTTAGAAGTTGAAGGTGATCTCAAAGTTTCTAAGTATTTGTCTATCGATAAACGGTTAGTAGTAACTGGAAATATAACTGCTCCTGAAATAGATGTTGGTGGTAGTTTAAACGCCAAAAGTGATATTCAATGCCAAGAAGTGAAAGCTGGCGGATCAATAACTATTGGAGGTAATGCTGCAATTGAAACAGCAAATGCAGGTGGAACTATCAAAATTGAAGGCTGCAGCAATATTGGAACAATTAAAGTTGGAGGAAGCGTAACTCTTGAAGGAACAACAGAGCTCGATATTTTACGAGTTGGAGGAACGGGTAAAGTTAGTGGTGGTAAAATCGGTAAAGTTCGTATTGGAGGATCTTTCAAAGCTTCTGAACCAATTGAAATTCAAAGCATTGATGTTGGTGGTACAGTTAAACTAGAAAAAGATGCAAAAGTAGGTACAGTAAGTATTGGTGGCACCTTTAAAACTAGAGCTAATCTTGAATTTGAAACCATAAATGTAGGTGGAACTGTTTCAATAGAAGGAACGGGTATTGGAAATAGTCTATCCGTTGGAGGAGCTCTAAGTACAAAAGGAAACATGAAATTGGAAGGTAAACTTTCCATTGGTGGTACAAGCAAAATAGATGGTTTCATATTTGCAGATGAAATATCTGTTGGAGGATCATTCAGTTCAGAATTCGCTAAGGCTAGGTATTTCAAAATTGGTCGAAGAGGAGACGTTTACGGTCCTGTACAAGCAGAAAAAATAATTATCTCTGAAAGAGCAACTGCTGAAGATCTCTTTGGTGGAGAAATAATAATTGAGGAACGAGCAAGAGTAAGAAATGTTTATGGTGAAACAATCTTCATCGAAGAAAGAGCTAAAGTTTCAGGAGACATTGAGTATATTGATGAGCTTTCTGTAGAAGGCGAAGTAGAACTCAAGAGAGAACCAAAGAAAGTCAAATCAATTAACTATCCAGATTATTAGTCTAGATTCTTTTGGTTTCAATAAAACAATTTTGAAGCCAAAATTTATTTTTTTCAATCGTCAGGAAGTATTTTTTTTGCAAAATAGGTTACACCTTCTATGTGATTGTATCCTGTATCTTCAAAGAGTTTTGCTGAAGCAGTATTATTGATTTCAATTAAAGCAGAAAAAACAGTAATGCCTATTTCAATCAAGGACTTCTCTGATGCAGCTAGAAGTTTTTTTGCAATCCCTTTTCTCCTTTGTTGAGGATTGACTGCCAATCTATTTATCCAACCTTTTCGTGAATCATTTGTAACAATGACTGCACCAACAATATCTTTAGAATTGTCCTCTGCAACGAAAATCCACATGTGAGGTTGCAACATTTGCTTTTCAAGATTTCCGGGGTTATCACGTCCTTTCGACTTCATTCGTAAGTCAGTTTTTTCCCAGAGAGAGATCAAAGCAGGAATATCTTCTTTTGTTGCTTTTCTAATCATAATAATTTCTAAGAGAATCAATTCAATAAATAAGATTCTCTATCACTATATATTCATTTGAGTTAGAAGGTCCTTGATCTTGTTCTCTAATTGTGTTGTGAACTCAGAAATAACAATTGGTACTTCCACCACACGATCTGCAATAACATTTGCCCATAACCTGATTTCAGCAGTTGCTTCAGTTGCTATTACTGCTACTAAACCATTTTTGATCGGTTGAACAGCAATCCAAAACTCATCGTATAGTATTTCACGCAGTCGTCCTTTATCTTGTCCTTCAATTATACTTTCAGAAAGATGATTAATAGCTGTAAGTAATCCTGAAAGAATTAGTTGATTTGTTTTCACACTTTCTCGTAATTTTGAAAGTATTGGCACACCACTTTCTGAAATAATCAACAAACCGATAATTTCCGATTCAATCTGTTTCCGGTCCATTAATTTGAAAGAAAGAATGGACTTTAATTGTGGGGATATAAGTTTAAATAAACTATCTGTGTCAAGAACCAATTGCCCCTCATTTTTTGCTTCAGCAATTCCTTGTTCGATGTTAGTCAATTTTTGCTTCCAAACACCATAATCAATTTCATTCATTATTTTTTTTGCTTGATCCAAGTCATCTTGTGCTTCTTTGTATACACCTTTTGCTGCTTGTAAAACACTTCTAATAGTTAGACCAATAGCTAAAATTTGATTATGTTGATTTTCTTGTGCCAATTTGATAGCTATCTCAATGTGATTAAGTGCGAGGTTTAATGTTGTATTTTCTGTTTTTAAGCGATATTTTTGAAGATAAACTGCAGTAAGCTGAATATTACTCGAGAGGATTAATCCATAATCCTTAGATTGGTTAGCTAATGCTAATGCTTGCTGGAAATTTTTAATTGCACTTGAGAAATTTTGATTTAGCAACTCAGAATAGCCAAAAAGATAAGTTAATTGAGCATTAACTGAAAGAATCTCCAGCTCTTTAGCTAAAGCTTGTAATTCACCAATATATTGTTGAGCTTTTTCAATTTTTTCGGACCGCAAATAGTAATGTATTAACTCAAACATTATGAATGCTTTAAACATAGACTTTTCTTTTCGCTGAATTTCATAAGCATGTAGGAAAGATTCTTCCGCCCTGGGGTCTCCAATAACATAGTAAATATTTCCTATCTCTGTTAAATAGAGATAAGGCCATTCACCTGTTGATTCTTTATAGAGTTTGATTGCTCTTTCCATCATATCTTTAGCTTGAACAATTTTCCCCGTTTCAAAATATGTTTCTGCAAGATTACCAATAGCAATTGAAAGACGATAATTATCGTGAACGTTTTCATATTCTTTCATTAAATCTTCAAAACATTCTATCCCTTCTTCATTTTTACCAAAATAAGTTGCAATAGCGCCCTTCAAATTTAAAAGATCAGTATAAGATTGATAGAGCCTATTTTTTAGAATATAAGGTTCAATAAAATCAATCATTTCCTTAATATTTGCTTCAACACCAGAATGGAGCATCCACCAAATACAATTTGTAGAGGCATCTTCTAATCCACGACTTTCAATAATATTTTCAACTTGTGGCAAGCGAGTATTGATGTAATTGAATCCCTCTTTCAGAATTGCTACATTTCCTTGTTGTCCATAAACCCAAGTACGAAGTGCTACCACAAATGCTTTCATCTCCAGTGTAAAATCATTTCGTACCTCAATAACCTTTGAGAGCTCTTCTACAGTCTCTCGAGTTTCTTTATAATTACTTGGATTTTCATTGAAATAGCTAAGAAACATATCAATATATGGATGTCCAATTTGTTTTAGCAGCGCTTTGTATTCTTCTGTTGTTTTCATTTTTTGAGTTAAATAACAACTCAGGGAAGCAATTTGAAAAGCTATTTGTTTTGTAGCGACTAATTCAGATTTGATAAAAACTTTTTTCTGTTGAGATTTTTTCCTTTCTTTTATTCTTGAAAAGAGCCCTTTTTTAGATAGATCAATGTTCATATTGAGAAGCATCTCAAGCTCTTGCTGATTGTTTAATACTTCATCTAAAACAACAATAGTTCCTTTCTGCAATCGATCATTTGGATTTTGTTCATTTTGATGAGAAATTGCTGCTCTTAACCTATCTCGTGTATCCATCGGCAATCGATTTATGAAGGTATCAAATAATTTCTGCATTGCAAGAACTCTTAGTCTTTCATAAATATATTACTTTTTAAGCTTACATAAAGAAGCAACAGGAATTTTTACTCTTTAAAACTATAAAATAAAACGATAAAAAAATTTTGAACATTCAATAAATTTTTAAAAGGATGACAGTTGTAGTTGTACATAAAAAAAAAGGTGACTTTCATTGAAACTAGACGTTGAAACTATTGAGAAATGGACTAATGCTTTTGGTCCATCTGGCTTTGAGCGAGAAATTGCTAAAATGGTTAAAAAATATATTAGCCCATTTGCTGATGAGGTTATTCAAGATCGAACGGGTTCGATAATTTTCAAGAAAGGAAATAAAGGACCGAAAATTATGCTTGCAGGACATATGGATGAAATTGGTTTCATTGTTGCAGGTATAAGCAAAGATGGCTTCATAGCATTTAATCCGTTAGGCGGATGGTGGGATCAAGTCTTACTAGGACAAAGAGTGATTTTACAAATAAGAGATGGAACAAAAATTAAAGGTATCATTAGTTCTAAACCACCCCACATTCTAAAACCAGAAGAAAGAAACAAAGTAGTGTCAAAAGAAGATATGTTCATCGATATAGGTTGTAAGAGTAAAAAAGAAGCCGAAGCATTAGGCATCCAAATTGGGGATCCAATGATTCCAGACAGCCCTTTCGAGCTTGTTAAAAGAACACAACTAATTAAGAATGAAGAAAGTGGCAAAGTAGAAGAAAAGAAAGTAACTTTAGCTTTTGGTAAAGCTTTTGATGACCGTATTGGAGTAATAATAATTGCTGAAGTATTAAAACGTTTGAAAGAAGGAAATATTGCTCATCCAAACCAACTATTTGGTGTTGCTACAACCCAAGAAGAAGTTGGTCTTCGTGGCGCTCGAACCTCGGCTCATTTAATCCAACCAGATATTGGTTTTGCATTAGATGTCGATATTTCAGGAGATGTTCCCGGAGTGAATAAAATGCGTACTCCTGCAGAAATGTCCAAAGGACCATCTATACTTACAGCTGATAGTTCAATGCTTCCAAATCCGCGTTTAAAACATTTTGTTTTAGATATTGCAAAGAAACATGGAATCGACACTCAATTATCAATGATAGCCAGAGGAGGAACAGATGCAGGTGTAATCCACCTTACGGGTATAGGTGCACCAAGTTTAGCAATAGGTATTCCAACAAGACACATCCATTCTCACAACGGTATTTTAGATCTTGCAGATGTAGAGAAATGCATACTACTTCTTATCGAAGTAATCAAAAAATTAGATCAAAAAACAATTGATTCTTTCACTAAAATATAACTTTTTTTGAGATGGTAGCATCCATCTTAATTTCTATTTTTTAGCCAATTTATTAAACCATACCAAAACATTAAAAATCCATTGAATGTTTAACGAAATCTATGTCTGAGCGAAGTTCCAAACCTAAGAAAGAGAATCTATATTCTAGGTTAAATGGTAATGGAACACATAAAGGGATTTTAATTAATATTTTAATAGTTAATTTCTTCTATAGAATTTTTGGTGAAGGGTTCCGAGTTCTATTGATACCTTTTGCAGAAGATATCATGAATTGGACAGACTATGAATATGGATTGATCCTCGCTATTGGAGGATACGCATCTATGGCAGTTGTATTTCTTCTTGGTATTGTTGTTGACATACAGTTTAAGCGTACTACAATGGTTGTAGGTTTAATATGCACTATTGTATCTGCAGTTGTTTTTACTCGAGTCTCAATTTTGGCGTTATCAATTGTCTTCTATGGACTCTTTGCAATTGGTCAACAATTGATGATGATTTCAACGAATACGTTCATAGCCAATGAAACCAAAAAAGGGCAAGATCGTACTAGAGGTTTTACAGCAAATCAAACAACAAGAGGAATTGCTAATGCTTTAGCACCAATTATTTCTATGTATATGTTAACAATACCGGGATTAAATTTTGATTGGGCTTTTACAATAATGGCTGGATTTGCGGTTGTAGCCTTAATTCTAGTTTTCACTTTGAAATTAGTTGTAGAAGAGACTCCAAAAGCAGAAATAGAATATGCTGAAAAATTATCTAAAGATAGCCAAGATGAGTTTACACAATTTTCAGATAAAAAAGAAGACAAAAAGTCAATTTTAGGTGTGCAAGTCAGTTTTGGTCTTGGAAGAATGCTCATGGGTTTTACAAGTGGTGTGGCAATACCTTTTGTTGGGTGGTATATTTATGCTGAATTTTTAACAGATAATTATATCAATGCAACAGAAATGTGGGGTTGGTTGAATTGCATCTTTTGGATCGTTCTTACGTTCGGGTACATTTTAATGGGGTTATTTGCAGAAAAAATAGGTAAAGAAATTATTATTGTTATATCTTGGGCATTAGTTATTCCTGCTGCTGTTGGTATTATGCTTGCAAATACTTTCTATGTTGCTGCAATATTCTATATTATTCGAGCATTTTTTGCTATGTGTCCTAGTGCTGCTTGGAATAGCTTTATGTATGAATGGATTGCACCGAAACATCGAGGTAAAACTTTGGGCATATTACAAACAGGACAACGTGGCATGCGTGCAACAGGTACACTCATAGGAGGATTGGCATTTGCTTCTTTAGGAACCATTCTCTTTCCAATAGCTATGACTGCATATCCAATTGCCGGATTAATACCATTGATTCAAAGTAAAATTGTAAAGAAAAGACTAGCAAAACAAAAAAAAGATGAAAAAGAATAGAAAAGGATTATCTCCTTTTCCTTCCTACATTGATTAATCCCAAAATAAACAATATTGGGATGACATAGCATAATGGTGTAATAAATGTAGGAGTTGGTATTGAATCTAATGTGAAATTATAATATGAGCCACTGTTATCATTTACAGCACTATTGTTTTTTGTTGAATTATCCTTTGCCAGAATATAGTAATCAACTATGTCACCAGCTTCAAATGGTCCTATTGTTGTTCCATATAAAGTTCCAGAGAGCACTAGCATTCCTTGCATGAACCAGGATCCATTATTTAGTCTATAACAGATTACTACGGATTGAACTCCACTTATATCAGAGACGGTACAATTGATGCTTACTGGCATACCTGCTTTAATATCCTCTGTTTGAACGATATTCTCAATTACAGGTCCAGTTAAATCATCTGTTACAGTAAAGTTGTAAAATTTATCATCATTATCATCTACAACTCTATTAGATGCATTATCATATGCTTCAAAAGCATACATTATAAAGTCATCAATTACAAAAGGACCTATATCAACAGAATATTGATCGTCAGAAACGCAAGTCATTTCTAATTCAACAGGCGTGCCGTAATTTATCAAATAAACTAGGTTAATTTCATTAATACCAACAACATCAGTTACCGTACAAGAAATTGTCACAGTATCATGAATAGTTGGTGAGGTTGGTTCATGAGATACATTCGTTATTGTTGGGTTAGTTGTATCAATAATAATTGTTCTATTAAGACTCCAAATACCCCAATTACCTGCTTCATCTGATGCTCGAACACGCCAAGTATAAGTGGAATCAGATAGGATACTTGATTGCTGCGAGTTTGGGATTAAGGTATAGGTTGCAATATTACCTGTATCTCGAATAACTTGTAATTGATATCTGTATGAATCACTTATTGAACTCCAACTAAAAGTTGGTCTATCATTGCTGGTGATTAAACCATCCACTGGTGAAATTAAATTTATTTGCTCTGGAGCAATTGTATCGACCACTATTGTCCAGATAGAACTCCAAGAGCTCCAATTTACCCCATCATCAGTTGCACGAACACGCCAGTAGTAAGTATCATCTGAAATATTTGATGCCGGAGTAAACGTACTTGAAGGTGTTGTGATATTTATTACTGCACTGATGAAACCAATATCTGTAACAACTTCTAAATTATAAACGGTTGCTCCACTAATATCTCCCCAATCAAATGTTGGTGTCGAATCAGTGGTATGCTCACCATCAGCAGGTGAGATTAACACTGGAGAGTCAACAGCTTTAATTCGATTAATATTATTTGGTAGTATAACACTTATAAAAAGTAAAATTACAAAAAATTTTCTAATACCCTTTTTAGAAATCGTTTTCATTAACTTCATTGAAATCCAAGATAAATTGATTCTTTAGTACTTATAAATATACGTTAATAATTTGAGGGAGTTTTTTTCTAGTAATTCATAATCTACTTTACAAACTATTTTATAGCACAGTATCATACTCTAATAATAGACAACAAATTCTGAGTGGTAGAATTAATGACAGATTTACAAATCGAAGAGATCAAAGAAGGTACAGGTCCAATCCCAAAAAAAGGAGATAAGATCTCAGTACATTATACAGGTTGGTTAACAAATGGTAAGAAATTTGATAGCTCAGTTGACCGTAAGGAACCTCTAGAATTTCAAATTGGAGTTGGTCAAGTAATTAAAGGATGGGATCAAGGAGTTATCACAATGAAAGTTGGTGGTAAAAGAAAATTAACCATTCCTCCTCAACTAGCTTATGGAAATCGTAATGTAGGGAATGGACTGATTCCACCAAATTCGACTCTTATCTTCGAAGTTGAATTATTGAAAGTTAAATAGTTCAATTTCCTAGACAAATTTCTTTTTTTTAAAAAAATCTAATTTAGTATTATTTTTTTAAGACTTCATTTTTATTTGTAAATAAGAAATTTCTTTTACGCATTGGTAACCGTATAATATAAAGACATTAATATACTAAGAAAGCGTATTTACTGTTAGCGTGAAAATGCCATTATCACGCTATTTAATAAATGACTATCTCCTGTTTGCGTGGGACGACTCTACTGAGCGTTTCCACGCACGTATTACTTCTAAATTTCTAATTCCGCCTTTCATTTAATAGCACGTTAGGTTCAATCTAAAAAATACTTCTCTCTCAAAGTTGTTAATTCTATTAATAAAGAAATTTTTCTCAGAACAATAATAGAAATCTTTACACAAATTAAAAAAGCGGTAAATCGTAGAAAATTTATTTATAACCAAATAGTGATTTATTGTGAATTTCCCCATAAAAGTCAAAGAAGCGTTCTTACTAACAGCATTTTGTGGTTGCCTTCTATTTGTAATCTTAACAGGAATAGCTATGATCATCTATCCTGGAGGAACTTTTGCTAATCAAACAGCCACCAGTTATTTTTTTCTTGAGAATTACTTTAGTGATTTGGGAAGAGCACAAACATTTCTTGGTGAAACAAATATTACCTCAAGAGTATTATTTACCGTTGCTTTAACAGTTGTTGCTATATCTTTAACATTATATTTTATTACTTTACCAACTTTCTTCACTGAAAGCAAAGTAGCGAAATGGTTGATTATTATTGGAACAATAAACGGACTTCTAACAGCGATTGCTTATGCATTAATTGGTTTTCTGCCATATGATTTATTTGGTGATGCTCACACATATGCAGTATATACAGCTTTCTCTGCATCAATACTCACAACGACATTATATAGTGTAGGAATTTTTCTTGAGAAGAATTATCCAAATGTCTATGCATGGATTTATGTTGTTTTCACATTGATTCTAGCAGGATATTTGTTTATTTTATTTGTAGGGCCAAGCTCTGGTACTGATATTGGAAAGCTAATTCAAGTTGTAGGGCAAAAAGTAATCGTTTATACAGAAGTAATATTCTTTGGCATTCAAGGAATAGGTGCTTGGTTTCTTCTTAAAAAATCGAAAACACCAATCATCAATGATGAACCGCTTAAAGTGGAAATTACAAAAGAATAAATATATACAAACATTTATGTTTTGAAATTAATCATTATAATCAATTGTAATAATTGAGGTCTACGCTTGAAAATCTCATCGGATTTCTTAGTTATTGGTAGTGGTATAAGCGGATTATCTTTCGCAATAAAGGCTGCGAAATACGGGACTGTTTCTTTACTTAGTAAAGATAAAATAACTGAAGGCTCTACACTTTATGCTCAAGGAGGTATAGCTACTGTATTTGATGAAAAGGATTCTTTCCAAGAACATATTCAAGACACTCTTTCAGCAGGAGCAGGTTTATGCAGACCAGATATTGTTGAAGAAATTGTTTTAGCAGGACCAAAACTGGTTCAAGAATTAATCGATAATTATAATGTTAAATTCTCGAAAGAGAAAGGAATTTACGACCTTGGTTTAGAAGGAGGGCACTCGAAAAGACGAGTTCTCCATGCAGCAGATAGAACTGGTATTGAAATTGAATCGAAAATGGTAGAAGCAGCTCGCAAAGAACCAAATATAACATTTTATGAGGATCACGTAGCAATTAATTTGTTTGTTGACAATAACATTTGTATTGGCGCTTATGTATTAGAAAAAAACAAAGGTAATATAATTAATTTTCAAGCAAGCGTTACAACTTTGGCTACAGGTGGAGCAGGTAAAGTCTTCCTTGTTACAAGTAACCCCGATATTAGTACTGGTGATGGTATTGCTATGGCTTATCGTGCAGGTGCATCAATAATCAACATGGAAATGGTACAATTTCATCCAACGTGTTTATATCATCCTCATGCAAAATCATTTCTTATAACCGAGGCAATGCGTGGAGAAGGCGCAAAGCTAATTGATTTGAATGGCAAACAATTTATGAAGAAATATCACCCAAAGAAAGAGCTTGCTCCCAGAGATATTGTTTCACGATCAATTGATACTGTATTAAAGATTTCAGGTGCAGATAGCGTTTTTCTCGATATCACGCATAAAGATTCAGATTTCATTAAAAAGAGATTTCCTATGATTTATGGTAAATGCAAATCATTTGGACTTGATATCACAGAACAACCTATACCTGTTATTCCTGCAGCTCACTATTCTATAGGCGGAGTTAAAGCTAATACCTCAGGTCAAACTTCAATAAAAAATCTTTTAGCTATTGGAGAAGTTTCTTGCACAGGATTCAATGGGGCGAACCGATTAGCTAGCAATTCCCTTTTAGAAGGACTGGTAGTTGGAGACAAGTCAGCAAAATATGCAGCCAGTTTAATGATGAGCAATAATTCAACAAAGAAACAACCATTTCCTTATTGGGACCCCGGTATGGCTGAAGATCCAGATGAAATGGTTATTGTTAAACAAAACTGGGAAGAGATTAGAAGATTCATGTGGAACTATGTTGGAATAGTTCGCTCAAATAATAGATTGATTCGAGCAGGCAATAGACTTGACATGGTTATGAAAGAAATTAACCAATTCTATTGGGATTTCAAATTACATCCATCTCTTCTTGATCTTAGAAATCTTGCGCAAGTAGCTGAACTCATCATCAGATGTGCGAAAGGTCGAATGGAAAGCCGTGGTGTTCACTATTCTCTTGATTTTCCTGAAAAAGCGAAAACTCTTTACAATACAGAGTTGCAGATTTCAATGGTTGATCGAGTACCACTGAATAATGACATCTGATTATAGTTAAAAAAGAAAAAGGGTTTTTTTATAGTCCCTTTATTTCTTCATAGAATTGAATAATTTCGTTGCTAAACTCTTCATGCTTAAGTAAACAAGTATAAGCGTGTACTGAACCCTTGAGAGTAACTTTCTTAGTATATCGTTTATTTTTAGCATATTTCTTAAGATTTCGTAAAACTATTTCATTATCTCGTTCTTTTTCGTCTGGCAACCAAAGAATTGGACAATTGAATTTGTTATAATAATCAGCAAAAGTGACGTCATACAAAGGTTCAATATAGGACCAAATTTCTTCTGGAGACTGAGGATTAGTGTACTTTCCATCTTCTGTTTCCATTATTTCATCTTCAGTTGCAATTCGTACTACATCTGACCATGGAAAGTATTTTTCCCAACCTTCTTTATTTTCAACCAAATACTCTTCTTTGGACTCATAGTATTTCCGTGGACGAGTCAAAATTCGTTCTTTCAATTCATTTCTAGCTTTTTCGATTGCTTCTTTTGTAATCAACTGTTCTTTGCTATCAGGTCCTACAATGTCATACAAACCACCATCAAGAACTAATGATGTAACACGTTCAGGATTATTCGCTGCAAAACTAATAGCTACATCTGCACCCATTGAACTTCCTACCAGATGGGCTTTTTCAACTTTGAGCTGATCTAGAATACTTACTAAATCCTTTGCCATATCATCAATGTGGCATTTATCTGTTGGCTTGTCAGTAAAACCATGACACCTTAAATCTTGAGCAATAATACGATAATTTTCTTTAAATTGAGGGATAACACCATTCCAAATCCCTAATGTAGCTCCTCCATAATGAAGAAAAACTATCGTTTCTTTTCCTTCATTTCTAAATTCTTGAATTCTAATCTCTATTCCATTCGCTTTTATTTTAGAAATTGTCATCATTTAACACCAACGAGTAATATATCGTATGAAAAGAATATAGAAAGAAGAGCAATAAATAGTTTCTGGTAGAAAGGTAAACTGATTCTCATTTTAGAGAGAAAGAGAATCATTTTGATGCAAGCACTTCATACCATTTCTTTAAGGTGAGTTCTTTCCATTGAGGTCTTTTCGGAGGGTGGTAATCAATTTTGTCTGTTTCTTTGATTATCTCCTCTTCAGTTTTTCCTTCAGCAATCATTTTTCTCATAAGATCAACAGCTTTTGTAATGTAAGTCAAGAACTCTTGAATTTTATCTTTGTTTGAAACAGGACCATGACCGGGTAAATAATAATCAATATCAAGTGACAAATATTCTTCAAGGGCAGCAATCCATTTTTCAGGGTTAGCAGAAGGTGCTCCGCCCCATGGAAAGTTATCAATAAATAAATTATCTCCTGCTGTTAGTGTTTTGTAAGTAGGACAATAAACATATGAAGACCCTTCTGTGTGGCCACCTGTTCGTTTGAAAATTATTTTAACATCCCCATCGGTAATTTCCATTCGATCGTCAAATGTTTCTGTAGGTAGAACGATTACTAATCCTTCAAGTGTTGAGGGATCTTCAGCGTTTTTTATCATCTCAACTATTTTGTCAGGAGCCCAATTGGTTTTCTCGCTTTCTATCATTCGTTCTTCGGTATGTTTTGAAGAAATGATCTTACAATCTTTGAACACTTGATTACCAAATATATGATCACCGTGTGTATGAGTAATTAAAAGATAGGTGGTTTTTTTACCTGTTTCTTTCTCAAGTTTTTCTCTAAATTCTTTTACTAAAGGTAAATTCATTCCTGAATCGATGAAGATTATTTGATTCGGTAAAACGTAAGCTGCAACATTTCCACGAGTACTCCCATCAGATATAGAATAAACATTTTCAACGATTTTTTCTATTGTCAAATTTTATCAACCCTAATTTTCTTTGTTTTTTGTGAATATAATATTTTCCAGATAGTAAAGTATGATCTTAACCCATTAACTTTGTTGCTTAAAAGAAAAGTCAGCTAAATCTCTGTTCAATACAACATTCAATTATTCTAACAAAGGATCATCGAATACTTTCGGTCATCTCTCAATGTCATTTACTTATGTTAAAACTACACTATAATGAAATAGTGAGCAATATGGCTGCAATTCAAATTACTAACTTCAAATGTCCAGGTTGCCTAAATGGTCATCTTACACAAGTGGATCGAATGGTTCGTTGCATTTGTGGTTGGTGGATATATGTAGAAGAAAATGAAGATGAAATATCAATACAAAGTGTAGAAAATATACCAGTTGTAGCTTCATAGTTCCTATCGAGATACTAATTACGATGTAGTTATATTGTTTTACTTTGACTTCTGAGAATTCTTTATCAATTCTTTTTGTCTATAATCACTTCAATTTAAAGAAATCTAGAGAAACAAAAAGCTCTTTATTTATAGGTTAGTTAATTCCGATAAATTTAATAGTTAATATTGTGAAACTAATATAATTTCAATAAACAATTGTTATATATTGAATTATGATAAAATATAAGAATGAGTTTAATCACAACAGCGAAATCTCAGAAGAAGAGGTGTATCCAAATTGGAATTTTGCGAAAAATGTTCAAATCTAATGAAACCAATTCGAGAAGATAATGTAAGCTATCTTGTTTGTGTGAATTGTGAAAATAAGGTTAAGGTTAGTAAAAACAAAACAAAAGCTTATACTATTACAAGAGAAATAAAACACTCTCCTAAGGACAAGCTCGAAGTGACTGAAAAACGTCCTTTGAAAGCTTTAACAGATGAAGAACGTGAAGAATTAGAAGATTCTTATGGGGATATGCTAGAGCAAATGGATGTTGATTAAAACAATAATACTTTTTTAACCATTTCCTGTTCCAATTATTACTTGTAAGTTACCTTAGAAAAACTATCGTCTAATTTTTAATTTAGAATAATTAATGTTATATTATGAATAATATAATTCTAACTGAGATTTTAGTGCGATATGGGGAGCTTGCTTTAAAGAGTACTCCTGTTAGAAAATTCCTTGAAGCGCGTTTAGTTAGAAACATTGAAAGAACACTAAAAAATAACAATATTCACCCAGATAAGTTTAAAGTAACAAATTATCGATTTTGGGGAAGAATAATTGTTAAATTATACAAATGGGATCATGTCCCAAAAGGGGATTACAAAGATAAAGAGTTAAGAGATAGAGCAGTTTTCATTTTAGCACATCTTGTTAGTGGTATCACTTCTGTTAGTGCAGCTCATAAAATCAGCTCAGAGCTCGAAGAAATTCTGGACGTTACGGTCAAATATATATCTGAAAGGATACCATCTTCGTCCTCATTTGCAGTCAGAGTCAAACGAAATGGTGAGCATCCATATTCCTCCAATGAGTTAGCAGGTAATATTGGAGCGAAGATTCTAGATGTATTTGGCAAAGAGAAACAGCTCACGGTAAATTTAACAAAACCCGATTATACAATTTCGCTAGAAGTAAAAGATGAATTTGCTTTTATTTTTGATCAAAAAGAGATAGGTATTGGTGGTTTTCCTCAAGGATCACAAGGAAAAATAGCCTCTATTTTAAGAGGGTCAGTAGAAGATGCGATTGCAGGATTTCTTATGTGCAAACGAGGGTCTATTTCAATTCCAGTAATATTTGAACGAAAAGAAAAAGAATTTTTTTCATCAAATTCAAAAACGCTTAAAAATCAACTGGAATTGTATAGAAACTTTCAACCTTTGAAAAAGCATATTCATTTCAAAGTAGATTTTGATGAAATATTGAAATCAATTGGATTCAAGAGGCTACAATGCTCTACTTGTGACAAGGTATGTATTGGTATTACAGAAAGAATAATCAAAGATCAACATAAAGATGGTATAACATTAGGAAATTCATCTGATGCAATTTTAGATAGAAACCCTGAGAAAAATTTAACTTCAGATTTCATACCAATTTACTATTCAATTATCGCTCTTGACATCAAGACTCTTTTTCATCCATTTTCTAATGTAATGAAAAATAGTTTTTGCCTAAAGGATTGTCCAGGTTCTGAGAATCAAAAAAAAGATGAAATTGAACCACCATCTCCAAAGGAACTCTCTGAAATTGTGGCCAATGCAAATTATACTATGGTTAGAAACCAATAGCACTTTGTTGTTCATTCATTCTGTAACGATTATTGGAGAAGGTATTTGATAAATTCTCAATCGTTTATCTTTTCTATCACTTACTCTTATAACAAGACCTTTCTTCAATAACGAATCAAGTGCATAACCAAGTGTTCTATCTGGAAGATTTGTTTCACCCAATAAACGATAACGTGGCATTGGGCCATTTCGTTCTAAAACATAAAAAACAAAGTTTGCACTAGGAGGTAGTGTTTTAAGAATGTAGGCAAACATGATTCCTCATCATAGCTGTATTCTCCTAGTTATTTATTGTTAGTCTAATAATCTAGACCTTCTATTAAAAGATTATCTAGAACCAAAAAAAGCAGTGAAAAATCATTTCTTTGATAATAGATCTTGGAATAAATCGTCAAATTTACCAAGTTCTTCTTTGAAATTTTCAAAGCAATAGCCGTCAGAGACATCTACTACAGAACCGGATATGCAAGTAATTTTCTTTTTAGCAACAATTTCTAGATTTAGCAATGTTTCAGGTATAACAGTAAATGATTCTCCTAATAGAACAGGTGAGATATTTTTTCCCGAAAGTATTTCTGCATAGTTCTCTATTTCAGGATGATTACTTAATGCGACTTCTGAAGCATAAAAAGATATTATAGCTGACTTTTTCATTAATTGCTTGTTAAAATTTAAGAAAACATGACTTATCATATCTGACACTCCTTTTACAAAAAGATTTGTCATATTGCCATATGAAATAAATGAATATTGATTATCCTTTTGTGAAAGAGTGGCATGTACTTCTGCCAATCTGGTCATACAGAAGAGCTTACCAATTAAATAGCCAAGAATTTTAAAATAATCGAATGAGCGTGAAATATTTCTTATTGCTTCTTCATACTTTCCTTGTTTTCGGTTTATTTCAGCTAATGCACTATAATATAACCCATTGAGCTTTGGGGGAACAGGCGCAACCATTTCCTTTATTCCTCTATTCAAATATACTTCTGCACGAGCTAACCTGCCAATTAATGCTGAAATCCAAGCACTAAGTAAATTGATTTCAGATATTTTTAATTTATTCTTATTTATTTGGTAAATTTTACTTGCTTTTCTAGCGAACTTTAATGATCGTAATAGAGAACTTCGATAGTCATCATCTCTGAAAGTGTAAGCAGGATAAGCCATCATGAGATATAATTCAGATTTTCCATGAGCTAATCTTCCTTTCAAGTTAGAAATTGGTTCTGCAAGTGTAAATTCTTCTTCAATAATCCGCTCAATATTTTCATAGATGCCTAAAGCTTTGTAAAACCAGCCCTGTTGTGAATAAATAAATCCTAAATCGAATAGACCATCAACATGTAATTTTCTCATTAAGATTGATTTCCGAGTCACTAAACGCAGATATTTTATTCCCCGATTCAAATATTCTTCAGCAAGAGGTAATTTGTTATACGAAACGAGATAGCGAGCTGAAATAAGTAAAATCATTGCCATTAAATTCATGATATCTTTTCGTTTTTTTGAAGAAGCAATTTTGATACTAATATTAAGATAATTCTTTAGATCGTCCATAGAAATTTCAGGTGTAGTTTCTAGTTCAAGTAAACTAACAATTTCAAGTAAATCGACATCTATTTGATAGAGCTCATTAAAATTATGTTTTGAAATGTTATTTTTGATTGCTTCAACAATGTTTAGCGTGAATTTTGGATTGATATTCAACCAGAACCAGCCAAATCGAATCAAAACCATGAACAATGATCTATTACCGATGGCTTTTTCTTTAGTAGAGCTCAAACGTTTTATTGATTCTTGTGTAACTATTGTTAGAATTTTACTGTCGGTAATTGAAATGGAACCTAATTTCACTTCAGTGCAAACGTCTATTATTCGACTTTCTGAGGCAAGTTCAAAACTTTCTGTCCCAATGATTATAAATCTTTGAGCAGATATTTTTTCATTTATAGCTAATAAAAAATTCTTTCTAAAAATAATTTCATTTTCAGCTGTTATTTCAAGAGATGAAGAAAAAGTTGCAATCCAACCTTTCTCTTCAGCAATGCGAACGTGATAGAGAATGTTTTGTCGACTCATTTCTGTAGGGAAGAGCTTTTCTGCGATGTATCGAATATGCTGAGTATTTGCAACGCCAAGATATTTAACACAAGTAGCAATAAATCTTGACCAAAAAAATTTAGACCTTGTTGCAAATGCCATTTGTTTTCATCCTTTATTTTGAATATAGCAGATTAATATGGAATAAATAAGTTAGTACGAAAACTAACTTGTTATCAGTTTAACGTTCTAACTCCATATTAAACCATTTTATTCAAAATTATTTAGGTATGAAACAGACAGCAGCAACAAATTCATCATTATTTGAAATCTGAGCTTTTAACTGCATTCCAGATTTATTCTTAGCAAATTGTTTGATTATCTTATTTGCTTCTGCAGGTAATTTAGATGGATCCACTTGCACAGTAATACTATTATTTTGTAATTTAACAATCTCTAAATCATGCAGATCAATATTCAAACCAATACCTAAAACTTTTGATACTGCTTCTTTCGCAGCCCAAATTATGGTTAGTTTCTCATCAGAAATATCTTGATTCTTAATATTAAGAAGTGATTGCTCTTTTGGAGCTAATAATTCATCAATTAATGAACTATCTCTTGGTTCGATTATTTCCAAGTCAATTCCAACATTGAGTGAAGAGCTAACTAATGCGATAGCATAACCATTACTATGAGTTATCGAAACAAAGGTTTTCTTCTTGCCTTTGTTTGTGACTGCGATTGGTTTTCCGAGATCACTTTTCTCGATCAAAATATCACTATTTTCAAGATTTGGCATGAGATTTCGTAGAGCTGTTTTTGCAGCAATAACTCCTGCTAACCATTCATTTTTGCGTTTTTCAATCTTAATGGATGAATATTTTTCAAGTTCATCTCTTTGAAGATTGTTTGCTAAGTATTCAGATTCAGATTGTATTTTTTCGTTGATTTGTTTGACATTCACTACTTCTATCGAAGAATCTTTTGGAACAGTAAACAATTGCTTTACTTGTTTCAATCGAATGCTATCAACAATTTCGAGGCTAGTAGCTAAAGGTATTTTTACTGTGTTATAATTTTCTGCAGTTAGAATCACTTCACCTGTTTTTGTCAGCACCTCAAAATTATATGTTGAGCCAATATCATTTTCACCTATCTTGATTCCACGTATTATTTCAGGTTCACCGGCAACATCTCTGTAAGTTAGCTGTTTGATAGAATAAGGTAGACCAAGTCGGTCATCCTTTATTATATCTAAGAGACCCATTGCTTGGAATGCTGCTTCAATTGCTAAAGGATTAGCTAATAATTCTTTAACATCCCAACTAAACTGATTATTTAATGGGATAGAACCTACAGCAGTAATTTCTTTATCAATAGTATTTATTGATTTAAGAACTTGGAATAATGAACCATGGGGGAGAATCTGATAGATATCTCCTTTGTTGATCAATTGTTTCTTAGCTAATTTCACATTCGATTTTTCCGATGCTTTTCGTGGTCCAAAGATTACATTAGCTTTGAAATGAAGTTTGGTATCACCAAGTTTCTTTCCATCTTTAATGAAATCTGATTCAATGCGAACCTCTGGTTTTGAACTATATGATATACGAGCATTTAGCAATCGTGGATTATCTTTAATGAATTTGATAGCAGAGCGAAATTCAACGCTATCAAAACCACATATTACTTTCTTTGGATAAGCAAGCTTTGCTAATTCGGCAAATAATTCCATGCCCATCACACCAGGTAAGAAGGGAACAGCATCAAAACGATGATGATTTAAGTAGAGATCAGTTGTAAGTGAGAATTCTCTTTCAGTAGTTATTGACCCATCATAATTTCGTCGAATACTACCTATCATTGGATATGCCTTATTATCAACGGTTACTGCTGGTAGTGGTGAATCCATTAATACTCCTAACTTACCTGCAATAACAACCTCTGCATCTTGTCCGGATTCTAATTCATTGATGAATGCATTTATTCCCTCATTCACTTGAATTGGTGTGACTCCAGCATATTCCAGAATAGTCATTATTGAACCTCTGGTTGCCATTCCTACTTCTGCCCAAGCAGTCCAACAAATAGAGGTTGCACGTATACCCTTCGCTCTTAGATTCCAGCAACTCTTTGAGAGATAATCATTTGCAGCAGAATAATCTACTTGTCCACCATTTCCATATCGTCCTGCAACAGAGGAGAAACAAATGATGAATTGAATTTTCTTCAAATCAATATTATTGATTAAATTATCATACCCAATTGCTTTAACGTTGTAGACTTGATTGAAATCAGTGAGCTCTTTGTCAGCAATGTATTTAGAAACTTCCAAGCCGGCACCATGCACTATACCTGTTATTGAAGTTTTGAAATCTGAAGTAACTTTTAGTAGAATTTTCTTCATTTTCTCTGTGTCAACAACATCAACAGAATAATACTTTGCTTTTGAACCCAAGGATACAAGTTCTTGCACTCCTTTCTGTATAGCAATAGCTTTTGCTGTTTTTGACCAAGCTTTCTCAATTTTAACAGGTGTGACTCTGTCATCTGTCTCTTTCATTTTGGCAACCATAGCATTTTTGAGCTCAGTTAAGCCGGCTTCATCCAATGCAAGTAGTTCTTTGATATTCCTTGGAATTTTTGTCCGACCAAATAATGCCAATTTTGCTTGATATTTTTCAGCTATTTTCTTACTGATTTCAAAAGTTATTCCCTGTGCACCACCGGTAATAACTATCAAATCATCTTTAGTTGGTTTATATTTCTCTTTAGCTTCTTCCAATTCCTCTACAGTTGTGATGAATATTTGACGTTTTCCTGCAGAATTGTATAGTACTTCTACAGAGCCATCACCAGTACATAACTCATCAATTGCTTGCTTTGGTTTTTGGCAGCTAACAAATTTAACAGTACCTCCAACAAACTCTCGAGCAAGTGCTTTAGTAAAGCCAGTTAATGAGCCAACAATAGGGTTGGATTTTATTTGTTTCCAACCGAGATTCTCGGATAGATTATCTATAGATAAAACAATTGGCTTCTCATTAAAGGATAAATATCGACAGCAAATGAAAAAGCTTCGTGCAACAAGATCATGTTTTGTCTGAACTGTTGTCTTTGGAGCGATGAAAACTAAACCATCAACTTGTTCTTTAGGTAATGCTGCTTTGAGTTTATCAAGCGATTTCATAGACTTTAAGTTGATTGTTTTCACAACTCGAGCTTTTTTCTTCTCCAGAATTGAAACAATATCTTTAGTAAAGATGTTATTATCACCAACTACAATGAACTGCTTCTGTTTGAGATCTAAACCTTTTGTCTTAATTTGAGAAGGTATTAATTGTAATTGCATTCTTTGAGCAGGAACTTTTTCGAGTGGTTTCTTAGATGGTTGACTTGAAGTGCTTGCTGAAGCTCCAGATGAACTTGCAATTCTATCTGAAACATACTTTGCAATCTTAGTAATTGTTGAGTATTCTTGAATTCGAATTCCTTCTTCTCGAGGTAAATCCCATTTTGTACGAAGAATACCAAAAATTTCTGCTTGTTTAACAGTATCAATACCAAGGTCTTCTTCAAGTTCCATGTCAGCTTCTAACATGTCTTGTGGATAACCAGTTTTTTCAGAAACAAGGTCAATAATCACTTTAGTAATTTCACTGATCGGAATTGAAGATGTTCCGGCAACAACAGAAGTGGAAGCTACAGGGTCCATCTTAGTAGCAAGATATTCAGCAATTTTGTTTACTGAATAATAATCTTGAATTCTAACTCCTTCCTCACGAGGTAAATTATATTGTGTACGCAACATACCAAATAATTCTGCTTGCTTAACAGTATCAATGCCAAGATCTTCTTCAAGATGCATATCGGCTTCAATCATATCTGCAGGGTAACCTGTTTTCTCAGATAACAATGAGATAATCATTGTAACAACTTCACTATTAGAAGCAGAAACAACAGAGGAGCGTGGAGTTGGAGTGGAAAGTAATGTTTTTGCTATATTAGGATCTTCAGTCATTCTCAATGTATTATTAGAAATCTTCATAGTAGAACGACTACCACCAATTGTTGCTAACCAGCGATCATAATCCTTGCTGTCAAATCGTCCACTAGCTGTATTCAAACGATACAAAACCATTGCTAATTGTGAACCAAAACCAGCTGAAAAACGCAAAGCATATTTGATATTATATTTTCCACCCTTTGAAAGATTAAGGACACCTAATTCAGGATCTACTTCTTTGAAGTTTGCTACAGGAGGAATAATTCCTTCTTGGAGCATCTTGACTGCAACAACATCTTCTATTCCTGCTCCCATAGCGTGACCTGTGAATCCTTTTGTGTTAGCAATAACGACTTTATCTAACGAAGCACCAAAAGTTTTTCGTAGAGCGTCTATTTCCGCAGAAGCACTTCCACCACGAGCAGGTGTATAGGTTTCATGACTAACAAAAACTAATTGTTTCGCAATATCATCTCTTGAGACATTAAATCTTTTCTCCATTTTTCCAATGAAATCACTCATTTGAGATGAAATATGATCACGATCCAATCGTGTTCCATGGAATGCTGAATTTACAAGATGCGTTCCCATCAAGTCAACAATTGGTTTTATCCCTCTTTCATTCATTGTTGATTCTGATTCCAAAACTATACCGACAGCTCCCATTCCAACAATCATTCCGTGTCTTCTGTTATCGAATGGTAAAGCAGCTTCTTCCACTATTTCAGAAGTTGTTGCTGCTCCAACTGCTAAGAATCCTGAACCAAACCATTGGAACGTTTCATCACTTGTTATATCATCTGCTGCGATGACAATTACTCGTTTGCATCGACCATTTCGAATCCAATCTTCAGCAATGCCAATAGCAAGTGTTGTTGAAGAGCAAGCAGCATTTACTTGAGTATTTGGTCCTCGTGCTCGAATAAATTGAGCAAATTGAGAATGACCCATTGAAAGAACTTCGAATAAGAATTTCCGACTGAACTGGTATTTCGATTTCTTATCACCAGCAAGTGAGGCTTTATTCTTTTCAAACCACTTTGTCACATTTTCTCTTGAGGTTTTATTTGATATTTGTTGAATTAATTCATCGAAAAGTAAAATTGTTTCGTCCTTATGCTTTGATGCATATTTATCTGCAAGGGATTGAGATACAATTGAAATTAGATTGTTACTTGCAGGAAAAGCAGAAGCGAAAACAATACCTGTTTCATCTCTCATTGATTCCGGCAATACCCAACCTTTGGAGATTTCTTTTCCAACAGATGTTTTAATTTTCAAAGGCATTAATGGAATGCCGGCATCTTTAAGTGCTTCAATTCCAGCGGCTAATGCTAATTGAAATGTTACATCAAAAATCTCTGTAAATTCTGCTTGTACACCATAATCTTTTGTAAGATCAAACTCTCCTTTTTGAGCTGCAAGTTTAATAACTTCACTTACATCAGTTATTGATTGGAATTGTGCTCCTTTAACAGCATCTTTCACTAGTCGTACTATATTCTTTTCAACTATCTTTTCTCTCAATTGAACGGAGGTTTTTTCTATGAAATTCTGACCAGAGAGGATTGCATCGAAATTAGAATCATCGAATACCTTGCGATTTTTACCCGGCAACCCGATTGCAATGCCTGTAACTCCAACAGCATCTGTATTAATGTTCAGCCTGTCTATTTCTTTTTTAGTCTCTAATGCTTTTGCGATTATATTCTGGTATGTATCATAACCTGCTTTAAGAAATGCATTGATAGCTGGTGCTTGTAATTCTAAGTAGTCGTTAAAATCATCATTTTTTGTTATCGAAGCCAAATCACCAAAAGCTAATACATCAAAGGGAGATTCTTTAGTAATAACCTTAGGTGTACTAGTTGAAGGAGCAATTGACGGGATTGAAATTGCCTTCCTCTTGAAGAATCTCTTTGTTGGATTTCTAAACTCTTCACTGTAAATAGAATCATCCTTATTAGGAATTTTGAGAGGATAGCCAAAAGCACCAAGAGCAGCCAACACTTCATTGAGATGTTGCATAGCTCCTCTCTTTGGATGGTTTGATGCAAGAGCTACAAAGTCTTTCTTATCGTTAAGAACAGATTTAGCAAAACTTGTTAGAACGTATTTTGGTCCTATTTCAATGAAGGTTCTTACTCCATATTCCTCATACATATTTTCAATTTGTTTCATCCATTCAACAGGAGAATACACTTGTTTACAAAGTAGATCAATAATTTCTTGCCTTGTTTCAGGATATATACCTCCTGTAACATTGCTTGAAAGAGCAATTGAAGGTTTGTTAAAGGTAAGCTTTTCTAACGATTCTCTTAGGAATTTTTCTGCGGGAGCAACTATTTCTGAATGAAATGCTGCGGAAACGGGTAAAGGAATTGCAGTAATACCTTTTTCTATGAAAATCTTGATTGCTTCTTTTATTGCAGGAGATGCTCCGGATATTACTGTTTGACTTGGAGTATTTTTATTAGCAGCAATAACATAACCTTTCACACTTTTCAAAACTTCTTCTATTGTTTCAGCATCAGAGCTTACTGAAGCCATCATTCCATTATCATCTGATTCAAAAAGAGACATTGCTTTTCCACGAGGAATTACAGCCATTAAGCCATCTTTGAAACTAACAATCCCTGAAGCAACAAGTGCTGCATATTCTCCTAAACTATGTCCAGCAACAAAATCAGGTTTTATACCAAATGAACGCAATAACCGGTAAATGCCTATATTAACAGCAAAGATTGCCGGTTGCGTTACTTCTGTTTTTCTCAGTAATGCTTTTGCTTCTGCATCATCTTTTCCTATAGCAAAAATTATCTCTGTAAGGGAGAAACCAAGTTCGGTTTGAGTTACTTCATCAGCTTCTTTAAAAGCTTCTTTTACAATATCATACTTATCCCAGAGCTCTTTGCCCATCCTAACATATTGACTACCTTGCCCTGGAAACATAAAAGCAATTTTTCCAAGAGAGTGATCTTCTCCATAGAATATTCCTTTATTTCTTAATATCAATCTCTTAGCTTTATCTTGTTGTCCAGATATTGCAGAATCAATTAGAGAAGGTAAATCGTCTAATGATTTTGATACAATACCTATTCTTTTCTTCTGAGAAAGAGCAGACATTGTTTCTTGACTAAAATCATGTATACGAGTCCCTGTTCCATTCAAAGCAAAAGTACTCTTGGGTATTTTTGTTTTTAATGCTTTCAAATTTTTAAGTAAGGCTGCATCTGAGGTTCCTCCTACAAAGAGGGGTTCTGTTTCTAATACTATATTTTCGTTGTAAAAATTCTCCCAGGATGCTTCATCAAACACAGTTGTGAAACCTTGCCCATCACCAGAATGTAAAGCCATTTGACTAACACGTAAAACTAATGAGTCCAATTCTTCTTTTGTAAATAATTTAGGTAGATGACCAATGGTTTCTCCAGGAATATATTCTTCCATAATAGCATGAAAGTTTGTTCCACCAAAACCAAAAGAAGATATTCCTGCAATTCGATGACCAGAAACTGGTTGAGGCCAATCCTTTACTTCAGTTGTAACATAAAATGGTGAAGTTTCCCAGGCAACTTTTGGATTTGGATATTTGAAATTGGCTGTTGGAGGGAATTTTTTATGGTAAAGTGCCAGAGCAGTTTTGATTGTAGAAGCAATTCCCGCAGCACTTTTTAGATGACCTATTTGACTTTTAACTGAGCTAATGACTATTGATGATTTGGGCGTGTTTTCTGCCATCTCATTCAAAACAGCCATTTCAACAACATCACCTACACCAGTAGCAGTTCCATGAGCTTCGATAAATTGTATGTCAGGGAAGGTTACTCCTGCTTGATCTAATGCTCTTTGAATGGCTAGTTTTTGTCCTATTGGATTTGGTGCTGTGATACCTTTACCTTTTCCATCACTTGCTGCGCCTAATCCTCGAATAACAGCATAAATTTTATCACCATCTCTTTCTGCATCAGAAAGACGTTTAAGAACAACAAACCCAGCACCTTCACCCATTACAAAACCATTTGCTCTTTTATCAAATGGATATGAACCTTCTGCAGAGATTGCACCAATTTTTGCAAATTTAACAAAAATGGACGCATCTAATGAACAATCTGATCCACCACAAAGAACAACATCGTACTCATTATCTAGTAATCCTTTAACGGAGATATTCAAAGCAGCTAAACTTGATGCACAAGCAGCATCACAGGTCATACTTTTACCTCGAAGATTGAAGACATTGGCTACTCGACCTGCAATTACATTAGATAATTCTCCAGGCATCGAGTCCTCATTTATTGACAAAAGATCGCTGTCATAAATCACTTTTAATTCTTCTTTGACTTTCTTCCAAACACCTTTGTCAATATTACTAAAAGAAGCACATTTTTCCAAAGAACGATAGGTTTCAGGTAAGAAAATTCTTCTATTGTAATCCACTCGAATCTCTCCACCCATACTGTTTCCAATAATAACAGCTGTGTTTGAATTATCTTTATCTAAAATATTGGCATCAATTAGAGCTTCTTTTGCAGCTACCAAAGCGAATTGCTGAACGCGATCCATCCTTAGAGCAACTTTTGGAGGTATTTTAAATTCCAATGAATTGAATTTGAAATCATCAATTGTTGCAGCAATTTTCGCATATGTTTTATCGGGTTCAAATGGGTCAGGAGAATAAAAGAGGCTAAGGTCATTGGACCATCTTTCTTTTGGTATTTCTTTTACTGAATAAAGTCCTAAAGTAATATTTTTCCAATATTGATCAATATTTAATGCATCTGGAAAGATTCCACCTAAACCAACAATTGCAACACCCTCACCATGAGGGATATCATCAGGTATTGGACTTGTATGATCATGTTCAATTTGCGAATTAATTGTTTTAACAGAATCATCTTTAGCTTCAAATTGTTTGGTAATACTTTTTCCTTTGGTACTAACAACTCTTTTTGACTCTTCAATTAATTCCATATGAAGATCCTTTACAGTACGAATACTTCGTAAACTACCAACTATCTGACCTATCATATAATTTCCTTTTTCGTATTGACCTTTTTCATCAATTGGTACAAATCTATTTGGTTTATCATCTTCTCCATCAGGATTCCAAATTTCACCTAATGCAGCTATACGAGTTGAACCCAGATTATCTCTTTCGAAGAGATGTTTACGTTCTTTGAGACTTATACCGTCCTTTATTCGTTCTAGTTCTCGTTCAACAATAACTTTAGCATATGGTGTTGGAATTGTTCTGGCTCGAATGCTTACAGTCTCACCAAGAAGAACTGTTTCTTTAGCATCTAATGCTTGTTCTCTATAAAGAGGTTTTACTGCACCAGTATCAACAATTTCTTCTGTAAGAATATAAGCTGTACCTACCCATAGTGCACTGTTCATTAGGTCAGGTAAAGCTGACGCAATAACTGCAACCATTGCAGCAGAAAATCGATCTCCAATGCCACCAGCAAAAGCTACATTGATCTTCTTTCCACTTGCTTTTATTTTATCTTGTAATCGTACTAGTTGATGTAGGGATAGTTCCCATAAAACAAAACTAGTTAAAATACCAATATGGCCACCACATTCCATACCTTCTAGAACCAAGTATCTAACATCAGTTTCAATTGCTTCTGAAAAAATCAAGGGAGAGGGTGAATGTAAGAAAGTCTTAATGTCACCATAACTCATAACTTCCTTTGCTAAATCAATTGTTCCAGCAGCTACAACAACCAATGATGGTTGTATTTCTTTAATTATCACTAAATGGTTATCTCGAGCAGTAGCATTAGCATCTAAACCAATGATTCCACAACCAAACGGAAGAGAGCCTAATGTTTCCTTAGTTTTCTTGATTAAATTTCTGGATTGGTTTTTGAACAGAGAACCAAGAGCAAGAATAGGAAGAGCTCCTTCTTCTGCAATGATTTTGGCAAATTCAGGGCTTTCGGAAATATTAGCCATTGGACCTTGAATTAAGGGATATTTTATTCCCAAATCTTTTGCTAAATCAGAACCACTTTTGAAAGGATAATTATCAAGAGTATTTTTGATTTGTTTTTTAGTTTGTTCAAGAAGACCGTCAAAAACTTCTTCCACAGATGAAAATCTCTTTGAAAAGATGTTAATAAAAGAAACATCTTGACCTATTGGTAGCAGACAATTAGCTAAAGTAGGGCTATTGAAAGATTCCTTCTCATCTTCTATTTTTTGTTTAATTTTCTTTGTCCGCTCTTCAAGAGATAAACCAAGAAGATCTTTCTCAATCTTGATAAAATCTTTAACGATTTTTGTTGCTAAGCGAGCATATACTCTGTATTTGTAACTTGTTGAATCACCAATAATTTTTGTATCAGTTGCATCAAGTTTAACAAGAAAATCTTTTACTTCCTTTGATAAGGGGCATTCAGGCATAGTATACAATTGTGTATCAAGCACAACAGCTTTAGCTCCAGCAGCAAAGAGTGCTGGAGTAGTATAAATACCGACTCCACCTTGAACAATGAATTCAAGTCCAGCCTCTGCAAATTGCTGAGTAAGAATGAAGGAAGTTTCATCACTAACTCTTCCGCCAGCTTCTGCACCTTTTAATAGAAAAACATCAGCCCACTTTTTATCATAAGCTTCTTCTAATGAAATAACTTCTGCAATAAGTGACATTCTTTTTTCTTTTGCCAATTTTATTTGCTCTTTGCTTAGAGAAACATCAGCAATAATGAGTATCAAACTTTGTTGTTTTGAGGAGTGTTCCAAAATGAAATTCAATTGATCTTTATTTACTACTCGAATTCCAACAATATTTGTAATTTCTGACAAGCATTTTATTAATATTGCTTGGTATCCTTGAGCTGTCATACGTTCAAGATTAATTAAACCTATGCCACCTGCTTTGTTTACTGCTTTTACTAATCCTAGATCATTGAGTCCTAAAGGATTAAATGCCAATATCGGTTTTTTATTTTCCATTATTTGATTAAATCTTGTATCAGCAACCATTTAAAATATCTCCTGTTTAAATTTTTGGTTACAATAAAAAAAATCATATAAAATGTACTAAAGAGGTACATTTCCATGTTTTTTGTTTGGAAGTTTATCTCTCTTCCTGAGTAGGGGCCAAAGTGCTGCAATGAGTTTTCTTCTTGTTTCACTTGGCAAGATAACATCATCGATGTATCCTTTTTCTGCAGCTAAATAGGGGTTATTGAATTCCTCAATGAATTCATTTTTCAATTCTTCAAGTAAGGTTTCTTTGTCATCTGATTTAGCTAAATCCCTTCTATAAAGAACTTGTACTGCTCCTTCTGCACCCATAACGGCAATTTCTGCAGATGGCCAGGCAAAATTCATGTCGGTGGCTAAATGTTTTGAGCCCATAACAATGTAAGCACCACCATATGCCTTTCGAGTAATAACTGTTAATTTAGGAACAGTTGCTTCAGCGTAAGCATAGATTAATTTTGCACCATGTTTAATGATACCGTTGTGTTCTTGATCTAATCCAGGCAAGAAGCCGGGAACATCTACAAAAGAAATAATTGGAATATTAAATGCATCACAGAATCGTATGAATCTGGCAGCTTTTGAAGAGGCATTTATATCAAGTGCTCCAGCGAGATTATTTGGTTGATTAGCTACAATACCAATTGGATATCCATTTAATCGGCTAAAACCAACAATGATATTCTGAGCCCATTTTTTCTGAATCTCAAGAAAATTACCTTTATCGACTACTCTTAAAATAATCTCACGAACATCATAAGGAATTTGAGGGTCTTCAGGAATGACACTGTTTAAGCACTCAAGATCAGCATCATTTGTAACAGTAATTTTTTTTATTGGAGGATCTTCGAGATTATTTGAAGGAAGATAGGATAGAAGCAATTTGATAAATTCAATAGATTCGATTTCATCTGAACCTGTTAAATGTGCTATACCAGAATTTGCACTATGGATAGATGCTCCGCCTAGTTCCTCAAAAGTTGCATCTTCTCCTGTAACAGCTTTAACAACTGAAGGACCTGTTACGAACATGTAAGAGGTATCTTCTGTCATAATGACGAAATCTGTAAGTGCGGGAGAATAAACAGCTCCTCCTGCAGAGGGACCAACCATACAAGAAATTTGAGGAATGACACCCGATGCACGGACATTTCTTATGAAAATGTCACCATATCCTGCTAATGAATTAGCTCCTTCTTGGATTCGAGCTCCACCGGAATCATTGAATCCAATCAATGGAGCACCATTTTGAAGAGCTTGATCCATTGTGTAAGCGATTTTTTTGGCTTGTGCTTCACCAAGACTTCCTCCTAGTATAGTAAAATCTTGACTGTACACATAAACTAACTTCCCATTTACTTGTCCGAATCCTGTGACGACTCCATCAGTATAAAATTTCTTTTTTTCTAGGTTGAAATTGCTACAATTATGTCGGACGAACATATTTGTTTCAGAAAAAGTACCTGGATCAAGTAGTAACTCCACTCTTTGTCGAGCAGTAAGCTTACCTTTCTCCGATTGCTTATCAATAGCTTTTTGCCCTCCACCCATAAGAGCTTCTTCGCGTTTTTCTAATAATTCCTCATTCTTTTTTTCCGAATTGGATTTTTTTATCATATCTTTTTGCGTGCCAAGCTCTGTGTTCAGATTCATTGCCAAATCTCCTGTTACACAGTACAATGTGCCAAACTGTGTAGTTTACAATCAGAATAAGCTATATAAAAAATATACTGTATATTACAGTAAAATTTGCTTTCTAGATAAACAAATTGAATCATTTTACAGTAAAAATACACTAATACTTTATAGAAGCAAAGAATGTGAGATGACATCATGTTCAGTAGTCTGTTAGTTGCAAATAGAGGTGAAATTGCTATACGCATTATTCGAGCCGCAAGAGAGCTCGGTGTAAAAACTTACGCAATTTATACTTCTGTAGATAAAAATGCCCTTCATGTTAAACTTGCAGATGAGGCAATAGAATTAGAAGAATTTAATGACCAACCGGGTTATTTGGACATAGACCAAATTTTTGCTATTTGTAATAGATTAAATATTGAAAGTGTTCATCCAGGCTATGGGTTTCTTTCTGAAAGCGAAATGTTTGCTAAGAAACTCATTGCAGAAGGAATAGTCTATGTTGGACCACCTCCTGAGGTTATTGAGCTTTTAGGAAATAAAGTAAAGTCTCGAGATTTAGCTAGAAGAGTAGGCTTAACAGTACCTCCTGGTTCAGATATTATTCGAAATGAAAATCATGCTAATCGCGAAGCGAGAAGAATTGGTTATCCTATTCTAGTAAAAGCTGTCTATGGTGGTGGTGGAATGGGCATACAAAAAGCAGAAAATGCCAAGGAGTTGCATCCTGCGATTGCAAGTGCAAGTGCTCAAGCAGAAGCTGCTTTTGGACGTGGTGAAGTATTTTTAGAAAAATTCTTAGAACATCCTAGACATATTGAATTCCAAATTATTGCTGATAACTATGGCAAAGTAGTTCATTTGGGAGAAAGAGAATGTTCTATTCAGCGCAGAAATCAGAAATTGCTTGAAGAAGCACCTTCAACAGTAATTTCTCATGATGAGCGAAAAAGAATTGGAAGATTAGTCTGTAAATTAGCTCGACGAGTAAAATACAGAAATGCAGGGACTGTTGAATTCCTCTTAAAGGATAGTAATATCCTTTTCAATGAAGTGAACCCAAGAATTCAAGTCGAACACCCTGTCACAGAGATGTTAACTGGAAAAGACATTGTTAAAGAACAAATTAGAATTGCTAAAGGAGAACATTTATCCTTTAAACAATCTGATATTAAATTTAGGGGTCATGCAATGGAGTTAAGGATCAATGCAGAAGATCCTTTATTGGATTTCCGCCCGACTCCAGGACGAGTCAGGAAATTCACTGCACCAGGAGGACCACAAGTTCGTTTTGATACTGCAATATATGAAGGATTTACTATCCCAGATTGTTATGATTCATTAATAGGAAAACTGATTGTTGCAGATGAGACACGAGAAGAAGCGATAGTTCGAGCTAAAATGGCTCTAAAGGAATTATCTATCCTTGGTTTTGCAACCAACATACCATTTTTTGAAGAGTTATTTAATGATGAAAAATTCAAATCAGGGGATATAAGCATTAAATTTATTGAAGAGCGAAATATCCTTGAGAAATTAAAAAAACGTATCTGTTTACAAGCAAGTGCTTTATTCGCCGTAGGGATGAGGAAGAATGAAACAAACCTTCCAGATCAATCGAACCAATGGCGAATGAAAGGAAGACTAGACGCAATTAGGAGAGATTACTAATGGAAAACAGGTACAAAATATCTCTAAATGGTATTAATTTAGAATTAGAAAAAACCGATAAAAAAATAATCGTAGAAAATTATAGTTTTACTCCTGAAGTCATCTTTAATGGCAAATTCTATAAAGTATTTGTGAGTGGTCATGAATTCAGAATTGAATTCAAAGACAATGTTATTTTTCTTGATGGCAAAGAAATAGATTTCGATTTTCGACATTCACCTACAATACAATTGAAGAAAGGAGTTCAACAAAAGAGACAAGCAGATATCAAAGCAGCTATCCCTGGGAAAATAGTTGATGTAAAAGTCAAAATTGGGGATGTTGTAAGTGATCAACAATGCCTACTTATTCTCGAATCTATGAAAATGAGAAATGAAATTCTTTCACCAATTAATGGTATCGTAGATAAAATTCTAGTGAATACCGGTGATCAAGTAGTAGCTAGGCAATTGATGATAAAAGTAAAACCAATTCAAAATAAAGAAAAATAGGAGATAAACAAAAAATGAAAAAAGAAGAATTAATGATCGATTACTATAATAGCACAATAAGTGCTGCGTTCTTCTTTCCAGATGATGATAGAAAGAAATATCCTGTGGTCTGTAAAGTTCATGGGTTGGTTTCAAATGAATTCGCTAAAGAAGAAGCTCTTGCATCACTTTTAACTGATAACGGAATAGCTTATTTTGTATTTCATTTATCAGGTTTTTACAAAAGTAAAGGAGAAACGACAATCCATGCTTCACTCCAAAACTTGGATTATGTAATTTCCTTTTTAGCAAATCATCCAAAAGTAAATCCAATGAGAATCGGATTATATGGAGTGAGTCTGGGAGGAGCATTAGTAACATGTCATGCATCGAGAGATCCAAGAGTAGCAATAGTTGCTTTACAAGCACCACTATTCGATTTCGATTTTGTTGTGAATTATCCTCACTTTGATGCTCTCTGGGATGGATTAACCGCATCAGGATTAGTTCGTACAGCTGCAACAGGTGTAAAGGAAAAATTGCAAAATGATATTCGAGGAAATAATCCATTAAGATGTGTTAATCGAATTTCACCAAGACCATTGCTGATTATTACAGGTTCAAAAGATAGTTTTATGCCAATGAAAGGTATGAGACATCTTTTCTCTAAAGCATTTAATCCAAAAGCATTTAAAATCATTCCAAATGCTGATCACAATCTTACGAACCCCCAAGCTCGTCATGAAACATTCGTTGCATTACGAGAATTTTTTGTTAATCAATTAATTGAAGCGTAGGGAATCAATTTCCCTTTCTATTTTTTATTTTATTCTCAGCAATTCAATATCTCCTATAGAAACTGTTTTTAATTCATTCGAATTTGTTTTCAGAATTAAGCTACCATTTTCAGTAATTCCTTGCTCTACGCCGGTCAATGTTTCTTCTCGAGTAACTACTCGAATAGTTTTCTGATAACTGAGAGATTTCTTGGTCCAAATATCTGCAATATCTTCTAACTCATTTCTTTCTACATTTTGGAATAACCTATTCTGTGCTGTAAGAACAATGTGTTGAACTGAACTAATAGAAATCTTATCGAGCATGTTTTCACTCATTGATGTAGCAATTGATGCTACTTCGGGAGGTAATGTTTCTGTTTGATTATTAATATTGATACCAATGCCAATTATGAGTTCGGTCAGAATATCTTCTTTTATTCGTGTATTAATCAAAATCCCACCTACTTTTTTCTTGTTTACTATCAAGTCATTTGGCCATTTAATTTGAAATTTTAATGGAATTGAATTCTCAAAATCCTTGATCATTTCCAAACCCAAACGAACTGAAAAACCTTCAAATTGAGCTAGAGGTGTTTTACATTGATATATTGTAGTCATCCAGAGCCCACCAATAGGAGATGACCAACTACGCTCTAATCGTCCTTGTCCACCTGTTTGTTTTGTTGCAGTTAGAACTAAACCATGAGTTTTTTTTCGTTCACGAATATATTTCATTGCTAACTCTTGAGTGGATATAACTTCATCAAATGTCAAAATTTCATTTTCAATAGTGCTCATAGTTTAAATCATTCTCCTATAGTTATTTTAATACCTCTTTATTCTAATTATATTTAATGGAACAAGAAGCTATATTTTTTATTACTTTTATCTATGAAAATAAATTAATCAAAGGAAACATACATTAATATTGTCATTTTTTACAAACTAAAACAAGTAAATTGGAGAAAAAATTTGATGCCCAAAGAAGAAATAAAAAAATACCCATTGAAAGAACCATTGAAAGTAAATCAACTATTAATTGATCTATATAAATGTCAATCAGATCTAAACAATGAAACAGCAATTCTAACATTAATAACAGAAGCGGCAAAAAAAGCCGGAGCACATGTTCTTCAAGCATCAGTTCACAGATTTTCTCCTTTAGGTTGTAGTGTAGTGGTTATCCTGAAAGAAACACATATCTCACTTCATACTTGGCCAGAATTTAATTTCGCTGCCCTAGACATTTTCCTCTGTGGTGAGTCCTTAGATCCTTATGTTGCTTGGGAATATATTAAGGCAGAATTGAAGCCTGAATCTTTTGAATTGAAAGAATTGCCAAGGGAAATTAAATGAAAGATGGGAAATTTCAATGTCAAATATTACTAATGATCCTGATGAAGTATTAAATGAAATCGCTGAAAAAGCAAATGTATTTGAAGGAAAGGAAGCAATTAGAGCCATTTTACGTGAAATTTTCCTTAGTGGTACAATCGGAACCAAAAGCCTCTCAAGAAAGATAAAAATGCCCATACCAACTATAGCTGCAATAAGAAAAGAATTAGAAAAAGTTAATTTAATTAGTCGTGAAAAAAAAGGGGCTATTTTAACCAAAAGAGGATTAATTTTTGTTAATGATGTATTAGGCATTAATTACCTTGAAAGCCACAGCTGTAAAAAATGTGACAGTACCGGTCTTGCACTCCCACATGAAGCTGAAAAATTGATTGCTAAACAAAGAATCTTTTCTGAGCGAAGACCAAAACCTCAAACAGAAATTGATCAAGCTTTTGGTAGACCAATAACAGCAATTCGCCGAGCTTATTTGATGTTAGAAAACAATGATCTTGAAGGTAGAGAGATACTATTAATTGGAGATGATGATTTTACATCTCTAGCAATTGCTCAGCTAAAAACAAATGCAAAAATCACTGTTTTAGATATTGATACCAGATTGTTAAAAGTGATAAAAGAAATCTCAGAAGAAAACAATTTCCATATTAATTGTGTAACACATGATTTACGTAAATCGCTTGCTGAAGATTTGACGAATAGATTTGATGTAGTTCTTACAGATCCACCGTACACTATTCCCGGATTAGAATTATTTCTTTCCAGAGCAATTCAAGGGTTAAAAGATGAATCAGGAAGAAAGATCTACCTAGCTTATGCTCATCGCCCACCTAAAATACAATTAGAAGTTCAAAACTCATTAACAAAACTAGGATTAGCAATTCAACAATTAATACCGGGTTTCAATTTATATGAAGGTGCTGAAATGCACGGAAACACCACTTATATCAGTATTTTATCGACAACTGATAGCTCAAAATCATTGATCACTTTAGATTTTAGTGGGAAGATCTATACGGGTGAATTAAATCCCACTATTAGAGAATATCAATGTAAAAATGGACATATCACAGAAGTAGGGTTAACATTGGAAACAAAAAATATTGAAGTGTTAAAGGAAAAAGGTTGCCCTGTATGTGGTGATACTGAGGAATTTATACGTATCTCTCGACGAAAAGTTTAAACATAATTCTATTTAGAACAATAAAAAAATAGAAACTTAATCAAGAACTTATTTATATAAGTAGAAAGTAAAGCAAAAATTGCTTTTATGTAATCGACAAAAGCTTTTTATTATATGAGTATAAAATAAGTTCAGCCTAGTGACCAAAATAGAAAACTTTTTTCTTTTTTACACGGTTATTAGGCCTCCCTCCCCCTATAACCTTTTTTAGGTAGTTCAATAACGGCATCAAATTCAGTACTTGTTGACATTAATTTTATCTCCAGAGAGATTCTATACACATAAAATAGTACGTTAGTTTGTTAAAAACTATAAATAGTTATCAACAAAAATAAAGTGATGATTTACTTTTCCTCAAAAAATGGTAAGCAAAGCAAGTTATCCTTAATTTAAAAAAAGAAAAGGAAAAAGATTCTTCTATTAACAACGTTGAAGAAGAATCATAATTTAGGATAGAGAGAGATACCAAGAACATCATAGCTCAGATGCATTGCGACTCCAGTACCAATGAAATCCATTGTAAAGTCATTATCTTCAGTTCTTGAATCTTCTTTAAGCATCTCTTGCATTTCTAATGCATCATCAATAATGATACCATAAATAATTACTCCAACAAGTTCTACATAACCAAATTGTTCTCTAATTGCTTTAACAATTTCTTTAATAGCAGCTTTCTTACTACGAACAGTTTTAAAAGGTTTAAGTTCTCCATTATTGTTTTCATTCTCAATAATGACAGGTTTTAAACCAAGTAAATTACCAAAAAATGATGTCACACGACCAACACGTTCGCTTTTTCGAAGAGCACTCAATGAATCAACATAAATATAAGTTAAATGTTTTTCGCGTATCCAATTCAAGTATTCAATTATTTCAGAGACACTTTGCCCTTCTTCATCCAAAGAAAGAGCTTTTTTCACCATTAATTTCATCATTGGCCCAGTTGTTTTTGAATCAACAATGTGGATATTTTTGGCAAAAGAGGGGTCTTCCTTTGCGAGGATTTTCTTAGCTTTGACAGCGTTAGCATATCCTTCACTGTACTTCATACTAACAGTTACAGTAATCACAGGCTTATCGCGTGGAGATGTTTTGAAAGCTTCTAAAAATGACTCAACAGAAACAGGTTGACTTTTAACTCTTTTATCAGATTTCAACCCATCGTAAACTTCCGAAAAAAATACTTCTTCATTATATTTTTTCGGTGAGCTATCACCAATAGTAACAGTATAAGGGACAACTTTGACTCCAATTGCTAGTCCTTCTTGAGGATTGAGTTCACTTGTTGCATCTGTAATATAGGTATTCTGTAGAGAAACCTTGGTTTCAATTGAAGCGAAATTTGCAAAAGCAGAACGTATTAGCCCATCACGATCAATATAAACATCTACAGTATGTTCAGGGCTTCCATGTGTTGCGAGAGATATTTTTGCCGTTTCTCCAGAATAGCTTTTTTCTAATTCTTCTACACTTAATTCAAATGCGATGTTATCCTTACAATGTGGGCACAATAAAGAATATCGTTTCTTCTCAGTCAATTTTATTCTCACCGTAACTTACTAACGCATAGCTTTCAATAATCAAATATCTATGTTACTATAGTTGCAAAGTGAAAATTAATTTTGTCGAACTTATTTCGATAAATATTTTTTCAGCGTAAGTTTTATGTTTACTAATTGTTGTACAAAAGAGAAAGATGGCGTATCTCAATAAACATTTTACCAACCATATTCATTCACCAATAATTATTTTAATTGACTCGTAAATCATTACTTTGTTGTTAATATTGGTAGCTTCAAATCATCTCAACAACAAAAATGCTCTTGTTGAAATTCAGAAAAAAATTAATCTTTTTCGTACACTTCTATTGAAAAACAGTTATCTAATAGAAGAAATTTATACTCAAGAATTAATTGATTATTTCGAAGGAGAAGCACCTTCAGGAGATACAATCACACTTGATAATGTTTTACAATCAAAGTGGTTACTAATACATGAAATTATTGAATTAAATGAACTGAAAAAAATGGGGTTTAAGATAAGTGCAAACCTACTTTTTTCAGAAGCTGAAAAAGTGAACCAAGCTCATTTAACAGCTACCGAATGGGAACTAGCTCTTGCTTTTGATGTTGAAGATTTCTCCTGGATAGCAACACGACTAGTTCACATAAAATCATGGTTAGAAGATAGTACCATAGCTGAAGAAAGCATTCAAGGATATAATGCTATGTTAACAAAGTATTCAACCATTAAGTAACAACGGATAACCAATTCTTATCTTAAACTAGATCGTTTGCAAGTATGTGATGTTTAGCATAGACTCCATCGAGTATGATATTCTTGTGAAACATAGTAAGATTATTTCTTGAATATCAAAACTACATCGGATTCTATTATTATATACGAACATAGCTCACTCACAATGATATCAACTAGAAGTGTTAGAAATTTGGCATAATTAGTACAAGTCCAACAAACCGTCTATTTTATTTTTTGTCTGAATGGTTAATCTGATGTTTTGAGTTTAAATACGCAACCGCTATTTTTTTAATTACATTAGAGAATAATTATTGGAAAGACATAGTATATTTTTGTTGTAAGGTGAAAAAATGGTAGGACAAGATAGTATCAAAACAAGTCGTGAAGAAATCAAAGGATATCTTAAAGATTTGAAAACTGGCGATACTAAATCACGTGCTGTTGCAGCTTACATGCTTGGGACATTGGGGAAAAAGGACAAAAACATAAGAAAAGCTCTTGTTGATTCTTTAACTGATAATAATTGGGACGTGAGAAAATGGGCTGCTCTTTCTTTAGGTGAATTAGGTGAAAAAAATAGTCAATTGGTTCCAATATTAATTGATATTTTGAAACGGGATGATAGTAAAGAATTTCGTAGCCATGCAGCAGTAATGTTAGGCGAATTAGATAAAACAGCGATTACAGCTATGCCTGTTCTTCACCAAGCTTCAAAAGATGAAAACACTCGAGTTCGTGATTGGGCTTGTTGGGCAATAAGCAGAATTGCTGGAGAAGATTCTCGTTCTCAAACAAAATACCCCGAAGAACGACCAAAATTGAACGGCAGGATTCGTATTGTTAGGAAAGAATAATTTTATATCTTCAATAAAGAATTCCGATTTGATTCAGTATGGTCTCTCAAAAATTGCCAGAGGATACTCTAACAGAAGAACAATCTAAATTACATGATGAAGCTTTTGATACTCCAGATCCACCTGAACATCCTAAAGAAAAGGGATGGTCTTCTTTCTTTAAACCAAGCATGCTTACATTACTTGGTGTAGTTATCTTAGTTGGAATGGGTGAAAAAATGGCTGAACGTTTTCTCCCTCTCTATCTAATATCAATGGGTGGAGGAATACTCGCTGTTGGTTTTCTTAATGGCATGGATAACCTCTTATCATCACTCTATTCATTTCCGGGAGGTTTTCTAAGTGATAAAATTGGTTACAAAAAAGCGCTAGTTGTATTCAATATTATGGCTATAACAGGTTATAGCATTGTTTTGTTTGTTCCTTATTGGTGGGCAGTACTTGTTGGTGCGGTGCTTTTTATTTCTTGGACAGCTATCTCTTTACCTGCTATTATGAGCATGATTTCAAAAATCATCCCAAAGAGAAAACAAACTATGGGGGTAACAGTACATTCACTCATCAGAAGATTGCCAATGGCACTTGGACCTATTTTTGGTGGAATGCTAATCTATGCATTCGGAACTATATTGGGATTACGAATTGCATTTGGAATCGCCATAGGATTAGCTGTTGTTGCAACAATTTTACAATGGTTTTTGGTGAAGGAACCAGAAAAAAAAGACAAAAAGCCAATTAAATTGATACGATCCATCCGAAACATCCCCTCAAGTTTATGGTATTTGTTAATATCGGATATATTGATACGTTTTGCCGAACAGATCCCTTATGCTTTTGTAGTCATCTGGGCAGTAAACACACATGGATTAACAACCATCCAATTTGGAGTTTTAACAACAATTGAAATGGTAACTGCTGTACTAATTTATATTCCAGTTGCATATTTTGCAGACAGGTATAGAAAGAAGCCTTTTGTAGTGACAACCTTCATCTTCTTTACCGCTTTTCCATTTATACTTATTTTCTGCAAATCATTTTGGTTCTTTGTAATTGCTTTTGTCATTCGTGGTTTGAAGGAATTTGGTGAACCTACAAGAAAAGCATTGATTATGGAGCTTGCTCCAGAAGATGCGAAAGCAAACACTTTTGGTACATATTATCTCATTAGAGATTTGGTTGTTTCAGCCGCTGCTTTTGGTGGAGCATTTTTATGGAATATTGGAACAGATGTTGGTCCACGGGTAAATTTCCTTGTCGCGGGAGCTTTTGGTATAATCGGTACAGTGTTTTTCATTGTCTTTGGAAAAGATTCGATGAGTACTCCAGAAAAAGTTGTTCTTCCAGCTGAAAAAGGTGATTGATTGTTTTCTTTGAAAAGCTTAAACAAAGAAAACAGAACATTTTTTCATTGATTTAATCCTGCTTTTTCATACATCTTTTTCTTTCGTTCAGGATTTAATTCTTGAGTATGCTTTCTATAGATCCAAATTTCTTTTTCTTTTGCAGAAGGCTTATTCTCGATAATATATGGTTGCAATAATTGCTTCAAATAATCAGATCTACCCAAGAAAAACCATTCACTGAATTCTGCTTGAGTTATTTCCAAAACTTCAACATATTTACTGTAATTTTCTTTGAGTTGCTCAAGAAAGTACATTGGATTCAAAATTTTCAGATATTCTCTTTGATAAAATATTCTCATGTGCTGTTTTAGTTTTGGATCAGCTAACAATGAATTAAATTTCGCAGATTGTTTACTTGTACCATGAACACAATCTCTATGTTTCATCTCAATTTTTCTTTGATTGATTTGCACTAAATTGATTTGATGGGTCATATGTTTTGCAAAGTATTGCTCATATTTCTCTTGTTCTTGATCAGGTATTTTTAGTGCTAGTTTTCGAAATTCTTCTATTTCTTCAAAATAGGTTGAAATGTCTTTTGAATATGTAATTGGTATAATTTCTGCAATAAATTTTCTAACTTTCTTCCCGAACTTTACTCTTTGCATTTGAACACGTACTCCAAAATATGATAACGAATTTTACTTATTAGTTTGTTAATTAGTTGATTTACTATCTCTATATTATTCTCTTTATTATTTCTTTGAGGAAATTATCATTAACTATTTCTTTTGAAAGTTTTTAACTAATTTATTAGGTAACTCATAGATAAAATATGTTGTTGCATAGATAAAATGAAAAGATTGGTAAAAGCAAAAATATCTAATGAGAACATAGCAATGAAGTACCATTGCATGGATTACCACTAGTACCTATTTGTCCCCAAAGACCATCAAAAATTGTTTTCGCTTCTGCACTAAAATACTGATAGGGACATACAGGTTCATTATTTTTTTGTAACATAAAGTGTATGTGAGCTCCAGCTCGATGATATAATAAATAACCTACCAATTCTCCTCGAGTGACTTCTTGCCCAATTTCAACCAAAATAGCTTCAAGCTGAATATTTCCAAAGGTTTCATTCTCAGCAAAAGATTCGAAAGCAATAAACAATTCATAGTCCTCATTAATTGTAAATGATGCACCGGCTTGCCAATGATCCCCTAGATCATTGTAAAACAAATTCTTATCATTACAAGTCATATTGCAAGAAGCAATTATTGTTGCAGTATCATTAATACCAAAATCAATACCATTATGTACAAACCCAGATACATTGTCCCAGATGAAAGCATCTAGCGTTATCAATACACCTGTGTTTTCAACAGGAAATAATAGAATCGGTGCTCCAGGAGGATTATTTGGTAATGGCAAACCTCCATCAGGTAAATTTAGAAGAACAATTATTCCCATAATACTACCAATGATAATAATAATTATTGTGAAAACAATAATCACTATTTTCCATTTACGATTCATAATATCTATTATTATGAAAAGAAACTAATAAAACTAATCTATAAAATAGACAAATATAAGCTAAGCAAACTCCGTATTCAATGTAAATCTGAAAAAAAGTAAAGAAGACTTTATTTTCTAATAAAAATTGCCGCTTTCTATGATGTAATAAATAGCAAAATTTAATACTTATTAAATGCAAGAAAGCATAATCTTAAACTTAATAGGTAGTTTCATTATTGTCCAAAGTAAATCAACCATATTCTGAGAATAAAATGGCTAAATTACCTCAGAAGAGAATATTTACAAATCAATGGTACAGATTAGATAATGCAGCAACTATTTTTAGTTTGATGAAATCTAAACGATCAACGAATATTTTTCGAGTCTCATGTACACTAAAAGAACGTGTGAATTTAGCAGACTTGCAAATGTCTCTTAACAGAATGATGGAACGATTTCCTTATTTCAATGTAACATTAAAAACAGGTTTATTTTGGAGTTACTTTGAAGAAAACCGAAATTCTCCAAGGATTCATGCAGAGACAAAATATCCCGCTCAATTCATGCCAGTTCACAAAGCAGGTACTTTTCTGTTTAGAGTAAAAGCTTACTATAACAGAATAGCAATAGAATTTCATCATTGTTTAACAGATGGTTTAGGTGGAATAACTTTCTTGCGAGCATTGATTGCAGATTACCTTTTCTTACGAGGGGTGAGAACAAACGATTGGGATGATTTGTTTAGATATAAGCAAGCACCTCATCCTGAGGAATATGATGATTCTTACAAAAGCAATTATGGAAAAAATCTGCCAAATCCTCAAGTAAATGGAGCCGGTTATAAAACTCCTTTTACAAAAGTAGAAACAGGAGTATTTCATATCATTTCTGCTACAATGTCTGTTAAACAACTCTTACAAGTGGCTCGAGCTATGAAGATTTCAATAACAGAATTACTAACCAGTATATACATTGAAGCACTTCAAGATACACTGTTTAACATCCCTACAGAAAAAAGAAAGAAATATATGAAACCAATTAGAATAGCTGTCCCAGTAAATCTTAGAAATCCATTTCCTTCCAAAACTATGAGAAATTTCAGTTTCATGGTTACTCCTGGTATAGATCCTCAATTGGGCAAACATAGTTTTGATGAGATAACAAATATCATACATCACACATTGAGAAAAGACGCTGCAAAAAGAGATCTTAAAAAATATATTTCTCGAAATGTAAGGGGTGAATACTATCCGTATATACGGTTCGTTCCTCTTTTTATCAAGAAATTATTTGGTAAGATTATTTTTGAAAAAATGGGCGAAAAACAAAATTCAGGAAAACTGAGCAATATTGGAAGAGTGACCATGCCGGAAGCTTTTGCAAATGAAATAGAAGATTTCGACTTCATTCTTGCACCTAGTTCTACAATTACTACAGGTTGCGCAATTATTAGTTTTAATGATAAATTTATTATTAATTTCTCTAGAACAGTAGAAGAACCCGAAGTAGAAAAATTCTTCTTTAGAAAATTAGTAAAGTTAGGTATTAAAATAAAAATTCAAACAAATTGAAATTGGTATTTCATTGCTAAGTCTACAAAGGAATGAATTTCATTAGATTTTGTATTGTGTTTATTCTATCTGTAAATGGTGGCACACATAAATCTAGTAAATATTCTTCATTCGAAAGATTGCTTAAAATGTCTCTTGTATTATCTCCTGTCCATACATTATATTCTGCATATTTAATAAAAAATATCTTGTTCCTTCTATAAATCTTTAATATTCAACTCTTTGAATTTTAGCTGAAAAAATCCTTTTTTTGTGAATTTTATTACTATTATTCGAATTTGAATTCAGCTATTTCTCCACTCACCATGTGATAATGCACTGCAATTCTATTATCTTCTGGTACATTATGTTTATTCATTTCAATTTCAAATTTATCTTCTAGAAGAGATAACTTACAAAACAGCTCTGATATAGTTTTAAGAATCTCAAATAAATGTCGAGGTGAAGAAATTTCCATATCAATGCTTGTCAAAGAAATGCTACCCATTAGATATTTATTATTCAATAACTTCTTTCCGTCCAAAACTATTTTTTCGGTATTTTCCAAACAATTTATGCTTTCTTTTTTTCAAGATAACTGATTTTTGTTCAAACTCATTAACAGTTAATTGAAAAATATCTGGTCGAGAATAATGACCTACAACATCAAAATCAAATCGACTTTTTGCTATTAGGGAAAGATCAAGATCAGCGTAAAGAATTCCGGTTGAGTCAAATAACGGACCGGCTAAATAATTACCATTTGGATCAATTATTGCACTCCCACCTCGAGACATTATATCAGGAGAATCTTTCAAATCATCATAACAAGCCAAATCCTTAGGATACATTTCCTTGGTTACAAATTGATTACATGAGAGGACAAAACATCTTCCCTCTAAAGCAATATGCTTAATAGTTGACTGCCATTGCTCTCGAGCATCTGCTGTTGGAGCTAAATAGATATCTACACCTTTTCCATAAATTGCTGTTCTTGCCAAAGGCATATAATTTTCCCAACAAATTAATCCACCAATTTTACCAAATGGGGTCTCAATAACAGTCAAAGTGCTACCATCACCTTCGCCCCAGATTAATCTTTCAGAGCCAGTTGGTTTCAATTTTCGGTGTTTACCTAGATAGTTTCCATTGGGGTCAAAATAAACCATTGAACAATAAAGTGTTCCACCTTTGCTTTTACTATCACGTTCTATTATTCCAACGATAAGATAGACACTATTAGATTTGGCAATTTCACCAAGAATAGAAATATCTTCACTTGGAATTTCAATTGAGTTTTGCCAATAGCGAGCAAAATCATCTTTTCCTTTATCAGATCGACTACCCACTTTTGCACCAAAGATTAATCCTCTAGGATATGCAGGGATAAATGCTTCGGGAAACAATACTAAGTTTGCTTCATTGCTTACTGCTTCTTTAGTCAGTTGCTCTACTTTTTCTAAGCATTTTTTCTTATCCATAATAGCCGATGAGTCCTGTACAACTGCAACTTTAAATTTGAGGGTTCGATGGTTCATAATACTAAATAGTAAAACAATATAGATGTAAAATTTTTCTCTCTCTTTTGAAATCCAAACTAGATTTCTCTTTAATTCGGAGTTAAAAAAAAAAAGTGTTAAGCCACAAAAATCGATTTTGTGGTGGTCATTGAACCAACCTTGCAATGTTCAAACTTATTTCTTAATTTTCTTAATTAATATTGATATACTTTATTAGTTAATTCCAAACTAGTTCTTTTTTTCTTTTTGTTTTGTTCTAACCCAGAAAGTTTTTTCGTTGTAAATTTTTTTTCTAATTACACCACTTGTTTCCATTTCGCGTAATAATTGCATAATCTCTTCCTTAGGGAGGTCTAACATTGATATTATTTGTGATTCGCGTAAAGGATGCCTTAACGTTGTCTTTAGAATTTCCTCTTTGAGGTCTTTTTCCTTATCAATATGAATCCCTTCTGTTTGTTCATATGAATCAATATTTTCTGCATTCAAGATTTTACAGATTTCAATAACACGTTCTTTTGATGGAATTTTCACCCATTTTTCAGCAGGTGGGCGTATTGGCACGTTGACATACACTCGTTCACATTTGATTTGATTCAGTACTTCTTTAATTGCAGCAATATTTTCTTCAGAATCATTCAATCCAGCAACTAGCATAACTTCCATCCATATTTGTCCGGTATATTTTTCGCGAAAATCATGGAATCCTTGGATTATTTTTTCGATATCTAATTCTTTCTTTGGTCTGTTTACTTTTTTAAATAATTCTTGAGTAGTTGCATCTAACGTAGGAAGAATCACATCTGCTTCAAGCAATTCTTTTCTAACTTGAGGATCATATAACAATGCTCCATTAGTAATTACTGCAACAGGTTTATCGGTTAACTTTTTAGTTTCAACTATTAACCAGCCTAAACTTTTACTTAAAGTGGGTTCACCTTCTCCAACGAAAGTAATATAATCAAAATCCAATTGCTCTACAGCATCTTTAATTTCTTCTAGAATTTCATCTCTAGGGAAAAAATCCTCTCGAGTGTTAGTAAAATGAGTAGTTCGACCAATTTGGCAATATACACATGAATAATTACATGTTTTTTCAGGGATGGGACTTATACCAAGTGATTTTCCTAATCGTCTTGATGGCACAGGACCATAAATGTATTTGTAACTTTTTTTCAATAATAATCATCTTCGATACATAAATTACATTAAATATATGCTTAAGTAGAAATTTAATCTTTTGATAGTAAATACTAAAAGAAAAAAATTCGAGATAAAGTGAATTTACTTCACTTCTTTCTGTAATATAGAAACGTAATCAGGACGAGTGGAATCATATTTTACTGTTTCTTCGGGGTGAAGAAGATCGAATTTTTCCATTAACTCGAGATGGTGTTTTGACCAATCACCAACCTTCTTATGCATAGTAATATAGTTAGTAGGCATTGGATGAGTGCCAACAATGACAGGTAAACCTGTTTGTTCTTTTAGAAATTTAATATGTGTTGACAGATATTTGCAAGGAGGATAACCAGCTAAAAGACCAGTCGCAAGATGAATTGCTTCTGCACCATATTTCTTTGCTCCATTAGCAGCAGTAATTTCAATATTGCCTCCAGGACAACCACCACAAGAAGTGAAAACAACAACTTCTAAGGGTTCATCTTTTGAATATCTTCGGAATGCACCTTCACGATTATTAACTGCTCGAAAACACTTCCCACCATCACATGTTTGATACCGGCTACAGATAATTATACCAATTTTCATCTGAAATCATCTCATTAACAGTTTTTAATATGACACTATAAAATTTTCTTAAAAAATGTTAATATTTTTAACTTTCAAAACAATGAGACATGTATTAGGAGATTTGTTATTTGTTTGAACTAGATTCAACTTTACTAGACTTTAACCATTCCAATTATTTTTTTCCTTGTATTATCGATTGTATTCTTTGTTTGGTATAGGAATCGAAGAAAAATATTGATTATAGAATTTAATCAAAAAATTTCAGAAAAAAAGCTATTAGCACTAAGTAAAAACCTTCTTCAGACAAACTATTTCATTCAATCTTTAACCAGTGATTTTATTCTTTTAAGTAATTTTTTGGCTTCTTTGCTTTCCTCTTTTTTAGTGCTTTTTTCCAATTGAAATATTAGAATTACTGTTTCTGCTATTCTATCAAATGTATAATCTAATTGAATCCGGTCTTTCTCCATTTCTTGACTTATACCAATTGGTGGTTCACGTTTTATTTTGGTTGAAAGATCATTGAGTGCTTCTCGATTTGGATCTTGACCAACAATCAGAGATTCCCTAAAGCTTCCTTCAAGCATTATCCACATATCTCTATTATTGGAACATTTCAAAATAGTTGATAGACCCAAAACAGGAAAATCTTCTAACAATTCACTTAGATAATAGATAGTATCAAACAAAACATCATATGACGGTTTAGTATCAATCATTAATCCTATTTCATTTAGTGCTTCTTCTGTTCCAATTCTTCGTAACGAAAGTATTATCTCAATTTGCTCCTTTTCATCAAATCGCTTAAAATTCTTTGATATTTGCTTGATGTAAGCATTAGCATTTTCACCAAACAAACCGAGAATTTTCTTGGCACCAATTTGTATTTTCGGATCTTCATGCTCTAACATTTTTGCAATCAGATCTATTTCAGAAACTTTGATCTCAACTGTGTCTGATTTTTTCATACCGGTAATTTTTACTTTCTCACCAGAGTAGTCTGTTGTTGACCATGGTGAGGATAAAATTTCTACTAGTAGTAAAGAATTTTTGTTGTTATCTTTCATGAAATTAGCATGTTATTCAATATTATAAACATTTAATAAAAAATTGATTAATAAACTTGTAAAAAACAATTTATTGAAACTTCCACAGCATTATCTTAACCAACATCTTTAATTCAAACTATCATTAATCACTAATTGATTAAAATGAGACTGAAGGAAGGAAACAAAGCAAAGTTATTCTCTGTAACGGATTTTGAAGGAAACAACATTAACTTAGAAGATTACAAAGAGAAGAAATTACTACTCTCGTTTTTTAGATACGCTTCTTGTGCTTTGTGTAACTTACGAATCAGTCAACTCATTCAAGAATATGATGCACTAAAAGAGAAAGGATTATTCATCATTGCTTTCTTCCAATCTTCAATGGAAAGTATGGAACAATATGTTGGTAAGCAAGAAGTGCCATTTCCCTTAATCCCTGATCCAGAAAGAAAAATCTACAAGTTGTTTGGTGTAGAAAAATCATGGATAAAATTCATAAAAGGTGGCCTGACAAAAACTTTGAATAAAGCGCATAAAAAAGGATTTAAAACAGGTAAAAGGGAAGGGCAAGTAAATTTAGTACCTGCGGATTTCTTAATTGAAAATTTAGTTATTAAACGAGCCTATTATGGAAACAGTATAGCCGATCATCTACCATTAAAAGAAATATACCAATTCTTAGGAACAACAAATAGTGAGAAATGAATTTAGAAAATTACTAGTAGAAAACTGGTACCTTTGTATTTAAGAAAAAAAAGCAATAAAAGATTTGAATTATCCATATAATGATTTTCGACAATGGGGACACTCTATAGTATCACCTTTTGTTTCAAATCTAATGTTACAATGCTTACAAATGTGAAATCCAGAATTTGTTGCTTCATCATAATAACTTGTGACTTCAATTTTGGATCCAGGATTTGCATTGGCTATTTCTTGCAAGCCTCTATCGATTTGTTGATTAGGTGTCCAACCAGGGGGAGGAGGAGGAATGTGATGTTCATGTTCATTTCTAGCATTTTGTTGAGGTGGCACTGATTGTTGTGATGAATGATTAACAGTCATTCCACAATTTGAACAAGAAGAATTATTGGCCATAATAGGACCACCACAATTTGGGCAAATACTAACTAACTGCTGTTGATCTCGCTCTATTTCAGCATGAACTTCAGTAGTCAATCTTTTACTCCTTCTTTGAACTAGAATAGTTATAGCAAGAGCAACAATAAAAATTCCCATACTAATAATGCCAAAGGTCCTGCCCGTTGGTGTAAGCAAACCAACTATACCAAAGAAAAGTGCAAATGCAATTATTGGACAAGCACAAACAAGAAACCAAAGTGAGGAATTTGTTTGGCTTCCAAGTTGTTTTGACTGTTTTGCGGTCATTGTGTGTTGATGATCTGGACAGAGGCCATTCACACAATGTTTCTTACATAATGGTATCATACAATAACTACATTTCCGTTCAATACCATGTAACATTTTGCCGCATACCGAGCAATAAACAATCTTTACCATACTGAAAGTAAAAACAAATCTACATAAAAACAATTAGTAATTGCTGCCAAACAAAAGATAAAGGATTGTTTTCTTCAAACAGAAAGATTATATCATGTTTAAATAATATGAATATCTATTTAATTTTGCTTGTAAAACAAACTTGCGTAAAATATGTAGATGAATTTTCTCCTGGAGTCTTCCCGTATGAGCTATAGAATTATTCAGAACGATTTAGTGAGAGCAAAAATTGTAGAAATAGTCGAAAGACATCGAAAGAAAGGAGGACTCTTACACCGAAGAATTATTGAGAAGTTGATCTATCTCAAACCGATTTTATGGCCAGTAAGGCAATTTGAGATTAATTACTCAAAACAGAATTCACTGATTGACGAGTCTACCAAAATTAATTCAAAAAGTAATTTTATGCTTGGAAAATTTTCATTACCTTTTGTTGAGAAACTTTTATTGGATAAAGGTGGAAGAGTAGCACTAACATCAATCTATTCTAAAGAGAAAAAAAGACTTCTACAACTTATCGGTATGTACACAACTAAAGTGCCAGTATTGCAATTTTTAGATCCAAGTATTGTTTATACTAGCTTATTTGAAATTTATATACACCGGCATGATGAATTAGTATTAGATTTAGAAAAAACCAAAGAAGAAGTACAACCATTATTCATTGAAGCGGAAGCACTTCAGCAGAAAGCAGAAATAGCTCAAAAAAATGCTGAAAAATACTCCTCAAATAAATCTACACCGGAATATAAAGAATACAAGCAACAAGTATCTGATTTTAGAAATCAAACAAGAAAATTGAGAAAGGAAGCAAATGGTAAAATTGCTATACAAAATAATATTGTTGAGAAATTCAAAAGACAATGGTTTCTTGGTATGAGAAATGCTTTGAAAATTAAAAAGGATTTCAAAATAATAGAATTTAAAAATATAGATACTTTTTACCATTTATTTTGGATTGCCCGACTTGACAGTAAAAGTGGATCAAGACATTTAATCATAAACGAAAGAGGACGACAAGAGAAAGAGCTACAAAAGATGTTGGTATTTGATTCTCAATTTCGAGCTGAAATAGATAATTTGTTTGATTATCAAGAAACAAAAAAAGCTCTTGTGTGTTATCTTTGTGGGGGATCAATATCAAAGACTCAAAAAGTTTGCTCAAATTGTAAAGAAGAAGTTTTGAAATGCTCAGTATGTAAACTACCTATTTCACAAAATCAAGATATAGGTCAATGCCCCCATTGTGAATCCAAAGCACATCTTACACATCTCTTCGAATGGATTAAAACACAAGGTAAATGCCCTGTATGTATGCGAAATATTATTGTGGGTTCTATTGAAGATTTACAAAAGTAGAAATCGTTTTTTTTGTGTTAAAAAATACTTTTAAATAATTGCTTTTTTATGGACAAAAAAAAAGGCAAAAAAAGGACTTTGATTTTTATTTATCCTTTTTTTGTTTATGATTCTTTTTTTTTTAATCATCAAAGAAATTCAATAAATCATTTTCTTTTGCTTCAATGAGTTTGTCTGGAGTGAGGTTCTTTATTCCTTTTTTCTTTAGTGCTTGAATGAAATCTGCATCGATGTTATGTTCATGAAATTCGATTAACTGATCTGCGTCGAGTTTTGAATACCCTAATCCAGCTATTTTTGTGATGAATTTAACATCTATACCATGATCATGTAATTCTATCATATCATCAATGTCAAATTTGCGATAGCCTGATTGTTGTAAATCAATGATAAATTGAGGAGATATACTGTGACTAGCCAATTCAATTAGATCATCTAAGTCGATTTTTTTTACTCCGGAATTCTGAATCATAGTAATATATTCTGGAGTTACGCTATGGCTTGCTAATTCTACCAATTCATCGATATCTTTTATTCGAATTTTGCTATCTTTTAATTTCTGAATATATTCGATAGAAACATCGTGATTCGAGAGTTCGATAAGATCATCAACGTTTTTGATCTTTAGATCTAATTTCATCACTTGTTCAATGTATTGAAGTGAAACATCATGATTTGAAAGTTCAATAAAATCTTCTAAATTCTTGACTTGTAATCCGGTATCAAGAACTTTTTTGATAAAATTAAATTTAACATCATGATTTTGTAAATCCATTAGAGTATCGACTGAAATATTAGAGTACCCTAGAGATTCCAAATTTGTTATTGGACCTGTATCTACGCCACTCTTTTTCAATTCAACAAAGCGATTTGGAGAGAGATTATCATAACCCAAACTTTTCATTTCTTTTACGAAAGAATCAGTTACACCATATTTTTTCATTTTCAGAATTTGATTTAAGGGAACATCTTTACCAAATTCCTTTCGTGCTTTTTTGATAAAATCCTTATCTACACCTGCAGTTATTAAACTTAACAAAATACTAGGAGCAAGTTCACGAAATCCTGCTTTTTCAAGTTCAATAATGTATCTAGCAGTTATCCCTGCACTCTGAAGCTTCACTAATTGATTAACTGAAAGATTGTAATAACCGAGTTCTTTTAACGTAGAAATAAAGTCGGGTGTGACATCTCGTAGAGACATTTTTACTAGCTGATTTGGAGACAGATCTTTATAACCTTGATCCTTCAAATCATCAATAAAATCAGCATCGACATTATGGATGCCCATTTTGATTAATTGAGAAATTGGAATATCATTATATCCACATCTTTTCAATTCATACAAGTATTCAGGTGTAATACCATTTGTTAGAAAGCTGTACAAATCGTCTCTCGAGAGTTTCTTGTAGCCATATTTAGCTATTGCTTTTGTGTAATCATTATTGAGTTCTTTCAAAATGAATTCTTTTAACTCATAGTGAGTTATACCTTCTTCATGATTAATTTCGCGTAATGCAAGTAGAAATTCCGGTTTAACATATGGTGCAATGTTTGTAGATATTTCATCGAAAATATCCATAGAAACAGTTGTATTAGAATTAATGTTAACCAGACGTGAAATCTCAGCATCTGCACGCTCTAATTTTTGAAGAAGTCTAAAACCTTCATCTGCAGAAACATTTCCTTCTGCAATTTGTTCTAATATCTCTTTGCGAGCATTATTTTTCATCAGCTATACCTCTTTGTAAAGTGACAATTCAACCTTGCAGAAGTACGAATGCCTTCCTTTGCGACTATTGGTGAGATTGTTTCAGAGAGGTAAGTATCTGATATATCGTAACCGCTAATCTCGATTGCTTGTCTGTAATTGTATTACATTTTAATGTAAATAAAGATATCTAAATCAATGATTTAACATGAAAAAAACTACTAACAGTTCTTTTCTAACAACATTTTAAGATTTCTTTGAATCACAGATAGATAATAGTCAGGATGTTTGGCAATAGGGATTTGTAGCTTCTCACTTATAGAATCAAGCAAAGGGCTATTTTTTGTGCCGTTCAATAGTACCATTGTTTCATCTTCTGAGAGCTCACCTAAATGGTGGGAATTCTTCATTACATCTTTATTGACAGGACAATACATTTGACATCTCATACAACCAAACAAGGCATTGTATACCGAGTGATCTATCCATTCTGGAAGTTCGCCAAGATTTTCATTATAGAGAGTGATACATCTATCAACATCAATTGGTGAATTATCACCAGTAATCGCTTCAGTTGGACATTTTGTAACACATAGTCGACAATTCTCACAAGCAGCCATTAATTTCATATCAAAGAATGTTTCGTCATTAAAATCGAAATCTGTGAGGAATGCACGTATTACAATAAAGCTGCCCATCTCATCAACATAGCATAAATTATTTCGACCGTATCGACCTAACCCACTTCTAACGGTTATGGACTTTATGTGTAAATTACCGGTTACAGGTTCAAGTCTATAATCAGTGCTCCTAATAATATTTGACTTTACGTAATCGATCAGTTCATTTTGACCATATTTCGAACTACCAAAATAACCAGGGGATATCATTATCTGATGTTTTTTGCCTTTATAATTTAGATCAATTAAACCGAGCTTCGTTTCTCGAACTAAAAGAATAACATACTTTGCTGAAGGAAAATCTTCAGGAAGGGCAAACTTCATCTTATCAAGGTATACCCGGAAATTTTTATGAGTGCTAAGATTTTCATCTCGATGCAATTTATCCAAATCATTTTGGAGTTCGTCGAAAAATTTTACTGAAACAACAGTGTATTTGAATTTAGTTTTTTTAAAATTGAAAGAGTTGTTTTTGTCTTCTGAACTATTAATTGAGGTAGTCATACAATCAACTTTATTTATTCATCAATGGAATATTAAGTAGAGAGTAAATAATTTTCATCTAACTAAAAAAGTATTCTCACCAGATTGAGAAAAAATGGCTGCAATTGTAATAAAAGTATGAATTAATCAATAAAAAAAATTGTTGGCTATATTTTCTTATTTGATAATTGAAAGTGGATTTTCAAAGGTTATTTCACAATCTTTAATATATTTCCACTGTTTAATAATTGAGTATGAAATCACGCAGCAGATTGAGAACATTTGGTAATCAATTAAAACAATTTAGATTACCATTTATTATTTTTATTTTGTTTTGGATAGCAGGAATAATTACTTTTCTTATCATTGAAACAGATAAGAATTTTCTAGTAATTTTATTGAAATCTATCTGTGTAAAACCAATTGAAGCAAATGAAACCTTGAACAGTTTGTACCAATTTATTTGGCCTTTACTATTTGAATTGCTTATCTTAACATTTATTCTAACAACATTGCAGGAATTCTATGGATATAATCCAGTATTGAGTTCTAGGAAATTATCTTCTCGAAAATCAAATCACACAGTAGTCTTAGGATGCAACCATTTAGGAAAGCGCGTGGTAGAATATCTGAGAGAGAATAATCAACCGTATTCTGTAGTTGAAATAGATATAGGCAAAGTTGAGGATCTAATTAATTTTCATCAACCTGTAGTTGTTGGGGATTACACAGATATTGATATTGTAAAACTTGCCGCTGTGGAAAAATGTAAGGAAGTCATTTGCGTCACAAGTGACCTCCGAAGAGCTTTAATTGCAGCAGTAAAAGTTAGAGAACTGAACAGTACATGTGACCTATATATGCGAGTTTTTAATGACCATTTTAGAGAGTATCTCACTAGCGAACCATGGAATGCATTTACATTTTCTTTATCTAAGTGGACAATGAACTCTGTTGTGAAATGGAGTGAAAAAATCACAAAAGATGACAGTATAATTGTTTTAGGAAATGATAGTATTGTTGTTCGAATGGTTGATTATTTTGGCACCCATTTACAAAGCGATGTCTATCTTATTGATCCAAAGATTGATGCAGAAGTATACAATGATGTACAAAGTGTTCACCCTTTTGAGGAAAGAGTGCAATTTGTTGAAAACTTAGAAGAAAGGTGTGATATGAGCAAAATCTCTCAAATGTATATCTGTTGGAACACAGAAGAACTATTCTCAGATGCAATCATTCTAACTGTGGCAGTTAAGAAGAAATATCCTCACATCGAATTATTTGTACGAATGTTTGATGAAGAATTAGCAGAAATTGCTAAAACAATTGATGCAACTACTTTCTCTACTTCAGCTTTTGCGTTTGATTTATTACAAAATAAGGTTAAAACTACATCAGGCATCTATCCGAAAACAAGAAAAACCTCCTATACGCGGAGAAATATCACTAAGAAAAAAAAGGTTATTAAAATAAAGAAAACTTCTGATTGAATATTGGTCAAATCTTAAAGCTAATGTTTGTGTTAAATGATCTTTGCAAAATTATCATATCTAACATAATGCTTTAACCTTATGACACAAACCAAAATTATTAAAACAAGATTGGTTTCTTTTAGAAAAAAAGACGTTTCTTTCGTCATCAATTTGTCTTAAGTAACAATCTTAAGAGAACTATGCTAAATAAGGAAGAAAAAAACATGTCGCCAACAATGAAGTACACAATGTCGTTACTAAAAAAGTACTTGAAACCCTATGTAAAATTAGTAGTAATTTTATCTCTAACAATCATTGTGTATAATGTATTGAATATCTTTCTTCCTCAAATTCTTAGAACCTACATTAATGCTGCACTATCAAGTACACTTGATTTTCAATTTCTCTTAACAATATCCCTAATTTATATTGGAGTTAGCCTTTTGTATAGAAGCTTGATGGTTTTCATTCGATTTGTTAGCATAAAATTAGCTTGGTTGACAACAAACGATTTACGAGTAGACTTAGCTTTCCATTGTATTAATTTAGATATGACTTTTCACAACCAGAAAAAAACCGGCGAAATGATTGAGCGAATTGATGGTGATGCGACTACCTTATCCGAGTTCTTTAGTACTTTCAGTATTTTTTTCCTTGGAAGTTTTCTTATCATTATTGGGATAATCATTGCAATCTTCATAGAAGGATGGATTTATGGAGTCATTTTTCTAGCCTATACTTTTATCGCATTTATTGCGATATTTTTGGTACGAAATGTTGTTGCACCCTATTGGAAAAAGGTTCGAGAATCTACTACAGCATTATTTGGCAATGTTGAAGAAAATGTATCTGGTTTAGAAGACATTCAACCAAATGCAGGTAGTAGCTATATTATGAAACGGTTCCTTGATCATTCCAAAGTTAATTATACAGATAGAATTAATTCTACACTCTATTCTCGTGTTTATTTTCTCTTAGTGGTTTTAATGAGAGCAGTAATTAATATTGCAATTCTCGTTGCTTTTGCTTATTTCGCTGTCCCGTTAGGAGCAGACATTGGTCAATTGTACCTTCTCTTATCCTATGCAGCCACACTTATTTGGCCCATCCGTCTAATAATTTGGCAAATTGATATGATGCAAAATTCAATTGCAAATATTGACCGTATAAAGGAATTTTTCGATATCAAAAGTAAAATAGAGAATCTGGGAGAACGCTCTTTTCCAGAGAAGAATGTCAATCTTACCTTTGAAAAATTATCCTTTGGTTACAAAGAAGAGAACCTAGTTTTACAAGGCATCAATTTTGACTTACAACCAGGGAAAAAAATCGGTTTGGTTGGAAAAACAGGGAGTGGTAAAACAACCATTGCTCGTTTGATTTTTCGATTATATGAACCAAATGAAGGAAACATAACTGTCAATGGTTTCAAGGTAGCAGAATTCCCACTTCATGAATTACGAAAAAATATTGCTTACGTCACTCAAGATGTTGAGCTCTTTAAGGCATCCATTAAAGATAATATTACTTTCTTCAACAAAGAAATCTCTGATGAAGAGATTATTGATGTTATACATGAATTAGGGTTAAAAGAATGGTATGAAAGCTTACCAAATGGTCTTGAAACGATTGTCTACTCAGATGAGTTGGGACTCTCTGCAGGTGAGGAACAATTACTGGCACTTACTCGAGCATTTTTGAAGGATCCAAAAATAGTCATCCTTGATGAAGCTTCCTCAAGACTCGATCCTGCAACAGAACGACAAGTTGACCAAGCACTTGAAAAGCTCCTACAAGGAAGAAGTGCAATTATTATCGCACATCGACTGCCAACATTAGAAAAAGTCGATGATATCATCATTCTTGGGAAAGGAAAAATAATTGAAGCAGGGTCAAGAGCGGAATTAGTGAAAAATCCACAATCCCTCTTTTCAGAATTATTACAGAAAGGTATGGAAGGTTATTTACAATGAATACTTGGAATCTAACCGGCAAACTTATCAAATTTCGTTTAAAGTTCTGGCTAATAACAATCTCATCAACGATACTATGGTTAGTAACCATTTTTCTCAGAGATTTTGCTATCCAAGAATTAATTGATACGATCTTTCCTACAGCACAGGGTTCTTTCTTGAATTTAGATCTAAAAATGCTCTTCATTCTTCTAGCAGTATTCTATATACTTGGATTGGTGTTTAAATCAATCATGGATGTTGTATTTTCATTTTTCTTTAATTCAGCAGAAATACTAATACGAAAAAATATGATGGAATCTTTACTTAAAAAACCGGGAACACAATCTTTACCATTTACATCTGGAGAATCCATCTCACGCTTCCGGGGAGATGTTTTCAATGGTTCTTGGTTTGCTTCAACATTAGCATTTCGATCAGGATACATCATCTATGCTATTGCTAGTATCACTTTCATGTTTTTCATAAATTGGAAAGCAACCATTTTCATCTTCATTCCATTTGCACTCATTCTAGCCGTAGGGTTAGCTTGGAGAAAACAATTTGAGAAATTAAGGAAGAATAGCAGGAGTGCAACTTCAGAAGTTACTTCTACTTTGGGGAAAATTTTCGGGTCAATTCAAACATTCAAAGTTACTAGTACAGAGAAAAATATTATAGAACATTTTAGATCTAAATGTGATACTAGAAGAAAAGCACTAGTCAAAGAGCAAACCTTCCTTTCATTTGTAAATTCTATCTATCTAATTTCAGTATCAATTGGATTGGGTATCATATTAATTATCGTTGGTCGAGAATTGAACCTTGGTGCTTTCTCTATTGGGAATCTCTATTTCTTCCAAGCACAACTATGGTGGATCGGCGATTTTCTCTGGTTTATGGGAGATATCGTTGCACTTTATCAACAATCAAAAGTATCTTACGAACGCATACAAAATCTCATGCAAGATCAAGAAGACAGTGTCAAGTTTGATGACATTATTGTTCCAGGACCAATCTATGTTAAAAAAGATTTTGAGAAATTTAAACCAATAACGAGAACTGATGAGGACAAATTAATATCATTATCAACAAGAAATCTCTCCTTTAATTATCCTGGAACTGAGAAGGGAATCAAAGATATTACTATGACAATACAGAAAGGATCAGTTACTGTAGTTACAGGGCGAATTGGCTCCGGAAAAACAACTCTTTTACGAGCACTCCTTGGGCTAGTTCCAGTAGATAGTGGAAAAATCCTTTGGAATGATAAAGAAGTACCAATCGCAACCGGTTTTATGCAAACACCAAAAGTAGCTTACACACCTCAAATCCCCTATCTCTTCAGTGAAACATTACGAGATAATATTTTGCTGAATGTTCCAAAAGAATCTGTTGATATTGATGAAGCAGTAAAATTAGCTGTCTTTGAAGATGAAATTGCAACTTTTGATGATGAATTAGATACTATCGTTGGACCAAAGGGTGTCAGACTGTCAGGAGGACAAAAACAAAGATTAGCCGCAGCGAGAATGTTCATACGAGAACCAGAGTTACTGGTATTTGATGATTTATCCAGTGCTTTAGATGTCGAAACAGAACAAGAGCTGTGGGCAAGAATATTCTCCAAAAACAAAAGAGCCACTTGTTTAGCAGTATCACATAGACCAATTGCTCTACACAAAGCAGACAATGTTATTGTGATGAAGAACGGACAAATAGAAGCTCAAGGGACTTTGAAAGAATTACTACACACCAATGAAGAGATGCAAAAACTTTGGGAAGGAGATTTAGAAAACAGTAATGACTCTGAAGAAGAGGAAGAATGAACTAATAAGACAAAAAAAGTAAATCGAAATAATGCAAATAATTGGATAACAATGATATCTTGAACTATATATGAAAAAAATAAATACTTTTTTTCTCAAATTCAAGTGAAGATCAAAATGTTTTTTGCTTGAAATATAAAATACCTCTTAATTTAGGAAAGAAAAAACGATTTATACAATTCTTGCCAATTATAATGCTTACTGAGTTGATAAAATGAGAATTATTCAAAAAGGAAAAAGAAACCCTAGAGCACTTGAAATTAAACGGGAAATTCAATCATTTGAAGATGAAAAGAGAAATGCCTTAAAGAGAATGAATTTTTTTTATTAGATACATTGGAGAAAATGACACTAACTTCAAAGAAGAATTATTCCAAAAATTGAATTCAAAATATAAGAATTTAGCTGTCAAAGATTTCCTAGGTAAAGAATTAATAAATTTTCCAAGTTTAGAGAATTTAAAGGAACAAACTGAACTAGTAAGAAATTATCTTAATTATTATCTGACGTTGTTGAATCTACCAAATGAAACAGATTGGTTAAGTGAAAAAGTAACTGTAACAAATGGGGATTATCTTCGCTCATTTCTCTATCTAAGATATTTTTAAATTCCAAGTTATAGATGAATTGCTTGGAAGAGAAGAGGTGATAATTTTCTTTAAGAAATACATAACGGCATTTCTAATAGACAGGCAGAAAGATCAAGAAAACAATTATGAAAGTTTAACCAGTTTGTATGAGTAGTTTAGCGAAAAAACGATTAATCATCTGCTGATTCAGTTCTCATTTTTGCTTTTTATCGAATATACTTAACACACCCTAACCCTGCAGTTCTATTGGATCCTACATTACTAAATTCTGCATACTGTGCGAGTGCATGAATCCATGATTGATATTTATTGTCATCTGAAAGTCTGTATCGAATAAACCCCTTAAAACCAATTTTGGGAGTATTCTTAGCTGTATAGACCCTATGAGTGCTTAATTTATATCTGTTAATTGAAATATTGCTTTCAAGCCAAGTAAAAAATTCAGACCTATCTATAAAAACTTGTTCTTCATTGAAAGTGTTCCACAAAGTAGCTAGGTTCATAAAAAGAAATCTAGGATCAGGAAATCTCATGGGAAAATCCTTACCAGCTATATTGAAACATGAGGGTGTAAGGAAAGAAAGTTCAATAAATTTTGATTGTTGGTCATCACAGTCAAGTAGTTCTTTTATAGTTTTTTTCTTAATTTCGATACTCGAAACAGTGAACTTAGCATCAGCAAGTTGCAATCGCATTTTATCATTTTGCAAAGAAATCTTAATCATTTGTTCAGCTAAATCACTTGAAAGAATACCCATGCGAAACTTATAGGTTCTATCTTTGCTAACAATGATTTCATTTCTTCTTGTTCGATTTAATCTTCCCTCATGACCCATGAGAGGTGAAACAGCATAGGGTCTAATATCATTCCCTTTGTGGAGTTTTTCTGCAAATGTTGCATCAAATTCATTTATCGTGCTAAGTAAAGCTCCTCGAATTATTTGCCCTGTAAAAGATGGTAGTAAACAATTCGATTTTGTTTCCAACATGAATATAAAATTGTACATGGTTTATACTGTCCCTTTTTTTTGTAAACATTTTTGTATAAGTTTAATAAGTAATCCTTGTTTGTCATTCCTAAAAAGCTTGTTTGATATTGTCTTAATAAGTTCTAGTAATTGTACTTTTAACTCCCGTTTTTTACAAAACTCAATAAATATCTCTTTTGTGTTATTATTAGGCAATGTCTCTTTTAACTCTGACATACTGTTAATTTCGAATATAATGTGTGCGTGATTGTTCCTTTTATTTTGGAGCTCTTCTAAATCATTAAAACTGTTGATCTTATCAGTAAATTCAGTTATTGCTTCAATTATAAATTGAGTGGGTTTCGATTCTTTTTCTTTTTCTTCAAATATCGATAATAAGATTTCTAATATATGCTTTAGTAGCTTTATTTGATCTCGCCAATAGTATCCTGCTAGGAAACCATACCGAAACTTGCTTTTATCCCAAATAACATCGGGCAAGTTTTCAATTGAATTTTTTAATACTTCATAGTCATCCTCAGAAGATATTGATTGATATTCTTTATTTTCTGTTAGAAAATAACCAGTTATTCTATAAAATAACTCAAAGTTTAGATTAAAAAAAACTTTAAAAAGTTGATACATAAACTCCACTTGGATATATTGTATTCCCAATATGAGTGAGAGATTCATACATTGAACCTTATCACAATTAAATTCATTATTACATAATTGTCTAGATTTTGTGAATATTAGATATTTGCAAATAATTGATTCTGAGTTTGGAATAATTTCTATACAAAAATAATCACACTCTAAATATACTGGGTTTGTATACTTACTGATTTCATAATCTTTTAGTTGATCTTTGAAATCTTGAAAGGGTATTATAATTCCTTCTTCGTTTTTTACTTGTTCATTTTTTAAAAAATCCAAGTCGCAACAATCCAGAATATATTCTCTAGTTACTCTATCCGGTTTTATTATATAGTTAAAAAGTCTAAATTGCTCAGTGAGATCTTTCATTAATGACTCATCTAAACCATTTAAATGGGGAAACTCATCGACAATTTCACAAATTTTGGTTGTTATGTTTTCTATTGACCAAAAACACCAATTCCCATCAATTTTCTCTGCAATTATTGGGAACTCATGTTTCAATATATAATCCGATATCATTTCGGTAGAAATCCTCATTTTTACGTAAATCCAAGATATATAGTACAATGTCTTTATCTTCAATCATCTCTAAGTTTTTCCTAAATCTATCTACTAATTGACTTTTACTAATTGATATAGAATTAACCCAGATTACTTTCGATATGTAACGTTTATCTTTGACTTTTTGAATAGCTGAAACTACTTCATCTGCCCCTTGCTCTTTGGGGATAATAACAAGAGGATAACGATTGCTATCATTGATTAACTTGAATCTATCAGATAATTCTTCATATTCACAATCTTTATATTCAACAAGCAAATCAGACTTTGCTCTTCTTTTGTTTAATGCATTAGTATAAACTTGATAGTTCTTTCTAATGAAATTTTCAGTTAGTTTTGTGCTACTACATAATCCTTTTAGATTATCTAGTGTCTCTATTGTAACCCCAAGATCTATTGGATCATAAGGATTTGGTACATCTTTTACTTTGACCAAACTTATTTCAGGAATTTCATCTTCATTTTTCTTATTATGACGATTACATCTACCTGCTGTTTGAACAATCGAGCTAAATGGTGATAATTCTCTTATAATGTAATCAAAATCAATATCGATACCTGCTTCAATTAATTGCGTGGTAACTAATATGGTATTTTTTCTATTCTTTAATCTAGGTAAAATTTCTTCGCTGATAGTTCTTTTTCTGTGATTCGGTAGCATATTACCGGATAGATGCAATAAGTTATCGCTATCAATCGTTTCATCGCTACTTAATCCCTGCAAATGAAGAAATAGGTTTCGAGCGAGATTCCGTGTGTTAACAACAATCATTATATTTTCATTTTGATGCATCTTTATCTGATTAGAAACATAATCGAAAAACTCACTCGGTGTTTTTGGTTCTTTGATGTAATTTATCCAATATCTATTCAATTCCATGAAGAGTTTGTTGTCAACTAAATCCTTGCATTCGGTATTTTCAAATATTGCTGGAGCTGTTGCTGTTGCTATAATGAAGTAAACATTAAAGTTTCTTGTAAGATTCTCTATAACTTTCTTAACTAAATTCTGGTACTTTATTGGCAATGAATGATACTCATCAATAATAATTATTGAATTACACAAACGATGAAATCTTTTAACTTTGTTTTTGTAAAAGTGCAAAATGGTGTAGAAAAGCTTAATAGTTGTTGTGACAATAAAATCTGACCTCCAAAGCCGAATTTCATATGGAGATAAGAAATCGTATTCGTCTTCCATATCATTACTTCTATCTTTTTGAAAATTACTGAGATAGTGATGAACTGTGAGCTCTGATGTTTGAGAAGTTGTTTCTAGCAATTCAGATAGAATCATTTCAATCTGATCACAAATAGAAATAAATGGTAATGCGTAGATTATCTTTGGATAAAAACCGTAATTTGAATGAACTTGTTCCTTTAAACTAAATGCCGCGGATAGAAGATTAAGTGTTTTACCAGCTCCTGTTGGAGCAATCATCCGAAAAATTCTCTTCTCTTCAATCTTGATTGTGCTGAATTGAGCTCGAGTGTTTTTCAAAAAAGATTCTCTTATTGGATTCAAAGGAGAATCATTTGTATTTTCTTTTATGTAATCATCAATTAAACGTTGATTAGTTTCTTTTCTAGTGATATCGAAAGAAATTTCCATAGAATCCAAGTTAGTATTCCTATTTGTAATTGCATCCCATTCATCAAGATCGTATAGTACTGATGAAGTATATTGTACTAGATGTATGAACGAACTATTATTGCTTTGAGAGATGCATGTTCCATCAAAGAACATATCTCTTATTATTTCTTTAATTCCATTCCTAAGAAAATAGCTCTCTAAGGAGCTGTCATTCTCAATACGTTCATGGAATTCCTCAAATAGATTCTTTAATTCTATATCGGTAATTATATTAGCTATATCCATTAGGTAAGATGACTTTTTCAAGAATGTGTAGAAAAGGGACCATAGTTCTTTCTGATTTCCGCTTCTTAAACGAGTTAAATAAAATCTTAAATCAGACATTTTTTCTGGTAATTTCATATGCCCTGAATGATGTGTCAGAATTGCATTCATAAAAACTCTAATGATGTTTTTATCTTTGAATAATTTATTGCAAATCTCGGTTAGAAAGTAGTAAGCTAAGATTGCAGATTCTATCGTATGTCTTCTGTATTTTTTATTGAAGCGCACATCTAAAAGATGCTCGTAACTATCTTTAGCTTGGATTATAGTTTTAAACTCTCCCTTTATTTCATCATAATCCTTTCTTTTTGAAATTATAAAGAGTTGAAAAAAAAGGTTTAGTTTGCCAATATCATGAAAAATAATTGTTATTTGCATTAATTTAACCCATAACTCATCATCTATTATATGTGAATTTGGTATCAAGTGCTTACTATTACTTTTGAATGCTTTCAGCATGTTAGTTGTATGTTCAACTAGTGTTTGACATGGTGCTGCTAGGTCTAATTTAATCTTTGTGTTCTCAAGCAACATTGAGATAATTTCTTTTAAACTTTCGACATTATTCGTATCAACTTCAAACATTAGCAATCCCATTTCTGTTCAAATAAAAACCAATGATTTGTTTAGCTGTTCTTCAATTGGTGACTTTACAATCTTATAAGATTCTTGAGGAGCAATTGCTAATTTTACTTTTATAGGCTCGATATGATAAACAACATTGGCTAATTGAGATAATTCTATTCGGTCATTTTTCTCTATGTAATCATAATCGAATGGTACACTCATTATAATTGTAAATTCACCTTGTTGAAGGTTTTTAATTTGCTCAGCTCTAGACAAGCTTAATAATTCAACTTCGTTATCGTTATTCTCTTTAATTTCGATTTCACCAATATAATTGAAATAGGCTCTCATATTTGCATGACCAAGATATACTGGGAAAACGGTTTCATGATTTATCAAGCGACGTTTGAGTTCTTCATACTTTTCTTTAGGCATATCTATGAATAACCTGTAGTGAACATCTTGTAAAAGGGTAATATTTACAGGAGATCGTACGCCTCTGTCTTCAACATCCATTGGAATGTATATTTTAGCACCTTTTGATATATTCATGATTTTTTTTGTACGAAAATAGTTAGTCTTATAAGCTAACATCCTTGGTTTCTTTACTACTTGCAAAGCAATTCTTGTTTTAGACAAATAGTGTTTACTAGAATAGATAGCATTTCTTTTCTTTGTACCCATGATGGCTCCAAGGAAACCAACTATAGCTGTTCGGGGAGGAAAAGGGAATGTTAAATATCCCCTTGTCGTATCTGGTGTTCGAAAGGTAGCAAATGGAGCACAAATATCAAAACAAATGACTTTTGTAGTAATTACTTAGCACCACAGTTAAAAGTCATTTTTTCGACAGGAATTTTTATTTTAGCTATAATATTTTCGAAAGTATCTTCTTTTCCATCAAAACTTAATATTAGATCAGGATCTTGGCAATAACTTATTGATTCGATTTGTGATTTTCCATCTTCAGCGAATTTACTTATGCGACTGATGAAATCATCAAGCTTAATTCTAAAGTTCGGTTTTTCTCCATCGATTTTTAATCGATAAGCTAAATCCCCAATAAGGAATTCACTATTATTTGAATTAACAGAAATAAGCAATTGAGGTATATGATTAAATTTGCTTCTTGTATTAATTGTCTTTGTTCCCATCCAGATCGCTTTAAAGAGCTTACAGACATCACTATGAGTTAACTTTGATATCTTTGCTAAATTTGGACATACAACTCCTTCGAATGCAATCAGAGAGTAATCAACTACATGGAATGAACCCATAGCTCCACCACCTTTACCAGTACCTGCAGCCATTACCGAAGTTATTGAATGAGTTGATATATCGGGAATATTCAAAGACTTTCCGATGGCAAATTGGACAGGTCCTGTAATAGCACAACTGGCATTTTCTACTGCTGCCATTAAGCCAAATAATCTCACATCAATAAATTCCTTTGGTATTTTATCTAGAATCTTTTCACGTGTAATTTCTTTCTGAAGAAAATCAGTAATAAGACCTTCAATATTCTTGACTTTATTTTCATTTGTGTATTTTCGTCTTATTATTACTGATTCACCGTTATCAATGAGATAATCTCGAATTGTTCGTTTTAACCGTACATCAGAAACGATGTTATATCCATTAAGATCAGTCCTAGGACGGTTCTCGTCATCTGGGTCGCCATTTGGATTTGCATCCTTAACAGAATATAGAAAGATTAATTCCTTTCTTTTTTCAATTATTTTTTCATTGTCTTTTTCAGTCATTTTCATCACTCTTTTTATAGTATTGATAACCTGTCATAAACGTTAATGCATCTTCGTATTTATCATTCATATTTTCGAGAAGGTCATTTTTTATTACGAGTTTCATGTAATATTCGATATGACTTAGGTATTTTACATTTGTATATAACCAATGGTTCTTATTCGTCCCTTTGGTTTCCTTTTCCATCTTTGCATCTTTTTTCGCAAGTATTCTGAAAGCAATCATAAAAATGTAAGACATTATTTCTGGGTGATTGCCTATTTCAGCTAGTTGAATTTTTTTAGCTAACTTCTTGTAGGAACGAGTATTTAAATCCTCAAACTCAGAATAGGAGTATATAGAGAACAACTTGCCAAGTAGGAATCCAGCTATTTGATTGGGTTTATCCCACTTAACCATTTCTAAAATGGTTGAAATTTTCAAATCGACTTTTTCTGGTTTTTTCTGTAGAAAAAATCCTGCACCAAATAGAAATGTATTTATGTTTTGATCAAATCCTTGATTGTTATTTTCAAAATATTCAGTAAGTAAATAATACTCAATAAATTGTCTAAATCTCCTAAAAGGGATTAGATTGTGTTCTTTAGAACTCTCATTACTGTTTTCCTCTTTTTCCTTCTCTTTACTCTCATTCAGAGAAATGAGAGCTCCTGCTTTAGTGATTTCAGCAAAGATTTTCAGCAGTTTGCTAAAGTTTAGGTTTTTATACCAACTAGTGCTTTTCCTTAAGAGAATAGTTTCAGTTAGCTTATCGATTTGCTTCATACTCATAAGAGAATAGTATCTACCTAAACAAAAAACTACGAAATTATTAGGATTTTCTTTTAGATAGGGATAACTATGCCATCTCTCTATCCAAGACTCACCATCACCATTTAACAGAAATTTCTTGTTTTCTGAAAGATTATCATAACCGATGATGAAATCAAAAAAAGGCGTATAATTAAATGTTAGTAAATCATCATTTTTGATTTTAGTTATAAGCTTGTAAGAACGTTTTACACTAATGATTTGCTTTTTTAATTTTTGCTTTTCAAGATCATCTAAAATTTCCCTTTCTAATTTGTTTTCAAGAACTTTGATGGCTCTATTTGGAAAATGATTGTTTAACCTCTTTTCCAAGAAATTGGTTACTGTTTCGATCTTTATGGGATCTCGTTCTACCATTTCAACCATCTTGAGCAAACTATAAAGATTCTTTGTAATAACCTTAGAACGTATTATATCCTCCAAGCTCTGCAATTTACTTGCTAATGATCCTAGTAGTTGTAGTTTCGACTCCTTTTTCATAATAGTTTCAACTCCTTAAGCAAGTATAAAAATGATGTAAAAGTAAACATTGTAGGTCTTATAGTTGATGTTTTATCGGGATTTAAAGCATCTCTCAAGAAACCCCTTTTCAGCATCATGTATGCATCTTTATATAGTATACGCTTATTCATCTTGCGTAGTTCCAGAAACGATAAGATATACTTCTCTATTTTATACTCTCCAAATAGGTAGAAAAGGGATTTAAGAGAAAATGTTCTATTTCTATCTTTCAATTTTTTATAAGCATTATTTATTCTGTCAATATCATTTGAATTCAAATATATTATCCTCTTCACGCTATGGAAGGAACTAGCTTGTCCTTCCGGATGATAAAAGATGATTATTAGTAAAGAGAAATGTAACTTGAATGGAATCATAAGAAAATCTAAACTATCTTGTATTATTCGATGATCATCCTCATTCATTCGAGATTCCATTACATACAGAAATTCATTTGTAATGATTTCTTTTCGAACTAATCCTTCTAATCCCTCTTTATCCTTCTTTTCCAGTATTTTAAAGAAATTCAAAATTTCTGACAAATTATCATTATCATCTGTGTATGGAATAAAATAAGCAAACAATGGATTTTTGGGTTTCCTTTTAGTACCACGATTTGCTAGCTTAAATCGTAAGTTACTTTTTATGAAATTACGTCCTGCAATAAGATAAGAATTACATTCTTTGCATATTGTGTAAGTATTGTTAAGGTGGATAGGAACATTTCCCTTTGGATCATCAGTATAGAATCCAATCTTAGATTTAGGACCAGGTATAACAGGCTTCTTTTCTAAGCATAGTTCACACAAACCTCGCGGACCTTCATCAGTACCTGAAATTTTGGAATTGTAATAATCAACAAATGATTCAATTTCATAAGGATAATCTTTAACTTCTTGGAGATTACCTTTTCCAAGTAGAAAGACTATGTAATACTTCGAACTTTTAAGCCCTATATCCTTTAGATAATCATTTATTACAGATAGAAAAATATCAGAGATAAACACCTTCCTTATGCATTCACTTGATATTTTAGTTATTGTATTATACTCAGTGATTGTTGGAAGTTTATCGAAAAAGCTAGAATTTACTTTATCCTCTGTACTGAGTTTGATTTTCCACATAGGTAACTCGGTTACTAAACTTTTTGAAACTGATTGATACATGACTGGTGAATAAAAGATTGTTGTTCCATGCTGATTTCCTAACAACAGTTTTATATCATCAAATTCATTATAGTCAAAATCTCTTAATTCAACTTTAATTGCCTTTTGCTGCAAGTCGATAATGAGATTTGGATCAACTTTTGAGTATAATCTCTCAAATATCTCTTGTCGTTTATTTTTATTCAATTTGATTTTTATCAAATCATCTGAGATTAATTCTGTTAGATTTGTGTTTCTGCTACATTTATCTAGGAATTCATTTAGCCTAGAAATGAAGGGGTTAATTGCTATTTTTACAACAATATAATTTTTGCACTTCTTTGAATAACCATACTCTTCTCTTATGTAATGAATAATATCAGATCCTAAATTAGGGGAGTGGCGTTGTAATTCTTCTAAAGTATCTGTAACATCTTCCTTGATTGACTTACCGATTTCCATTATAGTTTTAAGAATCATAAATAGTTGCTCTCCATCGTTTTTCAGAGTAGATATCATAAACAAAGTTAATGTGACATTATGATCATCGATATTTAATCCTGTAAACTCTCTTTGTTAAATAGCGCACATATTGTCGCTATTCCAGTATAGTGACGAATGCATTTCCAGTGAAATCGAATAATGATGCAGTTTTCATAATATTAACTTCTTTATTCCTATTTCCAAGAAACAATTAGTATCAATTTATTTCTTATTTGTTTTTATATTGTAACTACTTTTAACATTTCATTATATAAACTATTCCCATACTGCTAAAGATTAACGCTAAATAGCTATTTAGAGAAACCATTTGATTTGACAGCAGGTTTCCTCATTTTAAACGAGGAGGAATCTTATTTTCTATCTTAGTTTGAGTTCAGATATTGATTCTTTTGCTAATTTTACTCTCAAATGTGTGTCTACATAAGGATGGCTAGGTGATGCTCTATATTGCACACTATCTTTTCTTGAACCAGGACCTCTGTAAGCTTCAGCTTCTAATAAACCTACTCTACTAAGTAGATCTAATCTATTTTTGAATTCCATATGTTTTCTTCCTGTAATGCCTAAAGTTCTTTCAATGACATTCAGTGTACAAAATCCTAATTTATCCTTTGATAACTGAGTGTTTCTATTAAAGCCAAAACGACTCGTAAAATCAGCTGTTATTCTTTCTAGCATAAAGTCAATTATTTCTTTGTTCCTTTCATCTAATTGTATTTTTGGAGTAATTATTTCTCTAATCGAATAGTTTTGTTTTTTGAAATCTTTTAATAAGAGATCTGAAACAATGGGTATGTTCTCCTTTAATGATGAAGTAATAAGCTCATACCATTTATCCACACGCATTTCATTTATTTGTGCAATTATCTTTTCAAGATGCAGGGAGTAATTTTCTGTATAATGAAATATTTTATTAAAAAGTCTAAACCACAATCGTAAACCTGCAGTAGGAAGAAGTGAATCAAGCTCATTTTTGGATTCTAATATTTGTGGATTAAGCGTTAAAAAGATAGTAGAGATTAGTTTTTTCATTTTGCCATATCTATTTATGCTATCAGCTTTAGTAATTATTGAAGGTATCAACGGAAGAAGAAAATTTGCACCATAAAAAACATCCATTATAAAATCAAGGTTTTTTCTAAAATAACTTCTTCTTCCTCTAGAAAGGTCCATGCTAGAAAAGACCACGAGCCCCTTTTTATAAAAAGCAGTTAAATCATCTGTTTTCTTATTAAATCTAAAAAGGATTTTTGTTTCAGAGTTTTTAGTGCCAAGTATTTTTTTGGCATAGTCATTAAATTTCTGTTCGGAAAAACATTGATCAATAAAGTTTACTCTAATCTTTGGTCCTTGACAAACAGTTCTAATATTGGCTATTTCTTTTTCTTGAAAAAGGCTTTTCAATAACTGCTTTTTAAGGTAATGAGCATATTTTGTCATTGATTTCTTTTTTCTACCACATTTAAGTTTATCAACAAAATGATTAATTATTTCTGGTTCAATTATTTCTCTAAAGTTAACATATGCAATAATTACTCCAAAACCAATTGGATATAATTGAATTGAGAATTTGACTGATTCAATTTTCATATCAGTTTGAGTACTTTCCGAATGTGAATTACAAAATTCAAAAACGGTTTTTTTCTGTTCTGTTGAAGTGAAACATAGGGGCGAAAACGGAATTTCTTTAAAGGTTCTAACTTGATTATCTTGAGATACAAGTGGAAAAGTCATTGTCTTATCAAAACGTAATTTTCCAAAATTTCTAATAATTGCTTGATTTGTCTTAATTTCTTCACTTGATAAGTTATTCTTCATAATCCATCTAAAATCTTGATTTATTAAAGTATCATGTGTAAATATTTGTGGTAAAGGAATATACCAGCTATATCGTATTTGTGTATATCCTGTCAACATTTCCTCTTCCTTTCAATAGATAAAATAGTGAGTAGAAGAAACTTGTTCTTCTACTAGATAGACTAACGTGTAACATCTCTATCTTGTCAGTTTACATTGTCTATTCTGAATTTATTCTTTACTGTTTGGTATTTTCGATCAAGAAGTGTACTAAGGACTATTCTCCGTCCTTGAAAGATGAAAACAACCCTTTAAAACAGTTGTTTAATTTTTAAATCATTTTTCAAAAGCCTTTTTTTTGGAAGAACTTGTTCTTTAATTTTCATTGTTATACATCACTTGGTGTTAGCAAAGTGATTATCAAAGGGAAAATATCAAATAACCGTGTTCTTTCTTCTAGAGAAGAAATATGTGTAAGTGACTCACCAATAATTCGACGATATTTGTGGAAGCTTGGTGTTGGGTCTAAATCTTTGCAACTTTTGGTTGATCAAGGTGATGGACTTAGTTATACCATACCTTTAGATGGAACTCTCTTCTTAGAGTTTGGTTTGAAGCGATGCTCGTATTGTGATGAAATTATACCACGTGCAACTCGAGATGCAATATGTGATCTCTGTAGAGATTCATTGATATATAAATGTCAAAGGTGTATTTTCGAGGGTCCAGGTAAACCTTTCGATGTCAAGTGTACTCTTGAAAGTTATCCTTGTCAACTAGCTTGGAAGCATGCAAGATGCTATAGTGATCATTATCTTTATCTTGGTCGATTTGGTAATAAAATCAAAGTTGGGATAAGCAATTGTAGAAGAAGTGAAGGTAAATATTATCGTTTAATTGAACAAGGATTAGATGAAGCATTAGTGCTCTCAAAATTTAGTTCTTTAGAAAATGTTCTTGCTGCTGAAGCAATGATTGCTGACCAGCTTCATCTAACTACTTTCCTTACTTTTGCTGATAAGATACAATTACTAACGAACTATGAAAAAACCTCTGAAATAGTTTCACTCTATGATTATGCGGAGCAATTACTGGAACTTTATCCTGATTGTAAAATTACCAATATAGACTTACTTGATACTTGGGGGCAAATAGGAACTAATCGCAAAATTAAAACTGTTTCATTCCCAAATACGCTTGCCGGTGAAGTGGTCTATTCTCGTGGAAATATTGTGCTAGTGCAACCTGTAGAGCAACAAACTTCAGAAGAAGTTGTTTATGCATACAACCTTTCTCATTTGAAAGGCTTGGAGGTTCTAACAACAGATTAACTGAGTTAGAGGAGATGTGGTGTAAGAAATGATACTTATTATTGCAGAGCATGGGGCTAAGATTGGCAAAGAAGGTGAAAGACTTTATGTTACTTATCCTTCCAAAGACTTGGCTAAAAATTATATTCCAATAATGAAGCTTGAACAGTTAATTATCGAATCAAAAGCAACACTAACATCAGGTGCAATTGATTTGTTAACAGCAAATGGTGTTCCAGCATTATTTTTCCGAGGTGGAAAACCTGTTGGAATTTTACATTCTTATGTTGCTCATGGAACGGTAGCAACACGAAGAGCGCAGATTTTAGCATATGAATCATCTGTTGGAACAAGGTTTATTCTTAGTGCTCTAAGGGGTGCAATAACAAATAAGCGTAATCTTCTGCGAAGAATTCAGAAGAATAGACAATTAAGTGTTCGAGCAAATTCAATAGTAAAGAGTAAAAGCAAAGAATTGGAAAGCTATTTGGAAAAAGACTTATCATTAAAAATGAGTCGTAAAATTACTTTTCACCGTGAAAGTATTTTTGCTTTTGAAGGTGCAGCAGCAGATGCTTATTTTACTGCTTTTAAGGAATTAATCCCCGCTGAATTTACCTTTACTAACAGGAATCGTCGCCCACCCAAGGATCCTATTAATAGCATGCTCAGTTATGCTTATGCAATTTTGACGATGAAAGTGCTTTCTGGAGTATTAATCGCCGGTTTAGAACCCTATGCCGGTTTTTTACATACTGACCGAAGCGGGAAACCATCCTTTGTTTTGGATATAATTGAGGAGTTTAGACAACCAATTGTAGATAGATTGATCCTCAGGCTTGTAGGAAAGTCTGAGGTATCTCCTGATGATTTCGATATACAAGGTCAATTTTGTAAGCTTAAGAATGATTTCAAAAAACATTTCCTTTCAGAATTAATCAAAACTTTTACTCAAAAGGAAACAAATCAACACACAGACAAAAATATGTCATTTGAACAACATATCATACATCAAGCTCGATCTGCAGGAAAATTCTTCAGAGGAGACATAGAGAATTATCAACCATTTAGTCTGAAAAGGTAGGTGATTTTGTTGTTTTATCTTGTAAGCTATGACATCCCAAATGATTCTCTCCGAACGAAAACAGCCAAACTTTGTGAAAACTATGGCTTCCAACGTATACAATTTTCTGTCTTTGCCGGAGAGCAAACCAGAAATATGGTTGAAATGCTCATCATGGAAATAAGCGATCTTTTCGCAAAAAGACTAGGGAAAGTAGTAGTGATACCAATATGTTTTCGTTGTTTTGAAAAAATAAGCTACATTGGTATGAGTGATCTATTGATCACCAAACAGAAGTCTGCGTTTGGTTTCGAAGAAGAAAAGGTTGTGATTTTATGACTAACATTGAATTTACTGCAGAAGATTTCCGACAGTTCATTTATTGCCCAAGAATAATCTATTTTAGATATGTTAAGAAGATCTTTCCTAGAATATCTTACAAAATGAGGAAGGGAGCTGATTATCATGATTCAAAGATACGAAAGAAAACTCAAACTAAACTGGAAAAATCAACGATCTATTATAATCGTTTCATTGTCGAGCCGGATTTAGGTTTAGCAGCTCTTTTTGATGCCTATGTAGAATCTAATAATGATTACTACCCAATTGAGTTTAAAACAGGTAAGATCTATTCTACAATACCTCAACACCATTTAATTCAGCTCGTTATTCAAGCCATTATCCTTGAAAATATCTTTCAAACGGATGTAAATAAAGCTGAAATTCGTTATGGTGCCGATAAACGAATTGAGATTCCTATTACACTGCGAGATAAAATAGATGCTTTGGAGCAGCATACAATAATGTTGCAAATTGTAACTAAAGAGATTATTCCTTCTCCCACACCAAATGAAAAAAAATGCCAAGACTGCGAATTTTGGTTACAATGTTGGAGAGCTTAGTTCAAAAAATAAGCCCATTTCTGTCTATGAGAGTGGCGGGTCTTCGTAAGTACTATTTAAGACCTTTGCTAGAGAGAAGACCCGACAGTTTGAGCAGTAAAAGAACCCATCTCCTGCCTTCTTTTCCCTCAAAAACAGTTAAAATCTGGCGGGTCTTTTTAAAGCTCGTTCCACTTTGGTCACCCGCCAAGCTGTTGATCGAAAAAATCGTTCTAGAACCTTGAGAAGAAGATTTTTAACTCCTAGACGCCTAAGAACTGTCAGATGCAAAGAATAAAGCTCAATTATGAGTATTGAAACAATTAAAAACTTCCTGCGCCTTTAGTGGCGTCTATATCGTGATGCAAAGAATAAAGCTCAATTATGAGTATTGAAACCTCAAGTTAGCGCCTCTCAAGTTAGCGTGTTTCAAGTCAGATGCAAAGAATAAAGCTCAATTATGAGTATTGAAACTTACTCTCAAATAGTGACATTTATCATCTGAGAAATTTTCATTGATGCAAAGAATAAAGCTCAATTATGAGTATTGAAACTTACTCTCCAGGCGCGCTTTAGAGTCGTTAAACTTGTAGATGCAAAGAATAAAGCTCAATTATGAGTATTGAAACAAACCTAGAATGGAAAGATACTAAGGATGGTGATATTTATGGATGCAAAGAATAAAGCTCAATTATGAGTATTGAAACTTTAGAATGTTAGTTGACAAATTACCGTCCAAATTACTTGATGCAAAGAATAAAGCTCAATTATGAGTATTGAAACAATCTTACTGCTGAGATGTTAACCTTTTTATTAAGGAATGATGCAAAGAATAAAGCTCAATTATGAGTATTGAAACGAGGATAAATGGATAAAAGTTCTAACAGATCTAAATGAAGATGCAAAGAATAAAGCTCAATTATGAGTATTGAAACAAAATAAGCTGTTCCCATCCACAGATAAGCCATTGGTGATGCAAAGAATAAAGCTCAATTATGAGTATTGAAACAACTTGATAGCGTAACTTAGCCATAAGAAATCACAAACTTGATGCAAAGAATAAAGCTCAATTATGAGTATTGAAACGTCTGAGTTGCTCCTATGACGACTGCGTGATGCTTTAGCTTGGATGCAAAGAATAAAGCTCAATTATGAGTATTGAAACGTTTTTCACCTGAAACTAGAAGAAGCAATTGGTTAGTAAGATGCAAAGAATAAAGCTCAATTATGAGTATTGAAACGTCTTGTGTCGCTACAAAATCACGAGTCAATAGATCGGGATGCAAAGAATAAAGCTCAATTATGAGTATTGAAACATCCAAAAAGAGATATAATAAGAAAAAATGTTTAAAGAGAATGGTATTCTCAAGACGTCCCAAAAAGTATCCTTAATATCAATGGTGAAATTATTACCCATTTGTTCTTCTGGATAAATACCACCAATGTGACTAGAGTGCTTTTTGAGAAACTAGTAACTTTATTTCTTGTAATTTCCACTCCATTTCTTTCTCTTACTTATTATTATCATCACTACAAGTACTGATGTGAATGGAATTATCCAGTAACCATTTGAGCTATTTGTAGGCGTGGTTGGTGTAGTTGGAGTTGGTGTTTCTGTTGGTTGAGGATTAGGATCCTTAATTTCCCAGGACTGGATATATCTTGCATACGTGAGATTATATTCTGTAAATCCGGCTTGTGCACTTGCAAGTTCCTTAAAGCATTCAACAGTCAAGATATCATCTTTGAAACCGGTACTGTTGGAATCGACATTATATCTAACATAGATACTATCATTCGCGAACCCCCAATCATCAACTTCAGAATTTAAAACAACTTCCATAATACCATTGGAGAAATCACCTTCAACAGTCTTTAGAAAACCATGCGTAGTAATGTTAAATTCTTCGATTATTGTTGTTCCTCGACTATTACCAAATATACCCAAAACATCTTCTGTAATATTTAGGTCGGGATTTTTCGGATCTCGATAATAGTACTCAGTATTTGAAAAATTGCGATTGAAGAAAGTAGTATACCTTCCCTCAACCACAGTAAAAGAACCTATTTCAAAATAAGAGTCCAAGTAGCCACTTTTATATTTCCAAACACCCCATACACTACTTTCAATTGCAACATAAATATCATTATACATAGCTACCTCTGGAAAAGCTCCACCTATTTTTGCCCTGGGAAGTAGCTGGTTATAATAATCCTCAATCTTGTCTTGTATAGTAGAACTAAAATATTTTAGTGGATAAAAGAATCCTCCTCCATATCCCATCCCACCTGCATGATAAAAAATCTCAAATCCATAATTGCCCCAAGGATTTGCATGATTATAACCAATTATTTCTCCTTCACTAAAACTATAGCTTCCTGTATCTTGAATGACATCATATATTGATTTCAGAAGAGAAATGTGACTTATGTGAAAATAACAACCTTCACCTATATCTATTACTAATTTACTATCATCAATAACCTCGGTTCCATTCTGCATTACAGTTTTATTTCCTAAGTTACTTTGGAATGAATCGAAAACGCCATCATGAGGTGCGAACATTGGAAGGATTCTATACGGATGGAAATATACGTGATCAACACCTTCAATGTGTTGACTAACAAAATGAGCGCCATAAGGAGTTAAGGGCCAGCCATAAGAACCATTACCTATCTCATTTAGGAGTTTGTTTCTCATAGTTAAATTATCATACAGGTAAAGTTTGTCTAAATCCACTAGAAAAGTATTAAGAACAACAGATGGCAATTCGTCTTCATAATCACGACTATTTGCAGAGCTTAATTCAACCAGGTTCATTGGACTAAGTATTAGACAAAGAATTCCGACATATAACAGTTTCTTGTTTAAAATCATCAAACTCACAACTAGAATAATACAAAAATATTGCTTTGAAATTACTTAAAGGTTATTAATGAGCTATCTGAACTTGCAATGAAGTAAGAAAATAAAATTATGCCAATAATCTTATTTCAAACTATTGTCATCTAAGCACCAGTATTTCTTGGTTTTGATTGTTCAAATTCGTTGCAAAGAATAAAGCTTAAGTGTGAATATTGGAACTGATTTTTTCTCTTTAGCAAGTTATTTCTGAAAATGAACATAAATAAATGGAAAGATACTGAACATCAAAATTTATTATTCTTTCTGGATTATTATCACATTTTCTAAAACATATTGAGTACCATACGCACCTGTACTGATCGCCCCATCTTCAGCAACAACAGGATCTGGGATCAATTTCCTTTCAACCAATAGCCCTTTTACAAGAACACCTCTATTGAGCATAGCATCATCCCAACAATCCATATTTTGTAAATAGATAATTTCTCCCTTGAATAGAATTATCACTGCGCCACCTTTTGCATCCATGGCAATGCCTCTAAAAGTGATTTCTTTATTCATAATATTATCACTTATTGAACGATATATTTCATCTGTCATAGTATTCACAGTTGGTTTTTGAGTGGTTGATTGTAAATATTGGATACTTTCTTCAAAAAAGTATCCAGGAATGCATTTTATGTATTATGTACTCTTTAGCTATTATTTATTTATAATTTACTTCTTTCAAAAATTTCGGTGGTTGTCGTGCTGTTGTTGCTTGTTCGAATGCATAAGCTATTTTTATTAGAACCGGTTCTTGAAATGCTCCACTAAAGAAAGAGATACCAACTGGCAATCCCCAGATAAAACCCAGTGGAACAGTAATATTTGGGTATCCTGCTACAGCAGCAACAGAAGAGCTTCCTCCTGTGAAATGATCACCATTCACCCAATCTATTGGCCAAGCTATTCCACCGCTCGGGGCAACAATGGCATCAAGTTTGTTTTCAGCTAAAATTTTATCTATGCCTTCTTGTCTTGCATATGTATCACATTTTTCCAATGCTTCTAGATATTCCTTACTTGTTAGTGGTCCTTTTTCTTCTGCCATTAGTAATATCTCTTGTCCAAAATAAGGCATCATTTTTCGACTATTTTCCTTGTTGAAATCAATAATATCTTTCAGTGTTCGATTTTTGCACTCAGAGTTTGTTGTAGCTAAATATTCATTCAAATCATTTTTGAAATCAAATAAGAGTACTTGGAATTCAGGATCTCTTAGATCTTTCAATGTGGTAATTTCTATTGGGTCAATGATCTCTGTTCCCAATTCTTTCATTGTCTCAATTGCTTTTTCCATTAATTTGTCCACATTGTCATTTTTACCGAAGTAATTTCGCGCAACACCAATTCTTGTTCCTTTTAATCCGCCTTCATCCAAGAATTCAGTGTAATCTTCGGGAATGTTCTGTTTAAGTTCTAACGTGGCAGTATCTCGAGTGTCTTTCCCGACTATAGCATTTAATAAAATAACTGCATCACGAACAGTTCTTCCCATTGGTCCTGCAGTATCTTGTGTATGGCTTATTGGGATAATTCCAGAGCGACTAACTAATCCTACCGTGGGTTTTATTCCCACTACAGAATTTATTTGAGCGGGGCAAATTACAGAACCATCTGTTTCAGTTCCGATTGCTACCGAACAGAGATTTGCTGCTACAGCTACTGCAGAACCTGAGCTCGAACCGCAAGGACTTCTATTAAGAGCATATGGATTCAACGTTTGTCCTCCACGACTACTCCAGCCACTGGAAGAACGTGTTGAGCGAAAATTAGCCCATTCACTCAGATTTGCTTTCGCTAAAATGATTGCTCCTGCATCTCTTAGTTTTTGGACAATAAATGAATCTTGCGAAGCAATATGTCCTTCAAGTGCGAGCGATCCAGCTGTAGTCATCATTTTGTCTGCGGTTTCAATATTGTCTTTAATAATAACAGGAATGCCATGAAGGGGTCCACGCGTTTTCTTGTTTTTACGTTCCTTATCGAGATTTTCGGCAATTTCTAGTGCATCAGGATTGATCTCTATGATCGCATTTACTTTTGGTCCCTGTCGGTCAATTTTTTCGATTCGATGTAGAAAATCCTCAACGAGTTTTCTTGCAGATAGTTCTCCATTTTCCATCTTTTCTTGAATTTGATCTATACTATATTCTTCCATCATCCTAATTCATCCTTATTGTAGTAATATTGTATGTGGAATGATATATTTTCTTTTTTTAAAAACCCTATCCAATTCAGAGAGGTATATAAGTGACTTTAACGAAAAGCTAATTGAAAAGAATTATTTTTGGACAATTCTTTTGAATATTATAATTGTTATTCAATTAGATTATTTTCACAAGGAGATATCAGAAAAATGGTTGAAAGCGTTTATCAAGAAATCGAGTATTTGAAATATATTAAGGAACATTCTCATCTACTAACAAAATTGCATTTAGCAGATCTAGAGAATATTAACCTCATTGCATCTGAAACTCGCGAATGTCTACAAATATTGAAGGAAATTAAATATTTATCTCCTTACTCGAGTATAGTGGTTGAGAACATCAAACTGGTTATTCAAAATTTAAAGGCTTTAAAGAAGAAAATAAAAAAATCTTCACTAAATCTCCTATCGTCAGATCATTTTTTGGATATTCTAATAAATATCTGTAAATCAGCTCAACATTTAATCAATTATCAAAAATTCATGTATGATATTGATACTGGTATTTTTGGTACATCTGATTATATTTCAAAGAATAATTTTGAGTATGAAAAGATGTTTTATTTTAGTGAAAAGAATTTCGAAGATCTAATTCTAAATATTTACTTATTAATTTCACGCTTTGAAAGCGAAGGAGAAACTCATTCAAAAAAGAAAGCGAAAACCAGTTATTTAATTCGAGATATTCAAGATTTAATTAGTATTATGGAATATCTATTTGATAAAAATTTGCCATTTACTTTATTTATCCGAATACCGAAAGCATTCAAAAAATGCATCAAGATTGGTGAAAAAATTGAATCCCATCTTTTATTGATTATTGCTGCTCGAAAATTGAGCAATTATAAAGAACTTATCGATAATGCATTAGTAGGCTTAGATGAAATAGCTGAGAAATACATAGGTAAACCAAAAAAGAAAATCAGTCTAGATGCGTTAATCTTCAATAAGGATGGTGCAAATGAGCTTGGTGAAATCCTTCGAAAAACTGAACCTCTGTTTAGATTGCTCTAATTTGTTCTAGTGTTTTTTCATATTCAGTTGCTACTTGGTTCAAGTCATTTGAATCTTTATCAAACAAATCAAATGATGTCTGTGGATTAAAAGTTGGACTGCTTAGTTGATATTGAACAAAGTATGAATCGATGAGAGGTCGCAAACAATGAAGTCCATTTAGAAATCCATTAATTTCATTTGTAGGAATTTCAAAGCCCAATCCAATCGAATGTCTATTCTCAAATGCTATTGTTTTTGGATAAGGTATTTGTTTTAGAATATTCACAATACATTCCAGTGAATTGTTAGTTTTTATCATACATAGTACTGCTTGAGTTTCCGTGAAGGGTGTAAAACCTGTTCGATATCCGCGGATTATTTCACTTTGTTCCAACGATCGAAGTCTTCGACCAATTTGTGATTCTGATAATGCTAATTTCTTTCCTATTTCCTTTTGCGTTATATTTTCAAAAAGAATGAAATGCCTTAAAATTTGAATATCAATATAATCAAAGCTTGTTACTTTGGGATTTTCTTCGAACTCGACTACTTCTTGTCCATACTCTTCTTTTTTAATATAATCTTCCCATATTTTCCAATTCCAAACCCATTTTCCATCTTCATTAAAACATTTGTAGTTCCAACCATATTCTTGATACTCAATTATCTCAAAAATAAAATAATCATTAATTATCTCTTTCTCTTTCATTTGCTCTAGTAATTGCCGAGGATAATCAGGCACATTCATTGCATTTATTGCATGCAAAATAAAACCTTGATACTTTCCAGATGTGGGGACATACCAACTTAGAGCAGGATTCTCCTCAATGATTTTACAAAAAGTCTTTCTGCTATTTCGACGTTCTTCAATAAAAATAAATGATTCTCGAATGCCAAGCTTTCTTTCATGAGTAATAACTGTTTGTTCTTTCAAAATGTCCCTTTCTTTTAATTTCGCCAACCGATAACGAATGCTACGTGAGGGAATATCCAATTCCTCACTTATTCTTTTGGTTGAGCTCTTATGTGGAAGAGAGTCAAGTGTACTAACAATACGTATATCGTTACCATCCAGTTCAGCTATATTGTTATTAGTCATACTAGCCACTTCTCCAAAACTTTCATACGCTCATTCTTTTTGCCAAAATGGCCAATCAAATATTTTAGCTATTCCATAGAGAATTTCTAAATGAAGCAATTCTGCTTGAATGCCATTAGACATGATAACTAACCCTTGTCCTTCAGATGGACTACCAATCATCAAGCACACAGCTCCGGGCATATTTGTTCCGGGATGGGTAAAAAACAGATTTTCATCTTTTTCTAATAGAAACATTCCTAGTGCTTGCCCTGTAAAACCAAAAAATTTTGCCGGATCAAGAGGCAGTGTAGGAGTTAACATTTGCTTTGCGGTTTCTTGAGAAATTATTTCGGAATTACCTTGATATGCTTTCATTAATTCAACTACAAATTTACCAAGCTCAACAGGTGTAGTTAGAAGACCACAATGAGCTGCAGCCCCATGCATCATTCCTGTTTCTTGTGCCTCGCCATTTTGATCATGTGGAACAATAGTCCTTTTTCCTAATTCATCATCAGGGTATTCAAACGTAGAACGTTTCATTGAGAGAGGTTTAAGAATAGTTTCTTTCATTAAATCAGCGAAAGATTTTCCGTATATTTCAGTTAAAAGTTTCTCAATGATGATATATCCTAAATTAGAATATTGGTGATCTGTTCCTGGTATGAATTCAACTTTTACTGGATCATTTAGAGCCGGTTTCTCTCCACTTAAGATGTGTTCAATTGTTGACATGGAACCTGATTCTGAGCCAAACATACTATCAGGTCTGTTAATCCCTGCAGTATGAGATAATAGACGTTTAAGTGTTACTTTTTCCTCTTTAGTCAAATCATTCTCAGGTATTTTCCAAGCTTTCAATTTCTTATTGACATTCTCATCTAAAGTCAGTAAATTCTTTCTAACTGTTTGTAATGTTGCTAAGGCTGTAAATGATTTTGCTGTTGAACCCGATTCAAATAAAGTATCAAGTGTAACAATATCTGATGTTCGTGTATCTCTTACTCCAAAAGCTTTCGCCCATTCCACTTCAAAATTATTAATGAACGCAATACTTACACCAGGAACATTGTAAACTTTCATTCGTTTCTCGATGTTAGCCTTTTCATTCCATTTATATGAAAGTTGGTTATCTTCAATTGCTACAGGAATTAAACCATTTTCAATTGACTCTATTCTTTTCTTGATTTCCTTTTGCTCTTTTCCAAAAATTTCAATTGTTTTACTCATTTTTTCTTCACCAAGATAAAGCACTATACAATATTTGGCAATAAATACTAATAAATGTTGCCATTAGTTGCAAAGAGGTTTTTTTTCTTTTATTCAATACAATCCCTTAAATAACAAACAATAACATAACAGAGCGAGGATTGGTATGACTTCAGAAAAGGATATAATTGAAAAACCTAATTCGCAAAAAAAAGGAGCATATCAGAACATTATTTTTTGTCCATTTTGCAGTGCAACAACTGATAACAAACTGCGTCTACATGAACAAACTAGTTTATGCCTTGAATGCGACCGAGATATGGATACCATTCTACTAGAAGCAAGAGCGAAGAGGCAATTTGATCAAGTTTGTATTGTTTGTTCTTTTGCCAACCCTGCTGGAGCTCAATATTGTATCAAATGTGGTAGTAGTAATCTCTCCGAAAAGAAAAAGAGTAGATCAAGGTTCTTAAACAGACAGAGCTTGATTATTTATGGGATTTCATTTCTAATTTCATTGGGGGTTTCATCGGGGCTTATATTTGGAATTGCTTCCGAGTATATTATTGTTAAAAACATTATTGCTGTTTTAACGATTATCCCATTTACACTTATCTTTTCTTGGTTCTTTTTTGTTTTCATCAGAGTATTTACAAAGAAAAAGTGAGAAAGAATAATTTGGTGATATATCTTCTCTTTAAACATGTTGAAGAACGCTATCAAATAAATAGGTAATAAATTTACATTTATCAACACAATTTAAGTTGAAATCACAATACAAAGGCTCTCATAATAATTCTGTGAAGCTTTTCTTCTACTTTTTCTTTTGGATTTCAAATTGATAAAATCTAAACTAATTTTATCTAGACCTCTCCTTTCTAGAGAGGATCTGATAATTTTATTCGTAGCAATAAATAGCGTTCCAAAGAATAGAGCGACGAATATCAATATAGAGGTATTAAAAATAAATTTACTCAAACCTAGATTCTCAATATTGAGGAATGGATAGAGATAGTTGTTTGTAATCTGTGCATAAATAATTGTAAAAACCAAATAAGAAAGCAAATAAATGATCCAATAACCCAGATATCGCCATTTATAATCGACTTCTGTTTCAGATAAGAACCAATCAGCAACAAATAAAATAGGAATGAGATAATGTGAACAAAGACTCAAGAAACTATCTATACCTGTCGGGTGATACAAACTACTTAACATTACAGCAAAAACAGCAAAAGTAACAGTAATATAAACAGTTATAGCTCCTTTGAGCATACCTCGAATTTTCTTTAATATAATTGGTTTAGAGTGAAAAATCAGGGCAAAGCTATACCACAATGCAACAAAGAGATTAGTTTGTCTGGAATAATATTTGTAGGAATCAATAGCAGTTACAATTCCTGAGGATATACTAGACTGACTTGCTACGTTTCGATAAAACATGATCCCAAGAATAAGCCAACTAAAAATAGCCAATATTACCCTATAAGTAAATATAATCATATCACTTCTATCTTCGCTTTTCATGCTTTCCCACAGACTCTTTTGGTTTTTAGGATTAATAAAAGTTTTCTTATTCTTTGAGTAAAAGCAAAGAATAACCAATATTTTAGAGTCAGAATTGATTTTGAGATTGTTTTTCTTCACAAGTCTAAGAAAAAATAGATAGAATATGCGAAAAGAACATAAATTAGTCACAGTGCTGCCAGCATTTTTCAGCCTAAGACAGATTTGAAAGATTGTTTCTATAAGAAAAGAGATAGAACTAAAATCTTTTGAATATTTGATACTAGTACATTCAGTATGAAAGCTGCTTTGCTTTATTTTACAGGAACAGGTGTTACAGCGAAATATGCTTCCGAATTAGGAAAACAATTTGAAAATTTACATGTATCTGTTGATCTGCTAAGAATTAAACGAGGTAAGAAAATTGATTTCTCGATATATGACATTATTGGAATTGGTGCTCCGGCTTATTCTATTAGAGCCCCAAGAATGGTAACAAGATTTCTGCGAAAAGCAAAGCTAGAAAAAAAACCACTCTTTGTTTTTTGTACGAGTGGTGGGATGCCGGGAAATACTCTTTGGAATTTATTTAAAGCAACTAAAAGAACAGGCGGAATTTGCTTAGGATATACTAGTGCAATTGGATCTACAAATCTACGATCATGGATGCCTCCTAAGAATGAATTAAAATCTAATCTCTCCGGATTAAACAATTACGATTTATCAAATGCACAAAAATTCGCAAAAACCATTATTACACGTTTTGAAAATTTATCATCGAATTTGATGCAACAAAATAAAAATTGGATTCCATCGTATAGTATTGGAATAGTTTTTTGGTCTCTTTTCTTCACTTGGAGTTGGCAAATGTTATTTACAGTTGGAATCAAACGTGTTGATAAATCCAAGTGTAATCATTGTCGTCTCTGTGCATCTAAAATATGCTCAAGTGGTGCAATATCTATGAATAAAAACAATACACCAAGTTTCAATGAGCTTCTTTGTGTTGGCTGTAATGGTTGTGTAAATCTCTGCCCTCAAGATGCTATCTGGACATTTCAAACACGAAATCATCAGCAATACGATTTATATGAAACATATCTTTAGCCTATTTTTAAGATAATTTTAGTGACAATTTCTTTCCTATTGAGTTACACTTTTTTCCATTGATATCTTCAAGAATAAATTAAGAAATAAAGTCAATGCAAATCCTTTACCAACCACCTCTGAAGGAATTGAAACAAACAGGGTTGCAACCGATCCTCATGAATTAATGGATATTGCTTCTAAACTTCAATTTCTAAATAGATATGATGAAGCTTTGGACCTTTATAGACAAATCACTACTAAAGATGAAAGTAATGCTTTTGCTTGGAAAGGAGTTGGTGATATGTCAGCACTACTTGGAGATTATCAAGGTGCTGTAGATGCATACGATAGATATTTACATTATCGTCCTGAAGGCATGCCGCATGATGTAAACGATTATATAGCTTTAGGGATGTTTCATCAAAATTTGGACCAATCTGCAACTGCCATTATGTGTTTAGAAAAGGCTCTGAGTATTAATCCATTATCACAAGAAGCACATTTTTTGTTACGAATTGAAACTGAGTATAAACCACAAGTTATAGTATTCGAGGGAGCGATTGAAATTGAGAAGAGATTCAAAGAACCTTACATCAAATTGGCTGCAACACATAGAAAATATGGTTTCTTTGATAAGGCCCCTGAAGTTTATAATAAAGCATTTACAGAATTTGGCAGAGATGATGTTGAAATTTTGAGTGAGTATGGCGAACTTTTGGTTGAAGAATGAAAATACAATGAAGCCATTGTGGAATTTAACAAAGTTATTGCAACAGATCCACTTCATTGTAAAGTTCTAGGACAACTGGGACAATGTTACGCCTTCTTATAAGAGAAAAGAAAGCTATTGAATACACACTGAAAGCTCTCAATATCAAAAATGATAATCTAGATCTTATGAACAATCTGGGTCTTTTTTATTACCACGATGATCAGATTGAGAATTCTCTTCGAACTTTGAAAAAGGCACTTAGTACAAGTCCCGCTCATAGAGGTGTGGTAGAAAATTACAAAATGATTCTTGATGATTCGGAAGCTATTGCAAGAGCAGGTATTGTATTAGAGGATTTAGAGAAAAAGTATCAATGATCCTCCTCTCTTTCTTCACTTTGTTCAATATCCCCTACCATTGTTTTGTTTTCGTTATTCTCTTGTTGTTTTTTGGTCATTATCAGTCTAATTATTCTGTTCATCCCGATATATAATGAACCCAAGGATAGGAAAACAACTACGAGTACAAGCACACTAATGATAAACTTGACCCAACCAAGATTTTGCAGATTGAGAAATGGGTATAGATAGTTACCAGAACTGATATAGTTTCCATGAAGAACTGCGAATATCAAATAACATAGAGGATAAATTACCCAAAATGCCAAATAGAGCCATCGATATTTTACATCCCATTCTGCTAAGAACCAATCTACAATGAAAAGAATTGGTACAATATAATGTGAACTAATATTGGTGAAGCTATCAATGCCAGTTGGTTGATAGGATTCACTTAACATTACAGCAAATACAATGAATGTGATAGTAATATAGAGTGCTAATGCTCCTTTAAGTCCACCTCGTATTTTGTTCAAAAGTTCTGGCTTGAATTGAAAGAATACTGCAAAGCTATACCACAAAGCAACAAAAAGATTTGTTTGCATAGTGTAATATCTATAGGAACTGATTCCAGCTAAAATACCTGCAGCTATATCTGATTGTCTAATCACACTTCGATAAAACATTATACCTAAAACGGTCCAACTAAAAAGTGCTAGTAATATTCTATAGCTAAAGATAATATATCTCAGAGTAGGCTGCTTTTCTCTTATTTTTATCACCTTAAGTATATCAGCAATTGTCATTAATAAAATCGCCTAAATTTGATGTAAAGGTGAAATTTATTTAAAGACAAATAGCAAAAGGGCTACTATACCACCAAGAACCAGTATGCGTACAATGGAAACGCCAGCAAACTTTGCTCTGAACGAACCTTTGATGGTTTTGTGTCTGAATATAATCATTGCAAGGAACGATCCAAAGATTCCGAAAATAAAGGTTAGAACTAGAAGACTCAATTCAGATATTCTACTCTTCCCTGCTATTGCTAGTCTTTTATCTATACCATATACTATAAAAGGTATAATTTGACCAACGGCTACAGCAATTCCAATGTATATCCAGTTTATAGGGTCCATTGCCAACCTAACATTCTCGAATATAAAAATATTCGTAAAGAAAATCCTTGTGATTAAGAAAAGATATTTTGCAAGTATATGCGTATTTTCATTGCTAAAATCTCCTAAAAATGTTAAGCAGAAGCTAAAGTAAAAAGCTAATATTCAAAAAAGTGAGAAAAATGAAGGTACTAATTATTCGACCAACTATTACAGATTGGTTATTTTGATGATGCTTTACAAAACTATGCAAAGTGTTACCAATTTTGAAAAAAATCTGAAATAGAAATTATTTTGCTGCTAATGTCAAAACTCATTTCTCTAGGAAATCCGTGATCAACTTCGCAGTTAATTCAGTATCCACATACTCTTTATCAGGGATTTCATGATAGATGCCATTCTTTACTTGTTTAGAAATTAGTATTGCTTGTTCTTTTGGATGTGTCTTATCATTTCCAATACCAATTGCTAATGTAGGTAATTTCACTTTAGGCAAATCATCAATAATTTTTAAATTAACAGAGCAAATCAAACCAATTCGCATTTTTTCTAATTCAGTATTTCTTAGATTATTTAGCGAATTTCGATATGAATTTGGAGTCTCTCTTCTACTCTTCCAGAAGATTATTGGTGAAAAAGTAAGTATGAATCTCATTGCTATATGAAAGAGTATTTTTCGTTCTGCCAAATCTATAAATCGTTGAAGAGGTGCAGAAGTGTATACAGCTTGAAGCAATGCAATTTTGTCTGGCAATTGAGAACTATTTTTTTCATTATCAATAACATGTTTTAGAATCATTGCTGATCCAAGCGAATTTCCAATCATAAAAAATGGTTGAGGGAGTTTAAGATGTGCTACTACATCATTTAGATCTGCAATTAACCCATCTGTATCAAAACGCGGGTCAGATACTTTTGAAGTAGAAGTTTTTTTCTCTCTACTTTCAAAAACATACACAGAGTGTTTTTTTTCTACTAAATAGTTGATTATTGTACTCCATTGGCTGAAATATGATGTGAATCCTGGAACAAACAATATTGGTGCTCTTATTACGGATTTTTTTTCTATGTTTGGTAAAAACTTGTATACCATTACTTTTGCATCATCAACCATTTCTATATAGAATTTCTCTCGAGAAGAAATAGTTGGAAATAATTGGATTAGTTCTTGTTCTTCCATTACAACCAATCCATTTCCGGCAATCAATCATTTTCAGTTTTTCGTTTGTTTTGATTACCTCTTTGTATCAAGAAATTCTTTTAACCGCCCTAAACCATCTTTCAAAATTTCAGTATTATTTCCAAAGCCTATTCGTAGAAAACCTTCCATTTCAAAACAAGTACTAGGAACAAGAAAAGTGCTTTTCTGGTCAATAAGTTGTACACAAAAATCTTCGGTGGGTATATCTAAATTGAGTTTTAGAAAGCCTACACTTCCTGCTCTTGGTGGGATCCAATCTAATAATGGTTCATTCTCTATAAATTCAGACAGTATTTTGAAATTCGTTTTTATAATACCAATATTTCTTTCATAAATTTGATCCACATATTTCATTGCTAATGCTCCAAGTGCATCGTCTATCATTCCATTGCTGATTGTTGTATATTGTCTGTATCCAGCGAATCTTTTGATAATCTCCTCACTTGCAACAAGCCATCCTAGGCGCAATCCTGTTAGAGATAAACCTTTTGAAAAAGAACCTGAAGAAATTGCTTTGTCATAAATATCTACTGCTGAAGTGATCTTGTCGTTATCATTTAGATAGAGCCCTTTGTAAGCTTCATCATAGTGTAAGTATGCATCACAATCTTCTGCAATTTCACATATTTGCTTGAGTTGTTTGTTATTAATTAAACACCCCGTAGGATTATGAGGGTTATTTATGATGATCATTTTTGTTTTCTTATCAACCAGAGATGCTAAATCGTCAATATTTGGTTGCCACTTTTCTTCCCATTTCAGCTTCCATAATTTAACATTAGCTCCAAATGATTTTGCTACGCTATACAATTGCTGATATGCCGGAAAAATAGAAACGACAGTATCTCCTGGATCAATTAAGCTGTAGAATGAAAGAAAATTCGCTCCAATTGCTCCGCCATTCAAAAGCACATTCTTTGCACTCATTGTCTCGTATAAATTTGCTATACCTTGCCTTAATTCTGGAGAACCGTTAATATGTCCATATGTTAATTTTTTACTTTTGAAATCCTCGAAGAAGTTCTCATACTCTACTAATTTAAGAAACTCACCAAGAGTGAAAGGATCTACACATGTTTCTGCAATGTTTATCTCAACATTCATTTCATATTTATCCATAAATAGTTCTACCAAAAAATCGTCTACTATCAAATTCTAACATCTCCATGGAGCCATTTCTATTTCTAATGAGCATTGTATTTCTCTACTCTGATTATTCTAGTTGATTTTCCCCCAAACTGCTTTTGCTATTTGTAAATCTTGAACCGCAACTCCAGTTAGATCTGCTACTGTTATTTCATCATCTGATGTTCTTTGTAGTTTTTCTTCTTGTATCATATTTCCTAATTCAATTAAATCATCTTTTGTGATTAAGCCATCTTCCATAGCATGAAAGCTCTCCCCTCGAGATAAAACTTGACTAATGCTATCAACAACCACACGATCAGCTTTTTGCAATATTTTAGCATCTAATTCTTGTTTTTCCGGTGTATCTGATCCTACTGCTGTAATATGTGTTCCTTTCATCACTTGATCTAAATTAATTAATGGAATTGTAGATGGAGTACAAGTAACAATAAAATTACAAGTAGAAGTAACATCTTCAGTATTGAGTGTTGTTTCAACATTGAACCCAAATGTTTCCATTTCTTCTTTGTATAAAGCTAATTTCTTTTCGTTTCGACCCCATACGATAACATCTTCACATTTGATAATAGATTGTAAGTATTCGAGCTGCAATCTTGCTTGTACACCTGTTCCAAAAATGCCAATTCGTTTTACCTTCTTTGGTGCAAGATACTTTGCTGCAACTGCTCCTGCAGCAGCAGTGCGAATATTCGTTAAATGACCTTCATCTAAGAGGATACAGAGTAACTCTCCTGTTTTTTGAGCGAATAATAGCATTAACCCCGAATAACTTGGAAGACCTAAATTGATATTCTCGTAAAAACCAGAAGCAATTTTTATCACATAAAATAGGTCATTTTTAATATAGCCATACTTTATATGAACGTCGCCAGGTGGATCTTTAAATAACATTTCACCAACGGGGGGAACAACAACATTTCCTTTTGAAAATTCTACGAAACCTTCCTCTATCTCTTTAATTGGATCTATTTTTCCCAAAATTTCCATTATTTCTTTCAGAGTAACAATTTTCATCGCCAATACAAACACCAAGAACCAAAAATATTATTCAATCTATCTTGATAGAAGAAGTAGATTCACTTCTAATTAATATTCTGTATTCTTTTTTTATTTTCAAATGTTTACAAAAGTAATAAATTGTATAGAGTCTTCCGTTTCTCATGGTCAATATTAAAGCAATAGAAAAAGCTAGAGAAAAAATAAAACCTTTTATCAAAAGAACACCACTACATTTATCTAAATATTTTAGCAACCTCACGGGTGGTAAAATATTTCTCAAATTAGAGAATCAACAGATAACGAATTCTTTCAAAATACGTGGAGCATTGAATAAGATGTTGAGTCTCTCGTCAGATGAAATAGAAAAAGGAGTAATGGCGGTTTCATCTGGAAATCATGCTCAAGCTGTAGGCGCTGTTGCAGAACAACTAGGGATTTATGCGAAAATCATTATTCCAAAAAGTACTCCACAAAACAAAATCAGCAAAATTAGAAAATACAAGATTGAGCTAGTTCTTGAAGGCAATAGCTATGACGAAGCTGAAGTTTTTGCAAGAAATCTAGCTAAAGAAGAATCTGCCACTTTTGTTTCGGGCTATAATGATGAACTAATTGTTGCAGGACAAGGTACTATTGGCTTGGAACTTTTGGAACAACAACCTTCAATAACTGATGTTTTAGTTCCTTTAGGTGGGGGAGGATTATTGGCAGGCATTGCAATCGCAATTAAATCAAAAAAACCTGATGTTAACATAATAGGTGTTCAAACTTCTGCATGTCCAGTATTTTATGAGTCGCTTAAAGCGGGTAAAATAATCGATGTTGAAATGAAGGATTCTATCGCAGATGGAATGTACGGTGGTATCGAGCTTGGATCAATAACATTTGATATTATCAAACAATTTGTTGATGAAGTCATTCTTGTAGAAGAAGAAACTATACGCAAAGCACTTGCTCTTATCTGGCATAGAGATAATATCAGGGTTGAAGGCGCAGCTGCTGCTGCTGTGGCACCATTATTAGAAAACAAATCACTTTTCAAAGATAGAGTTGTTGCGGCAATTATGTCAGGTGGAAATATCGATGAAAGTCTTTTCCAAGAAATAATAGAAAATTCTTCAGAATAGATAAACAGTAGCTTGTTTTTTTATTAATCGAGAAATTTTATAAATTTTCAATCATCAATTATAATTAGAATTTAATAACAAAATCTAATATATCTTAAAGCAGATAAAGGAAAGGAGAATGAAATACAAAACATTTGGTGAAAAGAATGGCTGAGTCAAAAAAAATCCAGATGGAACTAAAAGGCATCCTTTCAAAACGTTTTGAATTAATTAAAGCAGAATTAGGTATTGAAGATGATGCTGAAATATTTCGCTTTCTAATACAATATTATTTTAAAGAAGAGTTAGAATCAATTGAAAAAGATGCAAAATCAGAAGTGAAACAAGATAAGAAACGCATTAAGAAATTTATGGGAAAATATGGGAACGAATGGCAAAAACTTGGTGAATAAAAATGGTTTGGATGCCTACCAAGGAATATATTATTACCTTATATGAAGAATATATTGAGAAACCTGTTCCTTTAATGAATCGTGAGGGATTAAGCAGTACACTACATAAAATTCGTTGGGGAATACCATTTCAAAATAACCCAACTATTTGGGATTAGGTCACAATTCTCTACAAAGAACTAGTCGAAAACCATTACTTTGCTGATGGTAATAAACGAATAGGCATTTTAGTAGCTTATATTTTTCTAAGTAAAAATGGATTGGTTTTTACACCACCTTTAGGTGAAGTTTATTCTATGACAATTAAAGTAGCTAAAATGGAGATGAGTTTTGACGAAATAAAAAAATGGTTTCAAAAACATTCCAAGAAATAGATAATGATACTTTCGAATAAAAAACTCTGGTAATTATTATTTTTCTAACAAGGAATCTTGTTATTTCCGGAATCTTTATCTCAAGTAATTTCATGGGATTAATTGAAAGATTCATGGTTAGCTCGTATCAAAAATATTACTTTGTTTTCGCATTGAGAGCATTTATAAGAAATTGATAGTTAGATTAAATTAATGATCTAATGGTGATTGAAAATGGATACACTAGAATTATTGAAATCAAGGAGAAGTATTAGAAAATACAAATCCCAGCCAGTAGAAGAAGAAAAGTTGAACAAATGCCTTGAAGCAGCAAGATGGGCTCCTTCCGCATCTAATAAGCAACCCTGGGAATTCCTAATTGTTAAAGATGAAGTTATGAGAAAGAAATTTGCTGAAATTCATCCATATGCAAAATTCGTTGCTGAAAGCCCAGTAGTTTTTATCCCTTTAACAAATCCTGAAATTCACTCAAAATACCATATGTCAGATACTGCATTAACCATTTTACATTTTATGATTCAAGCTCATGCAGAGGGTTTAGGAACGTGTTGGGCAGGTGTTATTGGAACCTCATTTGAAGTGGAAATAAAAAAACTCCTCAATATTCCTGAGCATCTAAATGTTATGGCTTTGGTTGCTCTTGGTTATTCAGATCAAATACGTGATTCATCTAGAAAACAGCTTGAAGAATTAGTTCATTGGGAACTGTACAAATAATAAGCTTCAATAAGCTAGCAAGTTCCAAAACAAAAAGAGTTGTTTACTTTAGATGCACGATATCAACACAAGTCATTATTTTCCTTGAGTGATAATATTACTTTTTGGTGCTTTATTATTTGGAATAAGCTTTCCAGTAGCGTTAATACAAACTATAGTAATTCCTGGTTTCTTTAAAAACGGCACATTCTCTCTTGACCTAATTTACACTTGGAGTGCTGGTCAGATATCTGGTATAATCGTGTTCACATTAGCGTTTATAGCATTTGAAATATTTGCAATTATTACCACCATTAATGTTATCAAGGAATTTGTGAGGAGAAGAAGAGAAAAATCATCCCCTCCAAAAGAAAGTAGTTTTGACCAAATCTAAGTGAATGTTAGTTAGAGTTAAATGGTAAATAATAGAAGAAAGATGGTCAACCAAACTATTAATCTACAAATTTTATTTTCCATCTTTATTCACTTTTTACCGACAATAAACACATAAAATTTTTAATGAAATAAACTAAAGGCACTATATTATGACAAAATTAGTAGTTGCTTTTGGAATATGAGAAATTGCAAGATTTACTAGGATATAAATATATAAAGTTCAAATGATTAGAATAACACATGCAATCAGTAACTCCAACTAAAATTGAAAAGGAAAATGGCAGCCTAAATACACAGAAATTTCTCCAAGGATTAATTATATCTATTGCACCAATTCTAATTTTTACCGTTATTCTTTCATGGGTTTTCTATCCGGAAAAATTCATCTTCTTTCAAGAATATGTGAGTCAGCTTGGAAAATTTGTGAGCCTAAATTCTCTGCCAAATTTAACGTCATTGATTATTTTTAGCACTGGTTTTTGTCTCTGTGGAGTGATTTTTCTTGTTATAGCAATAATATATTTTGTGAAGAAAGATCTCGAAAACAATATTATAAAAGGCATATTTAGCCTTATTATGTCAATTGGAGCGATTTTAACTGCTGTACCTGCAGGTGCTCAACCCTTAAGACTTATCCATGGAATCGGTGCAGCAATGTTTATTGCCGGTTTTGGTATACTCAACTTCATATTGCAAATGATGAGATTTACTAGAAAACATCGTCCTCTAAAACCTAAAAAAACACCAGCCTTCTTTCGAGATTTAGCAATTACAATAATTGTGTTCATTGCTTTGCTTTTCTTCGCAGTGTTTTATTCTATGAAAGCAATTACTAGCAATGCTGTATTACAAACTCTAGCTCAAACATCAGAGATGTTAATTCTAATCATTGATTGTATTGCTATATTCTTCATTGATACCGATGATATGTAATTTGATAATATTGAATATTCCAATTTTGGAATTGAATCTGTTACGATTGAGAATTGCACAGATGTGGAAATTAAAACAAGTGAAATATCTGGTTGATTTTTTTATAACGATAGAATGCAATTTGAATGCTATTGTTTTTATAATTAAAAAACCAAGAAATAACTAAGAGATGGATGTTTAATAAAGAAATATTGTGTAAATCAAAAGGGGACAACTATGTTAAACAAAAAAGTTATTCACTATTGCTTTAATTTACTAATTATTTGTATACTATTGATTGGTTCAACTTCAAGCATAAACAATTTCATAAATTATGAAAACTCAGCTCAATCTAGCGAAAATGAGACCGATTTGGATAAGGGAATTATTAATGATTTCTCTCAGAAAGAAGAAGAGGATTTAAATTTCGCAAAAGGCTTAGAGATTAAAGACAAATTTTTTACTAAAACTTATCATTCATACAAACAAGATAATTTACTTTATATTTGTACTGATGAAGGAATAATGATTTACAATTGTGAAAATATGTCAAATATACTGTTTGAAGATGTTTTATTCCCAAATGATGATATATTTAAATTTGAAATATTAGAACCTAATATCTCAATTGTAAAAAGAAACTCATTAGCCATTTACAATATCTCTAACCTGAAATTTCCTGAGCTAATCTTTGAATTTTCTCACAAATTTATACTCTGGTTTGAAATTAAGAATGACTTGTTATTTTTCTATTTAAATAATGATGGAGTTTATGTTTTCAATATCTCAAATTCTGAGAACCCAATCGAGGTTTATTATGAATCAATTATTATGCCTCGTTTTTTTAGAGGATTATTAGATAATGATACTTTAATTTTAGCAGACCACTATTCGTGTTTCATTTTCTTTTTTGATGTTTCGAATAGTGAAAGTATTGAACTTATAAAAATCTATCACGATGATACAAGCTCTTCATTTGAATGGCGCGATATCGTTGCTAAAGATGATATCTTGATAATTGAAAAGAGTAATTTGGTAACCATTTATAGTTATGAGAATATTACCTCAATTGAAACTTTATCAGCAATTGGAGTAAATTATCGTCATATTATTGCTTTCGAAAATGAACACCTATACTTAGAGCAATATACAGTCTATGAAAGCAAAATAATTGATATTTATAGTTTAGTAGACCCTGAACATCCAATTAACATTGGGGAAAGCGAACCTTTACATAATTATTACTATGATGGAGTAGATTTTTGTGATAATTTTCTATTCTTGTATACAAATCAAGATATTATTTATATTGTCAACATAACAGAATCAAGTAATTTTAATATTGTATCAAGTATAATTGGAAGATATATTGATTCTATTTGTTTTTATCAAAATCTTATGTATGCAAGTAGCATCGATATTACTGGTATTCGGATTTTCAATGTTTCGAACCCATTTAACCCGCATTTAACAAAATCATTGTTATTTAACTATACTATCCAAAAAATGGCTGTTGTTGATAATTATTTAATTGTAGCATCATCATCTGACTCTAGATTTTATTTCTACAACTTAAGTAACCCATTTCAACCAAGTCTTATGTTAATCCACAAATTGAATTATCAATATGATATAGTTAGTAATTTTGAGATTAAAAATGATTTAATATTCTTGCTAATTAACAATGAATTTCTAATTATTGATATTGAGATTATTTCAAATCCTACTCAGATATTTAATATTGATTGGAATGGATCAATGGAGAAGTTTGCTATAAATAATGATACAATTGCAGTTTACTCTGGCTATACTGATTTAATATTTTTATATAATTACTCAGACAAACAAGATATACAATTATTAGCCGAAATTTCTTGTGGAGATTTGAATCACTATAATGATATAGTATTTGCTGACAATTTACTAATATTTTCAAATCAAAATAATAATATCAAGTTTTATGATATATCAAACCCATTAAACCCAACCCTAAAATTTACCTTGGTTGTGTTAAAAACTATCTTTGAGTTAGTAATAATAGAAAACTACCTATTTCTATTAGAAACTCACATCACTATCAACGTTTACAAAATTGATACTAACAATTTTCCTGTTCTGAGTCAAACCTTAATTAAAAATCCTTATTACGATAAGATAATATTTACCGATGAAGAAATTTTCTATTATAAAACATCAAATGGGATAACAAGTTTTGGCAAAGACACTGATTATGATCAATTACTTGATTGTTTTGAAGATAATTATTTTAACACAAATAAAACCAATCAGGATACAGACGAAGATAATATGAATGATTACTTTGAAGCTTATTATGACCTTAATCCATTAAACTCATCAGATAGAGATTTGGATTATGATTTTGATAATTTATCTAATTATGAAGAATCTTTGCAATTTTCAGACCCATTTGATATCGATACAGATTCAGATAACCTATCAGATTTTGAAGAATTCTATTATCAAACAGATCCAAATTTGGTTGATACAGATACTGATCAGCTAACTGATTACAATGAGATATTTCTTCACTCAACTAATCCGATAATAAATGATACAGATCAAGACAAGCTACTAGATGGAATAGAGATATTATTTAGTTTAACAAATCCATTATCAAATGATACGGACAAAGATGAAATGGATGATTGGTGGGAATATACCTATCAGCTGAATCCAAATGATCCTAAAGATATGTTAACAGATTTAGATTTGGATGGTTTAACAAATTATGAAGAATACTTGTTAGGAACTTATCCAAACTCAAGTGATAGCGATTTTGATAATTTTTCAGATAAGATTGAAATTGAGATGGGAACTGATCCAATGGATCCTAATGATTACCCCAATGAAACTCAAGCTAAATCCTCTATTAACTTCACATTCTTATTGATTATTTTTCTCAGCACTCTTACAATAATATATCGTTGTCGAAAAAATCGAAGGAGAAATAGATAATGTTTGTCCAAAAAACAAAATATAAAGGTAAATTACTATCTACAGCTATTTTGATGCTCTTAGTATTAAACACTATTTTTATCTACACTTCAATAGAAGATTTGACAGCTCAAAATATTTCGACTGATTTTCCAACTGCCAATGATAAACCCTTAGAAGATGTTGTATTAACTGATTGTAGTATTTTGAGTACTTTTTCTGCAACTATACAGGCTAAACCTCGAGAGCTAAAATTAGCACGAATTGGAAATCAAGATATATTATTCCTTTCATGTGGTTATGATGGATTAATATTATTTGATTTTTCAGATGTGAAAAAACCAAAATTTATTGCAGAATTCAGTGGTGATTTCTTTGATTCAGAGTTTACTGTTTTTGTCTTTAGCACAATTATCAAAGATAGTTATTGTTTAATTGCTTTAAGGAGAGGAATAGTAATTTATGATTTTTCAGATATTCTTAATCCAGAAAAAGTATCCGAAATCTATATTGAAAACCTATACTATATAAGTTTCAAGATTAGATATTCAGCACTCTTTGTAATTGATAATTTAAAAGGCTGTCGTATCTACAATATAGAGAATATAGAGAAGCCTATTTTTGTCAATCGGATTACATTTAGAGTTAGTAATTACTATGATGTCATTTTTTATAAAGATAATAATATTGATAAAATAATTCTATCCGTTACTGATTATTTGTTAGAATATAATTATTCTTCGATTTTAGACCCAAAAGCTAAAATGGTTTATTATGAAAAAAATCTTGCTGAAAGAAATTTGAAAATAATTGATAATTATCTTTTTTCAACTTCGGAAATGCAGCTGTCTATTTTTGATTTAAGTCTAGAGTTCAAGTTAATTTCCAAGCATATTGATGTACCATTTGGATTTACTTGTTTAGCAGTAAAAGACGATTACTTATTCTTAGCAAGTAACAACCACTTAGTAAAAGCAGATATTAGTAGCCCAGAAGAAATAATCCTTATTTGTGAAGTAAAAATACCAAGCTTTTCAATAGATATGATTTTTAAAGGTGAATATTTAATCGTATTAGATTCTTTCACTGGAATAAGAATCTATTCAACTAATGATCCAAATGAATTAGAATTTATAGACACAATTCTTTTTTCTAGTCTTTCAAAAGAAGTAATTGTTTCAGGAAATTATGCTATTTATTCTACTTTTTTGTGTGGTATTTTTATTGTAAATATTAAAAACCCAACTAGACCAAAATTTGTCTCATTTATAGAGTGTCCATTTGAAGAGGTATCAATATTCGTTGAAGAAGATAAACTATACGTGTTTGCCTTTAGCTATTTCTATGAGATTAGATACAAAATTCTCATATATGATATTTCCAAACCCAATAATCCTCAATTAATTGGAACATGTAATAATCGCTTTCAGTATAAAAATAAAGATTATTTTATTGATTTCTCAACAATTGAAATTATTGAAGATAAATTATATACTAAATATTTCATATATAATGGTTTATTTTATGAACGCGGGATAGCTCTCATTAATTTAGCAAACCCTAATAATTTAACTATACAAAATACATTTTTGATAGGAAATAGAGCAGAGCAAATTAAAGTAAATAATGATTATCTATATATCGTGAACCGTTTATCAAGAGAGCTAAGTATTTACTCTTTAGATCAATCGGGGAATATTATTAATGATTCAAGTATAATTGCTTTCGATCACTATATTCGATATATTGTTGTTAAGAACAATTACATTTATACCTCTATACGCGGAAAAGGATTGGTAATATATGATATTCACGACTTACTCAATCCAATTGAATTAGCTATTATTAATCATGAACTTGAAGAGAGTTACTATTATTATAGAAAGATTTGTGTTTCTAATAATTACATCTACATCTATAATAGTTATACAAATTCAATTTATGCTCTGGATATCAATGATAAATCAAATCCAATTTTAGAAGGAACAATAAGTGGAATAGTGGGTATTCAAGATTTATTTATAGCCAATAATCATATATTCATTACTTCTTCTGAAATATCTTTGATTATTGCCCATTTAGACTCAATACCATTAATGATTAATTTATCAAATCTAATTTTCCCCATTGTTGGATTTGTTGCCTTAGCAGCTATTGGATTAGTTTATTTGGCTTTTTCTAGAAAGCGTCATCTTAAAAGGCAACCTGTGGAAGAATCTCCAAAAGTAAGAGGAGATGAAGAAGAGTATCCTTTAAGTATTAGAGGCGAGGGTGAACTTGTTATTAAAGATAAAGAAATAGAAATACCTGATACAGATAATCTTGAATTGCAAAAATATTTCGATCAAATATTTATTGATGACGAATAATCATCAATTTCCCCCTTCATTTTCTATAATATTTATTATCAAAGATTGGTATAATGAGTCAGTGATAATATATAGCTCGTTTTGGAATAATAATTGACGGCATGGAAATTATTCTCAACACTATAGCAGGACGTATTGGTAGCGCTCTCAATAAGCTAGATGAACTTGGAATAAGTTAAAAATTCTTATCTCTTTTTTTTAGAAAAACTAGAAGTAGAACCTAGTATGAGTTAGGATGATACTCAATAGTAAAATTACTCCTATACAGATGCAAAGAATTCTTATTCTTTCCTTCTTTTTCTCCATTTCTTCTGTAAAAACTGATATTTGAATAGAATATTTTTCCATTAAGAACTCTTCTAACACATGGGCTACTCGTTCAGTTTTGGAAGAGCTAATATTTGCAAAGATCCTTCTGAAATGATATTTCTTTCCGTCATCATATTTAATTTCTAATCTTAAGCAGTACAAATCCTCTAATATTTCTTCATGTTCTTCAAATTCATCTTCATATGTTTCAATTAATATTGATTTTATTTTATTTGGAAATAGCTCAATTTCCTTTGGTAATTTTTTACTTGTAACAACAATCTTGTTATCATTCAGCTCTAAATTTTGCCAATTATTACTAAAAGTGATTTTATCATTCTCTACTCCCAAAATTATGATGAATATGCTGATTAATAAAAACGGTAATGCAATTACAATATTCATCCAACTGATTGATTCAAATTGAAGTATGTTTACACTGATTACAATTGTAAAATCAATAAGAATAATGCTAAATAGTAGAAAACCCGTTGTCAATATTATGATTTGTAAAACAATTGATGATATTTTTGGTTTTAAAATTGGATTAAAAAAAACCAATTTATTGTCTTCTTTTATCACTCCATCTATTTTCGAAATTTCGAGAGTATCTTTTTTTGAATGAAGAGCATTATTATTAATGTCTTCATCTTCTGAAATCAAAATTATCAAATTGTTTCTACAAACAGGACACTCAGAATTCGCATTCAACCATTCTTGTAGATGATTGTGATGAAAAAAAGTACTACAATTTGAGCATTGAATTATTAAGTCATCTTTTTTCAGACTTTTTCTGCAAATTGCACAAATTTCCCCCTTTTCTTTTTTTGAGAATTTTTTTAGTGAGCAGTATATTACTGACATTTCTAGCTCTCCCAAAATAATAGATATTGTTCCTTTGATATAAAACTTAGTACTTTTATCCCCCTATTTTATATTTGGCTTTATTTTTCACTTGTCGAAAAACAAAAGATAATTGAAAATCATTCGCAATATAAGGAGAGTTTAAACATTCTTCAACAATGTCAAGCCCACGTCCAACATTGTTTACTTCAATATATGAAAAAGCCAGTCGATAATTTGCAATAGCATTATTACGTAAATCGGTTTCAGGTAATAATCCCGAATTGAGAAATTCTTCATGAAAGTTTATCGTTTCCTGATATCTATTTGTTACAAATAACCATAAACCGTAGTTTAGTAAATAAGCTAGATTTTTTGGATTAATCTTTTTTGCTATTTCCAGATGTTTTTGAGCATCATCATATTGTTTTGTATCAAGATAAATCGCTGCGATACCTGTATGATAAGCGATTCGAGTTGAATCAATAGTTAATGCTTTTTTGTAAGAAGTCAATGCCTTTTCATATTCTCTTCTTTGTGCAAAACAAATTCCCAAATTTCCATAAGCAAGATCCAATGTGGGATCTAACTTAGTTGCTTCTTCTAAGAAAGCTATTGCTTCATCTATTTTGCCATTAGTCAAAGATTTCAAACTCTTTTCATTTAATAATGATGCTTTCTTCGATTTTTCATCAGAGGTCATTTGCTACTCACCATTACGTCGATTGAAAACTAATTCACATATTCAAAATAGTATATGTGAAAGATATCCACTTAATTTTCCATGCTTATTTCTTCATACTTTCTATAATAAGACCTTCATAAGGCTGGAGAGTTATTTTTCCAGATATTTCTTTCTGTTCTTCAAATAATTTTGTTGAGAATATTTGTTTAGATTTCTTATTTGGTGTTACAATGTTTTGTTTTTTCCGGCTAAAATTCAAGAATATAGTTAATTGTTGTTTTTGAAAAGATCGTTCATAGATCAATAGATTTGAATTACTATCTCTTGAAATAGATAACTGCCCAATTTGTAATGATTCATTTTGCTTTCTAACTTTTAACAATTTCTTGAAGAATGTTAACATTGATTTCTCATCACGAAGTTCATTTCTAACATTCTTATTCTCATTCTGTCCAATAGGCAACCATGGGACGATTTTTGGATCGTTTGAAAAGCCAGCATTTATTGGTGAATCATCCCATTGCATTGGTGTTCTACAACCATCACGTCCATAAAGAAAACCAAGGGGGATTCCCCAAATTTTAATCTTTGAAATGGGATCCAATTGCTTATCTTTAGGTACTTTAGTTTGCAACATACCAATTTCTTCACCATAATAAATGAAGGGTGTTCCTCGTATAGTAAGAAGTAAAACAGCTAATAATTTTGCTTTCTCTTTATCATCCTTTTGACGTGAAATTAAACGTTCAGTATCATGATTTGAAAAAACATAACAAGGCCAATACGGTTCTTCAAGTAATAATTCCGTTTCCTCTAATACTCTTCTAAATTTACTAGCTGAAAATGATTGTCCTCCGAATTTAAAATTGAAGGAGAGATGTAATCCATCATTGTTCTTTCCATAAAGTGGTTTTATCATCTGAAGATTACCTTGTGCTTCACCAACTAGCATTCGCTCCGGAGAATATGAATTTACAAGCTCTCTTAGTTTTTGGCATAATTCAATAGTTTCAGGAAGAAACTGAGTGTATTTTGGTTTCTGAAACATTGTTTCATTCGAATTATGAGATGGAAAAAATCGCCAGCTTGGTGGATTATTTTTGAAATACTTATCTTCAAAAAGTGTTTGGATTATATCAAGTCTAAATCCATCTACTCCTTTCTCAAGCCAAAATCGAATATGATTGAACATGGCAATCTGAACATCAGGATTTCTCCAATTGAGGTCAGGTTGAAAAGTTAAGAATTGATGAAGATAAAACTGTTTTCTTTCTTCACTCCACTCCCATGCGGAACCACCAACCATTGAATTCCAATTATTAGGTTCTTTTTTACCATTTTTTCCTCGACCATCTCTCCAAACATACCAATCCCTTTTCTCATTTATTCGATCTTTTTTCGATTCAAGAAACCATGGGTGTTGAGTTGAAGTATGATTTAGTAAAAGGTCTAAAATAATCTTGATACCTTTTTTATGTGATTTTTTTAATAAATCATCAAAATCCTTCATTGTTCCATATTCAGGATTAATTGAACCAAAATCAGATATATCATATCCGTAATCTTCTTGAGGTGATGGGAAAAATGGTGAAAACCAAATACCGTCAATGCCCAATGCTTCTAAATAATCAAGTTTATTTATTATCCCTTGAAGATCTCCGATACCATTATTTGTGCTATCACTAAATGAACGCGGATAGATCTGATAAAAAACGGCTTTTTGCCACCATTTAGATTGATTTACCATAACTCATTATCAATTGGTTAAAAACTAATAATTCTTTCCTTAACTAAAAATGCATAATCAACAGTGATAGGCGATTTGATTTTTTATTTTTTTAGCTTAAAAGGGATAAAAACCTATCTTTAAGCTATTAATCAATAAATATTGCAGTAATGATTCAATTTAAATAAAAACCAAAGTTTCTATACAAATGATTAATCAAAATACAGAATTAAATTCAGTCATTAAAATAACAAATTTATCAAAGTGTTACAAGTTAGGCAGTGTATCTATTAGTGCTTTGGATAATGTTTCCTTTACAGTTAATTCAGGAGAAATAGTTTTTATTATGGGGCCATCAGGCTCGGGAAAAACAACTTTAATCAATCTTATAGGTGGAATCGATCATCCCACGGGAGGAGCTATAGAAATTCTTGGAGAAGATATTGCTAAATATTCAGATAAAGAGTTAACTCTCTATCGCAAAAAAAGATTAGCATTCGTATTTCAGTTTTATTCACTAATTCCAACACTAACAGCCAGGGAAAATGTTGAACTCGTATTAGAATTAACGCTTCGCAAACGGAAAGATATTAGCAAACTCGCTGAAGAACAGCTTATTTTGGTTGGGTTGGAAAACAGGATGGATAATTTTCCCTTTCAATTATCTGGTGGTGAGCGTCAACGTGTTGCTATTGCACGTGCCTTAGCCAAAAGTCCGGATATCTTGTTGATTGATGAACCCACAGGTCAGTTAGATCAGACGACAGGTGATAATATCGTTAATTTAATTCGAAAAATTGCCAAAGAGAAAAATAAAACCGTTCTATTGGTTACTCATGATCATGAACTAGAATGTTATGCTGATCGCGTTATTACTTTACGTTCCGGACAAATTCTATCCGATGAATCAAAAATTTTACCCACTCAAACAGATGACAGGAGAATATCAAATGCGACAAATATATAAAACCATTTTTCGAGAATTTCGTTTTCAAAAGAGGCGCACGTTCTTATTATTTCTCGTTTTCTTTGTTATTGTTTCAGTTCCGCTAGCTATGTTCTCAATTGATCCTAGCATAAATGCTTCTATTCTCGAAAGTAATGAATCATATAAATTATCTTACTTGGAGATGGGCTTTCAAGGGAATGTTAATGAAATTCACAACAGTGTTGAAAGTTTAATCGATGCAAATACAAATTATAGTGATATTTCATATGATGTTCGACCCTCTTGTAGTTTTCAACTATATCATGCAAATAAATGGTACTTTACGAGTATTATTGGAATTAATACTACAGCTCCCCCGAAGGTCAATCAAATCAGTTTGGATAGAGAATTTTCAGTTTTAGAAGATGATACCGCTTTTATTTTGGAATCCTTTGCCAAGGAATTAGACGTTGGAATCGGAGATATGATCACTCTTTATACATTTACTGGGGTGAAAGAAGTAGAAATAGTTGGGTTAGTTAAATCAATTGAATTTTTAAGTTATGATTTATCCTTAAAGGGAGCGATTTATCTTAACTATAAAACCTTCCAAGAATTTAACGATTGGGCAGAAATTCAATTTAACAGTGTAGCTTTTTATTTCCCAAGTGACCCCAACCTTGAGTTTGTAACAACTTTTGCTGATGATTTGCGTGAAGAAGTCAATCCAATTGAAGCGCAAATTCTCTATGAATGGTATATTCGAGAATTCAGTGTTAGCTCTCTTTTCCAAGATGTACTTAATCTTACCTCCCAGATACTTTTTGTTATGGCATGTGCAATAATTTTGGGTGCAGGTATTGTTATCTATTTGATTACTAAGCGATATGCAACCGAACAGAGAAAACAGACTGGTATGTTGTATGCTTTTGGATATCAAGCTAAAACTATTTTACGCGTATTCATGCTCAGAACGCTAATTATCTCAATATTATCTACTATTCTCGGAATCCTTGGTTCTTATGGATTTTTACAAATTTTGGTTCATATCTTGGTCTCCCGATGGGGGATACCTACGATATTGACTCGGTTCTCAATCATAGGCTTAATTGTAGTTCCTGCTCTCGTCATTCTCTCTTCACAACTCTTTACATTCTTTGCTTGTCGAAGCAATGTAAAAATGACACCATATGAAGCTATACGAGGAAAAGCAGAATATAAAGTAAAGAAAAAGAAAAGAATGAAGAAAGCACCAAATTCGGTTGATGCAAAAAAACCGAAATCATCATTATTACCAATTTCATTCAAATATCCTTTACGAAATATTTCACGAAATCGTCTAAAGGGTATTTTAATTACTAGTGCATTTATAAGTGCTATAGCAATTTCCTTTGCTTTAATTCAAACCCAAACTTCAATAAACACAACATTTGATAATTACTTTGATGATCAAGTTCATTGGGATGTACAAACTCGTTTTGATTCCAATAAAACAGAAACTGAGATTCAAAACATTCTTGATGAGTATGATTTCATTAAAAGTTATGAACCCTATTTGAGTGGAAACACACAGATGCCAGACATGCCTGAATATAGTCTGGATCTTAGAGGATTACAGCCAAATTCAACTTTATATAATATCAATCTTAAAGATGGTAAATTGTTTTCGAATGAATCGGCTCAAGAAGGGATAATCTCGAGTTATTCTGCAAAACCTCTAGGTTTAGTTGTTGGAGATTTCTTTAACTTCTCCTTATTGGGTGTTGAATTTCAAATTGAAATTGTAGGCATTGCTCGAGATTTAGATATACCTAACTCATGCTTTATGTTAATCCCTGCTATTGAGAAAACACTAGGATTTTCTGCAATTAATAGAGCCTTTATTAAATTAAATAACATAGACACATTAGATAAAACATCCATTGATTCAATACTCTTAGACTTAAATGAAAATACTCAAATTCGATATGCAATCATGAAAGACACTTATGAAGCTCGAATGGTTCATATGGTAAATACTCAGCTATTCATAGTACAAGTGACAATTGTTTTGGCGATGGTAATTTCATTTCTGATTATCTTTGTGACAGCTTTTATTTCAATAATTGAACGAACACGAGAGATAGCCTTACAAAGAACTTTCGGATTTCGAAAGCAGCAAATTTTCGCCCAGATTTTCTTAGAGATAGGTACTTTAATCATTTTCGCAGTATTTATTGGAATTGCACTTGGTGGAGAAGGCTTAGGTCGATTGATCCAGCATTTCATCAGTAAACTATTTTTCGAGCTGGATTCTGTTCATTTCTGGGGTGATTATCTAATGATTATTGGATTTGCTCTAGGTAGCGTATTTCTTTCGACCTTACCCAGTGTAAATTTGCTTAGAAAATTACAGTTAGCAGCGGCAATAATAGAATAAGCATATTCAAAAATGCTTATTTTTCTTTTTTAAAATCAAACTTACCTTCTTCTTCTTTTCTTCTTTGAAGAAACAGATCGAGGAGATTTATCACTACTTCTCTTTTTTGTTGAAGAGGATTTCTTTGCAGAAGTCGAGACTTTTTTTACTCCTTTCTTAACAAGTCTTGGTTTAAGTTTGCTACTAGATGTTCTAACTACTGTTTTTGATGAGCTACTTGAAGTTCGTCTGATAGGTTTTGATGAACTTCCCGAGGTTCTTTTAACAGGTTTTGATGAACTACTACTACTCCTTTTTATTACTGGTCTATCAGAACTGCTTACTCTTCTAGTAGAAGATTGCTTAGTAGAAGTTCTTTTCACTGAAGTTGATGGTCGTGATGATTGACTACTTGATACAGTTCTTCTAACTGTTGTTCTTGAAGTCGGACTTGATTTTGATTTTATTCTCACTTTGTTTTTAGAAGATGGTTTCCTCTTTACTGAGGAACTGGATGAGCTCCTTCTAACCGATGAAGTTCTTTTTGATTTTGAACTTGCTCTAGTAGGTCGTTTAGTAATCTTTTTTACCGGTGTTCTTGTTGTAGTTTTCTTTCTTTTTTTAACGGTCGGTTTTTTTGTGTGTACTTGTGAAATTTCCTTTTTTGACGGAGGTTTTTTTGTACGCAATTTTTCTACTGTTCGAGAAACTTTTACTTGTGATTTTTTTGCTTTTGAATTTAACTCTTTGATTCTTGACAGTGCATAAGCAGCTTCTTCTCTTACTTTCGGATCCTTGTCCTTCTGTTTCACAAATTTTAATGCTTTATTTGCTCTTGGGTCTCCTATCTTTGCTAACGCTTTTGCAGCATTTTTCCTAACAAATCTATCGCGATCTTTTGTTAGAGCAGTTACAAGAGGTCCTACAACTCTTCTATCTCCAATATCTCCTAAAGACCAAGCAGCTTTTTTTCGAAGACCTACGTCACTTGATTTTAAGTTTCTAACTTCTTCAGTAATAGACACTTTTTTCAATTAAGTACACCATTTCTCATTCTTAGATGTTTTATTTCAGTCCCCCTATTTATACTTTACATAATAATACATTAAAATACATAGATTTGGCAAATTTTTTTGGCAATCTTCATAATTTCAGGATTATTTTTTATCAATATTTTCCTTTATCAATTACCTTTTAAATTCCCACAACATGAATAATTTTAGCTATTAAATCAAATTTCATCCATTTTCGTGATTGATATGAACGTTAAAACTAATGAAATAGATTTAGAAGAATTTAAAGGACTAGTCAATAAAGCCAACACTCGGTCAGGTACATGCTTATCTATAGAGGATTGTCTTGAGCGCGTAAATTGTTGTCCTGAAGAAGCAATTGATAAACTGAAAAAGATGCTTACTGAAGGGTCTTTTGAAATGAATGAGCTACAAAATCACATTACTATTCTTTGGATACTGTATGATTTAGGAAGAATTAAATTTCCAATCGAAGATATCGGTCTTGCATTATCAGTTCAAAATATATCCAAAATAGAAAAAAACGAGTTAGCTTCAAGATTGTTGCAATTTCTAGAAAGAAATATCACATTTGTTGATTAGATGATTATAATATTAATTTAAAAAAAATAAAAAAATTCATTTTATAGTAAAAGCCAAATATCAAATTGCAATATTATTCATGTTCAAACAAATAGACTCAAAATTGAAATAGAAACTAAACATAAATATTGATAACAATAATTACTTAAGAGTTACGAATTATTTTTTCTTTAGAGAATACAATAGGAGATAAATGACAATGGAAAAAAAATGTGAAAAAGAAGTAATTGATCTGCATGAGTTTTTTGCTCAGTGGTTTAGATCAGAAATCGAAAACAATGGTGAAGTTTTTTCGCGACTAGAGAATGTTTTAGACAAACAATTTGTACTCATTGCTCCAACAGGGGAATTATCACCTCGAGGGAAATTACTACAACAACTTGAAGCCGGATATGGTTCTCGAAAAGATGATGAAAAGAAATATCGTTTGTGGATTAAAAACATTCAATGCCGATTAACTGAAGGGAATCTATGTTTAGTTACTTATGAAGAATGGGGTGAAGTTAATGGAAAAATTACCGCTCGTTTAAGTTCGGCACTCTTTCGTAAAAATGAAAAAATGATCAATGGTGTTGAATGGGTTCATGTTCATGAAGTCTATATCCCATCAGAATAGCAGTTTAATGAACATTTATGGACATGTAAGTATAACAATTCAATTTAGAAATACATTCGAGAGATTTGTAATGACTAAGAAAGAAGAGTTAGAAAATTTAGTCAAAATTTGGCGAGTACAAATTAAAGATAACCCACCAAGCTGGGTGATTTTTGAGCATGGAACTTGCGTTATTGTTAAAGAAGCAAATGTGGATATTAAAACTCAAGCAAAAGAAATTCTTAAAAAATGGGGTCCAGTTGTACCAGGAACAGATTTAGGTGATTTTTCTGTAGCGGATATTGATGATGAACAATTGTGGTTGGTTACTTACACTCACCCTGATATAGCTAATATTGTTAATCTTACAGAGTTATCTGATGAAGCAGGCGAAAATCCAATTGGAAATACTGCGATAATAGGAATAACAGGGAGAAACAAACGACAAGAAGATGCTAAAACACTAAATATCATTTATATCGAAGACAATTTTACTTCAAAAGAATAGATATTGTTGAGTTTCAATTTCTCTTTTAAACGAAAAAAAAGAAGACATGCTTCACTTCTAGTTCTCTTTTTCTATGCTAGCAATGAAGCTTATAGCTGATTTTTAATCTAGCAATAGATGAAGAAGTAATAAAGCATAGCTACAAACAATGCTGAATCTGCTTGTAAGAAACCACGACCATAATCATGTCTTCCCCATGAAACAGTATAGTAAAAACCACCAAAATAGGCAACTTTAACATCTTCACCTGTTCGTGGGAAGCCTCTACGTCTATTTCTACCTACACCACTGGCAGCTAATTTTAGAACAAATTCAACATCTCTTTGCTCATACATTGGAAACACTTGCATAATTATTGCAGCCATTGCAGAAACATGTGGAGAAGCCATACTTGTTCCAGAGAGATAATAGTATCCCCAATCTTCAACTGGAGCCCATGCAGATTTATATGGACCAACGATCCAATCACCAGGAGCCATAACATCAAGATCACGATATTTTTGTCCCAATGTTCTGTTTGGTCTACTACTGTATTCTGCAAGGTATACTTGATAGTCATTTCCTAAACTATCATTTGTATTGAGTTTTTCAGGAACATCAGCAGTCCATCCTTGATTAAACATATCTGTCCAACCACACGATGCAACAGAAATCACTTGACTATAAGCACCAGGATAACCCATACCTGCTTCGCCTTCATTTCCAGCAGAAGCAACTATAATAACACCTTTACTGATTGCATAATCAATTGCTGCTTCAACAAGAGGCATATATCCTGGTCCTCCGAGGCTCATATTTATAATAACAGGTCCATCCAAATTTTCAGCTAAATTAGCTATATAGTATATTCCAGAAGCAATCATTTCCATTGTTCCACCACTAAAACCAACAGGTCCAAATGGTGTATCAATCAACCAAGCATCCAATACTAGAACAGGGATAATAGTTACATCAGGAGCAATGCCTTCTATCCATGCAATATTTGCATAATTATACCCTACAATTGTACTTGTAACATGAGTACCATGTCCACTTGCGTAGTTAGTTAAAAATCCACGATCAGAAACAACATCACTCATAACTATATTGCCGATAGTATCATCCCAATAGATATCATGGGAAAAACCAATTCCAAGCTCAGTTGCAATATCTGCTTCAGAAAAAATGAATTCATAGTCTGGGAGCAGACCAGTATCTAAAACTGCTACATATACTCCATTCCCAGTCATTGGTACTTCTTCTTTATCAACCAAATCATGCCAATAAGGAATGACTGATGGTAAATCAGTTTTTTCAGTACTTAGACTGTCTCCACTCGTTACTAAATAAGGTTCATCTTGTATATCAAAGAACTCAGTTTCATTTGCAAAAATAGGCAAACTACTAACTTCAGTTCCTAAAACAAAGAACCCTGGTGTGGTAATACATACCACTAATATCAAAGTAAGTATTTTTGATTTCATTTTACACCCAGTCCATTTCTAATTTTATAATGGAATTCGCAGATACAGATTATTCGAGAGAGTATATAAAGCATTTGAAAAAAATACCAGAATGAGTAAACGAAAATTTCTCGACGAAAATAAAAAAGTAGTTTATATTACGCTTCCTTAAAAATAAAAAACCATCTTGTTATAATATAAGAAGATTGATTGCCCAATTATCAAGGCAACTATTAGGTGTGAAGGACTGATGGCAGATGTATTGTTGTACATTTTAATCTCGATAGCTTGTTTGTTAGGGTTAGTGAGTGTTTTTTACCAAATATTCATTCAAAGTAAAAAGAAGGGAGAAGCAAATACGTATTCAAAGCAAATGCAATTTGCAGTAGACCAAACAACTCGAGAGATGCAGAAATTCTTTGATCTGCTTAAAATGAAACCAACAGCAAAAGGTGGTTTTGGAGAGAATATTGTTGAGATATTACTCTCAAATTTACCAAATGATTCCGTTAAAACCCAATACCAACCACCTGATATTTCAGGAAGAATTGATTTTGTTGTTAGATTACCAAATAGTGATTTGTTAATTCCTATAGACAGTAAATTTATCTTACCAAGTGGTTTCGAAGAAAATGAAGGACTCCAACTAGATAAATTAGCCATAGATGGATTGAACAAAAAAGTAATCAGGAGAGCAAAAGAAATTGTCAAATATACTGATTCGCATGAAACTACTGATTTTGTTTTAATGTACATCCCAGATTTTGTTTATGGAGTGCTTTCTGGAACAACATATCAGGTGCTTGCAAAGATGGGTGTTGTTCCAACAAATACAAGTGGTTTGCTTAGTACTATTTTCATGATAAATATGCAACATCGATTTATCAAATTAAATAGCGCTGCCTGTAGATTTGGTGACTTTCAAATGAAAGTTAATCATGGTTTAAGAGAAGTTATTGAACAAATGAGAACAGGTATGATTCAATTACAGCATAGTATGAATAACTACAATGATGCTGTTAATCATTTAGCAAAACTGAACACAAAGCTTGAAACATTAAATATTGATGAATTTGATTCAATGAAATAAAAACAGTTCTTCATTCAATAAATGCCAAATTGAATGAGTTAATTCCTTTAAATTTCTTTATTTAATACATCACTTATCTTTGACATGCTAAAATAAGCATCAGTAATTAACCCCATTCGAAAATCTTCCAATCGATTTTCTTTCACCAAATTCATCAAGAAAGTTACAAGGCTGTAGTATAGAACATCATCTAAAAGTAGAATACAAATTAGTTGTTTTGTTTTCTTATCTTTAGGAGAATTAACAGGAGAAATATTTGCATAAGGGATTTTATCCATCAAGGAAATCAGTGTATCAATAATTTTTTGTTCATGAGAGCTACACCATAAAATACAATAAAGAGGTAAAAATGTTGTCACCATTAGTTGTGGTTTAACTATTGCATCTTTCTGTAATTTGCTTTTAATTATTGATAAATTTGGAGGATGAATTCCTAATGAACTAGCAATTTCCTTTTGTGCAAGTGCATAACTAGCTACTAATTCACTAACTATTTTTTGTTCTAACTCATTCAATTCATAAAGAGTATCTGGTGGGAATGTATCTAAGAAAAGTTCGCGAATATCTTCCTTGACGATTTTTTTTACTTTTGATTTTAGAAATGTTGAAGCAAAATCAAAGTCCCACTTCTGTTCATCTAAATTATACAGATCAAAATTATAACCGGATATTGGTGCAGCAGATAGTTCGTATAGCTTCATTTTTTGTTTTTGATTTTCCGATAAGCCTAGGTATTTTTTTATGAATGTATCTCTGATTTCACTTCGCAAAAGATAATAATGTAGATAATATGTTCCTCCCCAGAGGAATGATGATTTACCATCTAAAAATGGTTTAAATTCTTTAAATGTCTGCAAGCTCTTTTCTTCGTCAGAAATAAGAAATATTCTCTGGACACCCAGTTTTGCCCAATTCACTCGAGTAGTTATTCTTAAACCCATTTTTCCTTTCAAGCTTTGTAAATGATGATAAACAGCTGCATATGAATGACCGATTTCATTAGTCAATGTTTGAGTGACCATAGATGGATCTTTTGACAGTGCTTGTAATATTTTCAAATCGAAAGAATCGATTTTTGGTTTAAAACCAATAAGGGTTGAGCGACATAATTGATTAAATTCATCTATAGTCATATCTTCCCCATGGTTTCCTGTAGCAATATCTATTTTATTCAATAATAAAGGTAAGAAGAGACCCTCAGTGATTCGATCATAGTCCAGAAATGAAAAAATTGGTCGATAGTTCTCTGCTTTGTAACTACTTGGTGACTCTTTACATCCTGAAGCTGTTTCCCATTGCTTCAAGCTTTTTTTGCTTCTATTATTATTTAAGTAATTGAAATATAACGCTATATCTTCTTTTATTATTCGTGGTACTTCTTTAGGCATTAATTTTTCAAATTGTTTTAAAGTGAGTTTAGAGTAATCTTTCTCTTGATATCTCTCTGGAGCTTTTATCATTAGATGAGATATCTTTATCGTTTTTTTGTTTTTTGTACTCACTCAATTGAACCCTCAAGTTTAAGTCATAAGGAATAACTTTTATATTAGATTATTAATATTATTGATATAAATATTATTTGTCTTTGACAAATAACTCAAACTATATTAAACTATTGTTAAAAAAAACTAAACAAAAGTTGATTAAAATGAAAAACAAAGCAAAAATAGCATTAAGCCTTGTATTAATAATGGGATTCATTGCCATCACAAGCAGTCAATTAATTTCTCCGGTAACAAGTGACCCACCTGCGGAAAGTGGAGGAGATGATCGTGGCAATAGTCCTGGACCAGGATTAAATCCAGAGCCAGAAGTAGACCCAAAACCACCAGGAACTAATTCAATATTGATTCAAGAGTCGGTATGGTTTTCACAAAATTAATTTCTAGTTGTTAAATCAAAATTACTAATTAATCGTTATATTTGTTGTAGAGGGGAATAATAACAAATCTACAACAATAACATTATTTTTTCTTTTTTCTCTTTCTAAAAAAAGATTTTTTGAATCAATAATTCTTACTATGAAAATCATTTGAGATCAAAAAGTAATGCTAAGATGTATATGTTTAATAGAGATGATTTCTAATTAATTTTTAGGTTTAAAGTTAATATTTAGGAGATACAAATTTGTTAAATTCTTTTATTAAAAAAGTCAAAAAGATTCATAAAATGGATATATTACTTATTCTGCCATTTATTTTATTATTGTTGTTTAGTTCATCAAATTTATTACTAAATCAGGGACGAGTGCAAAATGACCAAATCACTTCACAAGAAAGCTTACCTTCACAGCAAAGTGTAAGTACCACTTCTTATGATTATGAATGGGTTGTACTGGTTTATCTAGATGGAGATAATGATCTGGAAGAAGTAGCAATTGAGGACTTTAATGAATTGGAGCTTGGACTCGGTTCAAGTACCGACATCAAAGTTATTGTTCTAATAGATAGAGCTGATGGTTATGATATATCAAATGGTGATTGGACAGGAACCCGAATTTACGAAATTGTTTCAGATAGCACCTCAACAATAGCTTCCACCTTACTTAGTGATGAAGGAGAGCTTAACATGGCTAATGGGGAAACATTAGAGTATTTTATAGACTATTGTTTCACAAATTACAATTCTAGTAGGTACTGGTTAAATATCTGGGATCATGGTGGAGGTATTGATGGTATTTGTTGGGATGAAAGTGCTTCAGCTGATAGACTTACCATGGACGAAATGCAAGTAGCAATTCAAACTAATATTGATGAGCACAGCAGAACCTTTGATATCATTTCACATGATGCTTGTTTTATGAATATGATCGAAGTTGCTTATGAATTTAAAGATCAAGCTGATTACTTTATTGCTTCTGAAGATTCTATACCATTTGCAGGTTTTGATTATGCACCAATTATTTCTTCACTTGATACTACACCTACTATGAATGCAATTACTTTATCAACCCTTATTGTAGACAGTTATGAAAATTATTACAGCAGCCCACCTGTCAAGTACACTTCACTCTCAACGATTAATCTCAGTATTATGGATCTTGTAGTACAAGAAATAAATAATTTTGCCGGTAATCTTTCTACAGTCTTAACTGATGGGTATGGAGGAGGAATAAATGCCGCTTTCATAGAAAACCAATTCTTTTATAATTATTTTATTGTTGACTTAGTCCATTTTATAGAAAACATTCAAGCAAATTCTACATTGATGACAACATATCCTCTTTTAGATACTAGTGCAACCAATCTTCTATATGCTCTTGCAGATTTAATAGTGGATAACTATCAACATAGCTGCTATTCTTCAAATGCTAATGGAATAACAATTTTCATGTCTGTGAATACACCTGTTTATGAACCATATATTCAAGATTATCTTGATGTTACAGACAGCTATGCTTTGTTAGATTGGCAAAGTGACACTCTCTGGGATGAATTTCTAGATGAGTTCTATACAGCTGGTTTTGGAGAACGAGTTTTACCATATGATGTTCTAGAACTCGGTACTACTACTGAAATGCAATCTATTGCAGAAGATGAAGATCACTACTATCAATTTTTCATCCCTACCTATGGAATTTACGAAATTTCTGCAACTATAGCCAATGGTGATGCAGATCTGACACTCTATGGTGGGTTTGATTTAACTTTATTTGGTTTTAGTCAACTATACAACCCTGAAGATGGTCACACAGAAACTATTCAATTACACTTCCAACCGGGAACCTATGTTATTAAGGTGAAGGGGTTTGTTGCATCCTCTTACGATTTAACAATTAATGAAATTACTCTTACCACCTTAACGATGGAGGAAAGTGTAACAGGTAGTAGTGGAACTCAATTAGGAGATGAGAATGATCACTTTATACAAACATATAATCATTATTATCAATATACTTTCGATACTCCGGGTGAATATTATTTACAATTAACCTATGATAGTGACTATGTCGATTTTGACTTGCATGTAATGACTGAAACATTTATTGAAATTGATTGTTCAGAAGAAGTTGGTGATTCAGATTCAATTACTTTGACTATATCTGAGTCCGTTACCTATATCATTTATATCTATTCTTTCGATGGACAGGGTTCATTTAAACTTTCATTGAGTACTGAACCACCAGGTTTTATCAATGGATTTACCATTTTTGTTAGTACATTTGGTTTAATTGCAATAGGTGCTTTTGCACTTTACAAGAAAAACAGACAAGTAAAAAACACTTAGAAAGGACTTGTTCCTTTCTTTTTTTATTTTTCTATTTAGTTTTACTCCTTTTTTCTTGAATTGATTTATTTTCTATTAATAATTGAAAAATAAGAATGATAATCCTATCTGCTTGAGAACGTGTTCTCAAGATAATAGAGCTTGATGAATGCTTATAAACCCAAAAGATGATTTAAAAAATAGTTTGTAGGTATTTCTGGAAGGAATAATATGTCCACGGATGAAGCACCAATAAAAATTAGCAACAATTTTTCTAGAAAGCAATTATTTAAAATGTTCCTTAAAACAGGGCAAAAGAGAATTGTTCTTTCAATTATATGTGGAACGCTTATTTTTCTTGCAGTCACAAGTTTAGTAATGGTAGTCTATACTTATAGATTTAATGTATTCCAAACATATAATGATAATTACAACTGGAATGATGATGGAAAAATCAGTGTAGGAACTAATTATATTAGATCCAGTCAATTTCGAATCCCCGATTTTCTTATGGAAAATGTAACAGCAGAGTTCCTATCAAAAGTTGAAGAATATATACCAAATATTTTAGTTGATAATATTACATCAGCTATTAGTGCTGAAATCTATATTCATGATCCTTTTACAGGTGGTGAGCCTTGGATTAATCATGAGATCATGGCTCTTGATAATGTTGCTTTTCAAATATTAAATAAGAGTGTTATATCTGGAAGACTCCCCCAAAATGCTTCTGAACTAGTAGTTTACAATCATGATCCTGCATATAATTATACAATAAATCAAACAATACCATTCTATCCTCTTACAGATTTCCATGCAAACACGGTCAATTTAACAGTCGTTGGTATTCTAGCAAATGTTGAAGAGGTTTTTCTCAATGCCAGTCTTTCCGCAGACATTTTTGATTGGTCATTTGATAGTATCTTTGACTTTTACAATTACTTCAAATATAACACATTCATAACGAATACAACTTTATTTCAAGAATTAGCAAATAACATCCCCTTCTATTCAGGTGTTATTACTCATTTAGTAGATATTAATTATGATTGCTCTGCACTGAAGCTCAATGATTTAAACGAAATTATTAATGGATTACCAAAAGGAAATTCTCTTGCTTCCTCTCAAATCTTGCAAAATTTCATTGAATTGTGTCCTGATTTGAAAGTAGCCTTTATTGATTTTGGTGAATTATGGGCAATAAAAACAACTAATATTTTAACAATTAATGCTCCATTGTTATTTATTATTGGATTGTTAAGTGTAATAACATTGAATATTGGCTCGAGTGAATTAGAAACAATCTTCCGTCGAATGAAATTGTATGGCCTTAGTTACCGTACTATTAGAGGTATGGTTCTTCTTGAGAATTTTCTCTTTTCCACAATTAGTTTGATATGTGGGTCTCTTCTGGGTTTTGGTGTTAGTTATTTAGCTACCGGTAATGTAGTAGACATACCTGGAAATTTTTATGCTAATTTCTTGCAAGAACCTCTACTAGTAATTAGTTTGAGTATATTCTTTGTTGGGTTCTTCTCCCTTAGTTTCTTCATCCAAAATGCAATTGCTAAAAAAACTACTAGAACTACTTCAGAAGAGTATCGTTTGAGACGAACAAAAATAAGATCAGTCTTCTCCACAAATGAATTTAAGCTATTCGTTATAGCTTTAGTATTTTCAATTATTTCATTAGTGCTCTATTTAATCTATTTCAGAATTCAACAAACTACCCCTGAGGGAGAAGCAAATCTGACAAATATCACTTATCTAACGTATATCTGGTTCATGATAACTTGTAGCATTGCTTTTCTAATGACTTTTGTCTTCTTGTTAATTGCCAGATTAATCACTTTCTTCTGGAATATTATTAGTACTAGTTTATGGAAGAAAAGACTCAATCTATTTACATTATCGCTCAAGCACCTTTCAGTTGGAATTAAGAATTATCAAGTTGCAATGCTTGGAGCATTGATTTTCGGATTAGTTATTTTACCGGGAGCTGCAATGGATAATTCCATCTCATCGCATTTAAATGGAGAAATAAGCATGCTCACTGCAGGAGCAAATTTAGTTATTCCAAATTGGTCAGATGGTGGAGATGAATTGGATGAAGTTCTAAACAACATAACTGAAATTGAAAGACATACTGAAGCAGCTATCTATATTATTTCTAATGACAATCTAGACTTACGTTACCCGAAATCATTTTCAATCAGTATGCTTGCTTTAGAAAACGTTTCAGAATTTATTGAAGTTGGTGATATGTCTGTCCTTAAGGGTACAAAAATAACCGCAGAAGACATTCTCAAATTGGAAAATAATTCCTCTATCCTAATGAATAAAAAATTTGCTCGAAAGCAACGTTTAGATTATGGAGAATATTTCTCAACAGAAACATTTACTCGTTATGCAAACAATTTAACATTTATCAATTCCTTTTCGTATTTTCCATTAACACCAATACCTAAAAAACAATTATTTGTATCAGGAATGGATGTTTTCTCAATTGTTGGCAAAAAAGAAACTATTCGTGATGTTGTTGGTTGGATGAGTGTTTCAACTGATATTAATGTTCAAAATATCAAGTTGATTAAACCTGTAAATGAATCGATGTTACCGTTAATAAAAATTAAATTGAATGCATATAATTTAACGGCTTTAGATAATGAAGAATTATTCGACAACTATTACTCTAAAATTGATCAATTCACAAGTAACAATTTGCTCCTCTTCACAATAATAGCATCATTTACTTTACTTTTTGTTAGCTACTTCACAGGATTAACCATTTATCAAGAAAGAGTGCGAATAATTGAATCATTTTATCGTGTTGGTGCAATTAGAAAACAGATGATAGGTATTTTCACTTTCGAGTATCTTCTGATCAATGCATTACCAATGATTTCTGCTATTTTACTCTCTTTGCCGTTAATAAGACCAATTGCACTATTATTCTTGAATATTAGAGAGGAATTTTATCCATATAAACCAGGAATCGCATTCTGGTTTGTATTAGTGGCTATTTTAGTAGGTTTAACAATTTCTACTCTAGGATTCCTACTAGCGATTATACCAAAAATCTACAGGTATAAACCTGTTAAGCAGGAGTGAAGAAAAGTGATTGAATGCAATGATGTTATAAAGATTTATGCCGATCCAGAGACAAAAACTCGAGTAGCTGCTTTAAGAGGAATAGATCTTCGTATAAAGAAAGGCGAGCTTGTATCAATAATTGGTCCGAGTGGTTCTGGAAAATCTACTTTAATCAAAATCTTCGCTGGTATGGAAGCAATTTCAAGTGGAGAAGTGAGAATCGGTGAGTATCAACTCGGAAAGATGACTCTTGATGAATTGTTAGCATATAGATTAAACACAGTTGGTTTGGTTCATCAATTTCCAGAACGTACTTTATTTCTTTCAGGAACAGTGATGGATAATCTAATGTTTGCAGCCGGTCTGTGTTCAAAGAATATCTCGGAAAACAAAAGGAGAAACAAAGAAATACTAGAAAAATTACAAATGTCCAAACTAGCGAATAGACGTGTTAGTTTCTTGTCAGGTGGAGAAATGATTCGAACAGCAATTGGTTGTATTCTTGCTAAAAATGCACCCCTACTGTTGTGTGACGAACCTACTGGTCAATTAGACAGTGTCAATACTCAAATAGTTAAAGATATCCTGAGAGAAATCTCTCGAGAGTATCAAACCACAGTATTGGTAGTTACTCATGATTTAAGATTCTTAAAAGGCGTTGATAAAACCTGTGAAATGCATAGTGGTCGTGTGAGCTCTTTATTTAGTGCCGATGGTGATTTCAAATTTGAGAAACAACATTTCCCTTTGGAATTCAACGCACAAATAGACTCTTCTCAAAATGTACGATTGCCTAATGAGATATTCAAATTGATGAAACTAGGTAACAATTTGAAATTCGAGATTTCAGAAGAATCAAAAGTGGTTATTAAACACCCTGATGGTATTCCTCCCAAGAGAATTGAGATAAAAGAGATGCAAAAGAAGAAAGCTCTTAAAATTGCTCCTCTACCAGAAAAATATTTTGAGAAGAAAGAACTTGATATCAATATCCAAAATGCGTCGAAAATTTATGAGGCAAAGAATGTTCAAGTTGCAGCAATTTCTAATGTTAATTTAGATATTCCTAAAGGTGAATTTGCTTTCATAATTGGTCCAAGTGGTTCTGGAAAAACAACGCTGATAAAACTTCTAACGGGCATGGTTAACAGTAGTGAAGGTGAAGTAAACGTTCTGAACCAACCTCTACATAATCTCAATGATACAGCTAGAGCAAATTTCAGACGAAACAATATTGGCATCGTTTCTCAACAAGGAGGACTTCATCCATTTATGACTGTACAAGAGAACTTATTTGTTAAAGATATTTTAGCCGGAAAAACAATTCAAGTAAATAACTATCCTGAAAATGAGATTACTAACATATTTAATCAGTTTCAAATCACTCACAGGAAAAATTCATTTCCATTAGAAATATCTGGAGGGGAATTACAAAGAGCCTCTCTAGCTATTGCTCAATTTGGTTCGCCAAGGATACTCATTTTAGATGAACCCACTGCAAATATGGATTCTGAACTTGCAGATACTGTTATGGATCAACTTTACGAATTGCATAGAAATTTCAAAGTAACTCTATTAATTACAACTCATGATATCAATTTAGTTAGAGATGGCACTCGAGTTATTGATCTTAAAGATGGAAAAATAAACAAAGATGGATTAGCTCTCTCAGTTGAAGAGTAAAAATCCATTTTACAAAATCAGGAAAAAAAACTCACGGATAACCTCAATGAATTTTACGACTCTTTTTAATCCAATCTAAAAGATGCACTTTGAAATTTGCTCCACTCTGTGCTTTGTATTTAATGATTACACCTAGAAAACAACCAATAAAAGCAAATATGTACTATGGAGGACTAGCAATCACTACCTATCTTAAGAGTATGTGAGTACTATTTTAATGATAATAAGAATTTAAAATAGGCAATAAATGACTCTTAATTGAGTACAATGAGTTCTGAAGTTATATTAGATAAATTTGGCGAATTTCTAGTAAGCAATTTGAGAGATAGTGCAATAGATTTCTTCGACAAACTATTGATAGGTTACTGGAAACCTTCTGCGTTACAGAAAATACAGAAAGATTTGAAGGAGTTCTCTTCTGAACAAAGAGAAACAATCCGTAAGAGTTTTGTTGCAGGAATTGATACTGCTATTCATGATTTTCTCTTTGCCTTGGAAGAGAATTATGAAACAACAAAGGATATTGAAATTTCAGTTGATGGAACAAATATTGTTACTTTGAGCGAAGGACTTCATTCAGAGCTTTTAAATGACGAAGGGTGGTTTTTGAAATTTAGTCGTTACATCATTGAATTTTAATTTCTTTTTAACTTGTTTAGCAATTTTTTTCTTTATTCAGAAACAATTAATTAGACTTTTATTTCTAAACAAATAAATAGCTAGTGGTAAACTTTTCACAAGAAGGAAGAAACAACTGTGAACAACAAGAATACAAAAGCTCCCAAGATTGAGGAAAATTCTTTTCAAAGCAAAGAAGAAACAATTGAAGGTTCTTCAAGAAGAAGAACACTTTGGGATAGAATTCCAAAATTTAAATGGTGGGTAACTCCACTAAATATTGTCTTAATTTGTATTTTCTTACTGGTAATTGATATAGTAACTTTACCAAATAATTCCTTTTTATATATCGATTGGGCTTGGTGGCCAATTGGAGGATTAATTTTTGCATATGTTGTTAGCTTCATTATCTTCAAACGACCTGAAATTGCTTGGATTATTGGACCAATATTGATGGTAGGTACAAGTGTTCTTCTGTTAGCACTTGATTTAGCTTTTCCATCAAATAATGGTTTATTAAAATTAGATTGGGCAACAATTCCAATCGCAGCTTTACTAACTTTTGGAGTATTAATTCCCATTGTCACTAAATTTGGTCGCAAGAAGGATAAACCAATTGATAAATTCAGAAAGGCTGTCGAAGAAATGAAGCAGCAAGAAATGGATGAACAATCGGATCAAGAAAAATGACTTATTTTTTTGTTGGTGTTAATTAAATGAGTTCAAAACAATCTTTAGCAGAAACTAAAGGAACAAAAGAAAAGAAGAAAAACATCTCCTATCGAGAAATCGCTTTGCAAGTACTATCTCCGTACAAAGAAATGTTTTCTTGGTTTAATTCGTTCACTATCAATTTCTTAAGAAAAGATGCTAGTTCCTCTTTTTCGTCATCATCATCTATGCAATCTATATTTGCAGTAATTGATAATCTTGCCCCAAGCAAAGTTGAACGTAGTGTGCGTGACAATGCAGGGCCATTTTTTAATCAAGGAAATGAAATTGGTGTTTTACTTTCTCATGGTTTTAGTTCAACTGCACAAGAAATGGAAGAATTAGGTCAGATCCTAAATAAAGAAAATGGATACACAACCTTTGCAGTGCTATTAGCAGGTCACGGAACAAGCCCGGGAGATCTTGCACAAACTGATATGATAGATTGGTACAAGTCATTTAAAGAGGGATATGATCTTCTGAAACGGGTTTGTTCAAAGATTATTCTAGTAGGTCACTCGATGGGAGCAACTTTGTCACTTCTTTTAGCTGCAAACGAACCTGTTGATGCAATTGTTACTATGTGTGCTCCTGTGAAAGTTGAATATTTCATGCAAGATTATATTTTTTTAATTGCTGATTTACTGAAATATTTTCCCCGAAGAAAAGAGGAAGTTGCTTTGATGGAAAAACACAAAATGCTCAATTATCGCATTTCTTCACTCAAAGCAGTTGAAAATCTTCTTGAATTAATGGAAATTGCTCGAGAGGAAATTCATAAAGTAACTGCACCTATACTAACTATTACTGCAGGTAAAGATGCCCGTGTTCCTTTATACAATGCAGAAAAAATCCGCAACCAAGTGAATAGTAAAATCAAAGAAGATTTTTTTGCTCCAGATAGCCATCACACGATTCTTTTTGGACCTGAGAAACAAAATGTAATAAAGGAAATTCAGCGATATATCAAATCAACGATCTAATCAGGACGAATTCCAATTTTCTTATTCTATTCTTCACTTCTTTTAGGTTTTTACTTTTTTGTTCTTTTTTCTAATAATTCATTTGTAGGTTTTCCCACCCAAGTTAATCCTAATGCACCAGGTCCAACATGTACTCCTATTGCTGGACCGATTTCCCATGTTAAAATTTCAATTCTTTTCTTGTTCAAAGTCCGCAATATATTTGTTAATTCTTTTGCTCTCGAGATGTTTCGAGAATGGATTACAACTAACGTTTCATTATCTGGCAACACTTGAGTTAATTTTCGACCCAATTTTTCCAAAAATTTAAAAGAAGCTTTTTCTCCTCGAACTTTTGTTGGTGACTCCAGTTTACCATCCTCAATTATTATTAAAGGTTTAAATTTGAAAATTTCACCGAGAATGTGTTGAAGGCTTGCAATTCTTCCTGAACGTTTTAAATATTTTAATGTCCCAACAAAAGCGCTTAACTGAATATTAGGAATAATCTCTTTATTTAGAATAAGCAAAATTTTTTCTTTAGAAAAACCTGCTTTGATCAATCTTGCCACTTTTAGCACAACTAACCCAAATGCATTGGTTGTTGTTCTTACATCTACAACAGTTATTCTTTCAGGAGCAATGTTTTTTGCATGAACAACTCCACTAGACCAGATTCCGCTCAAATCCTTTGAAAGATGTAACATAATTATTTGTTCATTTTTACTTAAAGCAGAATTTATTGCTGTTATGTATCTTTTTGGAGGAGGTACACCAGTGGTACAATGTAAATCTTCGTCTACTAATTTTTCAAAGAATTCTTCTGTTGTAATATCAATATATTGCGTCCTTGTTTCTTTAGGAAAATACATTGAAACAGGTACAATATCAATATCATATTGTCCAATGATTTCTAATGGTAAATCACAGGATGAATCAGCGATGAGTCCCACTTTGTTCATTTTATTTTTCTCCAGTTAAATTTGACTTATTTATTAAAATAAAACAAACTCATATTTGATTTTATTGAAAATAAGAATTCCCCCCAGTTTTACCTATCTTGCCAATAATTTTAAGAATATACTACCGTTTCCCCATTTCGATTGAAAAATGACGGTAATTATTGAACAAAGAGAAACTATTAACGATATTTTGGATTTATTTACTGAATATCTTGAAAGAACATTCAAGTTGATAAATGAAAAAAAAATAGAGCAACTCATTTCTGATTTAATTGAAAAAATCAAAGAGAAAAAGAGAATAATCTTTATTGCATTTCACAATAGTAATCCTATTGGGTTTTTAGCTGGTAATATCGAAAGAGAAATTGTTGAAACAACAGGGTTTTATATTCGAGATGGATTCGATTTAGAAAACTGTGGCTACAAATTGATTTCTACTTTTACAAACAAAATTTTTGAAATGGGTTTCAAACATTTTAGACAAACAATAACTTTGCCGGCAAATTTCGAATCATCTCTAGAAAATTCCTTGAAGAATGATGGTTTTAGAGTTTACCCTAGAGTTCAGATGATGCGAGATTTGCATAAAAAACAATCTTTACCTATTGTACTCCCGGAAAACTATTCCTTTGAACCATTTTCTATGGAAAGAATTGATGAAATTTTTCAACTGATGAAAGAAGCAAATCCTAAAGAACATTCAGACACATATATTTATCCGGAAATGTTGGAACCGGAAAAAAGTAAGGAGATTTTTAGTAAAATTTCAAATGATTTTACAGATTTAGATATTAATATTAATCCTCAAATAATTTTTGAGAACAGACTTATTGGTTTAAGCTTCATAATTTCACCCAGCTCTGAGATTGCTTTCATTGCGGAAATTTCAGTATCTCCATATCATCAACGCAAAGGATTAGGAAAGGCTCTTACGAATAAAGTAATTGCAGAGTGTACTAAAAAAGGGTACAAAAAAATCGGTTTAGCAGTAACTTTGGAAAATACTACCGCTTACAAACTTTATAAAAAATTAGACTTTAAAACAACAACAAACTATTTGACAATTGTTAAATCAAACCAGTAAGAGAAGAAAATGATTCTTGAAATACACACAGGTGATAATATGCAATCCTTGACAATGCACATCGATTCTAGAATTCAGATGAGTTATTATTATCGTAAATCAAACAATGGTTTAACGTTAATTTTTATCCACGGACTTGGTAGTAGCAAAAATGATTTTTTGGAAACATTTAGCAATCACCTCTTGAAAGAATATGGTTTACTTGCAGTAGATTTAGTTGGGCATTATGACTCTACAACACCAACCACTTTTACATATTCAATGCATACACAAGCAAAGGTACTGCAAAAACTAATTGGAAAACTAGAATTAGCAGATGATTATATACTCGTGTGTCATTCAATGGGTGGACCTATAGGAGTTTTTCTTGCAGAAATATTTGGTAGCAAAATTAAAGGAATTATCTATGCAGAAGGAAATTTGGATGAAAATGATTGTTTCTTCTCTCTATCTATAATTGAACAGTATACTTTAGCTGAATGGAAACACATTGGCTTTGCAACTGTTCTAAATAGTTTAGAAGAGATGGCAGAAGGTTACGATCTTCTCTATGCAAAATCTTTTGCAAAAGCAGGACCAATTTCAAGCTATAAGTCATCATTAGATCTTGTTAAAGAATCTAGAAGTGGACGTTTATTTGAACGTCTTATAAATTTGGATTTACCCACTTTGGTGATGTTTGGTGGAAATAATAAAGGGAAATTTAGTTCAGAACAAAAATTGGCAAAGAAATTTCCTATTAGTTATATTCCAAATGCAGGGCATGCAATGATGAATCAGAATCCAACTATCTTCTATGAAGTGATTTTAGGATTTCTTAATAGAATCAAATAATCTTCTTAGTTGAAAATCAGATACTTCTACCACAAACAGAGCAATCTCATCGTGATATAAGCGATTAAAAAGAAATATGTATGGGAATTTCCCATATCGCTTTTCATTTTTTAACTTCGATAGTAGATAATCCATATCCTTCTTCTATTAAATCACCCAATCTAGCAAGAAACCTTGCAGCTACAGCTCCATCAACTACATCATGATTAAGCAACACAGTTAAGTAAAGGTATTCTCTGATTTCGATTTTTTTATTTACAACTCCAGGTCTTTCTTCTATTGCACCTATTACTATACTCAATGTCTGTGGACTAACTGTAATAGCATATCCACCTCTACCTTTCTTAAACATCGTTCCTAAAGTGGTTACACTGACAGTACCTAAATTTTTCTGAATAAAGAATGGGTCATGTTTTAATTTCCACCAAACAATTCTTCTGAGAAATTTGGGTAGAGAGATTAGCTTATTTTGACCTTTGCGAGATTTTTTTTGTTTTTGGGAGACTACTTCCTTTTTTGCGTAACCCTTTGCTCCTTGAGCTCTTCGGATTTCATCATGTATTTCTCGTAAACTTTTCTTATTGGCTTTACGAATAATATGTATTACCGCTGTTTTTTTCCCATCTATTTCTTTTTCGATGTTCAACCGAATATTGATATCATCAAAAATAATCACTTTTCGTCTACCTTTTCGTATCCCATGTATTTGTTTGTATTCACTTACTGCTTTTCCCAGACAATGTATTATGAATGCTGTAAAAGACACTGATTCCTTATTTTTTTCTTTATATTTTTGCATAAGCTCTCGAGCCTTTGTCACATCATAAATAGGCATTCCGGTAACATGATTCATCTTTTTCCCAGCTTTTACCGATTCAATGACTATCTCACGAAACCGAGGAAAAGGTTCAACAGTAAATGAGTCTTTTTTTGCCACTTTTTTAACCTTCTTTTTTTATCTACGTCTTCTTTGCTTATCTTCTAATAACACTTTATAGCAGTATTTGTTTCAGATTTATAGTATTTGTTATTTTCTAGAATAAGTTTTTTTCTATACAAATTGCATCTCAGGATTGAGATAAGATACTTCTTTCTATTATATTCTAATCAATATCTCAATCTAAGATTAAGATATGTATAAATATGTAATCATTTTAATATATTGTTGGGAACATTTCATGGCAACAAGTTATAATTTTGATAACGATAATATGAAATTCGTGAAGAGGATTCAACAGACTAAATTAAGCGTTCAAATGCTAATGATAACCACAAGTATACAGCTAATTTCAACTGTATTAACACTCCTTTTATTAGTTGGTTATGAAGGAGCAGGAGTAGCTATTTGGTTTATTGAATTAATCTGTTTATTCATCAATATTCCTGCGTTATTTATGTTATTTTTTGGAATTGATGAGCTTCGAGATAAAATTGATAGAAGAAAAAAATCGCCTTTAAGATTTGCCCATATTTTCATAGGCATCTATATTGGTTATTATATTCTCACTACAGTTATATCACTAATCTTTATAGTTGGTAGCGAGTTTTATTTCAGCACTTTGATTGCCAAGGATTTGACGTGTTTTGTGTTTATTTCAATAGGGCTTATTTTTATAAGTTTAGCATTCAATAAAATAAGCAAGGATGGGTATCCAACTAAGCTTCTATTGACACCATTAATTTCATTACCAATAATTGCTCTATTCGGTTTTATTATCGGCTGGGTTGAAGTGTTTATGAATTCAATAATGTATGGTGGAGGAGATACATTTAACATTGTACTAATTTTTACTTTTGCATATCTTGTATTAGCTTTGAATGGATCTTTACTGGAGTTGTATTCTTCTGTTTACAAATTACACAATGAAATACTATTGAATTTAGCGCCAGAATTATTACATAAAAAGGAGAACAAAGATAAAAAGAGAACAAGCAAAAAGAAAGAGAAAGCAAAAAAAGCTGTTGTAGGGAAGTAGCTTCTTTCAGAAACAGCGCTCAATTTTTTTTTTTTGTTAATAAAGCATCTAATTTAATTTCTTTTTTTGTAAACCATACCATATGTCGCTTATACATTTCTTCACTCCAAGGCAGAAGATTTTCAAATTGTACGTTATTATAGGCTCGTCTCATTCTTGCGTATTTTAGAAAATTTTCTAGAACAAAGAATTGTTCCATCTCTTGTTTCCAAGTATCTCTTAGTTTTCTTTGGGATAAATATCCCTCAATAAAAGCATCAAATATTCTTTCGCCAGTACCATTTTTCATTGTTTGGATTTCATCTATTGCAAAAGCAATATCTGCTTCGAATGGATAATATGCTGAATCATCGAAATCAATTATTGATAATTCTTTTCCACTCCAAATAAAATTGTCATAAGACATATCATAATGGATCAATCCAAATTGATTTTCATTTTCTGCTAACTTCTTAACCCAAATCTTCAATTCATCTATCTTTGTTTTGAACCGAATTTCAGTTTCTGGTATCCACTTCTTCCAATGATCAATATCTTCGTTGAAGAATCGCCTTCTTCTCTCAGGATGAGCCGTATAGCTAAGGGAAAGATTATGCATTCTTGCCATCATTTTCCCCCAATCCTTCATTTGCCATTCTTCCATATCTTCAAGATCAATGTAATCTCCGGGTATTTTCTCAAAAACTACTCCATTGAAAGTGCCATGTTCAGTTTGAAGTTGTTCCACATTTTTTCCATTATTCGAAGGGATTGGTTTTGCTACAGGTATTTTCTGGGAATCGAGATATAAAATGAAATCAAGCTCTGCTTGAACGAGTTCTAATGTACGTTCTGTTTGATGACTTATTCGTAAAATACGTTCGGAATTATTTTCTTTCAAATCAAACACAAAATTGGAGCTTGTATTTAATAGTTTTAGCGTTTTTTCTTTATAATTCCAAAATCTCGCCATCTGATGAGCAAAAGTTTCTTTTCCACTCTCATATGGATCGATAATTAGTTTCATTATATTTACATTCATCATTTTTAATCACGGATTCTCATTCTCAAAAGATTCTTGTTTTTATTAACGTAAGGTAATATTCTAGATTCACTTGGAAAAAAAGCTGCTTATATTTTGTTTAAAAAAAAGATAAAGATGATTTCTTATAAGAAATCCTTCTTAATGAAATTTGGATCAATGATTCTTACACGTTCATTCATTGCTTCTTGCCATCTGAAATCCAATACAATCAGATAAATTGCTATTATCATGACAGCAACAAAACATATACCAGTTAAGACAATTGCAATGATTGACATTATTAACATGGCATTTGAAAATGTAGGTATACCAGATCCAATGTTCAGCATATCAAACCCTATAAGGAAAATAAAATAAAAGACCATTCCAACTCCACTCATTAAGAAACCTAAAATATCGCGAACTATCATCAATTTGATGTATTTCTTGGATGGTAATTTATTTTGTTTTTGAGGGTGAGTATCAAGATAATCATTGAACATACCATACTTTTTACTATTGACAAGATAATTTGCAATAATTCCAAAGCCTAGAAAATAGAGCACAATATACAGTATCACAGTATTTTGGTCCAGATATGTTGATTTAACACCTGCTGGTTTTGGATATTTATCGAGTTTATTTAAATCATCAAATACAAAGTACATGTAAATGAACATAACAACACCCGTTAAATACGATAATAGAAACCAAATTAAATAATTTCTTTGGACTAGTTGAGGTAATTCTTGTTGGAATTGAGCATGACCTGACTTTGCCATTTGAATTTCATCATGACCAGGTTTTGGTATTTTGTTTTTATCTTCTGCATTGATTTGAGCTCCACAACTAGGACAATATTCTAAATGGTCCCCAATTTCTGCGCCACACGACGGACAATAAGTCATTTAATTTTGTATCTCCTCAATATTAATTTTCAACCTAAATTTGATATTGTATTTTCTACTATTTAAAGTGTTACAAATTGAAAGGTAAAATACTTTTTCAGTTGTGAAAATCTTTCAATGATTATCAAGATCATCAATTTCTGTTTAAAGGTTATTTTGAATTATTATTGTAGACAATTTCACATATTGCTCAGTGAGTATAAGAGTCTCATAATAAAAAAAAGATAAAAGTGATTTCTTTACAAGAAATCCTTCGTAATGAAATTTGGATCAATGATTCTTACACGTTCATTCATTGCTTCTTGCCATCTGAAATCCAATACAATCATATAAATTGCTATTATTAGCCCAGGAATATAGAATATAGAACCCAAGCTAAAGAAAACGATTGCCAATATATTGGCACTTAACGCCATTAGTGAACTTAAAGGACCAATATTTGTAATTGAAATATATCCCCCTGCACTTTCAAATGCAGATGCATATAAAATAAAGAAACCAGCTAATAGAAAGCCATATCCAATAAATTGTATAATGTCACGAAATATCATTAATTTAATATAATTCTTAGATGGTAAATTCATTTGTTTTTGAGGGTGTGTATCAAGGTAATCATTGAACATACCATATTTTTTACCATTTATGATATAATTTGCAATAACACTCAAACCCAATAGATAAAGAATAATAACGATTATTATTGTGTTTTGATTGATAGCTGTTGATTTCACTCCTGCAGGTTTAGGATATTTATCAAGATTTTTTAAATCATCAAATACAAAATAAATGTATACTAAACCAATAAATCCAGTAAGAATTGTCAATAGAAACCAAACAAGGTAATTTCTCTGAACCAATCGAGGTAATTCTTGTTGGAATTGAGCATGACCTGGCTTTGCCATTTGAATTTCATCATGATCAAGTTGTGCCATTTTAGCTTTATTTTCTGCATTGATTTGAGCTCCACAACTAGGACAATATTCTAAATGGTCCCCAATTTCTGCACCACATGACGGACAATAAGACATTTGATTTTTTCTCCTTTAAAATAGTAATTTATTTTAATACCGTTATTTAGATTGGTATTTTCCTTTATTTAAAACATTCCAAATATCGTTGTTAATAATTTTACTCCCTTCTTTATAGACTCAATCGAAAGTTTCTTTAAATACTCTCAACGATGTTCAAATATTACGCTCAATTTTGGAGAAACAAACTATGTCTAAAGGATTAAGTCCACAATTAGAAGAGAAAATAAAACAATATCAAGCCATCCAACAAAAGATGTCAGTTTTCCAACAACAAATTCAAGCATTAAAAATTGAACAAATCGAAATTGAGAAAGCTCTCAAAGAGATTGATGAAATGCCTGATGCTGAAATTTGTTATCGAAGTATTGGTCGGTTAATGGTTAAAAGTACCATTAAGGAATCCAAAGAAAAGCTTACTGATCAGAAAGAGCTTGCAAATACGAGAATCAAATTATCTGAAAAAAGTAATGAAAAACTCAAAAAACAATTTGATGAATTAGAAGTTACCATCAAAGCTGCTTTAGGAACTGAACAAAAATAGTATTAAATTAATACAATATTTGGTTTGATCTCTTTGAATGAAGAAAATCAATCTGACAAGATTACCAATTTAGGTCTTAAGAAACTCTCTGAAGAAGATATAGAAAAAATCTCTGAAGAGATATACGAGCTTGCGCGAAGCAATCTTCACAAGAGAGTTCCAGAGTCTAAAGTTGATTTTTATGATATAGTTATTGATATTGATAATTCGACTAAAAATCTACAAATTAGTGTTGATATTATTCGTAATGTTGAACCTGAAAAAGTTAATAGTGAAGAGGAGCTTATCAAAGAAACTTTGGCTGAAACTTTCTCAGATTTGGAGAAATTACTTGAGGAGAAATTCACTTCTTGAATGTGAGAGAGAAGCTAATTGAAAAGCTTACCAAAGGGAGCTATAATTCAATAGCTATCATTGGTCATCGGAGCGTAGATCCAGATGCTGTTTCCTCTGCGTTTGGTATCGAATTTATTCTTCGGAACTTTCATCCGGAATCTTCAATTGATGTTCTTATAGATGGTATTAGTAAATCTGCAATCTCATTATTAGACTATTATTCTAAACCTTATCTTACTACTTCTGATAAAAAATATGATTTAATAGTTATTGTAGATGTCAATGTTCCAAATCAATTTGGTGTTTTCAAGGAGCTCATTCTATCACATGCTAAAGAAAAATTAGTTATTATTGATCATCACACCAAAACAGATTTCTCTGAAAATAATGTTTCAATTGCTTTTGTTGAAGAAGAAAGAACTTCAGCAACAGAAATGGTTTCTGAACTAATTTTTGATTTAGATTTAAAACCAGATATAAAATTATTAAACACATTGCTTTCAGGCATTATTTTTGATAGTAGAAGATTCTATAGTTTAAGTCCAAATTTACTTTCACTAATTGATAAGATGTTTAAATTCGGAGTAGATTATGATTTGGCAGTAAAGTTAAATCAAAGAAATTTTGATCAATCAACCAAAGTTGCTCGAATTAAATGTGCGTCCAGACTTCATCTACATAAAATTGAAGACAAACTCATTGTTTGGAGTAGCATCGGTTCTCATGAAGGCTCTTCTGCTCGTGCGATATTGGATTTGGGTGCAGATGTTGCTCTAATATTCTCGAGACGGAAAAATGAAACTCGCTTAAATGTCAGAGCTAGAAATATATTCTATAGCTCAACAAATATTCATTTCGGCAGAGATATTATGAAAGTGCTAAGTGAGAAATACCATGGTGATGGTGGTGGACATTCAACAGCTGCGGCTTTAAACATCCCTAGCGAAATTGAAGAATCAGAATTAAGAAAAGCAGCTTTTTCCATTCTTGATAAAATGATTAAAGCAAAAAGCAATTTATAACAATAATCATTCTTATTCTCTTAGTTGATAATATCTTGAGGCTAATTTAGTGGTAGAAACGGCAATAAAAATAGATAACGTTTCATTCAAGTATCGCAATGCAGATTCTTTTGCTTTAAAGCGTGTTACATTTGATGTTATAGAAGGAGAATTTGTTCTATTAGCAGGATTTAGCGGCTCAGGTAAATCAACTTTATTGAAATGCTTGAATGGATTGATCCCCCATTTTCATGCAGGTAGGTTTGGTGGTTCTATAGAAATTTTCGGCAAATCAACTTTAGAAAGTGAAACACCATTTTTAGCAAAGCAAGTTGGTTTTGTATTTCAAAATCCTGAAAATCAGATTTCTAACCTTACAGTTGAGCGTGAAATTGCTTTTCCTTTGGAGAATTTTGGTGTTCCTAGGAATGAAATGAAGTCTCGAGTTGATGAATTAATTACTCTTTTGAATTTAGAAGAAATTAGATATAAATCTCCCTATTCAATTTCAGGAGGAGAACAACAATTAACTGCAATTGCTTCAGCTTTAGCTTTAAACCCACCAATTTTGGTTCTTGATGAAATTACTGCTCATCTTTCTCCAGTGGGCGCGGTGCGAATTCTTAATCTTCTCAATGAATTGAATACTGAGCATAAAAAAACAATAATAATTGCAGAGCATCGATTAGATAGATGCTTGAATTTTGTTAACAAATTAGCTTTCCTAGAAAAAGGACAATTAAAGATTTTTGGGGATATTCAAACAGTATTTCAAAATAAAGAGTTTCCAGAAAGCATGCTACCAAAAATCCCTTCCCTATTTCTAAAATTGGATGAAAAAATTGGTTTATCGAAAGATAAAACAAACACAATACCATTAACTGTCGAAGAGTTTGTTGCTACTTTAAAATAACTGGTGAAATTGATGATAGAGTTTGAGAATGTTTCCTTCAAATATGATTCGAAAACTGAGTACGTTCTAAACGATATCACATTTAAAATTAACAAAGCAGATTTTGTAGCAATAGTAGGAAAAAATGGTGCCGGAAAAACTACTCTAATAAAGCATTTCAACGGTTTATTAAAACCAAATGAAGGAATTGTTAGAATAAATGGTTTAGATATAGTTAAAGAACCAATATCAAAAATGGCTTCCATTATTGGTTTCTCTTTTCAAAATCCTAATCATCAATTATTTGCTCAAAATGTTATAAAAGAACTTGAATTTGGGCCTAAAAATCTAAAGATAGAAGAATCAGTTCGAGATGCTACAATTAAAAGTTTAATTGATATCTTTCAAATAGAACATTTATTGGAGAGAAGTCCTTTTGAATTATCAGGAGGAGAAAGGCGTTTAGTATCTATTGCTTCTGTTTTAACAATGAACCAACAAATTCTAGTTCTGGATGAACCAACCTATGGTCAGGATTATCGCCAGAAGAAACAATTAGGTTCATTCTTGAAAAAACTAACTAAAGAAGGAATTACTGTAGTCGTTGTTTCTCATGATATGGATTTCATTTTAGATTTTATCCCAAGGGCTATTGTACTCTCAAAAGGAAAAGTCATTGCTGATGGTGGGACTACCAAAATATTATCCGATAAAGTTCTCCTTCAAGATACTGATTTAGTTAGCCCTCTATTACTGGATTTGTGTTATTCAATTCAACAAATTGATGACACTTTTGCTACCTCAATTAATGAACAAGAAGTATATGAAAATATACTTACTATGCTTTCAAAACAGCAAAAAATAAGTAGGTGACAAAGATATGAGCTTAAAAATACTTGATTATTTTAATTATCTTGAACAAAAGTCACCTCTGCATTATGTTGATCTTCGAGGAAAAACACTATTCATTTTTATGATTACTTGCCTGGCCATTTACCTTAATCAAATCATTCCTTTGTGTATAATTTTAGTTGCTCTTCTTCCTTTGATTTTCTTTGGAAATTTCATGAAACGATGGTTAAAATCGCTCCTCTTCTTAACTCCAGTTATTCTATTGATAGTAGTCTTAAATGCTCTTTTCTTAAAAGTTGATCATCCAACTACAAAAGCAATTGTTTTGGGAATAAGATTGATTGTACTTAGTGGATTCTTTGGCTTATATTTCCAAACTGTCTCCCCAGATGATATTTCGCAAACACTCATCAAATTCAGATTTCCTTATGCCTTTGCTTGGGCAATTAGCACCGCTTACAGATTCATCCCTACTTTGGGAAAAGAAACGAATATTATAATTGATGCTCAAAAGTCTCGTGGTTTACAAATTGATAGTGGTAATTTGTTTAAACGAGTTAGAAATATGATTCCTCTTCTTATACCAATTTTTGCTACAGCTTTAAGACGATCTTGGCAGCTAGCGGAAGCTATTGAGTCTCGAGGTTGGAATGCAACTAAGAATAGAACATTTCTCTATTCTATTAAATTGAAATGGTGGGACATTATTGTTATTTTGCTATCGCTTGGTCTTTTTGCCTTGTTTCTATATTTGGTTATTTCCAATGTATCTCTACCATTTTGGATGGTCATTAATATTCCAGAACAATTTGAGCTCAGAAGATTATTTCTGATAGCTTGGATCTGGATAAAGAATTTATTTATGAAATAGGAAAAAAATGAATGATAACAAAACTATAAATAGGCAGTGTAGGTATTGTGGTTTCTGTTTTAGAGGCGAATCCATCTGTGTCACTATTAAATGATGAAGAATTAGAAAAATACAGAGAAGCAGGACGAATTGCTGCTCTTGTTATGAGAAGAGCAAAGAGGCTTGTTTCTAAAAATAGGAAGTTGGAAATTATTTGCAACTCTCTCGAGAGGGACATAAAGAGTCATTCTGCAGAGCCTGCATTTCCAGTTAACGTTTCAGTGAATCAAATAGCAGCTCACTACACTTCCCCTATTGACGATTCTTTAATTTTACCAGAAAGAGCAATTGTTAAAATTGATTTAGGAGCACATATTGATGGTTATATTTCTGATCATGCTAGAACCTTTTCTGTAGGAGGATCTAAAAAACACTTACAACTTAGAAAAGTAGCAGAAAAAGCTTTGGAAAAAGCAATTGCATTCGCTCAACCTGGTGTTCGTCCTGGGGAAATTGGTGAAATAATTGAATCCACAATTCGTGGAGAAGGATTGATCCCAATAACAGATCTAACCGGGCATGTCATTGAACGTTGGAAACTTCACTCAGGCATTAGTATTCCGAATTCAAAACCTAAATTTGGTTTTTTTGGACCGAAATTAAAAGTGGGACAAGTTTTAGCAATTGAACCTTTTGTAACCACATCACAAGGCTCTGAGAAGATTTATGATGAATCATATAGCTATATTTTTTCAAAAATAGGTTCAAAAGCAAAATCTAAGGATTCTAAAACAATCCTTAATTTTATTGAACAATATAGTAATTTACCTTTTGCTCTTCGCTGGTTAAAAGAGCTAATGTCCCAAACAAGATTGTTTGAAGCATTAAAAGAATTAATTTCTTATAAAACATTGACCCGGTATCCTATGTTAGTTAGCAAAAGTCAAACCCCCGTTGCTCAAGCCGAGCATACAATTATTATTACTGAGAATGGATGTGAAATTACCACAGTAGTAAACTAGTATTTATTAGTTGTATAGAACAAAACTTACAAAAGGAATTAGAACTCCTTTCTTAATAAGGTTGGAATCTATTGACAAAATTGTACCAAAGAAAAATCGTTTTACTTGGCGATCCGGGAGTAGGTAAAACAAGTTTAGTTCAAAGATATATTTACGATAGATTTCACAGAGATTATATGACCACTTTGGGTTTAAATTTTTATGTTAGAACTTTTGAATACCCGGATGCAGAAGTAAAATTAATGATTTGGGATATCGCAGGACAAAAGAGCAGACGGAAAATTGGTTTGCGATACTTGCAAGGGGCATCTGGAGCTCTATTAACTTATGACTTAACTAAACCTGAAACGTTTAACAATTTATCAGGTTGGTATGAAGATCTTAGAACGGCTAATAACCAAAAGGATGTTCCGGTAATTTTAGTTGGAACTAAACTCGATTTAGCACAAACAAAGCAACTCCCATTATCTTTTAATCTAAAAACTCTAGGTGATACTCCCGCAGCAAAAGCTAATTTGATTTTCACAAGTGCAAAAACAGATACAAATGTTGATGCTGCTTTTAATTTAATTATTCAACAAATTGTGTCAGGTGTTATTCCTATCCCTGATATTTCACCGAAAATTATTGAAAAAATATCTACTAAGATTCTCTTCTTTGTTAAGAAAGGAGATGCATGGTCAAAAGTTGCTTTAAATCACATTGAGAAAGTTGCTAAAAAGTTTGCTTTAGAGGTTGAAACGATTGATGCAGAAACCGACCCTCAAATAGTAGATGCGTATGGAGTTACTGCCTATCCGACAATTATCGCAGGAGGAAGGCATTTAGTAGGTATTGTTCAAATAGCCCATCTAGAATCAATATTACATCAAATGCTTGAAAAAAGTGCCTAGATTGATAATCAAACTATTTCTTGTAGATTCTTTGTAGTTTCCCATCAGGACTATATCCGTTTCTCATTCGTAATCCAGCAACAAATTGAACAATTAGTCCCTGACAAGTAGTTAATTTTTGTTGAATTCCAAATTCGTTTGTGAAATTTATGAATTCATCAATTCGATTAGCTAAATCATCTAATTCAATCATAGTTAGTCTACCACCAGCAATTTTCACACATTGTAATAATCCTTCGCTAACTTGTGTTAAGATTTCTTTTCCAGGATAGAACGTTACTATACCAATAATTTCCCATAAGATATTGTAAGCAACTTCTTTATTTTCCTTTGACACAAAATATTCTGCCACTCTAGAAAGAGACATTGCGTAATTAAATTGTACGAATGGATTTACTTGATTTTTATTTGCAAATTCACCGAGGCGTGTCAAAGTTTGATGAATTTCCTTTTCCTTTTCATTCATTATGTAATGATAAATCGCAGCATTCAATGCTTCACTGAAAATCTCTTGCATATCCTCAGATGTTGGATTTTCTTTCAGAAGGTGTTCTATTTTTATTATCATCAGTTCAACATCTTTGAATTTCTTGGCAACACCAAATGGTTCTAAAGAATGCCGATAAGCTTGTGCTGATAATACTTGAATTGCAGGATCATTCTTTTTGTGTTTTGTCCTTTTTTCAAATTCATGAAGAGATTGTACAACTGCCCGCATGTTACCAGTTTTTCCTTGTGATATAATTGAGCTTATAATTGATTTCAATTCTTGAATTACTGGACTTGTAGGCATTCTATTGAATCTCCAAATTGTTCTTACTTAGGTAATTTTCGATTGAATCTAGTTCTTCTACAATATATAATTATCGTATTTATAAATAATTAATACTTTAAAATACTATTTAATGTTAAATTGAATAACTTTGATAAATAATCGATTTATAGAGATTTTTTCTCCAATGTTAAATCAATTATAGTTTGTGCAATTGATTGAAAAACTTCAGGAACACCTTCTCCAGTTGCTGATGATGTTTCATGATAAGAAATGAAATCGTATTTTTCAAACAACTCAGGGAATGTTTCTTCATTAAAGATAATACCACCTGCTAAATCTTTTTTTCCACCTACAAGAATTATCTTAGTGTTACTTGCACCTAAAGCCAAATCAGCCCATTCATAGATACTTTCAATTGTACTTAATCGAGTTAGATCAAACATAATAACTGAAACTGAGGTACCTTTGAAATATCTGTCAAAAATGCCCATCTGTTTAAATTGCTCTTGACCACCTAAATCCCATATTTGAACTAAAACGCTATGTTCTTCTGTTTCTATTTCGTGCGTATGAAAAGCAGCACCGATTGTTATTTTAGTGGAATCGATAAAACTATTTGTGATGTATCGATGAATTAATGTAGTTTTTCCTACTCCTCCATCTCCCGCTAAGACAACTTTTGCTAATAGTTTCACATTTATTACTCCAAACTTCAAATTATGCTAATAGTTTCATTGTAGTCTTATTTCACAAATATATCAATGATTTCATACGAAAGCAATTGCACTTTATAAAAATATCAGTTGAGGAAATAATAAACACACTATGATAAAAAATTCCAAGTTTATCATGATTGTGGTGTTTTAATATTATTCTAATGAATATCTTGTGATAAATATGTCTGAGAAAAACTTACGAGACCTTCTCATTACTAATGAGGAAAATTCTACTAAGGATTTAAAACAAAAAATTAGCACCAAATCAGAAAAAGAAATTAAAAAGTTACTAGAATCACCTGAATTTGTAGATTTTGTTCAAACAATTGAGGATTCATTAGATGATAGCTCTACTTTTGACAGTTTACTTTCTTCAGAAAAAGTTCTTGGAAAAGCTTTGGAAATTTTGAAACTGCAATCTAGTGATAGGTGAAATGTTTTTTTAAACACTTTTACTAAACATTTGATAGAGAGGATGTTGTGAAATTGACCGATGATTATTGCCAAGAAGTGATGATTGATACTAAAATTGATAGTAAAGAAAATCACCAAAGACTTTTTGTTACTAAACGAATTATTGAGAATGAAAAGAAATTGCTTGAAAATCAACAAAATAATCAATCACCAATTGCACGTTGTGAAAAATGTGGTTTTCCTATTCACATTAAACCATCAAGATTTGAAAGAATTAAGGAGAAAACCTCATCATCACCAAATATATTAGGCAATTTTGAAAGTTTGGAATGCTCTATTTGTAAACGAACTAGAATTTTGAATGCAATACTGGTTACTAGTTATGTTGTTTCTACAATAATTTTTATTCTCCTCTTTATTGGTGTGATATTTAATGTTGTAGAATTAGAATTTAGTTTGATGATTGGTTGTTTAGAAATCATTTTTCTTCTTTTCTTTGGTAGATTTCTAGAGGAAGCCGTTTTCTTTAGATTCTCTGAAGAAAAGAAGCTTCTAGCAGCTCTGTATAGGTTCTCTTTATCAGGTGAAATTCAAGCATTGGATATCGCTCTAAAATTTATTAGAAACTATAAAAAAGAAACACTATCTGACGAACTATTTCAAGGAATTTTGCATATTCAAGCCTTTCAACCATTATCCATTCCATATGGTTTTGAAAAGGAAATAACTACTTGTTTAAAATTATCTACAACCGATTTAGAATACAAACTTTCTTCTGTTGTAGATGATCAAAAGGAAATCCAATATTTGAAAAGAATGATTCAAAAGATTCCTCCGGCGGGCATTACAGTACTAATTGAGCTTTCTTTTAAAAACAATAATAAATTTGCTCTTTCAGAAATTTTTAGCAGAATAGAGGCAGAATTAGAAAAAGAAGATATTGATCCAGAAATGGTCAAAGAATTTTTCATTTCTCAAAATTTATATGAAAAAATATATTCTCATCATGGGAATAACGAAACTATAAAATTAATCAATGAGCTGATTAGCAATTATAATGCTCCAAAGGTTCCATCATTGGATGTTGTTGGAAATAGTAGAAAAATATTGCAAAGCCAACTAATGAGGTATGCAATCCGAATTTTCATGTTTATTGGTCTAGCTTTCTTGCTTGGACTATTATATCAATTATTGAATTAATTAGAAAAACTAAAAAGAATGCAATTCTACAAATAATTGGTAATAAATTTGTTCTCTCAAATAGATCTCTTAATAATTAATGGAAATATAGTCACTCAAAATTCTAAGCAACCGCGAGCAGAAGCTATCGCAGTACAAAATGGCATGATACTCGCCGTTGGGTCTACAAAAGGTCTAAAAGAAAAATTTTCCAAAGTGAAACGAATTTTGGATTTGAAAGGTAGATTTCTGTGCCCAGGTTTCAACGATACTCACACACATATACTGGCAATAAGTGCAACATTCAAAGATGTTATGCTGAATAAAGTAAAGTCTCCAAAAGAAGCTCTGGAAGAAATTTTACTGAAAGTAAGTAAGACTCCTTCTGGAAATTGGATTTTTGGTGAAAGATGGGATGAAAGTAATTGGGATGACAAAAGATATCTCACTCTTGATGAATTGGATGCTATTGCACCAAAAAATCCATGTTATATTCGCAGAGTGTGTGGACACTTAATTGCAGTAAATAGTCTTGCCTTAGAAGAACTAGGAATTGCTAAAGATGATCCGGATTTAGATTTGGATCCAGTAACAAAAAGACCTTTAGGGATTTTAACAGATACACTAATTGATAGAATTGCTACCTCACCTAAGTTGAAGAAACCACAAGAACAATTAGATGAAGCAGTAAAAACCGCTTGCGAATTTGCCAATTCACTTGGAGTTACTTCTGTTACAGACAATCTTTCTGTTCGCAGTGTAAAATCATATATTTCTGCTTGGAAAAGAAATGAACTTACAATTCGAGTGTACATGAATGTTCCTCGGTTACGGTTTAACAATTACATCAATACAGGTATTAAAACAGGATTTGGAGATGATATTCTTCGTATTGGTGGAGTGAAAATATTTACTGATGGTTCTATAGGTGCAAGAACTGCTGCACTTAAGGAGCCATATTTTGACGATACAACGACTAAAGGTGGATTCTACATTGAAGAGAAAGTTTTCCATGAAACCGTTCGAACTGCAATTGAAAATGATTGGCAAACAGCTATACATGCAATTGGTGACGAAGCAATAGATTTTGTATTGAAAGCATTTGAAGAAATAAACAATCCAGAACTTGTCAGAAAGGGTCGGCATCGAATTGAACATGCTGAATACCTTTTGGATGAACAATTGAAAAAGGTAAATGATTTAGGATTAGTTTTATCAATGCAACCAAATTTCCCCGGAAGATGGGGACAACCCGGACAATTATATGAAACCAAATTGGGACCAGAGAGATATAAATTATTGAATAGATTTAGAAAAATAATTGATGAAAAGACGAAATTGTGCTTTGGTTCTGATAATATGCCTTTAGATCCATTGCTTGGTATATGGTCTGTTGCCGCACATCCAATAGATGCTATAAGAATATCTGCAGAAGAAGCATTATACTATTTCACACTTGGTGCTGCTTATTCATCTTTTGAAGAGAAAATTAAAGGTTCAATTGAAATTGGAAAACTAGCTGATTTTGTAATTCTAGATCAGGATATTCTAAACATTGATCCTATGAAAATTAAAGAAACAAAAGTTCTTGGAACAATTTTCAATGGAAAACTAGTTTTTGATGAGCTATAATCAACTCATTTCGGTAACTACTTCACTATGAGGTAGATCCTCTTTTTCCATTTGTAAAGATGGGTTCTCTATAATTGATTCTTGAATTAATGGATCTTTAATTTGAGAAATAATTAAATAAGCAGTTATTCCGCCAATATTACCAGAAAAGAGTGCTAATAAACCTACGAAGAGTAAAACTTCAACAGATAATTCAAATATTATACTTGAAACTGCAATTGTTCCCACTAAATTAGATAGAGCACCTTCAAGCATAGATGTCAGCCATTTTGATTTCATTTTTCTAAAGATTATTTCAATAAGATCTACAGCTAAACCAGGCATTGAATAGGTAATGAATGTGAAAATGCCATGTGACCCAAAAGGCATAATCATAACAACTAATGCTTGAACTAAGCCAAAAAATATTCCAGAACCAAATTTCGGTACAAATCTTTTAGTTAGTACTAACCATAGCATATAGAATCCACCTGCTAAAGCTCCTCCGGGAATTAACAAGGGAATAGTTATTAGAGAAACCAATGGACGAACCAGTTGTTTTGTACCTAGACCTAATGCAGCCATCAGAGCAATCATTATTAAATCAAAGGTATTGAATCGTTTCAATATTGGTATCTCCAATAATTTTACAACAAAGTTATTTTTATTTCTACAACAAATTTAACACAATATTGACCGTTATATTCTCCTTCAAATTTTTGTGGGATAATCAAACGTAAAGGTCCGACCCCACCATCTGAATGACTTGTAATATTATCACCGTTTATTTTGTGGGCAATTATTATATCACGTGTAGCATTTATTTCGTCTAATGAAAGTGAATTCGAAAATAAATCAATAGAAATTACTTTAATTGTTGCTGCTAAAGTTATATTGGCAACTTCTGTAACAAGATAATATAACGATACACCAGTATACGTATCATTAGTTGTTGGTGTTCCTTGCACAATGTAATCTCGAGTAATATTCGGCATAACCTCCAAATCTTTAATTGTTAGATTGAGTTCTTGAACTACATCACCTTTTATGGTTAAAATCCACGCTTCTTCATTAGGTTCATTATGATTGAAGGTAGTAAAATAGACAGCTACTAATGAAGCTCCCAATACAACATTAAATATTATAACCAAGAGAATAATAGATCCTTTCTTCATCTATTTCATATCCTCCCTTTCTTTCTTATCTAACAAGATTTTGATGTCTATTTCAGAAAAATCATCTTCCTCTATTTTTATTGATTGTAAAACAGCAATGATGACTTTTTTTAGAATTGTGCGAACAAATGGATTACAAGGGATGATTTTATTATTTACCTGTAAAAGAAGATCGGATATTTCTGTTTCTAAGACATAACAATCTAATACTTTTTTCTTCCCGAGGATAATGTCCTTAATTAAAGAGTTGCAGTCATCATACCCACAGTGTTTACAATCAAGTTCTGGAAATAAAGGCATAGACTTCTCTACAACAATTTCCGTTAGGTTATCAAATGAAACAAATCTCATATCAGAACTTTTCAAGCTGAATTCAGGGATAGAAGATATTGCTACTGTATATTCATCAACAACTTTTGATTCTTGCCCTTTCTCATTTAGCAAAACAATCTGAGGAAATCCAACAAGGTTTTCTTTGAACCCTTCTAAAAGAACAATATCAAGATCTTTTCCAAAACCTCTCAGGGATTCTCTCAGAGTTAAATCGTTATTTATGAAGACTGTTGTATCGATTGATGATTTGAATAATGTTTTTGCAGGTTTAGCTTTGCGATGTCGTATAACATCAAAATGCTCGTTATTTACATCAATAGTTACATCTTTGAAAGCGATTTTTACTGTTCCAATTTTATAGCCTAAATCATTTAGTTTTGGTACGAGTTTTTCGATAGTGGTTGTTTTTCCAGATTTCTTTGCACCACTTATTCCAATAAATTTTGTTAACATTTTTTGTTCACCTTTTAGTTTGGGTTAAAGATATTTCCAAAATAGTCAAATATATTCTCTAAGAAATTTATTTCCTCCCAAAAATAATAGAATATACCTGCAAATATGGCTACTACTACAATCATGATCACATAATCATTTACTTTGAGCTTCAAATCACAAATAGTTGTTCTTCTTATCTTTGAATTAAATCCTCGAGAATCCATTGCCATTGCTTGAAATTTTGATTTCTCAATAAAGTTCATTAGAATTGCTGTGATTAATATTCTAAATGTCATTAATCTTGATAGAAAACGACCTTTTCTTATACTCACTCCTCTCGTTTCTAGCGCATTTCTTACAGAAGTAGTTTCAGAAATAACCATGGGTAGAAAATAAATAATTAAGCCAGTAACAACAGCAATTTCATATGGAAAACCTATCTTTCTAAGAGCATGTAAGAAATCATTTGAATCTGTAGTTAAACTGAACAGACTTGAAGATACTGCTAGAATGAGTATTCTCAAACAAATACTTCCGGCATAAAAAAGAGAGCCAACACTAATTAATACGAAACCACCTATAAGATTCCAAGTTTCAGGGAGTATTACTAGTGGACCATATTTTTCATAGGAAAAAATTGTTTGAATAAGAAAAACCGGTATGATTAACCAAATTGTTGGCTTAACATATTTCCAAATTTTTATTATATTTGCTTTAGATAAAATAGCAAAAAGTAATACTAAATCAAAAAGCATTAACAAGAAGAAAAAATCACTTATTACAACAGATAGTAAAGATACCACCATTAAGATTAAGAGTTTAGTTCGTGGATCTAAATTGAACGAAATATAGGCTTTTTCTTCATTTACACTACGACTAAATGCCATTGAGTTTTCCTCTGCACTTGACCAAATTATTTTTTCATTTTATTCCAAAATTGATATTTTCCATTAAAAACTCTTGAAAGTTTGAGAGTCGATATGTTCCATTGTATAGGTCGATAAAAGCTTTTCTTTTAATTAAGAAATAAATAAATTCATAATAGGAAAGCCTAAATCCTTAAAAGAAGGATTTATTATTAGTAAAAGCAGAACTAAAATGAAATAATTGCTTTATTCGGAGAAGAAAGTTTTGATAAAACGAGTATTAATTTTAAAGAATAATTTTCCGTTAGTTTACAGAAATTATGAACCAGGTCAAGCACAATTAAAAGGAAATTCTTTGGGAGATTTTCAACCAATCATTGATTCCATTTTAAACAAAGTTAGTATTGGACAACAAAATGAAGAATTGATTGGTGATTTAAAACTAACTTACAAGCAAGTAGGTCCGGCATTTTTTGTTGTTAGTTCTGATCCAAATGAAGAAGGAATACTTGATATTTTACTTCCTGAACTTGAAACACTTTTCTATGCAATCTTCCCTCAAGATTATGTTGAGAACTGGCAAGGTGATGATGTTTCAGTTTTCCAGGGATTTGTAGCTAAATTAGACCAATTACGAAGTGCTTTTGAGAATAGAATAATGACCAAGTCTGGGAGTAGAAGAGAATTAGATACTCTTAGTGTTATGGAACTTCCTCAAAGATTACAAAAAACAGCTCGTTCAATTTTAGATGCTAAAATTGCATCTTTTCAAGAAGTCATAGCTATGACTGAAAGTTCAGCTCAACAAGCTGTAGCAACAATCCAAGAAATATTGAATGCTGGTTTTCTTTACACCACAAAAATGGGGAATAAAGTTTATTATTCAGTTAAATCTTTTTCAGATTCTCCTCCCCCTGCAGCAGCAGCTACTTTAAGTGCAACACCAACTCCAGCACCTGCACCTGTTAGCTCTCCTGTAGAAACTACTATTCAAACATCAACTACAACACAACAACCACAAACTTCAACCCCAGATACACAAAGAACTCTTGGGGTAGAAGTTACAAAAAGAAATACTGACAAAGGAAACATGCCATTCTTACTTAAACAAATTAAAAAAGGCATGGATCAAGTTTTTGATGCAATAGTTAGCAGAAAATTACTACTAATCGTATTGGATCCAGAATCAGATAAAAATCAAGTTTTACTAAATATGATTCTTGATACCATCCAATGTTTTGCCCCTGAGAGAGAACTTAGAATAGTAAATTATACTGCAGATTTTATTCATCCTAGAGATGCAGATATTATCAGAGTTAATCGAGATTTATTATCTTATTATTCAAATGAAGTTATTCTAGATATGGATAAAAAGAAAGTTTCCCAAGGTCTGACATCAATTTATTTAAATGACATCATTCAAACAATGACCAAACAGAAACATAATGAATGTGTATCATTATTGATTAACCGTGTTTCGCTCATAGAGAAGATTTCTCAAGATTGGGCTAAAATTAAGAAACTAAATTTGCCATCTGATGATTTTGTTAACGCAATTAGAGCAAAACATACACCTGCAATGCTTGAAGTAATAGAACGAGTTGCATCTCATGTATATATGGATTAAAAGCAGCTCTCTAAAAGATTGAAATAACAAATTTCAATCAATTTTCACTTTTTTCTTCAATCTTTCACCAAATTAATTTATTAGTGAATAGTTCTAATTAATTAATATCATTAACTAAGTATTAATTGAAACGAAATCTTTTTCAGAAAAAAAGTATATAAAAGAAGTGGAGTGTAATCAATTTATGACAGATATATCAGAAGTACAATCGTCAATTAAAAAATCAGAGCTCACAATTCAAGAATTAAACAGTAATTTTGAAGAAAAAATTAAAGTTACTAAGAAAGGATTAGAAGATTTAAAAAATCCAATAGAGGATCTGATTAATTTTGAAAAGAAACGTAAAGATGAAATTTCTAACTATTTATCAACTAATGATGCTCTTACTCGAGAGGTTACAACACTAAAAGATGAGAAGAGTTCAAATGAAACACTATTATCCGGAGCACAATCAAATTTATCAGAACTTGTTGACAATAGAGCTAAATTAGAAACACGACTTAGAGAAATAAATTCAGAATTAAATGAAACGAAAAACAAGCAAGCAGGAGCTAAAGATGAATATTCAAACTTTTCAGAAGAGAACAAAAAAATATCTAATAATATTGTAGAAATTGTTAGCTCAAGTGAAAAAAAGATCCTTGAGTTTGAAAAGAAAATTGAAGCGAAAAAAGATACCCTTAGAAGAATAAAAGGGGAAAGAATGGCTCTTGAATATCTCATAAAGAAAAATCATGTTGAGTTTAATGAATTAAAAATTATTAATTCACTTGAAGGTCGAAAAAATACTGATTTAAGTACCATTTCAAAAGTTACCGGGATTTCAGATGAATTAATAATAAAAACACTAGAAGGTTTGATGAAAAGGAAACTTATTACATATGATTCATCATCAGGTGCGATTACCATTGATAGGAGTTTAAAATTTTAGGAGGTATACTGAATGACAGACTTAGTTAGTTTAAAGAGAAGCATTTTAACCGAAAAGGAACGCTTAGAAAAATTGGACCAAAACATTCATCAAAAAATTGAAGCAACTCTTCTAGAAATCAAAGAAGCACTCTCTCATCTAGAAAAAGCAGAACAAAATGCTCAAAATTTAGAAAAGAATCTCAATGATCATAAACGAGATGAAATACAACTTCAAAATGAAAAGAAGAGTTTACTAAGTGATATTAACACATTAAATGAACAAACTGAACGTGCTAAATTAAATATTTCAGAAGAACAAGAAAAGAGTAATAAATTGACCTTAGAAATGGAACAAATAGAAAAGAATCTCAACAAGTTAAAAACAGAACTCTCCTCAACAGAAAATCAAATTATTTTATTGAAAGAGAACATTAAAGCTAAAACCTCAGAAAAAGAGGTTACTCAAAACCGTATGAATAATCAAATTGTACAAATTCAACAACAATTAGATGAAATTAAAAAAGAAGAAGAACAAAATGTTCAAGTAAGTCCCATATTGGATTTCCTCTTAAAGGAAGTTCGTATCGATATACCTGAAGTAGATATACTTTCAACGCTTGCATATCGCAAACAAGCAATGGGTTTAGATGAACTGAAGAAATCAGTTTCAAAAACACCTCCAGTTATTATTTTGAAGGCACTTAGAAATCTAGATAACAAAGGTATCGTAAAGTTCGATGAAAGACTAGATACAATAGAAATTACAGTAAATCTTATTTGAATTGCTAGAGGTAATATATTTCACCTTTCTTAGAAATTCGTTCAAGAATGGCGGTTTAGATGGATTTATTAATTATATTTGGAAATAGTGAATGACAAAGTAGAATTGTTATAACATAATAAAAGTAATCATTAGTAAAAAATATTATTGACATAATATAGAGGAAGATTTCATTGAGCTTCTTACAGAAACTATTCCGACAAAAAAAGCAATTTAAAATCGCAGTTGTAGGACTCGATTCTGCTGGCAAAACTACCATGTTAAATTTCCTTAGATTTGAGAAAAGTATTGAAACGCTTCCAACGATAGGTGTCAATGTAGAAGTCTTACAAAGACAGAATGTCAATCTAAGTGTTTTTGATCTTGGAGGACAAATGCATTTTCGTAATTTATGGGGCACATTAATGCGAGGTGCAAGTGCAATTATATTCGTTATCGATTCATCTGATCGTGAAAGAATTGAAGAAGCAAAAAATGAGCTTTGGACTGTTCTGATTGATCCACAATTTCCAGATGTTCCCTTATTGGTCATAGCAAATAAACAAGATATTGAAGGATGTATGCAATTAGAAGAAATTATCAAAGCTTGTAATTTAGATAATCTGGAAAAAATGGGTGCTCGCAGCTGGCACATACAACCAACTGTAGCAACTAAAGGAATAGGTGTAGAAGAAGCAATAAAATGGATTGTTATTGAATTAGATAAACTATAGGAGAAAAATAAAATGGGTGAAATACAAAGACCAATGATTCTTAGAATCGGAACTCCACAATTGGATAAAGATTTGAAGAAAATCCACAAACTTTTAGTTAGTGCTGGTTATCAGAAAGTTGAGGAAGGAAAATATGTTCACACGTCCCATCAAACATTATCAGCAATTATCAGTGAAGATACGGTCAAGGATAATGATGGAACTGTTCTTCAAAAAGTACTTGAGTTAATACTTTCAGATGCCGATAGCTATGTTAATCAAACAATTTACAATGCACTAGCAACTGTTTTTCCACTGGTACTTGATAATAAATAATTCCAACAGTTATTTCTAATGAATTAGTTACTCGTATTTTCCCAAATTTTATTTAGCTTTTTAAAGTGTACTATATTAATAATTGAATTAATAACTAAATTACTGTTTGTGGGCACGAAAAAATGAATCCTTCTCTCAAAATGACTAAAAAAGAAGATCTTGATTTGATTAGTTTAGGCATTGAAAGTACTGCCCATACTTTTGGAGTGGGAATAATAAATTCTTCAGGGGATGTTTTAGCTGACTGCCGTTCCTCTTATTTGCCACCAATTGGTCAAGGAATACATCCTAGAGAAGCTGCAAGACATCACAGTGACGTAGGTTCAAAACTTATTAATGAAGCCCTTGACAAAGCAAAGTTGTTGTCTAAGGATCTTGATCTTATTTCATTCTCTCAAGGTCCAGGAATGGGTCCTTGTTTACGAACAGGAGCTGTCATAGCTAGAACTTTAGCAAAAATTCTTGATGTACCTTTAGTAGGTGTGAATCATGTTGTAAGTCATATTGAAATTGGAAAAGTACTCACAGGTTCACAAAATCCCATTATTTTACTGGTTAGTGGTGGAACAACTCAAATATCTTCCTTAACAAATAATTATTACACAATCTTTGGTGAAACTTTAGATATTTCAGTTGGCAACTGTTTTGATAAATTCTCGAGAGAAGTCGGCATACATGACCCAGAACAACCGTGGCCAGGTCCTCTTTTTGATAAGGTAGCAGCACAAGGTAAGATATATCATCAACTGCCATATAGTGTGAAAGGAATGAGTGTTAGTTTTTCAGGTTTATTAACTGCTGCTATTCGCTTAGTGAAAGAAGACAAGATTGATGTCGCAGACGTTGCGTATAGTTTACAAGAAACTGCTTTATCCATGCTAACAGAAATTGCTGAAAGAGCCATTGCTCACACTCGAATGACTGAATTATTAGTGGTTGGTGGTTTTGCGCGAAATAAACGATTTCAAGAAATGCTCCAAGCTATTTGTGATGATTGGAATCTCACTCTTTCTGTATGTCCATATCAATTTGCAAGTGACAATGGAACAATGATTGCTTGGGGTGGTATATTAAAATATCAATCATCTGGCGAATTAAAAGTAAGTGATTCACAAGTCAAACCGGATTGGCGTAGTGATAAGGTAAAAATTGAATGGATATAATATACAACTTAAATTTTGAGGGATACACTATCATAATACAAATTGATCCTAAGAGAAAAAATACTGCCGCTGTTAAGAATGCAGTTGAAATTTTGAATAATGGTGGAGTGATTGTTTATCCAACAGAAACAGCTTATGGACTAGGTTGTGATGTTTTTAATGTCCAAGCGGTAAAAAAAATTTTTACCATTAAGAATAGACCGAAAGATCACCCACTTTCGATTATTGTTGACTCATTTGATATGATAAATACAATTGCAGAAGTGAGTCCTTCTGCGAAAAAGTTGATTCAAAGATTTCATCCTGGACCTTTAGTTATAGCTTTACCGAAAAAAACAATTATACCAGATGAAGTAAATTCAAATTGCATCGCACTCAGAATTTCTAGTAATCAATTTGCAAATTCAATTGTCCAGCTACTTGGTAAACCTTTGATTTCTACAAGTGCAAATAAAACTGGAAAACCAACCCCATATAATATTCAAGATATTGTAAAATCATTTAATGAATCCGAAATTGATGCTATATTTGATTCTGGAGTTATTTCAAACAGAAAACCATCAACAATAATTGATTTTACTATTCAACCAGTCCCTCAAATAACTCGAGAAGGAGAAATTTCTTCGTCAAAAATCCTTTCAATACTAAATATTCCTCAAAATTCTTGGAAAAAACATTTGAAAGAAAAATAAAAATCATTTTAATAATTTCAAACCTATTTCTCGGTATCAACTATTCCTCGCTTTGCTAAAAAGAAGATACATTCCCTGTCAGGCAATCTAGATGAATCATACATTCTAGCAATACGAGCAGGACCACGACCTTTTCGAAGAAGAAGTCGTTGATGAGGGCGATGAGCCCAAGCAAATCCCAACGCAGGATGAGGTGATTTATCAAATAAACTCTCATCAAATGTAGCAATGACTTGATTAGTAACTACTATTGCAAGTTCAAACTGGTCTAGCAATTTTTTCAATGTTTCAGCTAAACTCATCACAACTTGTTGTCTTTTAACAAGTTTATTATCACCGATGTATTCAGCACGAAAATGTGACGCTATTGAATCAATAATTAAGAGCTTGACATTTCTTTGACGAATTATTTTCTCTACATTCATAATTAAAAACATTAAATGATCAGAATTAAAAGTACGTGTTACAGCAATATTTTCGAGAAATTTTGTGGGGTCGAAACCTCTTTCACTAGCAATCTGAGCAACTCTTGTAGAGGAAAAAGTTCCTTCTGTATCTATATAATAAACGCTACCGTCCAAGCCACCTTGAATATTAGGGAGCTGAACATTAACAGATAATTGGAAACAAATTTGTGTCTTACCTGTAGCAAATTCTCCAGAGATCTCTGTAATTTCACCGGTATAAATTCCTCCACCTAAAAGTTCATCGAGATTCTTTGAGCCAGTAGAAATTCTTTGTTTTTGTTTCTCTTTCAAAAGTAAATCTGCCGCAGAAAATTGTTGAGAATCAACATTTGAAATAGCTTCAGTGATAATTTTTTGAGCTGTTTTTATATCTACTTTTATTTCTTCTGCGAGTTCATCAGGAGTTAACCAACTAAGTGATTCAATTGTATTATAACCCATTTTGGTTAATTTCTCTAAGAGTTCTTTATTTAAGGAAGACATATCAGCCAAGTTTTTATGAGACAAAGAATCACACCATTTTATTCCTAAGTCTAGAAATAGACTATTTACTTAGTTACAATAAATAAATAGTTTATTAATATTTTAATCCCTCGATTTATTATTCTAGTTGAATGTAATCCATTACAAGAAAGAAAGAAATAAGGGGAAAGTAATTTCCCTAAGTAATTGAAGGCATCAATGCCGGATAGAGAGCTAAAACTAATATTGCGCTCAAGGTAAATAACAGAAAAATAACTACCCAGATTGCAAAAATATTCTTAATCAATGTTGGTTTATCAATTAATTTTAATCGTAATGAAAATGTAACAACAAACATGAAGATTGGCATCATAATCATTGGAAAAGTTCGAATATTTGCTTCAACATTAGCTATTAGAAATATTATTTGAAGAATAAAAATTGCTAACCATGCGAGTGTTGAGAGATCCATAATTTTTATTTCAAGAGGATATTCTCGCCAATTTCCAAACATTTTTGGTTTTGTTGAATTGATAACTTCTTCGGCACGCATTGATGTTCACCTAAGCACTATTGATAATATTCGAGAAACTTTAATTATCTTTAAATCTTTTGTTGAAATTCCTTTATTTATCCTTGGTCGAATAAAACATATTTAGAGCAATTACTTGACATTGACACTTGAATATCTCTGGATAGAAAAAAAAGAATTGAAAGTAAGAAGAAGTTCAATACAAAAAATGAATATTACTCAATAATTTCTTCATCAATTATCTTAGCTAGCTCTACTTCAATTTCTAATTTATTTATTAAATTTTGAAAATCTAGTTTAAAATTACTAAACTCCTTTCCTAGGTTTCGTAATAATTTTGAATAATATTTTAAAAATTGTTCAAATTCAACCTCATTTTTCTTTTTTGGTTTTGAACCATATTTGAAAACAGCATTTATTGATTTTATAAGATTTCTTAATGAAATTGTTAAATTGTTAAGGTACTCTATTTCTGATTTTATCAGTTTTAGAATATTCTTTCTTGAAGTAAGCTCTAGATTGAATCCTTCAATTTCATCCATCAGATTTTTGTAGCTATAAATGAATTCAATTAATAATATGATATCAGGTTCAATCTGAGATACATTGTTTATTAATTCTGCTTTCTTAGCAAGTGCTTCTGGTGTCACTATTTTATTTTGCATTTTTTGAAGCTCAAGCGCAATGCCAAGAACTTTCTTGTTACTAGTTTCAATGTGATTAGTAAGTAATTCAGTATATTGTATTTGTTTTTCAGTCACTTTATCAAACCATTTTGTTAATAAATATTGGATTGAAGTGGAACTATAAATATTCATAGCCATTAATTTACACCTTGTTTATTTAAATCTCAAAAAGAATGGTGTTCCTTTCTATTTAAATAGGTTGATAATCTCTGCATATTTTAATAAGAAAAAAAGTAAAATGGTCATTTTGCAGACAATTATCAACTCTGACACTGAATACACGCACAACCAGTTTTGCAAGCAATCTCTCTTGAGATATTTAGTAGTGATTCATTTTGGAGGCATAAATTTTGGTCGCAATTTAAATGTTTCATCATCTTTCCTCGAGCACGCAATATAGCATTAAATATTACAAATAGAGAGAGACCCATATCACCGATTAATACGGCCATCCATAATTGAATTAATCCCATATATGACAGTACAAAAAGAGCCAGCTTAATTATTATAGCTATAACAATATTTTGTTTGATTATACTCATTGACTTTTTGCTCAATGTAATCAAATAGTGAAGTGCATCCAATCTATCAGTCATCAAAACAACGTTTGCAGTATCTAAAGCGATATCAGAACCTGATGCACCCATAGCAACTCCAACTTCTGCGAGAGCTAAAGATGGAGCATCATTGATTCCATCACCTAGCATAACAACATGACCATATTCATCATTCAATTTTTCAATATAAGCCATCTTTTCATCTGGAAGAAGTTCAGCACGATAATCGTCTATACCCAATTCATTTGCTACTCGAGCAGCGGTTTTTGCATTATCTCCAGTTAGCATAATGATTTTTTTTGCCCCGAGATTCTTCAATTCACAAACAAAACCCTTTGCGTGGGGTTTCATCTGATCACTAATAGTTATAATTCCATGAACTGTAGTGTCATTACTGATTATAACAACAGTTTTCATTTCAGATTGATTTACAGAAATCTCTGATGCAAGAGAATCTGAAATGTTTAATTCTCTCTCTATTATTAATCTTGGACTACTAATTGTCCAGAGCTGAGTATCTATTTCTCCTTGTATACCAATACCAGCTATTGATTTGAAATCTTCAATTTGATACGGTTCAATATCTTTCTCATGCATCTTTTCTTTAATTGCACGAGCTATTGGATGAGATGAATTACTTTCAAGAGAGCCTGTTATCTTTAGCAATTCCTCTTTTGAAAGATCTCCATTAGAGATTATTTCTTCTACTTGAGGTTGCCCAACAGTTAAAGTTCCTGTTTTATCGAAAGCAAAAACCTTAGCTTTGCTAATGCTTTCGATATAAAAACCACCTTTGATAAGAACACCATTACGAGCTGAACGACTTAAAGCAGTAACAATTGTGATTGGTGTTGAAAGGACGACAGCACATGGACAGGAAATGACTAACACAATCAATGCAATGTAAACCCACTCTATGAAAGGATCACCAGTGATTAATGGAGGAATAGACATTGTTAATGAAGCAACTAAAAACATAATCGGTGTGTAATATTTAGCAAAAGTGTCCACAAAACGATCTATGGGAGCACGTTGATCAGCATTTTCGACCAATGCAATGATTTTCTTCAAGAAAATTTCTTCATATGGTTTGGTTACTCTAATTATTAGAGCACCATCCTCATTTAAGGTTCCTGCAAATACTTCATCACCAACTGTTTTTGAAACCGGTAAAGATTCTCCCGTAATTGGTGCTTGATTTACATATGATTCACCTGAGAAAATTTCCCCATCAAGAGGAATGCGTTGACCGGGTTTAACGAGTATATGGGAATCTACTTCGACCTCCTCCGCCAACATAATGCGTTCTTTATTATCAAAAAGAACAATTGCTTCAGAAGGCGCATAATCTATCAATTTTTCAATTGAGTTCTTTGCTCTTTCAACACTAAATGACTCAGCTAATTCTGCAATGGAAAACAGAAACACAATACTTGTTGCTTCAACCTCTTCACCAATTATCAATGCAGCAATTGCTGCTATGGTCATGAGAACATTAATATCCAAATTTAGCGTTTTTGCAGCAAAAAAGGCTTTTTTAAAGATGAAAACACCACCAATCAATGTACCAAAAATAAAAACAATGAGAGAAGCTAGTTCAAATTTAAAAACAAATTCTAGAAGAATTCCAACCAAAAGTAAAATTCCAGATAGTGTTGTTGTGTAAATTTCCTTTTTCAGGAAAATACTCGATTTGAAAAAACGCTTATTTGGAGAATCAGAATTGTCTTGCTTCCTTTTTGAGGTTTCCTCTTTTACAATTGAAAAACCAGAATTTTTTATTATAGCATGAATTTCAGTTTCAGTGATAATTGTAGAATCATAATCAACAAACAGCTTCTTATAAGCAATGTTTATCCTTGCATCAACTATTCCTTGTTCAGCTAATAATTTCTTTTCAAAATTTTTTCCGCAACCCGAACAATCTATACCAATAATTTTGAGTGCAAGTTTTTTTATCATTATTATAACAACCTCATCCGTGTGATATTTTCTCTTTAAGAGAGATATCTTGTTATTCGTATCTAGCATAGCAAATAGTCTTAATTTACTATTTTCTTTAGAATCTAAAGTAGATTGACATTGCAATGTTATAAATCAAAATACTCTGATTTGAAGGAATTATCAAGGTTTAACTAAGTATTATTAATACTTTGGTTATTTATCAATTAGATGTTAAGATAATCCGAAGTCTCTTATTTCCCTAAAGAGTGATTAAAAAATGGGCTTTAAATTCTATTTCACATCAGCTTTGAAAAATATTTCCAACAGTAAGAAGCAATCTACAATCTATACATTAGGGATTATAATATCAATAACTTTGTTGCTATCACTACAATTGTGGTCTTCAACGGCTGAAGACTTAGCTGCTCAAGATTTTTTAGTGGATCAAGATTATGAATTAAAAGTTTCAACCTATTTATACAAAGATTTACCCGGAATCAAAGAATTCTTAGAAAATGATCCAATTGTTCAAGAAATAGCAGAAATTTACTATAATATTGCCTTTTTCAATGCTGAAGACAAACCAGTTACATATCGTTTTGCTCCAGAAGATGATCAGGACGATATGAACGATCCAGTATCCTTAACATCATTAATACTCCTACCAAAAGAAGCAATACAAAGAATCCAATCACAATTTCTAGTGAAAGGTGATTTTGAATTACAAGAAAATGAAGTATTGATTAGTGAATTTGAAGCACAGGAAATTGAACGGATTTATGGGTATGAAATTGAACCTGGAATGAAAATGAACGTCAGCATAGCAAAAAATGGTCCAGAGATGGGGGAAGTGTATCTATTCAATTGTGATCTTGAGCATTTCTATAATGTAACAATTAGAGGAATATATCGAACTATTCCAACAGTATCCATGATCCAAAAAGTCTTGCCAATAACTTTTCTTAAAGATTCGATTATTTTTCTGTCAGAAAATATGATAAACCATACAACGATTATGAAACAAAACGGTTTACAACCAGAGTTGTTAGTGAAGTGCGATATTAAATTACTCAAAAAAGATGGCATAGATCAAATTATGCCAAAAATTCGCGATTTAACTAGCAGATTAAAAATTGCCTATCAATCATCTCAATCTATGATTCTAGAAGCACCTATCAAAGAATTAGACAAAGCCTATAGCGTCTCTAAATCTGCCTTGATATTTGCAATTCCAGTTGTTGTAATAAGCATAATACTTTCATTGTTCACAACAAATATAGTAATTGAAAATAGAAAGAATCAAATTGACACATATAAGGAAAGGGGAGGAGAAAAATGGCAAGTCTTTACTGTCTTATTATTAGAATTCCTGATACTTACAATAATTGGTTTTATTATTTCAATAACTAGCTCTTTTGGCATTGCAGCCTTAATACCAGCATTTACTTCTGGTTCATTTACTTGGGCAGCATTTACTGAATTCATTAGTAGTGTGATATTTCCATTTTCAATGCTATTCTATATGTGTTTAAGTACTCTCTTAATCATAGGTATTTTTGCAATAATTAAATTCAACACAATTTTTGACAGTGGTTTAGAAGAACACCAAAAGAGAAATCGAGAAAGAATTCAAAAAACCACTTCAATAATTGCTATCTCAACAGCATTCATTTCAATTGTAGCTCTACTCTTAGCATTTGGAATTTTATCCTTTCTTGAAATTAATGAAATCTATAATTTTACTAAAGAACAAACACAACAAAATATGGTAAGCTTTTTACTCATAATTTTACTAGTAATGTTAATTTCGTTTATTGCATCAATCGGAATAAAGTCAATGTTGGGAAAAATAAAATCTTTATATGATAAACTGTTCAAAAAGAATTCTTTCTTTATTGCAAATACGTTTAAACATTCCAAGTCAAAGATTTCTTCGTTGCTTTTGGTTCTAATTATTTTAGCAAGTGTGAATGTTTTCTATTTGAGTATGTATGCAACTAATTCTGGAAATTATTATGATGAACAGAATTATAATAATGGAGCAGATTTTCGCATTCATACATCCTATATTGACATAGATTTTTGTGAGAGCTTAAACAACATAACAGGAATAGAAGATGTAATGCCTGTACTTAGTGTAGAAGGTAAATTAATTTATAATAGCGTTACTGTTCATGGAATTGATCCAATAAAATATCTGGATATCGGTCGGTGGGAGATGGCTTCAAATCAAAATGGTGATGTTGAGACTGCATTGCTAAAGTTAAATAATACTCAAGATGGAGCAATTGTTAGTGATGTTCTCGCAAAAAAACTGAATCTAACTGTAGGGTCAATTATACCTGTTAGAGAAATGCCCAATAGAAGCTATATAGAAATTTTTAGTGTTTCAGGAATCATCCATTCTGCACCGGGATTTGGTTTGGCGTATGGAGATAATATTGAAATTGGTCAAACAAGTCAAGAATATATATTGGTAAATCAGAGAAAGGTACAAATTGATTATGCTGTTTCTGCCACAAGTCTCTTCCTGGCTAAACAAACAAAGAGCTCAAACTTTGATGAGACTATTGAAGAGCTAAAAACCTTTACTGATATTTTATCTATAAACTCTGAGATAATTAATGAACAGTATGTAGGTCAATACATCAACCTCTATATACCAAAAACAAATTCATTTATTTTATTTCAAATTGTTATGTTAAATATTATTGGAATGATAATTTTATTAACAAATCTTGAATTCTTAATGACACAAAGAAAGCAATACAATGCTATTTTGAATACAATTGGAAACTCAAATAGAAATCTATTAACTTTGATTTTGAATGAGTTGTTAATAGTAAATTTTGTTTCAATCATTGCCGGATTGATTATTGGAATACCATTTGCATTTCTAGCAATGGTTATAAATCGCCCGATTTTCACAAGCAATAATATTTTACCCTATACATTCTCCTTCGATTACATTGGAATTCCAATATTTATTTTGGCGTTATTGTTAATTTCTGCACTAACAATTCTACCAACTATAAATAAATTTTCAAAAGAGAATATTGCTATTGCAATTAGAAATTAGATTGTTATAATAGGTTGACCCATTACACCAAATAGAATTGATAAGATAAAGATTGCTAATGTTAATACTAGCATAATTGTAAATAGAGGCCAACTCCAATTTAAAATTCTCTTACCAGGTAAGAAACGCATGGGAATTAATCTCAAGAGAGTTATTTGTGAAGTGATGAATGCACCAGTTAGCATGAGAATTGCAATTGAGAAATCAGGTAATAATATTCCAAGAATAATGAAGACTGTTCCAAGAGCAATATTAATCATTGAACCAACTGCACTAATTATACCACTTCTTTTCTTTGCAATATAATCTAACTCGGGAATCACCAGCATTCCAGGGCTTAGATACTTTATGGGAGAGATAATAGTTAAAGCAGAAATCAGCAAACCAAGTTTGGTTAACATGAATCGTGAAGTGCAACCAAATCTCTTTGCAAGTAATTTACGGGGGATGATTGTGGAGAGGTATGACACTAGAATAATTGCAAGAATGAAACCAGAAAAAACCCAACCAACATGAGACATAACAATGGCTGTGAAACCAAAGGAAAGCATAACAATTAGAGAGGCTATTAAAATATCTAGAAATTCTTTTCCAGTAGTAAAAGAATCACCCACTTGTGAAAAAAATGCTCTTCTTTGTGTTTGTTTCTCTGTAGATTTTACAGAATAAATATTGCCATCCGAACCTTTACTAAAATATTGTGAATCATCATCAAAATCATATGTTGTAAATCGTTTATCTTGTCGAGTTTTTGGAACTTGAAAATCAAGCTGTTCTTTAGTTGCTATTTTAGTGCTAGATTCAATAGAAATAGGTGATTTACTCAGATGTAATTTTTCACAGGCATGATTTTCCGGAAGACGATGTTTCGTACAGAAAGATTTGCCACAATATTTGCATTTAAATGGTAGTGCTTCACTTCGTTCACAACCAAGATAATTACATTGAGCCATGATACTCTTCTTGAATAGACAAGCTATAATAAGTATTTAGAAATCATTTGAATTATAGTATAGAAATAAACGAAAAAATAACTAATATATCAACTAGCAGAGATTCTTATTTGTTGTGCATTTGATAGTAGCTCTTTGAAACAGAGAAACAATTCAATTGAAGTTCGAATTAGAAACCAGAATATTGATATAAAAACAACACTGACCCAAACTGATTCTGAAGTTTGATTTTTAAGATAGATTACTGGTTGTATCACAATTAAATCAAACACGGAGCCTGCTCCTGCAGCAGCATTGGACAATTTTGCAAAAGGAACAGGATGATATGCTTGAAAGACTATCAAACCAAAGCCATTTACTATAGTAAGAAAAGTGTATTCTAAAGCCAAATCAAATTTACTTCTCAATGCAATATACGGTATAAACCAAGCCAATACTTGGATATTGATTGCTTTGAAGGTTAAGCTAAAAATAAACAGTGGAATAAAAACTATACTAATCAAAGTTGAGAGTGATTGCTGATCAATGGATTCTGAACGCATAATCTTCCACCAAAATAACAAATAAAAAATAAAAATTTGTGAATAAAAAGCAATAAAAACTGGCATATAGTAATCACAAACAAACCAAGGTTCTCCACTACTATCATAAGTTGCTTCAATACCTGTAACATATTTTAAAGAAAAATTATTCCAAATAATATAAATCGCATGCCACAGTGAAAAACCATAAACAATATGACTACTACGATTTAAGATAGTACTAATGAAACCTTCAGGGCAAATAATGAGAAAAGGGTAAATGGGCAAAAAACCAAGAAGTAAACCAAAAACAAATGGTTTGAAATCTTCTTTACGCATCCAGAAAATGACAAAGGGAAGGAAGATAATGCCAATATATTTTGTTGAAGTACCTAAAGCAGCAAAAAAAGCAACTCCAAACCAATTATTTCTTTGAAGATAATAAACCACCATAGTAAAACAGAATATCATCAAGCTATCGTATCTTCCCCCACTAGTTTGAAAGATAAGAGGTAAACTAAATACTATAAAATAGCCGGCAATCAATTTTGCTTTTCTAATACTAACAAATTGTTCTACAGTCAATTCAGTGTCAGCAACAAATTCTTTTTTACGATCAAATTCTATAATTTTCATTACTGCCAAGGCAATTCCAATATCAGATATGAGAAAAGGAAATTTCATAAAAATACGTAATGCAATAATACTTCCTTTCCAAGGGCAAATGGTGTACATTGCAAGATAAATTAAATCAACTAAGGGCATATGAGTGGAATCAAAATCAGTATATAGATGTTCCCCGGCTAAAATTCTTTGAGAAACTTCAATATAAAAATCAAAATCCATGCCCCAGTGAGTAAATACGATGAACACTAAACGAACAATTACTAACAGAAAAATGATCCTTACTTCAGGTATCAACAATAATTTTCTTAGACAAACTAAAATAACTTTATAAAATTGTTTGAACTTGTTCAGCTCATCAGTAGTATCATCTAATTCCGAAGCCATTTTGTTCACAGACTATTTCAATAGGTCTACTCACAAAATCCCTAAAGCGGAAGCAAAGACTCAACTTATGATAGTATAAACTCCTTTTCATTGGAACACTTGATAAATTTGATTTAAAAAGAGCTAAATTCAAAAACAAATTTTGATGATGAAAAAAGAAAGAGGAGAAGTGCGAAACTTACGCACTTTCATTATGTAAAAGCTAATTTCTTCTACGAGAGATTAAACCAACTGCAGCAAGACTGAGTAATGCTGGGATTACTACAAACCAAGTATAACCTGGGATAACACCTCTACCTAATGGATCTGGGGGATTAAAGTCAGGATTTTCAACCTTAAAGTCAATACGGATTGTCAATTGACCCGTTGGTAATCCTGAAACAGATGTATCTGTAGTTACTTCTATAGTAATATCTGATTTCATTCGCATTCCAGCGACCAAACCTGATTCGTGGTATGCCAACCATCCTTCTTCTTGAATAGTAACTCCAATATCAAATGCGAGTGTAAATTGTGCAGAGAAAGGACTAGTAGAAATCTCATAATCGTATGAAAGTTCAGCATTAAGTGATTCTTGGAAGTAGACATAACCTCTTTTCTCAGACATGAAGAAGTCTCCTTCGATAGTATCTATAGTAAGATCTTCCAATTCAGAGATTGCTGGTAAAAAGCCCAATAAATCATTCAAATAGACACCTACTAATGTGTCTGCAAGTACTAAATATCCACCGTATATATCAAAATCAGGAGTAATTACTGGAGCAATTGCAGGAATATATGTTGCTGAAGCAACAGGTCCTTTTGTTATATGTGGATCAAGTAATGCATCATAAATCATAGGTGGGTCTTGAACATCAATAGCACCCAAAAAACCATTGAAAACAACAGGTAATTCAGAAGGAACCAAAGTTTTCTTTTCATAATCAAAAACAGAAGCATCACATTTGTAGTATAACCCTTCGATTTCTGTAACAGTGTATTTTAACATTATCTCATCTTTAATTGACTCATATTCTTCTTCCATAGAAGAGAATTGGGTTTCATTTGTTTCAAACAAATCACCACTACCTGTGATCTCCATAGAAGCAAATTCATTTTTCAAAATGAATTCATCACCAACAGCGACCTCTAATCCTTTGTCTTCTGTCGATAATAGACTGATATCCAAATTTAATCCTGAGTAATTCATACCCATTACATAGATATCATCAACAACCATAGAAGTCAAGAGACCATCTGATTTTCGCCACTTTGCTGAGATGGATCCAGTTCCATTATTTAAGGAAACTGCAAATTCAGAAGAAGTAGCAACAACATTGAACCCATGAGAATCTAACACATCTTTATGTTCAATCCAATCGTTATTTAAGAAGAATGGAGATGTGGGTGCAAAAGTATTATTAAAATGGGGAACACCAGCTATTACCATTGCTGGAGTTGCAGAACCAGCTGGTATAGTAAAATCTGCTGCTGCAAAACCTTCACGAATAGTGAATGTCGCATCCTTTTTAAAAATAATACCCAATCCATATCGAATGAGAACACCTTCTTCAGATGAGAATGTATAATCATCTTCTACGGACATAACTTTAACATAGAGATAATTGCCGGCAAGATTTGGAATAGTTAAATTATCCATTGATGGAGCAACTAACTCATTAATTGTATATTTGATTGTTAACCCTGGAGTAACTCCTACACTCGAATTCCAATCTGTGGGAGTAGAGTATGTTTTATCTGGTACACTACTACTACTAACTGCAAAGATTGGTGTGAGCATTAGAAGAACAAAGGTTACTAATACAAGATTTTTCGACCTCAAAATAATTTCACCGTTTAGGCTATTTTTCTAGCAAGACAAGTTGAACACTTGCAAGCACATATTACTATACCTCTCAAATATTTATAAAGTGTTCCAATTATACTATTGAAGAAATTAATAGACAATAATTTAGATTCTAAATTGGAAACAAAAAAGATCCTTTTGTTTTTATAGAACTTGTATCTCTTCTGTGGAATTTTTGCTGAATTTTCCAGTATAAAAGCCCACAAGCATTAGTATGGGACCTACACACCAAGAGAGTGAAGCAAAAATCCAAGTTATGTATTCCACTGTTTGAGATTGATAATCGAAAACTTGTTCTATAATACCAAACACGGCATATATCAGAACACCTAAAATCAGAAAGAAAAATCCAAGAATAAAAAATAAAATTCGTTTTTTAATTATTTGCTCTTCTACCTCTCTTCTTGTAAGGTAAAAATTGATGATGCTAAAAATTAGCATTATAACCGGTATCCCATAGAGAAAAATCATAACCCAAAGTGGTTGAGTTGTTTTTACTCCTCCCAAAACTTTGTCAGTATCTACATAATCAAAAATTGCTCCTATCGTAACATCTACTATACATAATACTATAATTGGAATGATAAAGAGCCATTTTTTGAGATAGTGTAATCCCTTGTACATTGTAAAAGCAGTAATAAATGCAAGAAATGAACCAATTCCACCACTAATTGTGGAAACATCTCGAATAATTTGCACACCTACATGGTCAATTGTAGTAAAAAGATAAGTTAAAGCATTGAACAACAACGAAATACCAAAGAAGAACAGTGTAGTTGCTAATAGAATGTTAAGTGGAAGTCGAATATCTTTTGTTAAAATTAAAATACTAACAATGATTGATACAATACCACCAATAAGATATGCATAATTTGTTGGGTTGTAAAAGTGCATTGCTTCACCGTATTTTAAAGTCTTTTTTAAAGTAAATATAAATTTAATATTCTCCAAGTTTTTAAAGTAATTGGTTCAAAAAAACCTTCAATCGTTTTATGAAAAAAAAACTATTTAAAAGAGAACTACAATTCGATTAATTTTTATTCAAGAAAAGCTAACCATAACAAAGTGAATTAAATAGACAATTAGAAAAATAGGTGTTTAAAATGAGTAAAAAACCTGACCTAAAAGGATTAGCCGGAACAATAATATCTGGCGATGGAGATTTTGATCAAGTACGTATCTTAGGTGGATTGACTTGCAAAGGAAGTCTAAACGCAAATGATGTGAATGTAAAAGGGTCAATTAAAATTGATGGCAGCCTCTGGGCTAATGATATCGAAGTTTTGGGTGGAATTACCGTAGGTTCAGATATCATTGCTGAATATGAAGTCAATATTGAAGGAGGAGTAACTGCTGGGGGAAAATTTCAAGGAAGAGAAATTGTAGTATCTGGTGGAGTAAATGTTGGCGAAGGAATAAAAGCTGCAACTCTTGAGGTTAAAGGTGGAGTGAAAGCAGGTGGAGAAATAAAAGTTGATGGACTAATTGAAGTAGAAGGTGGACTTGTATCAGATCGTAAAATTGAAGCGGAAAATCTGATAGCAATTGGTGGGTTCACTTCAAAAAGGAATATTAAAGTTGAGAAATCGATTATCGCACGAGGGTCAATTGAAGTAGATGAAGATGTCGAGTGCGAAAGTTTCGAACTAAAGATATCAGGACCATCATTTATCAATGGAAAATTACAAGCCAAAAAAATAAAAATAGACATTGATGAAAAAGCAAGAAATGTCGCTTATCTACGTGTGAAGGAAATTATCTCACAAAACAAAATTGATATTGATTATGTAATCGCCGAAAAAGTCATTTGTCCGAAAATGAATGCAGGTGAAAATTGTCGTATTGGTGAGGCTTTAGATAAAGCTTACGATCCAGAATGAACCGTTTCGTAAAACTTTCCTCACATTTACTCTTTTTTTTAGTATTTCGAGTACTATTTTTGTCAGTTAGCTCTTTAAATAAGAAATTCCCAAGTGATAGGTTGAATTCACTTAAAGAGCTGACAAAAATTGACTAATTTCTTGATAACAGGTGGTGCAGGATTTATTGGACATCATTTAGCAAAATATCTTCTCGGAATGGATGAAAAAGTAACGATTTACGATAGCTTTTCTGATTACTATTCGCCATATTTGAAATGGAGAAATGCTAGAGATGTTGAAGATCTAGGTGGCACAATTGTTGAAGGAAATATTCTCTCTAAGAAACAATTAGTGAAAGCAATTCATAAAAATAAAATTGAGACGGTCATTCATTTAGCAGCACAACCTGGAGTACGGTATTCAACTGAAAATCCTGAAATGGCTTTAAGAATAAATGTGGAAGGAACATCTAACGTTCTTTCTGTGTCTCGAGAGAATGATGTTAGAAAAGCAGTTATCACTAGCAGTTCTTCTGTTTTCGGTGCCACTCAATACATGCCAATGGATGAGGAGCATTCAACAGAACCTATTAGCTTTTATGGTGTTTCAAAACTAACGAGTGAAAAATTAGTAACAGTATGCAATCATCTCTATCCTGAATTTGATACCACTATTCTTCGACCATTTACTGTTGTTGGAGCACGGCAACGCCCAGATATGGCTATTAATATTTTCATTTCAAGAGTGCTAAATAGAGAAACTATCAATATTTTTGGCAATGGAAATCAGACTAGAGATTGGACCCATGTTGGAAACATTGTTCAAGCATTTCATTTAGCAGCAACAATGCCAAAAGCAAAACATCAAATATTCAATGTAGGTGCTGGAACGAGGATTTCAGTAAATGAAGTTCTTGCCATTGTAGCTGAAGTAACTGACATCGAACCCATTCTAGAATATAGTGAAATGAACAAGGCAGATGTAAAAGATACTTTTGCAGATATTGGAAAAGCTAAACGATTATTAGGCTACCATCCCAAGAAAACGATTTATGATGCTGTAGAAGATTTCACACAATATTGGGAAGATGTTAACTATGGCAAACTCCTCGCAAGCGAGAAATTGATTGAGAGAGAATTTAGTTCAGCGGAAATCTTTAGCCCATGAAAGGAAAATATGGATGTAGAATTGACAGAAAAAGACTTGTTTAAGGGTTTAACTTGACGGAAAAAAACATCCAATTTGAAAGAGTAGAGATATATGAACAACAACCAGATGAAAGGCGTGAAGACTCTCAAATAAAGTTACTAGTGAAAAAATATTGGAAATTCGCTCTTGGTATTACTGTCGCATTAGGACTAATGACCTACTTGATACTAAGTAGTGATTCAAAATTAATCTTACAATCTTTAGTAAATGCAAATATCGCACTCATTTTTGGAGCAATAGGTTGTACTTTCTTATTGTTTATCATCAAAACTATTCGATGGCAACTAGTTTTTAAACCTCACGGATACAGTATACATTTCTTTCAAGCAATGAGATTAGTGCTTATAGGTTCCTTTGGATCAAGTATTACTCCAGCAAAAATAGGTGATGTTTTACGAGCAGTGTATCTCTCAAAAGAACAAAAGGAAATCAAAATGGGTTTATCGGTTTTTTCTGTTATATTTGATCGATTGTTAGATTTAACAGGAATATTCATCATTGTAGGTATTACTGTTCCAGTAGCTATAATGAAACTAGAATTTACTTCAATTGTTTGGTGGATACCAGGAGCTATTGGTGTTGGATTTCTAATATTCATTGGTTTAATCGCAGTAGTTTTTAATGAAAAAATATCAAAACCAATTCTAAATTTCATACTAAAATACCTTTCAAAAATGTTCAAGAAAAAGAATGCAAAGAACAAGATAGAGTTAACTTCTCAAGAAATAATTACTGATTTTTATGAACACCAGAAGAATTACCAATGGTCGCAGTACATTCTTTTAGCTGCTCTTTCAGTTACTTTTTGGGTTTTGTTGGGTCTACAAGGATGCATTTTATTAGAAGCATTTGAAATTGAAATCTTCAATTCTGTACAGAATCCATTAATCGTTATAGCGGTTTTATGTGTTGCAGCAATTTCTGCAATGGCTATTCCTATAAGCATTAGTGGAATTGGTGTGCGAGATATGGTTATTAGAGTGTTATTAGGACTACTGATTGTAAACAATAATATGACTACAGATTCATTCAATGCGGCTTCAATTAATCTTTCAATTCTACAAACATTCTTCAATGTACTTATACCGGGCATCATTGGAGGAATATTGGTAATTCTATCTACAAAAACAATCAAATGGAAATGGCAAAGAAAAGAGAGAAAAAAAGAGTTGAACGCATGAAGAAAAACTTCATGCAATTCTATATTTTGTAAACGATTTTGTTTTACAGTAACATTGCCGTTTCAGCAGCTTGCTTGGCCAACATTTCAAATCGGCCTGGAATGATACTAACAATAATCATCACGACAACTAATACGTATAATGGTATTAGAATTTCAATAGGTGTTTCTTTGACATCCTTGAGATGTTCTTTGGTTTCGCTGAACCAAAGTTTCTGTAGAACAATCAAATAATAAACTACTGAGATGACGCTAGAGAGTAGGAATAGAACTATTCCAACATAATATTGCCAGTTACCAGAGCTAACAGCTGCAATTACAATGCTTAGCTTGGACCAGAAGCCTGGAAGAGGAGGCACACCAGCAAGACTCAAAAGAGCTACCGTGAGAGCCGTTATTGTCCAGGGCATCTTTCTACCGATGCCTTCCATGCGATCTAAACCACGATCTTCGATGCGATAGATAATCGCTCCGGCGGCAAGAAAAGCTAATCCCTTACCAAGGGCGTGAGTAAAGATGTGGAACCATCCACCTTGAACGCTTATGAGAGCTACATCTTGGTCAATGCCTGTAAGGGCCATAGAAAGACCGAAGAGTATGAAACCTACGTTGAGAACTGTAGAGAACGCAAGCAAACGCTTGAGATCGTTTTGTCGTAAAGCGAGGAGGTTTCCAACAACCATAGTAATAACTGCTATCCAGAGAAGGATAAAGCCTATGTTTGTTCCAGAAGGTCGGAAGAAGGATGTTAGAGTGTAGATCATACCGTACATACCTGTCATGATGACAACACCTGACAACATAGCGGAAATTCCGCTGGGAGCTGCGGGGTGTGCATCAGGCAACCATGTGTGTAATGGAACGATTGCTGCTTTGACACCGAAACCAATGATAAGACTTGCAATAATTATGTAGTGAACTCCAGAGAGACCACTAGCAAATTTGGTTGCAATGATAGTACCAATAGAAGCGATGTTTAGTGTTCCAGTGATTCCGTAAGCTAAGGACATTCCGAAGAGGATCATTACACTTCCAAAAGCAGACATGAAGAGGTACTTGATACCTGCTTCGATTGGTTCTGGTTGTTCTTTTCTGAAAGCAACAAGAACATAGCTTGCTATGCTCATCGTTTCCCAGAAGATAAACAATGTTAACATGTCACCTGACATGATCACACCAATCATTCCTGCTACAAGTATGAGTAAGAGAAGATAGTATCGGTCGATACGATCGTCGTGATCCATATACTTGATGCTGTAGATTGATACGACAGAACCCAAGATGGCGAATATTAGTACTAACCACCAAGTTAAATGGTCCATTTTGAAAGTTGCACCTACATCAGGTCCAATGTTCCAACTAAGTTCAGTGCTGACAATAGAGCCTAATGAAGTGTGGAATGATATTAGAATTCCGAGAACTGCTAATAAACAAACATTAGCGATTACTGCATAAGCTAAATTCCAGCTAGCTGATTCTTTGCGAGCTATTTTTCCAAGTATACCAATTAATGCTGCACCAACAAGTGGTATAAGTATTGGGAGTATCCAGAATACATTCATTGTTTTATGAACCTCCGGCGAATAATGGTGCAACATAATTTGTAATGAAAATTAGTGCACTCTTTGGGAATATACCAATTACGAGGCTTAAGATTGCCATGACAACCAAGGGTACCCACATATATGGACTTGGATCTGTGACATCTTTGTATTCCTCTTTTACTGGTCCCAAAAATACATCCTTCAAGAAGAGAAGAACATAAGTCGCTGTTAAAGCCGTTGAGAGAATAGCAAATATTACTGCTATAATTCCTAATGTATCGTTTGCGGCTAAGCCACCTGAGAAGATTATCCATTCTGACATAAATCCTGCCAGCGGTGGAGTTCCTGCAAGGCTTAGTGCTGCTACCATAGCAACAATTGCGGTAATAGGCATCTTTAATCCAAGACCGCCTAGTTTCTTGATTTCACGTCCTTTGTGATGACCGACTTGGGTCATGAGTATTCCTGCTACCAAAAACAAGGATCCTTTCGCGAGCGAGTGGCTGATGATGTGAAACATAGAACCTGTTGCACCAAATGATGTAAAGGTGGCAAGTCCGAAGAAGATGTAGCCCATCTGCGAAATAGATGAGTACGCGAAGAGTCTTTTGGTATCCTTTTGTGCTATTGCCATGATGCCGCCGTATAACATAGTGAATACAGCAAAGCCAATCAATAACCAACGCATCCATCCGCCCATACCATCTACGCCAATAATATCTGTGCAGATCCGAAGTATAGCATATGCTGCCGTTTGAATCATTACACCGGATAAGATAGCACTTATGGGTGTGGGGGCTTCACCGTGAGTATCTGGCAACCACGTATGAAGTGGGAATATCGCCATTTTGACGGAAAATCCTACTATGAAGAGCAAAGTCAACAATCTTATTGTTGATGATGCGATGCCGCTGCTGAGAGTAAATCCAGCCATTGTTAATGCACCACCTGTTACTCCGAAATCTGAGAATGCCCAGAGTCCACCAATACCGATGAGAATTGCCATAGCACCTACATGTGTAAAGATGAAGTACTTGAATGCAATCTTCACTGAGTTTGGTTTTGAACCCCAGTTCGCGATTATGAAGTATGATGGTATTAACATCAAGTCCCAGAAGACATAGAAATAAGCTAGGTCGCCTGCGAATACTACTCCGATCATTCCTGCAACATAGAGAACTAAGAGCGCATAATAGAGTCCCAAATTCTTATGTTCTTTCATGTAACCGAAGCTGTACATTATTACAGCGAGTGCGAGGACATAGATTGCTCCAGCTATGGGAAGACTTAGTGAATCTGCCACTAGAATGAAATTAATAGAGAGAGCTTTTACTCCCAAATCTAGTGTAAAGCCACCTAAATTATCCGTATATGCTCCGAGAAGTAATACATCTCCTACTGTTAAGAGAGCAAATATTGCTGAAGTTAGTACTGCACCGAATGCTGTCCATTTTGCAACGTGTTCATTCCACTTTCCTAGTACGAATACCAATATTGGTGAAATGAGAAGGGTAAAGATTGCAACTACTAGTGTGTATTGAAACATTTACTTTTTTCCTCCTAGAATGGAATGAATAATAATACTGCGATTAGGATTATTGCTCCTAATAACATGTAAAGAAAGTTCACTGAAAGAATACCCGTGTGGGTCTTCCTGAACACTTCTCCCGATTTCATTGTTCCAGCTGCGATTAAGTAGTTTGATTTGTCTATTACTTTCAAGTCAAAGTTCTCGTATAACCATTCGGCTAGTACTTTGAACTTTCTTAAACACCAATAGATTGCATGGTTCATGTACCATCTCTTGTAGAAGAAGGTGTAGATACCGTTTACAAACTTGTTCTTCTTGAGTATTTCTTTGGTGTCCCATTGTTTTCTTATGAATAAGAAGTAAGCTGGTATACCACCTGCTAACAAAACACCTAGCGTTATCAAAGAAGTCCATGATCCAAAAGCATGTAACAAAGATTCACCATAGTGGATATGATAATCTGCTACGGTAAAGTTAGTTGCTGCTGCAAACCAGTCATTCTTGCTCATGAATAATTCAACCACAGGTGCAAGCCAACCAATTACAATAGTACCAACTGCAAGGATTACTAAAGGAACCCAAAGCAATGCTGATGACTTGTGTAAGTGACCACCTTGTTCTTTTTCTGCGTGCTTAACATGCTCCGTTTTCTCTCCGCCAAATGTATGGCTCAAGAATCTAATCGTATAGAAGAATGTCATAGCAGCAGCTACTGCACCGACGACTAAAAATATCCATCCTACAATGTTGCCTTCTTCTCCGAGATGCCAACATGCACCGAAGATTGATTCTTTGCTGAAGAACCCTCCTAATGGAGGAAGACCAGCTAAGGATAAACCACCGATAAGCATAGGCCAAAAGACCTTTGGCATGTCTTTGCGAAGACCACCCATTTCATCGATATATTTCGTATGAACGGCGTGAATGACAGCTCCAGCTGCAAGGAACAGTAAAGCTTTGAAGATAGCATGAGAGAGCATATGGAATGAGCCGGCAAAATAGCCGTTGTATCCCATGACTCCGCCTACTGGTTCTATTAAGCCACCAACACCCAATCCCATAAACATGTAACCAAGTTGGGACACTGTGCTGAAAGCGAGAACTTTCTTCAATTCAGTTGCGGACGTACCCATTGTCGCTGCCATAAGAGCGGTGAAACCACCAATTGCAGCTACAAAGATAAAGTAGATTTGGAGATTTTCGATATGTAGATCGTGTAATCCGAGGTACCACATTGGGTAGGTTCTAACAACCATAAAGACACCGGCTTTGACCATTGCTGCAGCATGAATAAGTGCTGAAACAGTTGTGGGGCCAGCCATAGCTTCTGGAAGCCAGAATTGCAATGGGAATTGTGCGGATTTGCCGATTGGTCCACCGAAAATGAGGATTGCAGTTAAGACAAGAATCTTCTTGTTATGAAGGGCAGTGATCCAAGAAAAGTCTGATAATAATTCAGTATATCTGAAAGTACCAGCAACAGCGAAAACAATGAGTATACCGGTGAGCAGCATAACATCACCTATTCTGGTTGTTATGAATGCTTTGAATCCAGCATGAGCATTATAGTCACCTTCTGTTTCCTCTTTCAAGGTAAACTCTTTTGGATCTTGGGGACCTTTTTTAGTAAAGAAGTATCCAATCAATGCATATGAGCAGAATCCAACTATTTCCCAGCCGACGAATGATTGAAGGAAATTATTTGACATTACTAAGAATATCATTCCGCCAATAAACATCTGCATAAGGAACCAGTAGCGGTCAAGATGCTTGTCATCTTTCATGTAGTTGACACCATAGATCATAATCAAGCAACCAATGCCTGAGGCAAATGCTGCGATTAAGACCGTCAGTGGGTCTACAAGGACACCGAATCCTGCGGCAAAAGGTTTGTCGCCTATGTTCCAGAACCAATTGGTTACGAATGCTTCTCCACCTTGGCCATTGAAAACATCAACCACTAATAACATTGTGAAAACAAATGCAACGAATGATGTAAATGCAGCCATCCAATTTCTGATTGTTCGGAGCACGTTTTGGGCTTGAGACCCTTCCTTTAATTTACCTGCAATAAAGCCGATAATAGGAGTAATTAGTGCACCTGCAAATGGGATAGCCCAGTTCATTATTGCTGCAGATTCTAATAACATCTGTTCTTTCATCTCCTAATGTTTTAAGTGATTTAGTCTTCGACTATTCAAAGTGGCATGCACACGATAGGCTTGAATTATCAAGCTTAGGGCAACGCCAGCGACACATCCACCCACACAGATGCTGAGTATAACAACAACATGTGGTAATGGATCAACTAATCCTGCACTTCCTCCGATGATGTTTGAAAATGCAATAAAGTTCAAATGAGCAGCATCGAGCAATAACTCAATAGCGATCAAGAACTTGATCAAATTCTGTTTTGAGGTTAATCCGTAGAGTCCAATAACCAATAAGGCTACTGAAAAACCTAAGATTAAGTAGATATTGTCAAAAGGTATCGATAAAGCCATGCTTAGTCTGTCTCCTCTTGTTTCTCACCATCTTTCATTTCTTCCAAGATGATGAATTTGTCTGTTTCACACATTTCAGTGCGGAATTCGCTGCGTTGTGTTTCCATACCTTGAACCACTGCACCAGCGGATTCGGATGCAACGAACAACATTATTCCAATAAGAATAACGTCAATTGCTCTGGTTTCCCAAATAAAGTGTCCAACAGCTAGACCAATTGAGGAAAAATCGCTAGAGTTTAGATCAACTAAACCATAACCGATTGCTCGATTAGCAATATCATTAGACTCATCTACTCGTAAACCATTAGTACCATTATTTGGATCATTAAAGTCGGCTAAACCGTACATAATGAACGCATATACACCTAAGGCGAGGATAATGCTAAAGGCGAATAGAATGATTGATCTTGTTTTTCTGTTCATCAGTAGTTTCCTCCTAGGTGTTGCTGCTTTCTGGGAGCAGTTTATCTAGATCCTCAGCGGGTTCACCAGTTTCAAAGCGTTCGGTGAGTGCTACAGTAGAAATAAGTAATACTGTAACAGCGCCGCCGTAAACCATCAATTGAAAGAGAGCTACCCAGGGGGCGTTTAGAATCCAGAATACTCCAGCAAGAGCGATGCTTAGTACAGCTAAAGCAATAGCAGCATAAATTAAATCACGCAACTCTATCGCGAAAATAGCGGCAATGATCACTATAACTAATAGTATTATCAACAAAACTGTGTTGAGTGCCATATCTTACACGCTTCCTATGAATTCGTCCTAGTAATTTTACTAGGAGTCTTCCTCCTTCGGTTTTTCTTCCCCTTCAGAAGTTTTTGTTCCTTTGGGGGGTTCATTCTCATAGATAATCATCTCCTTTTGTTGGAAGGCTGAAAGCTCGATGTAGTCAGTTAAGAAGAGTGCATCATAACGACATGCGTCTTCACATAAACCACAAAAGATACATTGACCTAAGTTGATGACAGGTCGTTTTCCGGTTTTGGTTAAATCGGATGGAACCATTTCAATAGCTAATGGTGGACAAGCTCTTTGACAAGCTCTGCAACCAGTACATAAATCAATGTAGAGGATATGTGCACCACGCAAACCAACTAAAGGTTTAACGCCTTCTTCGAATGGATAATCTATGGTTGCCTTTTTACTGAAAACATTTCTCAGTGCTTCCCAAACTATTACTCCGGGTCGTGGCATAATTCTTCATCTCCTTTTTTTAGGTTACCTCAAAGAGTCCTTCCCAATGAGACCAGACAACTTTGTCTGTCCAAGGAATATAGAAGAATGTAATTGCAAAAACACCTAGTGTTACTGGAATTACCCATTTCCATGAAAATTCTAAGAATTGCTCAATACGCAATCTCGCCATTAAAGCTCTAAACGCTGAAAGTATAAGAACAATAATTGTTGTTTTTATAGCAAACATTGTTGTATAGTAGAGAATTGCAACAACTGCCATAGCTGAAACGCCTTCGATACCTGCTAAATAATCAGCAAAGGAAGGAATCCACATTTCAATACCAGTTGGACCTCCTAAAAAGAGGGTCACTGCTAAACCTGCGGAGAAAACCATTTGTAAATCTGCAGATAATCGGAAAAAGCCTAGCTTTTTCCCAGAATATTCAACTTCCCATCCTCCAACAATTTCAGTTTCGGCTGTAGGGATATCAAATGGACTTCGTTCTAATTCTGCTTGCGATGAAAGCAAGAAAACTAAGAAGAAGACTACCATTGGTAAGCTAAATAATGTTGGTCTGTGGGCATCAAGTTGCCACTGAACTATCCCTGCAAGTGAGAGAGATTGTGTCCGTAACGCTACTGCGAACATTGCTAATAGAATTGGTATTTCATAGCTCAAGAGTTGTGATGCCGCTCGCATCGTTCCTGGCATTGCCAATTTGTTCGCGGAGAACCATCCTGCTAAATAGATGATTAAAGCTATCAATGTTGTCAAGAATGACAAGAGAAGAATATCACCTTCAAATGAGAGTAACCCTGTCGTGTCAATTATTGGTATGAACAATAATGCCACTAGTGGTATTGCTAAGCCAATGATAGCTGTGAATCGCATACCCCATTTATCAGCTGCTGCTGGTTCTACATCTTCCTTAGCCATAAGCTTGAGGAAGTCTGCCAAAGGCTGTAAAATACCTTTGAATCCTGCGTGTTCTGGACCTATTCTGTCTTGCAAGGCTGCGTAAAACTTCCGGTCAATCCATTCATCAAGTAATGCAATAGATATACAGAAGCCAATACCTGGGAAGAATAATATTCCTAGTATTGTAAGTATCCACCAAACAACGGTCACTTTTTCCACCTTTTATTTGTTGCGTGCCAATCATTACTGTATTTTCTGAGTTGGCTTTCAGTCCAAGTTTCTATCTTGGCTTTTCTTCGGTCTTTGTTTATCACAGTTATCATTCTGTCTTCACAGCTGAAACAGGGGTCAATAGATGCTAGTGTAATTGTTGAATCTGCTAAGTAGTCACCTTTCATCATTTCAGGGACACAATTGATGTTAGAAAGTGTTGGTGTTGTTATTTTCAGCCTGTAGGGTTTGTTGGTATTGTTTGACCAAAGATAATGAATCAATTCACCTCTTGGTGCTTCGGTTCGAGACAAGATTTGCGCTTCTGGAACTTTCCTTGGAGCTTTTTTGAATATTGGTCCGTCTGGAAGATTCTTTAACATCCATTTGATGTATATACAAGCTTCTATTGTCTCAATGATACGAACAACTACTCGAGAGAATACATCATTTGTATCATAAGTTATGACATTAAATATGTCACGAAACTCTCCATAAGCAGAGTAAGGATCATCATATCGAATATCGATAGCTATACCGGATGCACGTGCAGTTGGACCACAAGCGCATAATTCTCTAGCTTTTGAGGGTAGTAGTATACCTACATTCTCTGTTCTCATTCGAATGGTATTTTCGGCTAGACAGATATCTTTGTATCGTTCCATCCTTTTAATTGTAATGTCCATATATTTGAACATACGATCAATTTGACTTTGACTCATATCTCTTCTTGAACCGCCGATTTCGTTCATAGCATAATTTACTCTATTTCCAGAGATATCTTCTAAAAGGTCCATTGTTAGTTCACGATCTCTCCAAGAGAGCATAAATAAGGTATCGAACCCTATCTCATGAGCTGCTACACCTAACCAAAGAATGTGACTATGAATACGTTCCAATTCTGCTACGATTGTTCTAATATACTGTGCGCGCATTGGCACTTCAAATCCTTCTAAAGCGAGAGCCGCTTCTGCAGCATTTGCTAAGGAAATTGAATGAATATGTGAACAAATACCACACACACGTTCTACGAGTGTTAGGTTTGCAGAATATGTTTTTGTTTCAGCGAGTTTTTCAATTCCTCGATGAACGTAGCCAATTCTTGGAGTTGCATTAACAATTATTTCACCTTCCACTTCTAATAGAAAGTGGGTTGGCTCTTTTAGAGCTGGATGTTGAGGTCCAAGAGGTATTTCGAAAGTATTAGGCATGCATGAGCTGCAGCCAGTTTGGGGTGATCCTAATTTTATTTTCTTTTTATCAGCCATAGTTCATATCACCTCATTTTTTCTCCTTCTTTGCCTGTTCTTCCTTCTGTATCTCTAAAAGGAAATCTTTCCGCAGGGGATAAACTCCTTCAGGGAAACTATCAGGTAAGATGAGTCGGGTTAAGTTGGGATTTCCTTCGAAAAATATTCCCATCAAATCGTGTGCTTCGCGCTCGAAATATTCTGCGCCATTGATAAGATTGTATAATGAAGCAAGTTTTGGTTCTTCTCTGCTTTCGCAATCGATCATTAAATTCATAGAAATTGCTACTTGACCACCGAAGGGTGGACGGATATCAAAGTGATATACTGCAGCTAATGTACCATCAGGTTTATCGATTGAAGATACTGCTGTCAAATACCATGCTTTCCATTTTTTCATTGCAAACGAGAAAATCTCCAAATGGTCGGGGTTAGCAACTTTAACGAATATTCTTCGTTCGCGCTGAACCTTCGCCTCGAGTAATTTCTTACCAAATTGACTTTTTAAAGTGTCAACTATTTTCTGCTCATCTTGTAGTGTCTTGCTCATTTTGCTAGATCCTCCTCGATCGATTGTTTAAGATCTTTGAGGGCAATCTTCTTTGGAGTAATGACTGGGGAGTCTTTACCTTGAAGTTTTGCTAACAATTGAGCGACGCCATAGATAATCGCTTCGGGCTTTGGTGGACAACCAGGGATATAGACATCAACCGGTATAACGGTATCTATTCCTAAGCAAGGAATATATGAGTGTCTAAAAATACCTCCACTACAGGCGCAAGCGCCAATAGCGACAACAAATTTTGGGTCTGGTGTCTGTTCATGTAAAAGCTTTAAGCGATCTTTCATCTGCTGTGTTGCAGGTCCGGTCACCATAAGTACATCCGCATGTCTCGGGGATCCTTGGATAAGGATTCCTAATCGTTCGACGTCATATCTTGGCGTAAGAACGTCGACAACTTCGATATCGCATCCATTGCATCCTCCGGTGTTAACATGGATAATCCATGGCGACTTTACTCTTGCCCAGGTAATTATTTTTTGTAGTACCATAGCTTAAAATCACCTTCTGAGAGTTAGTACTCCCAGTAGACCTATTCCGGCAAATAATGCTGGAATGGCTGTAAATTCCACACCCTGATTCAGGGTCACCATTGCTGTTGCAAGGACGAATGCCAAGATGTCAAAAATAGTAAAGTAGATTGCGAATATGAATGCGTTTGGGTAAAATTGTGCTTGTCCGCCCTCCATGTCTTCTCCGCATGCGTAGCTTTTCTGCTTGGCTGGTGTGGGATTTCGAGGGGCGATTCGTCTTCCCAGTAGGTACAATAGAATGACTGCGATAAGGACTAGACCTAATGCTATCCATAATGTGAATGGTTGAGTGTCAATCAATTTGCATCGCCTTATTTGATTTTGACTAAATCAATTCTTTGATTTAAATTAGTATACATAAAAAGATTTTGCCTATTTTATTTTATTGCTTCATTTTATGTACTACTGATTTTTTTGTAGTGAAAATGGTTTGATAGGTTATATATCTTTTGAGAGAATTTATTTTTCAAAAAGAGAGCTTTCATTTTATTTTTATAAGAAGAATATTCAAAATCAATGTTTACAGCTTTGTTTTCCGAAACCTCTGCATCCTTCTTGCAAAAGTAATGAACTTTGATTGTAATTGCCTATCTGCTAAGGCAGCTTTGATTGGATCGAGGGTTAGCAATATGCCTACAAACTTCTGAAGCATCTTATGAGTCCATAGATGTTGGTTATCAAAGAGAAGGTTTTGTAATTTTCCTTGGTCAATTGCCATGTGTACACCTCGATTAAAAGCATCTTTGGGTGTATACATTAAGTCCTCTCTGCGATTCATTTGTATTGCATTTTTATTACAACTTCGAGCACATACACCACAACCAAAACATCGGTCGTAATTTATTTGAGCAATTTTTCGATTAGCAACAGTTGTTATTAGAGTTATAGCGTCCACAGGACATTTTTTAACACAAATTCCACATCCAGTACAATCTTCTGAGATTATTTCTGGAGTGAAATTGCTATAGATTTCAGGACTGAATCCTAGTTTCTTATATGCTACTATCGCTTCACAACAGCAACCACAGCAATTGCAAATCCATGCAACACTTTCACGAACATTGTCACCTATTTGCACTAAACCGGCATCTACACATTGATCAAGTATTTTTCGTGCTTCTTCTTTACTAATTTCTTTTGCTATACCATGTTTTGACAAACTCTTCGCTGCACCATTGAATGTAAGACAAACTTCCTGTGGTTGCTCACAAGCTTTTCCCAGATGTTCCATCTTGTGTCTGCAATAACAAGTACCAACGGTAATACAACTCGCTGTTTCTATTACTTGAGTTGCACGTTCATAATCTAAAACAATAGAATGATCTTCTTCTTTTATTGTTTCTTCTTGCACAAAAACTCTATCTATCGGTGTTTGAGTATCAAAAATAGCAAAAAGAAAATCATCTTCTTCATTTATATATTGGTGATATAATTCAGAGAGTATTTTACGGTCGAATTTTCCATCCGTGCGCATAAGAGAAAATTCAAAGAAACCAGCCATTGGTGGTGCTAAAATATACGTTCGCATTTCTTTTTGGCAACCATCGAGCATCAACCCTTTACTTGCCAATGTATCAAGTATTTTTTCAGCTTCATTAGGTGTTTTATTCCAAATTTTTGCTGCTTTTTCTTTAGTGACAAAATTAATTGGAAGTACTGAAACAAGTTCTGCTTCTTCATCTGTAAACAATATTTGGAGAATATCAAATAATGACTTAGAAAGAGGAGCACCTTGAGGAGCTCTATCTAATCTTTGTTGAAGTTTGAAATAACTGTTCATCTCCTGTCCTTTCTTATGACCCATCTCATATCACCGTAAGTAAGCATATAACTTGAGATCAAACACAATATCTACTTGATATCTAGTAAATTTAACAACTTAGAATAAATATATTCTTAGTGTTAATTTGAACGGTTTATGGGTTCTTGACAAAAAAAAGGAAGAAAAGAGTGATGCTATATTAAACATCACTTTTTATCTTGTAAGAGTCTTCTTTTTCCGAGAAATGACAACGGAAATGACTATTATGAGAATTATTGCCACTAATCCACAACCTATGATGACATAAGCCCACCATGGAAAAATAATACCAGGAGAACTAGTTACTAGAATTTCAATTTGGACTTCAACAGTATTACTCCAATCGCTATTGAGACCAAAAACATCCACAGATCTAACACGGAAATAATATTTTCCATTCGCCATTCCGGTTATATCTTGTGATAAGGTAGGAGTATTATATTCATCAGCTATAGAACTAAATCCGATATCACTAGCCATTTGTAATTGGTAATGATCTATACCAAAATCATCAAGACTTGCATTCCATGTGATATGCAATTCTGTAACAGTAACTACATCTCCAAAATCAGTAAGTGTTGGAGCACCTGGTTCTACATTGTAGAAGTATACCAAATTGACTTCATAGAGTTGAGGGCTTACATATTTTGGTCCAAAGAACTCAACGTGGAATCGAAGATCGTTTCCTGGATTTTGGAAAGTATGTAATAATCCTGGAGTTACTGCTTCCCAGTGTACTCCACCATCTGCAGACATAAAGTAGTTTATTGCTGTTAATGATGGTATATAATCATCTGGAGTAAGAGTAGCATTATAGATCAAATAATCAGTAGAATCTACTTCTAATGATTGTGCAAATGATGACCCAGCAACATAGGTATCAGCAAGACTTTCGAAGTGACGAAGAATAATAAGATTTGTTGTATTTGCTATGTAAGTGTAATCACCGTATGTTGTTATCTGAAGTGCAGCAGTTGCATTGGGGTAACTACAAATTGTTGGATCACTAGCAGTCATAACAGTGCAATCCACGAGATCAACACCATGTTGACCAGCAGCATTAAGTGCAAAAGGACCAAATCCCCAAACTCCGTATGAATCATTGTTTGTCCATGTTGTCCAATAAGGATTAGTTGGATCAGTTATATTAAAAGGTAACATCCTTTCTAAATCAGAAGTATATGCAACATCTCCATCTACAAAAATATCAAAAAATTCAGCGTTTACACTATATGCTCCAACTGATACTTCGACATCAATGTCTGTAATATCAAAAACGTAGAAACTATTTGTTATTAAACCACCATTTTCATCTACTACATATAGATTTCCACATTGAACATCAACAGCTGTTACATTATTAAATATATCAGTAAAAGAACACCAGTACACCATATTATATGGATCTGTTATGTTCATAATATAGATACCAGCTGGTCCATCAGCTACAATAGCAACATCTCCATACAAAACAACATCTAACGCATAATTAAGACCAATAGAATCCGCTTGTACAATATTGTTTGGATCAGTTATATCATAAGCACGAATACCCCCACCACTTCCGTAGTCAGTAACATAAGCAAAGTTTCCTTGAACATCTAATTTTCGATAAAATGCCGGAGAAGCTGCTATATGACTATCGAGCAGTATAGGGTTATTTGGATCACGGACATTAAGTGTATAAATTCCATCTGCACCGCCTACACAAATTGCAATATCATCTTTTACTCTTACATCCAAAACATTGAATTGATCGAATGGATTAGCAAAAACTTCATTTTGGATTCTTGTTATTCCTGGACCACAGCTGAATGTGTATAAGCCAAGTTGAGTTGCAACCACTAGCACTCCTCCGTACAAATCAACATCATATGTATATGGGAGGTAATGCATTTGTGGAATGAATACTGGATGTGCTGGATTTGCTACATCAACTATTACAATTCCTCCACCTCCATCAGCAATGAATAAAGTGTTCCCTTGTAAAACCAATTCTTGTGTATATCCAGAAGTGTCATGTGTAGCAATGATTTCTGGTGAAGCTGGATTACTGATATCTATGATTTGTACACCTGCATTGCCATCTGCAACATAAGCAATAGTTCCATCAATAACAACATCAGTAGCTTCCCCAGGAGTATCAGTCCAACCTAATTGTACAAAATTGTTTTGATCTGAAACATCAACGATGTAAAAACCATCTGTGTGAGCTGCAACGTATGCAGTATCACCATCAATAGCTATTCCTTTAGACAAATTAGTTGCTGACCATGAAGCAGGCATAACATTATTAAAAAGTGATGGATTTTCTGCATTTAGAACCCTAAGTGAATAACCACTTATGGAATTAAAAACAGTGAAATAAACAAGATATCCATTTATCTCTATATCTAATGGAGTACCATCTATAACAAAATTGCCTAGATGACTACCAATACTGAATGGGTCTTGGTAATTATATGTTGAAATATAAGGTCCAGTAGGACCTCGTCCTACGAAGAGATAATCACCTGAAACAGCTATCGACATCTGTCTTTGCAATGAAGATCTAAAACCTGTTCGATAAATATTTGATGGATTGTTTATGCTGTAAACATTCAATGACTCCATTGTTGAAGCAGGATTATATTGAACTGCATATACTTTTCTTCCTTGCACATCAATTGATCTTATTGGGTTTAAGGAGGCTTCAAAATCTAGTGCTGTCATTGTCAAATTCTTATTATTTGTCAATGTATCCATTCCCCATCCAAAAGCATCTGTAGAGCCACCATCTCTATATGTAGTACTGGTGAAATCTTCAACAAAACTATCTGTGTTTTGTATTATAAAGGATGTATTATCTTGATTCAAAGCTTTGCTGTTCAACGGAAAATAGAAAAACGGTATTATGAAAAGGAGCATACCTAATGCTATCAATTTTTTGTAAAATTTTTGCATAATAAATTTCAACCTCAAATAAATTATAAATTTACAAGGATTTTTTTAATTAATTAAACTATTGTATATTGATTTGCTTATTTTTTTTTCTCATCTTTAAGATAAAGTTGTTTTAAAAAAAAGAAAGAAAATAAAGAGAGAAGAAAGGATAATCTACTGATTATAGATTATATATCCTTACTGCATTCTTTCCGAGGATATTTATTTTATCTTTCTCATTTATTGGTAACTGTTGTAAACGCTGAATATCCCAAGCAGGATTTACCCAAGGGAAATCAGAACCAAACATAATTCTATCAGCACCAATTGTTTCAATCAAGTCAGCGGCTTCTTCATTCGATAGGTAATTTTCTCGTGTTTTTTCATCGCGGTCATAAATTCCAGAGATAGCTATTGCGGTATCAAAGAAGACATTAGAAAACTCATTAACAAGTTTTTTTGTTTGATCCCAAAAACCACTACCAAGATGAGCAAGAACAATTGTCAGTTTGGGGAACTCCGTTAGAACCTCAGTAAATAATTGTGGCTCACAGAAATGACCATCGCTATCAATATTCTTTCCTGAATGAAACACTATAGGCAAATTTTTCTCTTGGCAAAATTCGTAGATAGGCAGCATTTTTTTATCATGTGGATAGAATTCTTGTGCTTCAGGGTGAAACTTCAATCCTTTTGCACCCCAAGGTAATTTATGCTTGATCTCATCAACAGGTTTTCGTCCTTTCATTCTTGGGTGAGGGCTAATAAATGGCACTAGATCATCAGTTTCCTTTGCAACAGCACAAGTCCAAAAATTGTTCCCTTTGGTCCAATTCACAGGGGCAAAATTAACCATTACTGATTTAGAAATGCCACATTCTTGCATATTCGTTCGCAATTCTTCAATCGTTCCATAGCAATAGTACGGAACACTTGTTTGTTCTTTGATGCCTTCAAGTATTTGTTTACCAACTTCTTCATTGGGAAACGTATGTACGTGAGTATCAATTATTAACGGTTTACTCATTTTTTGTTAGTCCTATTTATTAATAACATGTGTTATTCCATGCTTCTTTATTTTCTGTACTAAACTCTCAACAAATTGCAATTCGGCTTTGCTCACTACATCTCCATGTTCAAAGAGTGCATCGATTAGAAAAGGTATTTTTCCTTGTCCACCAATCTGGTTCCAGCGTTCGATCATTATTTCTCGTCGTTTGTGTATTGATTGTAGAAATAGTTCAAGTGCAATCAGTGCTTCTTCTTTCTTTAATAACCAGATATTTGATAGACCAATAGCAAAATCAGATTTACATCGCTCAGAAATAGCTAATGCTTGTTTTACAGCTTGCTTTAGCTCTTCTTGCCCCTTTTTTGTTATTGTATATCTCTTCTTTATTCGTGCATCTCCATCTTCTTGAATAATCTCACTACTAACAAACTTCATCTTCTCAAGATTATTGAGAATTCGATAGATAGAGGAAAAACCAATTTCTGTCCAAGTTCTCATTCCTCTTTGTTCTATTTTTTCCTCAAGTATGTAAGCATGTGATGATTCTTCATTTATGAGAGATAAAATGATAAATTCTTTCGAGTTCAATTCTTCGCCACCAAACATTATTCTCATATGAGAATAGTATCATATAAGAATATTATGACTCATTTTAAGAGAGAGAATGAGTAAGACAGTGAAAAAATAATCGAATAGAATTTAGAACAAATTCAGAATAAACTCAACCACAGAATTTGAATTTCTGTCCTTTTATTACTTTTTTTCGTCTTCAGGTTAGAAATGCAAAAAATCATTAAAGCCTGAAATAAAAAGTAGCTCCTTCATCAACTTTGGCTTCAGCCCAAATTTTACCCAGATGTCGGTCGATAATTCGTTTTACAGTCACGAGTCCAACTCCTGTCCCTTCAAATTCTTCTGAACTGTGAAGGCGTTGAAATAAACCAAATAGTTTTTCATTATAAGCCATATCAAAACCAACACCATTATCTCTTATTGAAAAAGCTATTTCATTATCTTGTTCTATCATTTCGAAACATATTTTCGCACATTCAATATTCTTTGTAAACTTAACTGCATTACTAAGAAGATTTTCCAGGACAATACGAATAAGTTTTGCATCGCATTTTGCTAACATTTCTTCTTCAACTACAAAATCAATATTGCGACCAGGATTTATCTGTTTTAAATTTGTCATTATTTCATTAGCTATTTCACTTAAATTAATCATTTCTGGGAACAGATCAGAGCGTGAAATATGTGCTAGATCCAATAGATCATTAATTAGCTCACTCATTCGATTAGTATTAGCCATAATTCGTTTAATATAGCTCCTTCCCTCTTCACCAAGTTCTAAAGCAAATTCTTTCTGTAGTATATTTGCAAAACCACTGATGCTCCTTAAAGGAGAACGCAAATCGTGACTTACAGAATATGAAAAAGTTTCTAGTTCAGTGTTCACTGTTTCTAGTTGTTTAGTTCTATCGATTACTTTCTCTTCTAATTGCTCACTTAATAGTCGATATTTCTCCTCAGAATGTGTAATTCTTTCTTCTACAATTGCAGCTAAACCAATTATCATAATAAATGTTTGAAATATAAAGCTCAATATAATATTTAGTGCAAGACCCCAGTCAAAATAGACTGCCAATATTGCTGAACTAGCCGTTAATGTAGCTGTTATTAGAGTAAACGTCGTGGATAATCTTGTTATTGTTTGCTCTTTTTGATAAATTCTCGTGATGAAATATATTGATAGTGAAAGCAAAGCAATCATTGGTAGCATAATAGCATTCAAAATATCTAAAAGATGAAAAATATTGAATAGTATTATTGAAACTGTGGCAACAATAATTGTTATTGCAAATGAAATGATAAAGATAACATTCTCCTTTCTTGATTTTACAATTAATTTCCAATAGTCAATTATTATTCCGAAAATCACTATTATTAAAGCTAATAAAATAACACCATTTCCAATGAAAGAAAAGAAATCATTAAAATGCTTGAAGATAAGAAAAGTATGTCCTATTGAATAAACAATAGCTCCTATAAAGATGAAAAGAATATCAGATCTTTTTCTCCAAGAGAACCAAAAAATGATTGCCGCTAAAATTGCATAAATAGTCATTGCAATATTTATCGTAAGAAAAAATTCATCTGCCATAATGATCACTTTTTCTATCTTTATTATAACGTTGTCTTGTAAGATAGATTTAGTATTTTATAAATGTCTTCTTCATAAAAAATGACTGTTTTTATTTAGAATATTATTTTGAGTAGAAACATTAAAACTGAGAAAAAGGTTTCAATAGTAAGAAAACTAAATCTCGCTTAAAACATTATGAAAAATATCAAAAAAACCAAGTAGTTACTGAGAGAAATAATAAATTCCCAGGTAATCTAGATTTTGATGAAAACATCTATCTCCATAATCTAATTGGGAGTTTGGTTTATTATTGTATGATCAATTCAAATGTGAGTTATTTAACACCTTTTTTTTGAAGGGAAAAAACCTTTTCCAGATGAATTCAAGATTTGGATTCGGATTTCTGCTTATATTTTGATTTCTTTTTCTTTGAAGATTTAAGCTCTTCGGGTATTTCAAGTCCAAACTTCTTAGCAAGAACTAATACAGTCATTTTAGCCGGTAAATTAAACGATGAATAATTAATCATCAATTTCCTCAAAGCTTCTTCTAAATTCTCGCTATCAGGAAAGTCGTATGAGTCGCTTGTTTTGCAATCGATTCCGGAATCCTTACAGATTTTTATCATTTGCTTATCACCATACAAACCAAAACCCCTCATGATCAACAATCGGGCGAATTCTGTTGCTTGTTGATAGCTTATTTCCATACTCCAACCTCCAAATTTCTCATGACATCAATTATTTTAGGAATATGTTTTCGTTCAATAATGGAACCATGTTGCGGACAAATCAGATCAATATCAATATTCTTTATTTTATCTAGAAAATTAATTACATGTCGTTGTTCAGGTAAGTAGGTTTCAGCAAAAGATTTTATGGCTTCATGATAGTATTTATTGGCATAAAAATTCCAATCAACTGAAAATGCACCAAAAATATCAGAAGAGAAGAGAATTTTTTCTAGCGTATCATAAACAACCATTGCACCTGGAAAATGTAAATACGGACTTGTTATGAACTGTAGAATTCTTCCATTGTCTCCTATTTCCATTTTATCTCCATCTTCAACAGTTGTCACTTCAGATTTGATACCATAATAAGGCATAAAAAGTGAGGTTCTATCAGTAGTAACCAATTCAAAATTGTCTTTCCCAACTGCATCTTCAATGAAGGGTATACAAGCACACAAATCAGGATCCTGATGTGTTGCAATGACCATAGTTATTTTATCAAGTGGAACAATGGATTCAATTTTCTTTTTAACAATACTCCAATGAGCATCTAGTCTTGAACCAGGATCAATGATAACAATTTCGTCTCCATCTTTTATCAAATAGGGATTATTAGAAAACCCCGCTTGATAATCAGGCCAGCCTATCCACCAAATACCAGGTTTTATCTTAATCGCTTTTTCGGGATCAATTTTCATTCTTTTTCCTCCTTTCAAATAAACACTAATTCCAACCAAAAGGCAAACTCTTCGAACCCATCCATGTCTTCACTTCGATATTTTTCGAAGAAATCGAAATCGAGCTCTTTTGTAAGCTGCTCAATATATTTTTTTCTTTTCTTCTCATCCAATGAAAAGATAAACATTCTAAGAATTTCTAACCAAATATCATATAAATGCAAAACTTTCTCAGGTGTCAAACCTTCGTACACCAGAAAACTATATTCAATAGTCCAATTCTCCTTCTGTAATCGTATTTGTGAGACTATTTCTGGAGAACGTATCTCATTTAAAACAGATTTGAGGTGCCAAATGGTTTCCTCTCGAGAATATATTCCTGAAGCAATTTCCAAACTTTTTTGTAAAATTTCTTTTGCCATTAGAATTCTTCTTTTTTCCGGTGAAAGAATGGACAGAGCATCATTGATATATAAATAATCCATTAACCAAAAAACATTCTCAATTCCTTCTGAAACTAAATCATTCAGAACCTGTCCTACTGTTGTTCTTCCATCCAGATGATTCAGAATGTGAGGAATAACATTTATCAAATTTGGAAAAACCTTATAGAGTTCTTGCCATGCAAGCGTAGAGGGTTGTAAATAACTAGCAATTTTACTTGTAGGAATAACAATATCTCTTTGGGTTAAGATATTTCGGAAGCGTATTAATCCAATTGCCCACAACTTAGAGATTTCATTCAATACTTCTAGTTCAGAGAGATTACTTTGTTTCACAATTTCGTGTATAGAATAATGATTATCAATCAAATTCTTCACTTTATTGTCATCAGTTACTTTTACTCCATTTGTTTCAGAATAGAATGGAATCCAATCTAAGGAAGGGTTACTAATTCCCATTACAGTGGCAATTCGTTCTCTAAATGGTTCATACTGTTCTAATGGTCCTGATTCACCGATATGTTCTTCTTTATAATATTGACTTTCAAATTCTTTCAACAAAGGTGCTAGAACAGGTATTATTCTCTCAGTTGATTTATGGCTATGAATTGCTGCGAAAACAATCTTTTGTCCCGACAAGATGGTAATTAATCGTTTTCCATAATCAACATGAAAATCAGAAATTGTATCATCAATAATAGTTGTTGAAAAAGCTTTTACTGCTGTTAAAAAACCTGACAGAAGAACGGGTTCGATATCTGAACGTTTTGGATCCAGCTTTTGAAAGAGTAGTGGAATGCCAGCTTTATCCATTATTAAGAGTGATTCTAAACCGATATCTATCACGTAGTATTTACCTCATATATATTCAGCTAGGTTTTTACACATTCTATCCGCTTTCATAAGAATAAATCTTTTCATTGCTAATTATTGTATTAAATACTTTATTTGTAAAAAAATTACTTACTAGAATACAATGTCAATTTTTAAATAGTAATTTAATACATCTAATATTATAGGTGTTTTACTTGAAGGAAACAAGAATATGTCCAAAATGCAATTCATCATCTATTTTGGGACCAAACCGAGTTGCTGGAGAAGAGAAAGTCAGACTTTTACTGAAAAGGGGAACAGCCACGTTAGACTCTTATGTTTGCGTAGATTGTGGTTATATTGAATTCTATTCAGATAAGAAAGGATTGGAAAATATTAAGATGAAATATGAAAAAGATAACAATAATTTTCTCAGATAAAGAGAAAGAAATCCTCAAATAAATCGAGTAATAATAACAATTGTTGTGACTTTATGAAAATTGGTTTAAAAATCAAAAGATTTTTTTTTAGAAGAGTAGTAAAACCCTCTGTTAACAAAGTTGATCAAAAAGAAAATGCAATAGCAGAAAAACCAGGAGTTATTACTGCTAATGAGCAATCTCCTTCTAGATTTAATATTCCTTTAAGTATTATTGAGAGTGTTGAACAAGGGAAAGAGCAATCATTAATGATTAATAAGACAACCAATCTAATGCGTTCCAATATAAAAAATATTAAAATATCACTTAACAGTATTAGCAAAAACACTCAGAATCCAAAAGAGACTATTGATGATATCTTTCTTCAACAATTGAAAGAATTCTGCCGAGCTCAAGGAGTAGCTAATATCGGTTTTACAAAACTACCGCGTAATCTAATTTTCAAAGATAAAGCAGTCTTACATGATAATGCTATTGTTTTAGTAATGGAGATGGATAAAAATAGTATTGCTAAAGCTCCTCATCAGGATACTATAATTATGATCATGGAAACTTACAACAATTTAGGAATTACCGCAAATAAAGTAGCTACTTTCTTACGTGATCATGGTTATTCTGCTCATGCATCTCATCCTCTTGGTGGGTTAGTATTGTATCCACCATTAGCAAAAAATGCTGGTCTTGGATGGTTCGGTAGACATGGATTATTGATTACTCCCAAATTTGGCTCTCGAGTAAGATTAGCAGCGGTGTTTACGAATATTACAAATCTTCCATTTGCTACCGAAAATCCACATGAATGGATTCCCGAATACTGTGCAACTTGTGGCAACTGTATTAAAAAGTGCCCACCAAAAGCAATCTATGAGAAGCCAATAAAACACGAGAACGGGCTTTTAACGCATATAGAAAATAAGAAGTGTTTCCCCTACTTCGCTTCAAATTACGGTTGCACTATTTGTATTAAGGTGTGCCCATTCAGCACAGTGGGATATGAAAAACTCAAACAGAAAATTCGGTAAGCATTATTCCAAACTCTGCTGGATCTTCACCTCAGTTTCAATCATTATTGGAATTGAACGAATTAGATTGTCAACTAGCGCATTTTCGTTAAATGGGTTAGGATTAACTTTCTTGAAATAATCGTAAATTGGAGAATTGAGAGTAGCAATTCCAAGAACTTGACCCCAGAGCTTCACACCAATTAACTCAGGATTACTTAGAGATAGATTCTCTTCTTCCAAAACAGTTATGAAAACTTTATTTAAAATCAAAGAAAAACGAGGATTTTGATATTGCTCAAATGGACCTTGATCCTTCGCGGATTCAGGAGGTAACATTAAAAACATTAAATAGAATCGAGGAAATTCTTCCTGAGCAAATTTTAGATACATTTTCATAAATGACTGAAGCAATATCATGGATTTTCCTTGATGGTTTTTGACATGAGCTTCAAATTGATCAGCTAGACTATCATATTCTTGAGCAGTTACTGCAAACCAAAGCTCTCTCTTATTTTGAACATACCTATAGAGATAGCTTACACCAACATCTAATCTGTTTGCTAATTCTCTCATACTCCAATTAGCACCTTTTTCGTAAAAGACTTGTTTCGCAACATTTAGTATTCTTTGTAATTTTCTCATACTAGTCTCAGTTCGGATCCAAGGATTTTTTGTTTCTTTCGATTTAGGAGATTTCTCTAAGGGCATTATTCTTTTCCTCAATGGTGAATGATATATGAGCTATAGTAAAAAAAATGTTTGTGCTAATATCTTACTAGCACAACACTATTTTGTTAAATTATTTGGGAAACATCAAGGCGCATGGTTGGGGAGGTACCTCTAATAGATTGTCCCATTCGAATCAGCATCTGTATTATTTCACCACCGGGAGCGTAGTGATTATGGATTTCTTGATAGATATCATCCATTTCAGAATATTCTTCTAGTGCTTGGGAAAGCGGGTGCATTGCAAAACCCATTTTTGTTATTGTTAACAAAATTCGACTATATAACATTCCAGTTTGTACTTGTGATACACGGGAATTATTTGAGGATAGAATCATTAAATAAATAGGTGTATTTTCTATTGCTAAGTTTACTTGGGATAGAAATGCTTCTATATTTGTTTTTTCAGAATTCAAAAAAGGTAGTATCGTCAATAATGCTTGAGTAAAATGCAAGCCAATACCAGCACTACCTGAACCATCCAGGCTGAAACCATAACGATATTTGTTTTTCTGCCATTCATTTTTTCTGAGTAAATCTTTGTTTTCTTCATAAACTCGTGTTAAATTTGCTTCTACTGCTGCAGCACGATAAACAATATCATGAATATGTTCCAGAGTTATTTGATCTTGAAAAAGCAATAGAGTGAAATTATTCTCAGCCAAAGCTAAAATATCAGTAATTTGACTTGAATTGAGTTGAGTATCTGAATACTCTACTCGGAAAGTATCAGGAACAAACATGTAATCATATAAAGAATCACTAGTAGGTGTACTTTCAGTTAGATCAATACGAGCTACTGGTTTAGAATTCATACTTGCAATTGAACCAATAACATCATATTCACCTTCTGGAAACAATTCTATAGTAGTCTGATAACCTAATTGGTTGCCGGCTATTTTGAGATACTCAAGAAATGTTCCTTGACTAATTGTAATCTGACGAGAATATGGATCTACAGTTGGAGATAACCTATCAGTTTCTACATATAACAAAAAGGACATTTCATCAATTGGGTCTAATACTATTTTCCAGGATTGAAGATTGTGTTAATTCGCAGCTAATAGTGCATGAGCAACTAATTGTTGGCGCGGGTCATCAAATTGTTGATGATACGATGTTTCCCAAGGCTCTAAGTATTTTCTACGGAGAAAAGCACCATCTGCAAAAACTCCTGCTACTAATGAAACAACTACTATTACACTAAGGCTTATACCAATTATTTTCATAATTTTCCAATGTTTTTTCATTTTAATCAACGAGGTAGTTTTTGTGAACATTGTTCACAACGAGAGAGGGATAGAACGAGTATTTAAATATATGTGAACATTGCTCACAAAAAATGTTTTCTATAATACAGGAAAAAAATCAATAATTAAACAAAGTATTTCAATAACTATTGGAATATGAGTTCAGAAAAATGGAACGGAAAATGTTATGTCTGACACAAAGAAAAAAGAAGGAACAGAAAATAAAAAACTCACTGTATCTCCAGAATTTACTCTAAAGGAGGATTTTGAGCCTTTTAGTGAATACGACAGTATTTTTGGCAGGGTTAACTGGGATGAAGACATGAAAACATATAAAGTATACATGTATGATAAAGTTCCAGACATTTTGGATGAAAAGCAACCAGGTTATACTCAAATTGATCATGCATTAGCAATTGCTTCATGGACTGTTCATGATTACTTCCGTCGGGCTTTTTCTTGGGAAAAGCTTGCCAAGCCTAGTAACATGATGCCAGATGCACTTCCTGAAGTCTATGAGATAAATGATAACAATATCGATAAAGTGACAAGGACAATAAAAGCAGTCACAAAATCCTTTGGGGCAGATATGGTTGGAATAGCCCCTTACAATGAGAAATGGACTTATACAGAAGATAGAGTTGAAACGCCTATTGAAATGCCCGAAGGAATGACTTCAGTAATTGCCATTGGTGCTGTAATGGATGCAGATACGATTAGCACTTCACCTTCAATGACTCAAGGGTTTGCAAGCGGTATGGGGTATTCTCAAATGGCATTCATTGTTTCTTCCCTTGCAGAATTTATTAGAAAATTAGGTTATCGTGCAGTTCCAACAGGAAATGATACTGCATTATCAATACCCATAGCAGTAGAAGCCGGTCTTGGTCAAGTAGGGCGAAATGGGTTATTAACAACTCGAGATCATGGTGCTCGAGTCAGACTTTGCAAAGTATTTACTGATATGCCTTTACTACATGATGAAAAAGTAGATTTTGGATTGACGGATTATTGTCGAAAGTGTAAGAGATGTGCAGAGGCATGTGAAAATGAAGCGATCTCATTTGATGATGAACCTTCTTTCAAAACGTATAGTGATTCTAACAACAAAGGAATTTATCGATGGGCTGTAAATGTCGACAAATGTTATGAATTTTGGACCGATAACGGTGGAGAATGTTCCACATGTATATCTGTTTGTCCTTTCAATCTACGAAGTGGACTAAGGTTTACTGACCCTCGAGATTATTGGAAAAAGAGGCTTGCTGAACAATAGATGGTGAAATATAATGACAACAAAAACTACTGGAATTGAAGAAGAATTATTCAAATTAATAGAACAGGAATTGAGTAGACCTAACTACATTGTCGAACCATTTGTTCAGAAGAATAAAGAAAAAGTTGGGGAACTAATACTTGGATTTGTACAAGATGAAAAGATAGCTGAAAATCTCATTCTTTTATCCATTATTTACAGACAAGTTCTACCCTATTTAGAAGATGAACACTATATTCCAATTCTCACAACAATAATCCAATACGAAAAACTTGATTCACGAATCTGCTTCCAAACAATTCAAAGATTAGGTTGGAGAGCAACAAAAGCACAAGAAGCAATACCCTACATAGTAAAATATCTTGGAGAAAAAAATGGCATCGGAGATATGGCAGCAATTGCTCTTGGTGAAATGGAATATGAGAATTTTGGAGAAATTATCCCCGGATTATTATCAGCGTTGAAAAATGCATCTTATTATGTTACTAGAATGAATGCTGCCAGAATACTCATCATGAACAAGAATCATCTGCAATCATTTTTACCAGAGTTAATTGAATCATTAGAAAATGATGCCGATTTTAGATTCAGACAGAAGGTTGCGCGTAATTTTGGAGAGGTCAATGACACTAAGGTAAAAGAAGCGCTACTTAAAGCTCATAAGAATGATAAACATCCTGTTGTTCGAACAGTGGCGAAAACTTCATTGGATGATTTAGAGAAATTAGTGTAAATTTAGCTATTTAAAAAGTAAATTGCCCAGCGTATAAATGAGCTGACAAAAATAGCTCAATACAAATTTAATATGAGCTGGTGCAATTTGATATCAATCGTAATTCCGGTTTACAATGAGGAAGACAATGTTCTTCCACTTTATCATTCTATTTCTAATACTATGAGTAAAAGAAATCACCCATATGAAATAATTTTTGTTGATGATGGTTCTCTAGATAAAACTCTACTAAACTTGAAAAGCATATTATCAAACGGTTATGAAAAGAATAATGGTACTCTACGGATTTTAGAATTACAGAGAAATTATGGACAGACACCAGCGCTATTAGCTGGGTTCGCTAAAGTTACAGGAGATATCATTGTAACACTTGATGGTGATTTACAAAACGATCCAAAAGACATTCCAAAATTGTTAGATGCTTTAACAAACGAGTATGACGTTATTTGTGGCTGGCGTAAAAATCGTCAAGATAATTCCTTGAAAAAAATTCCTTCTAAATTTAACAACTTTCTCAATCGTCGTTTCAATAATTTATCCGTACATGATTCTGGATGCACACTTAGATCATATCGTAGAGAAGCTATCGATGGGCTGCAATTGTTTGCTGAAGGACACAGATATATTCCAGCAATTCTTTCTAAAAAAGGATACAGAATTGGAGAAATTGAAACAAATCATAAACCACGAACAATGGGTAAAACAAAATATTGTTTCAGAAGATTATTCAGAGGATTTAATGACCTTCTTACTTTGCGTGCAATGAACAAATGGGGCACAAAACCGGGTCACCTCTTCAATCTCTGGGCAGTTGTATTCATTTCTCTGAGTTTTCTTAGTGGTATATGGGCATTATTTGAGCAAGTACTATTTTATCGATTTTGGAAATATTATTTGGAGCCTGTAACATTTCTTTCCAATCCCCTAGTTACAATGGGACTGATACTATTCTTATTTGGAATATTATTAATTTTTATCGGATTTTTAGCTGAACTATTCTATAGGAAGACCACAGACACAAAAAATTCCTTTTCAATCAAGAAAGAATGGAACTAACATTTCAGTATTTTCTTTTTTAACTCATTAGTAAATGTACAGCTCTATTTTTGTACTAAAAGTTAATAATTTTAGAAGACTATATTTAATTATACTATGATCTATCACTTAGAGAGATTTGACTTGAAGAAATCCATAGCAGTTGTCATTTGTTTGTTATTTATTTCACAATCATCATTTGTAGAAACAAGCTCGCAAGTGACTAGTGAAAATCTTGACAGCTATTCAATTGAAGCTATGGGTGTAAATTTGAAATGGGTCTTCCCTACATTTAGTTCCATTGGGACTTCACCAATTCCATTCGATTTGGAAGGAGATGGAAATCTTGAGATCATTTTTGGTTCACAAGATGGTTGTCTCTACTGTGTTGATAAAGATGGAAATGAATTATGGTGTTACTTTGCTGATGATGTTATTTCATCCACACCAGCTGTTGCAGATTTAAACAAAGATGGCTTTCTTGACATTGTATTTGGATCATATGATAACAACATCTATTGTATCACTCCTGTTATAGAGGATGATTATGCAATGGTTTATACCAATTGGATCTATACTACAGGAGGAGAAGTATCAACAACTCCAACCATTATTGATATTGATATGGATAACGAACTTGAAGTCTTAATTGGTTCAGGAGATTCGATTCTTTATTGTCTTGGATCTAATGGTTCATTAGAATGGAGCTATAAAACAGCTGGCGCATTTTATTTTGGAAGTGCATTAGGTATATCTGATATTGATTCTGATGGACATCTAGAAGTTTTTGCTGGAACAGATGCTTTATATTGCCTTAGTTCATCGGGTGAGCTTGTTTGGAAAGCAACACAGGTTTCGCAAGTAAGTTTTTCTTCACCAACGATCAGTGATTTGAATGGAGATGGAAAATTAGAGATAATTATTGGTTCAGTGAACAATAGCATCTATTGTCTCAATTCAACGGGACACACAAATTGGAGATATTTTACTACTGACAGCATCTTTTCTTCTCCTGCAATATACGACTTATTTGGTGACTCTAACAAAGAAATTATTTTTGGATCAAATGACGGGATGATACATTGTTTATTCCACAATGGAACTATTAACTGGACTTTTTCTACAGGAGAAAGCATTTGGTCTTCCCCTTCAATCGCTGATTTAGACAACGATGGTTTTTATGAAATTTTAATAGGTAGCAATAATTATGATTTTTACTGTTTACAAAATAATGGTAATATGCTTTGGAAGTATACTCTTCTTGCTCCTGCAAGAACATCTTCATGTGTTATTGATCTTGATAATGATAATGTTTCCGAGATAATCTTTGGTTCAGGATATTATGATTCAAATTTGTACTGTTTGGAATTGACAGGGGTTACTCAATCTGGAGATTCTCCATGGTTTTGTTATCGGGGATCTTTCAGTAACACCGGTTGGCAAGATAAAGATTCAGATTTACTAGATGACCTTTCTGAAATCTATTATAATACAGAAGTAAATAACTCAGATACAGATTTAGATGGTTTTGCCGATGGTATTGAAGTTTTAGCTTCAACAGACCCAACAGATATTGATAAATTTCCTCCAAGAGAAGATTTGATATATACACCACCCGAGGAAATATTTTTCGGTGGTTCAACTTATCCGGAAGATTTCACTCCTTTTCTTGAGAGCTTTTCTGTATTTAGTGTATTAATAGGTCTTTTTTCACTAAGTACAATGGCTGCGTTAATAATTAAGAGAAAAAAGAAAAAATAAGAAAATATTGCGTTCATTTTACTATTTCGTGAACACAATACCATCTTTACTAATTTGTCCATCTTGCAATTCTATTGCACGTATTCCATCTTTGATTAAAGCTATGTCGTGAGTTGCGATAATAAAAGTAGTATCTGAATTCTTGTGTGTGGCATAGATTTCTTCAATAGCATGTGTAGCTAATTCTGAATCAAAATTAGCCGTTGGTTCATCTAATATGATTATAGGTGGATAGGAGTAGTTTGCTATTGCAAGGGAAGCTCTTTGTAATTCACCTCCTGAAATTTCAAGAGGATAGGAATTTTTGCGATGGTTGATTTTAAATTTAGTAAGATATTCAACATTTCTCTCATCTAAATTTGTAGCATTTGTATAACGATTCCCTGAAAAGATATCCTTAAGATAGAAATTGTCATCAATTGTTAAAAATGGATGAAGGTTTCCTTGTTGTGAGACTAAACCCATCTCATTTCTACGAAAATCTGATTTTTGCATATCAGATAATTTTGTAAAGTCAGTGTTTTGGTAAAAAATTGAACCACTTGTAGGATTATCTAAACCTGATAAAAGTTTAATCAAAGTTGTTTTTCCAGACCCGCTTGGTCCAAGAACAAATATCAACTCACCTTTATAGAGTTTTAAATTGATATTTTGTAGAGCTTCGACTTCAGCACCATTACCACGATAGGTTTTGGATACATCTTGTAGATCAACCATTATCTCTTTTCCTGTGAAGTGTGTTTGAGACAAGGGATTTACATACAAATCTTTTCGACGAACTTTGATGTCTTCCTTGACCACTCTTTCGGGTGGTAAATTCTCTGGATGAGAGAGTTTTACTTCGCCTTCCTCAAACAATTCAAAATCAACTTCTCGTTTGACTTTCAATGATCTTAAAACGAGATCAGGTATTCGAACACTATTTGATGAATCAATTTGACCTCTGAATTTTAAGGGGTATTCTTTGTTTCCATTGAGGAGCATTTGTTCCTCTAAAGAGAGCATAGAGGTCACTCTACCATCTCGTATTTCACATGTTTTATCTACTCCATCAAAAAAGCGATAATCATGTGTAACGACTAGGATAGTTGTTCCGAAATCATGAGCAACTTTTCTGAGCAAGTTTTTTACTTTCTCAGTATTGAGGCTGTCCAATTGCCCGGTTGGTTCATCACATAGAAGGAGAGGAACATTCTTTGCTAATGCACATGCAACAGCAGTTCTAGTCATTTCACCTCCAGATAGAAATCTCACTCGTCTGGATATGAGATGATCAATTCCTAAGGTTTCAAGTATTTCAAGATTCCTAGATTTGAAGTCAGTAGAATTACCAAAAATTAATCCTACGGAAAAATTCATGTTTTCTTCTACTGTTGCATCTAGAAATAGTGTTCTTTCTGGGAATTGGTCAATAATTCCAACGTTCTTTAGTCGATATTTATTCAAAGATTTTTGATTCATCAACTCAAGATCGTAATTACCAACTTTGCATTCTCCACTAGACGCTTTTAAGAGTCCAGATAAAATGTTTATCAAAGTTGTTTTACCACTACCACTTGGACCTACCATTGAAACAATAGTTCCTTCTTTGATGTCTAAATCAAAACCTCGAAGGGCTGGTATTCGATTACCTTCATTTTCTTCGTCTTCGAATATTTTTATTAAATCTCTGCAACGTATCATTTCAATCACTCCTGCTTTATTGGTTTATAGCTTTTCACTAATGGTATTATTTTTAGCAACCAACTTGACATTAAAGCTATTACACCGATTGCAATTACGATTAGAATTATCCACCATGGCATCCATGATTTAAATTGCTTGAAATTCTCAGTAATATTGAGAACATTACTTGTTAGTAGATTTATAGCCGGAATTCCTATCGCCATTGAGATTGCAATTGGGATTGGAATTATTAAAAGAACTTCTAAAGTAAAACTACCCCAGATTTGTCGTCTTTGAGCTCCTAATTGGAATTCAGACTCAATTATTCTCAATCTTTGCCTATAAACGTTGATCGCCGAAATTAGACCTAAGAAGAAAATAGCAATCGCAGTAATTATTGAAGTGATTACAAGAAATATCTGAGCATATTTACTAACTGATTTATTCAAATCAGTCGTCACATCATCAAGTGTTTTTGCTGTCAAACTAAATTTCTGATTGATTTCATTCTTGATTTTAGTTATATTAGCTCCTTGTTTGGCATTGATGAGTAAGTAACTCTTCGTATTCACAGAATTATCAGTTCTATTTAGAAGCATACCTGAAGTTGTACCTCCAATAACCAAATCAAATTGTTTTGTAGGAAAGAGGAGATTACCTAAACTAGACTTAACTACTGTTAACAATGGAAAATAGTCAAATGAATTTATGAGTTCCATTGAATATGGTTCGTAAGCTTCACTTGTAATCATTGTTGTTTTGAAAATAGCTTTTTTATCCAGTTTTTCAGCACGTGCATAGCTTCTGCTCATCATATAGGTAAGATTTGTAGATAATTTTTCCAAATCTTTCTCAGAATACCCATCGTCAATTATACTTAGATTCACTACTTGCAAATATTCTGATATATCATGAATTGTATAGAATCTTATATTGTATGAATAAGTACTCCATGGATCATCATAGGTAATAACTTGCATTTTTGAAATTGAGACTTTAGTAGTATTTTCAACACCTTCAATAGAAGAGATATTTGCTTTCAACACGTCATTTGTAATATCCCAATCATCGATAACAAAATCAGAACAACCAACAGTTAGCTTAGCCTCAAGCACATTATGATTTTCTATTGACTTATGTATTATAAGTCCGGGAGTAATGCCTAAGCAAAGCATAAACATCGCTAGAACCATTCTTTGATAGTTTTTATTATAGATTGCAAGATGTTTTAGCGTTAAGGCAAAATAGCTTTTGGTATTTGTCCATATCTTATTCCCAATTGCACTCCACATTAGATTTAGCAATCGAGAGATCAATAGAAATATTGATGTCAATATAAACAAAATTCCAAATACTAACACAAACCATATGAGGAAATCTATTGCCGGATTAACAGCTGCAGAAGTATAACTAAAGAATTCTACAATAATCTTACCAAAAAGACCGGCAAATGTCAATAACATTCCAGCATTCAGGAACATGACTTCAGAAGTTGCGAATATCTTTTTCATCAGTTTTCTTCGTTTACTTTTGAACTGCTCTGTAGCAGTTTCTGAAGTTTTCTTGGCATGGGAATATTGAATTATCAAACCAAAGATAAAGAAACCAAAGAATAAGACCAGTGTTCCAATAACAATCAAAGGTTCAAATACTGCACCAATATAAGTTACCTCTTTTGAGATGCCTAGTTTAAGGAATACTAAAAATCCTGTTAAAAGTCCTAAACTAAAACCAGTAATTAAACTTGAACTGGTAGTAATGAAATTTTCCAATATCAACATTTTTCTAATCATTTTAAACTCTAAACCATGAGTTTTAAGTAATCGAAACTTTGATTCTTGTTCAAATGAACCAATATTAAATATTTCAACAACAATTACTCCAAATATAAACAACAAAGGTAAACTTGATGCAAATACACTTATTGTTTGACCCATCCACTGTCGTTCAAAATTCCCGAAAGCATTTACTAAATCATCACAGAAAGTTACATAATATCCTGGAAAGTAATCAAAGCTCTCATCATAGCTATATTGAACTTTAGCTAAATCTTTTGAAATCTTACGTAAATTCTTGATGTGGGCAATTGAAATTTGGTAATCAAAATCTACACCTATTACAAATTTGGAAATGATTCCAGGAAAGTAATTGAGAATGTCATCCATGAAGAAATCTTTTGAAAAGAATTGATCATTATCAGATGTTTTAGCACCTGGGTCCCAAAAGAAATAGTCATCAGGTTGTATTAGAAAATCAGCGGATACTCCTTTACTATACAAAATCTCTCTTACATTCTGTAAGATACCGACAACAGTACAGTTTAATGTTTTTTTAGAGAAATCACTTGAAGCTCCAAAAGCATGAAATGAAATAATATCATTTATTGAAACATTTGAATTGCTGCTTTTTTTATAAAAAACTATTTCAGTATAATTTTCTGGCATACGTCCACTTGTTAAGCAAGAACTAAGTGTTTGTGTAGAAGATATATCTAATGAAATCAAATCATTGGTTAAAATTTCAGTGTTATCAGAAGAATTTGTATAGAGATCCAAACGCATTCCTGCAGTGTAATTTCCCCTTATTCCGGGTACTAATTTGTCAATTTTCTGTGTTGATTCAGCAATAGCAAGATCAAGGAGGTTATTTTCTATAGAATAATTTCCATAGATCTCCTCTATTCCAAAAACACTGATGTTCTCATCTTTATTCCATGGATGATTTTGATCAATATAAGTATAGAATGAATCATATCGCAAACCGTACCATGTCATAAAGAATGTTGTTAATCCTAGAAAAATGATTGCCCCAGTAATTATGGATGTAATCATTCTTTTTTTTCCGGTTTTAAGAAAAACACCAAAGATAATTTTAAATGATGTTTTACTTTCTTTTGTATCGGATTGTTGAGTAGTCATTGGCATAAAGCCCTCTTTTTTAATGATAAGACTCTAAACTGTGAAACATCTCTTATAGATACCCGTTCAAAAAAAGTGAACCAAAATAGAACAAAGAATGCTTTAAAAAAAAGAAAAATTGAAGTAAGTTTAGGTACTTACTTTGTAAATACTTCTTCAATAATCTTTAATGCCCAATCTATTTCTTCTTTTGTTATGACCAAAGGTGGAGCAAATCGAATTATTGTATCGTGTGTCTCTTTTGCTAGTAAACCTTTCTTCATCATTCCTTCTGTGATAGGTCGCGCTTTACCAATTATTTCTATGGCAATTAGTAATCCTTTACCACGAACATCAATGATAGGTACTTTGGTTTTCATTGCAGCAATTTTCCGCAAGCCTTTTCTGAAGTATTTGCCCATCTCTTCTGATTTCTCGGCTAATTTTTCTTCGATGAGAATCTCGAGAGACTTGATTCCTACAACAGAACCTAATGGATTTCCACCAAAAGTGCTTCCATGCACACCTGGAGAAATAATTTCAGGACCCATTACATCAGTAGTTGCAACCACAGCAGAAACAGGATAGACACCACCACCAAGAGCTTTTCCTAATAAGAACATATCAGGCTTAACATCTTCATGATCTACAGCAAAGAGTTTTCCTGTACGACATAGACCTGATTGGATTTCGTCTGCAATCATTAATACATTATATTTTGTACAGATTTCTCTAGCTTTCGTCATAAAACCTTCAACAGGAACTATAACTCCTGCTTCTCCTTGGAGTGGTTCAAATAAGAACCCTGCAACATTCTCAGGTCCAAGTTCTAAAATAGTATTTTCTAATTCTTCTGCATTACCATAGGAGACAGTAGTAAAACCTGGAGTGAAAGGACCGAAATTTCCAAAATATCTTCCATGGCTAATATCAGTACTAAAACCAACAATTGTTATTGTTCTCCCATGAAAATTGTCTCTACAAACAATTATTTGTGCTTTATCTTTTGGTATTTTCTTCTTTATGTAACCCCATGCTCGAGCTACTTTCAAACCAGTTTCAACAGCTTCTGCACCAGTATTCATTGGAAGAGCCATAATACCAGATTTTTTAGGATCACTAACATGTGGTCCTACTACTTCACAGAGTTTCTTTAAGAAAGGACCCATTTTATCATTGTGAAAAGCACGAGAAGTAAGTGTAACTAAATCCGCTTGCTCTTTAAGTGCTTTAATGATTTCAGGATGTCTGTGTCCTGTATTATGACTGGAATATGCTGATAAGCAATCCAGATATTTTTTTCCTTCTGGGTCGTAAACCCAAACACCTTCTGCTTTGGAGATAACAACTGGAATCGGATGGTAGTTGTGTGCTCCGTATAGGTTATCCATTTCAATGAGTTCTTTTGAACTTGGCATAATTATTTCCTCTAATTTTTATTAATTTATCAGAAATGATAAAATTTCTTCGCTTAAAAACCATCAGCGCGTCTTAATAAAATTGTTGGACACATTGATTTTCGAGTTTACAATTATATTAATTAGTTTTATATTTCCTCTTTCCAAAAGAAAAGCATTGTAAATGGTGTTTCTTACCAATGATCGATTTAATCAAAGAGATTCCTGTAGAAACTGGTGTCTATTTTTTCCTAGATGATAAAGACAGAATAATTTACATAGGCAAAGCAGTGAACCTCAAACGCAGAGTTACTGATCATTTTCGTAAAGGACCAATGAAAGTTTTCAAAAAAGTGAACCTAAAGACCAAAGAAACATCAAAAGCTATTACCACGTGGGACTTTCAAATAAAACATATAGAAAATTTACCTTCAATTATTTACAATAAACAACGAAAAAAGAAGACAAAAATCAGAAAATTAACTAAGAAAATCAAATATATCATTACCGGAAATGATGATGAAGCCCTAACATTGGAAGGATGTTTGATCTCAGCTTTTCGTCCTGAATTAAACAAGCATGTATGGAGATATCCCTTTATTGAAGTGACAATTGGTGAAGAAATTCCTAGAGTTCTTACGAGCTACCAATCTCTTCTTCCCGAAAGTTATATCTTTGGTCCATTTAATATTGCCTCTGACATAGACATTGCTATGGATGGTTTTTTGACAGTAATTCCTATCTGTAACTCTCTTCTTACAATTACTCTTGGGAGTAAATATCCAGTATCATGTATTCGTCATCAAATCAATCGTTGTTTAGCTCCTTGTAGAAATGGTGACTATGATTTTCAACAATACAATGGGTATGTTAAGGAGTTCATTGCTGAATTAGAGAATAATGGTGAAAGAGTAATTAAACGTCTCGAAGAAATGATGCAAATAGAAATTGCTGCCGAGAATTTTGAAGGTGCAGCAAAATTCAGAGATAGAATTCAAGCTATTAGAAAGCTTTTTGCTACAAAAGCAATGCCTTCTTTATTACAAAAATACTATTCAGAAATAAAGGAAATCATCGGTGAAAAATATCACTACAACGATATTCTAAGAAATATTATGATAAATAATGGATATTAGATGAACAGAAATTTCCTTGTTCTAAAATAGAAAAAGAACCATCGGAAAATATATATAGCATTTTTAACCGAAATCGAGTAGAGATTAGTGATTGTGAGACTATCAATCATTAAATTACATGGAGAAATCTTAATTGGCAAAATTCCAACTAAACATTGGTGACCCAGCATCCGGGAAAAGCTACAAAACAGTTATTGAAGGCGCAAAAGCCAATCCATTAATTGGTAAAAAAATTAGTGAAGAATTTGATGGCACCCCACTCGGATATCCGGGATATGTGTTCAAGATTACAGGCGGAAGCGATAAAGATGGTTTCCCAATGAAAAGCAACCTTGACGGACCAATCAGAAAGAAAATCCTCACAACTAAAAGCCAAGGGTTTAGAATCACTGTAAAGGGATTAAAAAAGAGGAAGTTAGTGAGAGGAAACACCATTAGTGATGAAATTTATCAAATCAATATGAAAATCGTTACGATGGGCAAAAAGAAAATTGAAGAATTGATTACTACTGGAGAATAGAATCGTTTTGTCTAAAGAAACCACCTCAGATAATGAAGAAACAAATATTGCTAACGAGAAAGCTGAAACTGAGAAAAAAGCTAGCAGTAAGAAACCAACAAAGAAGGCTAGCACTGCTTCAAAAAAGAAGAAAGCTTCCTCAAAAACGACGAAAAAATCAAAGAAAACTGATGTGGTTGTTGAGACTGAAGAATATTCTACAGGAAATCAAGCTGAGATCAATATTGGAACCATTGGTCATGTTGACCATGGTAAATCAACTCTTGTGAAGGCTTTAACTGGAACCTTCCCAGACACTCATTCTGAAGAACTTAAACGTGGTATAACTATTAGGCTTGGATACGCTGATACTGATACACGTTATTGTCCAAAATGTACTGGTACAAACAAATGGTCAACTGAGACAACTTGTCCAAAATGCCAAGCAGAAACAAAAGTAAGTCGCAGAATTTCTTTTGTAGATGCTCCCGGTCACGAAGTTTTAATGGCAACTCTACTTACAGGTGCAGCAATTTTTGATGGTGCTATTTTAGTCATCGCTGCAAATGAGTTTTGTCCTCAAGCACAAACACGAGAACATCTCGCGGCAATGGATGCTGTAGGAATACAGAATATTATTATTGTTCAAAATAAAATCGAACTTGTAACTGAAGAACAAGCACTTGAAAGTTACAATGATATTATTAAATTTGTAAAAGGAACTGTTGCTGAAGGAGCACCCATCATTCCAATGAGTGCTATTCATGGAGTAAATCTCGATCTTCTTATTGAAACTATTGAAAAAATTATCAAAACACCAAAACGAGATGAAAAAGTTGAGCCACGAATGTTTGTCGCTCGTTCCTTTGAAGTAAACAAACCTGGAACAATTCCAGAAGATTTGCTTGGGGGTGTTTTAGGTGGTTCAATAATTTGTGGCATCCTAAAAGAAGGAGATGATATTGAAATTCGACCAGGTATTCGTTCAGGCCGAAAGGTTGAATCCATTAAAACCAAAGTCATTTCTATCCATGCAGGAACTCTCGGTAAAGTTAAAGAAGCAAAACCAGGTGGATTAATGTCCATAGGGACAGATATTGATCCCGCAGTCACCAAAGCAGATAGTTTAGTTGGAAATATTATTGGAAAACCAGATAAACTACCTCCAGTAATTGAATATATTGAGCTTTCAATTAACTTGATGGACTTTGTTGTAGGACTCGATAAAAAGACGAAAGTGAAAAATCTTGCAGTTGGAGAACAACTGATGTTGAATGTTTGGACGGCAATAACTCTCGGTCAAATTAGTAGTCTTAAAGGAAAGAATATAACTGTTAAACTTGATCGGCTTGTATGTGCAGAGAAAGGAACACGAGTTGCTATCTCCAGACGTCTTGAAGGGAGATTTAGACTTATTGGATTTGGTTTAGTCCAATAAACTATTTATTCTTTTTAGCTAATTATTTTCTGAGGGAATTCCTTTTGGAATTACAAATCGTTTTAGATACTAACATTCCGATACTTATAATGGATAGTAAATTTAATCTTCAATCAGAATTAGAGCGATTAGTTCCTCAAAAACATACCATCATTTTCCTTTCATGTTGTATTGATGAATTAAATCGTCTTTCAAAAAGAACACCAAAATTAGCTAGACAAACAGCTTTTGCTTTGAAATTCTTGGAAAGATTTCAAATCATAGAATACAGTCCGAAAAATATCAGATTTGTTGACGATAGAATTATTCAATATGCAATTGAGAATAAACCATTTTGTATTGTAGTTACAAATGATAGAGAATTACGCTATAAACTCAGAAAGAACGAAATTCCGGTAATTTTCATCCGAACAAAAAGCCATTTAGAATTATTTGGATCAATTTTAGGTTGAAATTCCACTTTCTTATTTTACTTATTTCCTTTGCCAAGATTCCTTCAATTGTATAACATAATCAAGTATTTCTTTTGCAGGTTTGTCCATAAAAATTAATTCCACACCAGCTTCTTTCATAAGATCAATGCCTTCGGTATCAGAATAGCTGCCTGATATAACAACTTGTTTTATCATTGCATTGATAATCATTTTTGAACAAATCTTACAAGGATAACCCGTTATATACAAGATAGCATCCTTTGTTGATTCACCATGTATTGCGCACTGAATTATTGCATTCTGTTCAGCATGTACACCTCTGCATATCTCATGTTTCGTCCCACTTGGAATTTTTAAATCATCCCGCAAACAACCAATATCAGTACAGTGAGGCATGCCTTTTGGAGCACCATTGTATCCAGTAGAAATTGCGTGGCCATTTTGAATAATAACACATCCAAATTGCCGTCTTAAGCAAGTTGATCTTGTGGAAACCAATTCCGCCATTGCAGTAAAATATTGATGAACATTTGGACGCTTTCTACTTGTTTGATTTTTCTTATTTGTATTCAAGAATAAAACCTCATTTTACTACTAAAAAGAGAGAGATAATTTTAAGTGTAGTGGTCTTCAATATATTATAACAATCGGTGGATGGAGAAATTGGCATATAATAAAGACATACTGAAGAATTTTCTCAAGAAAAAAGGTGCGAAAGGCTGGATTTCTCATGCAGGTGAAAGTGCCTACAAATTACTTCAATTTGAGCTTATTATGAAAGTTATTCATCAGTATCTTCCTCCCGAAGATTCGCTGATATTAGATGTGGGATTTGATCCGGGAAATTTCTCATTAAAAATTGCTCAGAACAATCGACGATTAATCATTGGAGATATTTCAGAAGATCAGCTCCAACTTACTCGAGAGAAATTCGATAAATATGGTATTTCAGATAAAATCGATCAATTTGCTCTGCTAGAAGATTTGGGAAATCTTGAACTCTTTGATGATGATACTTTTGATTTGGTCATTTGTTTATCAGGCACATTGTCATATTCTTGTGAGCGGCGACATAAATTAATGAAAGAATTAACTCGAGTTGCTAAAGTTGGTTCGCCTATAATTCTTAGCGTAAAAACTAAAGCTCAATATTTTCGGGAAATAATCAAAAAAGGTAGATTTGATTTACTAGAAGATGCAACAAAAGCAGGTCTTTGGGAATTGATTGACACAAACTATAAGCAATATGAAGAATTTCCTGAAGAACCTCTTTACTATGGGTTTAGCAGTAAGGAGCTTATTGAATTAGCAATTAAATCTCGATGTGAAATTCTCGAAATAATGGCTTTAAATCCCATAACCAATAATCAAATCGATCCTATCAATTACATTATGGAAAAAGAAGAAGCTTGGAATACATTGCTCCGAATTGAAACTGTTTTTGCAAAGCACACGGGTTTACTTGATGCTGGAGAAGAAATTCTAATAGTTGTTAGAAAAGAAGTTATTTAGAGCTATTTTTTTCCAAATCGAACTTTCATTTTTTGTAAGCAATAATAGGGTATTTTTGTTCTACCAATATAAGGACCACCACCTAGTTTTCCATGGCAATCACTTCCACCACTTTCTAATAAATCAAATTTCTTTGCCAATTGTCTAAAGAAGTTTCTTTGTTCTATAGAATGCGAAGGATAAATAACTTCAATGCCAGCTAAACCAAATTTCTTTAGATCCTCTAAGAATTCATCAAAATTGAATCCCTTGGGAATAAATCCCGGATGTGCCAAAATAGGTATTGCTTTCATTTTAGCAATAATACTAACTGCTTCTTGAGGTCTTAATTTAAAACGAGGAACATAACAAGATGCACCACGTTCTAAGAATTTGCTAAATACTTCATCCATTGCTTTTGCGTAGCCTTTTTCAATCATTACTGTTGCAATGTGAGGTCTGCCGATCAATCCACTAGCAAGCGCTTCAACCTCTTGTAGAGTAATTTTTGGTCCTATATTTAGTGCATTCACTTTTTCAATTATCATTATTGCCCGATTCTTTCGAGCATTTTGAATTTGCTTTGTAAGTTCAAGTAAAGTTTTATCTTTATGATCCACAAATAAACCAACAATATGAAAACTTATTTGATCAATTTCTGTGGAAAATTCTATACCAGGAATTACTTCAATACCCATTTTTTTCCCAGCTATTAATCCTTCTTCGACTCCCGCAACAGTATCGTGATCCGTTATTGCTACAGCAACAATATTTTTTGATTTAGCATATTCAACCATTTCACTTGGAGAAAAAGTACCATCAGATGCTTTTGTATGAAGATGTAGATCGATAAAAGAATTATCTTTTCGGTTATTTGTCATATTATCTTCATCCATCTTACACTGCAGATTAATTTTCAGCATCTAATATATCTTCAACAATAGCAGCAGCTATTACTCGTCCTTTCTTTCTGAGAATAACTCGTCCGAGTTTTGGTATTTCAGATTGTTTTTCAGCAACAATAGGACTTTTTACCTGAAGAATTACACTGGCCACTTCTTCATTGAATATCATTATAGTTTTATCTTCGATTTCTCGAAGAGTATTCTTGAATTTGGGATTCGTTCTGTGTATTTTTACAATGGATTCCAATTCAGCTTCAACATGATCAGACCCAACATGTAAAATGGCGATATTTCCAAGAACTAATGGTTGTAATCCTAAATAAAGTAACCTTACTTGAATTTTTGGTTTTGAAGGTGGTTGCTTCTCAGCTAAACCAATTACTGCGCCTCTCCTAATATCTTCCTCAGCAGTTCCTTTGATAAGAAATGAAACATCCATACCTCCTCCTGCTTCAGGAACTTCTTCTTCTTCATCCCAAATGGTTTTAACTGTACCAGATCTTGTTCCAGGAGCAACAACTATTCGATCATTTACTTTCATCTTACCACTTATTATTCTACCATAACCAACTAAACCTTGACCTGGTTCTTGAAAAGCATCATAAATAACTAATCGAAGGTCTTTTTTTGTCAAATCTTCTGGCATACTTATTTTCTCGATTGCTTCTTTCAAAGTTGGACCTTTGTACCAATTCATTTTATCGCTTTTGTTTACTAGATTGTCACCATCAAGACCACTAATAGGGATGAATGGGATTGTATCAAGATTTTTAATCCAAGGACTTTGAATTTTTTTCAAAAATGCCACTAAAATTGATTTACTTTCATTGAACCGTTCTTCAGAGTATTTAGCGCTATCCATTTTGTTAACTACAACAATGACATCTTTAATTCCTAATACAGAAGCTATCAAAGTATGTTCAAGTGTTTGACCAGATGGAGTTTGCTCATTTCCAGGTTCTAAACCAGCTTCGATTTCTCCTCTTCCAGCACTTATCACAAGAACACAAGCATCTGCAGTACTTAATCCTGCAATGGTATTCTTTGTAAAGTCACGATGACCGGGATTATCTATTATAACAAAATTACGATTATCTATCTCAAACCGTCGAAAAGCAATATCCATAGTTTTACCTTTCTCTTTTTCTTCGGGAAATGCATCCAAAACATATGCCCATTTCCAGGAGGACATTCCTAATCCATCTGCATCCATCTCATGCTTCTTCATCACTCTTGGATCAACAGCGCCAATATCAAAAAGGAAATGCCCCATTAAGGTAGACTTTCCATGATCGACGTGCCCGATAATTGCAATACTCGTTAGGAGATTCTTTTCACTCATTATTGGTATCCTCGTTACATAGTTCACGGTCTATTTTATATTGTATTTTCTACTCTTTTATAATACTCTCTTTTTTTCTTAATAGAAATATGAGATGTTTTTAGAGATAGGCGGGTTCATTTGCAAGTTCAATTATTGGTAAATAATTCCATTTTGCAGGTTCTGCAGTTGATTCAACAAAACTCCATTTCTCTTTCACTTTTGCAGCATATTGAATGAAATTACTTTTTTCGGGCTTGGTGTCTAATTTTACATAGAAAAACATTGGAACACCTCTTAATTCGAAGTATCCAGCAACTCCTGTAAGGAAGCCGATGTACCACTTCTTATCACTTTTCTTAGTAAAAGCTAAGAAATTCAAACCATTATTTCTTGCTGCGCTGAAAAAAGCCATTCGCACTAAATCATCAATTGATGCCAATTCCATTCTAACAGCCGGCTTTAAATTAGTATTAGTTTCAACCATTAATATCAACATGTCTCTCAAAAATACTATGATATAATTCTTTTTCGATTCATTCAGCTAAAAAATAGTGACGCTGAAAAATAGCTTTTTTGAACAGTGAACTTACCTATAGAAAGACTTTTTTCAACCTATCTTCAGGACGAAAAATCAAATCGCCTAATTTTTTTGTTATTGTTTCTTCAAAAGAAGAATATTTTTGTAAACAACCCATATCTACTGCTGGAAAAATTTTTATAAATTCTGATGCGAGACTCTTCATTATATTGTTTATTGCTTTTGGTCTATCTAATGTATCACAAATTGAATACAAAATAACCTTTTGATTATTTAAGAGAATAAAATTATGAAGGAGTATACAATATTTTTTCATTTTGAATGATTCAGTTTCATCATTAAAGATTTCTACTGCAAATAACTGTATAGCTTCTAAAAGTCCTGCTGTAAGCAAAGAATCTGTTGCACTATCGTTGAAGAAGTTTACCCTTACAATTGGTACTCCGCCAAACATAACACCTGCTTCTAGTACAGCCAATTTCTAATTCCTCAAATGGAAGTTCTCTTCCGACAATATTTACTTATTGGAAATTAAAATACTTTGGGTTATAGGATGTTTTATACGAAAGTAATTTAATTTATAAAGAATTGAACCAAAAACAGATTATAAGTGTTATTTATTTACTTTATAATGGTATATCAGTTTTTTTTGTTTTCTGAATTCGTTTCAATCTTGAAACAATCCAAGGACGTTCAATCATTTTGATTGTATTCAAAGCTAATTTCATGGTGCCTCTCTCATCAAATACTACAGCTAATTTAGCCACAGCTCGTAAATGGTGAATAAGCGTATCGAACCAACGATAAATGTCACCAGGATACGCATACAAATTGTATCCTGTTTGAAGAGCGGTAGTAATCTTTCGAAGATTTTTATTCTCTAAGCGCAATTTTACTATTACTCTTGAGAGCGAACGTTGTCCACAATCACACCATGGATTATCTATACAATTACAATTGAAAATTTCTATCTGCCATTTTGCAAAGGTACTGATAATAAGTTTTGGTAGATTCGGTCGTTTGTCGAGAGCATTATCCATATATTCCAAAACCGAACCCGCGAATAAGTTGGAGCCAATATATCCACTCCTTAGAGTTTTTTCAATTTCAGTTTGTATTTTAGATGTTAGAAAAATACTTGAAAAAGGCTCTAGATCTATTGCAATTTCCAACGGGCTAGTATTTTGTAGCTTCTTTTTTATCGCGCCTGCTTCTGAAGGATGTAAAAATGTTCTTGATGTAGCTTTCCCTAATTTTGTTGCTCTTGGTCCTTCTTGATAAATATTAATCATTTCTAAGTCTTGTAATGCTTGTAATGAATTCTTTAGTGGTTCCGATGGACCTAACATTTCATCATAAGCTTTTACTATATCCTTTAACGTTGGTTCTTTTAATGCTACAATAGTAGCTAATATTTGTTCTAATTGCCTTTCACCTTCCATTAAAGGATCAACATCTTCGATCTCATCTGATAATAAAGAGAATGCTACAGAATCTTCTGATTCATCCATTGATCGATGGTATTTTCTATTTGGTTGAACTAGAAGAGCAACTTTACCTTTGTCATGATATCCTAACCGCCCTGCTCGACCGGTCATTTGATAAAATTCTGCAACAGAAATCCATTCAATGCCCATTGCTAATGATTCAAAAATCACTTGACTTGCCGGAAAATCTACACCGGCACCCAATGCAGCAGTAGTTATTATCGAAGCATATTTTCCTTCTGCAAAACCAGCTTCAGCTCTTTTTCGCTCTTGATATGTTAAACCTGAGTGATAAACCGTTGTTCGTAACCCACTTTTGTTGAGCTTCCTTGCTAATTCATAGCAATGTCTTCTTGAATTTGTGAAAACAATCGTCTGACCAAAATATCCTTGCGAAGATTTTACATTATATTCTGCCAGTATCAGATCTCTTAGATGAATTTCTTTCTCATCCTGATCTTGGGCCATAATTACGTGTCTTTCTAATGGGATTGGTCTTGTTTCATGTATAAGAATTTTTAATTCCAAATCTTTTGCTAATACTTCTGGGTTACCTATTGTTGCAGAAAGACCTAATATTTGCGCTTTCGGGAAGAGGTTTTTTACTCGAGCAATGATTCCGTCAAGTTCTGGGCCTCGTTCTTTTTGATTCAAAAGTTGAATTTCATCGATAATTACTGTGCCAATATCACCTAAATCTCTTGCTTTTGCGTTTCTTAATAGAAGATCAAATGCTTCATATGTTGCAGTAATGATTTGAGCACTACGATATCCCGTGTCAATAATATATCTCTCTTCTTCTCCCACATCGATTTTACTCATTCCAACTCTAATTGCTACACGCAATCCTTCCGGAGAATATTTCTTTTTAAAGTCCTCATATTTTTGATTAGTTAATGCAACTAATGGACTCAGATAAATCATTTTCTTTCCTTGTAGTGCTTTAAGTAATCCAGCCATCTCACCAATAAGCGTTTTTCCACTGCTTGTTCCGGCAACTATCAATAAATTTTCTTCTAGTAATAACCCGGCATTTAATGCTTTTACTTGAATGGGAAGTAATTTTTTGATACCGATTTTTCTAAGAATTTCCTTAAGTCTCCCAGGAATAGCTAATTGATCAAGATATTTTGCTTCGGAAAGATCATCTATATCTCCAATGGTATCATAAATGGTCAATTCAGGTCTTTTTGCCGGTCTAAAATTGTAAGCAAAAGTTTCCAAAATATCATCTATTTTTTTGATTTTCCTTAATAAACGATAAAAATGATTTCGACCATTTTTTGTCAATCTAATTTCTCTTGATTTGAATTCTCGATCTAATTCATCCTTTGCACATTGATAACAAGCTTTTCTCCCAGAAACGGAGTATTGTCTATCATCAGGTAAAATAGTTACTTTTTGTTGATCAATTAAACACAGTCTACATATTCGCCTAATTGTTGGCGTTTTAACATTAAATGTTTTAAAATACTCCTCATATAAATGGTAGTCACTTGGTTGATCATCTAGTGAAATAATTACTCCTTTAGCTTTACGGAAAACTTCTGTGATTTCATCGGGACGTTTGAATTCGCTTCCAATTTTATCTGAAACAAAATATTTGTAGGGTCTTAAACGGTTATTTTCTACCACAAATTGAAGTTTTGCTCTTTCATTTGGTGTGACTCTTGTAGAAGCAGCTTTTGCCGGTAGAATAAGCATTTTTACTTGATGCGTTTCCTCTTTAAAATCCAATAGGAACACATAATATTGAAAAGCTTTACCAGACATTTTTTTCAGACTCTACAAATTGAATTGAATGTCTTACTACGGTTAATTCTTTTCTTAAATTTGTTTATTACTCAATTTCTAAAAAAAATACCGGTTGTATATGAAAAAGAATTTGTTTCATGGATTGTATTTTGCTATTATAATATTGTTTTTCTTTTCTACTTTTTCAACTTCAAATCCATGTTGTGATAATATTATTTTATAATTTTCTAATGTTGAATATAATCCCATACCTTCAACACACATTCCTAACCATTCTGCGATAAGAGAATGTTTTGGATCATCTATTAGTGGATTTTGAATCAACAGCTTTGTCCCTTCTTTTGATATTTGTTTGGAAATATCAAGAAAACGGCTTATTTCTCGAACTTCTATTCCTAAAGGATTAAACATGCAAATTAAATCAACTTTGTCTTTCATCAATTGATTAATCATTTCAGATGGATAGTCAATAGCAAATTTAATATTTTTCTTTTGAAATTTGTTGATGGTATAAGCATAAGCGTCTCGGAATGCAGGATTTAATTGCAATGAATAAATTGTACTTTTAGAAAATAGAGAAGACAATTGAATTGCACTATACCCTAACCCTTGGTTATAGTCAAAAATTTTCTTGGAAGAACGGGATAAATCTAATTCTGCAATGGCATCAGATCTTATCAAGTTTAAACCATCACAACTATCTATAGTATCAATGTAATAAATAAGTTCAGATAAACTAATTTTTTGAGATTCATTTTTAGCTATCTCGATAAATTTCTTTGCAAGAACTTCTTGAAATAAAAATAGCGAATGAGCACCTTCTTCCCTTAGGCTTTTCACAGACTTTACTTTAGCAGGCAATATTCTTCTCCATGCTTCTTGTAAAACAAAAACATCTCCTCTTCGTTCCATAAATTCAAATTCAGCTAAGTGATGAAGCATTTTTCCTATGTAATTTCTTTGAACATATTTTTTATCATGACTGATTATAGCTATATCACAAGGAGTAGAACAATAATCATCTATGCCTTCCGCCTCAACAATTTTCTGTGCTATATGTGCATTTAGAATTGCAACATGTTCAAAGATATCTTCAATCAAATTATTCACTACCTATTTAATCTATTTTCAAGTGTAAACCTTACACTATTAATACTAGTTCTAAGAATACTATTAAATAATTTCTTTTATAGGCAAATATGGGTAAAATAGTACATTTTTCTAAATGCAAAGAAATTTTAATTAGAAGTTTAAAAGGGAAAATGTATAATAATTAGATAGATAAAACATACAATAGAAAGAATTTACCATTGAATATAGCGATTAGTTTTTATTTGCTATTCAATAATGAATTTTAGAAAACAACAGAAGGTACAAAATGTGTCTAAGAAAACATTACGTAGTGTAGGGATAGATCTCGGAACAAGCACTATTAAAATATCATCGAACAACGGTCAAAATTTAGTGAAAATTCCATCAATTATTGGTGATCCAAATCCTGGATGGACTGGTATGACTTTAGACAAGTCACTCGAGAACAACCTTGTATTAGAAGAAAACGGTAAATCATTCTTTGTTGGAGAATTAGCTCGTTTGCAAAGCGAAATCAAACGACCTTTAGCATCTGAAGGTAAGATGAAAAGCATCAAAGATGCTGTCATAGCTATTAAAGCAGCTCTCTCCCTTTTCATAAAGGGAGATGGGGAAGAAATTCTCATTGCTACTGGAGTACCTGTTGCAACATCCCAAGAAGAGATGTCCACACTTTCTAAGGGCTTGTCTGAAGAGATGGAAATCAACGTTAAAAATGATGCTACAGGCGAAAGTCACAACTACAATGTCAACGTTAAAAAATGTCTTGTATTACCAGAACCTTACGGATCTTACTATCAAATCTTAAAATCCTCTGGAGAAAGCAGAGCTGTAGACGCTATTATTGTAGATATTGGTCATGGTTCTACTGACATCCTTACTGTTTATCAAGGGCGTTTAATGAGAACTGCAAGTGGTAGTTTAGAGGAAGCAGTTGATACTTTAACAACACGTATGGCTCGAACGTTGCAGGACCAAACTGGTAAAATCATTAGACCTTTCGATTTAATGAAAACAATTGAGAAGAATCTAAAAGCTGTTATGGTTGGTGGACAACAATACGATGTTTCAGAAGTCAAGGAATATTATATTCAAAATATTTCTGAAATTATTATTGATGAAACCTCAAGATTACTTGGAACTTTACCACCCGATGCATGGATAGAACGAGTTATATTGACAGGTGGTGGAGCCTATGTCTTTGGTGATGTTCTAAAAGAGATGATGTGGAAAGAGAATATCGTTAAATCACCAGAAGAAGTAGTCGTACCTGACAATCCAGTAATGTGTAACGCTCAAGGATTCGAGCTCATTGCAGCTTCCAGAATGAAAGCTGAAAAGAAGAAATAATCCTGAATGAAGCAGATATTATTATATCGAAATGCTTCATTTATTGATTTTTTTTATTTATAATTCATTCATTATTTTTTTCGGAAATTGATACCTGATTTGCTTTAGCTGTTGCCTTATAATAATAGATAAATCTTGAACGGACAGAAGGTCTTTCTGTTTTTTCTGATACAGAATAATCTGTTCCTAATAATGCAGTTGCAAAAGCTTCTTTTGTTGATTTCTTAAGTTCTCTAACTTCATCAGCAGGATACGATTCAGCCATAAAGTAAGTGCTTTTTGTAATTGTACGAAAACGAATCAAACTAATTCCAATAGATTTAGGGTTATTTGGGTCACTACTTAACTTTTCAGTAATCAAAATCTCTTGAATTTCCTTCCATGGAAATACTTTCCATCCAAAGGAGTTTCTAATACTAACACTTTTTTGACCTAAAATCAATTTGGAATTAATGGTTTTAGCAATATTCGTTGGGAGTAGGCCCAATAATACAACTCCAAAGGTTAACCCTAAAATGGCAAATATTGTTAATGAAGTAGTAGGATTTTTAGGATTTACAAAATACATGGTCGGTAGAGCAATAAGAAATATGCCCATAATTCCTTGAGCGATACTTATCACAATTCTTGCTTGTTTGATTTTTTTGGGTATCACAAATACTGATCGAAATTCTTCTCCAGGTTCATTTGTTTCTAAAGATAAAGAATTTTCAGCTGGTGGTGAATTATTTTCTTGGGACAACAGAATCATCTCAAAACAATTTTTTGCTAGGTAATATATTTAGATACTTTTTATGTATTTAATGTTTACTAGAATAATCCTTTAATAATTTTACAGTCAATTATTGACAGAAATGAATTTATAGGGTGTTATTGATGAAAATAAAAAAAGAATAACAAAATCATTTATTAGCAAATAATCATTTGAAACGATATTATTATTGTTAGAGGAGTTAAATACAGGATAAATCCTTGCAATAGCGGTTTTATCAACTACAAAGGAAAAGATGAAGTGAAATAAATGTTCAAACGTACTAAACCGCCAAAACATATTCTATTTATTGGAGAAAAATCGGAAACGAGAGATTATATAGTGGATGTTATAAAAGAATCTGTAAAGGATCCAAAAGAAAAAATACCAACACATACTTTTTCTTTGGAAGAACCAGATTACGAGAGCGGCTTACGTGAAGCTCTTCTCAAAAAAACTGATGGTACTGTATTCTTAATTAACTCTACAAAAACGAAAGAACTCTCTCGAATTAAGGAATATCTCTGGGAATATTTTGTTTGGAATGAAGCTACAAAAAACATTCCAGTATTGATTGCTAGTTACAATGCAGATAAAGCTATTGCTTTAACATCTTCAGAAATAATCGAAGCTTATTCCTTAATCAGATTAACGGATAGATTATGGAATGTAATGGAAATACATGAAAATAAAACAGAAGATATACTCAGCTGTTTTAACTGGTTAGATGATTACATTGAAGTTTTAGGAATAAAACCAAAAATGTTGAAGAAAAAAGAATCATCGAAACTGAAAGCAAAAAAATCTAAACGAGAGAAAAAATAAATTTAAAAATAGAAGAACAATAGATAATTTTGGAAGTGTAACGAAAAATGTTAGTAACAATTGCCTCTTTAGCGAAAAAAGGGTATTCTGGGTGCTCTGTTAGAAGACTTTTGAATGACCCCGAACTAAGAAAACGAATTAATGACGATCCAGCAGTTCGTGGAAATGAACACTCAAAAGGTATTGTCATGGATAAGATAGCAGTTTCAGGCAAAGTGCTTCTAATTGGACCTACAGGTGAAGCTAAAACTCTTTTTGCGAGAGTTATGCTTAAGCATCTTACTCATGAAATCAATGAAAAGAAATGGCACATTAATAACTGCCCATTCAATGAAGACGCCGGATATCTCATTCATATTGCTGAATCCTTTGAAAAGGATCCCAAAGCTTCTGCAGGAGTCTTGAAGAGTCTTTGTCCTTTCTGTCAAAAGACTATAAGCGAATCACTCAAGAAAGTTACAGGTTCAGACATTAATCTGAATAAAAGTTCAGATGTTGCTAAAGTAGAATCTGCAATGATGGTCAAAGCATTACATGCAGTTAAAGCAGAAAAAACAGTTGTCAATGTAGCACAAATTGACCCCAGAAATGATCCAGAAGGTCTTTACATGCTTCTTGCAGGTGTAGAAAATCTTGAGCAACTATTTGGAGGAGAAACAAGTACTACCTTCTCTCCAATGGCACACAAAGTAGGTGTTCTCTCTCAAGGTTTTGTTGTTGTAAACGAAATTCAAAGATTACCATTGAATTTCCTTGAAGCATTAATGGGTTTCTTGGAAGATCCAAGTGGAATTAAATACAGTATTCAAGGTCGTCCTGCTTTTATAGATGGTGCAATGATCTTTACTTCAAATGCTCCCTTGAGTGTCTTCGGTGAAGAAGCGCAACCAATAATCAACCGTATTCCCGAAGTTTTATGGCCAGCAAGAACAAAACATGAACGAGTAAAAATCGTTGAAGATATGTTCAAAGAACATCTCACGCTCTGTCTAAATAATATGACTGCAAATCCAGCGCTTGTCTCTTTACTTGAAAAGACAAAAGCATTTGGCTCTAAAGGTGTCAGTAAACTAGCTATCCATTTCATCGGATTACTTGCTGATTTGTCCATACCAAATTCATTGAAAGCAGGAGAATCTGAAGCATATGCTCGTAAAAAAGTTACTCGAGACATGTTTTTCAAATCACTGATTGATATTCATGATCCAGAAAAAACACCTCATGTTGATTTACGTACACTCTACAGTTTAATTGGTGAAACTGTGCTACGAAAAGATCAGTTCTATGTAGAAAATGAAATTGCTATACTTACATTGGATGATGCAAAGAGACTTGTTGAACTCTTCGATATTCCACGAAACTTAATCAATGATGCTGTCCAAGAAGTAAAAACAATGCTTCGTAGAGAAATCAAATCTGAAGGAGAGTTAACCACTGTTGAGAGCATCTCTGAGGATATTGATAAAATGAGAGCATTAACTGATGATGAATTGATAAAAATAATCATCAAATATGAAAACCTTGGCAAACAAGCAAAGAAAACCCAAGAAAAAGTTATCGAGCAATTGAAACCAAGCTATGAACAATTGCTATTAATCGATCATATCTAAAATATCCAGGAAATACTGGATATTTATTAATATTTACAAGAAATGGAGCGCATACACAATGCCTCATAGATTACACATGATAACTCGAGAGAGATTTTCGGATCCATTGACACTTTGGCGAGACCCCGATTTTGTGTTTGACTTCGCAGATGCTGCAAGCGTATTGCAAAAATGGCGAGACCCCCGTAAAGGGCAAAGCTCTCGAGAAGCCCTAGTTTTAGGTATGTCTCTTGAGAATGCTGTTGCAGTAAAAAATATCCGCAGAAGATTGCTTGTTACACCAATGGAACCCATGGAAGAAGAAGATCTTATCCGGGAACTTGAAATACTTGAGTATCTAGGCAATGAAGCTTTACCTGATGCTCTATTGAAAGTTAACATGGGTGAACTGCAAACGAAAGAGGAAATTGAGTCCTTTATTCAAAAACATCTGAAAGGATTCGAAGGTACAGCAGATTACAAAAAACAATTGACAGAGTCATTACGTACTCTGGAAGAATTAACAGACATTGAAATTACTGATCGTTTTGGTCATAAGATGAGGATAAAACGTGAGGAAGTCATGGATTTCTTAGGAAACCAACTTGGTAACTGGCTAACTAGGCAATTACCAGCTAGGCCTGTAAATGAAACAATTGTCAGACCTCGAGGTAAAATCCATAAAAAGAAGACATTCGAACACTCAATTCTTACCTCCCAATCTATTCCACCAAAATCTATTGATACAGATGATATCGTCATCATGAAGAAAGATCGAAATGCACAGATCTATCTTACTGTTGATATTTCTCAATCTATGAGAAATGTAGTACAAGGAACACATTTTTCTAGACTTGAAGGTGCTCTCTTAACTTCTCTGGCAATCTTCTATTACTTGAAGAAACAAGGCAGATCAAGAAGAACAAACCAGCGAGCATTCAGAACTGCAGTTGTTCCTATTTCCAAGAATCGCCGAATAGTTTCTTCAGAAGGAGAATTGGAACGATTTCTATTAACAGCACAAGCGAAAGGACGAACTCCAATGAGTGCTTCAATTAGAGCAGCAATAGATCATGCGCGTATTAAGAAAAACACTCAAAATAGAGACATCCACATCATCATTGTCACAGATGGACGCCCAAATGAGCTGATTCCGGGATATAATGTAAAACCATCAACAAGTTTATCGCATTATTTTGAAGAAGAACGGGAAGTAATAGATCCTGTTGCACGGAATTGTTACATTGAACTTAACAGCTTACTTAGAGAAGTTGTAAGAGACAGAAGTAGAACTTGGAAAGTATCCTACTTTATGATTGGATCAGAGCGATTACGACACACGGATCTCTGGAGAGATACAAGAAGAGCCCTGCGAGGTATCGCATATCCAGTAATAATTAATCCATCAAGGATGGATGTACTAGCAAAAACCATCATTACGGAGAGTATGAGACTTGGACAATCCACGAGTAGTTGAAATCTATAAACAAGCTCGAAAAGACTTCGAGGAATTTGTAGGTGAAACACCAGAAGACTATAAAGTACTAGTATTTATTGATCCAGAGCTTCACAGTAGTCTCTACCAAGTAATGGAATTAGGTGGAAGCCCACATGCGGTGCTTTCCCAAGAAATGGTTGAAAATTTGAGAAAATCTCGAGCGAGGAATTACTTGGCAGATGAATGTATTTCAGTTTTCTCAAGTAAGCCTACAATGATTTACTTGAGTCTTCCCTTCGAACTTGAAGGAAGCCCTGAAAGAGATTTCTCTTTGAGAGTTATGTTTATTCATGCATTTGCTCATGCATATTTTGCTGAAAAATCTGCTACAAATGATAGTGAAATGCTCACACAAATTTATCGTATGGATATGATCATTAAGGAACTAATGATGAATAATGCTTATGGCTTGAAAGAAGATCGTCAAATAGGTTGGGGTTTGGCTTATTTCCAAGATATGATCGCTGTTATACGCCTCCTCTCTACATTTGGAGTACAAGATTTTTATCTCCCACCTGAAAGCTCAAGAAAAACATCCCTTTTCCAGAACTTTCTTTTGGAAATAATTACTTTTCTTAACAGGCGAGCAGAGGCTGTGCAAAAGAAGAATCTTACTGGGATTCTAATAGAAGCCTTTGCAAATTACATCCATACAGAAATAGCCACAAAAATTCTCGAAAAAGGAGAATACAAATTCAATACACTGCCACGTTTACTCAAACCAATTTATGGACCACCAATGAACCATTTCTCTCTTGAACTAATCAAAAGAGCTTTTGAAGATAAATTGGATAAACCAAGAGAAATCATTCAAGAAGTTCTTAAAATGAACGGTGATCTCGACCTTCTTAATAAAGTAGGTGGGGGTCCAGAAGCAAGAAAAATCATCAAGGACGTTAGAGATAGAACTCAATCTACAAATGTCTACTGGCATGCAGACTCAACTGGATATTGGAGAAAAACATGGAATATCTACGAAAGAGAATGGGATCAGATTGATGATTACATTAAATTTGTTCATCGTTTCCAAGTAGTCAATGTTGGTCAATGGTTAGAAAGTAGCAAAGCATTCCAATTTTTTGGCTATGTTAAAGTTGATTCAAAACCAATTTACGTATTCGAAATTGATGATGAATCGGTTAATCTGGAACAGTTACTAATACTTCATAACCACAGTTTGCTCTATCGTCAAAATTTCAAAATGCCAACACCAGGTTTCCCTGATATTATTATGTTTAAAAAATTAGACAGGATGGTTGTGGGAACACTTCTCTCAGTGGGCAGTCTAGATGACAATCCAATGTCACCGTGGGACATTCCAATTTACACTCGAGCAATTGATATCTCAAAAGAGTTGTTAGATTTCGTTAGAGCTCAAAAAGAAGAACAAGCAAAAGAAAAAGAAACTAGTGTTGCAACAGGTGTGCTATATGGGACTTCAAAAATACGCAAGGAAGTTGACTATAGCCATTTGAACAAAATGAGTCAATCAAAGCTAGCTTCAGTTCGTGTATTGATTGATGAGATAGTTACTCAACAAGAGGAGAGCAGTTAATCATGGCTTTTATCAAACGAGTATTTCAAAGAGGAATAGCAAAGAGAAGATTAACCTCAGAAAAAGAGATTGATCGTGTTAAAGGAGCTTTAACCCTTCTCGAAGTTGGCGGACAAGCGTCCTTTGATAAATTACTTGACGGGTTAGAAGATCCATCATGGAATGTTAGAAATGCTTGTTCAATGGCTATTGCTAGAGTATACGAGAAGAAACCCTCAAGTGATTTAGTAAAACAACTGCATATAGAACTCAAATCAGATTCTCTAGCGAAAAAACTCGCTGTAATTGAAGTAATAGGAAAAATAGGTCATAGCGATTCTCTTCCAATATTGCTAAAGATTCTGACAGAAAGTAAAGCTGATTTACAATATGCAGTTATTATTGCACTTTCAAGTTGGGCAGATCTTAAACTATTAGCGGCATTGATTTCTGTAGGAAAAACTAAAGACTATCTCACTAGAAGGGCAGCTTTGATGACTTCTTATAGTATCATTGCAGAAGCAATCGAAAATTCAACGCTGAAAGAACTAATGCATTATTTCCACTGGATAGTTCAAATTTATGTAGAAACAGGATATCTTGGTCCGTTATTACTAAATTTCTTTGCTATACAAAAAGAGGAAATTGATAAGAAGAGTTTCCCAGTGGCATTAAATGAATTCGAGTACACTTACTTGAATGAATTACTAGATGAAGTAGATTTTGATCCAAAGAAATATGAAATCTTGCACGAGCTTGCTTATCCATTATTATTTTAGTTAGTGAAGGAGTTTGTGTAAGAGTAGTCTTTTTTTTTTATAAGCGCGCTAAAAAATCGTTCTGTTTTAATCATTAAATTTTAATGATTTTTTTCAGAAATTTTACATAATTCAACCGTAAGAAAAGAGAATAAGAGGAGCTATCCCTCTTGTATTTTATTTTTAAAATTTTTTATACTTAATAAATTTCAGTTGATTAATTTCTAACCATTGTCCAAAAAAAAGCAAAATTTAAAATTCATATTTCCAACCTTAAAAATCCCAAGGATGAATTTGATCCATCGCATACAACTTTTGATTATATACAAAACTAATTATAGTAAGAAGTAATTTGATTATTTGAAGAAAGTTAAAAAATTAAGAGAGCAAATTAATTATTATAATTCGGGGTATTGGTATGGATGAAAGTGCTTCAATAAACGAGCTAACGGAAAAAATTCTCCGTGATTTGATGGACAGAGCAGGCTCATCAGATATAGTTCTTACAACAGAAGAAGGATTACCTTGTTGTAGTGTACACGAGCATAAAGGTTCTATAAATGTCGAAGGAACAGCAGCCCTACTAATTGACACAATAAAGAGTATCAGTACATTGCTTGCTCTACAAAGCATTGAAGGCAATCCCGAAGATACTTTCAGACATATGAATATAAGAACAGAGCAAGGAAGTTTATTAATTGCTCGCTCAGAAAATTTTACTATGGCAATGAAATTTAGAGGGATTAAAGCAAAAAAAGCCGGACTAGCAGTTATCCCTGCAAAAAGAGCACTCAAGCAAATAGAGGAACTTTTTGAACTTTTTTTTTAGAAGGCGACCTCTAGACATTTATTTATGTTGTATTGAATATTAGAAAAAAAAGACTTCTCATAACGAGAAGTATTATTGTTTTGATGATTTTACGATTTCAATGCAATTTCGTTCAATTTAGTAGTCATAAGATTAGTTATTCCAGTTGTCAATTTCTTCTCATCGATATACTGTATCAATGTTGGTTGCATATTATCTATCAACTCCTCAACCGTAGTACTAGAAGATGATTGATCGACAATATCTTCAAGAGATTTCTTTAATTCAGGACTGAAAATTTCAATGCCGATATTATCACCTAAAATTTTCATTACTGCAGTTACTTTTGGATCGCGATGTACTTTTTGCAATCTTTTGGGTCCTTTCCAATTGAATTTTTCCAATAACACCATTATTGATGGTACAAGAATTAGACGAACTACTGTCGCATCGATTAAGATTGATATTGTGAATGCAAATCCTAGTTCGTTGATGTGCCAGAGCTCAGTGAACATTAGGCTACTGAATGCTGCAGCCATCACTAATCCACATGATGTAATGATTGTTCCAGTATGATCCAAAGCGTGAATAATAGCATCTTTATCCGTCATTCCTGCTTGGCAATACTCTTTGATTCGAGATACCAAGAAGATATCATAATCCAGGCCCAACCCCATTAAAATGGAAAATAGCATTATTGGAAGAAGCCAGAATATTGGTGCGCCTAAACCAATTCCATATACTAGATACAACATCCCCAAAGTAAATGCTATACTCATACCAATTGTGAGTATCAATCTAATTGGAGTGAAATAGGATCCAAACAGGAAGAGTAATACGAAAAACACACCTATTATCACGATAGGAATAACGATTGGATATGCTTGAGTAGTTACTAAATTCATTTCATAAAAAGTTCTAGAAACACCCATGACATAATGGTCAGCGTTTGTAAGAGATGTTAAATCTTCTTGAGATATTGCTTCATCTATAAAATCAGGCAAGTTACCTACATAATTATTTGCTTCGTCTGAATAGGGATCAATATCTAAGTAAATTTCCATATAGAAAGTATGATTATCTTTTCCTACGAAATCATCCATTATACTTAGATAACTTGAATACATTGCGGGATTTTCAAATGATGTTGAATTTGTACCTAATGGTCTAGTGACTGTCCGTATAGTCTTTACATGTTCTTGTGAAAGGATTTGTATACATAAATTTTCTGTGTCAATAAGTGTCTCTCGAGAGAGGACTTCTTGATCTAGATTTGTAAATAATAGTTTAACGGCTATTGGATTACCATAATCCATCTTTTCAGTCAAAATATCAGAAGCATCTCTAGGCTCAAAGTCTGAAGGCATCATTCGCATGAAATCAGTACTTGTTTTCATTTGTGTGGTGAAATAAACCAAAGGAGCAATAGATACAATTGCTAATAAAAAGATAGCAAGACCATTTTTCGTGACGAATTTTCCAATGCGTATTGATAAACTATCTTTTCTTTTTGGTTTACTAATTTCTTCTTCTATCAATTTGGTCTTCTGGATTGCTTGACCATCAGGAACATTTTCAGATTGTTCCTCGGGTTGTTCAATAGCTATAGCTTTTTTCTTCTTGAACCACTTTTGCGGTCGAAGAATAGTATTCAGTTGTTTAGGCCAAAATACTGCATTTCCTAATAGCATTAACAAAGATGGAACAATAAATATCGAAGCCATTATTGAAAAAGCAACACCAATTAACATTGCAATACCAAGACTTCGTAACATTGGGAAATCAGGTATAATGAGAGCTCCAAATCCAACCATCACTGTTAACCCGGAATGGAAAACTGATTCTCCTGCATGTTCAATAGCAATTTTTACTGCATCTTCTTTGGGTTTACCTCTTTTGAGTTCTTCAGTATATCTAGAGTAAATAAAGATACAATAATCAACACCAGCTCCTAATGAGATAATCGTCAAAATGAGAGTGCTTAAGTAATGAATATCCATAGCTTTTGATACCCAGAAGAGAAATGCAAAAGAGATTACAATAGCAATTCCAATTGTAAGTAATGGGATTAGAGGTGCAATTAGGCTAGTGAAAATAAGTAGTAAAGCTATTACAACAAAAACAACGGCAAAAATATCAATGCTACCTGCAGCTTCTCCTGAGGACGTTGTTATACTCTCTGTTATGAATATTTCACCAGTATGATAAATTCTCGTTTGAGTTAAATTCATATCAGAAATTAGTTGATGAGAATATTCTCCTATCCATTTATCTGCTGCAACTAATACTCGATCTTTTTCTTCAATGGAAGAGTATCTCGAAACATCATATGATACCAAGTAAATAGAGCACTTACCATCTGTACTTAAGAACCATCGAGTAATATTTGATACTTGAGGACTTGTGCAAAATTCTTCAATGGAAGGAATGGAAGGATTGGCTAAAATTATTCCTTGAATGATCTGTTCAGTTATTGATGAAGATAATGCTTGAATTGCAAGTTGCGATGGATTTGGTCCCAAATCATACACTGCTTCAATTATTGTTTCTAAGTATTCACTACTAAGAAAAGCCATAATTTGAGGATCAGATAGATCAAAGAATTCGCTCGCTTGAGAGAGTATCATGTTTCTAATATCGATATTTTGAAATGCGGTATTATTTACCATCTGAAGATAGCCTAAAGTTGTTCCTTGACTGACATAAGCATTAGGTATTGTGGAATTATCGTACAGATTTTCACTCAATGAGGTACCATTAACTATGCTTACACCTGGTATAGTAATTGTTTGTTGAAAACTTTGTTTCCAATATTGGTAATACATGTCAAGTAATGGATAAAGCTGTTCTTGATACTCTTCAAGAGTCATATTTGAAGCATAAAATAATGACATATTGGCAATATTTAATGCAAAGTCATTCACAACAACGTCATTTACAAATGCATGATTTCCTAAGGAGTTCGCATAATTATAAACCAGACTTACATATTCTGGTGCAATAGCAAATCCAGTAGTGAAATTAGTATCTAAAGCAATAGTTTGTAAAACTGTTGAATTCAAAGGACCAACTGAGAATAGATTCGAATCGTAATGACCATAATAATAAGTGCGTGAAAAGTTAAACCAAGTCATTAGATACAAACCGGCAATTTGTTTCATTGTAGTATTTAATTCTTGAGCTGCTTGGTGAATTGCTGCATTAGCATAAGTTAAATTATTTACCAGCATTTCATTAATTACAGCTTGTGCTTGATTCATTTCAGACCAGTATGTTGAATTATACTCATTGAAAGTTGAAACGATATTATCAACTCTTGCAACATCATCCGTAAAATTGGAATCGCTTATTCCTTGAGTTAAAGCTTCAATATATGCAAGATTATCTTCCGAGCTAATAAGTTCGTCAGAATCTATAACAATAATTGTTGATAGTCTTGAAATATTTGAATCAAACTGATCCTCAAGAATTTGAATGCCAATACTGCTTTCAAGGTTCTGAGGAAGAAAATCTTGATCATTGTATTTCAATTCTCCTTGCAAAAGGTATGCAGGATATATTGCTGATGCTAAAGAAAGTAAGCTAACTATTAGAATTATTTTATATCTTCTAACGACAAATTCACCTAACCTCTTAAAGAAAACTTTTTCCCTTTTCTTTTTCGGTGCTTTATCTTTGTTATCTTTTTTCTTTTCTAAACCATCACCAGTAATTTTACTTTCTAGTTCCAGTTTTTCTTTTTTAATTTTGATTTTACACATAAGTTTTTTCAACCGTAGTTTCATTTGCCATTTGTTAATCCCCTGTTGAAAAAGTTGTAATTACTGTGAAATAAATAGAAATATCAAGTTAGACATCTCACTTAAGTAAGACCTCTAATCTTAGTCAGACCTCTGACTATATAAAGGTTCTTTAAAATTCAAAAAATGAGGAGAAGAATCATTTCTTCTCATTCTGATAAGTGCCATCATAACCTTTTGATGATTTTTTAGTAGTTAGAAAAACAATTTGAGCTACACGGGCATTTTGATATACTTTTATAGAATGGTTTACGACTAATAGTCCTTGTCCTCTGCCTGAATAACCAGAGTCCCACCAAGCACCAATTATTGTTCCACCCATTCTAAGTAGTGTGCTTCTTGGTTGAATAATTCCGACAGCATTTAAAGGTACACTCACAATTTCATTGTAGCGAATAACATATGCACCTGGTTGTAGTTCCCAGTATTCATCATCTTTTTTTGCTAAAGGTTCGTATTCTGGAAGAACTCTTTTGGAATTATCAAAATCGATTGCTCCTTCTCCTTTTAGAGTAAAAATTTCTTTCACAGATAAATCAAAACCATTTACTTGCGCTTGTTTTTTGAAGTCTATGGCATCATCAATAATTGTGCTAAAATCACCCATAAAGATAGCGGAAAATTCTTCTTTGGATTTTTGTTCATCTTTTGACAAGTAGTTACACTCCACTACAAAAATGAGACTGTATTAAATAAAAAATTGTCGTTTAAAAGTTGAAAAAAATGTTAATGAAAATTAGCTATTTTTACAGAAAATACTAATAGAGGTAATTTCCAATATAGATAATAAATATAAAAAACATTGAACTAAACCGAGGAAGTAAAATGTCATTTATTAAAGTAAAAGATTTGAAACCTATCAAACAACCAGGGATAAATATTATTGTGCGAGTTATTATAAAGGGTGAACCAAGAACAGTCAAAACCAAATTTGGTCATTCTCGTGTATGTGATGTCAAAGTTGGTGACGAAACAGGAACTACAACAATGAGTTTCTGGGGTTCGAAAATTAATGAAGTCAGTTTTGGCGATCTATTAAAAATAGAGGAAGGATACACCAACGTTTGGCAAGGTCGTGCTCAACTTTCTTTAGGTCGCAATGGGACAATGGCCAAAATTGAAGATGAAAGTTTTCCTGATGCCCAAACGATACTAAATAAATTCATTGAAGAAAGCCAAGAAGAAGAAGAATAAATAATAAAACATTCTTCTTTTATTATTTTCTTCTCTTTGCTTTGCAGGAGTTTTGTGGAAAAGTTGGTTATTAGTAAATTATCCAATATAGCAATAATTATTGAAAAATTGGAGGAGCTAAAGAATCCAGAAGCTATTGAAGGGATGGCAACATATGGCATCACTCCAGAAAATGCTTTTGGTATTAAAATTCCTATTCTCCGTAAACTTGCCAAAGAAATTGGTATCGACCATCAATTGGCACTAGATTTATGGGATTTGAACTATAGAGAAACAAGAATCATAGCTTGCATGATTGATGATCCTGATTTTGTAACTGAGACTCAGCTAGAGGGATGGGCAAGCGATTTTGATTATTGGGAAATTTGTGATCAGTGTATTATGAATTTATTTGAACGAACAAAATATGCTTATCAGAAAGTAATTGATTGGACGAAAAGAGAAGAAGAATATGTCAAAAGAGCAGGGTATGTATTAATCGCCAGACTAGCCGTTAGTGATAAAAAAGCAGATGATGCTGTTTTCATTTCTTTTCTGCCTTTGATACAAAAGGGAGCATCAGACCCTAGAAATATGGTTAAGAAAAGTGTAAACTGGGCTCTAAGACAAATTGGTAAAAGAAACCGAAATCTAAACAAAGAAGCAATTATGTTTAGCAATGAGATTCTACTCATGGACTTTCCAAGTGCAAAGTGGGTTGCTAAGGATGCTTTAAAGGAATTACAGAGTGAAGCAGTGCAGAAACGTTTGAAAAAAATAAAATAAGTCTTAGTCATTTCTTATTTCCTATTTTATTCATAGTTTAATTACACGTAGAGAATGCTTTTTCTAATCTTTTGCTTCAAATATCTCGAAACCTTTTTTTGTTTTAAGAGAACAAAATAAAACACGCGAACGATGATCGTTCTGGCCCTAGCTGAACATTGATGTTGAGGATTTTGAGTAGATAGTTCGCGCAAATTTATTTTGCACCGCTGGTCCAGCCTGGCAAGACTCGACCCTCCCAGTAGAGATTGTAACTCAAGGAGATAGGTCGGAACCCGGGTTCAAATCCCGGGCGGTGCACCAATAGTATTAATTTTATAAAAAGAAGATAAGGAAGAGTAATTTTTGGAAGTGAACGTTTAATTACTCTTTTGTTTGTTCTCTTTCTTTTGCTTGTCTCATTAGTTCCCTTCGATATTTGCCATATTTTTGGGAATGTACTATTGAAAATTTTGCTGGAGCAGGATTGATTGCTTTTTCTTTGCACACGGGACAAATTTCCTTCAGGGTATATTGTCCACATTTTGCACATTTCAGAATTGACATTGTTTCTTACCTGCCTTCAATTTTATTTGATTTATTATGCTACTCTATTTTCGCTTAAAGGAAAATGTTCCATGATGTTTTTCAACGGACTTTTCAATTCGACCAAGAGCATTTTCTAATGCCTTTTCAGCAACTTTATAATCTTCTGCTTGAACTTCTATAGAATATCTTGGGCTACCAACAGTATAGATTTTGATACTTGTATTCTTTTCTTCTAAATTATCTCTGCCAAGGATAAGAGCTTCTTTGAGATGAGTCAAACCATTTCCACTAGGAATAACAATTTCGGCTATACCTTTAATTTCTACTGTTGCAGGGACAATATTATCAGATGCCACTTTTCGTAATGTTTTTGCCCATTTCTCGGGGATTCCCATATCCGTTAGATTCTTTTGAGATGCGGTTGATGCAAATTCAAGAGCATAATAGAGCAATTCATGATGAGTAACCAATATTTCTCTTACTTCACCAACTTGTTCTAAATCTTCTTTTGACATCTTATCTGTAACCATTTTAAAGAGAGTTTTTGCTGTTTGTCCTCTTTTAGCTTCAAGAATTTTCAATTTCTTCATTTGTTCTGGGACACGTTTAATACTCAAATCGATTTGTCCTTTGTATGGATCTACTCTTAAAACTTTGGCAACGATTCTTTGACCTTCTCGTACATGCACTCTAATATTCTTTACCCAAGTTCTTGAGAGTTCAGAGATATGAACATAAGCTTTTCTTTTATTGAATTCAGTCAAAGAAACATAGCAACCATGACCCATTACTTCTTCAACATTGGCCACTACAAGCTCATTTCTTTTCGGATACCCTTCAAAGGTAGATTCTACATCTTTTTCAGGATCGAATAAATCATCTTCTAATCTGCTTTTTTTGGACATATTATTTGTTCACTTCCTTGATTAGTAGCAAAACCAGTCAGATAAAAAATCTTCTATCAAACTGTTTCAAATACAGTTGAAAAAAGTAATGCACGACATAAAAGCTTTTGTTTTCAAGTAATACTTTATGTTAAAAAAAGTTTAAAATAGAGAAGAGAGAGTTAAACATAGAACAAAAAAGATATTTTTCGGTGCAAAACGATGACAACAAGAGACCCAGTCGGTTTTATGAAAGCTGAATATGATGATTTGGTGACTAGGAATTTAGATTGGAAACATAAAACACTTGAATCAGGATCTGACCCCGTGTGCAAAGTTGAGGGTAAAGAAGTAATTATGATGTGTTCAAATAATTACTTGAATTTAAGCACACATCCACATGTAGTAAAGAAAGCACTTGAGGCAGTGGAAGAATTTGGTGCGGGTTCAGGTTCAGTTCGAGCAATTGCTGGAAATATGTTTATCCATGAAGAGTTAGAAAGGAGACTTGCTGCATTTAAGGAACAAGAAGCGGTGATGATAACCCAAACTGGATATGCTGCAAATGCCGGTGTCATTCCTCAATTAGTTCCAAGCAAAGAAGATGTTATTATTTCTGATGAATTAAACCATGGATCGATAATTGATGGTGTACGTTTAGCCAAAGCTCAACGAGGTTCTGATTTCAGATATACACACTCAGACATGGCTGGTTTAGAACAGTGTCTGAAAAATGCTGAGAAAGTAAACGCTCGCAGAATTTTGGTTATCACAGATGGTGTTTTTAGTATGGATGGAGATATGGCTAAACTAGATGAAATCCAAAAAATCTGTGAACAATATGGCGCTATGATTTATGTGGATGATGCTCATGGAGATGGTGTTCTTGGTAGAGATAAAAAAGGTAAGGGCATTGTCGATCATTTTGGTTTACAAGGTAAAGTACAGGTTGAAATGAACACCTTTAGTAAAGCTATGGGAACTGTCGGTGGTGCAATTACAGGTTCAAAAGACCTAGTTAATTTCTGCCGGAATAAAACTCGAACATATCTTCTAAGTGGTTCTCATCCCCCTGCGGTAGCAGGAGCTTCTATTGGATCAATTGATGTTCTTGAAAATAAAGATGGCAAATTTGATAATGTAGTTGCTAAGCTTCTAGACAATGGTAGTTTCTTCAAAAAAGGAATTGTCGATCTTGGATTTAATCATGAAATTACTGTTGCAGCAGCAAATACACCTACAGCAATTACACCTATCATTTGTGGTGAAAATGATGTCGCAAAAGCAATGAGCAATAGGCTCTATGAAGAAGGAATTTTCGCTCTGCCAATCGTTTTCCCAATGGTTCCACGAGGAACAGCTAGAATCAGAGTAATGATGACTGCCGGTTTGGAAAAAGAACATCTTACTACTGCTTTAGCAGCTTTTGAGAAAATTGGTAAAGAATTAAAAATATTGTAAAAAAACATTTTTGAGGAGAAATCCTCAATCAATTCTTTTTCTCTCTTTTATTTCATCAAGTAGTTCTTTGTGTGGTTTTTGAGCTAAAACAAAAATATGTTGTTCCTCTGTCAAGTCATCGAAGATGAATTTTAACCATGTAACATGGAATCCTGTTTCTTTTAACATTTCAACATTTGTCCCTGCATCAAAACTACTCCAATACATTTTCACACCAAAGAAATCATCAATAACTGTCCCTTGATCATCATCCGTGCCAAAACAGAGCAGAGCATATCCACCTTCTTTTAGCATTCGGTAGAAATTATCTATTAACCCAATGTGTTCTTCTCTTGGAACATGTTGTATAGCATAGTAAGAAATAATTCCATCAAAATGACCATTAGGATACGCAAGTGTAGTCATATCTTGCCAGATGAACTCACATGCCGGAAGTATTCTTCGAGCAGCTTCAACTTGTTTTCGTGAAACATCAACTCCAACCACATTGAAACGTTCACTTAGAATTTTGGTAATTGGTTCACCTGCACCACAACCTGCATCCAAAACTAAAGCGTTAGATGGTAAGCGATTCATGAAATCCGGAAGTAATTGCACTTCTTCATCAGATTCCAATCTCATTTTCGAATATTTAATTCCTACTTTGTCAAAACCTATACTAACAATTGAGCGTATCTGTTCAATTTCTTCTTGTTCCAAACTAAAGTTTTTCTGAATCATTTTCTCAGTAGTAAATTTAATCTTCTGAGTTCTAATTTGATTTAAGTCTGAATTTTGAGGGAATATTAATTGAAAATCATTCGCAAAAGATTCCACTGCTTTGTTTAAGAACAATGTTGGTCTATCTGTAACTAATAAAACAGCAAAATCATCTCTAACGTCCACCATGATCTGTACATCACTAAAATTCATTGACTTTAATTCTTGACAAGCTATACCCCCATCATTCATTATTGAACTAATAGAATTGTAAGCCTCTTTAAGCATCACATCGTCACAGAATGAATCTTCCTTTTCAAAAGCAAACTCAAAGATTGGGATAGCATCTCTATTAATAACTATTAACCTTGAAACTTTCCTTGATTGCATGAAGAATACTGAACCACTGACAATAATAGGTAAACTCAAGACTACTAAACCTGTAATTTGAATAGCATTAACAATCAAATCGAAAATATTAGATTGACCCAATATAAGATTAATATCGAAATCTTTGAAGATAAATACAGGTAAAATACTCAAAGTGAAAATAGACCCGGAAATAAATTTAGGTATAATAAATGTAAGATAAACGCCTGTTTTTACTTTTCGAATCTTCTTCTTTTGATTTTCAAAGCGAATACGATCCTTCATTTTGGAGAGAGTATTGACATACAGAGAACCAACTAGAATAAACAATATTGGTGCTATAAAACTGAAGAATTTTCCCAACTCTACTTCTGTAGAATTCAAGATACTTCTTAATCCAAACTCTATTGGTAAATCTTGTAATATATCACTTATTGCGACTAGTACTTTCGAGCCACCCTTAATTGCACCAATAAGTAGAATGAAAATAACTGATGAAGAACTCCTTTGATTAAAAGAGGTTCCATTTTCAAAAATCTCAAGGAAAACAACAATAGGAGCAAGTCCGGCTGCACCTAACAGTCCTTGAAAGAAAAGTAATCCAACCAAGTGTGGCATTAAAATATGAATGATAGATACAATATTTCCCATAAGAAATAGAAGTGCAGAAATTATTAAAGCTTGGAAAGCAGGTTGCTTCTTCTTGAAATATAGAACGGTGAAAATAGCAAGTATGACTAATTCAATAAAAGATAATATTATTATTAAATAGAAATCTAAGCCAAACTCAACCATAGATGTTCACACCGAACTTCACTAAAACCTTATTTCAATTTTAGTGTATATATCATTGTGATATAACTGCGCTCACAGTTTAACATATATTCAAATTATAAAAAATTAATGGAAGAGTTCATTATTCTATTTGCTCTTTTTCTCAAGAAGCATAAAATGATGAATAGAATCACCCAAACTATCAGCAATAAATTTAGACCAAATGATTTCAAAACCAGCTTTCTTAACCATTGCAATATTTGTTTCAGAATTATAACCGCTCCAAAACATATTGGTGCCAAAAAAATCATCGAAATACGAACCGGGATCATCCTTACTATGAAATGTTAATAGTGCGACTCCGTTTGGTTTTAGCATTCGGTAAAAATTGGTTAGCAAATCATACTGTTCTTCTCGAGGAATGTGAATTATCGCATAGTAAGAGAAGATTCCATTGAAATATTCATCAATAAAGGATAATTTAGTCATATCTAAACATCGAAAATCTGCTTGAGGAGCATTTTTCTTTGCTAATTCTATTTGTTTTTCTGAAAAATCTACACCAAGAACATCAAAATGATTGCTCAGTAATTTTGTAAAAGGATGCCCTCCACCACATCCAGCATCTAGAACTTTGCCACCTTTAGGAATTAATTCCATAAAATCAGGTAATAATTCCATCTCAGCTAGCTCTTCATTTCGTGCAGCATGATATTGTGAAGCAATTTCATTATATCCTTGTCGAACTATTTCTTTATCTTTCAAAAAATCTCCTCGAATAACTGTGAAAAAAATGATTAAAGAAGCAAAAGCTTCTTCAAATTTGCTTGCTAAACTAATCTTTTACTAAGTTTTTCTATCATGTCTTTAGTAATTCCAGCTAAATCATACTTTGGATTCCAACCCCACTCTTTTCGAGCAACGGAATCATCAATTGACTTTGGCCATGAATCAGCTATCTCTTGTCGGAAATCAGGTTTATAATCAATAGTGAATTCGGGAATAATCTTCTTAATTTCTGCTGCAAGTTCACCTGCAGTGAAAGAAACACCAGTTACATTGTAGACATGTCTCTTGAATTTAGATTCATCAATTTCTACAAAATTAACATGACATTTCAAACAATCCGGTTGATACATCATTGGCAACTTTGTATCTTCTTTCAAAAAGCAAGTGTATTTTTTATTCTTAATCGCTTCATAAAAGATTTCGACAGCATAATCTGTGGTACCTCCACCAGGAGCAGTTTCACTACTGATAATACCAGGTAACCTCATAGACAATGTTAACAAACCATATTTTTTGTAATAGTATTCTGCTAACAATTCTCCAGAAACCTTTGTTATTCCGTACATTGTCGTTGGTTGTAAAATTGTCTCATTTGGTGTGTTTTCACGAGGAGTTGTTGGACCAAAAGCAGCGATAGAACTTGGCCAAATGACTCTTTCAACACCATATCGTCTTGAGACTTCTAAGACATTGATCAGACCATTTACATTGATATCCCAAGCAGTTTGAGGTATTTTTTCTCCTGTTGCTGAGAGAACTGAAGCCATATGGAAAATGTGATCTATAGAATTTTCATAAATGACTTTCTTTAGAGATTCTTGATTAAGAGCATCAAGATAAACCCAAGGTCCGCCTTCAGTTATTACTTTGGGAAGTACTGTTCGTCGACCAGTAGCAATAACATTTTCTTTTCCATACTTTTTTCTGAGAAAAGGAACTAACTCGCTTCCAATTTGTCCGCCAGAACCTATAACAAGTATTCGTTTCATTTTAAACAACCATGTTTTGTTTTTTCTTTATTGAACAAGGAAATCAAAATAAAAAAGTATTGTCCTTACAATATTATTACACATTATTGACTTAGTTTTACTCAATTTCAAAATGAACTTTAAAAAGAAGATAACAAGTGTTTGTTAAGGTTATCTGAATGACACTGTTTATAAAAAAAGATGTTAATAAACAACTAAAAGCTATAGCAAATCAACAGAAAGATTCGATAAAATTCTCAGTCTTAATTGGTTTTGTTGAAGCTCAAGAAAACAAAGTTTCAATTTTATCTGGAATGCATTTCACTAAGAGACATGAAAATTGTGAACAATTTACCATTAATCAAGATGATATTAATCAACTGACAAGTCTAAAATATATTTTACCGTATTCATTAGAAATTGTAGGAATAGTGTTTTATTCAAATAACGAGTTTTCAAATGAAATAATAGGCAAGATAAAAAAGTCAGTTACGGGCTTAAATTCAATTGTTACTTTTGCGCGCTGTACATCCAGAACAATTGATTATTTTACCATTACCAAAGAAAAAGTTGTCAAGCTGAGTTTCCAAGAAAAGGAATTGAAAATCGAGCAAAATGTTAGTATAATGCACACAATTGAGTGTGAGACTTCTGCAGAAGTTATCGTTGATATTGCAAAAATGAAAGAGGTATTGCTTCATAATTTTAATGATTTTTGGAGTAAAATAACCTACAGCAAAGATGAAAAGTCCACATTAATTTCAATAGCTTCTGAGAAGAGTCCATTGGATCGAATTGTAGAAGTAATCATCCCAGGAGATGAGAAAGGATTTGCAACAAGAACTGGGACAGGAAATGTTTTTCTCGCATTTGACCTTCATATGAATATTTACCCAAAAGATAGTATTCAAAGGAAAACCTTAACCGAATTAAAACAAGTTTTTAACAAAGCCTTCACTCGAGATTTAATTATCAAACTTCAACGTTCGTTTTATGATGAAAAAATAAAATCTCTTATTCCACCTAAGAAAACAACTATGAGAATTTCCGGTATAGAATGTAATACCTATTTTTCTAAGAAAAATCCTTCGAAATATGAGTTTGAATTATTGGTTCGACTTATTGACAATGCAATCATTTTGCAAGAAATCGAAGCAGATTATTTTGGAAGAGTTCTACTTCAAGATTTACGTGCTTATTTTGTTGAATCTGAAGATGTTGATTTAATAAAAAGATTAGATGAGTTAATTTGGAAATAGGTTCAAAATAACCTATTTATAATATAGCAGCAAACTCTTGAGGTGTGGGCAAATCAGATACTTTGTATGCACGTAACAAATTGGTCTTGCCCGGGCACAATACTGAACCAGATAAAATTAATATTGTATCGTTATCATTCAGATATTTCATTTTCTTTGCAATAAATACTGTTTCTACAACCATTTGATCAGTATTTTGGTATTGATTAACTAATAGTGGATAACAACCCCAAATAAGACCTAACCTTCTAATGACTTTTACACTTGGAGTAGCAACATATATTCTCGTTTTTGGTCTATGTTTGGCAATTAATCTTGCACTAAAACCCCCTTCTGTAAAAGCAATAATAGCTTTCACAGGAGTTCTGCTTACAATCATTCCTGCAGCAGTTGCTAAATTCTCAGAAATTTGATCTTCTTTGCTATGCTTGACGGATGGAAAGCTTTTCCATTTAAGCTCCTTTTCAACATTAAGAGCAATTTTATTCATCATCTCAACAGATTCAATGGAATATTTTCCAACAGCGGTTTCAGCACTTAGCATAACAGCATCTGTACCATCAAATATTGCATTTGCAACATCACTAGCTTCTGCTCGAGTTGGTCTTGGATTGTTTATCATTGATTCCAACATTTGAGTTGCAGTGATAACAGGTTTCCCGGCTCGGTTACTTTTTTGAATAATTGCTTTTTGAAGAATGGGAAGATTGGTAACAGATGTTTCAATACCTAAATCACCTCGTGCAACCATTATTGCATCAGATTCTTTGAGAATCTTATCGAAGTTTTTGATTGCAAAGGCATGTTCAATCTTGCTTATGATTGGAATATCTAATTTACTTTCATGAATTTTCTCTCGTAAACTAACAACATCAGCCGCTGCACGAACAAAAGATAGAGCAATATAATCAGGCTCGAGATCTAAAGCCAATTCAAGATCAGCAAAATCCTTCTCAGTAAGACAAGGAAGGTCTAATTTAACATTCGGAATGTTCACACCCTTCTTGCTTCTTATTTCACCTGGTGATGTAACCTCACAGTGAATATCATTGCCTTCAATCTTCTTAATTCTTAAACCAATAATTCCATCGTTGATATACAATCGACAATTTTTCTTGAGTGAAGTAGTTAATGATTTGAGTGAAACAGTAAAACGTTTATTATTCCCAACAATTTCATCTGTAGTTAAAATTACAGCGTCACCCACATTCAAGAAATAGGGAGAATCTAATTCACCAATACGGATTTTTGGACCTTGTAAATCAAATAAAATTGCGATTTCATCAGAGAGGTCTCTTACTCTTTGGAAGACAGCCTTATGCCAATCATGAGAATTGTGCGAGAAATTTAATCGAACAACGTCCATACCAGCCTCAATGAGTTTTTTCAATTCAACTCTTGATTCAGATTTAGGACCAATTGTACAAACGATTTTAGTTCTAGCAAAATTTTTGTTTCTTGGTTTAAGTTTTAGTTTTGTTGGCAATAAGATACACCCAATCTAACAGATTAATAGTAGTAATATATCAAATATTCATCGAATATATTTTTGTGGGTTAAAAAAGTAGAGGAATCTTCCAATTAATTTTTGGAAGAGAAATCAAAAAGTCAATTTGGAAAAAACAATTTGTGTTGCAATATTTAATTGCATGGATAAAAGGAAAACTAAATTGTCTTCAACTCGCTTAAGAAATAATCTTTATCAGCAGTTTCCTTGATTTGTTCTCCGGCAATTTGAGCAAGCTTGTAAAACTTCTTCTTTTCATCATCGTTGTCAGTAACAGCATAAGCACGAGCAACTGCTTCATAAGCAAATGCAAGATCAAAATCCGCTATTTCATTCTCTTCACAAATAGCAAGACATCTTTGGGCATGGTAAAGAGCTGCTTGGGGATGACATAGAACTGAATATACTCTTGATATTTGCCACTCACCACGCTCGAAATGGGTTGGTGTGCCGATTTTCCCCCAGTGAAATCTTGAAGCGTGGGAAGCATGAATCATTTCATCATCTTCTGCAATGGTTCTTTTCTCTTTATCTAATAATTCCCAAGTATAATTAAAAAGATCAATAGCCATTTTTTTATGTATTTTATCATCTTCAGTAAATTCCTTGTTCGCCATAAAGAAACACCAATTAATTTAGTTCAACACAGAACGAAATAATAAACTATTAATGAAATAATCTCTGATTTAAAGAGTTTTTTGTTGAAAAATCAAGTAGATTAATTGAAAAAAAGTGCTTCTTTGATAAGATTTAAATTTATCAAAACCGAAATATTCTTTGGGGGATATTTCTTCAAAATATCTCATCTTTACAAGCAAGTATCATTGGAGAGTGGTGCTAATTGAATGATATTTTAGCAAAGGAAATTCAACCGGCAAAGGCAGTTTATCTTGCTGCATTAACGAAAAAAGGACCCGAAATTCTTACAGTACAACCAAATCTAAACATTTCACCAAGCACTCTACAAGAATTAGCATTCAAGAGTATTCCATTAAGAGGTAAAGATGGTGATTTTCTTTCTGTTAGTATACCAAAGTATCAAGCAGCTTGCATTGTAAATCAAGTTCCTTCATTCAAAGAAAGCATGGATGAACGCGATACGTATGTTGTATTTGGATTATTATTAGAAGAAAATTCCAATCCAATTCCATACAAGAATATTCTACTTCAAATAGCAAAAACCTGCAAGAAGAATAATATGATGACATATCCGGTTTTGAAACGAATTACAAGTCATCTATTCAAATCTATGACTATAACTCAAGAATGCTCATTTACAATTGAATTTAAAAAAGGTATTAAAATTGAATTCGATTTGCTTCGTGATTCAGAATACTCATCAAAAAATAAGGTATGGAATAATATGAGTCCGACATTAACAGGTAAAAGACTTATTGGTGTTCTCTCAGTTGAAGAGGCACTTGAAAGAGAAAAGAGTTCATTTGTTTTAGATAAGACCATTATAAAGGCAATATGTTCAGAAGGACCAGTCACTTTTGAAGATTTACGTAAGAAAACCTTGCCTTTAGAAAAGGCTCTTGGCATTAGAATTAATGCTTCAATGATTGAAGAGGTTTGTCAAAGACTTCTCAATGAAGGTATAATAAAGATCAACGAATAAGAGTGATTATTATGTTTAGATTTCGAAAAAAAATTAATCTTGAAAAAAATTATATTAACAAAGCTATTATTGGTTTGGGAGTAGGATTAGTTCGTTCAAAAGATATTCTTCTCTCCAAAGACTTTGGTCCGCAAGGAGCAATGGATATTTTAGGTGTCTGGATTGGACAAGAAATAGTTAAAGAAATGCTCGCTCAAAAGAAGATTTCTCCCTCAGTTGAAGAGGAAGAATTAGTTGACAAATTGATGAATGAAATAAATATTGCTGAAGATTTAACCATTAAGCAAAAAGGCAATGAAATCAATGTTACAATTCAAAATTGTTTGATATGTCCTAAAAGAGTCGGTGGTTATGATCTTCAGAATGAAACAGCTTGTCCGGTTGGCGGTATCTTAATTGGAGCTATTTCCTATTTAAAGGGATCAACACCTAAAGTACCCAAGGTTAATCTTAAACCTGCAGAATTGTGCAATCTTAGTTTTACTATAGAGTAGGTATTTTCTTACTCTTTGTATTATTTTTAATGACTTTTGTAATACAAATTAGGAAAATCTTAATATTGTAACAAAATAAATAACAATTAAAGTTGATTCCGAATTTCTAATTCGGTATATGATTAATTTCATATTTCAGTTGTCAAAGGGTGAAGTGGATGTTTAGAAGTCAATTCAAAATTCTTCAAGAAGCAGAACAACTTTTATTTGAAGGAAAAATTGAAATGGCTTTTCTGAATTTAACTAAATTACAAGATGAAATAGATATCTCTGTCGAACAGCAGATAGCTTGCAATCACCTCAAAAGCAACTTGTTTTTTGAACAAGGAGATTATGAAAAAAGTAATTTGTTTGCCGAAAAATCATTGAAAGCAAGCCTTATTTTGGAAAATAGATTGTTAATTATACGTAGCATTTTACTTAAAATAAAAAATAGCTTAAAATTGAAGGAATATGAAGTTTGTACTTTATTAATTAATCAAATTGAACAGCAGAAAAAGAAGCTTAATCTTGAAGAAAAAAATACTGCTATTTCTTTACAGCATGATGCAATGGTTTTGAATTTCAAAGGAGAATTAGCTCAAAATAAAGGAAATCTTTCACAAGCGTTAAATTTTACTGAGAGAAGTTTGAAACTTTTTGAAAAAATAGACCACAATTACTGTAAAGCAGAAGTATTCACAAATATTGCTATGATTCATTGCACAAAAGGTGATCTGGATCTATCACTCAATTTTTCCAAAAAGAGTTTGAACCTTTGGGAAAAAATTGGAAACAAACGACATTTCGCACAGAATCTTATGAATATTGGAAATATCTACACAGATAAAGGTGATTTGGATCAAGCATTAAATTATTTTCAACAGTGTTTAGTTATATGCAAACAAATAAACGATTATCATATTATAGCGAACAGCCTTGGGAGCATTGGAATAAATCACGCGATGAAGGGAGAGTTAGACCATGCATTGGACTATTTTAATCAAAGTTTGAAAATTTGTGAACAACTACAAGACAAGAAGATTTTAGCAAAAAACCTTGGTAGTATTGGAATTGTACAGCATTCAAAGGGAGAACTTAACCTAGCTTTAGAATATTATCAAAAAAGTTTGCAAATGAATAGAGAGATAGAAAATATAGATGGAATGGTTATTTTCCTAGGAAATATTGGCGAAATTTTACGATTGAAAGGAGAATTAGATGAGGCTCTGAGCTATTACCAGGAGAGTTTAGATGTATACCAACAAATCGGTGGAAGAAGTATTCCAATGGCTCTAGCATTTGTCAATAGTGGACTTGTTTTCCAACAAAAAGGAGAAGCTAAAAAAGCACTGGAATTTTTCAATAAAGGACTGGAAATTTTCAAAGAATCGGGGAACACTCGTCGGATAGCTGAAGTTTTCTTCATTCAAATATCACTTCTAATTGATATTGATAAGATAGAACGAGCCGAAAAAACATTTACTCAGTTACAAGAAATCAATGAACAAGAGGAAGACAAATTAATTAACCAATTGACTCGTGTGAGCGAAGCCCTACTTCTAAAAACTAATAAACGGGCAAAAAACAGAGTTAAAGCAGAGGAGTTACTCTTACAAGTTCTAGATGAGGAAGTAGTAAATTATGAAATTTTTCTAGTTGTTTTAATTAATCTCTCAGAACTATATCTTATTGAGCTACAATTGACAGGGGATGAGGAAGCTCTGCAAGATTTAAAGAAATTAATGGAAAAACAATTAACAATTGCTAAAGAACAAAAATTGTTTTCACTTCTTGTTGAAACCTTTTTCTTGCAAGCACAATTAGCTTTAGTTGAACTTGATATTGCAAATGCACAACAATTAATGAATCAAGCACAGCTTACAGCTGAAGAGAAGGGTTTGAAACGTCTAGCTATGAAAATATCAAGTGAATATGATTATTACTTCGAAGAAAAGGCGATGTGGGAAGAATTCACAGATAAAAAACCTACAATTGGTGAAAGGCTTTCGCATACAAGTTTAGAAGAAACTATACTCAGGATGATAAAAAAGCGGGCAGTTGAACCTCCTAGTTTCAAAGAGGAAGAACCAGTTCTAATATTGATAGTAGCTGAAGAAGGTATACCTTTATTCTCACAAAACTTTGGTCAAGAAACACAATTTAATGATCTGCTTGTGGGAGGATTTCTAACAGCTATAAACTCTTTTATGCAAGAAGCTTTTGCAACAGAAGGATCGATTGAGCGAATCAAACATCAAGATTATACCTTAGTATTACAATTTAAAGAAAAGCTTCGTTTTTGTTACGTATTTAAAGGACCATCTTATGGGGCGATGAATAAGCTATCCAATTTCATACATCAACTAGAAATGCCTTCTCAAAATAAAATAGTTCAAGCTTTAGTTAATAAACAAAGCAGTCAAAAATTAAAACAAACATTCAAATTTGCTCTTGAGAAATTAGCTAAACAAATTTTTCTTCCGGCAAAATTATAGAAAGAATCATTTTTCTGCAGGTTACGTTATTAAATAAAAAAAAGCTCTGAAAAATAGTTTAAAATAAGAGATGCTGCAAAAAGCAGCATTCATAATGTTGTCTAACTGAGATGGTTTTATTTCAAGAGTTCTTCTTTGTTAAATTCTCTATAAAGTGAAAATTCTTCTAGAACTTCTTTATCTTCTTTAGTTAGCTTTTGGTTAACAAATCTTGAAGATAGTTCTCCTAACCCAGGTCCTAGCATCAGTCCTTGCCCTCCAAATCCAATTAAATTAAAGAAACCATCTAATCCAGTAACAGGTCCTACAATAGGACTTGCATCGGGAGTGCTTGGATATCGTCCTCTCCATGTTCTTCGAACCTTAAGATTTGCAAGACTTGGAAGTAGATCAACCATTCGTTGTGCAACTTGTGGTAGAAACATACTTGTCTCTTCTGTACTTAATCCATACATTGGTGGATCTGGTGTTATACAGAAAATTATCTGCCCCAAATGGTTCTGATAAAAATAGTAGTTCTTTGAATTGCCAAAAATTTCATTTGTTTTTGGACGTATATCTACAATCATAGGATTAAAGAAACGTTTCACAGGTTCTGTTATCCCTGCTTCGTGCATATCAGGGATTACTGGAACAATTATTCCAGCCATATTTGCAATATATTGTGCATGTGCTCCAGCGGCATTTATAACAAAATCTGCATTGTATGTTCCTTTTGTAGTTGTTACACTTTGCACCTCTCCCCGACTGATTATTAAGTCTTTAACTGGTTCTTTGAACTTAAAATCAGCTCCATGTTCTAATGCGCTCGTATAGAATACGTGATTTGTTAGTAGTGAGCTTGCATTTCCATCTTGTGGTGAAAACGTTCCACCTAAAAGGCCATTTCCATTAATTCCAGGAACTAATGCTTTTACTTCATCGGCTTCTAGCCAAGCTATATCTAATCCTTGTTTTTTCTGAAATGTAACTGTCTCTTGAAAGATCTTCTTCTCTTTCTCTCTATAAGCAACAAAAAGATATCCCCCTTGCACCCAATCGATATTTTCACCATGTTTTTCTTCCCAAGTACTAAGAATCTCCAATGATCTTAAACAAACTTTGATCTTTGATTTTTGGCTATGTGTTGCTCTCAAACCGCCAATAGCATGTTTGTTATCCCCTTGCCCTGGTGAAGGTTTACTATCTAAGCATAGAACACTTAAACCACTTTTAGCAATTTCTCTTGTTGCTGGTACACCAGCACTACCTGCTCCAATAATGATTACATCGTAGTGTACCATTATTTTTTCATCTCCTTTGAATTTGCAAATATTCCAAGTGGTACTTCAACATATAATGGACGAGGTGTTCCAGGAGTAATATCTTGTATTCCCTCTTCTCTGAATAAACGATTGATTAGAAGAGTACATGTTTTTCCTCCACAAGCACCCATACCTGCTCTTGTGATTGCTTTAAGTTCGTTTATATCAGTTACTCCTTTTTTGATCCACTTTCGAACTTCTCCTGCAGATACTCGTTCACATCGACAAACAATTGCTTCATCAGCTAAAGGAGGTTTATGATAAATATCCATCGGTTCAGTAACTTCTACTCTTTGAACTCGAATGCCAGTTGCATATTTGGCTACATCTTTCGGTAAACGAATGGAAACCAATTCGGTTCGTGGATAATCTTTGAGAATCTTGACTCGATGTACTTCATATCCACCTAATTCACCTGTGTTACTCATAACGAATACTTTATCTCCTTTTTGAACAGATTTTTTTCCAAGCTCTATAGGAAAAGTCACTAAAGGTTTTTCTTTATCTTTTCGATAGTCTACTAACGTAATAGCTAATCCGGGACAAACGGCAATGCATTTCCCACAACCTGTACATTTATGATCCCCAACGAAATATGGAATTGCAATAATAGAACCACTATTTTGTCTGATTTGATTATGTGGACAAACAGTTGTGCATGGATCACAAGGAATTTCTTGATAGCAATGAAAAATAGGGAATATACCTTCTTCAGCTTCAGGTACTGAAATATCTTTTGGTAAAGGAGGTCGGCTTTTCATTATTTCCGCTTTCTTCTCCAATTCAGTGATGTTTTCACCAGTATCAAATCCCATTGACTCAAGAATTTTTACCCCGGCAATTCGTCCGGTAAATATTGCTGCAGATGCTTCGGCTATATCTGCTGCATCTCCTGCATTCCAAACATCTAGTCCATAATGTTTTGCTTTCTGAAAGCAGTCATCAACGGGTGTTAAACCAACTGCAATAAGAATAGTATCGCATTTGAAAGTTCTTTCTGTCCCGGCTATTGGTTGCCATTCTTTATCTAACTCTGCAATTGTTACTGATTCAACTTTTTCATCACCGTTTGCAGAGAGTATCGTATGTGATGTGTAAATTGGAACGCCAGATCGATGAAGTTTATCTTCATGTACTTTATATCCACCACAATGGGGTAATGCCTCAACTAGACCGACAACTTCAATTCCAGCTTGTATAGCATGATATCCGGCAATTAGTCCTACATTTCCTCCTCCAATAATGAAAATTCTATTTGAAGCTTTTACTAAATCACGATTGACTAGAGTTTGAAATGCACCGGCACCATAAACTCCAGGAAGAGTATTTCCTTGAAAAGTGAGCATTTTCTCTCGAGCACCCGTTGCAACTAACAAATGATCAGTTTTAATCAGAATATACTCCTTAGTACCTCGTAAAATACCAATTAATTTATCACTGTACACAGCCAATGCAGTACTTTCTAACCATACCTCAACACTCTCGAGAGAATTTATAGATCCACTAAGAATATCTGCAATTTCAATTCCTCTCGTTCCTGCAAACACATCTTCAGATGAGCCAAAAAATTTGTGTGTTTGTAGAACTAGTTTACCACCTAATCTATCCTTATCATCAACGAGCAAAACTTTAACATTATTTTCACCCAATATTTTTGCTGCAGACAACCCTGCGGGTCCACCTCCAATAATTAGTACTGCAATTTCTTGTTGTTTGATATCAGAAACGTCTAATGCATGACCACTTATTGGTAATGTTGGCACACCCTTACAACTTGTGATTGTCATCCCGTTTTCTAAGGGTGTCATACAAGATTTCTTTGGTAGTCCATTAATAATTAGTGTACATTGAGCACATTGTCCATTTGCACAAAAAATCCCTTGAGGACTATTATCAATATAATGTCTACCGAAAATTTTGATGTCATTTAGAAAAAGTGCTGATGAGACAGCCATTCCAATAAAGCCTTCCAATTCTTGACCATCAAATGTAAATTTGACTTTCTTCTCATCTTTCGGTTGGAGAATCGGATGCTCGTTTATTTGATTTTTCATTGACAGATACTCCACAATAAAACGTTTCGAATATACTCTGATTGTTTTTTATTTTTGTGGTTATTTTGTTCTAGTAGAATTTCAATACAAAAAGGAGGTTTACCAAATTTTAAAAAAGGAACGTGCTTCGAATGAATATAAAATAATTGGATTGTGTTATCTTGTCAAACAAAATACAGGAAATTATTGCAACTGCAAGAAAAGAAGATAGACTTTTCTTACTCGAACCCGAATCTAAAGCTCTTATAAAAGAATTAGGAATAGTTACTACCGATTTTCATGTCGCAGCAAATGCTGCAGAAGCAAAAGAAGTGGCAAAGAAAATTGGTTTTCCTATTGTAATGAAAATTCTTTCTCCACAAATTATTCACAAAACAGATGCAGGAGGAGTAAAACTAAACATTCAATCTGAAGAAGAAACTGTGGAAGCGTTTAAAGAAATAATTGCAAGTGCAAAACAATACAAAAGTAATGCTGAAATTCGTGGAGTATTAATAGAAAAGATGGTAAAATCTTCAACTGAAATCATTGTTGGAGTAACTCGAGATCCTACTTTTGGTCCCGCAATTATGTTTGGTTTGGGAGGAATATTTGTTGAATTACTAAAAGATGTTTCTTTTAGAATTGCACCTATAACAGAAAAAGATGCTAAACAAATGATTCAAGAAATTAAAGCTCTACCAATGTTACAAGGTTTTCGTGGAGGACCCAATGTAGAACTAAACCAGATAGTAAATATTCTTCTTAAAATTTCTAAATTGAGTGTTGATTTTATAGATGATATATTAGAAATTGATCTCAATCCAATATTTGCTTATGATGACCATCTTTTAACTGTTGATGCACGGATCATCCTTACAGATAAAAAATAGTAAACGAAGAAATGGATTGTTAATTTCCTTTCCCTTTTTTTCAAAAACTTCTAAGAAAGAAATTAAACGATTATTGTTAAAGGTCTGGGAACAAACTTGGCAAACAAAAAAGAAATTGCTAAAAGATATGATTCTTCTGCAGAAATTTACGATAACCGCTACAAAGATATCCAAGATAAAAAATATAGCGAAATTTTCTCTCGAGTAAATATTCAGAAAAGCAAAGCAATCCTTGATATTGGTTGTGGAACAGGTACTTTTCTTAATATCATCTCTGAAATAGAAATTACTGGAATGAAACTTGTTGGCATAGATATTTCGCTTGAAATGATTAAAATTGCTCATGAAAAATATCCCAACATTGATTTTGTTGTAGCAGATTCCGATGCTTTGCCAGTTAAGGATTTCGCTTTTTCGCAGATCTTTTCAATAACACACTTACAAAATCTACAAAAACCTGAACAAACACTCAGTGAAATGATTCGTATATCCGTGAAAGATGCATTGATTGTAATCTCTATTTTACGAAAAACTTGGTCTCCAGAAAGACTTTCAAAACTCATTATGCAAATGAATTTACAAATCACTGAACACTGGACTGCAGATGTTGAAGATATTGGCATTATCTGTAAGAAAGAGTAATTGTTTTTCGCTAATTATATGCGGTTTGAAAATGTTTTTATATGTTCTTGTATGTAAGATAATGTAATGGAAGAATCACAGAAACTTTGCTAGTTAGGGAGCATGTTTAATAGCCCATTTTCTAATGGGCTTAAATGCTTCCGTCTGATTCATTTAGACCTTTTAAAAGAAAACCTTCTAAGGTTAAAGTGAGAAACAATGACACTAGAATCTGAAAAACCACAAATAATAACAGACTTCTTACTTGAAGTCACTCAAGCAGTTTCATATCAGGTATTAGCGAAAGCTTTTCAAAAAGTAGAAAATGATTTCGATAAAATAGCTATGCAAGATGATAATGATAGTATTTCCCTATTTGTCAAACGATATCAATCGTTGGCTGTTGAAGCACGAGAAATTTTTACTGAAGAAACGAACGGTGGGCAACCTTCAGAAAATCAAATAGCAATTTTCGGTGAGATGGTTATTTTGCGTGATTTTTGTCTCAAGCGATTGAAAAATCTTCAATAAAAACTGCTTGAAAAACAATCATTTTAGTTGTAGCTAGCTACAATGTTTAGCTTATCACTACTTCGGAAAATTTTAATAATGTAATTAATTTTCACATCAATTACTGGTGGTATACTAATGACATACATACCTATTACTGATTTATTAACTGGAAAACGAGCTGGTGAAGCTATCCACCTTCGTGGTTGGGTTGCTCGAAAAAGAAGCAGCAAAAAAATTGCTTTCTTAACTATTCGTGACTCTACAGGACGAATTCAAGTTTCAGTTAATAAAGAGAATAATCCCGAGGCGTATGCTATCGCAGATTCAATTGGATATGAATCGGCACTTTACATCACAGGACTTCTTGCTGAGGATTCTCGTGCACCAGGTGGATTTGAGATTAAAGCATCTGAAATCAAAATTGTTGGGAAAGCGGAAAAATTCCCCATATCAAAAGATCAGAGTCAAGAGCTATTATTGGACATTCGTCATCTTGCTCTACGTTCACAGAGATTGACTTCAATGCTAAAGATTCGATCTTCAGTTTTTGAAGCAATACACAATTATTTTCGGAAAAATGATTATACTGAAGTGCAACCACCAATCTTTACTACGGCAGGTTCAGAAGGTGGGTCTACATTATTTGAAGTTGAATACTTTGACAAAACTGTATTCTTGAGTCAAAGCTGGCAACTATACGCAGAGAACTTTATTTATTCCGTGGAAAAAGCATATACAATCGCACCATCTTTTCGAGCAGAAAAATCGAAATCAGCCAGACATGTGACAGAATTTTGGCATGCAGAAGTTGAAGCAACATGGATGAATTTTGAAGAGCTTCTACAATTAATGGAGAACTTGATAAGTGCTATCTGCAAGAATGTTGCTAAAAAGAATAAAGCAGATTTGAAAGCTCTCGGGAAGAATCCAAAAGACTTGCTTAAAATTAAAGCACCATTTCCAAGAATTTCTTATAACAAAGCACTAGAATTGCTCAAAGAACATGGTATGGATGTTCCTTATGGTAAGGATCTTGGAGCCACAGAAGAGCGAGCGATTGGAAAATATTTTGATAAACCGGTGCTTATTACTCACTATCCAAGAGAAATCATGGCGTTTTACAAGAGAGTAGACCCAACCAATCCAAAAGTATGCTTAAACGCAAATTTGATTGCTCCTGAAATTGGAGAAATAATTGACGGATCAGAACGAGAGTCCGATATGGATAAAATTCTTGAAAGCCTTAAACTTGAAGGTTTGGATCCAGAAGAATATGACTTCTATTTAGACACTCGTAGATATGGTTCTGTTCCACATTCCGGATTTGGTATGGGTATTGCACGAGTAGTAATGTGGATTTGTGGTTTTGATACCATTAAAGATGCTATAGCATTTCCGCGAACAATGACTCGAGTAAAACCATAGATAGTACTGTTTTTAGTACTTTATTCTTTTTTCTTAACTAAAAACAGCATCAATCTTTGAATTAGCATTATTCTTTCTTTATCAATAATCATTTCACATTTTCTTTAAAATAAAACTAAAAGCCCAATCCAATATTGTAAGATAGCTAAATTACCATAATCTCTGATTTTAGAATTTCATTTGATAAGGGATAGATATCAGAAAGTTTGCTAGAAATCACATAAAGAAAAAGATAACTAAAGCCATATAGTAAATGATTACAATAATCCTTCTGATTTAAAAGCAATAGAAAGACTCTAAAAGTGGAAATGATTTCCTCAGATTAAGGTTTGAAAAATCCTAGTAATGAAAAATTAGTTAGGAGTCAAGAAAACACAATGATTCCAGTCAGATGTCTTAGTTGTGGCAAAATCATAGGCGATAAATGGGAAGATTTCGAGCGCCGAACAAAGGCAGGAGATAACCCAGGTAAAGTATTAGATGACCTTGGGGTAGACAAATACTGCTGTCGGAGAATGCTTGTTTCTCACTGTAATTTAATTGATGAGTTCCTTCAATTCGAATATCCAAGAAAAAAGGAGTAGTTTTATTCTTATTTGGGTTAACAGCAATCCCAAATTGATTTTATTTTCTTATTTCAAACGTTCTATTTGGAAAATTACAATACCATTTTGTATCGGTTAACAATCATTTGTAAAAAAAATCAAATAGCTTTTTCAGGAGAATTTTTTTTGAAAATAAAATAACCTGAGAGAGTTAAAAAATACGCCAATGAAAAAATTACTGCCAATCTTTGCGTATAAGCCATTCCAAAGAAAGACCTTGTAGCTAAATGGAAGATCAATATTCCAAAAGTAATATAACCAAAAATAGAAAAAAATAATGGCACAATGACTATTTTTTTGATGAATATTGTTGAAAGAAAACAAATCATCACACTGACTGATAGAAAGAAAACAACACCTAGAATATAGTGAATTATATTATAATCATCCTCAGGAAAAATACCTATACCTATCAATGAGAAAGAAACGATAGAAGCCATTATTAGATAAGTGATTTTAACTTTCTTGGTTGCCAAAAAAAAGGATAATGGATAAATCGCACAAACTAATCCCAAACCATTTATTATTATTGCCAAATCAAAGAGTAGCTTACTAGGTTGTCCATTTAGAACAAACTCACTTAATTCAAAATCATACCAAGGATAATCACTATTTAATGATAATTGATGTATATAAATTAGAATAACAAGAAACACTATGTTTGTAAAAACACTCGTAAAAAAACCGAGCTTTGCTATTTTGTAAAAGGTTTTATTATTCATATCTGATCTTTGATTTATCATTTCAGTTACACATACTTTTACGTTTCATTTAATATCAGTAATTGGTATTTAAAAATAACACATTCACATTCCATGTAATTGATTTTTTTGAAAAATAAAAAAAAAGATAGATAAAGGGCTTTTTTACCCTTTGTTTACAATACTTCAAAGATTCTAATTAATGCAAACTTAGATTGGAATACTAGGTTGAATTGAGTCAAATCGAATATATTGACATCAGGAGCACCTTCTAAACCCATTTTTGAGCGCCATTCTGCAACACCACCGGCAGATGGGTCGCCACCATAGGAACCATCAGTATTTAACTTGTAAGCACAGAGTTTGTAAATCAATGAATCGTAAAAGGCTGGAGTGAATCCATATTTTTCTTCGCCTTCTGGATCTTCGTTGAAATAATCTGAGTACTCAATGCCGAAATCAGGAGAATGTTCCTCTGATATTTGCATCATCCAAGTGGATTTAGCAATGTCATTGCCTGTACTACCTATTTTTCCAGGACTTAATACAAACACATAATCAACACCATATTGTTTACATAGTTTTGCTGATTGAGTTTCATTATGTATCAACATTGCTCCGATAATACCTATCTGCGTCGAATTTATGGTTGCATTATCTACCATTACCGTTACATTTCCTAGTGTCCTTAATTGGTAACCATAATCCCACCAACTCATGACTAATGGCGGTTTTTCCCCGGCATTATATGGTGCAATATGTTCACTAAGATATTGGTAAGCCTCTTGATAATCATGTGCGTAGAATTGATCCTTGCTATTCGGGTTAGTTAACAACGGCGTTAATTCATGATTTTGAACGTAATATAAGTTAATCATATTTATGCCAAAAATAGAGGTCATCATTAAGACAATAGCCATGAATATATACGCAACAGAAATCAAATCTTTGCCAATTTGTTTTGTTGCACGCCTCTTTCTTCGTGAAATTGTAAATCGTTCTTGGCTTATGAGTGCGAAAGGTCGTAAAATTTCATCTATTGTATATCCTGCAACAAGTGCTGCTGCGGGTGTTAAGATGAGAGATAACCTTACCATTGAACCACCGAAATAAATTCCAGTAAGACCCAATATAAGCAAGAATACTGTTTTCTCATTTGGTTTCTTAATACAGAAGTAGAAACCAACTGGAAGTAGAAATGTCATAATATAGATATTGAAGAATAATGTTCCCCAAGCAGATGTGTGATTTTCTGCAACGGATTCAATGAGTGGCAATGATTCTGCTAGGGTCGGCAACAATGTCCTTAAGAATTTGTCTGCAATTGGGTCAATATCTCCAGTAAAGTAAAGTACTATTATGGTTATCATACCTGCACCTACTACTCCAAGAGTAACATATTGAGCTATCTTCTTAAGCCGCTCTACAGAGATACTTTTCTTCAATTCTTGATAGACGGTAATTAACATCATACCAATAATCATAATAATAGGAATTAATTGTTCAGTGGAAAGCGCGAAAGCAATATTTGTTCTTGGTATCATTGCACCAATAGTTATTCCAAGTAATATCGTTACTGAAAAAGTAGCCAATAATCTTCTGGAATATTTTTTGAGTAGAATCATGACTAATGCGTAAAGTGCTAGAAAACCATATGCATATCTAAATGCACCCCAGCTTAAAGTCAATAAACCAAGACAAATTCCTGCAAAAATATTGTTCATCATACTGTCCTTAGTTAGTCCTTTAACAAAGAAGTAAAATGTTAGGAACATAAGTAAAATACCAACACACTCATTGTCAAAGAATCCTACAATAGACCTACTCATAAAGCCTATCGCCATTGAGAGAAAGAATGCTGAGAATAACCCAGTTCTTTTTGAATGTAGAACTGTACCTAATTTGTAAATTACAAAAATAGTAATTGTACCGAAGATTGCTGGTGTGAAATAGCAGGCAGAAAGCATGGTTATATTTATTCCTAGAAAGAGAGCAGTTTTGTAAACAAATACTGCAGTCATTGGAATTATAACATACATTGACTGTCCCATGTATCGTCCAAATGGATACCATGTACTTTGATCATACCAATTGAGAAAAGCAGCCATACCGTTTTCATTCAGGAAGAGTGCGCATCGATATTGAACCCAGGGATCTAATCCTTTTAAGAGCATTTCAGTCTCAAAATAGGGTAAGATTCTAAGTAAGAAGGCACCGATGAGAATTAGAGCTAAACTTGCATAAATTAATAGATGTTCTCTTTTCACTTGCGGTCTGCTGAATCGTGAGTCAATGGAATTCCAGACTCGGCTAAAGAATGTTTTCACTTGCGACAATAATACCTACCTGCACTACAAATCTATTTTTGACTTTCTTTAACTTTAAAGGTTCACAATAGCTTTTTAATCTTTTCTTGTGTTTTGGAATCTTTTTCACCATAGGTAAAATAATGCTAATTCTTGCACTTGTACTACTTTTAAATATTTTAGAGAAGATTTTTGTGTAGTAAATTAAATATGATGGAAGATTTCATGTTTAGATGAAAATGACCAATGAACACTTTTGGTCGAGTAAGATATTAAGTATCGATTTTTTTGTAATTATATTCTACAACGTTATAAAAAAATACGTTGCCTTATTAGGCATACTTTTAAAAATAAAAGTGGTATTCCCTAAAATGAGAGCTATCTATCTGAGAATGATGATTTAATAAAGAAAAATAGCCTTATTTTAATTAAGCACTAGAGGTCAGCAAATGTCAAAACCACAAAATATTGAGAAAGATGATTGGAATACAATTCTAAGCGAATTGGATGAAATTGTACGTGAATTAGATCGTTTTTCGGCTATGACTCAGGGAGATAAGGATACCTTTGAAGGAGAAAGGTTTCCAGCTTTAATCCATTTTATTTCTGAATTGAAAAAAGAGAAGAAAAACCAATCATGGGAAAAGATAGAAAAATTTGCCACAATTTCTAAAGAAAATCTAAAGTTCTTAGAAGAAACTCAACAAATAAAAATGCAAAATAAGAGGATTGATCGTTCGTTCATTGGTGTATTACCTAAAAACACCGATGAAATTGGTAAAAATGCAATGGATGTACTCTGTTACATACCTGACATTTTACGAACAATAAACGAATCTGTTGAAGCAATGCTTATTGATATTAAACTTAAACTTGGATTTCCAATAGTCAAAATTGAAAAAGAAATTCTAGATATTAAACATCAAATAGATCTTTTGGAAGAAGAAATCAAGTCACATTTAAAGATCAAGAGAAGTTTGATGAATAGAGATGAAAAAGTAGTTTATGTTCAAGCATTTCGTGAAACCTATCATGAAATTATTGAAAAAGCTCAAAACTACCTCATAAGGGATTTCAAAGCTCACTCTCGAGCCTTTGAAGATGTTTATGAACGATATCAAATAAAATTGAACAATTATAGAGAAAGTCCTGCTTTTGATGCATTTATCAAAGAAAATTGTGCTAAAGTTGACGAAATTGTTGAAACTTGGCCAACGAAGGGTTTCAAAGTATTCAAGGACGCACAGAAATTCATTCGAAAAATTGATCATCGTTTAAGTGATACGAGGCAATCCTATATTCAACAAATAAAAACAGAACTTGAAACCGATACTTCAGAGTTATTTTCTCAAATTGAGAGCTTATATAAATTGGAACTAGAGATGGACAGTACATCCTTTAATAAAATGAAAGAAGCATCTGAAAAAATCATTTCAGCAACTAAATTCTTAGTAAGAACAATTGATGTTGTAGCTGAAGATCCACACGAAAAATTGATCCACGATGAAAAGATTCTCACAGAAGCAACTAAAATGGCAAAAGCAGCTTATGAAGGTACTTTTGGAAAAATTGAGGAAAAACTGGAAAGCTATACAAAACAAGTAGCATTGAGTAAAGATACCAAAAAATTGTTGGATGTAATTAAAGAAACTAAAGAAAATGCTATGGACCCAAACAATTTAACTGAAGCAATAGAAACGATTCCAAATTTACTTGATTATAAGAAAACACTCAATTTACTTTTGAAAGAAATTGCTGTAGATATATATGATACACAAGAAAAACACATTAAGAAAATTAAGAATATCAACAAATTTCTGGGTGAAGGGGAATCTATTGCGATACCTGCTAATAGTGGTTTAATAAAAATTTCAAAAGTTGATTTAGATGATCACGTTCCTTTAAAGAAAATAGAAGAATTATTGAAATCATCCCTAGCAGAAGCAGCGAAAGTTATTGCCAAATTTGAAGAGAAATATTCAGAAGGTTTGGGTATTAGTATCAATCCAAATCTTGAAGGAAAAATTAAGAGATACCGACGCCCATCTTACAAACCAACAATTAAGCAAGTAAATAAAGCTATGTCTGATTTAGAGAAATTTGCTAAGAATCTCGCCAAGGATACTGGAGAAGCAATTAATGAATTTGCAAAAGGGCTGAAGAAGTTTCCTGTGAATTCTTCTGCTTTAAAAACATTGCAAACTTTGCTGAAGAGCATTAGTAAGGAAGCAATTTCAAGCAAATTAAATCTCGTTCAAATTACAAAAAGATTAGAGCAAGCTATTAGTGAATATTCAAAACTTGTTGATGCAGTAATCAGTGAACATTCAGTTGAAATTGCCTTAATAATGAAAGATGATTCCAAAATGACCATTGGAGAAAATATGACATTAGAAAACTTTGGTCTAAAACATGATGAGTTTATTGCGAATATTTCATTGGAATCTGTTATAGAACAAAAGGAAGAAGAAAAACCTGAACTAAAATGCAAAATTTGTGGAGGACCTATTGTTTCGCAAAAAGAATCTTATAATGATATGCTCGGATTTGATGTTCTAAAAGTCAAGTGCAAAAATGGTCATGAAGATAATATCATTGGTTTTGCAGATGATTCAGACAAACCTGAAGAGGAAATTCTAGAATTAAAATGTTCTAAATGCAAGTCAGAAACCCTTAATCCAACTATGATTGACCTTTACACCAAAAGCAAGCTCATTGTTATAGCTACTTGTCCAAAGAAACATAATACAGAATTCAACATTAAAAAGAAATAGATTTTTGTTTTATTATTGCAAATAGAAAGAAGTTTAAATAGATAAAAATGAGAGAGGTACCTACCTCCCCATTTAGGAGAACTTGTGGTAAAATGACAGAATTTAAGAAAGACCCGCTTCGTTCTCAAGCGCGACGCGATATCATTCGAGCTCTTGGAGATAAGGAAATAAGCAATAAACCTGAGCTAGTGGATATCACTAAATTAAGCCCATTAACTATAAATTCAATTATTCGAGAGTTTAGAAATTATAAAATCGTTACTTGTCATGCCGGAGGGATGTATGCTCTTTCGGGGGAAGGAAAAGAAGTGTACTTACAATTACTTTCTGATAAGAAATATCGCAAAAAGGAGTACGATAGAAAGGTTCGCGACACCTGGAGTGAATCTGAGGTTGTTATCCGCAGAACAATCTATATTGATGAAGAAGAACCAGTAGAAAAGTAATTTCTATTAAGTCACTATTTTCTTCTAATGTTTCTAGTAATAAGGTCATATTGATGTTGCCATGAACCAAAAATTGTTCCATCATTAGACCACTTTCTTAAAATTTTCAATATGTCAGGAGCAATTGGTGTTGGTGTTGCTTTAGCATAATCTGTTCCGGGAAGAGGAATCAAATAATGCATATGCACTTTACATCCTTTAGCAATCAATTTCTTGCACAAATCTAAAGTCAAATGTTGATCTTCTTCGGTTTCTTCAGGAAAACCAATAATGAAGTCAACGTTTATTCTAAAGCCGAAACTAGTTGCTAAATCAACAGCCTCAACTACACGCTCAATTGAATGACCTCTTCGAATTAATTTCATTATCCGAGGGCTCCCGGTTTGAGCACCTAAAGTGAGATTATCATTATCACAATATTTTTTTGTAAGATTCAAAGTATCTTCCGTGACAGATTCTGGTCGAACTTCAGAAGGAAATGTGCCGAAAAATATTCTCTTTCTCTTTTTAGCTTTGAGATCTTTTAATCCTGATAACAATTCGTCTATCATAGAAATATTCGGCATGGACGCTCTTTTTGAGCCATAACCAAATGCATTTGGAGAGATAAATCTAAAATCCCAATTATCTCTTTTAGATAAAAGAAATTTACCCCATTTGATTATTACTTGAGGTGATCTATATCGAACTTTATTTCCAAGAAGTGATGGAGTTTGGCAATACTTGCAAAGGAATCTGCACCCTCTGGTTATCTCGAGAGCAGAATAAAATTCATGGTCCGGAGCAAAGGGTGGAAAATCATCAAGATTTATAAGATCATTTGGAGGTTGAATGATTAGTTCATCTTGATCGTTTAGAAAAGCAATTCCTTTCTGAGAAGAAAAGGATGTTTCATTAATTATTTTGGTAATAACCTCTGGAAAGGTTTTCTCACCCTCTCCTAAAACAGCGATATTAGCACCTTTGCTAAGTAAATCTTTAGGTTTAGCACTTGGATGAGGACCACCAACAACTATTGATATCTTATCTCTATATGGATGCAGATTTAATGCATGAATAACGCTAATATTCTCATCTAGTTGGAAAGTGTGTAGGGATAAACAAACAACTAGTTTTTTATATCTTTCAATCGATAACAAACGATCTACTTCTGCTAGAAAATTAACCGGAGTTGGTATAAAGATAGGAATGTTTGTAAGCTGTGGATGTATCTCGAGAGAACCAATCAATGCATGATAGGAATAGATATTTGCTCGAGAGTAGCGAAAAACTATTCCAATATCCTTCTCAGAAAAGAGAATTTTAGCAGTTGATAATTGAACGTCCATTTTTCATCAATACTGTATGTTGTCTATTTTTCTAGTTGTTGTTTCTGCTGCAGCTGAATATAATGATATACTACACAAAAATTCGCCGTTTTTTAGAAGAGGATCAATAATCTCTTGAGCTGTAAAAAACAGCTCTAAAAGAGTTAAGTCCTTTGGTCTAAAAGATGTATTACAATAAGCTTGTGATGCAAAAGCAACAATATTAGCTTTTGCAAAAGGAATGACAGTACTCACAGCAACAAATTTTGATTGAACTGCAACTCCCCATTCCTTATTCAAAATATCGAAAGCAACAATTGAAAAAGTCATTAGTACCGAATGATATTCTATTAGTGATATTAATAATCTTTTTATTAATAGAAAGCAAACCATTAGACAAAATATTTTATTCATTTATTCCTTATTTAGTTCATTGTATTCTACTATGCGCTTAAAAGAGCGGCTAAATACCGCAACTAGTGAAGTTGCTTCTTTTCCTGAGACAAAAGCTCTGCCAATGATATTTCGAAAACGCCTTACTAAAAGTCGTTTCTTAAAATCTTTGAAGTTTAGAACAGAAACATTTTTCTCAAACCAAAAAAGCAATTTTTCTTTATGTTCTATTGAGGCTTCCCTATACTGGAATTTCTCCCGATTATCTTTGAGAGAGTTCAGTGAATATAGAATAATAGCTACTGCTTGTGAAAGATTTAATGCTAAATATTCTTCTGAGGTTGGTATATGAATTGTCATATCACAACAATTGATTTCGGAATTTGTTAGACCACTATCTTCTCTACCAAACAAAATGGCGATGTCATCTTTGAAAGTTAATATATTTACAAGTGATGGATCATCAGAACTGACCGCTATTCTTGCATTTGTTGACCCTTTATCAGATGTAATCCGTGCGGTGGTACCAACCACATAAGACACCTTTGGTAAATATTCTTCAAGTGAATCATAAATTTCTATCTTATCAATTATTCCTTCGGCTTTCATCGCAAAACGAAAAACATCACCCTTTATTTCCACTTGTGGGTTGATTAAAATTAAATCATTGAAACCAAAATTTTTCATAACACGAGCAGTGGCACCAATGTTACCTTCAACTTGAGGTTCAATTAAAACAATTTTTATAGTCATATTAACCACAGCAAAATTTCTTTTCTACAAGTAATGTTGTTGAGAATTAAAAAGATCTATTCTATTAAAAAAAGTAAGGATGAAACCCACTCAAAATGAGGGGTTCAATTCTTATTCACTAATTTCTTTTTCGTTTTTTGTCATATCGAATGTAGCTTATTGTAAATATTGCAGTTATTGATAGGAGCAATGCTGTTACCAGAGAGAAACCTAATCCTTTAGTGCTGAGAACAACAAGTTCAAAACTTCCTACTCCTTCGTAAGCAAAGACTTCAATAATAATAGTTATTTTTTCTGAGCAGTTGAAAAGTAGGTGTAAACCATTTCCATAACCAGCAGGTGAAAGATTGTCTAAGAGTTCCCAATCGAGTGAATAAATATTGATCATGTAATTCGTTGTAGCAGAATTATTGAGAATAATATTGTAAATATCTTTCTTTAATTCAACAGTGTAATAATGATGGAGGTCTTGAATGAAATGTTCATCTTCACCATACACCGATCCACCTGTCGTATTTTGCTGATCTTTGACATCTAAAGTAGGTATTGTATAGGTATTAATATCAAAAGAATATTGTGAATTTTGTGCAACGCCAAATACAATAACCGTATACATTGCTGCTTGAAGATAATTTCTACAGAGTTCTATTGAACCGTCATCAGGATTTATCAATGAACTTCCACTGATAATTGAATGACCATTAGCGGTTGGTTTTGAGAGATAGATATCAACATCACCAGATTCAACAGTACAGCTCAATTCGTATACTGTCCCCTTTTGAATAGAGAGCAAGTAACTATCAATGTAATTTTCTGTAATAGTATTTTGTATTGATGTATCTAAATTAATGAAATCAGGAAATTCAGGAGGAATGAGAGAATAGATATCATAACACAAACGAATGAATTCGCCCCAAGAATTATCTTGTTGAAAATCCATACCTGTGAAAATAGATGTTCTATTTGCATAATTATACATTACATTCTCAGGCAATTGATAATCTGTTATTGGATAGAAAATTGTCAAGCCATGTGCACTGCCAGAATAACTTGAGTGTTGCCAGTTAGATAAAACAGCATCTTCTACGGCTTCTTTCAAAGCAGAAGTTACAGTTTCTATTTTTTTATTAATTATGATATTATTGATTTTTAAACAAAAGTCAACAATATCAACTAAAGAACCACCGGAAAATGCCCGGCAAGCACTCCTTACTTGGTAAAGTTGATACTTGTAATTATAATTTTGTAATCCAAAGGATAAATTTGTTGCCAAATCATTGAGATGGGTCATTATCGGACCTATTTTGGAGAGATCAATTGCAGATAAGCAAGTTGCTTCTTCTGAGATATATTGAACACCGTATTGTTTAACAACCATTTTACAGAAATCTTCTGGAGTCATATCTGGATCTGAAATTAATTTTGATATCAGAGGCTCATAATCATATCCATCCCAGGGTATTAGATCTTCAGAAGCAACTAAATAATCACATACATCTCGTAGTTCGTAGGCGAGCTCTAGGACAGTCATAAGACAGCAATCAAATGAAACAATATCAATATATTCTGAATAAGAAGTTGTTGCGGCAACAATAGCTGTTTGAATCTCATTTATTGTTAATCCTCCACCTCCTACGGAAGTATCATCAAAACAGGCTCCAAAAATACCCGCTCCATGATCCCAAAGATTCAAACAATAATAATCAGCAGGAAAATTAACAAAACAATATTCAATGAAATTTTGAAGAGTTGCAGGGTCATCCATAGCCACCTCACCCAAATCAACTAATTGTGATGAATCAATATCTCTTGTAACATCATCAACGATATTGTAAATTTTTGCGCCTGTCCAATCGCCATTTGAGGTATCAAAACCACCAATGCGATCTATCTGAACTATGACGTTAATATCATCAGTTGACCCTCCTCCAAGTTCCATTTCATCAATATCATCTATTGCTGCCCCTTCAAGATTATTATCCCCATCCATGTACGTCATTATGGTCCATTTCTTTCTAGAAGCTGTAGAAATTAAATCACTGGATTCTTGTAATTCATCAGTGAATAAATCATCTTCTTTCGATTGAGAAGGATAAGGACTAATTGATATTTCACTAGTTGAAATATTTGAATAATGATTTGTACTGAGAGCTTCCCCAGTATATACTGAAGGAATCAATAATGTAAACAATACAGAAAATAGTAGAATATTTCTGAATAAAGGACTCTTATTAGTAAACATAAAAAATATCACCCAAAATTCATTTAACACGTTGAGCAATTTGTTCTTTTTACTTACTTAAGATTCTTTTTTCTACTTTGAAATGATTAGATTTAATTAATATTTTGTTCTTGGGAAAGGATATTTTTGGCTTTAAATTTGGTAACTGAATGAGAATATATTATAATGTAAACATCCATAGTTGTAAAGAATGCTAATCAAGTACTTGTGTTAAGAAAAAAAAATAGTGATAAGAAATGACTAACTGGATTTGGATAAGTCGATCCTGTGGATTTGAAATAGAAAAATATATTGGTGTTTTTACAGAAGAATGTCCGAGTTGTAATGTTAAATACAAGCAACTTGGAATAGCTTTTGGTAACGGTCAGTTATTTCCATTACCAATTTTTTCAATGAAAAATGAACCGCTAGATAATGAAAAAACTAAAATACAAATTATAGTTGTAATTAATTGTCGAGTAAAACGTATTCTGTGTTATACTGAAAAATTTTATAATTATCTCAAAGAGAATTTTGGAAATAAATTGATGAAAAGGAATGTTTTTGTGGAATTAGAAAAACAATAGTTGTAAAAACTATTAAGGTGTAAAAAAAAGTGGAGTGGAGGAGATTTGAACTCCCGACCAGCAAGTTTCTCTACTATGGAGCACCGCTCCGGAACGTCATCATCCCAAACGGTCAGTTACATTCACATTACTTCTGGAGCCTGCCGTGCTGCCTGGCTTTGTGAATACTGATCTTTCAATCAATATTTTACACTACCACTCCGTAATAGTGTAAGAATTTTTTGGACTAAAATAATTTAAAACCTTTTCGATGAAAACGACCGAACAAATGACTAACCTTTGTATTGAAAAGACTTTTTAATTGAAAAAAAAACAAAATAATTGGAGATGAGATTGACAGACAATGTCGACATTGATACCCTTTTAGGGCAAGGAAAAGCTTTCTTCCAGAAAGAAAAATATAAACAAACTTACAAAATTTTAGTACAAGCATCTGAAATTGAACCTGATAATCAGGGTGTTATTTTCCATTTAGCTCTTTGTAATAATGCTCTTGGAAACTTAGATGAAGCAGTAAATTGTATGAATAAAGTGGATAACCCACAAGGTGACATGTTCACTTTTTGGTCCGTTATTGCTCACTCCTACAAAACGAGCCGTGAATATCATAAATCCATCAATGCTTTCAAACGTGCTTTACTTTGTGACCCAGATGAGGTAAATCGTGATATGATTAAATCTAATATAGATAATCTCGTATTAAAGGCGAAATATCCTCCACCTGAAAGCTAAGAAACTCATTTTGGTATGTCTACAAAATCTATTATTCAAAAATTTAAATTTTGTTTATGTGAATTTCTCTTTATTCTCATTCCACCATTTTCTATATTTGTCATTAATAGACTTTCGAGATTCTTTTGTCATACCTGCAACAAAACCCATTGGAACAGGGTTTCCTAGTTTTCTTCTGATAGCAGTTATTTGTCCCATGTGCCCCATTAAATGTAGAGAGACTCTTTGAATAGTCAATAAAACTGATTCTTTTTGCCTTTTTTCGGAAAGGTTTCGAGGTAAGTCTCTAAAGTTCTCCTCGGCTAATTTATCCAGAAACTCAAAAGTATTTTCAATAATAATCAAAAATAATTCCATGAAATCATGAAACGATTGTTCAGGTATCGTATGAGCAATTTCCTTATCAATACCATATCCAAAATGCTTGTGTTGTTCCTTTGTTAAGAGACCTTTTCCCTGACAAGATAATCCAAAAGCAATATCCATGTGCGATGCACAGTGCCCAAAAATCCAGAAGATGTGATTGCTATCTTTAGTGATTTGTTTGGTGATATTTTCAGATTCTATTCCAGAGAAAGAAGTTAAAAAGTTACAAGTCACTATTTTGAGAGTATCTAAAGCAAATTCTTTCAAATTTCTGTTATCTTTGATTTGTTGGTTTGTCAATATATTCACCTTAATTGAGTAATTTCTACTAAAAATGATTTTATCCGATGAATTTCAATCTATTGTATTTAGTAAATAAGATATAAGTTCTCCCTCAACTTTTCTTCTGAAATAAAGTAGATTTTTTTATAAAGCTTTTATCTCGATGTTTTGCTGTATTTACAGCATATTTATTTGGTTGAATTGCAGAAAAATATTCTATCAAACCTTCAACATTAACACCATTGAAAAATAAATAATTAAGAGGCAAGCACCATACTCGAAGATTGAATGATGCCAACCTCAATTTGACCCCCGCAACTAGAGTTGCGAATACCAGCTTGACATAATATGATCCCATTGCCGATGTTTTTTATCTTCAAAAAAATTCGGCAAACCAGGGTGTTTGGATGCCTCTCCAAGAGAAACACCTTTTTCTTTTAGCTCTTTCAACTTTGCAAACATTTCACTGAAATATACACGTGAGGTTCTGATGTAATCTTTCTCAACAACAGGACCATGACCTGGAATTACTTTCTTAGGATTTAGATCCTCAAATAGTTTCAGAATAGCAATACCTTTGTCATTCATTCCTGCAAGCATACAACCAGAATTTTGTGCATGATCGCAATTAAAATTATCACCTGCAATTAGAATATCTTCAGGTAAATAGTACAAATAAGCAGAACAATCAGAATGACCACCTATTACTTTGAAAAGTATCTGTTGTTCAGGTGAACCAAGTTTCATTTCATCGGAGATAGCTAAAGTTGGTGGATATAAAGTAGCTGCTAAATAATTAGTAGCAAAATCTTTGTGCCAAGATTCTGAAAGCTCAAATTCACCTTTCGCTGCTTTTTCTTTCATAACGTTGATAAATCCTTGACGATATTCCTTACTTAACTTTCCTTCCTTTTCTAATTCATAATAATCATCATATGCTTTTTGTGAAGATATTATTGGTAGATCTTTAAATGCTTCTGCTCCAAAAGTATGATCTCCATGATTATGGGTTAAAATAAGATATTCAGCTTTTTTCTTATATTTCTTTTCCATCTCTGCACGGAATTTTTTTGCGTCTTGTGTAACACGACCTGCGTCAACAAAAATCAAACCCAAATCGTTATTTAAACAAACAATATTGCCCTCATTTATTCCTGTACCTGTTTTTCTATGAACGACAATATTTCTAGTTACTTGTATGTGTTGTATTTTAGCTTCTTTCAAAAAAATCACCTTTTTTGAAATGTGAACAAAATCTCCACGAATTCTCAATAGATTAAACATTAATATATCTTTATAAAAATTAACATAATTTCCAGAATTGTTTCTCAATCATTTAAGAGAAATGACTCTTTTTTTCTACTAAATGGTCAACAGCAGTACTAATTAGAGACAAAAGAGAGAAAAATTTGACTTGTAGATTAGAGATTCTTTACAAAAGCAGGAAAATCAAATGGGACATGATTCGTATAAAGTGGTTTAAGAGAATATTCAGGGAAACGAGGGCTTATAACCAATAGCGGATATTCATTTGAAGGGAAAAAATTTCTCAAATTTTCTATTTCAGCAATAGTTAATTTTCGTCCAGTTAATCGTAATAAGGTTCGATGAAGACCAGATTGTATTGTAGAGAGTAAAGTATCGTAATCAAGATCAGTATTGTAAACCGGGAATTCAATGACATCCATCGGCAGAGAATTTAATGGGTGAAATTGTACTTTACTGAAATCAGATTCAATGTCGATTGTTAGATATCCTTTTGGTTCTATGAATTCAACAAAGCTTGTTCGTTCAATTGAGCCTGGATAAACAACTAAGCCGTCAAAAAGGCTTTGTGCACGATGGACATGACCGGAAATAATTAAAGAAACATCTTGGAAAGCAGAAGTAATTTTGATTGCACCATGTTTTTTTCGAAAAACAAATTGATGTGGTCCAAACGTTGCGCCCTCGAAAAGTTGATGACATAGTACGATTTTTGGGTTTTTATGTTCAGTTTGTAATAATTTGTTGATTTTTTCTGCTACAGATTGAGGGTCTTTTCGTATAAAGGGAAAACCAACAATAGAACATTGATCTAAATCAACTTTAGATAATTTATTGAAAAAATGGCTTCTTTTGTGGAAACTCAACAAGGATTCAGGTAATTTAGCTCGCTCATGATTGCCAGGTATAACAAGAAAAGATATTTCCTCAAGTAATATCCTTTCAACCAATTCATATGATCGCTTTAGAACCTTTTTTCTGGGAACGCTTCGATTGAAAAAATCACCTGCATGTAGTATAGCATCTACATTTTGTTTTTTTGCTATAGTAATTATTTCCTCAAACTTATTGAACATACTTTCATATGTGAATTTTCTAGCTTCTGAAGATCTACCAGTTTCGTATCCAAAGTGAGTATCTGCAATTGCTAGCAAGCGCATACTATAGGAATTCATTGCTTCTTAAAATATTTTTAGTATTCTAGTTCTTATTTCGTTCTTGAAGATTTTCCCCAAGGATTGTGAATGTTTATATATGGAATATACTATACGTGATATAGTATTGTAAGAATAATATAACAGTAATAGTAAATTAAATAACAAAAAGGCGAATACTCGTGTTAAAAAAAGTAAAATCATTCCACCCGGAAGCATTAATCGGTGATGACCACTTTAGAACATACGTTGAAAGCTTTGAATCAGAATTACTGCGAGGAATATCTACAGTTACAGTTCTACAAATCCTCAAACGATGTTCCGAAGAAGGAACTTATGGATATCAATTACTAAAACAATTGGAACAAGAAACAAACAATGTGCTGATAATTGAGGAAGGTACATTGTATCCGCTTTTACGAAAAATGGAGAAAGATGGTGTTCTCAAATCTGAAAAGAAAGAATTAACGGGTCGCCCGAGAAGATATTATATCTTAACGGATGCAGGACATAAATTACTAAATCATATGACAGGATTTTTTGCTAAACTTCTTGAAGCAATATCTCCCTTGATGGAATTTGGAATCGAACTTCCAGAAAATGAGTTTATGTATTGTCCTAATTGTGCAAATCAAATCAAATTAGATGTTGAAGCAAAATACTGCGAAGTATGCGGAATTTTTGTAGAGGAGTTAATTAATCAGAGGATTTGATAAAATGAATGAAAACAAAAATAATTTTGAATTTTTAAATGAAGATCAAAAACTTATCAAAGAATTCTTGGATGAAGTTGAAAGAAAGCTACCATTCTGGTTAAAAGATGAGAAAAAAGACGTTGATGATATCTTAGAAGAACTTGAAACACATATTTGGGATAGAGCAACAGAATTGGCAGATGGAGAAGATCCATCAATTGGAGATATAAAACAAGTTATTGATCAGATGGGTACTCCCAGCAAAATTGCTGGAGAATATAAACGACGAGGTAAACCAAAATTCTTCATTACGGAGGAATTATGGATAGGATACACTAAAGTTGTCATTATCGTTTGTGCAGTCTTACTTGGAATTAATTTCTTAGTTATGCTTATTAGAATACCTTCAGCAGTCAATGCTAGTATTGGTGTTAAAGAACTTTTTTCAGGCTGGATATCAGGTTCGATAATGAGCGTCTCAATTGCATTGGTGCTTATAACAGTACTATTCATCTATCTCTCACATGAGGGATATATTCCTGAGGATTTCGATTCTTTTGGAAGGATGTTTGATTTTCATATTTCTTTCGATGGTTTCAAATCATGGAAACCAAAGACAGAAGAGGAAGTTGTAACTTACACTAAAGATGAAGAAGATTACAAAGCAATCCCACTCTCTAAGCCAAGAGTTGAACCTCAAGTAATGAAGGAAATTCCCGTAAGAACTATTACAGAGCCAACACCTAGATTGGGGAAGAAACACAAACATCTTGGAAAAGATTATCTTTCTGAAGGGGTTTTTGGAATAGCTTTTGGTGTAGTTACGATAATTCTACCATTCATGCCTTTTCTTGACTTTCTACCAGATCAATTGAAAATCTGGTTTGCACTTACAGGTGTAACAGGATTGGTATTAGGATTCATTCAATTCTTCCAAGCGTTAGTTGGTAGAAGAATTGGATTACAGCAAGCATTGCTCTTTCTTGGTCTTGCACCTCGAGGAGTGAATATCGCACTTTATCATGCAATTCTTTATCGACGTGAAATTGCCTACAATTGGATATTTGGACTTGTTCAAAATTATATTAACGCAGATACATTCCAGACAGTAGCAACAATTGTTATATGGGTAATTATTGGTGGAACAATATTAAAGATGATATCGCAATTTGTGCGAATGATCAGGTTAGGCTTCGAAGGATTCCCTCAATAATAAATAAGGTAGACAGAGGGATTTGTCCCAATCCCTCTTTTTTTACCTTCATTATTTTTTTCTTAAAAAGTCATTTTTATCAGTAAAATTAGTAAAAAAGATATCAAGTTGAACACATGCAAGGCAGGTATCAACGCTTGATTAGTAATGGTTTGAGCTGTTCATAATTCTAAGGGAATTTCTTGTAAGCAAATATTTAGGTGAAATGGGAGATGATTAGCTAGTGCTGTTAACTAGTGTCTATCTCTTGCGTCTATTTGTTTATTACAATATGTAAATTAAAATTTAGGCTCTCATTTCTTGCTTTTACAATGCTTTCATTTATTTTCTTGTTTGATTTATGGTTTTTACTTGTCATTTTTTGTTTTTCCTTTCGATATTTTGTATTTCGTTATTTCAATATTCGAGGAACTTCTGTTCCAGGTTTAGCCAGCACTTTTCTGAATTCATTACGAATTTCTTGTTTTTGTTTGTTCATTTTATTCACCTATTAAATTCACAGTGAACTAGTAAAGGGACGGTCGGTCAACTCACAATCCACATCGAATTTTAAACTCTAAAAACCGAGTTAGGTCAACTCACTCACCGTTAATTAGAAATTATCTAACTAACAAGAGTATATTTATCAATCATCTATTTAAAGACACTGTAATCAATATCAATAAAGTGATATTTAATTTTTAGTAGAAAAATTTTCAGAACAAAAAAAGTAGAGTTAGAGGAATGATTCCCCTAAGATTGTTTTGATACTGTTTTATATTGCATTTCAAACCAAGTTTTCCCTCGTAGCCGACGTCTGAACCAATCAGGCATAATCCAACCCAAGTAAAGGATTAGATAGGATGTTATGAATATCACCTTTCGCAAAGTCCATAAAATTGTTGGCATTGCGCTACCTTCAGGCCATGAAATTGCCATTTCTAAAGCAATGACTATTCCAGCTGTAAGGTAAACTAATAACCCCGTTGCAATTAGTTGTAATCCGCGTTTACGAATAATTCTATCAGTTCTTCGAGAGAGTATAAATGCTCTAATAATTATTCTCAAGTTGATATAAATTTGAATGGTGGTAATAACCATAACACTTGCACGTACTGTAAGATTAAAGAGACTTGTATTTGCAACATCACTTCTTGACATCTGATACCATAATGGAGATACATCTTCTGCAAACAAGAAACCAGGTTGCTGAGGTGTGATTCCAAATACAGCCATCAAATAAATCGTAAATACACTACCAATTATTATAGAGAAGATAATTAAATGGAAGTTCTTTAGAACTTCATTATCTTTCAGAATATGTCTACAAGAGAAAACATAAATTTGCAGTAATGCGATTAATGGAAAAAGTGTTGCTAGAGTTTGACTTACACCAATGAATTCTATACTAATATTGAATGAAGCTACTGAGTAATGAATTGCAGCTAAAATTGCACTAAAACCAATTAGCATGTATGAGACAAAAAGAATAATCGTTCCAAGAGTCTTTTTTCTGATGAAGTTTCGTAACAAAGCACTTGCCAAAACAATATTCACAATAACTGTTAGCCATGAAAAAATAATATAATATAATGTCAGAGCATTAACCATTAGGAAGATTCCTCCATCAATTGATCAAAAAACCATCTAAATGCTTCAAAGATGTTCTCACCAGTTTTTGCAGAAGTTTCATAGCAAGCCCATTTGAAAGATAAATCAATTAAATCAAATTCTTGAATAAAACTACTTCGAGACATTCCGCCAGGCAGATCATTTTTGTGTAATAAAACAAGTACGATTACATCTTCATGTATTTGTGATTTGACAATTTCTTGAAATGTCAAACGGGCTTCTTCGAATTGTATTGTATCGTGCTTATCAACAACAAAAACTATTCCATCTGAATTCTCATTTACTTCAGGCCAGAGAACTCTGAAATCATCTTGACCTCCAAGATCAAAAATATTTATTTCAAGTTTTTCAACACTAATTGTCTCACCACGATTAATACCCATGGTTGGTTGTGTATCAATAAATTGACCTGTTTCAAGGTATTTTACAATTGTAGTTTTTCCAGCACTTGCTAAACCACAAATCGTTATATCGACTTCTTTTGTTCTTTTTCTTCTAAAGAGATTTCGTAGAAATGACACTCAATTACACTCCTTTTCTTAGTCTTTCATTATTTCCATAAATCATCTTCAAGATCAGTAGTTTCATCTTTGGGTTCTTCTTCTTTAGTTTCAAAATCAATCGAGATTGTTGCAACTGAACTAATCTTTATTCTAATGTTTCCTTTACTGAATCCAGTATAGAGATTAGGTAAGATTTCCTCCATAAGATCTAATTTTAAAAGAGTCTTTGTTTCTAATTCCTTAATTAAAAACGAGAAAACTTTTCTAATTCCATCAATGTTATATTTCATGTCACTAAAAATAGCGATAATAGCACAAATATTGTCTCGAGAATCTTCTCTTGGTAAAGAGAAAATATAGCTTGAATAGAATAGATCACTCACAGATGAAGAAACAAATTCTCCAGGCTTTGCACCCATTGGCATTGATTTATAGGTGATTTCAGTTAGAACTTCTTTTGGTAAAACCTTTGGATGTGATGATACTAATTCAAGTCCCTTGTCTCCCATTTGTACTAAACAGAGGCTTAGTGGTTTCATTTAATTTTTCTCCTTTCAATATTAATTGTATATCTACTTTTATTGTAAGAATTGATATAAATAGCTTTTTTTTGTGGCAAAAAGGGTTATGAAATAAATAGATAAATGAATTAAAGAGAGATTGATTTATTAGAAAAAAGAAAGTTTTTTCAATGAATTAATAGATTAATAAATTAGTAAGTTGTTTATTCTCAAAAAAGAGTAAAGACAAAAATACTCTTTTATGAGAGATTTTTGTATTGTATTTTAACAATATTTTCAAGCTTAACACATGCTTTTAGATCAACCTATTTTTTTACTAATTCTCTTCTACTACAACTGAAATAGAATAAATTTAGGCAAAAAAAAGAAGCACCAAAAGGAAAATAGATATTAAAATGAAGATTGAATCCGTTCATTTAATCGTATTCTTCTTCCAATTTTTTCTTGATCTTCTTTTCAATGATATCCTGTCTCAATTCTCTGATTTTTTCCTTTTGTTCTTTTGTCATTTCTTTCTTCATTTGTTTGTGTTCAATAATTGTTTTCTTCTGCAATTCCTCTATATTTCTTGTATCATCACTTAAGTTTTCAACTACATACATTTGCTTTTTTCGCAATTTCCGTATTTTTTCATCTATATCCTTTTGTTCTTCTTGATGCTCCTTTCGCAAAACGAGGATTGCGTTCCGCCTTCGTGTACCTATTCCAAATAGAAGCATTGGAATGTATTCTAGAGGATATTCCTTCTGTTCTAAACGATGTCTGATGTAGGTTTCTTTATCACCAATTTCCCTCAATTGTTTATTTCTAAATACTTTAACTAGAGAAATAAAGATAATCGTTAACATAAAACAGACAATAGCATACACAAACATAATTCTTAAACCTGAGGTATCATCACCATTCTTAAATAAATTGAAAGCATATAAATCGAAAATACTTCCTGCGATAAATGGACTGAGTATTGCTGCTAAATGTAAAGCAACATAGAAGAAGCTAGTATATGTTGCTGTCTCTTTATCGGGAGCAAAATTCCAAATAACTACTATTGAATTAATTGATAATAACAAGTAACTAAAACCCATAATGAATATTATTAGAAAGTAGAGTAAAAATTGCAACGTGAATATTGGTGATTGTAAAGTATTGAGTGTTAATACATCTTTCATAATAGTTAAATCAGGTAGAAGACTGAAAATAGTCAAAGGTATAAGTGAGACAGTAAATCCGACTATGCCAATAACAACTGCATTTAATGCACCAATTCTTTTTCCTACAAGACCTGCAGGTAAAGCAGCAATAACAGTAAAACCAATGAAAGCAGCAAGAATTTTTCCGGCTGTACTAGGATGGAAACCTAGTAATTCAGTTGAGTATCTACTAATGAATGTTTCAACTACACTATACCCTGCTGTGTGAAAAAAGACTGAACATAACATGAATATGAGTGGTAAATTTCGGTCTTTCACTATGCGTTTGATAGATGAAAAAAGACCAATTTTCTTCTCTCTTTTTTCAATTTCAATATCTTTCTTTTCACGAACAGTCAGTAATAAAATGCCTAAACAAATAATCATTATTATTGAGAGTGCCCAAAAAGCAAATTTGCTATGATTTACTATTAAACTTGAAACAATCAATAGTCCAGATATGCTTGCAACTCCACCAACAACATTGAGTACACCTGCACCTTGACTTCTGTACTCTCTTGGGAGTAAATCTGGAACTAAACTCATGACTGGTGACTTGTAAAATGCCATACTAATATTAAAACCACAAATACCGATTAAGACGACAAACATTGTTGATTGAAATGTACCAATAAGGCCAAAGAAAAATGCTGCAAGAGGAATACCAATAATCACAAATGGCATTCTTCTTCCCAATTTTGCTATCCAAATACGATCAGATAGTGCTCCGATATAAGGTTGTATAATAATAGAGGCAATATTATCTAAAATCATTATTAATCCAATGAGTGTATTGATGTAAGGAACATCACCAAGTAGAGCCTTTAAATTATCGCTTAAAATTAGTGGAACGAAGATATTAAAAGCGGACCACGTAAGGTTGTTGGTGAAATACCCAAAACTAACCATGGTCGACTTGAAATAAGGGAATCTCTGTTCTGACATTACATGTTAAAAGTCAGTATAACTATTATTAATACTTGCTTTTGTGACAGCTCATTCAGAGAAGATATTCGAAAAACAAGAAAGTTTCTGTCGGCAGCCAGTTAGTATAATCTCGAGATTCAAGCAAAGTATCTGATTCATTTTCTTGCAACCAAAATTCAAAATGGGCAAAAATCAATGGTTCTCCCCAAGATTTTGTTGAACCAACAATATAGCGAAAAACAATTGAAGAAGAATCTTCCTCTTCCACTAAATCATAGTTTCGTTTGTAGCTGACAAGAACATCTCCTTTTTGACCAGGTTCTAATTCTACTCGAAATATAATCGTATCGAATGTTTCAGGTTCAGAAGAAAGCATCATAGTAGTCCAAGAATAATCCAGTGGTAGACCATTAAATGTCAAATTAATATCCCAAGGACGACTGGCAAAGGGAAGTGAAATTAAATAGGAATCTAATTCTCCATAATTTTTCAAACCATATCGAGCCAAGAGAGAAGCATTATCTCCTGTAATAGCAATAATTACATCTTCATCTTCAAAAGACAAGGCAGTTTTGGGATTTAGCTCGTTTATAATCAATATTTGCGAGGTGAAAAAAAGTGCTATGGTGGCAAAACCAAATACTATTGCAAGATCAACTTTTTGCTTCATTTTGATGAACCCTGGATCTCCTTTGTTTTAGTTTCTTAATTAAGAAAAAGAGACCAACGATAATTAGTATAGATCCCAAAATAATCCCCGCATACGTTGAAAAAATTACTAATTTAAATAATATTTCACCAGAAATTCGTATTCCTTTTGGATAAAGCCTAGTTGGGTCTGTTAAATCAGAGCAATCAAAAATGAAAAAATAACGATCATGATGTTCAGAGGGACCTATTGTATAAAGGATATCACCATGTACTTTGAGGTTATTGAAATAGGTATTACCTTGATTTCTTAGTGTATACTCTCCAAGAGTAATAATGTTTTCAATATCTGTTAAATCTAAAATAACAAATTTAGTTGCTAATGCAAGATAACAAACATTGTTATGTATTTCAATATCATTTATTATTTCAGTACTTTCGAATTTTGAAACGTTAATAGGAGCACTTGGATTAGAACAATCAATAATTTGAAGGCAATCATAATGAGTTGGAATAAATGCAAAATTATCCCTTAATCCAATAGAATAAGGTCTGGAAGGCAAAACAAATTCACCTTTTTTTTGGGGATTTGATTTATTACTTATATCGATTATTTCTAGAACGGAATCCATATCATCAGGATGATAATCTCCTAGGCAAATTAAATACACAAAACTATCTTTAATCAATAATCTATCACGGTCATGTAACATATCATAATTAGCATGATGAATACTCGAATTGTAAACACCCAAGAGTTGAATTGAATTAAATTTACTTATATTCAATATAGAAAGTGTAGAAGTATAGTAACTCGAATGTTCCACATATTGAAGCAAATAAAGAAGATTATTCTCAAAATGAATTTCTACTACATTAGAAAATTGGCAAGAAATTGAAGCTATATTATTTGGGTTTGTTGGGTCTGCTAGATCATAAATAATTATTTGATCTGGAATCTTGATAAAAAGATAATCATTGATTATTTCCATATCGGAAATATATTCTAAGTCTTCAGAATCAAAATGAATGGTCTTTACTAGAAAAGGTTTTTTGGGGTTAGATGTATTCCAAATTTCCCAGAAATTACCAAATGATGAAAGAATTACTAGATCATCTTTTACTACAATATCATTATAGTTGTATAATGGAGCACTCATATTATTTATTGAATTCGAATTATTTTGATTAGCATTTCTCCCAATTACACCTGTGAAAATGCTTGGAAGAACAATTACTAAAATAATTAATAAAAGAGATAATTTCTTTGTATATCTAGATAGTATTCTCATCGTCAATGTTATCCTCTCATTACTATCCCCTAATTAAATACTGTAATCAAATATTATAAATGTAATTACACGAATTAATAAATTGTTCAAATTTCATTAGTATTTTACAATAATAAAAGAAAAGAGGATAATGAGTGAAATAAAACTACTAAGTAGATTATTTTTCTAAATCCTTAATTCTTTGGTTAATGGCTTTAATTGAATCTTCTTCATAGAGCTTTACTTGATCATTAATCTTAAGTAGCAATTTGAAAAATTTAATAGCCTCTTTATTATTCTTCTCTTCAGCATAGATTTTTGCTAATTTATTTAGATTTCCAAGATGAACAATATAGAAAGCTTTACCGTGTTTCTCAATATCAATAGGTTCAACAAGATTTGGCAAATTTTCAAGATAGTGTAAATTGGCTTCAAGTAGAGATTTATCAGATACTTGACCGTGACCGGGAATAATAACTTCAATATCCAGAGAAGAATAATATTTCAAAGTTTCAATATATTCTTTCAGACCTTCTAAATTGGAATTGATATACGGAATTGGTTCTTCAAGATTATCCCCAGCGAAAAGAACTTTGTCTTCTGAGTCATAACAAGAACTTGAATCTAGAGTATGACCAGGACTATGGAAAATTTGAATTTGTTCTTCATCAAAATTCAGATTGTTTTTAAAGAGAAGGTTTGGATAGGTTATGACTACTTTCCCACGTTTGAATTTAGCTTTCTTTTTAAGAATGCCCTCTGCGTTTTCTCGCATATCTTCCATACACAATTCATGAGCAATTATTTTAGCCTTTAGAAAAGCACTATTTCCCCAATGATGATCCCAATGAGAATGACTATTGAAAACCACGTATTCTTTTTCTCCATATTTCTCTTCTAGATATTCCTTCACAGATTTCATTGATGCAGGTCCTAGAAAAGTGTCACAGATAAAGAAACTCTTACCTGTGTAAACTACATAAACATTTGTTGGGCAAGCATAACCCGGTGAAGATAAATCGTCAAAAGTAAATACTATTCCTCGTTTTCCTACGTGCGTAATTTCCATGATAATCACTAAGAAATATTATGTTTTTCTCTCTTAAAACACTTAGTCTTCGGATGGAATATTTCTGAAACTGCTATTAGTTGATTTTCGTCGATTTAATAATATTTAAATACTATAAAAAGAATATTTAGTCTGAGGTCTAACTCGATAGGACTTACCCTCCCTGAGTAACCTCATAATTACATTAATTACCACCGATTAGTATTTGCTAGCTCTTATCGCTAAAAAATATAGCAGAATAAGGAATCAATCGTTTCTATTATACCTAGCAGCAATGGTGGTGTAAGCCTCTGTTAGAGAGTCTAACATTATGGTACATACACATCGAAATTGCACTAAAAATAAAAACAGAAATGGCACAGAGATAGTATGTAAATTCAAAATGCATCAAAAATCTTAGGAGGCTTATATATGGTTAAAATCTTACTTACAGGTGCATTTGGAAATGTTGGAACAAGTACATTAAATGAATTAATTAAAATGGATCATTACATCAGATGTTTTGATATACCCACTAAAGCTAATAAAAGAAAAGCAAGAAGGTACAAAAAACATTTGGATAAAGTTGAGATTTGTTGGGGTGATCTCCGCAACTTATCAGATTTAGAACATGCAGTAAAAGGTATAGAGGTTGTTATTCATTTAGCAGCAATTATTCCACCACTAGCAAATATCAAACCTGAATTCGCAGAACCAATTAATGTCGGGGGTACGAAAAACCTAATTCTTGCTATGAAGAAGCAACAGATACCACCCAAGTTAATTTTCAGTTCATCCGTTGCTACTTATGGAGATGTTAGACATAAAGGAGCAGATTATATAATCAAAGTTACTGATGAATTTAATCCAAGTTCACATGATCACTATGCACGCCATAAAATTAAATGTGAAGAAATGATACGAAGCTCTGATTTAATTTGGACGATTTTCAGATTCAGTGCAATAATGCCTATTGATCAAGGTGTAGATCCAGTTATGTTCGACGTTCCTGTAGACACACCTATTGAACACACAGACACACGAGATACCGGTTTGGCAATGGCTCGTGCAACAACAAATGATGAAGTATGGGGAAAAACACTCCATATTGCAGGCGGAGAAAAATGTAGAGTAACATATGAAGAATTTGTTGGGCGATTACTTGAAGCAATGGGCATAGGTCGGTTGCCAAATACTGCTTTTGGAAAGGAACCATTCCATTGTGGATTTATGGACACCACAGAAAGTCAAAGAATACTACAATACCAAAAACATACTTTTGATGATTATGTTCAGGACACTAAAAGTCGATTAGCTTTTGCAAGAATACTAGCAATAATCTGTAGACCAGCAGTTCGCAGCTGGTTATTGAAGAAATCACCTCATTACAAAAATCACATGAAAGCTATGAAAGCTTACCTTAAACCTAAACGAAAATCCACAAGAGCAAAACGTTCAAAACAAGCAAAAATATCAGCAAAAACAACCAAGAAACCAATACAAGCAAAACCACGCAAAACAAGGAATTGAGAAGGAAATCATCCTTCTCCAGTCATTTTTCCCATCCGTCATTTTCCTCGCTTTTTGGGTAAAAAGGCATATTGAAGTTCTTATGAGGATTTTTTCAATAAATTGTGGTTAATGCACTCATTATTACCCTAACCACATATTCAATGATAATAATTAAAATATTTATTCCTTATTTATTAAAGTAGAAGAGATTTATTTTGTTATTTTTTAAAGTAGAGAAGAAACTATTTGTTTTCTCCTTTTTCTACATTATAATAGTGTCTTATTACCATATCTTCCGGAATATTATTTCCATGAGTACCTCGACCATCTTCTCTACTGATATGTGCACCATGATCTGGTGTGAATAGGATTAGACGATTATACTTTTTCCAGAATTTATTGAATGCATTACCTAGTTCTATGAAACTCTCTATATGATTATTCATTGCAATAATCGCACGAGGGCTCACAGGAGTGGTTTCATGAAGTAAATCATCATATTCTTGATGATAGACAATAATTAAATCATGTTGATCTTGCTTAAGCAATTCAACTGCTCTTGAAGTTACTTTCTCGTCAGTTTCTTCTGAAAAATAATCCAATTTTCTCTCTCTAAAAATTAAATCAATACTTGAACTCCTTACTGCAACGATAGCAATTTTTTTCCCTGCTTTTATAAAAGTATCAAAAATGGTTTCACATTTTAGAACGGTTCTTTCTGATCTTTCCCTACCATGAATTTTAGGCAACGCTCCAGTAAACATTGAAGCAAAACAAATGGGTGTTTTTGGAGGATAAACAGAACATAATCGTATACTATAGGGAGCTATAGCAGCCATTTTTTTGAATTGATCTTTATACCTTATAGTTAGAAAATAACCAATTCCGTCAGGCGCATACAATAAACATTTTGTTATAACGTTTTTCGATTTCTTTTTATTAATAAATAGAATATCATCAATAACATCTTCTGTGGAAATGCTAGGCAGTGGCACATCCATTAGTGAACAAATAGTAGGAGTTATTGATGTTATATTTTTCATTCCAAAACATACAGGATTATCTTCCGTCATATTTACATCAATATAGAGAAAAAACTATCATTTATGGAATTTGTGTTTGTAAAGAAAGTTTATCAGAGTAACTAACAAGATAAAAGAAAAATAATGGTGTTATTCTTGAAGATAACTGTCAATTTCTTGAATATATTCTTGAATAACGCTCAAAACAACTTGCTGTCGTTGATATGATTGGTCATTTTGTTGGTGTGAAATAACTTTATCGTAGATTCGATTTAACCTTCTAGGGTTGACGATTTTTTGAAGAGTGTCAACTAGTTCTTTGTTAAATTCATCCTTGGATTTTTCGTTCGGCAATTTTACGCTCCTCATTAAATTTTGCAATGTAAATTTCTTGCAATAATACCTTTCCCTGTACAGATATAGAAGTCATTGTAATATCCGTGTATTATTGGAAAATTATCATTTAGTTAGCAATTTAATATATTTATTAGAAAAAAATTTAGCTAAATATAAAGTTTTTGAGGATGAATAGCATGCGACAAAAAAAATCATTTTGTTGCACGAATAGTAAATATCAAAGGGATTTCTGCTTTCTGATTCTTCAACCTATAATAGCTATCTTCATCTTGTTTAGCAAATGGGAATGCCTCATAGACTGTAATTGGATATTCATTCATGAATTCGAGTTTCAATCCAGCATTCAAAAGAGCATTAACAATGTCAGATAAACTATGAGTCCATTCATATTCCTTCTCTGCTTTTACTTTTGCATCTTTCTCGGCATATGTGCCATCTACTTTGAATACCATTGGTTCAGGTGTATGAAAATAATCATATCTCAAGGTCAATTCTTTTTCATGGACTTCATCAAAAACCATCGAGAATGGATGAAGTTCTGCTATATAGAAAATACCTCCTGGTTTCAAAAAGTGTGCAATAATTTCTCCCCACCTACTAATATCATGTAACCAACATAAAACACCAATTGAAGTATAAACAATATCGAATTGTTCATCAAGAACATCAGGGAGATCATAGATATTTGATTGAACAAATTTAGCATCAACATTTATTTCTTTGGCGAGATGACAAGCTAATTTCACAGCTTCTCCTGAAAAATCAACGCCGGTAACTTTTGCACCCTCTCTTGCCCAAGATAACGTATCTAAACCGAAATGGCATTGCAAATGTAATAATGTCTTATCTTGCACATCCTTTCCCAATTCCTCCAATTCATATGGTTTTAGAGATGTTTCACCAGCAAGAAATTCCTTCACTCGATAATGTTCAGATTTGAAATGTATTTTAGCAAATTCGTCCCAAACTTTTCTATTTGTTGCATAATATTCATCCATTTTTTCACCAACGATAATTATAATGTAAAAAGAAACACTCGGTAAGCATTTTAAAGTAAACCTATGAGGCCTATCGCAATAAAAATTCCACCAATGATAATTATTAGAAAACTCAACCAAGGCGCTTTTTGTCGCCTTTTTCTCGCATATTCATTTTCTACATGAGCCATTTTTGTGTACCTAGAGTGTAAATAAAAATTTGATACCTGAGTTCCACCACTAAAAGAAATATACGCAAGAATCCCACCACAAATCCCAATTGATGTTCCTAACGAAGTAAAAATCTCATATATTCCCCAATCATGGACAATCGTATTAACAATAACAATTGAAAGTGTGGCAACTAGTACACCTACAATTAATGTTATTAATAGAATAATTTTTGGAGAAAATCTTCGATAATAGGACAAATCACTCAACTTCTGCTTTTGACTAGTTCTCACTAATTTACTAATAGCATACAATAATTTTAAACTAACTATTTTGCTGATAATAGCTTTTCTATTAGAAAATTCATCAATAATTACGATTTATTAAACGAATATTCTTATCTTTTTCAATTAGAACAATCATCGGTTTTGGTCGCCCACAATAATTGGAATTAAAGCAGGTTGTATAAGCACCGGCATTTGTAATAACAATATAATCATTTGGTTTTAAATCACGAGGAAAAGAACGCTGGTCAATGTTTGGGTTATCTGGATAATTGATTGGATTCAATTGATCTAAAGTATCATTTGTAGCACCGACCAAATCCCAAGAATATTCTTTGGTTTCGTCTTTTCGTTCAGGTAAATCATTGACTAAAGAGATATCGAAATTCCATTTGGCTGCAATGACGTCTAATAGATCACTATAAACAGACATATCAAGCACGGCAATTTTTCCTCCTGAGGGATTCTCTTTTGTAAGAGTAACTTTTGAGAGCAATAAACCACTACTAGCAGTTACAAATCGACCGCTTTCAATTATTAAGTGAGGAGTTATTTTTGCTTGAGAGATCTTTTGAGACAAGCTAACAGCTATTTCTTCAATTGAAGGGACACATTCTTTTATAGAATACTGAACAGGATATCCTCCACCTAAATCAAGAAATGAGAGATTTCTTCCTAATTTTTCTTCCATTAGTTTGTAAAATAGAGTAATTACTTCAAAGAAGTGATGGAAATAATCGATATTTGTAACCTGACTACCAAGGTGCCCGTGAATACCTAATAATTCTAAATGCTCACTTTTTTCTGCTTCTTGAATTATTCTTTCTGCAAAATCATATTTAGGTGAATGCTTTCTTTTTAAAAGCCACTCTTCGATTGTTTCATTCTGGCTTAGATCAATTATTGGTTGAATGTCTTTAATGATAGTAGAACATTTAGCATCGGGATAAGCTGATGCAAAAATCGTTTTTTCACGAGACATCTGAATTCCTGGGTTTACTCGAACTAAAACTTTTGCTTTTTTGTTTGCATTCTTGGCTACACGTTCAATATTTTTCATATCTTGATATGAATCAATTGCAATTATGCCACTCATTTGCAAATTTTTTTTCTCTCGAGTAATTTGATTGCCAAAATCAATTATGTGTTCAATTAAACCATCAGGTTTAAACAAATTTGTTGAAATTAAATTAAGAGGTTTATTCTTTTGTTGGGCTAACTTTTCAACCAGAAGTAGTTCTGTTAACGATGTTGTTTCGAAGTAATTGATTTCATCAGCAATAATCGAGGAGAAATCAATAATCATGTTGTTTTTAATTGAATATGCAATTTCAGTTTGGGGATATTGCGAAGTAAAAGCTGTTTGCAAATTCAGCAGATTTTGCTTGATTATATTTTCACTAAAAACATATGTTGGTGTACCAAAATTAGCAGCTACACTTCGAAGTAAATTTACTCTATCAAAATGAAGAGTATTTTCTTTTATTTCCAAGAAAGGATTTTCTTTACTCATAAATCTCAAACTTCTTGTTTTTATAATTCACATTTTTTACCTTTCACTAAAGAATGTTGTTTTCACTTAAATATGAATTAGGAGCTTTTCTTAAATTCAACCATAATTTATGACCTTATTTTGGTTAGGAGAAAAAAATGGTATTTATTCCAAACAACGCTAGAAAAAAATCACTAAAGATAAGAATAATGAAGAGAAAGATTATTCTAGTATTTCTTTCTCGTCTTCATCGTCATCTTGATCCATATATGGATCGTCAGTGACTGTAGAAATAAAACCAACCTCAGCTAGAAGATCGCTTATTGATTGAGCTCCATTAATAAGTTCAACATGCCAATCTCCTTCATCAAATCCAACAAGAATATCAGGTAAATCACCCAAGAGGTTATGATTGAATTCAATGATGTCCTGATACGCTCCTGCAAGAGGAATGAGTAAATAACCACCTACAATATTTCTGAGGCTACCGATTGGAAATCCATTAAGAATTTTTTGTTCAGGATAGGTCAAAAGAAAGTCATCTTTGGTGAATAATTTCTTCGTGGATTGAATGGTATGATATGTAGCAACCTTTCCATCGCTATCACATGTTATATCAAATAATCGAGCAATTGTTTCAGGTTGCTCATGTAAATCACTAATTGGTATTACCGGAAAATATTGGTGAACAAGTACATAATCAGCTATACTATTGAAAACAGAGAAATTTCCTTGGAGTGTAAATTCAGGCATCAGCAATGACCTAATAGTTTCATTTTCTAAGTAATTGCTATAGCCTGAAAAGTCATAGAATTTCATTCTGAGATTTTTTTTCAATTTAAAGGATAAAAATTCAAAGGCTAATAGTTTGTCGGGATCAATTAACTGTCCAGATTTTCTATCCCAATCAAACCAATTCTCAATAATCTGTTCTATACTTTGAACTTGCGATAAACGATCAAAACGTTGTTGAAAATTATCAAGGAGTTTTTGTTTTGGTTCTTTTTCAGGAAAAATAGCATATTTCTCAATCACTTTCACCATTATCATAGTTGAAGTAGCAGTTATTGCTCTCCCAGATTCTGTTGAAATATTTGGTTGAAAATCAGGAAGGAATTTTACTAATTGTTCTACAAGAATCTGAGCGTATTTCTCCATAAAATTTGGGTCAAGACTATTATCATAGTCTATAGGCAAACCGCCTCCAAAATTAATTGTATCTAGAGAGGTAAGGCCAAGACTATGTAATTTCTTGAAAGTATTTGCCATGAATTCAGCAAATGGATAGAAATCAGGGAGAGTAGTTACTTGTGATCCCGGATGAGCATGCAACATAGTTACTAATTTTGATTTCTTTTTCTGTTTGAGAATTTTCACTACTTCAAGCATTTCAGCAATAGACAAACCAAATTTGGAATGACGTCCACTAGATTCACCCCAATGACCGTGCATTGCAACATAAGGTTTTATTCTTAAAGCCAATTGAACATTCTCTTCATCAATAATTTTGAGTGTATCCTTCATCTCAAGAATTGTTTCAATTGAAATACACACACTATAACCATCTTTTATAGCTTGATTAATTGAGCGTAAATATTCCGGGTCTTTTCCGCCATTACACATAATTAATCGATGCTTTTCAGTCTCAAGTGCATGCAGTAATAAAATGAATTCTGATTTGGTTCCGGCTTCAAAAGAATATGTTGGATGGGATTTAATAATAGATTCAATAATTAATCTTTGTGAATTAACTTTAATCGGATAGATAGGAAAATAATTTCCAACGTAATCATATTTTATAATGGCAGTATCAAAAGATTGAATTAATTTTTGAATCTGTTTTGTTATTAATTGAGGAACTCGTATTGCAAAGGAAGTTTTCTTATATTTAGTTTTTTTATGAACCATCTTCACTATATCTTGGAAGGAAATACTTTTTTCATCAATTATCAGTTCAAGCTGTCCTTTAGCATTTATATCGAGATATGAAAAATCGTTTCGATTTGCGTAATAAATCAGTTTACTGTCTTCTAATGTCCATGTCATTTAATTTTACTCCAAAAAAGATAAAGAGAGAGAAGAATTAATCATCATTCTTCTCTAGCTCCGCTTGTTGAACAGAATCTATCATTCCTTTGAATGCTCGAGTAAGTTCTCCTAATTCATCTTCGCTTTCAAGCAATTTAGGATCAATTGCTGTCATAAGTCCGTCCATGATGTCTCTTCGCGCTCTCCTTGTTGAGAGAGAACGAGCAACCTCTATCAGATGATTAAATGGTTTAGTGATATAGGCTGTAAGAGTTAAACCAATAGCTATGCCAATAGCTAAACTCGCTCCAGCAATTATCCAAATAATCGTTGTTGTACTAGCAACTGCAGCAGTCATTCTTTCCTCAACAGGTTCAATGCCAGCTAATGCTTCATCAACAGGCAAGATAATGAGGCTAATGTAGTTCCCTTTGCCAACAGGATGATAAGCAAGAAATCTCTCTTGAGCATCTCGTGTATAACGTAGTAGTCCAGAAACACCGGAAAAGATTGCAGTTAATTGGGCACTTGTGAGAGCAGAAGTGCTGTCACTATTTGCCTCTACATTAGAGATGTCTGGGTATTCATCTTCTCCTTCCTCAATTATCAATTCAGGATGGGCAACAACTGAGCCGCTACTTGTAACTAAAGAAGCGTAACCAGTCTCTAATACTGTAACAGCTAAGATTTTGTCAACCATTGTTTCAATCGAGATATCTCCAAAAATAACACCGATTAATGTACCATTTGAGAAGCTTACACTACGTCCGATTGTAATCAAAGGAATACCATCAATTGGATCAAAATATGGCTCAGTGAAAACAATGTCACCATCACCTGCAAGAACTTCTGTATACCAATCTTCGGTTTCGCTTGGAATCCAAGGTTCAGCGAGTCTTTCAGCATCTGTTCCTGCAACACAACTCCCTGGATAATTGATAAACAAATCAATTCCTGCTCCATCAAATGGCAGAACAATGTATAACCATCTAAAATCGGGGGCATTATCATGAACATTTTGGAATGCATAATCCATATTTGCTACTGTTTCCAAAGTTTGATTTTGTTTTAGTGTCAAGGTATCATAGTCAGCGGCATCAGAGTGGGAGTAATAATAGCTTGAATAGTCCCAGCTAAGATCTACTTGATAATCACTATCCCAATGAGTATCAATGGGTGAATGTGTTGAATGTAACGAAGTTGTATTATCAAACCAAAGGTCATAGTAAACATCGCGATCACCATATCGATTTTCATCACTGAAAACATATTCCAATTCACTTGCCAAAAAGTCTACCATTGCTTGTGCACTAGAAAGTTTCTCGTTGATGATTTCTGCATTTTTCTCTGCAGTAATTGCAATGTTTGCAGTTATTTGTTCCTCTAATGCGGCTGTACTGTCTGTAATCGTTTGATCACCAGATCGTTGTACAAGTAGGTGAGAGATACCACCAATTCCACCCATGAAGAGGATGGACAATAGGAAAAAGCTTACCATTATATTTGTTCTAATGCTTCTTCTTTTGAAAAAGTCGGTTATAGTCATCTTTTCACAACCTCACAAATCATCCAATACCAGTCCTTCGACTGATACTTGTGCTTGAGACATCAATTGTCCAACGGTCTTGAATGCTTTTTCAATTGCTTTGTGAACATTCTTAGTATCATCAACTTTGATGAAAGTACCATTAAGCGTTTTAGTAAAGTCCATTAGTTCCAATTCATCATTTCCGATGTTTCCAACACTAATAATTACTAAATTCAATTGATATTTCAACTTCTTAATGATGCGCTTCACATCAGTAGCAGTTTTTTTACTGGAGTTATCTTCTCCATCTGTTAACAACACCAACCATCTTTGTGTTCCACCCACTTGAGACAAATTCTCAATGCCATCAATTATAGCATCCCACATAGCAGTATTGCCATTTGGTCTAGTTAAACGTTTAAACGTTTGTTGAATGTGTTGACGATTATTCCTTACTTGTGTAAAGTTCATAATAGTGTGACTTTGAGTAAAGAATGTAATAATACCAACAGTGTCTTTGTCTTTTAGAGCGGTCTTTAGAAGGTCAAGAGAACCTCTAATTGAAGCTCTGCTACGTGAACCACTCATTGAACCACTGTAGTCAAGAACATATTGCACAGTTTTTTGTGGAGAAGCAGAACCTCGCAATCTTGCCAATGTATCCTTAATTTGTTCTTCAGTTGCATCTTCACCGAGTTCGTTCTCAATTAATTGGAATCGTTGTAAAACTTCTTCTTCGAGGAGAACGTCATTTACCATTTGAGAACTTTCTAGGGCTTTCTTGAAGTATTCTTTAGCGGTTAGAACATCAAATTGTTCTAGATAGAAAACAGCAAGATTTAGTTGACTATGTGCTGCTCCTCTTAGGAAATCATCTTCTTCGGCTAGTTTTAAGGCATCTTCATAGAAACCGTATGCAAGTTTTATTGAGCCTTTCTTAAAGTGTGCTAAACCAAGATTATTCAAACAAAGAACTCTTCCACGAATATTTCCTAAACTCTCATTTAGAGTTAATGCTTTTTCAAGATATTTTTGTGCTTCTTCAACGTTACCAACATCTAATAAGGTTAAACCAAAATTATTGTATCTTGAAGCTAAACTGGCCTTATCGTTGAGTTTTTCTGCAACAGTGATAGCTTTTGCATAGAAATCTTTGGCTTGATCCATTTCGCCCCATTCTCGATAAACATTTCCAAGGTTATTCAAACAAACACCAATACCGGCATCATCCTTAGTTGTTTCAAATAGTTTGAGAGCTTTCAGATAGTTGTTGTATGCTAAATCAAGATTTCCACCATAATAGTCCGAATTCCCAAATCGCAAGGCAGTTAATAGCCCATCAAGCGCTTCATGCAAACCACGAATTTCTCTTGGAATCGTTTCATCATCATCGAGGTCTCGAGATAAATCACCTTTAGCAATTCTTTCAGTTAAATCAATGAAATCTTCTATAGGTTGTACTGTTCTTCGTGAAACACTTACTGAAACAAAAATAATCAAGGCTAGAGCAAGAATCAATAATCCAACAGAAATTAGTATGTTATTTGTACTTCTTCGAAGGATTTCAGCTCTTAATTCTTCTATCGGTTCTACAATATCTGCTTCAGGAACTATCAATGCTAAGGAATAACCTGCAGCATCTATTGATTGATAAGAGATGTACCATTTATCGCCATTTTTTGTGAAATCAGCAATATCAGCTTCTCCAGACTTCATATCGTTGATAATAGTTGTAAAAGCAGTTTGTTCACTATTTGTTGCATCAGACATTTCTAACTCTTCAATTGATACAAAATCATCAACTAAATCAGGGTGTGTAATAGTATCACCATTGCTATCAATAAGAAAAGCATAACCATTTGTGCTAACATCAAGATCAAGAATATCTTGTTGCATAGTCTGAATCATAATGTCCACACTAACTACTCCAAAGAGAGTTCCATTAGTAAATCTCACTGGACGTCCCACTGAGAGAATCAATCCTACGGGGTCAAAATATGGAGCAGTGAAAGCCGTTCTATTATCAGCGATAGAAGCAGCATTTTGATACCAATCTTGTTCAAGAGGGTCCCAGTCATCAGCAGCAGGAACTGGATTACCGTCTTCATCTTCTTGAGTCCAAATCATCGTATCATATGGATAATTTCTAAATAAAGAATAATCTGAATCAGCAAAAGCAGCGTAAATCCAAATATAATTAGGATTTGCTTCGTGAAGATTCTTAAAAACAATATCCATATTTGAGGAATTATCCAAGAGAGTTTTTAATTCTGGTGTCCAAGCGTGTGGGTCAGATCCAGGTAAATTAGTGAGTTTATCTCTTGGAATGTAATAACAACTTGTATCAAATGAGATGTCAGAATCATAATCAGCATTATACCCAATGCCAGGTATTGTTCGTCCTGTTTCTGAGAATTCTAAAGCTGAATCCCACCAATATGATTGATAAGAATCAATGGGAATATCACCATTGAAAAGTCGTTCTGTATAATTGTCAAGCATCGTTACTTCTGCAACGATTTGGTTAAACAACTCATTAATTTTCTGAGACGCATCTGAAGACAATCGATCAAGATGTTCTAACTCTTCCTTTAAAAGAGCAGCGGATGAGTCATTGGCATTCTCCTTTGATAGTAAACTTATTCGACTACTAGAAATAGTAATCATTACTACCGATGGAAGAATCAACAAAACAATGAATGTAACCATAATTCGGTTTCGTATTCGCAATCTATTTTCTCCTGTGAATATTCATTTTTAGTAAATTTTTTTTCCGATTATTACTTTCTTCTCTAAAGAGATTTCAACCACATCTCCTTTCGTAATAGCTAATGGTTGAGCTACTTCTTTCGGAAGATTCGTTCGTAGAATAGTATTATTCCGTGTTATAGTTCGTTCAACTTTTAAACCAGCAAAGAGATTGTTACTTGTATTTCGTAGCATTGCTTCTGAACCTTTTTTCCGACAATAGAACTGTTTACCTCTAATATCATATTCAAGTAAATCATTTTCGGTCAAATTCAGCGTTTGTATAAGCTCCTTTGGTAAATTAATGTAAAGCAGTTTATGGTTCTCAGTTACACTTAACTTTAAAATTGAGTTAAAGTTATTAATTTCATTCACTCAAAACACCAAGAAATGCTATTCTACTAATTACTCTTTAGAGAGTAATTTACTATATTATAGTATTCTCCTATATCTAGGATGTATGTGGTTATATATAAACACATTCTAATAAAAAGAATAAAGGTCAAAAAATAACCATACAAAAATCAAATAGTCATATATATTTTATTACTATTAACTCAAGCATGCTAAATCGGTTCATCTTTTATTCTTAATAATTCTTCATAAGTAAGTTGTCCGGGGAATGTTTTTCTTCTTTTCTCTGTTGCAACAAATGTTAATGAATTACTATTTTTCATATTAGAGATCCTACTCTTCTTTCCAAGGTCACCAATACAAAAACAAGTTAAATCTGTAGAATTGATTTTGTGCCCATTGAGTAACTCTTGAAGAATTTCATTATCAGTTTCTTTATTGGCCATTGTAGCAATTTTTATTACATCAGGTTTCTGATAACACATATCAAGATAAGTATTAGTAATTTCCACAGGATTAGTATCTCTAAAATTGTGATATGAGAGAATGATCTTTGAGGAATGCTTTTCTTCAAATAACTTTTGTACTAGATCTTTCGAAGAATATTCCACATCGATATAATCATAACCAAGATCCATAGCGCTTTTATAGAATTCATATCGTTCAGCATCAGAAAAAGAACAAAAACCTCCTTCACTTTCTTTTCTGAGAGTGAAAATAATTTGTTTACTGGTAGCTTTTCGAATCATTTGCATGACTTCAAAAGTAAGTTCACTTGCTATCAAAAAATCTGCTCGTATTTCTAAAATAGCTATTTTTGAAAACTCTGCTAAAATAATTTGTTCCAACATAACATGTCTTGTTTTTGCTTTTAAACTTAATACTACATTTGAAGGCACTATAAATCATTCCAATAAATTCTAAAGTCTAACCTATTAGATATTTTGAAACCATATTGATTTTCCAGATAATTGATTTAGATAACTTGGAGATATATTACAGTTCTGGTTTTTTACGCAAGAGAAGAAAAGACAATAAATTTGTTTATAAATTAACAACAAAGGAAATAATTTTCGTTTAATGGTTCTTTTCTCACATTAGAAGAAGATAAATAACAGTATTTGATTAAATGAACGGATTATTATGGTAATAAATGAAGATACTAGTTAGGTTATGGCAGATACTTCAATATTTGTACAAACTCAGGAGTATATAGCTGAAGTATATCTGTTATATAATAAAACCTAGATTTCAGTAAAAAAATTTATCCAACAGATGTTTACTGTGAAATTTAAGGGAAGATAGAGCAAAAGGAATATTTAGTTTCTTTTTCTTATCCAGCTACAATATTACCGCCAGTAATTTTTTCTAGTGCTTCTCTTGAACGCAAAATCAATCTATCATCAGATTCATCTTTGATTATTTTTTCAAGAGCTTTCTTAGCTTTTGGTTCACCAATACGTCCCAATGAAGTTACTACATGATATTTAAGAAATCGATCTTCTTCTTTCCGGAGAATATTCAAAAGTATTTTAAGAGCGCTAGGATCACCAATTAAACCGAGTGCTTTTGCCGCTTCAGATCTAACGAGTGGATCGTCTTTTTGTTTCAGAATTCTTAATAGTGAATTGACAGCCTTCCTATCACCAATTTGTCCCAAAGCAATTGCAGCTTGATACCGTACACTTTCTTCAGAATCATCGAGTGCTAAAATGAGAGGATCAGTAGCTTGTGTATCAGCAATTTTTCCAAGAGTCTTACATGCACCTTCACGTATAATTCGTGAGGAATTTTCTCTGAGAAGAGAAACCAAATGAGTGATAATTTCTTCATTTTTCATTGAAGCTAAAACATCAATTGCATTTGAGCGATCTTTTATATCGCGGTTACCTAATTCGGCAAATAATTTATCATATGTATCACTATCTTTCATCAATAAATTCAACTCAGAGACCAGTTAACTGAAAGTTCGTTCACCCTGTTGATCTTTCAGAAAAATACTCGAAAGAGTAATTTGTTCATGTTACTTTGAATGTACTATCTATATATTACCTTTTCGTCAAAAAAGATTTTTTGAAGGTGTAGGAAAATGTTGATAATAAAGTATTTGTGATGTAATCATTAGTAAATGAAATGACAGGAGAATTCGTAAATTTGAATGAAGAGGATATAAGAAAATATTTTTCAACTATTATATCACTTTTTGACAAATCAACAAATTACGAAAAAGCAAATGAAATCTTCAGAGGTCTAACACGAATAACTAATTTTTTCAGCTCTCAAGAAGAATTACTTGAATTCAAGAGCCATCTAATCTTAACGAAGTCACATGGCAAGAATTCAAAAATAATACCTAAAAGTAATGAATGGGCAGATATCCAAACTCCACCAAGTTTAGTGAAAAAAGTATTGAATTTAATTACATTGACAGGCATCCAACCTGGGCTCATCATTGAGCCAACATTTGGTGATGGTAATTTTATTCTTCAAATATCGGAGTATTTTCCAAATGCGGGAGCTGTTTATGGAATAGAAATTCAAAAAGAGCGCATTTGGAATTTTGGTATCAATTCTCTTTTACAAAGATATACAGAGGAACCAATACCAGAATTAGATATATTTGTTCATAGAGATAATATTTTTAGTCACGATTTTAAGGAGCTAATTAGTTCTCTAGAGCATACACCCATTCTGATAGTTGGAAATCCCCCGTGGATCACAAATGCTGAATTAAGCTCTCTGAATTCAAGTAATCTTCCAAATAAAAGCAATAAGATGAAGTTAGTTGGGCTTGAAGCTTTAACAGGAAAGAGCAATTTCGATATTGCTGAATCAATAATTCAAAAAATAATCGATAATTTCTCCAGTTGTGAAGGTAAAGTAGCTTTGCTCTGTAAAAACACCGTAATAAGAAATATCACAAAAAGCCTTCTAACCTCTGACAAGAAAATAAGCAATTTACAACAATATCAAATTGATGCTACGAAAGAATTTGGGAAATCTTGCAATGCATCATTATTTATTTTTGATTTAAATGCTTCAAATGAAGCACACTATTGCAAGGTTTATGATTTGGATGCACCTGAAATTCTAATTAGAAAATTTGGTTGGATAGATAACAAATTTGTCTCAGATTTTGAGAAGTATAAAAAAGTCAACGTTTTTGATGGTAAATCAAAACATGTATGGCGACAAGGAGTAAAACATGATTGCTCGAAAGTATTGGAGCTGTCTTTTAACAAAGATCATCAATTAACGAACAAATTAGGAGAAATTTTAGATTTCGAACAGAAATTACTCTATCCTTTGTTAAAAGGATCAAACTTGAGAACATTTGAAATAATAGAAACGAAAAGAAGAATAATCATTCCACACAAAAAGTTGAACGAAGATACGGCATACATTGAATCAAAATATCCGAAGATTTGGGACTATCTGAACTCAAAAATTGAATACTTCACCAAAAGAAAATCTTCTATCTATAAAAACAAAGCTCCATTTTCAATTTTTGGTATTGGGGAATATGCCTTTCGTCCATTCAAAATAGCCATTGGTGCTATGTATAAAGAACCAATCTTCGCTTTAATTAGTCCCATTAACAATCAACCTGTTATGCTGGATGATACTTGTTATTACCTCGGTTTTGAAACATACGATGAAGCTCTTTTTGGTTGTACTGCACTTAATTCTAGAATTTCTAAGAACTTATTAAAAGCAATTGCATTTCAAGATTCTAAGAGACCTTATACAAAGGAAGTATTAATGAGAGTAATATTAAGTAAAATTCTCAAAGAATTAACATTTGATGAAATTATTAACGTATGGAAAATACATAATTTTAGTAAGATAAATAACTACTCTGAAGACGATTTTGTCAATATAAAAGGGAAGTTCTAGCTAAATGAAAACAGTTATACCATTATGTTTGTTGCGATCAGGGTCTACCGTGCTCTCTGGTATTTTACATTATTTAGGAGTGTACATGGGAAAGAAAAGTGATCTGATAAAAGGGCAACATGTTAACAAGTATGGTTGTTTTGAAAATCAAGATTTTTTAAAATTAAGTCATAGAATTTTATATGATGCAGGTTCTTCAGGAATCTATTTTGATTATCCTTCAGAATCTAAAATTAAACAAGCAGTTGAGAAAAACTGGGAACTAACTCTGGAAACAATTGCTAGAAATAGAAAAGAACCATATTGGGGTTGGAAAGATCCATCATCATTTCACATAATATATTATATTGATAGTTTGCTTGAAAATCCACATTACATAATTCTAAAGAGAGATGTGAAACAAATTGCAAATTCAATTATGAAAATCAGCGTTCAAACTAATTTCTATTCATCATTCAATCATGAGCTAAGCCTCTTCGATAACCATATTTATCGAACATATTTGGTCATAAGATTATTAGCAAATTATTTTGCAAATGGAAGATTATTAGAAAACAAAAAATTCCTCGAACAACTAATAACCAGCTCATACTCAAAAATGGATAAGGTTACTGAAAATAAGAAATGCCTAATAATTACTTTTGATGATTTACTTAACAAATCTGAGAAAACTATTAAACAAATAACTAAATTTCTTGGAATGAAAAGGGATAAGAAGAGATTCGAAAAAGCATTGAATTTTGTTCAACCGGAATTAGTTAGCTTCAGAAAAGGTAAGCAATAGAAACGATCTGAGTAGATGAAAAAAATCGATTGCTCAAAAAAGAGAGAGAAAAGAATGAGATTTATGGTTCATTCTTTAGTGGATGCCTTCCAGGAGCATCGAACAAGTAATCCAAATCTGGTTTTCCTTCTATAGCGTTCCTAATAGCCATAACAGTTGCTTTTTTGTTATTCACATAGACTCGATTTCTTGAGACAGCTGTTGGATGTACAAAGACACTAGCAATAATGACTAGATCTTTCACATACTTTTCAGGAATAAAACCATCTTTCACACATTCTATAACTGCTTTAGCAACACCTGATTGTACTGGTCCAAAAACCATTGCTGCTTGTCGTAGATTTCGGATGAATACTTTTGGAACTAACAATGTTTCAGGTTTCACAGACTCATTGGTTTCAAGAAGAGCTAATAATGGTTCGTGTCCTTCGACTGTAGAAGGATCGTCTTTCACTAAAGCAATACCTTTTGCAAAAGCTACTCCTACTGGTCCATCTCGAGGACCAATTAGAAGATCTATATGAGCCATTTCTGGGCGATCACCACCAAAGAAGCCTTCACCAACCAAGAGTTTGTTTTGGAGGATTGTTTCAAGAGTAATTTCCACAGCTCCAAATCGTTCTTCGATTTTCTCTTTGGTTTCTGGTAAAGCAATTCTAACTTCTTTCTTGATCTTACCAATTCTCTCAAGTTCAAGACGCAATTCAGAACGAAGCTCGTGACTGATACTTCCACCAATTTCTAATGGTAGTCTTGGTTTTCGTACTTTAATGCCCATCATATTGAGTGCTTCTTTTGCTCCTGCTCCACCAGTTTTCACGGCTATGCGTGTTAGCTTGTGGATTTCCATTTCAGCTTTGCGTGCTTCTACGAATTTTCCGGTATCAACCAATTTCTTGATTTTAACCCAATGGTCTCCTATGAAATTAGCTGAAGCAAGGATACATCCATCTACACCGGCTGCGAGTGCTGGGAATACAATTTCATCCCAACCACACAAGATCTTAAAGTCAGGGGCAACAGGTTTTACTCTCTCGAGTATTTCCATAAGATAAGGCATGCTTCCCCAAGAACATTTCATACCAACAATATTCTCATGTTCAACTGCTAAATCTTCGACTACCATTCGCGGTAAAACTACGTCAGTCAAAGCGGGTAATTGATACACCATTATTGGCATATCAACTTTATCTGCAAGTGTTGAGTAATGTTTGTACAACCCTCTTTGGGTTGGTTTCATGTAATAAGGAGTAATAACTAATGCAGCATCTGCACCAACATCTTTTGCATGTTTGGTCATTGCGATTGTTCGTTTAGTACCACTAGTACCAGTTCCAGCCATCACATCTACTTTTCCATTTGCTTCTTCAACAGCAATTTCTATTATTCTCTTTTGTTCATCCCAAAAGAGAGAGGAGAATTCTCCAGTCGAGCCTGCAGGAACAATTCCAGTAACACCTAAGTCATCGATAACAAATCTGATCAGTTTTCGATAAGCTTCTTCATCAAGTTCATCTTTTTTAGTAAAAGGAGTCACTAACGCTGGACTGACTCCTCCGGGTAAGAATTTAGCCAATATTTTCAGCTCCCATTAACATTTTTCATTTGTGTAATTTTCCTGCAGCTATAAAGGTCAAACCGTTCTTGGTTAAAGCTTCTGCAGTGAAATTCAATGAATGATGTTTGTCTAGATAATTGATCATCATATTTTCCATATCCCCTTTTTCAATTACTTCAGATTTATCTCTAAAGTAATCTAAAATATCAGATTGATATTTTCGTGTTTCTTCTATCGCCACTTTCCCGCCTTCGTGTTTAGCACTGACATTTTTCACAGTCTTTGCTAACTCTACAAGTTCATCTGTTCGATCATATGGTTGTCTAACAATGTGCTTATATGTTTCAGTTATGTGGTGCTCAAATCGAACTATGTCTTCAAAACCAAAATCTTTTCTAAAGTCTGCAGTGACTTCCATAGTTTTATTGTTAACAGAATTCGATAGATTAAAACCAATCAATGGACTTGTCCCATCATCTCTGCTAAAGAGTTTTGCTGTCATTAATGTCCAGAAACAGGCGTATGGATTATCATTTCCCATAAAAACTGAGATTTTGAATTCCATATCAACACCTAATTTGTGTAACATATATCCAAGCAAGACTGTACCAGGATTGATGTTCAAAACTTGCTTAATGCCATATTCAGTGTAATAATACAAGAATTCGTCAATCCATTTAATGCCAAAATCATTTGGTTGACCAACTCCACCGAAATAGCCAGTAATAGTAGCTGGACCACCAAGATGAACATTTACAGGTGCGCCATCAGGTCCGGGAGCAGTTCCTTTTGTATCCAAGGTTTCTACATAAGATGCGTCAATAATCTGCATTGCTGCAGCCATTGCAAGAATGTCACCATCTTCTTCTTGTTCTTTCATTTTTCTGACGCGAATATATCTTGCAGGCATTAATTCTTGCTTCTCAATTGCTTGTTTTGCTTCAGCCATTAAAAATGGAAAGTATTGACAAGCACTTATTTCAAGAGTAACTGCATACGACTCATCAAAAGTCATTGTAGCTGCTTTATCACCGAGAATCTTTTTGCGATAATCAGCTATACTAATGAATGCACCATTATCTCGTTGTTCTATTAACCAGTTCAAATCTTTAACATACTCTGGTTTTACTTTTTCCAATTTAGCTAGCAAAGTATCCAATTTACGTGCTTCGTTAGCTTTTTTGTTTATTTCTTCAACACCGCCGTATTTTTCAACAACGGCTAATAAATCATCTATCACCGGATTATCTTCTTTGAGAAAGAAATCATTGATAGTTTTTAGCTTATCGTCTGATATTAGTAATTTCTTCTTAAGATCAACCAAGGTTATTCACCTAAAAAACATAAGTTATCAGATTCAAATTGATTCATTCTTGATATAAAGTTTCCTCTCAAAAGAAAACAGAATTTGAATAATCAACTTTTCATTTCAACAAACTCTTGAATTCTTTTTTATGCATTAATTCTTTGAATGCTGGAATGCTACGAATAATTTCTTTATTCTCAGGAGTAACAGAAATTAATTTACTGAAAATTTTTAGCACCTTTTTTTCTTCATTAAGTTTCAAGTGAATATTTGCTAGTTCAAGTAGAATCATTTCATTATCTGGTTGACTTTTTAAAAGCTCCAAATACGTATCTCTTGCTCCTTGGAAATTCTCATTTAACTCATAAGCAGTAGCAAGTTCAGTCCAAGCAGATAATTCCTCTGGATATAATTTGGTTACTTTTTTGAAAAATTTAATCGCTTCTGTAAAGTTACCTAAAAGTAAATTTGAAACTCCAGAACCCATTAAAGAGTAACTATAATCAGGTCGTAATTTCAATGCTTCTTTGTAGTCATTTATTGCTTCTGAGTATTGTTTGTTTTCTTGATATGCTTTTCCTCGATTATTCCAAGCAGTAGGTCTCACATGTTCAAAATTGATTGATTTTGTGAATGATTCGATTGCCTTATTATATTTATTCCACTTTAAATAGCATAAACCCAAGCTTTCCCAAATTTTTTCATCTTCCGGTTTTATTACTAAAACCTTCTCAAATGCACCCGCAGCTGATTCATATTCTTGTTGCTGAAAGTAAATAATAGCGAGATTTAACCACGCATCTAGATTTAGTGGGTTTGAATTAACAGATCTTTTTGAATATTCTATTGCGTTTTCTATATTACCTAATTCTCGATAACCAATGCCAATATTAAAGAGAGTCTTAGCATCATCTGGAAAAGAATTCAATAGTTTCTTTAACCAAACTATTGCTTCTTGATGGTTGCCAAGTCTACCATATGCAATTCCGATATTCAATAAACCCTCATAATTTGAGGGATCAATATTAAGAGCAGCTTTGAATTCTCTTATTGCTTCTTCAATTCGGTTTTTAGAAAGGAGATTCATTCCCTTTTCAATCATTTTTTCGTGTGTCATTTCACATATACTCATTTGAGCTTATCTTTCTGCCTTTAATCAATTAACTACTTTCTCCGGGCAGGAGAAGATGTAGTGTTTATCTTGTGTATCAATTGGTGTCATTCTAATAAATGCCATATCGAATATTTCCATTTCGTTGGGTTCTGAGTTCAGTTCTACAGCAAATGCTCTCAACCATAAATGAGTGTCCAACTTTGGCAGAATAAAATCATCGATAAGCTTCTCTTTTTTCTCCTTGTGTTTATCAAAAATACGTCCAATTTGAACATTATTTCTCCTAAGTCCAAAGAAAAAGAAACTGCTTGTAGGTTCACTCAATAATTGATTGCGAATTTTTTTCTTGAAGAGTACAAAATCACTTTGATCTTCATCTGTAGAGTGTTTGTTATTTGGAGGAACATAAAATGTAGTATAAACTCTTGTAGTTCTATTGTTACTCGATCTATTAATATCAAATAATGCACGGTTTCTCAAGAAAAAGAAATCGGGTCTCATTGTTCCTCCATGACGTCCATTTACAAGGTAGTGGGTATTCATCCATTTTGTTCGCTGGTAAATATGATCATGTCCAAAGAGTACCATCCTTACACCATATTTTCTAAATAAGGGAGTAAGGTATGATTGAACTTTTTCATCATTACCCCAATCAAATCCTTGCCCCCAAAATCCACAACTAAAAATTGCCGAATGGAAGAAAACAAGACAGGTTTCAGGGGCTTTTTCTCCTCGATCTAATTTTTCTCGCCATGTTTTCAAATCATTTTCGAGCCAATGCCATTGAGCAGAATTACAATCAATGTTGTATTTTCCCCAACCAGTACCGTTTGTATCAAGAAAAATCATATGAACGTTACCTTGATCAATTGAATACCAATGACCAGGCAACACACCTGGACCTGTAACTGGATTTGTAATATATTTATGCCAATATCGACAATCTTCATCTAAACCACCCAATACATGCCCCCGACCTTTGCCACCAGTGTAATAATCATGGTTTCCAATAGTGGTTAAAAGAGGGACATGATTCCACAAAGGACTACATCTTGTAAATAAATCAGCCCAATATTCACTGTAGAAAGCATTTTCAGTTAAATCACCAGTTGCCACAGCTAAAGAATACCCTTCTCCAAAGGTGATTTTTTGTTCTGTTGCTACCAAACTTCGAAATACTCGCCCTAAATCGGTGTTTCCTATTGGTATTGAAGCTTGAACTTTTCCACGCAAAAATCCACCATCTCTTCCTCCATGCAAATCTGAACTTACTGAGAAGAAAATTGGCTTGTTTTTTTCATTCAAGTTAAATGATGTTCTAAAAGCAAATAATTTAGTTCTAGCAAAAATGGTAGAACATTCTTTCTTATAGCATTCAATTCTATACTTGTACTTTGTATTTGGTTTCAATTCAGAAATCATACCAATAAATAATGAATCTGCTGTCTTTTCAATATCACTAAGATAATGTGATCTATGTGTTAAAGGGAAAACAGCTACCGATTTATTTTCAATATCAGAAACATGAATTAAACAATATGCAAGTTCATTCCCATTTTTATCAATAAATAAAGGCAATTTATCTTCAGAGAGGTATCCCCAATTAACATACATTTTTACGAGAATCTTAGAATTATCAGCATCTATTCTCTGTAAATAAATTTTGTCGGAGATAAATTGTAAGTCTTTTAAAGGTAAATCTTCAATAAATTCATTTTCAGTGAAAAGATCATTCTCTTCAATAAACTGAGTGAATTCTTGTGATGGAATGAATTTTTCTTGAACATCAACAAGCAATTGTTTTGGTTCTTCTCTGCTACCTTTCTTTCGTTGAGGTTCTCTCAAAGGAATGCCTTGAGTAAGAGCTTGACTAAGAAGTAAAGGAAGAAGAGGTATCTTCATTCTCTCTACATATTTACGCTTAGTTCTTTTTGAGTCGATTTTTTGTAGAAATTTGGTTCTTTTTTTATCCTTTTTCTTTTTCAACTGAGCTCTTTGTATGAGATGTGTTTTTGTTTCCCAAGAATATCTTTTTGAGATGAAACCAATTAATTTGATTAATTCTTGTTCTTCATTAGAAAGGAGTGAACGTATTTTTTTAGTAGTCAATGTTTCTTCTTCCAAGTATTTTTTCTTAAGACTTCTTCTAGCAGATGTTCTAACTACAAATGCTTTAAATAAATTTCTTCTCTAAAAAATGTAATTCAAAAAGAGAAAATAATTGAAGAAGGATAGATTATTCTTCTTCTGAATTTTTTTTATCATCTGCTTGGTGATAGTAATAACTGTAGCCTTTTACCAAATCCCAAAAAGTTTGATAATTCATATCTACCATCAATAAATTTTTGAACGTTTCCATAGCAAAATCATAATTTCTCATAGCTAATTCATTGAATCCTTTGTAATAGAGCACAACAGGATCATCAGGAGACATATTGTAGGCAAATAAGAAATATTCTTCTGCTCGTTGTAGATTACCCAAATAATGATGGCAAATCCCAATGAAATATGGAATATTAAAATTACTGTCTTTAATTACATCAGAATTGAATTTCTCCATTATACCATCAAAAACTTTCAATGCGTCAACAAAATTATTGTTTTCAAACTCTACTAACCCTTCATAATACAAACTTGGTAAAAAGGTATTATTCAATTTAGAAGCTTTTTTGAAATTCTTCACAGCGATTTTTTTCTTATCTTGAAGCATCTTTGTGTACCCGATGTAATACCAACCGAAGTGATTTTTTGGGTATTTATTAGTGAAATCTTCAAATGCTTCCAAAGCAGTATCTAGTTTGTTATCCTCAATATAATTAATTCCATCTAGGAGGAGAGAATCATCAACACCACCTGCTTCAAAATCCTCTTTCTTTGGTTGTTTTGGTTTTGTTTTTGGTTGTTTACTTACTTTCTTTTTAGTCGAAGAGGATGTTTTCTTCTTTGTTGAACTAGTTGATGTTTTTTTCGTTTTAGCAGTACCCTTTGTTGATTTAACTTTTTTAGATGATTTTTCTTCATTACTCATTTCTTACTTACACGCTCCAAGCAAGCCATATTGATTGAATAAATCATTTTGAATGTATCCCATTAAAGAAATACTTTTTTTTATAATTAAAAGTTTTGAATGAAAACCTAAATTGAGTGAATGAAGAAAGAAAAAAGGTTGAAAAATGACCTAATATTCAACACAATTTATCATTTTATTGGAATTTTTTATAGACAGCTGTTTCTGCTGCATCTGATGCAGAAATAGTAGCACAAACATTTTCTAAATCATTTCTACTTTTAGAGATATCAACTATAAGATACCATTCTGCAGATTTACCTCGCCTCAAAGTTCTAGATTGGCTTGATAACAGATCTATCTTATTTTCAGCTAAAAAAGCAGCCATCTCTGCAAGTGAACCCGGTTTATCAGTAAGTGTAATATGCAGCTCATATAGATCTGCTTCAGGATCAGCAAAAGGCAACAGTCGAACTTCAAGTTTTTCTAAATCACCTATCAGCATTACATGCATTCCTTCTGCAATACCAATTGTTTCTCGAAGTGATGCTGGCATTGTGATTCTTCCACGAGCATCTACTCGTACGATTTCAACAACTCTCATTTCATTTTCCTCGTGTATCTGTGGTTTTACTAGATAAAAAAATACTGTCTATTTTGCTCATAAACCAGGTAATTTATTAAAAAAAAGAAAAAAATCATTTTTGCTTGTTGAATATATTAGTTTTATTTGAAATTAAAATAATCTGTAAAGATTAGAACATATTGGAAATTAAATTCTAACTTTTATAGAGATATTTAGCTGTTTTACCACATTATACTAAACTGCCCAATTTTTTGCTAGATAAAGAACAACTTCTGCAGATTTTTGTAATGCAGGAACTGGGATATATTCTTTCAAGGAATGAAACAAAACACCTCCTGCAAAGATATTTGGAGTTGGAATGCCTCTAGCACTCAATCTTGCACCATCAGTCCCACCTCGAATCAAAGTTTTATTTAATTCTAAACCCGCTTGCTTGATTGCTTCAGCAGCTTTTGAGATAATGTCAGGATGCTCTTTTAGATAGATAATCATATTTTCGTAGCTATGAACAAAATCTAATTCAATTGTTAATCCAGGATATCTTTCTTCAAAAGTCTCTTTTAATTTAGTTAGATAAGTCATCCTTTTCTCATTATTCACCTTCTCAAAATCTCTCAAAATAAAGACTATTCGAGCTTTTACACAATTACCATCCATTGTATATAAATGATAAAAACCTTCTCTCTTTTCAGTATTTTGTGGTGTTTCTGCTTCAGGAATTTGAGACGCAAATCTGCAAGCTATTTCAATTGCATTGACCATGAGGTTTTTGGAGTAGCCGGGATGAACACTTACTCCCTTAAAAATAATTGTCGCTTTCCAAGCATCAAAACACTCAAGCTCTAATTCACCAATTTCTCCTCCATCAAAAGTATAACAAAAGTTGGGCAATCGTTCCATGTTTATTTTTGTTGTACCATGACCAATTTCTTCATCAGGTGTAAAACAAATAACTATTGGACCATGTTCTAATTCAGGGTATTTTTGCCATGCTGCAGCTGCAGCCATAATTCCGGCTATACCCGATTTATCGTCTGCTCCTAAAAGAGTATCACCAGAAGAAGTAATAATATCCATTCCAATAAATTTCTTCAATTCAGGAGAGTCTTCTATTGTTAGTTGAATGTCATTATTTTTTGGATATTTGATTGGTTTTCCATTATAGTTTTTGTGAATTACAGGCTCAACATTTGAACCACTTACAGCAGGAGAAGTATCCATATGAGCAACTAACCCAAATGCTTGAACTTTTTCTAATCCTTTAGTTGCAGGAAGATCTCCATAAACATAGCAAAACTCATCCATCGATACATTCTGAAATCCCAAATCTTTCAGTTCTTTTGCTAAGATTTTTGCTAGATTAAATTGTCTTTCAGTAGATGGAAAAGTGCCGGTATTTTCATCTGATGTTGTATCTATTTTTACATATTCAAGAAACCGTTTCTTCGCATATTCTTGTAAGAATGCTTGTATCTCTTTATTGATTTTCAAAATTATTTTCTCCATTTTTTTTATTCAAAAAATACTTACTTTGTCTAGTTTTTGAGGTTTTTGTTAGATTTTTGGTTGGCGGATGTTTTCTCAAATGTTTAAGAAAGAATTCTAAAGTTTCTGCGAAAGTTTAAATTCAGATATAATAGCTATTAGCATGAAATAGAAAATTATTTGATGTGAATAGAGATGAATGAGAAAAAATTCAGGGAATATTTAGTAAACAAAAAAGCAGATGAAAAGAAAATTGGAAAATATTTAGAGAGCTTAAAAGAATATCAAAAATATCTCAAGAAACAACAACAGACTATTGATACTGTAGAGGTCAATAAAGTAGTAGATTATACAGAATATTTAGTTAAACAAGAAAAGGATGATGTGTTAACATTCCTATTGGCTTTATTTAATTACGCGTACTTTACTAAGAGAAATGATTTTATTGAAGCAACAATAGATATTTTCGAATCACATAACGCAATGGATAATCTTTCTGCAAGAATAGCTGAATGGCATAGTGAAGAAATTAGAGATGAAATCTTTGCTGGGTTAACCATACCATCATTAGGCATTCATCCGGAGAAGAAACCTCAATTCACAAAAGCTATTTTGAAACGTGCAGAAGAGAAACTTGGGGAAAAGAAATTAATTGAGTTGCTAAAACCTTGTTTGCATGGAGGTCTAGGAGGAGATATGAAAAAGGATCGAAAGGACTATCATGAATTTGGTATAGATGCTTTTCTCGAAAAGAAACGGTTAGAAAAAGTAAAGGAATTTGAGAAACATAGAAATGAAGGAACTTTAGCATTTGCTCAAATTGTTGATGATGATGTTGTTGAATACGTCAAAAACAACAAGACAGCTGCTCTTGGAAAAAGAGAAGGGAACATAATCTTTGTAACCAAAAATCCATATCAAACTAAGAAGCTACTCGAGACAAATGATGAGAGAATGAAACGGTTTTATGCTTGTTTCTGCCCATGGGTACGTGGAGCCATAAAAGATGGAACGGAGCAAGAGGTTTCAAAACACTTCTGTCAGTGTAGTGGCGGTTGGTATAAGGATTATTACGAACAGTTATTTGAGCAGCCAATAAGAATCGAACCTTTTGAAACTGCTTTAAATGGTCATACTCACTGTACATTTGCTGTACATTTGCCAGAAAAGGTCATTATCAAATGAAATTAGAAAGCCTAAAACAATCATCACTGGGTTTCATTGGGGAGCTTTACTGCACTAAAAAATGAACAGTAGAGAAAAAAAGAAAAATTAAAAAGAGAAAAATCATTCGCTCATTTTTTCTTTCTATAGTTAAATAATAGAACAATTGAGAAGAGACTGGTTATACCAATTATTGCTGAAAAGCCAGATAAACGACCAGAGATTACTGTCCCATTAGCAATGTCATAGTAACGATCACCATTTAGAGTTGACACATTAGATCTGTACATTGCAACAGCATAAAGATTCTCAGGAACTTTATCAACAAAATATTCAAATCCAGGTATAGGACAAATGATAGAATTTTTGTAAATGATTATTTCTAGATAGGTTGTATTTTGATAAATTAGTGTCCCATTTTCAAGGGTAATATGAGTTGTTATTGAATTCCATTTACCAATTCCACCATAGATGGCTTGTGTAGAATTTCCCCATCCGAAAGCAGCATTATCCCAAGTAATATCAAAAGAATACTCATGAAATATATTGTTAGCAGGTCTGTCATCAAATTTCAAAATTAAATTTTCATCATCAATAGAAATACTCACAATATCTACAGAATCGAGATAATCACCTGTGTCTTGATATTCCTCATCATAAAAGTGAACAACATCATTTTTTTCGTCTAAAACATGCCAGTAAGCAACGGCATTTACATTAATTATTGGTATAGTAATTATGCAAGTTAACAATATTCCAATTATAACTAATTCTTTTCTTTTCACGTTTATGCAGTCATCCTATTACAAACCATTTGATTTTAATAGTTATTTTTGAAAGAAACTTCTATAAGAGGATTTCTAATTGAGGATTACTTGTAATCCAATTCTATAATTTCATGAGGTTCTTCTTCACTATTTGTAGAGCTTAAATGAAAATACTTTTAGCAAATAACCAAAAATGGATAGCATTGATTTAAAATTATCTTAGCAGATTCATTGGATAGTGATTACATGGATGAGAAAATATTTAACTTAATTTTTGAAAATCGTACTACTCGAAGTATTCATCACCGAGTTGCTATTGAAGCAGTAAAATTTCTAGAAGAAAATATAGCTAACCTTTTTCTAAAATATTATGAAAGGCTTTTGGAAGGATCAACAGCACCAGATGAATTTTTTAAAGATTACAAAAACCATGTTTTATATATGCCGGAAAAATGGGGTGGGGCACCAAAAGCGGTTTATGATTGGTTTAATAAAACCGTATCTGCATTAAAGAATAAAAAATGGGAGAAAGCTGTTTATGCTGCAGGAGTCATGAGTCATTATTTTGCGGATATTAATCATCCATTACACACTGGTCAAACAGAAGAAGAAGGACTAATCCATTCTTTCACAGAATGGGGAGCGGCAGAAATTTACTTAGATTTACGAAAAGACATGGTAATTAATCCTCCAGAACAAATAAATAAAATCAAAGATTTTGTTATAAAAGCTGCAAATGAAGCGAATAACTCGTATGTTTTTGTGATAGAAAATTATGACCTTGAACAAGGTCAAAAATGTAATTGGGGAAAAGGATACAATGATGTCTTAAAAACAAAGATTTCTCAAAGAATTGCTTCGGCAATTCAAGGAACAGCTTCACTATATCTCAAAGCAATAGCTGAAGCAGGAAATCCTGATCCAGGTAAAATTAAACTTGGTTCAACGAAATCAAGAATAAAATTATCTGCACAAGCAGAAAGAAATCGACAAAACCAAGAAAAGAAAATGCGCAAGAGAACAACAAAACAAATGAAAAATGAATTTTACAAAACAAAAAGAGTACAAAATTCTCTCTTGCAAGATGATAGATATTATTTGCAAGTTCTCCAAGATGGAAAAATTAAACCCGTCAATTTACCAAAGTCTCTTAAAGCAATCCCATTGAAGACAGAGAAAAAAGTAGTAATTATTGAAGCTAAACCAAAATTAAAATTCCCTAAAAAATCCAGATTCACTCCAGCTATCACTTTGAATTCAGATATCAGTGACGTTGCTGAAATGACAAAAGCAATTGCTGACAAATTTAAAAAGATAGGAATCAACAAAGTGCTGGATTTATTGGTTACAACTCCAGATGAAATAGTCAATCTGCTACAGGAGAAACTAAATTATAATCAGCTCAAAGTCGAAGATATTTCACGAATGATTATCGAAACTAATCTAATGCTTGAAATTTGGAGATTACGTGTGCATGATGTGGTGATTCTCTATAGTGCAGGCATTCGTACCAAAGCAGATCTTAAGAAACAGAAACAAAGTAAACTTTGGAAAACAGTGCAAGTCGCTATCAAAGATAAACATGTGAAAAAATTTCTGAAAAGAAGCAACTTGATTCCTAATTTAGAAGAAGTTGGAGAATGGATAGAATCTGCAAAAGAATAATGAAGCATTTACTAATGGTCTTTCCTCAAAGGACCATCTTTACTTTTTATAACGATGGTTTTAATATTTACTTCAACGCATTTTAAATTGAGTTAGAGATATATCTCTATTTGGTGTTGCAAAAAATGTTAGAAGAATTTAAGAAAAATGAGAAAGATCGCAAAGAATCCGGTATTGATGATCTCATTATCAAATTAGATCATATTGCATATCGAGCAAAAATAGGTGAACGTGTGAAGTTAATGGAGGAGCTAAGCAATGCTTTGCCTTATCGGTTGTTCAAGAGCTTCAAAGTTGTTCATTCAAATGCTATTACTACTACATTGAAATTATTTGATACATTGCCAATTATTGTTATCAGTGAAGGTTTAAGTGAAGACTCTGTAGTTGAGAAATATTGCCAGAAATATGGCACGCGAGTGCATCACCTTGCTTATGAGGTAACTAATATCGAAAAAGTTGTTGAAATACAAAAAGCACGAGGTATAAAATTTACTACTGATAAGATCATTGGAAGTGAAGACGAAGGAATAAAACAAATCTTCACATTGCCTACAAAAACCTCAAATCATATCATTGAATACATTCAAAGATTTGGTGATTTTGATGGATTTTTTACTCCCTCAAATATTGCAGGATTAATGAATTCCACAGAAAAATTAGGGGAAGCATAATAGATACTTTAAAGCTATTTTTTTCAGATTACTTTCAGAGAGAAGAGAATTGATAGCCAACGCGGTTTTTTCCCCGAATTGGCTTGGGAAGGATGAATAAAGTTATCTTGAAGGAAAATGGAAATAGGATGCAAGGTTAAATATTGTATCGGGAAGGGCAATATTTGAGTTATGGGTGTTTTGCATCATTCTATCCATTTTACACCAAATCTGATTATTCTCTTGAGAGAGCTTAATCATTAAAAACATATTGAACGTTTAAACTATTTAAAACTATTGATGTAAGCAAAATATTAACAAAATAAAAAGAATGAGAAATAAATGAAAAAGATTCTTACATCTTTACCTTTTTCAGCATTTTAGCTATTTCTGCTTGTTCCTTTCGATAGTTATTGATAGCTTGATCCATCTTTTTCGTATTAAGGGCTAGAAGAAGATCTTCTTTGTTTGCCAGTTTGAATTTTTCGAGAATATTTTCAATGATCTTGTCATAGTGTAACAGCTCGAATTGTTTAGTTATTTCTAATTTTGCAAGTGCTTTCATCAAATCTTTTGAACGAAAGACGGTAGATTCATTTCGAGCTAAACCAGTTAAAGCAGGTAATCGTAATTCTTCATGGTGTAACGCTTTTATGAGAGGTTTAATTACACTTACATCTTCAAAAAAGGTTAAAGCTAAAGCTAGATTATCAAGAATTTTCGGATCTTTTGCTTTCCGATAAATTTTCATTAAAGACTTCATAGCGTTTTTACTTTTATTCTCTCCTAAAAGTGTAATAGCTTTTTCTTTTATCGCGATTGATTCATATGAATCACCAATTATTTCTGTAAGAGGACGAATAATTTTTTCATCATCAAAATTTAATGATGCTAAAATTTCAAGTCGAAGGGAATCGTGATCTTTTCGATTAAGGTGAATCAATAAAACATGATTAACCATTTCCTCTTGATTATAATCTTTCAATTGTTGTACTAAATCAATTTGTTTGTTAACTTTTTTTGCTTTCTTTAGCTGTAAAAGTAATTTCTTAGCTGTTTCACTCATAGGAAATAACACCCTAATCAATTGTTTGAGTTGTTTAATCTAACAAGGTTGTCATTATAATTAAAGAATTCTTTTTGAACCATAAAAAAATAGCCTTAATGGATTCAATGTTTTTTGTCAGGCGCAAGACCATACATTAGAATTTTCATATTTGTTTCAAATGCTTTTTGGCTATGAGCATCTGGTAACATTGGATTAATTGGTTGAGTAAAATTATTATCAAAAATAGGTGTTGGCCAAAGTATCTTAATAAATAGATTTGCACAATGCACTGGTTCTAAATCATCTCTTAGATTTCCTGCATCCTTACACCTTTGAAAATAATTCGTTAAGCTTTTATTATTAGCAATATCTTTCATTAAACCCATAAATGTATGAGTCTTGATTTTATCTTTAAAAATCATTTGAAATCCACCTTCTTTCTCAATGATTGCTCTCAAAGCCTTTCGTTCTTTGAGAATCAAATTAAAGATTTTATGATTTTTATCAATTCTTTTTTGAACTAATTTAGAGATAAGTGGAAGAGTTTCCACAGGATCAGGTATCATCCCTTTAGTTGTTTCAATTAGTTCTTGTATTGTATAAGCAATATTAACGATTTTCGCTTCAAATAGTGCAAACAATAATTCGTTTTTGTTTTTGAAAAAACGATATAGTAATGTCTCAGAAATTCCTTCAGCTTTGGCAATTCCTCTCATAGTAGTACCATTGATACCTTTTGTACACATTAACTCCAAAGCTGTATCTAATATCGATTCTTGCCTTTGTTCTTTCTTTAATTTTGATCCGTCTTCCGACATTATTGTTCTTCTAAGTGTATTTATTAAGGTTAATATAAAGATTGCTGTTTGTTTACACTAGTGTGAACAAATTTATAAGTAAACCACAACAAAATTGACACATTATAAAGATGATTATTTACAGGAATTTAGGTGGCAAAAATGAGTTTCCAGACAATCCGGTTTGCATTGAAGAACGCTTTTCGCAAGAAACTAATAGCAGGTTTATCTATTACAGGAATTGCGATTGGAATAGCATTAATGGTTGTATTATCATCAGCTTCAGCAGGATTTGATAATCTATTAGATGATACTATTGCAGAAACGCTTGGGGATATACAAGTTTCTGAATATGGTAAAGAGATAACGATTTCACAATTACCAACCAATATTACAGATATTATTATGACAATAGAAGATAGTGATATGATTGAGGCAATTAGTCCAGAAATTTACGTTTTAGGTTTTGAACAATTCATGCCAAATATCACTATAGAGCAGGGTGGATTTGGTCCTTCAATGCCTTTTGTTCCAATAAATGTAGCAGGAATAGCTATAGTAGATGATGCGCAATTTGAAGGTCCATCAACAAAGATTGTAGATGGAAAAAATTACGAAAATAACTTCGAAATTATTGTAGCAGATTATATTGCTAAAGGATCAGATGGATTATTTGCAGTAGGAAAAGAGGTGAAATTCATGACAAATTTTTCTTACTCAGTTAATTTAACTACTGTAGGTATCTTTGAGACGGATGAAGATGACCCAACGACAATGATGAGTACAAATATACAAATGTCAGTTGCTACTGGACTTGCATTAAACAGTTTGTATTTACCATATGAACAAACTGGTTACAATTACGTAAGCATTCGTTTTGATTCAGATAGTGTAAATCAAACAAAGAAATATGGTGAACAGTTGAAGTTGCTAGAACCAAAATTGGAAGTAAGTATTACGGGAGAACATTTGGAATCTGTAAGCGATTTATTGAAGAATTTTGCCATTATGCAAAATATTCTGATTATTATTGTTATTGTTGCAGGTGGAATGGCAATTGTTGTTGCTCAATTAATGGGTGTAACCGAACGAATGAAAGAATTCGCAATAATGAAAGCTACTGGATGGAAGAATAGAACAATACTCTTCGATATTGTTCTTGAATCGATTATTATTGGATTATTAGGTTCAATTGTAGGCTTTGGATTAGGTGCTGGGTTACTTACTCTTGTACAAATGGGTGCCTCTCAAACGTTCATGATTATTACTTGGCAAATTGTTGTACAAGTTCTTTGTTTCGGTTTAGGTCTTGGAATGGTTGCAGGATTAATACCTGGTATCAAAGCTGCCAGAGTAAAACCAATGGAAGTCATTAGATCACTTTAAGGAGGAAAAAAAATGGTTGATTATATTCCAGACCAACAAATAACTGATCATGAATTTAGTGATGAATACATCATTAAAACGTACAATTTAACAAAAATCTACTATGAAGGGTTACCTTCAGAAGTAATAGCTCTCAAAAATGTATCTTTTGGTATTAAAAAGTGTAGCTTCATTGCTATAGCAGGACCAAGTGGCTCTGGTAAGAGTACTTTACTCAATATCCTTGGTTGCATGGATAGTACTACCAGTGGTCGTGTATTACTTGATGATATAGAAGTTACATCTCTCTCTGAGAAGGATTTGGCAGATATTCGTAAAACAAAAATCGGTTTTGTTTTCCAAGATTTCTTGCTCATCCCAACGTTATCAGCTATTGATAATGTCTTGTTACCACTAATTCCAAGCGGCATTAAAAAAGAAGATCGTGCACGTGCTCAAGAAATACTTGAACAAGTAGGTCTTGGAAATCGAGCAAAACACCGTCCAAAGGAATTGAGTGGTGGAGAAAAACAACGAGTTGCTATTGCTCGAGCATTGATCCAATCACCTAAAATTATCTTTGCGGACGAACCAACAGGAAACCTAGACACAACAACTGGTGAGGATATCATCAAATTACTACGAGAATTGAACAAATCACTTGGTATAACAGTTGTTATTGTCACCCACGATCTAATGATTATGGATAAAGTAGATCTTGTTTTGAATATGCGAGATGGTGGAATCCACATTCCTTAATGATTCACTCTATCTCATTATTGAGTATAATTGAGAGGTTGTATGAAATACAACATAATCCCTCTCACATAACCTTTTTTTTATTCAGTTATATTATTAAATGCAATTCAAGAATATTTATTTGAATTAGAGGTAATTCTAAAATTGACAATTTCTAAAGACAAAACAAAAGACAAAACATACATAATAATAATGCTTTCAATAATAATTTTCACCAGTATTTGTTTATGTGGTGTTCCATTCACCCATAGCATTTGGGATGATGGCAACGTCACATGGCATAGATCTACTTGGTCTTTTGGGACATGGGCTCAATATGATCGTATTCCTGAGAACGAATACGAAAACTTTGGTGGTTTCTATGATTTAAATGATGGTTACTCTGTGGCAATTATATTCTTGTTTGTCATAGCAATAATTTTTCCATTAGCATCTGTTTTCTTTGTAGGCAGAAACAAGAGGCAGAGTTTTACTTTACAAAGGGTTTTTGCTTCATTATTAACAATTGGAGCTATAGCAGGTATTCTCGCAACTATCTTCTTCGGGTTATTTTTTAGCAAACAAACTGCAGATCCTTTTATGAAATTATATATTGGATTCTATGTTTCAGCGATTAGTTTTCCATGTTTGCTTATCATGAGTGTTAAGACAATTATAGTATCAAATCAAATACCCAAACCAACAATTACTCCAGCACCACATCAAGAAGGGCAACTCTTCCCTGAAAAGAAAAAGGATGCAATAAGACGCCAACTGTTTCATCACATAGATGACATAAAAGATGATCTCAAAGAAGATTAAATCAAGTGAAAAAATTTATCTATCAATTTTTCTTTTTTTTACTCGTTGGATGACCAATGGATTTTAAGAAACCTATTGAAGAGATTATACGCAAACGATATTCTTGTAGAACCTATATAAATGAGAAATTGGATGAGAACTCAATAGGAAAGATAAATGACTTTCTACAATTAACAGAGAAAGGACCCTTCAATAATAGAGTAAAATTCATTCTTGTAGATACTGGGAAAACAGAAGAGAAATTAAAGATTGGTACTTATGGCATGATTTCCGGAGCACGATATTTCATTGTAGGGATTATGAATAAAAAATCGATTAACTTTACAGATTTCGGTTATTTAATGGAAAAGATAATACTAAAAGCAACTGAATTGGATTATGGTACTGTATGGCTTGGTAGTGCTTTTAATACTAAAACATTCTCAAATTTAGTTGACTTAGAAGATAATGATATAATTCCTGCAATTAGTCCTATTGGAAAAATAGCTCGAAACAAACGCAATGTTGATAAAATTATTTCTTGGTGGATTAAGGCTCGAAAAAGAAAAAAGTGGGTTGACCTATTTTTTATCGACCAATTCACTAAACCATTAACAGTAGAAAAATCAGCCCCATTTGCTCTTCCTCTTGAAATGCTGAGACTAGCACCATCAGCAAGAAATGATCAACCATGGAGAGTTGTAAAAATAAATGATCTTCTTCATTTCTATCTAAAAACTCAATCAAAGTATAGTTTAGAAATTTACAAATCTATGAGATTTATTGATATTGGAATAGCGATGTCTCATTTCGAATTAACAGCAAAAGAAAAGCAACTAGATGGAAAATGGGTGGTAAAAAATCCTCAAATAGTTCCACAACCAAAGAACTACAAATATATTGCAACTTGGATTACCAAATAAGAATAAGTAAATTCAAAAACAGAGAAAAAAAATGAATGGAATTTTAAAAAATATTTCATGAGACATTAATTGAACACCTCTTATTTTTATCGTGTTGGTATTGCTTTTTTCTTCTTATTAACAACACTTACAATAACAACTGTTACTAGTATTAGTAATAATAATACACATAAAACTAAGACCTTCATTTTTCATCAACAGCTTTAGGTACAGAGAAATAGAAAGTAGCGCCTTTATCAATATCTCCTTCCGCCCAGATTATTCCACCCATTCTTCGCACAACTCTCTGAACGGTTGCTAGCCCTATACCTGTTCCTTCAAAATCTTCATTTTTATGCAATCGCTGGAAAACACCAAATAATCGTTCATAATATTTCATATCAAAGCCAACGCCATTATCCCTGATATAAACAGTTATTTTATCATCTTCCTTCGAGGGTATAATTCCAATTTCAATTTTAGCGATATCACGTATTTTTGTAAATTTAAACGCATTTGAGATTAAATTAACTAATACAAGTCGCAACAGTGATGGATCACCAACAATATCTGGTAAAAAGTGTACTGCAACATCAATTTTTCTATTTCCTAATTCTATTTGGAAATCATTCAATACATCCTGAACCAATTCAGTAAAATTGATTCTTATTTTAACCATTTCAACTCTACTCATTCTAGAGAAAACAAGTAAACCATCAATGAGTTTATTCATCTCCTCAGTCGAATTGATTATCTTTTGAGTATAACTAAGAATTCGTTCATCTTTGTCAGTTAATTTCTCTATTCTTTTTGATAATAGATTCGCAAACCCACTGATATGTCTCAATGGCGTTCGAAGATCATGTGAAACTGAATATGAAAAAGCAGTTAATTCTTTATTGATCAGAGTTAATTGTTCAGTACGTTCTCCAACTCTTTTTTCTAAATCTAGATATAATTTTTCCAACCCATTTTGAGCTTCTTTTCTTTCAGAAATATTGTAAATGGAACCTTGAAAACTAGTTGTTTTTCCATGTTCATTTGTCAAAACCGACCAAACATCTCGAACCCAAATGATATCACCATTTTTAGCTATTAACCGATATTCATATTTACCTATTTTGCTTTCAGAGGCAATAGAGTCTTCAGTTATTGCTTCTAATTCTGGAAAGTCATATGGATGAATAATATCTTTCCAAGATGGTTTTTCGGATAACAATTCTTCACTTGTATAACCAGTTATTTCTTTTATCGCCCCATGAAGAAATACAGGCTTCCAATTAAGCTTGCTCTGGTAAGCAATACCTTGAAAATTCTGAACAAAAGTTCGATATCTTTCATCACTATCTCGTAACGCATCCTCAGCTCGTATTCGAGATATTGACGCACCAATTTGAGAAGCAATCGTTTCTAATGCATTTCGAGTGTTTATTGGTATGCTAATTGACTTACGTGAAGCCAAGAAAATAGCAGCAACAATATTTCCTTCAGAAATAATTGGAAGAGTTGCTATTGCAAGAATCCCTTCCTTTTTCAAATTATCATCAATGTTTTGTGGCATTTGACCAACAGATTCAATATAGACAGGTTTTCCAGAAAGGATTGCTTGTGTGAATGGGGAATGAGTTGAAAAGTAAGCTAATTCTTTCGCTACTTCTTTGGGAAGGTTTTTTGTGTCAATCAAATCCAGAAAACGTGAGTCTCTATCAATAATGTAAATACTTCCAGAGTCCATGACATCCATTTCTGAAGTAACATCTAGAACAACTGATAATGCTTCTGCTAAATTGCTTGTTGCAGCAAGAGAATTACTAATGTCTCTTTGTTTTGCTTGAATTTCCTCTGAACGCTTTCTTTCAGATATGTCATAAATCACACCATGAATCCAAATGGGATCATTTCTTTCATTACAAATTGTTTGACCTATTTCGTGAACCCATCTGATCAGTCCATCTTTACGAATTATTCGATATTCAATATCAATTATTGTACACTGAGGAGAAAGTAAACGATTAAATTCACTCTTAACCATTTCTTGGTCATCAGGATGAACAATATCAATCCATTTTGGATTCATAGAAGTTAACTCATGAGTCGTATAGCCTGAAATTTCTTCCATTGCACCATTATAGAATATTGGTGTACCATCTCTGCGGATTCTGTAAATAATGCCTTGAAAATTCTGAGCAAAAGAACGATATTTTTTTTCGCTGTTTCTCAAAGCATCATCGCTTCTTTTTCTTTCAAATGCAACAGTAAACATATGAGCTATAATATCAAAGAAAAGTAAATCTTCATCAGTAATTTCTTTATGTTTATAAGATATCAATTGTAAAGTCCCAAGAAGCTCTTCTTTTCCATCAAGTATCGGCCAGGAAATAAGTGCATGAACATTTAACTCTTTTAAGCGTTTAGCAAAAGGTGCTAGAATAACTCTATCCTCAGATCTTGTTGAAACGATAATTCGTTTAGTACGTGCTGTTAATGAAAAAATGAAATTAGGATCATCTATCGATTTAGGACCTATTAATGAAATGTCACCATCCTTTAATACACTAATAGAAGTTATGGGATTTAACATTCGAGAATCTTCATCAAATGTCCTTACAGTTGAATCATCAAAACCTAAAAGTGAAGTCAAACCGGAAAGACATCTATTACAAAAGTCTTTAAGATCTTCTGAATAAATAATTGCTTCTGAAATTAAGTTATAGGCTTTTCTTTCACGGTTCAAGGAATCTTCTGCTTCAACTCTCTCACTAATATCTCTAACAGCACTTTGGATATAAACAGGATTCCCCTCTTCATCCTGAACAACAGCGGCATTAATTTCTGCTCGAAAAGTAGAGCCATTTCTTCTCTTGAAAGTTCTGGTGTATATTGGAAGAATGCGACCTGCTTGTAAATCTGCTAGTTTCTTTGAAGAGCTCTCTTTTTCTTCTTCAACAATAAAATGGAGTGCGCTCTTGCCAATCACATCTTGTCGATTGTAACCTAACATTTCTGCTGCTCTCAAGTTAACATCATGATAATTTCCATCCATACTGATAAAAAATATCGCATCATTTGTTAGCTCAAAAAGTCCTAACTGTTTCATTTCACTTTGAATTAATGCAAATTCAAGTTCATTGATTTTTTTTTCAAGTTTTGAAAAATCAAATTCTTTTTCTTTCGAAACAGATACCTTATTTTTTTTATTTTTAGAAGTATTTGTTCCTTTTTTAGACATTTAAATTGAGCTCCAAGAGAGAAATGATTAGCTGAAAGTTAATGATAAATACAAAACTTTTTGCTGAGTATAAGCTGATTACTTAAAGAAGAAAATAAAGTTTTGCGTTTCAGCAAAACTTAAGAAAAAAAGGTTAAATTCCGCCTCTTGGAAGTTCCTTCTGAACAATTAAATGATCCTTAGGTTTGTTTTGACGCATTAATGCTTTTTTAAGCAACCCTGTTTTAACATACTTGTGTTTTTCACAGTAGAAATTTTCTTCGGCTTCACAATCGCGTTCGAAGTGGGTCCAAAGGGTTAAGATACCATTTCTTATTGCAAAATGCTCTAAAGCAGTAATTAATTCAGTACCAATTCCTAAACGTCTCCATTCAGGTAATACAACTACACCAATTTTACCCACATGCTTCTGAACTGGAATACCAAAAACACTTGTCTCAAGTGTTGCTTCAGCAATAACCTCTTTCTGATGTTCAGCTATTAAGCTTAAGCCGCCTGCAAGTTCCCTCGCTTCCAAATTACGTAAAACATATCTAACTTCTAAAGTAGTGTTGGGTGGGGAATCAAAATAATTGCAATCGTATAATTCACCATGGAACTTTGTAATTCCATTTAGATCAGTCCAATTTAATAATCGAATTTTTATGTCTTTTTCTGTTGATGTTTTGAATCTTCTTTCACGGAAACTCATGAAGCGGACCCTCAGTTTTAGTTTATTAATCGAAGTGCTTTTTTGCCTTCTTTTATATTATAACAATAAATATGTTCTCTTTTTAATTGCTTTGTCTCTTTGGTTAGGCAATTCTCAGCAAAAGGGGAGTTTTTTTTTATTTAAAAAAAACTTTCGGTAATGTTTATTGAAAAATGGCGGTTTAAGTAAGCGAAAATATCACTTCTGCAGCATATTTTACTGCATCAAATGATTTTTTCTTCTTTCCGTTGAAATAAACAAGACCCATGTGACTTGTTATCCCATGCTCTATTGTATATCCATGATTATCTATTAGACTTTTAATACACACACCATCCGCATCTAGTTCTGTTGTTTTTGCTGCTAAATCAAGGACTTTAGCTAAGTAACGAGCTTGCGCACCTTCTCCATAGTTCAATGTTTCCATTCCTGTTTCACCAATCCAGTATTTTTCACCGGAGCTTTCTTGATGGAAAAGAACACTGTATTCCTTCAGCAAATTGAAACGCCATCCAAAGAAAATAGGATAGAAACTAATACTGATAACATCTAAACTGGTATTATAAGCTAGCATTGATTGCAAATCACTCATACCATTCTTTGTTGCTAACAAAGAAGAAACCACTTTTGTAGAGGGACTTAAAGATTTAATTTTATTTGTGACATTTGCGATTGCAGGTAGCCAATCATCTATTGTAGAAATTTCATTTATGTTATTCAGCAATTCACCATTGATTTCATTATAAACTACCATATAATCAGGTTGATAATCTTGAGCAAGTGAAATAGCATCTTTATAGATATTATCAATCAAATCTTTCTTTAAGAAAAATAAATCACCACTTACCGCTAGAATAACTTTCAAACCCTGATTCTGGATCATTGCAATACCAGAGTCAAGTATTTGCTTTGATTTGGTATTGTTTAGTATTCTTGATTTAATATTATAACGTAGATGCGTTGCATGTAAATCCTTAGCAAGATCAATTTCATTGATCAGTTCAGTATTCCAGTAATAAGAAAAATTTCCCTCAAAATCATATGAGGAGAAAACGCTCCCATCTACGGCAATAACCATATCTGGTTTTTGAGCAAAGTCCAATTTGTTATAAGCCGGAGATATATTCATAGAAATATTTCCCGCAAACATGACGGGAGTAATAACGATTAGAATTAAAATAACGCTGAGAGAAAATGTCCGTAAAAAGGTATCAAATCTTGCTATGATCTGCCTATATGAAAAGGAGATGTCACTAGAACCAACATATTCTGCATGTTGTACATCTTTATCAATGTTCATTCTTGAAACTTCTTTTTCTATTGCCTTAACTTCTTCATCAATTTCTCGCTGTTTTTCTCTTTCCTCGAAAAATGGTTTCCTTTCACCTGGTAAAATCTTTTCTTGTTCAGTTTCTTCAGTTTTAGCTATTTCGATTTGTTTTTTGGATTCAATTTTATCTTCCTGTGCTTTTTTCTCAGCAAGATATTCATCTACTGGTTGTGCAAAATAATATCTTGGATTTAAAAGATAGGGTGGAAAAATAAATGTTGGTGAGAAGAATGCTCCTGTATTAACGAATAGTAATTGCCACCACATAACATTGCCAGTAATTGTATGACTAAAAACCCCTAATACCCCAGGCATATCAACTCCAAAATCAAATAACATCCAAATAAATAGATAGAGAAATGAAAAGCTATTGTATAATAATAGAAACCAATCTTTCATATTTCGTCTATTGCTTTTTATGAACAAGTAAAGAATTTGAACCATTGCTAAAGCAGTTGGTATAAAGAAAACCACTTTCGGGAAATTATACATCATAACTGAAAGTCCTATCCATACAATGAAATTGATAAGAGTAATAAGCAATCCAGCTATAGCCCAACCAATAGGAATGCCAACTTTTTTCTCGGGGTTTTTTTTTCTTAGTTCTGTTATATAAGCAAATATTAATCTTAAATACCATAAACAAAAAACAATGATTATAATTATCTGAATAAGGAGTGTGAATGCTGTAAAGAACCCCGTTAAACTATTAAAAAGAAACATTATACCACCTACAAGTAAACCACCAAAAAGGATCAATATTAATCTAAACCATTCAGCAGTGAAATCAAAGCTTATTCGTTTCATATTTGTAGAAGGATTTTTTCTTCTCAAAAGGATTGTGGGTCTTCTTGTAATAGAACGTAATATACTCCTTGAGAATTGATTGCTTTTTTTAAGGTAAATTTTTTATCATAATAACTAATTACATGTAGTATTAATTACTAACAATAAATATTGGTGAAGCGATTGAAACTATTTGAACCTATTACAATTGGAAATGTGATGATTAGAAATAGAATAGTAATGCCAGGGATGGATACTAATTTTGGAGATGAAAAAGGACAAGCTACTGAATGTAATTTGAAATATTATGAATTACGATCAAAAGGTGGTGCAGGTATCATTATTGCTGAAGCAACTTATTTCGATGTTGTTGGACGAGGTACTCTTCGTATGCTCAGTGCAGAGAATGATAGAAAGATACCTCATTTACGAAAAGTTGCTGAAAGCATCAAGAAACATGGTGCGCTCGCGATGATACAAGTTTATCATGCAGGCATTCAAGCTACAAGTTTCATTACAGGAGAACAATTAGTAGGTCCGTCAGATATACCAAGCACTTTAACAGGAGTTATCCCTCAACCACTCACAAAGAAGATGATTAAGAAATTAACTGCTAACTACGCAAAAGCATGTTTGCGTGTCAAAAAGGCAGGATTTGACGGAGTAGAAATTCATGCAGGGCATGGATATTTAATTAATCAATTTTTTTCTCCAGTGTACAACAAAAGAACTGACGAGTATGGTGGTTCCTTAGAAAATAGAATGAGAATTGCTCTCGAGATATTGAATGCTATTAGAAATAAGTGTGGGGAGAATTTCATTATTGGTTTTAGAATAAACTGTAGAGATTATATTGAAGGCGGTCTTGAAGTAGATGATATGGCAAAAATTGCTGTTGCTCTCGAGGAAAATGGAGTAGGCCTCATCAATATTACAGCAGGTATTTTTGATTCGCCCTATTATCCTGTTGTCCCATTTATGAACATTCCACGTGGTGTATATTCAGAATATTCGGCGATAATTAAAAGTGCAGTTCAAAAAGTGCCAATTTGTGTTGTAGGAAGAATAAATACACCTGAAATTGCAGAAAAAATCCTACAGGAAGGGAGAGCAGATATGGTAGCTATGGGAAGAGCACTAATAGCAGATCCATTTCTCCCAAATAAATTACAAGAGGGAAAGAGAGATGAGGTAATTATATGCCCGGCATGTAATGCTTGTTTAAATCAGATATTAATTGAAGAATCATTAAAGTGTGCAGTAAATCCAAATGTACTTGGAACAGATGAGGATATTGGAAGAACAATTGATCCTCAGAAAGTACTAATTGTTGGAGCAGGACCAGCAGGATTAGAAGCTGCTCGAGTAGCGAAATTAAGAGGGCATGAAGTTTTACTAATTGAAAGCAAAGATAAGATAGGTGGTAGTTTGTTGTTGGCCAAAGTTTCACCAATGAAATCTGAACTAAACAATGTACTAAATTATTATGAAATATTGATTGAGAAATTAGCTATTCCTCTCAAATTAAACACCACTTTTGATGAAAAGATAGTTGAAGATTTTAAACCCAACGTAGCAATTTTAGCTACGGGTTCTAAGATACAAATCCCTGTTATAAATGGACTAATTGATGATCAGGTCTCTACTTTTGAAGAAGTTTTAAGTGGAAACATTCCAGAGGGAAAAACTATCCTTGTTCTAAACGGTGGTATGATTGGAATTGAGGTTGCGGATTATCTTACAAGTAAAGGTAAATCAGTAATTTTAATAGAAGAAAGTTCAATTCTGGGTGCAGATCTATATTCTCTCGTTGGCTCAGAAATAGTACAACAAACATTTGATAATGAACTCATTACCGTACATGTTGGAACGTCAATAAAATTAATCAAAAAGAACGAAGCAATTTTACTAAAAGATAATGAAGAAAAAACTGTAGCATTTGATGCTATTGTAAACACCATTGAACCAAAGCCGTTTTGTGATATTGAAGATGATATGAAAAAACTAGTTCCAAAAGTTTTCAAAATTGGAGATTGTAAAAGGAAAAGAGTAAGAAAAATGCTTGATGCAATTCATGATGGATTTGAAATTGGCTTAACTTTAGAAACTGCTGAACCGCCAAAATCAGTGGATGCTTCTTCTTTTGGTGAAGGATTGCGTGGAGTTGTTATTTCCAAAGTGAAATCTGGAACTTTTGATTTAGAAGACATTCCTGAATACCTTGAAGTTTTAGTTGAAATATGTAATGGCAATAAGAAAATTCAGAATAAATCAAAGAAATCAAAACTGAATTTCCAATTTAAAATCGTTCCCGGACCAGGATACTGGATAAACATTGATAACGGAAAATTTTCTACCGGAGAAGGAATATTGGAATCTAATGATGTCCTAATTGAGATGGATAAATCAGTTGCTGCAGGGATATTTACAGGAGAAGTTAATGCCGCTTCAGCGTATATGTCTAAACAGATTAAATTCATAGGTCCAATGAGACATGGTATGAAGTTCCAAGCTTGGACAAATACGGTCAAAAAGGAACTTGGTCTTGAGTAACCAAAAAACATTTACTAGAGTTTAACTAGCAGAATATAATTGGATTTGATAATTAATGCAAGAGAAAAAAGTCTATTTGTCTAGCATGATTAATGACCCCTTTCAAGGAAAAGGAGGATTTATGCCTGCGAAAATTAAGGAAAAAGTAACTGTTCGAATAGGTTTAAATGAAAATCTGGCTTTCCCAGAAGAAGTCATTAAAAAATTAATGAAACAAATTGCAGCAAAAATCGACCCAAGAATATATCCAGAAGACTATTGTGATTCTTTATGTGATCTGGTAGCAGAAAAAAATAATCTAAACTCTAACCAAGTTGTGATTGGAAATGGAGGAGATAAAATTATTGATCTTATGGTACGATTAACAATTATTGCAGGTCAAAATGCTGTTATTATCAATCCTACGTATCCAATGTATGAACATGCAGCAAAAGTTCAAGGTGGAGGAATAACTGAACTTCTTTTAACGCCTGCTCCTGAATTTGATCTTGACACAGATTATATTTTATCTAATATAACACCAAAAAAGGATCGATTGCTATTTCTCTGTTCGCCTAACAATCCAACTGGAAATCAATTTGAAGAGGGAAAATTGCGAAAGCTTATTTCTGAATTCCCAGGCATCGTTGCATTAGACGAAACGTATTCAGATTTTGGTCAATATTCTCTTATTAACGCACTAGATGACTATCCAAATCTAATCATCATGAAAAGCATGTCAAAATTTTATGGTATGGCAGGTATGAGAATTGGATATGCATTAGGTGATGAGTTTTTAGTTTCAAGAATAAAGGAACTTCTTCCTGCATTCAATGTAAACATAGCATCTCTAGAATTAGCTAAAGCAGTTATACAAGAAAACAAATTGCTAACAAATTTAACTAAAGGGATTGTAACTGAAAGAGAAAGAATATTCCTCGAATTACAAAAAATATCTGAAATTACTCCTTACAAATCTTTTACTAATTTCATCATGTTTAAAGTAAATAATTTCTCAGCTGACGAAATTCAGGAAAATTTACTTAGAGACACAGGGGTTCTTATTAGAAATATGAGTAAAGTGCCACTTTGCGAAAATTGCTTAAGGATGAGTGTAACTTCAAAAGAAAATAATACCAAATTCTTGGAAGCTTTGAAAGAAACAATTAACAAGTTAAAGAATAAAAATTGAAGACAAAAATAAATAATCTCTAAAAGAGTATTAGACTTATTGCATGAGAACAAATTTAAATAATCGAACCAGTTTCAAAGCAGAGAGAAAAAGCATTTATAAACAAAGAGGGAAAATAAGTAAGAGTTTGGCATCATCTGATAATAAAAGCAGGAGAAACAATTATGACTGAAGAAGATAAAAAACGGCAAGTATTCTACGATAGAACAATGGGTCAATTAGATGAGATGCGACAGAAAGCAGTAGATAACCCAAAAGATCAAATGAATCTATTACGTTATGCTAAAGGTCTAGTTAATACCATTACTATTTTTGGCATGTCTGGTGATCCAGAGGGAATTGATCTAGTATTATTGCGATTTAGAGATATTGTAGCAGAATATGGAGATATTGAAGAAGTTCAGAATCAATTTTCCACCGCACTTGCAAATTCCATGTCATATTTAATGAAAAAACAAAAATTCGATTCTATGTATGCACGCCTTGAAGAGCTTCGCCTTTTTGCGAGAACATATCCAATGAATATGTCTTGCCAAAGATCCCTTGCAGGAGGTCTCGTTAATTCAATTATTAATTTTGGTCAAAGAGAGTTAATAGAACCAATTAAGCAGCTAATTAATGAATTACTTGCACTTGGTACTGCTCATAGTGAGAATAACGACATACAACTTGCTTTAGTGAAAGGATTAGTAAATGCAATGGGTTATTTAAGCAAATTGAAGGAATATAAATTTGCCATCACACTTTTGGACGAATTAATGGATCTAACTGCAGAGTTCCCTGATGACGAGGATTTCATTTTACAAAGAGCAAATGGTATTGTAACAGCTATGACTGCATTTAGAAAAGATGATAAATATATTGATCTTGTTGCTGAATTAGATGAAGAGTTAGAGGGAATGGCGAAAAAGTATCCAAATCATGAAGGAGTTCAATTAAGAGCGAAAACAAAAACATTGGGTAGAGATTGAATTCATTTTCTATTTCCCAGTATTCTTTAGTTTGATAGTTTATCTACACTAGATAAAATGCTACTAAATTTTAGAAACAAAAAGAAGAAAGGGAAATAAACTCCCCGCCAATTTTTTTTATTCGATAATCTTACAAATATCTGCTTGTTCTATAATTGAGTGGTTATTGTCTTGAGATAAATCGTATTTTTCACCCATTTTAAATGCTTCAACATTGACCTTGTGATGTTTTATTGGGAGAAGATATTCAATTGATTTTATGAACGATTCTTGAGAAGCAAGATTAAATAATTGATTAAGTACACCTGCGAGAACTAAATTTGCAGCTCGAATATTGCCTACTTGTTCAGCAATTGTTAGCAGTGGTACCATTAGTGTTTTATCTTTTATTGCTTTAGGAACATTTCTTGCAACTTCTTTACCAGCGATGTACACGACAGATTCAAAATATTTATCTAAATCATCTTGTGTGAGCGCTACATAAACGTCGATTTCTGTAACACGAGGATAAATGATTTTTTTTGTAGAAACTTTTATTTCACTACGTGTTTCTCCGCCCGTAATAGCTGAACCATATTTCATACTTTGAACTGCATGTCTTTTATCATATATGGCAGCTTGACCAATAATAGTGCCAACTAGTTTGACACCTTGACCACCAATACCTCTTATCATAATATTTATATCACAATTATTTGTTGAATTCGTAGGCATCAATAATCCTCTCCGAAAATTCTTCCGGTTTATCTCTTTCATTTAAGAAAATCCCAGTTGGGATTCGTGTAAATCCTTTGCCAACTTCAAATTTGATGTCAGTCTTGTGAATATCAAGACCAATATCTGTTTCTTTCATCGGTACTCGCACTTCTTTAAACATCTTACGCATTGCGATTGAATCGCCAAGATTGTTTCTCCGACCAAAATTAACATGACAATTTGAAATCACTTCAATAAATGAAAATCCTTGATGGGTCATCCCTCTACCAATTGCTTTTGCGAGTTGAACAAACTCATAAACAGTATAACGTGCACAAAATGTTGCACCATTTGCAATAGCAATATGCGATAAATTGAATGGAAATGAAATTTTCCCATATGGAGTTGTTTTAGTTTTTGCTCCTACGGGAGTTGTTGGCGCATCTTGTCCTCCAGTTAAACCATAAATTGCATTATTGACACAAATAACAGTCATATCGATATTTCTTCTCGCAGCATGAGCCAAATGTCCCAACCCAATTGAGAACAAATCTCCGTCACCAGAAATAATAACTGGTTTCATCTTTGGTTTTGCAATCTCTACTCCAGATGCAAATGGGATTGCTCTACCATGTAATGCATGAAAACCATCAAGGTTCACATACCCACTTGCTCTACCAGTACAACCAATACCACTTACTACTATAATATCATTATGAGGAATAATAGTATATTTAGTAATTGCTTCCAGAAATGCATTTATTGTTGTGCCTATACCACACCCAGGACAATAAATAGTTGGGATGGCTTTTTTTCGCAAGAGATCTTCATGAGTATGTTGCAATTTAATCTTTGGTTTTTTCACTAGAGTGCTTGTATCAATTTCGAGTTCTTTTGCAACCATTATTTCACCTTCATTTTGTTATTTCTTCTTCTATTGCTTCTAGAATCTGTTTTGGAGTTGGAGGTGTTCCACCAATCCTTGAAACCAATTTGCATTTCTTTCGTGCAAATCGTTCTACAGGCCAAATTAACTGACCCATACTCATTTCTGCAACGATCAAATTTGTTTTTTGAGCCACTTTTTCCATTGCTTCTTCAGGGAATGGCCAGACGGTTATTAACCGCATCAATCCCGCTTTAATGCCTTTTTCTCTCGCTTTATTAATTGCTTCCAAAGCCGATCTGGCAACGATACCTGTTGCAACGACTACAACCTCAGCATCATCAACAAGATGATATTCAGGCTCTGGAAATAGGTAGCTATTTATTTCAATTTTCTTAAATAACCTACTCATTAACTCTGTATGTAAATCTTCATCTAAGAGAGGAACACCATCAATCTTGTGAGTTAATCCTGTTCCAAATATTTTATAGCCATCACCAAAATGAGCCATTGGTGGGACCAAATCAGGTTCATTTCTAGCATCAAATTGATTAAATTTAGATTTATCAGTTCCTTTTGGAGGAGTTTTTCTATCAAGAACTTTTATTTCTTCTTTCTCAGGAATTGTAATCTCTTCCATCATTCTACTTATTTCACCATCTACAAGTAGAATAACAGGTGAGCGAAGCTGTTCTGATAAATTAAAAGCTTCAATTGTTAAAATAAAGCACTCTTGCACAGACCATGGAGTCAATGCAACTGCAGGATAATCACCATGAGATCCAAATTGAACTTGCATATAATCTCCTTGTGCAGAAAATGTAGGCAAACCTGTAGCAGGTCCTCCTCTTTGAACATTGACAATTACAATCGGCGTCTCAGTCATATATGCAAGACCAATTCCTTCTTGTTTAAGTGAAAAACCAGGTCCGGATGTTGTTGTCATAACTTTAGAACCTGCCCAAGATGCGCCAACACACATATTTATCGAAGCGATTTCGTCTTCTACAATGAAGGCTGCTTTTCCTCCAACAGCAGGTAAACGAAAACTGATATATTCAACAATCTCAGAAGCGGGGGAAATGGGATAAGCAAAAAATTCGGCAATACCACTTGCAATTGCTCCTTCAACTATACCCCAATTACCATTTTTAAAGTAGGTTCCAGTCAAAACCTTTGGTTGTTTATCTACTACCACGAACTTTTTCTCCTAATTATATCGTTCTTTTTTCTCCTTGAACAAGTAATCATTTTTTCTTGGGAACATCGCTTTCATCCACGAATATCGCAAAATCAGGACACATGCGCTCGCACAGGTAACATTTAATGCAATCCTTCATTCGATGCATTTTTGATACACGCCATCCTTTTTCATTCAAGTCATCCGAAAAACCAAGACAATTTTTCGGGCAAAACTCTATGCACAAGCCACAGCCTTTGCATCTAGTTTCATCTGTTACAATAAAGTGTTTTTTCTCAGGGTGCTGGTGAACTTCCATATCTTCCAACCTTACAGAAGTATATCACATAAGGAGTGAATACCCTACTTAAAATTTTATCGTATGAATAGCATTAAGGATTTTTGAGTAGCTTATCAAAAATGATTTAATTGATAAATTTGTTAGTTTTCTTATATCAATCTTTTTCAATTGGCTTAGAAACACTTTTCAAAAGCATAAACTTAACATTAAAAAAGCCATAAGATAATCATTTCCATACTAAAGGTGCAAAACGTGAGCGGAGAAAAGAAAAAGCGAAACAAAAACGATAAAATACGAGTTTCTCTGAAAGAATCTCTAACTGGTGGAGAAGGAATAAAAGAAGTAGATGAAAAACGTCAGAAATTTGTTGAGAAGCATTCTGTTAAACTTGAAATTAGCGAGGAGAAAGAAAAAGAGATTATTAAAAAAATTAAGCAAGGGTATAGCTTAAAAACCGAAGGCAAAGATTTTTGGTTGTTTTTAGTTGCACAATTTTTACCTTTAATGATTGTTGGTTTTGCTTTTTTTATTCCCGGATTGATTTTCCTCTCACAAAATACTTTTTTTATAGTACTGATAATTCTTGGCAGTTTAGATATTCTTTATACGATAATCAGATTAATTTGTATGCTAACTTTCAAGGTAGAATTTACGGCGGAAAAAATCAGTTGGAGAAATATCTTCTGGTGGAAAGAAATATCCAACCATAACATTGTTGAAGTTAAAGCAATTCAAAGCTTTTACTTGTATTTTACTAAGATTGGTGGTGTTGGTAGATTTGGTGTGGAAGTAATTTTAATTGCTACCGAGAACGCAGATAGTTGGTTACGAGCCTATCCTTTTAGAAAAATAAGAGGAGATGAATTAGTAATTACAACGAAATGTTGGTCTCTTTTGAGTGTAAAAAGAGATTCAAGTGAAGTGATTTCAAATTAGAAAGATGATTGAATATGAAAAAACCTTTCATTCACTTATCAATTTTTTTGATATTTACCATTCTTATCTCAACAACACATTCCGGTATTTCTAACGATTACGAATTTACTTTAGTTACTTCAGAACAATTAAAATTTAATTATCAAAATCAGATAATCTTTGTTTTAAATGATGAAAATGAAACAGATACAGATCAAGATGGCATGCCAGATGTCTGGGAAATTGAAAATGATCTTGATATAAATCGAGATGATAGTATTTTAGATTATGATTTTGATGAATTGGTAAATTTAGATGAATATTTGCATGGAACAGATCCTTGGAATGAAGACACAGATGGAGATAGATTCAATGATGGTTTTGAAGTAGCGAGTGGAACAGATCCAGCTGATTCTTCAGATCATCCCATTAGAGTTTGGTTATTTATTCTAATAGGCATTTTATCTGTAGCCGTCTTAGTAGGGATTGTTTGGGTAATACTTATTTCCGTGAAAGATTCCGAAAAGATGAAAAAGTAAATGAAAAAAATAAACAAAATAGTGAACTAGTAAGTGATACTCTATGTCTAAAATAGTTAAATGGATAAAAACAGGCAAACGAGGAGCACGCGCAGAATTCACAGACAGTGATTTGTTTACTGCATTATTATTAATTTCGAAAGAGCCAATGGGAAGATATAAACTTCAAAAGGAGCTACTTCTATCTGAGAGTAGTACAAAATCTTTGCTAAATTATTGTAAAAGCAAAAATCTTCTATCTACAACACCTGGGAGAACAGGACATTCTCTTGCAGAGAACGGCATGAAAGTAATTAATTTGATTAATCAACGACTTTATGATTATGGTGTTTTTAAATATCAAGCATTTGAAAACAAGCAACATTATTTTGTGACATTAAAATGCTTGAAAGATAAACATGAAGATTCTTCTTGGAAGATAAGAGATATTGCAATTGCTTATGGTGCACAAGCTATTTTGTTTTTTGAAATTACAGATGATTTGACAATAAAGTTCCCAGAAAATGAAATACAGATTTCGAATTACTTTCCGGATTTGGAATTAAAATTGGATAATTTATTTAACAAACCATTACAGAAGCAAACAAAAGTATTGATTGTAGCAGCAAATTCTATTGAATTAGCACGCAAAAGCGCTTTAATTACTATAATTAACTCTGAGTTAATTATTAGAGAAAAAATTAATTTTTTCTTTTGATAGAAAGGTTTTTACTCAAAGATTTTTTTGATAATAAAATAGATTAATCAAAAGTGTACCATTGGGTGTACATGTCTATCAAATGGGTAAACTAAGTAATACCCAATTCAATATCTAACAAAGGCGTTGTACTGAATGTTCAGAAACAAAAAGAAAAAACAAGACGATATTGATAGTATAATTGCTGAAGCAGGTCCAGACCATGCATATCATGCCATGGACACCGGAGAAGTCATAGAAAAACTAGACGTCAATCCAATTAATGGGTTAGAAGACAAAGAGATTGCATATAGAGTAGAAAAATATGGGCTAAACGTTTTAGTTGAAAAAGGAAAAACCAGTCTCATAGTTCTGTTTCTAAGTCAGTTTTTTGATATCTTAATCGGCCTTCTATTTATTGCTGCAATTGTTTCAATTGCTTTTGAAGAATATATTGAAGCAGGAGTAATTTTTGCTATCGTTATTATTAACGGTTTAATTGGTTTTATTCAAGAGTTCCAAGCAGAAAAGTCATTAGAAGAACTTAAGAAAATGGTAAGCAAGGAAGTTCGAGTTATTCGAAATAACAATGAACACATAATTGATTCGAAAGACCTTGTTGTAGGAGACATTGTTCTTATTGAGGCAGGTGAAAAGGTTCCTGCAGACATGAGGTTGCTCGAATCTACCAGTTTGAAAGTTGATGAGAGTGCATTGACAGGTGAATCTGTTAGCCTTAGTAAAAACTCTAAACAGCTTATAGCCATAGAAGCTGTTGTTGGTGATCGACGCAATATGCTTTTTATGGGTACGACAATAACTTATGGAAGAGCAAAAGCGATTGTTGTTGATACAGGTATGGAAACTGAAATGGGCAAAATCGCTGCATTAATGCAAAGCGAAAAGGAAGAAGCAACACCCCTCCAAAAGAATCTTGATAAACTTGGTAAAGTGCTTGGTTTAACAATAGTAGTAGTTTGTGCAATTGTTTTCGCAGCTACTTTACTTCATGATCTGAGCTGGGAACATTGGGGTGAAGCTTTAGAAAATGCTATTGCATTAGCAGTTTCAGCTATTCCAGAAGGGATGCCAGCAGCTATTACACTCACTTATGCAATCGGTGTTAGGATGATGGCAAAACAAAATGCCATTGTTTCCCGTTTACCGGCAGTTGAAACATTGGGTATTGTAGATATTATTTGTAGTGATAAAACAGGTACTTTAACTAAAAATGAAATGACTGTTGTAGAAGTCAGAACACTAAATCATCTAATTAAAATTACTGGTGAAGGATACAGACCCATTGGTGAATTTGTAGAGGATGGTAAAACAGTTAATCCATTACAATCACCCGAGCTAGAAAAGATTGCTCGAACTTCGTTGCTTTGCAATAATTCAATTGTACATTATGACAAGGAAACAGATGAGATTGAAATTATTGGTGATCCTACTGAAGTTTCATTAATGGTGCTTGCAAGAAAAGCAGGTTTACTGGATGAAACATCATATAAAAGAGAAGCAGAAATATTCTTTGATTCTCAACGAAAACGAATGACCACTATTAATCGATTTGCTGATTCAAAGGAACATGAAGAAAATCTCATTGCCTATTCTAAAGGCTCACCTCCAGTTTTGTTAGAACATTGTAGTTTCATTTCTATTGATGGCAAAGTGTCTCCGTTAGCTGAAGGAGTTAAAGAAAAGATACTTGAAATGAATGATGAGATGGCTTCAAGGGCATTACGAGTCTTAGCACTTGCTTACAGAGTTGTTGATGAAAGACTGATTAAAGTTGATGAAGATGACTTTCTATCTGAACTTGAAGCAAATATCGAAACAGATCTTGTGTTCCTTGGGTTAGTTGGTTTAATAGATCCGGCAAGACCTGAAGTCAAAGGTGCTTTGGAAAGATGTCGGACTGCGGGTATTGTTGCAGTAATGGTTACAGGAGATCAACAAATAACTGCTGAAGCAATTGCTAAGGATATTGGTCTAATTCAAGGTGATAAATGGTTAACTGTTACTGGTGTTGAATTAGAAGCAATGTCTAACGAAGAATTAAACGATATTATTGAAGATGTTTCAATCTTTGCCAGAGTGAGTCCAGAACATAAACACAGAATTGTCAGTATGTTCCAAGAAAAAGGTCATGTAGTTGCTACCACAGGTGATGGAGTAAACGATGCTCCAGCAATCAAAAAAGCAGATATTGGTATAGCGATGGGTATTCAAGGTACAGATGTTACTCGAGAAGCTGCACAGATGGTTCTAGCAGATGATAATTTCGCAACAATAGTCACTGCGGTGGAACGAGGAAGAACAATTTTCCAAAATATGCTCAAGTTCATCAGATATCTTATCGCAAGTAATTTCGATGAAATTCTAACAGTCTTTGTTTGTGTTGTTTTCTTAGGTTTAAAGTCACCCTATACAGCTATCCAAATTCTTTGGATCAATCTAGTAACTGATGGGCTGCCTGCTATTGCTTTAAGTGTTGACCCACCCTTTGCAGGTATAATGCGTGACCCTCCAAGAAAGAAAGACGAAGGATTTATGAAAGATATTTATATCTTCTCGATAATTGCAGGTTTATTAGCTTTCGCTGCAAGCATGATAGTCTTTGTTCCTTTAGGTTATATTGGTGAAGCTCATTTTCAAGCAGAAATCTATGATGAGAATTCTGGAGATTACTTAGGAACAGATTTGATAGCATTAGCAGAAAATTTAGCTAAATACAAAGGTACATGGATAGAATCCTATGCGCTAATATTTACAAAGCATACTAGCTTAGATGCCGGAGGAGCTGGGTTAACACAGATAGGTTCTCAAATATGGTATGCACATGCAAGAACATTGAACTTTACTATGTCTGTTTTATTTGAGATGTTCAATGTCTTTATCACTCGTTCAGGTTTTGAAAGAACAACATTGAAAATGAATCCATTCAACAACAAATGGCTTTGGATGTCGGTTGGATTAGCTCTTGGACTGCAAATGATTGCCATTTATGTTCCAATGGGAGCAGAATTTGGTGTCAATAATACTATCTTTGATAGTATGCCAATTGGGCTTTATGATTGGTTCTTACTCATGGGCATTTGTATATTTGCTGCACTCTTAATGGAACTAATAAAATTCCTTGTTGGAAAGTACATACTAAAACGTTGGGTCGGTCATGGATCCAAATCAAAATTAGAAATAGAACCAGCAGTTTAAAGCTGACTGGCTCTTTTCAATCTTTTTTTTAATAGCTTAAGTTTAAATCAACAATATTCGTTGGTTTTTCACCTTTATATATTCTTAAAATATTTTCAACCACATCAAACCAATGTTTTCTTTCATATCCCTCTGTTAAATCTGCAGCCCGGTGAGGACTGAGAACTACTTGATCAAATTCATGTATTGGAAAATTGGAGGGGTAGTTTTTCTCTGTATGATCTCTTTCTCCAGTTTTATCTCTTGGTGGATATTTCCACTGTGGATCCAACCCTGCTGCAAACACTTTTCCTTCTTTTACTGCGTTATAAATCGCTTCTTCATTTATTGTTGCACCTCTTCCAACATTGACAATAATAACTCCATCTTTCATCCACTCAAATTCTCTTTTGCTAAGAATATCTCTTGTATCTTGTGTGAGAGGTAAAGAATTAATCACTATATCTGATTCATTTAGAAATACCTCTAATTCATTTATTGAGTAGATTTTCTCAGCAAGTTTTTTTTGCTCTTCAGTTGACTTTTCAATGGTTCTCCTACAACCAATAATTTCAACATCAAAACCTCTGAGAATTTTTGCACATTCTATTCCAATAGCACCATAACCCAATAACCCAACAGTCTTACCAAAAATGTTTACTGAAGGCATATGCTTAAACCTAGAACCCCAATCACCTTTTCTAAGCAATTTATCGTGATGGATAATATTTTTTGTAGCAGTAAGAAGAAGAGCTATTGCATGTTCAGCCACAGTTCGAGCATTCCCATGACTATTCGCAACTACAACGGGATATTTTCTCAATAGAGTAAAATTGAGTCTATCAATACCTGTCCAAGGAATGATAATTAATTTTAGTTTTCCACCATTTTTTGGTGATGCTTGTTCAAGAATTTCTTCAGTAACATAAGGACCCATTAATATTTCAGCTTCTTTTGTTGCAGCAATAATTTCGACATCTTGATTTGGTTGTTTACCTGAATATTCTTCTTTTATTCGAGCTATTATCTCTATATCCTCCGGAATATTCTCTTTAAGATAATCGTAAGCATCTTTAGAAATTGTGTATAGAAAAACAATTCTCATTTTGTATACTCCTGGAACTTTTACCTAAAATCTATATCAATTACTTTCTAATTACATCATTAAAAACTATTAGCTATAAAATAATAAAAAGAATGAAATACCGCGAGTGAATTTCCCGCGGAGATGTTCTTTTAATAGTAAGAATCATATTTGTCGCTTTTCTTTCTAGAAAACATACCACCAATGAGTCCGGTGAATAGATTTACTACACTTGCTAGTCCGCCAAAAATAGCGCCAACAATTAAACCAAAGAAAACGAAGTTGCTATTAGCAAAAGCTTCCATATCAGATGTTTGAGGAACATTACTAGTAATCCACTCAGACATAGCTTGTCCAACAGGAGTGCCACCGGCACCGAACAAATCAACAAACCCATTTGCGATTTCAGAAACATTACTCGCGCTTGCTATCATAGATATTACTACTGATTTGTAGTAAAGCCAAACAAACAAAAATACACCTAGAAAGACAAGCAATCCTGAGAGTAATCCTGCTAAAGCTCCAGCACCAATACCTTTTGCGAATATTCCTGCAATTAAACCACCGAATAGACAGCCAGCTGCACCTATCAGGAGCACAGCCCACCAAGGAACAAAACGTCCTAAGAAGGTGGCACCAATAATTGCACCCGTACTAAATATTCCACCAACCAACATGCCTAACAAAATGCTGCCGAATGACATAATAAATACACCATTATTTACTAATCTTTTAATTAGCTCTAGGGTTTATTGGTTCTCCACCATTAAAAACCTTTCATATTAATATCGACAAAAAGAAAGGAAAAGAAAGTATATAATTTATGCTACTTTCTCTAAAGTTACTTCAGTTGGTATATTTGCATTTGTAAAAATTACTCCAACAGGACAAGATGCAAGTGTTAGTTCCAAACATTTATTTAATTTTTCAAGACCATCAGGAGAGGTTACAAAAACTTTGGCTGTGATCTTGGTAATGGTTGGATCACTAGGTCCTTTGAATGCTTCAAGATCAACCTCTAAATGAGTGATTGTTAAACGCATTTTTTTAGCTATTTTTGCAAAAATAGTGCCAATGCAACCAGATAATCCCATAACGCATAATTCAAGCGCGGTGGCGCCTAAATCTTCCCCACCATTATTAGGTGGTAAATCAATTGCTATTGAATGTGTTCTACCGTTATCTACAACGGCATGAAAGTTTTTTGCTAATCTGTATACGGATTTCAAAGATTTAATTTCCTCCGGAAATTATTCAGTTCAATCTGCGAATTTTTAACTTAAATAAACGTTACGGATTTTACGAAAATTTGCTGTTTCAAAGTACAAATAAGGGAATTTAAATAATGAAAAAATGAGGAGAAAAAATACCTCATTTTTCTAAAAGCAAAACTATTAGCTAGAATCAATGTGTAAAGTAGCTTCTGTGGGAATTTGTGTTTGATGAAAGATATTATCTACAGGACAATTCTTTTCGGCAAGTTCAAGTGTCTTTTCCAGTTTTTCAGTGGAATCTTTAGAAGAAACATAAACATGCAAATGAACGTCAGTGATGAAGTCTTTCTCATCTTTATTTGCAATTGCTTTCACATTTATTGCTGAAATCGAGAGATGCATTTTATCAGCAATCATTTTGTATGTTGTACCTAAACATGTTGCTAAAGCCATTATTACCAATTCCAGAGCAGCAGGTCCTTTGCCACCATAATCAGGTCCAACATCGATTATTATTGGATCATTTCTACCATTCGTTACTGAAAAACGATATTTATCTAACCATTTACTTTCAATTTCCATGGAATTATTCTCCTTAGCGTCATTTAATGAATAGCAATTAACTACTTGTACTATCTCTATTAACGATAGTCATTTACTTTCTTTGACAAGCAAAAGAATTTTATTTAGAATACTAAAGTGGAAGGTTTTTTTCACATAATTTCAAAATTAAATGGAGAAATACCTTTTTTAAAAAAAAACAGCTGAATTATCACCTACAAAAAATTTAATTTTGATAAGGATAGTAAATAATTATGACATCCAATGAAGAACCTAAAAAAAGAAGAATAAGTAGTCAAGCAGGAGCAGCTGCTTATGCACTTACTATTTTGGGTTTGTTATTAGTCATTGTTCCTACTTTGATGACTTTAACAGATCAAATTGAAACTGTTGATGACTTACCAATAATTTTCATAATTTTGTTCTTAATTGGCGCAGCTCTGGTAATTATTGGAATAATAATTCTGATTACAATAATAATCATAGGACTCATTAGAAGAAAAGCTGGAACCAAGAAAACTAAACAAGAAAGGAAAGTCGTTAATAAAGATGAAGAATTGGAGTTCGTTGAGGAAGCAAAAGAAGATTTGATTGAAAAAGAAGCAGTTGAAGAATCCATTGAAGACGCAATTGAAGATGCAATAGAGGACTCCATAGAAGAAGAAGATATTGACGAAGATACCGCAGAAGAAATCGCAGAGGAAATGACAGAGGAAGAAGACGAAATCGAAGATTCTATTGAAGAAGAGGAAGCTGTTGAAGAAATTATTGAAGAAGCAGTTGAAGAAGCAATAGAAGATGCGGCTGAAGAAGTTGAAGAAGAAATTGATGAAGAAGCTATCGAAAAAGTAGCTGAAGAAATTTCTAAAGAACTAACAGAAGAAAGTACTAAGGAACCTGAAGAACAATCAGAAAATGAAGAGGATTAAGTACTCCTCTTTCAACTATTTTGAAATCTCTTTTTGTCATTAGCAAAACCACGTTATGATCCAGAGAGCATCCATACAGAATTATTATGATTTGTTTGCTGTTGATTTTTTAACAACAAAATAGTTCAATGACTTTTAGTACTACTTTTAATTGGAATACAACAAAACTATAATTAGTAATTGAAATAATAGTATTTGTAGTGGTAAATTTTATGAATTCAAAAAAACCGGCAAATTATTCAGTTACTCCAAGTACAGCATATATAATCACTTTTCTAGCGTTAGCATTAATAATTAATAGTTTATTTTTTGCAATAATCTATTTTGTAGTAGACCCAATTGTACAAGTCAGTTCAAATCCAGATTTGTACTCTAAAATTATTTGGTCAATTGTAGCATTTGTATTCTTTTTTGTATTTGCTGTCATCTATATATCAATTAATTCAAGGAGATATTGGATTGGGGATAACTCATTTGAATTAATAAATATTTACCGTCCAAAGAAAAAGAAAGTTATCAAATACTCAGATATCTTATATATTAAAGTTAGAAAGATGCCTATACTTTCCAGTAGGTTTGATTTTGGAACAATTCTCTTTATTGCTCATTCTAAGAAAAAGAAAGAAAAAATTGTTGCAAGATTTCTTGGAATAAAATTCCCAAAAGAAATTTATTTTGAATTAGTAGAGAAAATAAAACCAGAAGGAAAAGATAGAAAGAAAACAGCAGAAGATTTCCTGTTTTAACCCAAGTTCCTAATTTTTTCTCGAATATACTTCTCTTTTCTCTTCTTATATATAATTCGCACCACGATAGAAGGAATAGCTAGTATTATTACCGTAACAATTATTATTAAAACATATAACCAAATAGTTGAAAAGTAATTTTGTTTGAAAGCTGTTAAAGGAATTTCATTTGACCATGCTTCATTAGCAAATCGAATGCGGAAATAAACCTGATTTGTAACTGCACGAGCATCTATCCAAAAGCAGATAAGATCACCATTTGTAGAAGCTAATAATTGCGGATCTTTTGCGCGGTTATTAACTAACGATAGAAAGCTACTTGGTTGCCAGGAAGCGCCTTCTCTATTTCTAATATCAATTCCAGAATGATAGGCATAATCCTCAGTAATCTCGTATGCCAGCCAGAGTTCATTCGTAGGTTTTAGCAAACAAACAGCAGCAGTAAAAGCGTCTGATTCACCCGAAGAAGGTCTTCCTTCGGGAATAAAAGGACCAACTTCAAATGGAGTGCTCCAATTGTCATTTTCTCTTATACTTGAATAAATAAATTTCGTTCCGAGAAATAGCCCGGGATTAGGATCAGAATGATTATTCCAAAAAACATTAATTTTTTTGTTTTGATCAATTATAATAGCAGGTTTAATGCATCTATAAGTTCCATCTGTAATTTCTTCTATAGCTGTGAGTGTTCCGTTAGAATACACTTTACTATATAATATCTTTTCATGACTTTCCAGACCTTCTTTCCAAACAAAGTGACCGTTTCCATCTTCATCTAATATGAAATTTCCATGAAGGCTATTATACGACTCATTCGATGATAATCTAGTTGGTGCAACCCAAAGTAAAGAGGAGCTATTACCAGTCATCAGATATTGATTATAAAATCCCTCATGATTATCTTCCCAAGATAACCAAAAATTAGTTTGATTCGCATTATATGCAATAATTGGATTGGAAATAGATCCTTCTATATCTTCAATCACGATTTTACTAGACCAAATCTTAGTGGTTGCATTGCGTACAAGTAAAATTATTCCTGTTTTCTCGCCTTTCTCAAACCCGTAAACTGCAAATAGCTCTTCATTTTTCGTTGTAATAGAAGGTCTACTTGAGAACTTATGTGTGTTATTTTCTGCTATCAGAATATTTTTTGATTGATTCCAAACATATTTAGAGGAAGATTCAAGGTAACAAATTTGGTCAATATCACCGATCTTTTCTCTGTAAATTAAATGAAGCTTATTTGAAGGAGATATCGCTACATGAAAATCAAAAACTTGTGGACCTGTTTGTGCAGCTTGAATATAATCTATTGAAAGTCTATCTTGGGTAAGTTCACATTTTGAAAGTATTGCGGGAAAGAACATTGCTGTAATCAACAGACATAAAAGAATTTTCGTTTTTAATTTTGAAAGATAAGAAGACATAACACAAAACCTCAAATACAGATTTTTATTTGGCTTTTTCTTCATAATAATTTATTTATAAAATGAAGAAATCAATTCTTAGGCCACTTATCTATCATTAGATGATTGTCTTTTATAGCTATCCAACAAATTTCCTCATTGGGATATCGAATAATCCCTTCGTTAAACATGAAAATATATCCATCTACCTCAGTTTTTATTTCGCCTACGTCGGGTATTTCTCTCCCGAAAATATCTCGAGCGATGGCAATTACATCACCCTTTTTCACATAATCCCCTTTTTCTACTTTGAGCTCGATTATTGCTGATTTAGATGTTCTTGGATGACCAAGATATCTTACAGATTCATTTTCAGCAACAACCCTTACACCGGTTAATTTCTTAATTTCACCTGGAAGCATTTTTGCCCAAGATAGGACATTGAATATCCCTGTTGTAGCAGCATCAACAACTTCGGGTTCAACATCTAAATACATACCCAGCTCAACTGTGTATGAAGGGATTCTCAAATAATTCAATGCTGCACCTGAGGTTGACCGGTGAAGCTTTTTGGAAATATATTTTTCGGGCAATGCTTCTCTAACAATTGTTAATCCGAATGCTTTAGCCATTTCCTCAGTCAATTTGAAAAGTGCAGTTGCTTCTTCAAGAGTTTGATCCTCAGATTCAGGATTATAAAGAACTCTATCTAGAAAAACAAATGGAATGGATTTTAGAAAGGCATTGTGTAAGTCAAGTAAATAATCAGCAGATTCCTTGATTATTGCAAACAAACGTTTGAAAATGATTTCTTGAATTGAGGGATAGAGATTGTCAGCTTCGAATTTTTCGTATAAATTATCTATCTCATCATCTTCTGAAATGCCCATTATTTCTACTTGGGATTTTGTTCTTATCGATATTTCATCCACCAAGTTCTCGTCTTCTTCAGAACGTAATACTTTTGAAACATCAAAGGATTTCAAAGTTTTGTCTTTGAAAGGGTTTCCATCTGGAAATAATCTATTTGGATCTTTTCTATCGTAATAAGGGTATCTTTGACAGACCCTTGAACCAGCGGGATTCAATGTTGGAATTGCAACTATTGTTCCCTTCAATTTACTCAGATCGATTGTGTTAATCACTTTATGAATCACAGATATTCCTGTATATTCATCTCCGTGAATATTAGCAGTTAACCAAAATGTGGGTCCTTCATTTGCTCCTTGAGCAATTATTACAGGCAAGCGTTCAACTGTTCCTACAGGATGTTCTAGAATATCTAGATAACCATAAACTCTTTTTCCCGGTTCGCTTAACAAATTTCCAATAGTAATTTTTTTCATTTTAATTGCTTCTCCTGCAAAGGAAATATTTTTTTAACTATACTTCAATTTCCAAGTAGTTCTCTAAAAATAAAAAGTTTCTTTCGTTAGAGCTCTTTCTCTCCAATCATAAGCAAGAGTTTAAATTATCTTTTGTTCAGATAATATAATCAATAAATAGAACTAAGCTGCTCGGTGATATGGTCTTTGAATAAAAAACAACAATCTTTGTTTCTGATCATCATTTTTATTCTCATACTTAGCCCTTACTTTGGTAAAAATTCAGTAATTGATATAGAAAGTGTTTGGAAGGTTGATGACAAAACTGTTGTTAATTATACAATAGAAGACGCAAGTTGGAATATTCAGATTGGCGATCAATTAAGTGGTAGCGAAGGAGTAAATTTCAAGGGAGTGAAAGTTGCACCATCAAATACTTTTGATGTTGAAATTATTAGTGTTGATGAACAGCTTGGTATTGAATTTATTGTTGATAATTCCACAGCAACAGCATCTGGAGAAATTGCTAGCGATTTATTTCTTTTTGAATTGGAAAAATTCCTCTATTATCCAGAGCAAGAAATCTTACGATTATCACTTCAAGGATTCAATAAACAAGAAATAGATCTTGGACCTGAAATGAATTCTTGGTTTTTTGTTGAACCTGAAGATTCACTCTGGGATCATTTCAGAGAAATAGCCAGTATAGACTATCACAAATCAAAAGAAAGTAATTATGATTATAAGGCATATTTTGAATCTTTCTTTGAAATTCAAGAAAATCAAGCTATTTTAGATATTTATATTCATGGATCTTTTGTTAATGATTCTTTAGAAATTGATATTAATTTTAGTCACAATATTAAATTTATTTGGGACAGTTTAACGGGAATATTGCTCGGATATCGTATTTCAACGAGTGTTTCTGGTACACTAGAAGAAGTGATTATATATGAATCAATTGAAATTATTTGTAAAGAAAGCAGTTATTCTCTACCAGGATTTAAATTCTATAACTATTCAGGGTTTATTTCAGGTTATCAATTTGTGATTACTTTTGTCAGCTTATCTGCTTTAGTTATTTGTAGCATAGTTATCAAAAGAAAAAGAAAGAATTAAGCGATTTCTATTAATCTTTTGGTCCATTTTTAGCAACCAATTTTTTATTTTAAGGATTGATAGAAGTAAAAGGTATTTTTATGAAAAAAATCATTTTTGCAAAAACGAAATAATTTGGAAAATTACCACGAAATACCAAATTTCTTTCGAAGTAATTTAATCTTCATTTTTGCTTCATCACTTAGTTCTGATTGTGGTTTAATAACTTTGAAAAGCCTATTTGCTGAATCAATTTCAATATTGAAATGTTTTTTGGGTATTTGGTTTAAAGCAAGTTCTAAAGAGATATCGTCACATTCGAATTCTTTGCAAATTGCATCATAGGGGATTTTTTCATCGTGAATTGCAAAATCAAGTTGTTGTGGAAGCTCCATAACTATTGTAGCAATTTTTTCGGAGTGTTTCTTCTCAATTTCTTTATTTTGTAAACCAGTGATAATCTTATCACGTTCTTTTTGATGAAAAGAAATTGCCCGTTTTGTTTTCTCTGCTTCTTCTACTTTAACCAATAACTCAATACCTTTTGTATTATGCAATTTAGTTAATTTTTCATAAGATGCTTTTGCCTCTCTTTTTACATCCTTATTCTCTTCATTCACAAATGTGAAAACTAAAGGTTGTATTGCTTCTTCCTTCCCTAATTGTGCTAAGGATTCAGCGGCAGCAATTCTAGCTTCTCTATCAGGATCATTTTTCAAAACCTTTATTAGAGGTTTTAATGCAGATGTTGCTTTCATTAGACCTAAGGAATAGATACTCATTCCTCTAACACTATAATCTTCGTCTTTCAAAGATTTAATCAAAGAATCAATAGCTTCCTCAAATCCCAATTGACCTAGAGACATTGCAGCATTAGCACGCACTTTTTCAGAATCATCATTTAGAAGTATATGAATTAAAGGGTTAACTACTTCTTTTTCACCCATCCAACCTAATGAAAGTGCTGCTTGACTTCGAATGTTTTCATCTGAATCTTGAAGTTGCAATAATGCTTCATCTATCTCTTCATTAATCGCCAAATAAGACACCTTACTCTGTTAGATAAAAATCTCTTTTTCTTATTATAATTAATGCGTCCTATTTTAAGCATTTGGATTTTGTCTGATAAGAAAAAAGGGAGAAAAGCAAACCTAAAGAAATTTAGGTCTGAGTATATGATTTCATAAAGTACCGGGGCATGTTTTGACGATATTTGGATCGATTTTCTTATCTGAATAAGCTTTTTTGAAGTGTTCGCAGAAATCTTTTGCTAACTTCAATGCGCGCTCATCAAATGCTTTTTTATCTTTCCAAGTATTCCTAGGCCACAAAACATCTGCGGGAACTCCTTTACAGGATATAGGTACACTCAATTTAAATATCTCATCTTGTTGATACTCAGCACTTTCTAGCTCACCAGATAATGCAGCATCCACAAGTCTTCTTGTTAAGTTAATATCCATTCGTTTACCTACACCGTATGGTCCTCCAGACCAACCAGTATTAATTAGATACACTTTTGTTCCATGCTTTTCCATCTTTTCACCAAGAAGGATTGCATATTCATCTGGATTTCGTGGCATGAAAGGTTCACCAAAGAATCTCGAGAAGGTTGACACAGGTTCTTCAATACCTGTTTCTGTTCCAGCTAATTTACTTGTATATCCCATTAGAAACCAGAGCATAGCTTGTTCTGGAGTTAGTTTTGCTACAGGAGGAATTACACCGTTTGCATCTGCTGTTAAGAAGAGAATAGTCTTTGGATGCCCGCCTATAGGTGGAGATTTGACATTGGACAAGAAAGATAATGGATAAGATCCTCTTGAATTTGGTGTTAAACGTTCATCGAACAAGTCAAATTCTCCATTTGGATACATCATAGTGTTTTCAAAGATTGCTCCATGATTCAGATAACCTACTTTATGCATCATAGCATTGTAAATTTCTGGTTCTTTATCTTGTCTCAGATTGATTAGCTTAGCGTAACAACCATATTCAAAATTAGCAACTCCGTTATCACTCCATCCATGTTCATCATCACCCAAAAGAGCTCTTGACGAATCAGCTGAGAGAGTAGTTTTTCCAGTTCCGGAAAGACCAAGTAAAAGAGCAATATCACCATCAGGACCTTCATTACTTGAGCAATGAAGAGGTAATATTCCTACTTCTGGGAGGAGATAGTTCATTACAGTAAACATTAATTTCTTTACTGAACCACAATAAGCAGAACCAATTATTAAGCCTAATTTTCTATCAAAGTCCATTGCTACGAGCATATCACTTGTCTTGCCATTTGGTAGTTTTCGTAATCGACTATTATAACGTTCTCTATCCAATTTACTGTATGGCAGAACAATAAGAGTAAAAGGTTCATCATTCAGAACACTCTTTTCATAATCGTCATGAACAGGTCGAAACATATTATATGTAAAAAGCTGTGTGAGAGCTTGGTTACCAATAGTTTTAATTCTTAAGGTATATGAAGAATCAGCTCCTAGTGATCTTTCAGAGAAATAAACCTTATCTGCTCCTCCAAGAATCTTCACAGCATCCTCCCAAGCCATATCAAAGGTTTCTTCAGTAATTGAAATGCAATTAGGAGAATCCCAATCAATTTTATTTTTACTTTGGGTTCGTTTTACTATAACAGTATCTTTAGGACTACGCCCAGTTGATTCAGGAGGTGTCCAAGTAGCTAAAGCACCATTAGCACTTACGCATACTTCTTTATTATCAACACACTCTTGAATTAACATCTTACGTTCGAGGCTCTCGAAAACATTCTCATTTATTTCAAGAGCTTTTTTTAGTGATTTCAATAAATCAACCATTGTTATTCCTCGGTTCTCTTGTTCTTCATTAAAGGTGAAACTCAATGAAGAGAAAGAATAGAAAAATCTTATTTATAAAATTTAGTTTGATAATTGAATATCGTTTGAGACAAAGAAAAAAAGAAAAAATCAGAAATTATTTAAATTGTTATTCAGTTGTGCCGAGTTTACGTACTTTGTTCATTCTTATTATATCTAATGCTAGTAAAACAAAGAATTGAAAACACAATAATCCTACTGAAATAATTGTTAGAATGAAAATAGTTTTCTCACCTATTGCTAAAATTGCTAATATAGTAAGTGGGATTGTTATTATGAAATTAACTAGAAGGCTAATTCGAATATATCGAATTATTTTTTTCAAATTAGTATTGATTACAGAAGTTGTGGAATTATTCATCGAATTTCACTCATATTATTAAAATAAATAGGATGTTATTATTTATATTCTTAGGCAAAAATACAAAAAATCGACTAAATATTATTTGTATGAGAAATAAGTTTTTTTTTATTTTTTATTTCCAAAAAGAGAAGTAACCTTAAATGTGAAACAAAAATTAATATTAACCCAACAATCTAAGGATGGAAAGATAGACAATGAGCATGGGTGTTCAAGCAACTCGTATGAATTTAATGAGACTTCGTGATAGATTGAAATTAGCTGAGAAAGGACATGATCTTCTCCAAGAAAAGTTAGATTCGCTTGTTATACAATTTTTCGAAGTAGTAGATACAATTCGTGGGTTACGTGAAGATTCTTCTAAATTGACCTTGGAAGCTTATGAGACATTAATTGATGCACAAATGGCTGTTGGACCTCTCAGATTGAAAGAAATTGCTTTTGCTGCTCCAGAAATATGGCAGATTGAAGCTTTTGAAAATAATGTTGCAGGTGTTGTAGTACCTAAACTCGATTTACTGAAAATTAGAGATGAAGCTGATTCAAGATTATTCTATAGTTTTCTTAGTTCCAGTGCAGAAATAGATCTAACAATTGAAAAATATCGAAAAGCAATCGAGAAGATTGTCACTTTGGCTGAAACATTAGCAATGTTACAGATTTTGGGTCAAGCAATTACTGAAACAAAACGAAGAGTAAATGCGTTAAGATTTATTCTTATTCCTCGTTTACAGACTCAAATAGTTTTTATTGAAACTACATTAGAGGAACAAGAAAGAGAGCAATTTGCTCAATTAAAGAAAATTAAAGAAAAACTTGAAAGAAAAGCGGCTGCAAAATCTAGCAGCTAAATCTTTATTCTTTCTATTCCCATTTCTTATTAAGAAAATAATCTAAAAATTTGAAGAATAGGTAGAAAAATACCTACCTATTAAACATAGAATCGTCCTGTGTTACCTGTTGAGGATTTTATTTTGCCCATAACTTTGCTGACGGCTTTCTTAAAGTCTGCATTAATTATATGATCACGTTCATTTCTAACTGCAAACATTCCTGCTTCCATACAAATATTTTTGATATCAGCACCAGATGCACCTTCTGTCAAACTCACGTATATTTTCAAATCAATCTTAGTCTCAAGTGACATTTTTCTGGTATGAATTTTAAAGATTTGTTCTCGTGATTTTGATGATGGAATACCTATTTCTATAACCCTATCGAATCGTCCTGGTCTTAGAAGAGCAGGATCTAAAATATCAGGTCTATTTGTTGCAGCAATGACTCGAACATCACCACGAATATCGAAGCCATCTAAATTACTCAATAATTGCATTAACGTTCTTTGAACTTCACGGTCTCCACTTGTTGCAATATCTAATCTTCGAGATCCAATAGCATCCAATTCATCAATAAACAAAATGGTTGGTGATTTTTCTTCTGCAAATTCAAAGATTTCTCTAACTAATCGTGCGCCTTCTCCAATGAATTTTTGGACTAATTCACTACCAATCACTCTAATGAACGTTGCATTTGTTTCATGTGCAACTGCTCTAGCTAGGAGAGTTTTTCCTGTCCCAGGTGGACCATAAAGCATTACACCTTTTGGTGGTGTAATTCCTACTTTTTCAAATAACTCGGGTTTTGTTAGTGGTAATTCAACAGTTTCCCTTAATTCAAGAATTTGTTCCTCTAAACCTCCGATATCAGCATATGAAATTTCTGGTTTTTCTTCGACTTCCATCGCAGAAACCATTGGATCTTTTTGCTGGGGGAGAATTTCAACGATTGCAAAATTTCTTTGATTCAAAGCAACACGAGCATTTGGTTTTAACAAGTTTGAATCAATTGATTTTATAACATTGACAACAAAACTTGGACCACTAGAGCTTCTTACTACTGCTCGATTATTATCTAAGAGATCAACTATTTGACCAGTGATTAATGGACTTCTCTTCATTTGTTCGAGGTCGTTTCTCATAGAAGCAATTTCACGTTCCATACGCATACGTTCATTATCAATTAATTGCTTCTCTGTTTCAAGAGTCCGAATTTTTCTTTCTAAATGACGAGTATAAGACAATAAATAGCTTCTATCTTTTTCAGCTATTTCTTTGTTATCATCGCCTTGTTCTACTTCGGGATTCATTTACCACAGTACTCCGATATACAATAATTTGATAGTTCTACCCTTAATTAAAAATGTATGCGTTTTGGCGAAAACCGACAACATTTTTTCAAGAGAACTGTCTTATTACAAGATTTTTCTTATTATTTAAAATGACTAAGAATTAGATTAAATTGTTGAATAAATAAAAGATTACTCTTTGGATAATTTTTTGCCCATCCTTAGCCCATCTCGATCACGGGAATAGTAACTATGCAATTTACCCAATATCTGATAACCCATATTTGTATACAATTTCTTTGCGCTATGATTATTCTCATAAACAACTAGCTCAATGAAACAATCTATTTTTTCTCTATTATCATCATTGATTCGTATTAAAATTCTTTCCTCAATTTCTCGAAGCAATAGGGAGCCAATGCCTTTATTTTGCCAATCAGGATGCACATCTATTGTAGTAATCTCGAATTTTGATTTGAACTTTGGTTGAACAATAATAAAACCAACTATAAGATCATTTCCAGATTTTTTTTTCTCAGTATTCACAGCTAGTAAAAAAATAACCTCATTTGTTGTAAGAAAGAATTCAAAAGTTTCTTTATGAAAAATATCACTAGTTTCAAAACAAACTCTCTCAATTTGATAAATCTCTTCAAGATCTTCTAAAGTAGCAATTCTTGTTTTAATATCCATTTCTAATTCAACCAATTGCCTTGAATTGATAAAGACAGTTTAATTGATAAACTTTAATGAAGAAATAAGCTGGAAAAATTAATAATTGCTTTTAGTAAAAACGAAATCTTTTTGACTTTGTCTGAATATCATTCATTACTATGAACGAACTTGAAACCGAACCAAAACCTAGTATTAAAGAATTTTTGTTGAGAACATTTGATAAGAAATATTACTGGGGATTTGGAATAGGTACTTTAGTCCTTATTATAACGATAATACTCATTCACTTTATTAAGTCTGATTCAACACCATGGTTGCTGATTTTTGCTTATCCACTCTTAGCTTATTTCATTTTCCAACAAGTACTAAGTGGATTTGGATTTATTACGGGTTACATTCCAATTGCACAAGGTATAATCAATTGGCTATCCAAAACATCCAAAAAGAAAGCATATAGTGAGAAAGAAGTTCAAAAGTGGGAAAAAGAGATTGACAAATTGGAAAGCAAAGAAAAGAAGGAAATGCAAGAGTTTAACAAAAAAGAGAAAAAATTGAGTAAGAAGAAAAAGGAAATTAAGGATAAACAAGAAAGCGGAAAGTGGAATGAAAAGAAAACTAAAAAAGAACTTTCAAAGCTTGAAAAGAAAGAAAAAGAGCTCAAAGAAGATCAGGAAGAATTTTCAGAAGAACTCTCAAAAGAGAAGAAAAAACTTAAAGAAAAACAAAAACAATACCGTGGAAAACTTTCTGAGAAAGTAATAACTACTCAAGAAGATATTGATCCTAGAAGATTCAAATTGATTATGTTAGTTCCAATCTATATTATGATTATTTTAGGTATTGTGTTAACATTAATTGGACTTATTAACCCAATAATACGATGGGTAGAAGGTACACAAATTGGTGTACTCAATACTTTAGATACTATTATGGAATATTACAAAGGAATTATGGCAGCAATAAGTATAATTGCACTTTACATTGTTCCTGCTATCAGAATATATAGAGATCCAACAAAAGAATTCATTTCTAAAGTAAAAGAGGAGAAAAGGAGAAGGAGAATTCTCTTCTTCATTCGACCGAAAAAAGATCCACGAACAATACTCAATCGTCAATTTGAGGATATGAGAAAGTTCTATTGGAAAATAAAACAAATCATTCGGAATGCATTATTTATCCCAATAGGTCTTTCTATGTTAATAGTTGCACCTATAGGAGGATTATCTATCGTATTAGGTGGGAAAACAACCATCCAACGAAAGAAAATGGAAAAATATGATTTAATAATTCAGATAATCATTGCTATTTTCCTTATTGGCTTAGTTGTACCTTCCTATTTCTCATATTTCGCAAATTTTCTAAAAACAGAAATTCATCAAATAATACCTATTATAATAAAACTCATCTATGGTGCATTTTTGATTTACTCATTTGTTCTATTCACTAGAAATCCTATTGCAGATAGGGATGAAGTCTAATCGAAGACCAGAATGCTAGTCATTTAGACTAGCTATTTTTTTTTCTTACATATTCTGACATACCCGTCAATGCTCTTCGAAATGCTGAATGAATATTTTTATTCTTTCGTCCGATTTCCGCCCAAGTTAGAGTTTCCCCCTTTGGAATGAAAATTTTATCGAAATGCCATCCTATCCCTCGTTGTTTTTCTGCAATGGTTCCCTCATCTCTCTCTACAAAAGAAACGACATCATCTTTTGAGTAACAATAAGCGATGGCAGCAACAAAATAGGCTTGTCTATTTACTTTTCCTTCAAGTAATTTCAACAAACCATCTTGACCAATCGCTTCGTTTGTAAATTTCACAAGAGCCCCGGGAAAATTTTTCAAACAAGTAATTTCTAAACCGCTATCAGACACTGCAACAGGTTCACCTAATATTTCATATGCTTGTTTTGCTTTAGATATTACCACTTCTTCAACGGATAATGATTGAATCTCTAATAACTCAATATCGGAAACAAAATTCAAAGTAACTGTATTACCTAGCATTAATCTAATATCAGTGATTTTTTCTTTGTTATTTGTTACAAAAGTAATAGACAATTCTTTTGACATAGTAGTTTTGTCCTCGTAAACATTGTTCAACTCTGAGTATAAATGAAGTTGCTAAGTATTATTGTTTTTTATCTTGGTTCCACTGTGTTAGAAATACTCCAACAATAAATGCTGTTAAACCTATTGCGAAAGCAATTCCAATATTTAACCAAGCATAAGAGAAATTTCGAGCTATCATGGAAGATCGAAGAGCTTCGACAATATACGTTAGTGGTGAGAATTTCGAAATGACAACCAAAACTTGTATACCTGAGATATCGAAAAATATTCCACTTAAAAATATCATTGGAATGGTTACGATAGTTCCTACCGCTAAAGTATTGTTAGGATTTCGAACAAGCTGACTTATTATTAAACCAATTCCTGAAAATACCAACACTCCTACGAATATTATAACAGGAATCAGCTCATCAAAACTTGCCCAACTAAACGAAAAGACTATCCAAGCTACTAAAAATGTTAGGAGAGTTGTTAAGAAGGCAATTATATATTGCCAACCAATTTCTGCTGCAGCATATTCCCAACGAGTTATTGGTGTAGTAGCTAATTTTCTAAATAAACCTGATTTTTTGAAATGGACTTGACGGTTGATAACTCCTAATATGCCAGCATTCATTATAATTACACCAATAATTCCTGGAATAAAGAAATCAATATAACTTATAGAATCTGAATAAAAATTCACTTCAGATATGCCAACAAGTGGCTCTTCAGTACTAATAGAAAAAGAATAACCATTTACCGTTTTAATAACTATATTAGCAACTCTGCTCGCTTGATTGGAGTTTGGATCGAGGATAAGAGTTACATTCGATGTTGTGATAGTAGGATTGAAGCTATTTGCTGTCCAATTCAGTGGGATAACTAAACAAGAATGTAAATTATTGTCTTGCAAATATTCTTTGGGGTTTATAGTTGTATCTAACCTATGAATATCAAGTAAACCTTGATTGCCTAGTTCTTGAATGAGACCTTCTGAAAATTCAGTTCCATCTTTATCTTGAACTTCTAAATGGAATGTAAAAACATCTTCAGAAGCAAAGATAGACCCGAATAAGAGTAATAAAATCATGGGATAAATTATCAAAAGAAAAATTGAACCAGGGGATCGATAAAACAATCGTATAGAAACACCAATGTGGTTTCGAATTCTTCTAAAACTATTACGCATGTGTATGAAAAAATTGATTATTTTTTGCAGATATTCTGGTACCATTTATTTTCATCCACCTTTATTTATTCTTGTTTCCATTTTGTGATTACTATCCCCATCACAAAGAAACCTATTGCCATAACTGTTGAAATGGAAAAATTGATCCAAAAAACTCCTTGAGAAGGACCGAGCATTAATGCTCTCATTCCTTCAGTTAAATAATATATTGGAAATACTCGAGCGACATATTGTAAGAAAAGTGGAAAAGTATCAATCGGCATTAATGCCCCACTTAGTAGAATTTGTGGAATCGTAAATAATACAGAAGCAAACATAACACCTTCGGGATTAGAAATTAGTCTTACAAGTATCATAGCAATGCCAGAAAATGTTAATGAACCATATAAAATTATTACTAACATCACAGGATGTAATTTTGTAATTTGAAAGTCAAAAATTAATGCTATTAATACTGTTAAAGTACTAGCAAGAAATGCTAGAATTATTTGCCAAAATTGCTTAGCAAGTACCCATTCGAATTTAAAAACAGGTGTTGTAACGAATTTTCGTAATATACCACTCTGTTTTTCGTTGATATCATAACTAAGACTAGTAATTAATGCAATTGTAGAAACAGAAATCATGATAATTCCAGGAACAAGTGAGTCAATGAATTTTAGATTATTTACATACAAATCCTCAATTTCTATTCCCAAAGTATTATCAATTGCTAAAATCTCGAAATTGAGATCGATTACTGCTTCCTCAATAATTTTCAAAATAGTTTTCGCAGATGATGATGAATGATCATAATAAACTGTTAAATCTGTAGAAACTGAATTGTTTAAATAAACTCCCCAATTCATTGGAATTACCAAAAGAATTGTTTTGGTATTCTCTTTTAACCATTCGATTGGATTTATTCTTGTTTCATCGAGCACTTCTATTGTCAAACCAGTGTTATTTTCCAAATAATTAGTAAATTGTATTGATGCTTCACTTTGATCCTTATCAAAAACATCTAACTGATAATTTGTATCTATTGTACTGCCAAATAGTGCTCCAAATAATAAGGTTAAAATGATTGGAAGAACAATGGTGAGAAAAATCAGCCCAGGTGATCTGAAAAATCCTAAACTAAGTCCCCCAATTTGGTTCGATATTCTCCTGAAGCTACTTACAACCGGTTTTAAGGCAGCTCTTATTTTTCTGATGAATAATTCGATAGGTTTTGGATCGATTTCATCAGATTGGACAATATCTTCACTCATATTTTTTCCACCAAATGTTAGTACTTATTTACGTAATTCTTCTCCGGTTAAAATTAGAAAGACATCATTCAAAGAAGGACTTTGTGTAATTATATCTGAATATTTAACATTAAATTTCTCTAGTTTTTCCAGTAATTCCAGTAAGGTTATTTCATCACTCGAAACAACTAAATCGCCAGTTTCAAATTCTACAACCTTTATTTCTTGTAAAGCATTTAAGGCGTTCTGTGTGATAACCTTATTAGGACATCTGATAATGAATTTTTTTTCATTGCTATATCTATCAATCAATTCGTTGGGAGAGCCAATATCTTTTATTATTCCGTTGTGGAGAATTGCTACTCGATCAGCGATAGCTTGAGGTTCTAATACATCATTAGAGGTTAGAAAAATAGTTTTTCCTTGGTCTCGAATATCCATCAATACTTGCCAAATTTCCTTCTTAACATAATAATCTAAACCAGCAGTAGGTTGATCAAGAAAGATTATCTCAGGATCGCTTACAAGAGTAGTAGCTATCCCAACTTTTTGTTTCAATGTATTTGATAATTTTTTGTACCGAATATTTGCTACATCATCAAGTTTCATTAGTTTCATTAATTCTATGGGGTCAACCATTTTATCATACATTTTCCCCCAAAATAGAATATTTTCTTTCACTGTAAGATTGTCATGTGTTTTGAATTCTTGTGGTAATGCGCCTATTCTTTTCTTAATCTCTCGCATCTCAAATTTGCTATTAATATTGTAACCTAAAATAAAAGCTTCTCCAGAAGTTGGTTTTCGCAATCCAACTAAAATTTCGATCAATGAAGTTTTTCCTGAACTGTCAGAACCTAGAAGCGAAAAAATTTGTCCTTTACTGATATTGAATGATATTTCTGAAAGTGCTTCTATTGAGCCATATTCTTTGACTATGTTTTTGACTTCAATAATATATTCTTGACTCATTTTTTAGCACCTAAAGTATTTTATTCTACACCATAACATATCTCTTAACTTTTTATTTGTTTGCTATTAGAAAAAATTATCTACTGACAGCGATTATTGTTGTATTTTCAACATTATTTCGATTTTTTACCAAAACTAAAACTTTTAGTATTTGAATTAATTCTGATACTATATGAGTTTCGTTCTAAAGATATCATTGAAGGAAATCAAGCAAAATAACAATCTTTTCACAAACAAAGGGAATTAATCAAATGTCTTTATTTAGAAGATTAAAAAAAACAAAAAGTGAAGATTCTGAGAAGAAATCAGTAGCTATTATTGGTTTAGATGGTGCGGGAAAAACAACAATCGTTAAGAGGATATTGAAATCAGAATTTACTCTTTCTCGTCCAACCTTTGGAGTTAATATTGAAGTATACAAGTATCGAGCTTTGGAATTTATTGTTTATGATCTAGGTGGTCAGACCCCTTTGAGAGAATCCTTATGGGAGAAATTTATCAAAAGTGCAGATGGACTTGTATTTGTTTTAGATTCCGCAGATAAGGAAAGATTTGAATTAGCTTCAGAAGAATTTAACAGAGCACTTTCTTTTAATGATAAAGCACCTATTTTATTTATTTCAAATAAAATTGATCTTGAAAATGCTGCTTCTACAGATGAAGTGTTAGATGTAATAGATTTTGGTGAACTCATACGTTTACAACGAAAATACAATTTTACTAGATGTTCAGCATTAACAGGTGCACAACTCTTTGAATCTTGGGACTGGCTAACGTTAAAATTATGTAAAGATGAAGATCTTCCTACGAATAATGTCAAAATCTGCGGATACTTATTTTTCAAAAGTGAAGGGATGGAGATTGATACTGTACTCTTTGGAAAACCAAAGACACAAGCTAAAAATGTTACCTTGTTCAAAAAAGGGCGTGCTGAGACAATCAAATTTATTAAACAAATGAGTGGATTCGATACAGCAGAAACGCTCCTTCAAGTTGAAAGCAAGCAATTAGTTATCACAAAGAACAAGATGAATGTTATTGGTGTTATTATTGGAGAAATGGACCCCGCTGCACGAGCAGTTCAAATAGTCAAAAATTTGCACGAAAAAATTGTAAAATCAGCTAACAATTTTACCAGAGTAAATATTAAGGATCTAATCGAGAAGCATTATCCATTGGATTTCATTAGAGAAAAATAGAAAGAATCGACTACTACTCTTTATGACGCTCTTGAATAATTGATGGTAAAACTTCCAAAACACCATCGATTTCTTCGATTTTATCAACAACTTCAGATAAATGTACACCATCCTCAGCCCAAATTTGACAAAGAATCATATAATCACCTGTTGTTGTGGAAATAAAGATTATTTCATCTATTTTTTTCAATGCTTTTATTGCTTTTAGTAAACGACTTGGATGAGTATTAATACCGATATAAGCAATAGTATTGAAACCCATTGCAATTGGATCTACCAGTATAGAGAATTTTTTAATTATTCCTTTCTCTACTAATTTATTTACTCTTTGTCTGACAGTCGATTCGCTTCTCTTAATTTTTTTCGCAATTTGGACATTTGTAGTTCGTGAATCTTCTCTTAGCAAATCAATTATTTCTTTATCTAGCAGGTCAAACATTTCTTTCATCCATCACAAAGAATCATATATAATATACGAATTTCGAGGTAAACGTAACGAGATTCAAATAATAACCTTGCGATTAGGTGAACGAGTTCCTATTATTTTAATTGAGCAGGTAGAAATTTCACTCTCAAATTTCCTCCTTCTCTTCAAAGGAATGATACTCACCAGCAGTACTATCATCTGTTTCATACTGCTCAAATAACTCTGATTCATAATTTTGAGTTGATTGAATGCCTTCTGACTTTTTTATGCCACTCATAATATAAATGGTCGCAATAGCAGAACCAGTAAAAATTGCTCCACCTACAAGAGCAAACAACAAACCAATCAAAAACGAGATACCAAAGATACTATCTAAATGGTAAATATCAAGACCAGAAAAGTATTCAACGATAGCTTCAGATAATAACCTGAGTAATACCAAAAATATAGACACAATAAGAAAAATAGCACCACTTATTATTCCACCAGAAATTAGTGCTTCTTTCCACCCTGTAAAAAGGAGTCCATTGATAATACCGGCAATAATCCAAATTAAAACAGCTAAAAACCAAAACATAACTGGTTGACGGTCTATAAAATAAGCAGAAAATATTAATAGACTTAATCCAAAAACAGCAGTAATAAATGAGTTAAGTAAAGTCTTAGTTACATTGGTCAACTATTTTTCCTCAGAGTAATTGGTACTTTGACTAGGAATTCATATTACAAAAATCTACCGAATATTGAAATTATGATTACCAAATATTCAAGGAAATTAATGTTAATTATAGAAACTGAGAAAAAGACTTGATGTATAAACGTAAATGAGGAATACAGATGCCCATTGATAAAGAAACTCTCGATTTTTTAGTAGATGAAACCATTGTTCATGCTTTAGAAGATACCAAAGAAAAATTAAATGAACTTGCACGAAAATACGGACTCAAAATTCGTGTGCGACCACCCATTATCATCGAAATAACTCAAGTCCCACAACCAAATGGTAAAGTCATTTGGGTACAAGAATAGAATTGAATATATAAGAAAAATAAAGAAAAAAAATCGTATTCAGTTATCAAAATCACGAGAAAAGAAAGAAAAAAATCAGTTCTTTCTTTAAGGCACTTTGTTGGTTCAAGTTATTAATCAGTAAACCTGTTGCTACATTCTTTACAAACTTTTACTTTTGCGTAAATGGGCACATGACCTGCATAGCCTAAAACTCTTGATTTGTCTTCTACTTCTTTGATATTTTCTGATCCGCACTTTGGACATTGGAAGGGCACGATATTTCACCTATAGTTTTTCTATGGTTTTATTAATAGGCATTTTACTTTTAAGTTTGTTGCTTTGAATAAGATTTGTATAATGAATGGCTTATTTGATATTAAGCTGTTTTTTGGGAATAAAAGCATAATGATTTCAAATTGTAGGATTTTAATAGAAATTTAGGGAAAGATTTTATTTCAATACTCTAGTGGTTCTTCATGACACGAAATACTGAAAATAACAATAAAGATACACGAACTTTGGATCCACAAAATAACTTAGAAACTACTTTGAAAGAATCAATAGAACCATTGTGTTATTGGTGTCATAATTTAGAAGATGAAAATGAGCAGTTTTTGCAAGTCGAAATATCTAAGGACAAGCAAAAAAAGAAATATTATTATTGCTCCAAAGAGCATGAACAAAAAATAATCCGATTCTACAAATATTCGAATAATTTTCGTTTAATCTATTATTTATTTATAATTTTAGTTCCTATTAGTTTGTTAGTTTCATTAGCTATTTCCGGCAATTTATTATTTGTTTTCTTAATATTCATCTCTTTAGGATTTGGTGTTATTATTCTCCCCCACCTTGGAGAAAAAACTGTTAATGGTTTAGGATTAAAAAAATCTCTTGTTCTTGGTCGAGTTTTAGGATTAGTACTTGTTGTAATTGGCATTACATTATTTATTATAAATGGAATGAAAATATTCCAACCCTGACTAAATAGCAACAATTGTTCTTCTAGAAAAAAAATCTTTAAATTGGTTAAGCTAAAAACTAAGAAGTGGCTATTCATATGAAAATTACAAAGATGACTAAAAAGCATCTGCCAGAAGTCATAGAAGTATTAGCTGATGCTTTTCATGCATGGAGAATTCAAAGACGAGGAAAGGATGTTGAGAAAAGATATAGATTACCTGAATATATCATTCCATATATGGAATTAGACCCAAATGGAAGTTTGGTTGCTATAGATAAAAGAAAGGTTGTCGGTGCAATCTTTGCTCATGTTTGGGGAAAATTTGGATGGATAGGTACATTTGGTGTGCACCCCGATTATCAAAATAAAGGAGTAGGAAAGGAATTAATGATAGGGGCAATAAAATATCTCGATGTTGAAAAGAATGTTACAAAATTAAGTTTAGAAACGATGACTTCAAGTGCAACAAATATTGGCTTATACAGTAAATTAGGATTCAAACCAGCTTTCCAAACGATGTTTTTAACAAAGGAAATAAATTTTACTGCTGAAAAACAAAAAAAACTAAACGAATTACTTGAAGAGGGTAGTATTGAAATAGAATATTTTTCCAATGAATCACAACGAGAAGATGCTCTCACAAGATGTAGCTGGTTATCAAATAAAATAGAGAATGGATTAGATTATTCTTCAAAAATAGTTATTACGGAAAAATACCATCAAGGTGAAACCATTTTATTAAAGAAAGATGGTTTCATTATAGCATTTGCGAATTGCAGATTAATAACTAATAAACGGGGTGATACAGATAATCCTACGTTAATGGTAAAAATAATTGTTATTGATAAAGATGAAAAAAATAAGCAAGTATTAGATACTCTTCTTCTTTGTTGTGAAGATTTTGGACAGAAAAATGGTAAAAAAGATTTTAGAATGAGTATTAACTCGAGTTACTGGTTAGTATTTGAATACCTTCTGAAATACGGATTCCATATCCGATCATCTTTATTACGAATGATAAAATATAGTGAAGATATCAAGTCTTATGATCATCATCATGAATGGATTGTAAATTGTTCATCACTAACTATGTAGATGAATTTGGTGGAACATCATCAATTTCATAATCCTCTACTCGAGGAGGTATTTGTGATTCAATTTTATCTTCAAGATTTGAAGAGTGGTTTTTATCAGAGTTATTAGTAGGTTCAAATTCATCATTTCCGGAGAATTTAATTGTTTTCTCATTGAGTTCAATATCTCTATTGATTTTGAAGTACTCTTTAATCAAGCTAACAATATTTTCTGATTCAATAGCATGAAATCTAAACATTGGATATATTATTTGTTTCTCATTATTGGAAACAATTTTCAATATTGTTATTCTTGAAGACCTATCATTTTTCATTAGTGAAGATGCACGTTTTTCAATTTCAAGTGCTTCAATTTCTTTCCAAGATAGAGAAGACCATCCAATATGAACTCTAGTTTGTATCCCGTTCTGATTCAATATTATTCTGTTAGTTAATTTAGAAAGAAATGAATCGAAGAAAATAACTACAAAAAAACTGCCAATAACTATCATGGGAATACCAAGCCCAAGTTCAGCAGAATAAATGAATTTAGAACCAAAAACAATCAATGTAGTACCAATTGCACTCCAAAATAAGAAGAAGGCAAGTTCTATCAATATTCTTTTCTTTGAATGAGTAATTATCATTTCACTTTTTCCATCAACTATTATCTCATTTTCATCAATCGTGGTCATTCCAATTCACCTTCTTACCTAGATAAAGAATAAGGATAAGATTACTCAATTAATTCTTTCAAGCTTACTAAAGTTAAAAGATTTGTTCTATTTAATAATTTAATCAAGATTTTTGAAAAAAATTTGTCGGTCCTCATTTGAATCGTGAGTAAAGAGTGATTTGTTTGTTTTTTCAAGAGCATCTTTGTGCTGATATGTTAGAAAAACCTGAACTAGTGGAGAAGCATTCAGTGAGATTAAACTTGGTGAGGTAGTACTCTTTTTTATTAAGGAGTTACTAATTTTTTCTTTTACAAGTGAGTGCAAAAATAATTTAGTCCAATTTATCGTCCAAGTATTTTTCGGATCAGTAAAAAAGACTAATGTTAAGAAAACATCTGAAGGAAGAATTGCAACAATCCCAGATTCCTCATCATTAGTAATAATTTCGAATATTTTCCATTCGTTCCTGAAATCAAAGTCTAAAAGATTTGTTTGAATACTATTTGCTTTTGCGTTTTGACCTGCAAAAGCTTCAATTTCCTCACTCCACCAATGAATTATTTTTGATTTGATTTCATTTTTAAGTATCACTCTTCTAAAATTTATTGCACCATATTGATCAATTAAACCATCTGCATTTATTGACACCAATTTCTCTTGAATATACCTGATCAGCGTTAACCCTATTCCTTGAGATTTATAGCCCAATTTATAATACATACTTGTTGCAGATTTGTTTTCAAGCAGAACAGAAAAATTAACAAAATTTATTTTTCGTTTTTTTGCAAAATCTTCCGTGAATTCCATGAGTAAACTACCATATCCTTTGCGTCGATACTCTTCAAATATACCAACAGCAAAAACAAAAACTGAATCAGGTTTAACATCTAACGACAGCGTGCCACAAACATGACCATTTTCCAACAATATGAAACGTGATTGGAAGAGAAGTTTCCAACTAAAACTAAAAAAGAACTTTAACCTTTCAGAAAAATTGACTTGTGCTTTACGGAATATGGGATCCTTTTCATGAATTTTTATTGTTAATTTTGCAAACCAGAATAACCGCCAAAATGGTATGTGCTTGATTGTAATCTGTTTTTTTTGATCTGTTTGGATAATTTTCATCTCTTTCAAAATTAAACAACCACAGCAGATAATTTATGGATATTAATCTTCAATACTAAACTCCAATTCTCTATGCATTATTTCATATCCATCAATACAACAAGTCATATCAATATGATTTTTATGTATAATATAATGCTTTACTTCTGGAAGAGCAAGAAGAGCACTTTTAATTGCAACAGCACCATCTCCTTGTATTACCTCATGATATCCAATGTTAGGATAAATTTCAAATAATTTGACAGGTTCCATAATCCAATTGTGAGCATTAATAAAAGAATAATTTGGGAGAGTACACCAATCAATTGGAGGATGATTATTTGCTATCAGTTTTTTTCGTTCCTTTTTCTTTCGTCTTGCTAATCTAAAGTTTCTTTTCCAAGAAGATGATGCCCATCTCCAGGAATACACATTAGTGTAATGCGAATTTGAACCTGCTACATTAACATATTCGATGTCTTTTCTACAACCACAAGTATGTAATTCCGTGAGAAAGTCTGAATTTGGAGCCATTTGTTTTGTAGACACAGATTCGACACGACGTTCTTTGCTGACATCCCACAACTTTCTTGCAGTTTTAAATCTATTCAAGAAATGTTTTGAAGGTTTTCGAAATGTTTCCATGGAAGACATAAATGTTCCACCATAAGGTGTGCCAAACGTTACGAGTTTCACAACATCAGTATCTTGAACTGTATCAAGATATCTCTTCGAAATCAGTCCACCTCGTGAATGAGCGATAATGACAATTCTTCTAGAACCATAAACAATCCTTATTTCGTGCATAATCCTTTTCAATTCATCTACAGAATTTTTAATATCTCCAAAAGCTGAACTTTGTGAGTAGGTCAACCACTCTACTCCCCTTTTATCCATCTCTGTCGATGCACCATTAATGATTATTTGATTTGATAATGTCCAGTCTACAGGAACAAAGGGAGGAGGAGGAATTGTATGCCAACCGAAATCACGAGTAGATGGAGTATTCTCATAGTCCTTAACCCAACCCATATTACCAACATCAGGATCAAGCCAACAATATTTAGATGCAGCAAAACCATGTATAAAAACAACTAAAATATCTCCCTTATTGCAAGGGTCTGCTGTTGATTCAATATCATTACGTTTTAGATGGTCATTTATTTCTTTTTCAGCAGCAGTTATTGTTGGAGAACGAATTTTTGAAAAACTGGGTTTTCTTAGAGTGAAAACCTTTTGTGTTAGAACATCTCTTTTTGGCACATTTTTGCTCTCCAATATTTCTTGTGTTTAACAATTATTATCTATCTTTCTATAAAACACTTTTCAATTTACTAACAATGTTTTCTTTAGCATGTTAAATGCAAGATAGCAACGATTTTCGCTTTTTGTTTCAAAAGCTCATTTAACATTGGTAATGCATTCGGTGTTTTTGTTTTAATAATAATGATTCCAGACTCATCTAAAAGCTTCTTAGATTCTTTGGGCATTGGTAAAATACCATATTGTCCTTTACCAATTATCATTGTATCAGGTTTTTGATCCAGCAAGAATTTAATCTCTTTAGGTCCTAAGACTGTGTGACCTTTGCTATATGGTTTTGATAGTTCTTTCTTTCTTTTGGATATTGTTCCATCCAAGTTAAGATAAATGTCATGAGTATATTTCTTCCCATCAATAATAATAGAACCAAAATTTGTTTTCTCAAATATCATTGTATCACCATACTTGTGTCAATCTAGGTTTCAAATGTTAAAAATTATTGGGAAAGAAATATTAACAATTGATTGTATTGGAAGAAAAGCAACATATTAGAGTTTGTAAACCATGTCTGAAGAATGGCGTTTAATTGAATTTGATGAATTACCAGGTGCAGAATCCCAAACAGTCTATCATGCAATTGCAGAAGCAATGGAAAGATATGATGACATTGAGAATACAATAATTATCTGTTGGCCAGAAGATCCAACGGTTTGTATTGGCTATCATCAGATAATTGAAGAGGAAGTAGATGTAGAATATTGTCAGAGAAAAGGTTTGACAATCGTTCGTAGACCTTTAGGAGGAGGAGCAGTCTATCTAGATAAAGGTCAATTGTTCTATCAAATAATTGCTAGATTAGATAGTAAAGTTATACCAAAAGATGTTGCTAGATTCTATCAAAAAATACTCCAAGCACCAATTGAAACCTATAAAACAATTGGAATTAATGCCGTTTATGCACCAATAAATGATATTGTTGCAGATGGTAAGAAGATTTCTGGAAATGGAGCCGCACAGATTGGTGGTGCCCGTGTTTTAACAGGAAACCTCATTTTTGATTTCAATTTTGAAGAAATGGTTAAGGTTCTCAAAGTGCCAAATGAGAAATTTAGAGATAAAATAGCTTCAAGTCTTCGTGAGAGATTAGGAACAATTAAGGGGTTCCTCAAGGAAGAACCTGACAGACAGAAAATTAAACAAATCCTCATCAATAATTTTGAAAAGGTTCTTGGAGTGAAATTTAGAAGGGAAACTGAATTCCTTCAAAAAGAACAAGTAATCAACAAAGAACTTCTAAAACTTTACAAAGAAGATGAGTGGTTGAATATTCCTCAACACAGACGGTCTGATTTAATGTCAAAACGAAAAGTAAAGATATCAAGTTCAACTCAGATTTATGAGTCAGTTTACAAAGCTCCTGGTGGGCTTATTCGCATCTTCATGGAAATTGTTGACGGTTTTTTCAAGGATATTATCATTAGTGGTGATTTTTCTGCAAATCCAATGAATACTCCTGAAGTTCTAGAAAATGCTTTAATTGGTAAGCTTGTTCATCCAAAACATATCGAAAGTGCTATTTCAATTGCTTATCAAGAACATAAATTAGATATTCCAGGCGTTTCTCCCAATGATTTTGTAAAAGCGATTGAACTTTCAGTGAAGGATCTATTTTAAATCGTTTTTGCTGATAGAGAAAGCAATAAAAAGTACAGTAAGAATTCAAATGTATGAAAGCCATATTTCAGATTAGTACAGAGAACTACTCTACAGATCAATTAGATAAAATAGCTGAAAAATATTCTACTACAACACAGTATGATGACGATGGTGTGAGTAGATTCATTTTAGTAGAACCTAAATTACAAATCACAGAACGAAGCATGGGCGATAAATATACATACAATGTTTGGGGTGCATCCCAGAAAGACATCGATTTTCTCAAATCTATCTTGGGAGATCCTGCTAGAACAGCAGAACAACGCTTAACTCCACTAGAATTTGCACAGGAATTAATTGCTATTCCAGGAATAACGGAAAAATCAAAAGAAGAGATTATGGAAATCATGGAAGTAAATGAACGACAATATCTTCAATATCAAAAGTTAATAAAGAATCAACTCAGACGATCGAATGCAGCAGATCTATTTATTAAAGCAGCAGAAATACTACAAAAATAGTAAAACAAGGTTTCTAGATCTCGAACATTATTTTTTTAGGCGCTACATATTTATTTAATGAGATGCTAATTATCTTTTATGAAAAATAATGAGCTCGTGATTTTTATTGCAACAATGTTAATTTTACCTACAGTCTTTATGGTACTCAACACAGAAGCGACTGTTGTTGTTGCTAAAGATCCAATTAAAATAATCAATCCATGGGTAAATCCTAATGCAATCACAACCGAAGAGTTTGCAGGTGTGAGCAAGGTTACTTGTTTTGTTGGACCAGATTCAGCATATGAGGTTATTATGAAATCATTAAATGATTCAACAACGTCATTCTATCTTGAGGTTTATACACTCTCCAGTGAACCATTAGTCAATAGACTAATTGAAGCTGCAAGAAGAGGTGTAGATGTTCAAGTATCATTATCTCATGACCGCGTTAGTGGATATGAAGATGATTACACTGAAGAAGCTGCATATCGACTTGACAATGCAAATTTGAGTATCACTGTTACTTGGTGCAGCTCAAGCTTTAGATTCACTCATGCAAAATTCTGGATTGTGGATAGTCTTGAAGCCTTTGTTTATTCAGGGAACTGGGCACCCTCAAGTATTCCACAAGTAAATTGGGCTAGGACCAATAGAGAATTGGGTTTTGCTTTTGAAAATGCAAGTATAGCTGCTTATTATGAAGATGTGTTCTTTGATGATCAAGCAATTGGAAATCCTTATGCAGGAATAGAACCTCATCTTGGTTCATTACAAGGAAATGAAACAGGTGGAACATACACTCATCCATTTGATACTCTAAAAGTAATAAATGAATATATGATTGTAACGCCAATCTTCTCACCCGATAATAGCTATCATTTGTTATCCTCACTCATCAATAATGCAACAACAACACTTGATATTTCACAGCAATACATCAAATTTGATTGTGATTTATTGGACAATATCATTGCTGCAGCAAGCAGAGGAGTTTCTGTGAGAGTTCTAATTCCAGAACCCGGAGTAGCTAATGAGAATGTAACTGGAACGCTATTGTCAAATAATATTGAAATACGATTCTTCAAAGGACTTGGACATAATCATAACAAATACCTTTCCATTGATGGAGAACAAACCTCAATCTCGAGCATAAATTTCTCGAATAATTCTATAACAAAAAACCGAGAAGCAGGTGCCATTGTATTTAACGCCAATGTTTCAAAATATTTCAAAACAGTATTTGATTGGGATTGGGCTAATAGTGAAGTTCCTACAGGGTATACAGGCACAGTGGAAATAATTGATGTGGAAGAGCATGAAGTCATTGACGGAACCTATAGCATAGATGCAGGATTTTACATCGATACTTATACTAAAGGTGAATTATTTGTTGGAACAACATTAGCACATACTTGGACAAATCCATCTGCAGTTGTTTCTTACAATTTAGATACAACATCTTTTGCTAATGGATTGTCTACCATAAAAATAGTTGGTACAAAAGCTGACCTTACTGCGATTGTAGATGAAATTGATGTTAATATCATAAACGATGAAGAATGGTTATTACTCTTTTCTGAAGTAAGATATGATGCTGACACACCAGAACCTGATGGTGAATTCTTTGAGCTATATAATGGATTTGCTTTCAATGTAGGTATAGGTGGATGGGAGATTTCTGACAATGGAGCCTCTTATGTTATTCCTGCCGGTACAGTGTTTTCTGCTGGAGATATTTTGATTTTTGCTCGAAATGCCACTGCTTTCATGGAACAAATGGATGATCTTGGAGTATCTACAGTTGCTCCTGATTTCACCTATGGATCAATTACTCTGGCAAATACAGGCGATTATCTAAAATTAGACACTCCAACCACAACAATGGTGGATGCAGTTGTTTGGGGTACTGGAAGTCTTACAACAATAACTGCATGGGATAGCGATATGGATGAATCTTTGAGTCTACAAAGAGACCCCGCAAATCACGATACAGATGATTGCTCAGTAGACTTTAAAACAGATACACCTAATCCTGGAACGGTATTTATTACCATACCTCCTCTATCAACTGCTTCCGGATTTATTCCGGGATACGTATTTGTAACCAGTATTTTTGCAATAATACTCGTTGCAACGGTATCTATTAAGAGAAGAAAACAATAGAATTTCATGAAAAATTCTGAAGAGTTGGTAGAAAAAGACTACCAACAGTATCTCTTTTTTCGAAAATTTCTATCAAATTTAGATACATATTAAAATTAGAATTGTTCAATGGTAGTTAGAAAGATTGACTCGTAGGTTAAGCTTTCAGGTGAACTCATTTGGCGAAAGAATTAATTTATAATTTTAAATCCGATTCAGAAGTTGAAGTACTCATTGATAAGCTAGAAGAAAGAGTAGAAATTAGAAAAGCAAATTTAAATCAAGAATTGGGGTACAGTTTACACAATGAAGATCGCTCTTTAGAAATTCGCATTTTGCCGAAATATGAAGGAAAAGAATATGAAGTGATTGTGAAAGCACACAACAATCACTTGGAAGAGCTTTCAAAACAAATTTTCGGAACACCCAAAAGAGAAACAGTTCAAGATGCTTCAATATTAGATGTTGCAGAATTTATCGCAGATTTGCCTTCGAATTCTTCTGAATTGAAAATAAAAGCTCTTTTAGTTGAGCAATTTAATTTAGATAAAGAAAAATTGAATTTCTTTACTCGATTAATAATTAAACAAGCATCTCGAGAGAATGCTCGAGAATACATAGTTAAAGCTGCAAAAAGATTAACATAAAAATCTAAAGTGGTTTACAAAGACATTTCTTCATTTTTAAATCAAAGAAACTAAAGGTGTTTGTAGGTTGAATTTGCCACACAGTATCTGCACCTCTACCAGTTCCACCCACAGCCAAGATATCTTGGTCAATTGGTACAAGCCCAGAATCAGCTGCCATCAAAGTTATTTCTGCACAAACTTTTGTTCCTTGACCAAATGTCCTATAGACTTCAGCAATTAACTCTGCAATTTCCCAGGTACCATGCTTTTTTCTAATGGCTCTATCTACTCCTGCGAAAGCATGAGTTCCTGTTAGAACTGAAATATTCTTTTTCTTAAGTAGTCCAAGCAAATCATCATCCATTTCACTCTCGCCTGGTTTCAAAAAACCGAATGAATGAGTTACTATAACTAATTTTTCAAGGTCTGTGAAAATATCAAGTGCTTTTGCTGCGGTGCTGCCCTTTGTAGTAGCAATAACTATTTTGGGGATTTTATATTCTTCAGAATATTCATAAGCAAGTTTCAATGCTTTCTCTGTATTTGCTTTCCCGGCGCTTTTGAAATATTCAATTGTCTCAACTTCAGGCATTTTATCAACCACAGTATCTTTGAAATAGTATTTTTAATAAACGTGAATATGTTAAATACTGATTATTAATCTTGTTTAAAAAATTATCATCAAGAGAGATTATTAGTGAAGTCTTCAAAAATCATATCGTAAGGCTCAATCATTGATAAAATTACTTTGTAAAAATCTCTTCTGAGTTTTGTCTTTATTTGTTTCAGATGACTTGTGCATTTACAATCGCTAGATCCAAAATGAAGTAAAGATTTCACTAAAGGCGATGATTTATCTATTTCCTGTGAAATAATGCATTCCAATTTTTGCCTATCTGCTATCCAAGCAACAGCAATTATTTTAGCTGATGAAGAATTCAATAAATAATCAATATGCCAGAAAAGTTTCTTTTCATTTCGTAAATGTCTTTCAACTCTTTTTACTAATCCACCAGGACCAAATGCAGACCCAATATAGATATAATATCCTTTACTAAATTTCATCTCTCCTAATGAGCCTATTTTTAAGAGAATTTCTTTAGAAACATCAATGAAAATTACATAAGTTCCACTAGCATTGGATAGATGTAGGTTTGAACTAGAAAAAAGAGTTTGGATTGAGGTCACTCCCAAATCCTTCGCGGCGCCTCATAAAGAAATTCACAATTATTCTTACGAACGACAACATCATCCTCTATTCGAATACCAAATTCGCCTTCAATATAAATTCCAGGTTCAATTGTGTGACACATACCTTCTTTTAAGATAAGTTTGTTTCCAGAGACCATATATGGTGCTTCATGTACTTCTACTCCTATCCCATGTCCCAATCTATGGGAAAAATATTGGCCATAATCCTCTTTAATAATCACTTGGCGTGCTGCCTTATCGACATCTTCTGCAATAGCTCCATCCTTTGATGCAGCAAACGCAGCCCTATTTGCTTTATAGACAATATCATAAATTTTCTTGAATTTATCACTTGGTTCACCAATTACAGAAGTCATTGTGATATCTCCGAGATAGCCCTTGTACTTTGGTCCCGCATCAATAAGCAAAACATCATTTTTTTCAATTTTTCTTTCAGAAGGTCCGGCATGAGGTACTGCAGTGTTTGGTCCGGATTGAACTATTGCAAATGCAGTTGTTCCACTTGCCTTTGATAATTTCTCATCAACGATTTTAGCAATTTCAAGCTCAGTCATTCCCACTTCTACTTCTGCGATTGTATCTCTAATTGAATGTGCAGCTATTTTCGCAGCTTCGCGAAGTAAAGAAATTTCTCCTTCAGATTTTATCAGTCGTGATGCTTGAACTATTGCTTTCGCGTCAACAAAAGTTGCTTTTGGTATTTGTTCTCTTATTTTTAGAAACCACTCAAACCATAATTTATTATCTAAGGATATCTGCTTCTGGTCAACATCAAGCTCTTGAAGAATTTTTCCTAATAGCTCAAACGGATTTTCATTTTCTTCCCAAGTTCTTATTGAGCCTGTTCCGAGTCCTCTTTCGAGCCTTGTTTTTTCAAAACTGGGACAAATAATTATTGGGTCAGTTTCAGTTGGAATTATTGCTACAGTCAATCGCTCACTCGCATGTGTTTCCAAACCAGTAGAATAAAACAAATCTACTCCTGGAAATAAAAGCAAGCATTCTGAACCATCAGTTTTCATAAAATCTTTCAAACGTTTTTGTCTATCTTTTAGCATTTTAAACAAACTTCCAAATAGTACAATAGCTTCTTTCAAACAATTAATGAATTAATTAATTAATTAATCTAGAAGCATATGCTTTTTGCTATCTTTAAGGATTTTTAAGAGCATCTTCAAATTTTTTAAGAAAGTTTTCATCTAAATTTTGCTCTTTATTTAGAGCTCCATCATAGGTAAAACCAGAGCGGTGTTTGTGTCCACCACCACCGAATTTAACTGCCAATGCAGCAACATCAAAATTATCACTTCTTAATCCAATTCTGAAATTAGTGGTATCAATTGCTAGATAAATATCTTGAGCACCAATTTCTGATAAAAATTTAGTTACCTTCCCTCTTGGAAGAAGAGCTGATTCAGCAATAGCAATAGTAAATCCTGCAATAGTTAGCACTTTTTTAGCGTTTTTAATTCGATCTCGCTCTGCTTCGAAAATTTTGTATGCTTCCAAATAACAATTGATAAATTGTTCATCTTCAAAATCACCTTTTGCAAACATTTCTCGAACCTTGATTAAATCTTTCATCGACAGTCTGTAATAATCAATCAATGTATAGAAAATATTTGACAGTCTGTCTGGAACATCAAAATCTCCGTTATGACCTATAGTAGCAATTTTCTTAGATATTTCATCATTTGGCATGAACCTTTTTTGAACGAGTTCTGCTGCACAATATTTTGTGTCATGAATAAATTCATCCAAAACATCCAGTAAGACAGCTTTATCCTCATCAGATACTTTGTGATGATCAATCCAAATTTTCCTTGCTTGAAGCTCCTTTAAAGATTCAATGATCTTCGAGAAGTGCGATTTATTGATACCGATATCACTAATTATCAAAACATTAGGTTTCTCATCTAATGCTTGTTGAAATACTTCTACAAAATTATGATAATCTGTAAGAAAACCGATTGGTTCAATTTTCAATTCTCTAAAGTATCTAAAAATAATTGCTTGTGAACCTATTCCATCAGGATCAATTGAATGTGATATTGAGACTACCTTCAAAGTTGCCATAGTAGAATTAATACAATTGTATCGTTAAAAATTATCCCTCAATTTAGTTATTTTTCAACCAAAGTATTTTATTTATTAGTCATTTTTTCGATTTTCATAATAGCTATAATGATGCTATTCTGAAAAATCGTTCTTTCGCAATGATTTAAATAGCAATTCAGAAGGTTGCTCAAATAGAGAAAATCGTTTTCTTAGTACTAGTTGTAAATTTGTTAGTATTAAGTGAAAATTAATCCTCTGAATGTTAAATTAGGTGAATAAAATGAATATTATACGCACTACTGTTGAAGGGTTAACTTCGCTAGGTGCATTTGGTGTTGCTACAGATAAATTTGCTGTTATCTCAGAGCTCTGGGAGCAAAAAGCAGTAGAAGCAATAGAAAAAGCACTAGAAGTTCCAGTTTTCCAGGTGAATGTAGGCGATACAAATCTTATCGGTATATTAGCTGTTGCTAATTCAAATGGAATTCTTGTTCCACATTTTGTTAGTAATCGCGACTTGGAAAGACTTCAAGAAGTATTAACTGATGATGTGAAAATTGGTGTTGTGCAAAGTAAACTCACATGTTTAGCTAACTGTATTCTTGCAAATGATAATGGAGCAATTATACATGAAAAATTCGAGCCAGAAGCAATTTCAGTCATTAAGGAAGTTTTGGATGTTGATGTTGAAAAAGGGAATATAATCAATTCATCACTAGTTGGTTCTCATGCTCTAACAACCAATAGAGGAGCATTGACACATCCATTAACAACAGAAATGGAAATGACTTGGTTAAGCGAGAAGTTAGATGTACCTGTTAACGTTGGAACAATGAACAGAGGAACTCCATATGTTAGCATAGGCGTTTTTGCAAATTCACATGGAGCAGTGACAGGGAAAGATACAACTGGTCCGGAGTTACAGAGATTATATCAAACCTTGAAAGGAAGTTAATATTTATTATTCATTTTATCCAAAAATAATAAAAACATATGATTTGCAGTTCAAACAAACCAGAAAAGAAGGTTAAAAACAAATGCCAAATGAAGTTCAGGTAAAAAATTTTAGAATATTATTTGCAAGAAAACCACTTAAGAATAAAAAAATGTTTGAAATAGAAATAAGAGCAGTATCAAAGAAGGACGCTTTGGAAGAAGCTTATTCATTGATCGGAAGCAAACATAGGGTTCCAAGACAACTTTTAGTTATTCGTAAAGTAGCTGAAATTGATTTGACAGAATTAAAGAATCCAATCTTAAGAGAAATCGCCGGGAATGATAAACTCAAACTCCCCGTCTCATAATAGTAATTAGTAAATAAGAACAGTAATTATTATTGCTGGAAACTTTTTTACTAGAAAATGATTAAAGCAATAATTGGTGAATTGAATGAGTAATGAAGATACTTTAAGAAATGAGTTACAACAAATTAGTAACACTCTACAACAATTCGAGGAGTATAGTAAACAACTCCAAACACAAATGGAAACTTTACGAAGCTATATGCTCGATTTAAGCAGATCAAAATCAACTTTGGTAAACTTAAAAGAAGAGAGTAATCCTGAGGAAACTTTGATTCAATTAGGTAGTGGTATAATGATGAAAGCAAAGCCACTAGATACAAAGAATGTTTTGTATAGTGTTGGTGCAGGAGTTATTGTATCAAAAACAGTCGATGTTGCAATAACGGACATTGATAAGAGAATCGTAGAAGTTGAAAATGAAAGTAAAACATTAGCAGATCAATTAAACCAGATTGCTAATCAAATGGGTTCTCTTGAACGACAAGGACAAGCTCTTATCCAGCAATTACAAGGACCAGCTCCGGCTCAATATGATCCAAGCTTAGTAAGTTAAATAATGAATAGTATTTATTTACTCATTCATTATACTTTATTAGAGCGAAAGCTCCGATAAATAATTAGCAAATATTAGGTGATTTCTTTTGTTCAAAAAATTTAGAGATGGAGTTAATAGCGCGGTAGAATCTATCACTCAAAGAGATTTGACAAAAAAAGCTCTTGAGAAACCATTGTATGAATTACAATTAGCCTTAATTGCAAATAATGTTGCAGTACCGATTGCTGAGAAGATTACTAAAGAAGTTGAGCAAGAATTAGTTAAAACAAAGGTTGGTAGGCTTTCAAGTAAAAAGAAATTAACTTATGATGCGCTAAGAAAATCAGTTATGAAAATTCTTAATGCGCCAAAAGATAAAATTGACCTTTTAGAGATTATTAGAGAAAATAAAGCCAATGGAGAACCAACTATATTAGCCATTTTTGGTCCAAATGGTGCAGGAAAAACTACTACTATTGCAAAACTCACACAGTTTCTTATCAATAAGAAATTGACTGTAGTTATTGGTGCAGGGGACACTTTTCGCGCAGGAGCAATAGACCAAATAAGTAAACATTGTCAGAGACTAGGTGTAAAAATAATTAAACAGGATTATGGTTCAGACCCTGCAGCAGTAATTTACGATACCATACAACATGCACGTTCAAAGAAAGTTGATGTTGTTATTGCAGATACAGCGGGAAGATTACAAACGAATAAAAATCTGATGAGAGAATTACAAAAAATCGTTAGAGTTGCTGAGCCAGATTTGAACATTTTTGTTGCAGATGCACTTACTGGAAATGATGCAGCAATGCAAGCTGAAGAGTACAACAAAATGATAGGAATAGATGCAAGTATTCTAACTAAAGTAGATGCTGATCCCAAAGGAGGCGCAGCACTTTCTATCGTATATTCAACAGATGCACCAATTATCTTCATCGGCGTAGGACAAAAATACTCTGATTTCAAACCATTTGATGCCAAGTGGTTTGCAGATTCAATAATCGCTGAAAAATAAATCTTAGAAACTACGGATTATTTTTTTAATTATTTTTCTTTTTTGAATCGCATTTATTTCAAAATGTATACTACAATAAAAGAAAATGATTGGAAGAACTAATCTTCCGTTTTCGATTCTGAAATTTCCTCAGAATGAGGTGATGTATCGAGAATTTGAGTTCCTTTCTGTTTTCGTAATAAAAGTCCTTTTTCAATCCATTTGGCTTCTTCATTATGAGATAATCTTGCGACAAGAAATGGGCCAATGTAATAAATAATAAGACTTCCAATAATACCAGAAAATATAACAATCAATAAACGTGAAAGTCTGAGAGCTTTATTATCAGAAGGTTTATTCGGATCTGTTCCATCTAAAAATTCCTGACCATCAGACACACCATCGTTATCCGAATCATATTTTGTTGGATCAGTACCAAGCTTAATCTCTTCACCGTCTAAAAGTCCATCGTCATCAAAATCAGGGTCAAGAGGGGATGTCCCATAAACCATTACTTCATCATAATCTGCTAGAAAATCTTCATCTGTGTCGTTGAAATCAGGAGCGGTAAAATAAATATAGATTTCTTCGAAGTCAGTCAAGCCGTCTAAATCTGTATCATTAACCAAAGGATTAGAATTATGGAGAAACTCTTCGAGGTTCGGTACATTATCTTTATCGGTATCAATTTCTGAATCATCGGTTAAGGGATCAAGATTATAGAGCCACTCAAAATAATCATCCATACCATCTAAATCTGTGTCCATAACCAAAGGATTTGAATTGTAATCTAGCTCAAGATTATCGGCAAGAAGATCACCATCAGTATCTGCAGAAGCAGGATTTGTTCCATGAATAAATACTTCATCACCGTCTTCGAGGGTATCCCCATCAGATTCAACATTGAGAGGATTTGATTTATATTGATATACTTCAAGACCGTCAAGTAAACCATCTCCATCTGTATCAGGATTATCGAAATCGGAATTAATTACAAATAGCTCATTATAGTCATTTAAACCATCCTCATCTGTATCATATTTTGCAGGGTCACTACCTAATACAAGCTCATAATCATCTGTAATTCTATCTCCATCGGTATCTGAATTAAACGGATCTGTCCATAAATAAGATTCTTCTAAATTTGTAAGGGTATCTCCATCATAATCCAAATTTGCATCTGAAGCATTAAAATAATCTAGACCAAAAAGATACTCATAACTATCTATCATTAGATCATTGTCAGTATCATTATCGAGTGGATCTAAACCAACATCAATTTCTGTTTTGTCATTTAATAAGTCACTATCAGTATCTTTCATTGTTGGACTAGTACCGTAAGTATAAACTTCTATCCCATCCCAAATGCCGTCATCATCTGTATCAAATTTATTTGGAATAGTAAAATAGACCATAACTTCTTCGTAATCGCCCAATAAATCACCATCAGAATCACTTTTATGTGGGTCAATATTATTCAAGAATTCGTAAATATTGTATAACCCATCGCTATCTGGGTCTTCAAAAGTATCATTTAGAGTCAGATTTAGATGATAAATCCACTCATAGTAATCAGGCATTGTATCATTATCGCTGTCAATAGAATTCGGATTAGAACCGGCAATATTTATTTCTTCTCCGTCTGAGACTCCATCGTTGTCCGAATCAACATCTTTCGGGTCAGTGAAATATACCTTGAGCTCATTATAATCACTCACTAGATCATTGTCTGTATCATTATCATTTGCCAATGTATCTGCTAAAAATTCTTCAATATTGGTTAGTAAATCTGAATCAAAATCATCCAAGGAGTCATTAGTATAAGGATCTAAATCATTGTGAATTTCATACCCATCGGCCATACCATCTGAATCTTCATCTGGATTAAATGGATCAAAGCCTAATTCTATTTCTTCTCCGTCCAACATTTGGTCGCCATCTGTATCAGGGTTATATGGATCTGTTCCATAAGTATCTATTTCCACATTGTTTGTCAACCCATCCTCATCTGTATCTGTCCATGCTTTTCTGTAAACTAATTTCTTTTCAAGTGAATTTGTGTGATTCAAATCGATATGTACAGTAAACAAATTGCCATCATTGTCTCGAGTCATTGTAGAATATTGTGAATACATTTCTACAGTGTTTAACGCCGAATCTCCTGACCAACTATTTGTGCGTGGAGAAAATGTTTTCATATATAGTGCAGCAGTTGACAGTGGAAATCCTTCTACCATTATTTCACTTACATAATTCCAAATTAGTGTTATTTTTCCAAATTGATCCACTGTTGCAGTCATTTCGCACTTTAGTGCAGCTTTAGTTGATAGTGTTATTGGAGTGCTCCAAGAAGAACCTGTCTTTTTGGTAAAAGTTATCGCATATGTTCCATCTGTTCTTGGTTTGTTATAAAAAGCAAATAATCCATCTGTTGGGCTATTGATAAGAATTGGTTTTGTTACTATTGGCACAGTAATACCTATTTCACTTTCAAGATCAAAGCCATCATTTACGAAATTTGAAGTCGCATAATCTCTACTCAATATTTTATAATTAATTGTCGTAATAGATCTTCGTTGACCTGTCGTGTAATCCCAATACCAATATCGATCCATATAGCTATTAAAAATATGTGGTTTGTTTTTACCACCAGATTTAACAATTGCATATGCATAAGATGATCCCCCACTTGGAGAATAATTATTCATATTAATTTGATTTGTATCCCAAATCTCAGTTGATGTATTATACTCAGCAAAAAAATAATTGTAATCAATATACCAACTATTTACTTTTCTTTTGTATACAATTGTTGGCGCATCATTTAATGTACTTATATCAAGAGTTGGATTCATTCCACTGCTAATTACTTGTGGGTTTTCCCAAAGACCATTATTATAATTATAACACTTATATCTTATTACAGAATCATGTTGCCAAACAAGATGGATTTTTCCTCCAGCATCCGTCTGAGCATCTAACACAGATCCAGTTTCAGAAGAAGTTATACCAAGTGTTTTTCTTTCACTCCAAGTATCATTTACCTTGTATCTAATCTTTTGGAATAGAATGTAGTTCCCATTCTCTACACCAGACCAAAACACATGAACATCTTCATTTCCATCCAAAGCTATTTTCAAATCATTAAGTGGAGCAAATGTTTCAAAAACTTCCTCATCTTCCCAATCATAATTATTGATTTTCGTTGATTGTGTTTCAAAGGAGCCTCTACCTTCTTGGGATGGTAAAGTGGTCATTCCCACCTCATTGCCAACATCCACTTCAATGGCATTTACAGCTGAATTAATTACAATTAAAAACATGAATAAACTACTGATTAATACTTTTTGTAGAGGGTACCTATTTTTACACATCTAAATTCATCTCTCTTAAATTAAGTATATTTGGATTTTTATTGCTTACTTTTTAAAACCTTTTTAGAAAGATGATAATAAGATTCTCACAAGATTGAGAATGTATTCACCCACCACACAAGGTTAGAATATTTATCTGTCAAGAATGTTAATAAAGATATTGTTTTTATTTGTAATGAATTTTTTATTTATACTAAATAAAATGTTCACACAAAAGGATTAGAAACCCCACACCCAACTGTTCCCGTGAATCTCAGAAATGAACTGCATCAATAAACTGGTTGTGGTGACTAGGAGTGGATAAATTGAGTTATGACCTATTTGATCAAAAAAAAAGGAACGGTTATCCAAGTTTTACAGCTAATTATACTACTTCAAATAAACGAAAAGCAATTTTAGATTAAGACGAACATTTTATTAGTATCCACGTTTGGATATTTTCTAAATCCGAGTTTATCTTTTCCTCGGTCGAAGCAAGTGAAAAGAGCACTCACGACCACAGTTGATTGTTCAAATTTGTTCGATCATCTGTTCTGAGAAAAAAAATATGATACGAGGAATAATCATGAATTTTAAAGGGCGACATATGCTTACACTTTTTGATTTCACCCCAGAAGAGATCAAATATTTCTTAGATCTTGGGGCAGAATTAAAAGCAGAATACAAGAAAAATGGTGGTCATCCAGATCGCAAGCCATTAAAGAAAAGCTTAGGAATGATGTTTGAAAAAACGTCTACTCGTACCAGAGTTTCCTTTGAAACAGGTATTTGGGAATTAGGAGGACAACCTCTCTTTCTGAGTTTTAGAGACACTCAACTTGTTGGAACAGGGGAAGCACCTTCTGACACTGCTCAAGTTCTCTCAAGATATCTTGGTGGAATTATGGCTCGAGTTTATAAACATGAAACACTAGCAGTAATGGCTCAATATGCTACCATTCCAGTAATAAATGGTCTCTGTGACCTTTATCATCCTTGCCAGATATTAGCTGACCTTCAAACGATTACAGAACACAAAGGAACACTAAAAGGACTTAAACTCGTTTACGTTGGCGATGGCAACAATGTTGCACATTCCTTAATGATAGGTTGCACAAAAATGGGTATGGATGTTTCTATTGTTTGCCCAGATGACTATAAACCTGATGCAGAAATTACTAAGAAAGTTCAAGCATTAGCTGATAAAATAGGTACCAAATTAGAAGTCACTAGTGATATTCCAGCTGGAGTTAAAGACGCTGATGTTGTTTATACTGACACATGGATATCAATGGGTGATGAATCTCAGAAAGAGATACGTCTCAAAGCATTCAAAGATTTCTCAGTCAATAAAAAATTAATGGCTCACGCTAAAAATGATGCTATATTCTTACACTGTTTGCCAGCTCACAGAGGATACGAAGTTACTGACGAAGTTATTGATAGCAAACAAAGTGTAGTGTTTGATGAAGCTGAAAATAGAAAACATTCACAAAAAGCTGTTATGCTTGCTCTTATGAGCGACTAAATGTTCTCATTTGGGGTTCGACCCCGATGATTCTTTTTCTTTTTGTTCCGATTTTACCATTAATTTTAATTAGTGTTATTTATGCTGTGAATTATTATTAACAAATGCAGGATCGGATGTAGGTTTGATTTTAACAATAGGAAATATCAATGTTGATCTTATTTGTCAAGTACCACGTCTTCCCAGTCCAGATGATAAAGTCATTGTTTCAAATCTTGAAATTGTACCTGGTGGGGGAGCTTGTAATTTTGCTGTAGGACTCTCACGTTTAGGTTCAAAAGTTTCACTATTTGGTCATGTGGGTAATGATCAAAATGGCAGAGTAGGATTAACCTCTCTAATAGAAGAACAAATTGATGTTTCTAAAGTCATCAAAGAAGAAGATTGTGCAACGGGCTTTGTCATTATATTAGTTGATAAAGAAGGGCAAACAATGAAAATTGGCTATCGAGAAGCAAATGCCAAGCTAGCACCAAAAGATATTACTGGGCAATTGTTCTCTGATGCCAAAATTGTGCATGCTTCAAGTGTTTCCACCAAAGTAGCGCATAAAATTGCTCAAGTTTGTAACAAGATGTCAATCATCTCTTCAATCGATTTTGGAGGAGAATTAATGATTGAAACTAGAGAAGTACTTCAAAAAATAATCGAAAGTTATACACTTATTTTTCTAAATAAAATTGCTTTTGAAAAAGCATACGGATTTTTCCCAACAAAAGAGAATTTAGAGACTCTTAGATTGAACAAATCAACAATTTTGAATGTAACACTTGGGCATGAAGGGTCATATATTGTTTCCCACGATGGTATAGAGAAAATACCATCCTTTGAAGTTCCTGTTGTTGATACTACAGGTGCGGGAGATGCTTATGCCGCAGGATTTATTCATTCTTACAAACAAAATCTATCCCTCTCTGCTTGTGGGAAATATGCTGCAGCGTGTGCAGCGTTACAAATTACACTCTCCAATGCTCGAGATGGAATGCCTAGGAAAGATGAAATAGAGGAATTCATTAATGCTAAAAATATTTCTTTGAATTAGAGGTGAAAGTTCAAATGAATCTTAAAAAACCGGTTATAATAACCACCGATAAAAATATTTGTGGTAGAAATATACGCCAAACCCTTTTGGACAATTGGTCATTCGAAGAAACTGAAGAAACATTTGATGAAACACCAATTTATAAACATAAAAATATTCGATTAGTGAATTCAACAAAAGATGTTATCCATACAGACCATTGTGATAAGCTTGAAGCAGATCTATTGCTATTTGGTTCACGTCATCAAAGTAAGGCAAATAAACCAAGCCTACTAACGCATATTACCGGAAATCTTAGTTCTGATAATAGTCATGGTGGCAATCCTTTGGAATTAGCTTTTGGAAGTACAAGAGCAATTAGAGAAGCATATCTCAACCTTTTGAAAGAACAAGAAAAACTTGCTCTAACTAACTTTGACGTTACAGTAGAAGCAACACACCATGGACCAACCAATCTAAAAACGCCATTAATCTATGTTGAAGTAGGGAGCACAGAGATAGAGTTCAAGAATAAATTAGCGTTACAAGCTGTTGCAAATACTCTAATGAAAATCTGTTTGCAAAAAAATGAAGAGAAAATTATTCCCAGTATTTGTTTTGGAGGTGGACATTACACAACACGATTCAATGAATTAATGGAATTAACACCTGTAGCAATCGGTCACATTCTACCTAAATATCATAAAGAACACCTCACTCAAGCAATAGTAGAACAAATGATCGATAAAACAATTGAGAAAATCAAATGGGCGATAATTGATCGGAGTAGCTTGAATGCAACCTTAATTCAAATCATTAAGGATGGTTGCTCAACTCGTAATGTAGAAGTAGTAAAAGCAAAAGATGTTAAATATGGAAAAACCGATTATTAAAAAAAGAAAATCGGAGAAGAAGAATATCTTTTCAGTATACTAAAGTTCAAGGAGTTAGACAGATGACTATTGATATATCAAAACTAGAAAAATTCTTGATCAGTAAACTTGAAGATGAAGTGGAAAGTGAATGGTCTGATTATTCTTTTGAGAAAAATGGACCAGGTACAGCGGATAGAATCATCACACTTGTTGGTAAATGGTTGTGTATTAAAATCACAGCAAATTACAGCGGAAGAACTATGGACCCAAGTACAAGTCGTGCGTTAGGTGACCCAGAAGATGTACATGCTTGGTACAATTGGATTGGTTTAGCTGAAACAGCACCCAAATCTGTAAAGCATCCTGATGAACTCAATGAATGGGCACATCTTGCAACGTATTATCGTTTAACTTTCCGAGATGTTCAACATCCTGGACCATTTGGATTCCATTCAGGTCGAATGGTAAAAAATTTCACACCAAAAGGTATAGCTGAAATATATGTTGTAACAGAACCAAAATTCGAGGACGTAGCGCCAATCTCTCTAGTGAAAGAAAAAGCTATTGATTTAAATAAAGGCAAAGAAAAAAGAGAATCCAAGTAAAAGAAACTCCCAAAGTATTTTTCATGTCACTTTTATGCTTTCTTCTGAGCTATTTCTGCATGCAAAGTATCACAGCGCTTGTACCAAACCACTTCATATTTTTTATGTGGAACAACTCTCTTTTGTAAATCGCCAATTGTATAAATTGCTTCATCTTTACACCATTGAACACATACTGCATACATTTCCCAATCTAAATCGTCATCGTCCCATTCAACGCTAATTTCTTTTTCACCGTTTTGATAGGCAAGAAAAGCGCGAGTATGTCCATCTGTATAGATTATATCATCGCCCAACTTTTTAATCGGTATAGGATCTAATTCAACTATACCGTTTTTATTTGTTTTTTCCTTTATATTAGCTAATTTTTTCTCACTAATATAGAGCTGACTTGGTTGAATTTTTGATAACACCATTTTGAAAATTCGAGTCACAACTAATCAGCGCCATTATAACTAGCTGTCCTTCTTGAAAAAATCATCTAAGGTTATTTCCTTCTTTTCTTTGGAAACAACTTTTCTCTCTATTTTCTTTAAGGTTACTTTTTCCCTTTCTAGATTTTTTCTTTGATTTTGTTCTACAGCAATTTTATCACTTGTTTTTTGTATTGCATTTGGTGTTTTGTCTTTTAGAGGAATTGCTGGAATATCTAATTCTCTTGTTATTGCTTTTGCGAGTTTTTTCTCGAGACCGTATATTGTGAAAACCAATTCTGGAGATACTTCTTTGATATATTCTATCAATTCGTGAAAATTCGCATGCGAAGATAATGGAAATGAAGCATCGTAATTTCTATATTGAAATCTTGAAGCCATACCTGTTACTATTGCAGTCTTACATTCAACATGTTCCGTAATAAAATACGGAACGATCTTCTTCCCTCGGGGTTGAATGATTATTGCCTCTCCGTTTCTCAGTATTTCCTTTCCTTCCTCTGATTTTGAATCATGAAAAACCAGCTTTACACCATGTTTTTGATAAATCTCTGATAGTTGAGTAACTTCTCCATGAGTTATAACATTTAGATTTGTGAGGTTATTAAATAGTTTAATCAATTCTTGTGAGGAACCTAACCGTCCTGCTGAAAACAGCACATTCTTCTTTTCTTTTATGACGTTTGCAGACCATTTCAATATCTCCATTGAGGTTTCCTCTCGAGACGGGAAGACTAATTCCGGAGAACCAAACGTTGCTTCGACAACTAAAATATCTGCTTGAACAGCTTTCAAAGGTGCTAATGAGGTTAGCTGCCCCTTTCCTCCTACATCTCCCGAGAATAAAAACCGACTATTATCATTTTCAATGAACACAGATGCAGAACCAAGAATATGACCAGATGGTATAAATGAAATTTTCACATCGGGTGAGTCAGGTTGTAGTTTTAATTGTTCATTAAATTCTACAGAGATAAAATTACTTCTTGTTTTTGTTTTTTTTATTTTATTAAAAAGATCAATCGTTGCTTGTGTTGCAAATGTTGTTGAGTAAGAATTCATCGCTGCAAAGTGATCTGAATGTGCATGTGTCACAATTGCGTTTACTTTTAGTGGTATTTTGGTATTCTTGCTATCAATCATTACCTTTTGGTTATTGGAAAATTCTAAAAGTAACCCATTTTGATAGCTGAATTTGTATATTTTAAGACCCACCTTTGCTAGTATTCATTTATTGCTTATTGCTCAAGCCAAGCCGATTATTAAAATTACCGAACATCTTGTAGAATTGTAACTATCAATTCTCAAAGTCATTCATTCAAAATTAAGTTTTCTGTGATTAAAAAATAGAAAAGAAAGAGTGAAAACGATTCACTCAGTTTTTTTTTAAAAAATTAGTTACTTGGATAGCTTTTTTCTGTTAATGTAATCCGAGCATCGACTGCACTTGCACCTTTTTCTAATGCAAAGAGTGGGTTGATATCTAATTCTTTAATGTCATCCACTTGAGATACAAGCTGACTAATAATGTAGATGGTATCTACTAAAGCATCTATATCTGCGGGTTTTGTTCCCCTAGCTCCGTAGAGCATTGGTTTGCTTTTTATTTCATTTATCATATGTCTTGCTTCTTCCTTTGGGAAGGGAGCTACTCTAAAAACAACATCTTTCATTATTTCTACGAAGATTCCACCTAGACCAAACATAACTACTGGTCCGAAGGTTGGATCTCGAGTTACACCTACAATGACTTCTGTTGCTTTTGGAACCATATGAGAAATGAATACACCACGAATATTTGCATCTGCTTTGTAGTTTTTGGCATTTGTTAAAATTTTATTAAATGCTTCATCGACTTCTCTAGCATTTTTTGGTCCAACAACTACTCCACCAGCATCACTTTTGTGAATAATATCTTCAGAAACAATTTTCATAACAACGGGATAACCAACCTCTTGAGCAAATTTTTGTGCTTCATCAACAGTTTGGGCCAGAGCGAAAGGTGGAACATTTAAACCAATTAATTTGAAAATTTGTTTGGATTCATGTTCGAGCATTTGAATTCTGCCTTCCTTTCTGATATTGTCAATGATTGCTTTAATTTGTGGAATTGGCAATTTCAGTGGTTTTGTTTTCCCTTGTTTTTCGTTTCTATCTATAAACTCAGACCATCTATAAAGTGCGCTCAAGGAGGAAATAGCTTTTTCTGGGAGATCGTATGCAGAGATGTCATTTTCATTTAGTTTGTCAATCATAGTTTCTACTGCTTCTCCACCAATATTTGCGATAACAAATGGTTTCTTACCACCGTTTTTCTTTACCACTTCTATGATATAATCAGCTAACAGATCTGGATTAGTTGTTGCTGTTTGACAATAAAGTACAACAATGGAATGAATTTCTTTGGCATTATAAGCAGCTTCAATTGCTTTTTTATATGCTAATTCTCCGCCGCCACCAGTAATATCTACTGGATTTTTGGTTGAACCAAAAGGAGGCATTATCTCAGGTTTAAAGAATAGTTCTTTGAGTTTCTCTTGATCATTGTAAAGATCTAAATCATTGTCCTCACAAGCATCAGTAGCCATTACTCCTACTCCACCACCATTTGTTATGATAACGGCATTCTTTCCTTTAGGACGAGGGTTATTTGTAATACATCTTGCCCAGTCAAAAGCTTCAGAAGCATCTATGGCTCTGAGAACACCTGACTGTTTGAATGCAGCAGAATAGATATTGTCTGCACCAGCTAGACTTCCTGTATGGCTTGCAGCAGCAGCTGCACCTCTTTTTGAGCGCCCGGATTTTAATGCTATAATTGGTTTCTTCAAACCAACTTCTTTGAATGTTTTCATTGATTGTCTACCATCAATTAAACCTTCAACATAAAGCAAAATTGCTTTTGTGTTTGGATCATCTTTCAAAAAGTTTTCTAGAAGCTCACTTTCACCAATTTGAGCTTTGTTTCCAATACTAACGATTGATGAGAGACCAATTTTATTGGTAATTGTCCAACCCATAAGTGCAATACCTAGTGCTCCACTTTGTGTAATGAAGGCTAACTTGCCTGGTTTTACATCAGCAGGACCAAATGAGGCATTAATATTGTTTGGAGCATATACTATTCCAAAAATGTTTGGCCCAATAAATGGCATATTATATTTTTCAGCAATCTCAACAAGACGATTTTCAGTTTCATGGTCACCGACCTCGCCAAAACCACTTGTAACAATTGCTGCAGATTTCACACCTTTTTTACCACAGCCTTCGAAAACAGCAGGGACGTATTTTGCTGGAATTGAAATAACAGCTAAATCGATTTCACCAGGTACGTCTGCTACTGATTTATAGCATTTTTTACCTAGAATCTCTATTTCTTTTAGATTAATAGGATACAATTCACCTTTGAAGCCATAGGATAGAATATTATCCATTATTTCGTAACCTATTTTCCCTGGTTTTGCTGAGGCTCCGATAACGGCAATACTTTTTGGTTTGAATAAGAATTTCAAGCCTGAATGTTTTGAAATTTTTTACACCTCTTTCTCTGAAGGTTCCAAATTAATTAGAACCATTTTATTTTAAATTACCCAAATTAAGAGTTTTTTTGAGAGGAATTCTTATCCAATCAACTACTCGGATTCGTATTTGGGTTGTTCGTTTTTTATTCAGCGCATTTGAGCAAAAACAAACTTTGCTCAATTATAGAATCAAAAGCTTTTGAAAAATAAAAGTTTGGGTTACTACTATTGATGTTTTTATGAGCAATTAGAATAAGGGATACTGGAGCATGTGAATTGAGAAATGAAGGGACAAGAATTTGAAGAGAAGAAACAATAAAAATATTGGTGTTCAAGCACAAATCCTAATGGTTGTACTGTTAGTTTGATGCAAATTGGGCAAGGTTTTACAGTTGCTAATTGTAATAGAGGTAGGTATTATTGGATAACACAGAGGTAATGAAAGAAACACAAAAAAGCTAAAACAGATGATGAAGGAATGAAAGTTAAGGAATCAAACAACTTGACCGCTGATAAGCGAAATCGATGGTTCCATTACTCAGAATGTAGATTCACCGCAAATCACGATTACATTGCTACTGTGAACACCTGCCAAGCATCCTTCATTGATTATCACAAAATTAGAAATCTGAAAGACTTCAACCATGTGCTCTATACAGACTTAGGAATCCTTTACACGACTGTTCCTTGTGGGGGTTCAGAAATGAACCTGTACCAACAACTTATTTGTTATGGTAACTAATGATGGATAAACTAGATATCCTATTTATCCATAGAAAAAAAGAGTGGTGATGTCACAATTTATCTTTGCCAACAAAGAGTTTATCGTAGACACCTTTGTCAATGTCTTTTTGAACTTCGCGAGGATCTTTTCCTTCACACGAAACTTTTGAACTTAAAACAGTACCCAAAATCTCTTTACAAAGGGTTTTATACGTTATAGCAAAACTTCCTTCTTTTTTGATTTCAGCAATGTTCATTACTTGTTGCATGGAGATATTTCCAATAAAAGGTTCTTCAGGAACTTCCTCTGTTGAACCATGCCCACCTTTTGATAATTTTGCTTCTTTTAGTACTAAACCACTTGTTGTTGGGATACCTACATTAAGCTCAAATGATCTATCAGGTTTGATAGTAATTGTAACAGGAACCTTCATCCCTCTATACATTGAGGTTTGTTGGTTAATTTGACTGATAACTTGACCGATATTTACTCCAGTTGGTCCTAATGCAGGACCTAGTGGTGGTGCGGGAGATGCTTTTCCACCTTCAACGAGTACCTTGATTTCTTGATTAGCCATTATTTGCACCTTATTTTATTAAAATTTCCACAACAAAGTGTTTATTAACTATTTCTCCAACCCTTGGATTTGTTTTAATAAGTTTTCCTATACTCTGTTGTTTCAATTTCACAAGAAAGAAAAAGTTTTCCCCTTGTTAGCTATCTTTTAAATTGCTACTGTATCATTTTACCTCCAATGTTCACTATAAAAAGCTTTTTTTTCTCATAGTCTAAATACTAGATTGAGTAGGAAGTCTGAAACTGTGTCATCTGAAATTACTTTAGTTCGAATGAAAAAGTCAACCAATTTTGCCTTTACTTTTGTTATATTTTTATGTCTAGTACTACCAATTGCCATTCAAGGATATAATGCAATTCCTAATGCAATAGGAGTTAGTCCTTCAATTCTTGAAGAGCCAATAGTTGTAATATTTAATCCAAATGCAGTCATTGTTACTGATGGTGAAAGAATTTCTAATACGGGAACTAATTCATCTCATTCTCGAGTAATCTATGATCCTTTAACTGAAATGGTAGGAGTTTCTTGGGTTGATATCATCAATCCTGAGACAAGCCCGGTAAGTACTATCTACTTCTCTATTGGCAATAGTAGTAGTGCATGGCTACCAACCCCATTGGTAATTGAAACGGTATTAGATGCATTACCAACTGGTTATAATCCTACACCTGATATTAACGGATCCATTCATTTTGTGTTTGAAGAAGATGAAAACCCACAAGATGATTTCGAGTTGCAAGAAGTAATTGTTGAAGATGGAATTAACGTCAGTGGAAAAAATAATTTAACTTCAAATAGTGGTGATGCTGAAAATCCAATAACCGTATCTGATAGTGTTGGTTTGGTTCATCTAGTTTGGAGAGATACAACAGATAATGCTCTTGGAGACCTTTATTATACAAAATATAATGCTACGACTGGTCTTTGGGATACGCCAATTATTCGAATTACTAATGGAGCAGAAATTGCTGCTGAAACACAGCTTGCTTTGACTGTTGATAGCAACGATACGCTTCATTTAATCTGGTCAGATAAGAGAACAAGTGATCAGGAATTATATTATTCCTACTTGGATGAAGGATCTGCTTGGACATCAGAAGAGAAGATTACTAATGTAGCTTATGCGCCAATTGATCCTATTATTACCTATAACAATTATAGTAAAAATATCGAAGTTGTTTTTAGAGATAATGGCACAACTAACAACCTCTATTACATTACTGCGCCGGCAAAAGGTGCTGCAGGTGCTTGGTCTTCACCAACAACCATTCATTCCTTTTTAGTTGATGAAAGTGATTTTGGAATAGCAGCAGATCAAAATGGCAATATTATTGTTGTTTTTGAAACAAAAATTACGGGAAACTCACAAATCCATCTTAAGCAGAAAAATATGGCCAGTAATTGGGATTTTGAAAAAAGAATAAGCTCACCTTCAAGTATTGCTCATGATCCATCAATCGCTGTAGATAAAATTGGTAATTATTATATTGCCTTTGTTGAACGATATCAGCTAACAACAGAAGCTTATATCGTCTATGGTTCCATCGATACAGATGGAGATGGACTATCTGATTTAGATGAAGCAATATATGGAACAAATCCTGCTTTAGCTGATACGGATGGAGACACAATTTCCGATGGAAATGAGATTTTAGTTTACGGAACAAATCCACTCAGTAGTGATAGCGACGCAGATGGGATGCCAGATGATTACGAGATCCTAGAAAACTTTAACCCAACAAATAGTTCAGATGCAGCTATTGATACAGATGAAGATGATTTGACAAATCTTGAGGAATACCTCGAAGGAACAGATCCTCATCTAGCAGATACAGATGGTGACTTTCTATTAGATGGAGAAGAAGTCAATGAGTATCATACGAATCCACTCAAAATCGATTCAGATGGAGACACTTTATCTGATGGATATGAAGTTAAGTGGGGATTGAACCCACTTGTTGCTGATAATATTGATTTAGATCTAGATGGAGATGGTCTTACAACCGATTTTGAATCACGTATCTGGACAGATCCCACAAATCCGGATACAGACGGAGATGGTTATAATGATGGTGTGGAAGTAAATGCCGGTACAGATCCATTAGATCCGGATTCATTCCCTCCAAGCATTGCAGAACCTATTGATTATGCTCAAATTATGTTCATAGTCATTATCTGTGTAGCAACAATCGCATTATTCTTAACATTTTCATTTCTAGTTGCTAGATCATTTAGACCTAAGAAGTCATCACAAAAGAAGGAATTAGAACGAGAAGAATCAGAATTGTTTGCTAGTGAAAAAGCTAAAGGACGCGAAATGACTTGGGAGAAAACCGAACGAAATAATGTCGAAGTGGCAGCAAAGAAACGATTTGAAGATAAGATGAAGTCAAGTCAAGAGGATGCTGACACAAGGATAATTTCTGAAACGGAGCTCGCAGCAGATATCCCAGCAGAAGTAGTGCAAGAGGAGCCAGCTCAAGAATTTACAATTGACCTACCAAAGGTTAGAGAAGAAATAGAACCTTCAGTAATTGATCAAAAGAAAGAAGAAATAAAAAAGACAATCACCATTTTATTGGGATATGAAAAAGAACTTGAGGATTTACTAGACAAAAAAATGACTTCTCAAGTCTTAAGTACAGCATCTCGTGAAGGATTAACAGAGTTTGCTACAGATGCGCAAACACTCTATTCAGAAGCAAAAGGAATCTGGAATTCAACAATCCTACCATTAATCAAAGGTTCTGAGGAGCAATTATATGTTGATACTCTAGAAGCAGAACGAATTATTGATCAATGCCAAGCGTTCTCACTTAAAATACTGGATATTTTAGTTGAACGTGAAATGGAATTTTCTCAGGAAGAAGACAAAAAGGAAGATAATATAGTTAAAGCGCAAAATGCTTTAGAAGAATCATCTCAAACTGAAGAGCAAGAAACTTCAGAGGATAATTAGGAATTGTAACCCAACGTTACAATTCAATTTCTTTGTTTTCTGCAACTTTTAGAAAGAGCGAATACATTTCATTGCTATACAACACAAGAATTACTTTTTCCAGCTTTGTATATTTGAAATTTCTCAATACATCTAACATTATTTTTGCACATTCTTCTGGTGGGAATCCTGCAACGCCCGTACCAATAGCTGGAAAAGCAATCGATTGTAATTGCAATTTTTCTGCAATAAATAAGCTGTTTTCAACTGATTTAGATAAGCTTTCTTTGCTGATGAAACCATCACTTCTCATACCAGCAGCGTGTATAACATATTTAGCATTCAATTTGCCAGCAATTGATTCTATAGCTTCACCATGTTCTATCGGTCCTTTGCTCATTGCATCTTTTTCTATTTCTATCCCCCCTTTTCTTTTAATGGCTCCTGCAACCCCTGCACCCATCCACAATTCATTATTTGCTGCATTTACAATAGCATCAGCTTGAATATTTGTGATATCCCCTTGTTCTAAATATATCTTCATAAAAATCACCTTATATTAGAGCATTCCTTTGATTATAATTTCATTCCTGTTTTCCACCCAAGAAAAGTGAATTTATTTGCTTCCGCTTCTGCAACTTTGTCAATGGGTTTTCCTATTCCATGTCCTGCTTGTCTTTCAACAAACAACAGAATTGGTTCTTTTGATGCATTTGCCCACTGCATATATCCAGTCATTTTCATTGCATGATTGACATCAACTCTACTATCAGATGCAGCAGCTACTAGATATGTTGCCGGATATTTTGTTCCTTTTTTGACGTTGTGATATGGAGAATATTTGTAAATGAATTTGAATTGTTCCGGATCTTCTGAAGAACCATATTCAGGGATCCAGTATCTTGCTATGCTAAAAAGTTGATATCGAATCATATCGAGTAATGGCACTCCAATATATACAGCACTAAATAAATCTGGTCTTTGAGTTACTGCTGCACCAGTCAATAATCCACCATTACTTCTTCCAAAAATAGCTAGTGTTTTATTAGAGGCATATTTGTTTTCAATTAACCATTGACCGGCATAAATGAAATCATCAAATACATTTTGCTTATTCTTCAGCATACCACCTTTGTGCCATTCTTCTCCATATTCAGAACCACCTCGAAGATTTGCAATAGCAATTACACCACCTCGCTCCAACCAATAGAATCTTGATTCTTTAATATAGGGAGGTTTCAAAGCAATGTTAAAACCACCATAACCACACAACAATGTTGGATTATTTCCATCAAATTTCAAACCTTTCTTATGAACAATAAACATTGAAACTTTAGTACCATCTTTTGATTTATACCAAACTTGGTTGACGATATAATCTTCAGGATTTACAGGTGGTTTTATCTCATCATATAGAGTTATTTCTTCTTGTGAAAGATTATAGGAATAAATCGATCTGGGTTGTAAGAAAGAAGTAACCATAACAAAAAATTCAGAAACATTCTTTGTCTTCTCTTGGTTTCTAGCCAATCCAGTAATAGAAGCATATTTTGGTAAATCTAATGTTTTCAAATATCGTCCTTGATGATTATGGAGCACAATATGATCATAGGCATTTTTCATTACTAAAAGATAGATTTTCTCTTTAGAGATAAGAAATTGAGAGATAATATTGTCACTTTCAGGTATAATTAATTCCCAATCCTCAAATGTAGGTCTTTCGAAAGTTGTTTTATATAGTGCTTTTCTTGGAGCATTTCTGTTAGTTAAAATCCATAGTTCATCATCTATTACCTTCACCATTGATAGACAATCTTGATTTACAATAATGTCTACAAGTTCCTTAGTTTCCAAATTTAGAAGAAACAAATCATTTTTAGTATACTTTTGAATTGCAATTATGAGATATTCGGCATCTTTTGATATTTGGACAGTATAGTGATTTGTTGCAGCGCGTCCCTCACCAAATATTATTTTATCATCTTTCCAATTTGTGCCTATCTTGTGAAAATAGACTTTACAATTGTAATGCTCTTGACCTTCTGGTACAGAGCCTACTTGAGGGAATCTAGTATAGTAAAAACCAGACTCATCAGGTAACCAAGCTAAACTACAGTGGCGCGTTCTTGGAATTTTGTCCTCTAATATTTCACCGGTGTCAATATTTTTTATTTGTAATAAACTCCATTCATCGCCATTTTCTGATAGACCATAGACAAGATATTTTATTTCAGGTGAAACATAATACCAATCTAAAGCAATAGGATTTTTCTTACTAAGTTCATTTGGATCAATTAGTACACTAGTTTTTTTTTCCTTACCCTGATAATACAAAATGGAATGTTTCTCTGTAGTTCTCTTAAAGAAGAAGGTACTCTCTTTATGTTTGATTGGAATTGAAATTGCTCCTAAAGAAAACAGTTCTGTCATTCGTTTTAATGCAACATCTCTATTAGGAATTGCTTTCAACACATTCTTTGTTAAATTATGTTGCTCATCCAACCACTTTTGTACATTAATGTTGTTAAAATCTTCAAGCCAACGATATGGGTCGTGAACTTCTACACCATGAATTGTTTCAATAATATCTTCACGTTTTGTTTTAGGAAACTCCACATTTCTCACCTATATTTCAATAAGAGATTGTTATTGAGTTTTATTACTTTTTCGTGTTATATTTGTACTTCTTTACTTATATATTATAAAGAAAATGTAGAAGCAAATATAATTGATAGATTATTTTCTATCCCTAACAATTAATTGAAGAAAGAAAGACATTACTGAGTGAAAGTGAGAAATCAATGAATCCAACAAATATTAGTACAACAGCAGCTCCTGAGAGAGAGAATTTATTGGTCGGATTAATTATCAATCCAATTGCAGGAGTTGGTGGTCGAATAGGCTTCAAAGGTAGCGATGATGTAGAAGCTATTTGGGCAAAAATTGAGGACGGGGAAGGTAAGAAAGTATCAAATGAGCGTGCAATGCGGTTTCTTAAATCAATTGGAAATTTGAAAGATACCACATCCTTTCTTTGTTTTAATGATGAAATGGGCGAAGCTGTTCTAGCAGAAATGGGATTTAATTATTCAATTATTGGAAAAACTAGCAATAAAAAACCATCTCGAGAAGACACTAAAAAAGCAGCTAGACTCATTCTTGAAAAAAATGCTGATCTATTGATCTTCATTGGTGGAGACGGAACTGCATGTGATGTTTTTGAAGCAATAGAAGATAAAATTCCGGTATTAGCAGTACCAAGTGGAGTTAAAATGCACAGTGCCTGTTTTGCTTTAAGCCCGGAAATTGCAGGTGAAATTTTCAAACAATTTCATAGTGGACAATTAAATCTAACAGAGATGGAAGTAATGGACATTGATGAAGAAGCATTCCGAGCAGGTAGAGTAAGCGCGGAGTTGAAAGGCATGGTAAAGATACCTTATCTTACAGCTTCTTTTCAGGGAGGAAAAATGGCTTCTGCATCCACCTTTGATGAAAAGCATGATCAAAGAGTTATTGCTGAAAGAGTATCAGATGATATGGATAGAGATACTCTCTATCTATTGGGATCAGGAACAACATGCAAAGTTGTAGCTGATTATCTTAAATTAGAAAAAACTCTCCTAGGAATTGATGCAATCTTTAATAGAAAACTAATTGCAATGGATCTAAATGAAAAGCAATTATTGGATTTACTGAAACAGTATTCAAATTCAAAAATAATTATCACAGTTATTGGTAATCAAGGTTTTATTTTTGGACGTGGAAATCAACAATTTTCTCCGGCAGTTATTAGAAAGATTGGAAAAAAGAATATTATTCTAATTGCTACAGTTTCTAAACTTGAAAAGACAGAACGTCTTCGAGTGGATACGGGAGATATTGAATTAGATAAAGAACTTCATGGATTTATTAGAGTAGTAACGAGCTATCATGAAGATATCTTAATGAGAATCGAAAAGTAAAAAAAAGAGTTAGTGAGAAGTCTTTTACTTCTCCATTTGTTTTTCTTTGAACATTTGCCATGTAAGAATCGGCTCTTTTGCAGCTAATACTTCATCCACTCGAGAGATAGGTGTTAACTGAGGAGCATTTTTAATTATTTCAGGATTTTCGCGTGCTTCTGTGAGAATTTGTTTCATTGCTTCTGTAAATTCATCAAGAGTTTCTTTAGATTCTGTTTCAGTAGGTTCTATCATCAAAGCTTCATGAACAATTAATGGAAAATAGACTGTTGGTGCATGATAACCCAAATCAAGTAATCTTTTGGCAACATCTAAAGTGCTTATACCTGTTTCGTTATGCAAATCTTCTCCACTTAAAACAAATTCATGTTTTCTTGGAGTTTCTGTAGAGAATGGTAGAGTCCATCCTTTTAGCACTAGAATTTTCTTTTTCAAATAATTTGCATTTAAAACAGCTTGTTCTGAAGCTATTTTCAAACCATTTCCGCCTAAGGACAGCATATAGACATAAGCTCTAACAAGAACACTGAAATTACCCCAGAATCCACGAATCTTTCCAATCGATTTTGGCAAGTCATGATTTAAGTAATAGTGGTTATTTTTCGTATCATATTCAGGCATTGGTTTAGGTAAATATGGAACCAATTTCTCAACAACACCAACTGGACCCGAACCTGGTCCTCCTCCGCCGTGAGGGGTTGACAGGGTTTTATGAACATTAAAATGAATAACATCAAAACCCATATCACCAGGTCTACAAATACCCATTATTGCATTGAAATTTGCACCATCATAATAGAGCAATCCACCAACATCATGAACTACTTTAGCAATTTCAAGAATTTCTTCTTCGAATAACCCTAGAGTGTTTGGATTTGTAAGCATTAGCGCGGCAGTTTTTTCACTGACAGCACTTTTTAATGCTTCAAGGTCAACCAAGCCATTTTCTTTTGATTGGATGACTACAGTTCGATACCCTGCCATTGCTGCTGTAGCTGGATTTGTACCATGAGCAGAATCTGGAACTATTACTTCAGTTCTTTGCTCTCCTTCACCATGATCTTCATGATAAGCACGAATAACCAGTATTCCTGTTAATTCACCATGTGCTCCTGCAGAAGGTTGAAGAGTTGTTCTAACCATACCAGCTAATTCAGAGAGCATCTGATCTGTTTCACAAAGAATACGGATATTTCCTTGAACAGTTTCATCAGGTTGATAAGGATGTGATTCAGCGATGCGCTTATCACAAGAAATAACATCATTTATTTTTGGATTATATTTCATTGTACAACTGCCTAGTGGATAGAATCCACTATCTACTGAAAAAGTCATTTGTGCAAGGTGTGTATAATGTCTTGAGAGTTGAAACTCTGCCAAACTCGGTAGATTGGGTAATGCTTCTCTTTGCATTTCTTTGGGAATTAATTCTGAAACATTTCCAACTGTTTTTGTTATTTCAACAGGTATTTTGGGAGGATGATATTTTGCATATTTCGTTGTCTCTATCTCAAAAACTAGAGGTTCATCGTATTTCGCTTGTTTGGCCATATTATTTTCCTCCGAGTTTCTTGTCAATTTCTTCTAGTACTGCTAAAAGATTGTTAATATCATCCATTGTGTGCATTTCTGTTACACAATAGGTTGCTGTCTCTCCGAATTCTGGGTGGCATTCAACTAACGAAAATCCTCCAACAAAACCTTTGTCTACGAGCATTTTCTGCACTTCAGCCATCTTTCCTTTCTTTAATCTCACGGTGAATTCATTATAATGTGATCCTGTAAAGATAGGTGATTCAAAATTCTTGAGTTCGTTTATTTTGCTCGAGAGATATTTTGCTGCAGTCAAGCAATATTCTGCTGTACATTTTATTCCTTCTGGACCTAGAAGTGAAAGATACACTCCTGCACCAAATGCTAGAATTGATTGATTTGTACAAATATTACTTGTTGCTTTTTCCCTTCTGATGTGTTGTTCTCGAGTTGAAAGTGTTAGAACAAAAGCCCTTTGAGTACCATCTTGGGTTTTAGTCATTCCGACCAATCTTCCAGGCATTTGTCTAATGGTTTTCCTATCATAATTGATTGAGAAGAAACCAAAATGAGGTCCACCGAAGCTCACAGGAATACCTAAACCTTGCCCTTCTCCTACAGCGATATCAACACCGTAATCTCCAGGAGGTTTCAAAATGCCCAATGAAATTGGATCTACTCCAGCAATTGCTATTGCATCGACAGCATGAATCATATTACAAATTTCTTCAGCCTTACTTTCAATTACTCCAAAACAGTTTGGATTTTCAAAATAAAAGGCAGCAACATCTTCTGTTAATTTTTCTTTGAGGTCAGCTAAATCTACTTGACCAGTCTTTTCATTTATCTGAACAAACTCATAGGTGATTTTTGGTCCATCTAGATAATTTTTAATGACAGATAATCTATCAGGATGAACACTCGCAGTGATTAGTACTTTTTTTCTCTTTTTTAACAATCTAACTGACATTAGTAATGCTTCTGCAATAGCAGTAGCCCAATCGTACATTGATGCATTAGTAACGTTAAGATTTGTTAATTCACTAACCAAACTTTGATATTCAAAAATACCTTGTAGCATTCCTTGTGATACTTCAGGTTGATAAGGAGTGTAAGCATTTTGAAGCTCTGGTTTGCTTATTACTTCTTGAACTAAAGCAGGGATGAAGTGGTTTTGTGCACCTCCGCCCAAAAATGGAATAACTTTTTTGTTCATTGTTAGAACATTGTCAATATAAATTGACAAGTCACGTTCAGACATTGGTCCGGCAATTTCTAAAGGACGTTTGAAAAGAACTGAAGATGGAATGTCCTTGTATAGTTCGGCAATATCCTTGATACCAAGGTACGATTCCATTTGTTTTTGTTTCTCGTTAGCTGACCCTTCATTTTTTTCGCTCATGAAAAGATCAGACTCCATAATAATTATTATTTTTTACCTAATGAATCAACGAATTTCCGATAATCTTCCGGAGATAATAATTCATCAAATTCAGCTGGGTTTGATGCTTTTATTTTAAAGAACCAACCCTCACCATAAGGATCATCATTAATTGGCTCAGCAGAATCTTCTAGAGTACTATTTACAGCGGTCACTTCTCCAGCAATTGGAGATTTTATTTCTTCTACCGATTTCACAGACTCAAGGTCACAAGCTTTATCGCCTTTCTTAAAAGTTGTTCCTTCTGATGGCAATTCAACAAATACGATATCTTTCATTGAGCTTTGAGCAAAATCAGAAATGCCTACTACGAAAACATCATCGCTTTCTTTTCTAATCCACTCATGTGATTGAGCATATTTTGCATTCTCATCTAACTTCATTCTAAATAACCTCTAATTTCTGGTTTTCTTTCCTAACCGCTTAATCAATTGAACATCAGCTTATTAAGAATTGCTCATATTTTGAAAAATTTGCCCTCCGTTTAATAACCCATATTTGTAATACTTTTAGTCTTTAAATGCCTGTTCGTTTTGGATGTATGTTTTCCCTAAATAGAGGCAGATTTCTGCTCGTTCTAATTCTCTTCCAAGGTAAAATGCATGATCCATTTTTGATAATAATCCTCTTTTAGTAATTTCTTCAAAAAGCATTCTCGCTTCTGAAGATATTAACAATAAATCAGGTTTCTTACAAGAAATATCTAAATGAGAAACATATATCTTCTGTTTTTGGTTATTGATCCAAATTGTAAAACTACCTTTTGGGTCCAAGTCATAATGCATTGTATATAATGCTCCATCATCACTTGTTAGATCAATAATTTCCAAATCTTTGTTTATAGGTATCTCAATTTCAAAATCAGTTCTACTCTTTGCTAAGAGTATGTTAACGCCATGACCTATAGGTGGAGAATTTCTCTTCTTAGCTGCAAAAGCTAAATCTCTTGCTTTCACAATCTCTTTTGTTCCTCCACGACATTTTACACTAAAGTCAGTCATTAGAAGCAATTGAATGCCTAATTCTACTGCTAAACATCCAAATAGAGTATTTATTCCTACGGGATCAGCTTCAATAAATTCAGTAACATTTCCTATACAAGTCATCATAGGTGTTGTTGAATCTATTTTTCTGTATTGAATATAACTTTCTAAAGAAGATGCAAAACCGGGATATATTGGCATTTCAATTATTGGATCAGCGAAAAGTTTTGTATAACCTGCAGCTCGTAATTTATCCCTTAACTTGATCAAAGATTTTACTCGATCTTCAGATGTTTTAGGCATGAAACCTTCCTTTACATTTGTAGGTAAAAAAACAATCCCAGTTTCTTTAGGTATTTTATCAATTAGCTGATTAACATTTCCGTGATCTATACTTAAGATTAAATCTATTTTTGCATCAACAGCGGCTAAAATTTCTTCTTCATTTAGTGTATCAATACTCAAAATAATATTGTTGCTTTTTTTCAATTTTTGGAGCTCAGTAATTATCGTTTTGATTTTTGCTGGTTGTGGGTTTTTTGCTATTGCACCAATATCAATCACATTGGCTCCGCTATTGATGAAGAATTGTGCTCTTGTTAGCACTTCCTCCATAGTCAATTTTGGTGCATCAATAATTTCACTCATAACAATAGGTGGACGATTTATCCCAATAGGAAAAGTATTCCCAACTCCGAGAATAAATTCACCTATTTTTTCATTTACCGGTCTATTAAATCCATCATTTAGAATTTGACGGGTTTGAGAATATTTTTTCTTTTTGAGAAATCTATCTGCGGAATATTTTGAGGAAAACTCATCAAAATCCAGTTCAGTAACTGCCAATTTGATATCACTTGCATATCTTGGACCTTTTACAACAGACACTCCAAGTAAAGTATGTAAAGAAGCTAGATCTCCTTGAACAAAACCCGGTGTTAAAATTAAATCATATTTTTGCGCTTCTTCTTTTGTTAAATTTTTTAGTATTAAATCCTTATTAATAAAAGCAGCAACATCTATCGGCAATACTTTAACAGTTACATTTGATGGAACGATACTTCTGACTATTTTTTCTGCAGAACGTCCAGTTAAAGCAAGAATTTTATTGTTTTTTTTTCTTTTTGAATTTAACATAAACACTCAGCTCCAAGATAAAGTAATTTAACTCTCATATTAAGAGAGTTTGCTAAAAGCTAGCTCTTTTTCAGCATCTTACTGATATAATTGTAAGCGTCTTCTGGTGTTCCCAAGACTTTAAAACCACGTTGGCTTTTGAGCAAGTTTGTTGCGTCTACCTCACGTGACCTTACATGTACTTCAATTTCTTCAAGAAAAGTAATGATACCATGTCGACAATATCGTACACAATCCAAACAACCGGTACATTTCAAACGATGAATTTGTACTTTTCCCCTTTTTCTTCGGATAGCTCCTGGTTTACAAGCCCAAAGAGAAGAACATTCCGAGCATTTTTTGCATGTATCGGAATGAAGCATTATTGGTAAATAGCTTTTTGAAATTCCTTCTTTGAAATCAGTTGGAATGATAATTACAGGTGTATTTTCACTTTTACTACCCATTATAGCTAAATTTGTAACTAAATTATCCGCTATACCTTGAGAAATTTTTGCCACAGTGTTGCCTGTTGCAGGGGAAATAACTATTACATCATACCGATTATTAGAAGCTGTTGCTGCTGTTGGAAAACTAGATCCTTCATCTATTTCAAAAACAACATCACGAAAAGCTTCTTCAAAATCAAATTCTTCTTCTAGAGATTTCGTTATCATAGTTTTCTTAAGATCTCGAGTATCCTTTGCACCTAACCATTGAAATTTTTCAACAAAATTAGGCATAAAGATATCCTCATTAAAATTCGGTATTTCACGAATTTTGTCAATAAATGGTGTTTTCATTGGTACTGGAGACTCAAACACACCATAACATTGTGCAACCTCTCTACCAGCTTTACTGAAGAATAAATCAATTTTAATCCCGTCCTTTTTCAATAACTTTCCTAGAACGGCAAAACTTTCTGTTAACCAGCAACCTGCGCCTGTAATTGCCCAAGCAATACGTGTTGTCATAATCGGATCTCTTTGCTCCTAGATATATAGCATTGAATACAATATATGTACTACTTTATTTTTTTTTCTAAAGAACTATGTAAAAAATAGAAATGATGTTTCTTTAATATTTTCTAAAATTTGCTTTCTACGGACAAAAAAAAGCCTTAAAACGCTCGAAATTTATGTTAATTTTCAACTGAAAAAAACACTATTTAGATAGTGCAATTATTTCTTTTTAGACAATATGTCGACAAAAATATTCAAATTAGCTCTTTGTTACTGCTCCTTTTTCGAAAAAAAGCAACACGAGTAATACTTTTATACGAAGTGATAAGAATTTAATATATTGTATCTTGATTGATAATTCTTGATATAGAAATAATGAGCTTTTAAAAAAAAAACACGCCGAGGAACCTCAAATTGTGTGCTAAATCATCCATTATTCAAAATAAAAGGCAAGGACTTAAATTTTGCAAAATTTGTCAATGCTTGGTCGATGACGTAGAAGAACATATGAAAAGAAAACATCCAAAATATGCCGAATATCTAAAGAAAAGAGAGGAAAAAGAGGCGTTAAGTATTTGTGGTTATTGTGGTGTGATGGTAAAAAATTGGAGACAACACGTTCAACACAACCATCCTGAGTTAATATCTGCTTACACCAGAAAGAAAAAACCACAAAAAGAAGAAGAAAGTGAAGATTTAAGCAAAATGTTCAATCTTTGATTCAGCAATATCTTCTTTTTTTTTATTTTAAAAAAAAACAAACTTCAAGTGTAAATGAGAAAGTCATTCCTATTTAAACTAGGTTAACCTTTCTTTCGCAATAATTTCATTAGAATTCTTGGTATTTGATTTAGACTGCTTACTCTCATAAAGCGTCCTTTACCAATTCTTGCTAAATCACGACAAACGGTTTCACCCCAAGCTTTTTCTGTTGGAAGACCTAGAACATGCAAGTTGAAATAACTTTTTGCAAAAGATCGTGGGTCAACTCCTCTATTGAAGCATCCATCAGTAATTAGTACACCAAATTTCTCGGTGTGTTTGTCCTTATTCAATTCACCTAAACCAGTTTTTAATGCTTCAGAGAGATTAGTATAACCTGCGGATTCACTTTCGAGTACTCTATCGATTAAATCATCTATCTTTACTTTTTCATCCAGATGTTTTATTATTGTTGCATTTGTGTTGAAAAGAATTACGGCATATTTTTCTTTTGCTAAATGATAAGCGAGTATAGCTACTGCCATTGCGGCATTTCTAAACTTTTCTCCATATAATGAACCAGAAGTATCAAACATTAACACACCAATATTTTCTCTGCTTCTTCGTTCAATAGCAACGATATCAGAATATTGAATATATCGATTTAACAGAAATTTCTCAATTAAATTATCCATGTCAAAATCAGTCATTCCAGGTTCATATTCAGTTTTAATACGCAATTCACCTTTCAGTCCTCGACCAACAACTCTGTAAGAGGATTTCAAAACTGATTTTCTTGCTAATCTTCGATAGATTTTTCGATATTGTGGGTCAAAATTGCTCCGCAACATAAAGAACAATTCGGGTGCACTACCCTCGCCTCTTGCAGCTCTTCTTTCAAGCATTCTTACACCTTCGTTTGATTGTAGTGCCTCAGCAACAGCAAATTGATTGCTTTTAGCTATGCCTTTTAGAGCAGGAATATTATCATATTCAATAGCAAGCTCGGTCATTTTTTTAATTTTAGGGAATTTCATTCCCTTGGTCATATCTTGATATTGTTCAGCTGAACGAGTACCAGAAACAATTTCGGCTTCAATAAGTTTTTCTGGTGTTAAGCGACCAAATTGAGGTGGAGCACGACCACCACCTGTTTGAGGCATTACTATCTCACTAGGTCCGAAAAAACTTACCAATAACCTTTCGGACAATTTCTTCGATTACAGTCTCAATTTTTTCTTCTATGCCATCTTCCAATTCTATTTTAGTTGCAAGTGCCATTATACTGATATCTATCCAGGTTTGCATTGACCTGTCCTCAAATTCAAAAATAATTGAAGCTAAATCAATAGCACCTCTGATGCTAGACCCTCTTCGTAATTTAGCTGAAATACGTGTTTCTCTTACTATGTTTACAGAATATTCAACGAGTTCTTTGGGGGCATCTTTCATTTTTGCGGCAACTATTTGCTTCTCTTCTACAGCGGATTGATAATCTAATCTAATCCAAACGAATCTATCTTTAATAGCTTCACCCAATGGTGTTGTTGCTATAAATTCTACAGGATTTTGTGTTGCAATTATAAAGAAGCCATCTTTTGCGTTTACTTCACCAAGTTTTGGTATAACAATTCTTGCTTCATCCATAGCAGATAACAGAACATTTTGTGTAGATTCAGGGCAACGATTAATCTCATTCGCAAAAAGAATAGCTCCACTGTTCATAGCTCGAATAAGTGGTCCTGAAACAAAGGAATCAAAGGAATATCCTTTCTCTAAGACTACAGGAGGATCGAAATGACCAACTAATTTATCAGGATGATATCTTTCATCCCCATCAAATCTAACAAATTTTGTATTAAGGTAAGCAGCAAGTGCATGAGCAATTTCTGTTTTTCCCACACCAACAGGACCTTCTAATAGAATATGTCTTCCAGCAGCTTTTGCTGCGAGGGATCTCATTAATTCACTTGTTCGTCCAACTATGTGAAATTTCTTTTTAATTTCAGTTACTGATTCTTTTAGATTTGTTTTATCTACTTGTTTTGAAGGCATTACTTTCATCCTACAGAAAATTTCTGTATCAGAATACTATAATCTTTACTTATAATTAAAGTTAATCCTAATTTTCAAAACTCTGAATAACCTAGTTAAAAGTCTTTTTCTCTGATTCATAATTAAAAATTCTTCTTATTAATCAATATTTTAATAATTTAGCAAATTATATAGAATGAGAAAAGGAAACATGGTCTATCTTTATTAATTAAATCTCAAAGACATTTTGCTAATTAGATTTCTTGTGAGCTCACTCAACTTAACGGAGTGAAGAAACTATCATTTGATGATTGGTAGTCTATCGTTATAAAACAACATTGTGTCAAAAAAAAAGAGTATTATTCTTCACAGTAAAAGAGTAGTAGGAATTAGGAAGAATCAAAATTATTGATAATCCAGTTAACCCAAATGATTTAAGTGAAATAGCAATCTCTCTTTTCAAGAGAGATAAATCAATAAAAAGTAGTAATAGACCTAAAAATGCAAACATAAATAAAACAGCATTTACAATTTAGTAATATACCTAAAAATTAATTTCAGCATAATAATTATGGAATATACATTGTTCTAGGGATGAAACAAATTGATTTCACTAAGTAAAATGAATAAATGGTTTAAAGATGAAACCGAAAATAGTGTAAAAAAAGTGCGGCAAGAAATACATAAGAGAATTGAATTAGTCAGATCTTCGATGGGAGAATTGGAACTTGCAGCACAAGATTTCGAAATTGGAGATACCATAGATGCTGAAACGCGTTCCTCACAAAATATCTTCGAAAAAATGACTGCGATGGTTACTAATTTTGAGTATCCCGAAAAGATTACTTATAAGTCAACGGAAGAGTGGGTTAAAAGTTTGGGAAAGTTTTTGCAAAGAGTTATGATAATTGGTAGAAGATTCATTCCAAACTTGAAGCGAAAATACAAAACAAGAGTGTTTATTTTAAATAGAGCTCTTACTAGAATACAAAAAAATTATCAGGACTTTAATCAATTCATCGAAAATAAAACTGTACTTCTCCAAGAAGTAGATAATACTTCTGAGAAAATTTCGCTGATTATCAGCAAAGTTGAAAGTCGAGATAATCTCAAGAAACAAATTTCTGCTGAAAAAGCAGAAGTTGATGAAATTTTAGAAGAGATTTCAAAATTAAACAATAGTACAACTTCTCTTGAATCAAAAGAAGTATTAGCACAATTAGATAAACTAAATAAAGAAGTCCAAATAATTGGAAAGAAACTCCGTTTAGAACTTGGAGGAATGGATAAACCTCTAAGAAAATTAACTTCTCGAGCACAAGATGGAAAAATTATGGTTCCTCCTGAGTTAATTATAATAGCCAATCTCTTAAGAGAAAACCCTATAGAGGCTCTTTGGGAGTTAGAAGAAGGACATAAGAAGTTAGATAATTTAATGGAAATATTGATTGAAGCAGCAAAAGCTGAAAAAATAAAATTGAAAGCTTCAATGAAAAATAAAGCAATAACATATGCGCATAATGTAATTGATGGATCTATAAAGGAACTTCACACTGATTTACTAATGCTAAAAGAACAGATAACCAATATTGAAGTAAAAATTGATAATTTAGGTTTGAAGGATCAAATACAAGAATATAAAGAAGCGCAAGAATCTTTAGAGAAAAACGAAAATAGGAAGCAACGTAGAATTCGTGAAATGGATAGTTCTCTTCAAGAATTAAATAAAACCATTGCTTCTTTTGCAGCCGAAGCTCAGAGAGAAGTAAGAAAATTAACAAATCATGACGTAAAAATTGACATAAAAAATTAAGAGATACCCTTTGTTTTTTAGTAATAAACACCATACAAGCAAATAATTCTTAGCATTAATAAAGCAAGATTAGCTATTCTAATTAGATAATAGAAGGAGTTTGTAAGTATGCCCTCTTCCAAAAAAGATAAAACGCCTTTTTTAGAACAAGAGAAGGAGGAAGGAAATGTTGAATATAAACTAAAGTTAATCGATCCTTCAGCAACTAGGTTTGAGCATTTAGTTACTCAAATGAAATTCCGCTTACAAGAAGGGCAAGGAGAAGCGATTTATGAAATTGGTATTGAAGATAATGGATATCCCAAAGGTATTAATGAAGAAGAACTAAAAAACTCCATTAAAACCCTTGAGAAAATGGCTGAACAACTTCAAGCTGATATAACTATCTTAAGAGAAAGAGAAGGAGAATCAGGAAAAGTAGCGGAAATTTTAGTACGAAAACTAGCAGAGGAAGAATATATCGAAATAAGAGTTGCAGTTGCAGGAAATGTTGATAGTGGAAAGAGCACTTTAGTTGGAGTGCTTACACAAGGGAAATTAGATAATGGGAGAGGATTGACTCGAGTCAATGTTTTTCGACACAAACATGAAGTGGAAACAGGTAGAACATCTAGTATTAGTCAACAGATACTTGGATTTGATAGCAAAGGAAAAATTGTTAATTATAATTTATTAGGTAATCAATCTTGGGCGAAAATAATTGAAGAAAGTGCAAAAGTATTAACTTTTATTGATTTAGGAGGTCATGAGAAATATCTGAAAACAACTCTGTTCGGTTTAACAGGCCATCTACCAGATTATGCATTACTCGTTGTCGGATCAAATATGGGAGTGGTTGGTATGACAAAAGAGCATCTTGGCATTGTCCTAGCTCTAAAAGTACCTGTAATTGTTGTAATAACAAAAATTGATATCTGTCCCAAACACATCTTAAAACAAACTATTGAGAATTTGACGAAACTATTGAAACTGCCTGGGTCTAACAAAATTCCAATTATTATTAGGAATGAAGATGATATAATAGTGAGTGCAAAGAACCTTTTATCAGGAAGAATTGTACCCATCTTTCTTGTATCCAATGTTACAGGTGAAAATCTAGCCCTTCTTAGGAGATTTCTCAATATCCTTCCAGCGAATAAAAAATGGGAAGAATTTATTGATAAACAGGCAGAATTTCATATCGATGAAACATACTCAGTTACAGGAGTTGGTACTGTAGTCGCAGGAACACTCTTGAGTGGATCCATCGCAATCGACAATATTTTGCAATTAGGACCAGATGAAAATGGAAAATTCAAACAAGTAAAAGTAAAGAGCATTCATAATAAACGATTGCCTGTTAAAAGAGTGGTTGCAGGTCAAACGGCAACATTTGCATTAAAAAGAATTCAAAGAACTGCAATTAGAAAAGGTATGGTATTACTTGACCAACAAATCATTCCAAAAGTGGCAAAAGAATTTGAAGCAGAAGTACTAATATTATATCATTCCACAACAATTCAAAAGAATTATCAAGCAGTAATTCATTGTGGCACGATTCGGCAAACAGCAAAAATCATTGATATGAATAAGGAAGTAGTGAGAACGGGAGATAAAGCAAAAGTAAGATTTAGATTCATGTATTATCCAGAATATTTGAAAGTAGGGGCAAAAATACTTTTCAGGGAAGGGAGAACAAAAGGTATCGGAAAAATAACTAATATTATTTATTCAGAAAAAATTACTATGTAAGGAGAAGCATATTTAATTACCATCAAAGTTCTCTGTATACAACAAAAATTTGACAGCAAAAATAAAACAAGGGATAGACAAACAAAATGTTACAAAAGAAAGAATATCAAGTAGTGATTGTAGGAGCAGGACCTGCAGGATTGACAGCAGGAATATATACTGCCAGAGCAGGAGTGTCAACTTTGGTAATCGGCAACCCTTATGAGTCTCAAGTTGCGAATTTAGGTTTGATTGAAAATTATTCCGGCTTTGCAAAAGGAGTTCAAGGTTTAGAGCTAATGGAAGGAATGGAAAAACAAACCAAAGCAAATGGTGCCAAAGTTTCTTATGATAGAGTTATTTCAATCGAAAAAGAGAATGGAAAATTCATTGTAAAAACTGAGGAAGAAGAAACAATTAAAGCTCAAGCAGTTATCCTCGGCATGGGTGCACGGCATAAAAAAATGAAAATTAAAGGTGAAGAAGAATATTATAGCAAAGGAGTGTCTTATTGTGCTGTTTGCGATGGAGCTCTTTATCAAGGAAAACCAACCGCTGTCCTTGGATATGGCACGGGAGCAGCTAAAGCAGCGATTTATCTTTCTAATATTTCTTCTAAAGTGTATTTAATCTGTACAAGAAAAGAGCTAGGTGCAGAACCTATTTATGAAAATAGATTAAAAACTCGAGATAATATAGAAATTCATTATCAAACTAGAGTATCCGAGATTTCTGGTGGAGAATACGTTGAGTCATTTACTTTTAAATCTAGCAAAGAAGAACACAAAGTGAAGGCTGAAGGGATTTTCATCGAATATGGTAGTGTGCCAAATACTGTCTTAGCAGAGCAACTAAAAATTGAAGTAGATGATCGTGGCTATATCATATCCGATATTGCTACTATGGAAACAAATATCCCTGGTGTATATGCTATTGGTGATGTTTGTGGTCGAATAAAACAAATTGCTACTGCTGTTGGAGACGGTTGTGTCGCAGCCTATAAAGTACAAGAGTTCTTAGAAAAATAAATATTTTACAAGCTAGAACTATTTCTAGCTCCTTTTTTAAATTGGTTGAAATTTACCCACTCGTAAAGTTTTATATATATTCTTCATTAACATAAAGTCATAAGAAAACAAAATATCTTTTTGAAAGGAACGGTGTTACGATGTCACAAAGTATAGATAAAGTGAAAATACAAATTCCAGGCACAATGTATTATTTGCAACTTGCTGAAGACCGTGGTAGATGGGTTTTATCTCTTTTACTCAGAGGAGGTGTTGAAAATGAAGTTATTGTTCCAGTATTTTCTAAAAATGGAATTAATAAAGCTTCTAATGAATTATTGAAAAATTCAAGACTTGTTATCGATAAATATCCCTTAAGAAATGTTTGTGACCAACTTTTCACACAAGCAGAAACAAGCTTACCTACATCAGCGCCTCAAGCAATTGAGGACATAATTGATTCTTCTGAACTTGAAGAAATGAAACAAAAGATTGACTTAATTGAAAACACGATAGAAAATATGGTAGAAGAGCTGAAAGAGAGCATTGGCGATGTTAACAACAGCTTAAGATCTTTGGAGACTGAACGAGTAGCAAGATTGGAAGCTGAGTTTGCAAAGAATAAAACCAAAGGTGACGCCGAAATGTTCACTAATCTAATAGATAGACTAGACAAAATCGAGGAATCTGTGGCAAAAACTCCCCATGATGATCGTGTTCCATCACTCTTAACTGCAGTAGATGCTCTTGAATCAAAAGTAAATCAATTAGAAGGGACAGCAATTACCGGAGGAAGTGCAACATCTGCAAATCAAGTACAAAACACAGGTGTAGAATCCACTGGAAGTCTAAAAGAAGAACTAGGGAGGTTATCAAAAGCATTTGATCTTATAAACCAAAGATTAACGTCCATTGAGATAAAAATTAAGACAAACGCACCTGCTGCACCAGTAGAAGGAGCAACAGAATTGCCTCCAGCTGCAGAACCAAATTCTAAACCTTCTAATATAGAATAAACTAAGATTAGTATTAATCTAATTCTTAGCCTTTTTCTTTTTCTTCTTAAAGCTAATAATATATTAAGTGCTAATAATAAGTGGTGGAACTATACCTCTTAACAAAGCTTCTAAAGCAAAAGCCACCAATGCTGCAAGCATTGTAATGAGAATAATCGTTTTGATTCTAATAATTGATTTGGTACTTTGATCTTTTAAAATCCAGATTGCACATACTACCGCTAAAATGAATGCAAAAGAAATGGTTGAAACATATACCCAACTTACTTCTGCAACAAAAATAGGTATTAAACCAGAACTGATTGCAAGAATATAGGTTATTGCTGAAATTACTGCTGTTGCCTTAACTCCAAAAGCAGTTGCAACGGTTGTTACATTGTTCTTACGATCACCCTCAATATCCATAATGCCTTTCATTATTTCTCTTCCAAAATTAAGAACAAAAGCTGCGAAACCCAATGTTTCAGGGAAAATATTGAAATGAAGATCAACTACTAAATCACCGTACATAAATCCAAACCATACGCTCATTGATACAGCTAAATTTCCAAGAATAGAATATTTCTTCAAAAAATTAGTATAAGTTAGAAGTATTATTGAATTTACTATTGCAAAAACAATAGCAACACCAAAAACACCACCTAAAACATAATAGCTGTATAGATCGATGCCTAAACCAAACAAAATTCCAAGAACAACTAAAATAATACCTACTATTAAGGCTGTTTTTGATTTTATTTCTCCATTAGGGATTGGTCTTTGTGGTTGATTAATTATATCCACTTCAATATCAAAATAATCATTCAAAATCATTGCTGCAGCACTTAGTGCCCAACCACCAATAAAAGTCATTATCAATGCAGGCCAATGTTCTGTAAATGCGGATAAGCCTTTATCAGCAACCCAACCAACTATAGCACACATAGAAATGAGAAAACAATTAAAGGGGCGCATTATACGCAACCAAGGATTTTTCATAATCAACCACAAACAACTCGGTTGCACTAGTGAACAAAAAGCTTTCGATTCTTATTATAAGGGATTACTGTTTGTCTTCTTTTGGGTCATAGAAAATAAGCTCATGAAATTTACCTGATTGTAGATTCATTATTGGAACTCTGCCTGGAGTTGGATTTATGTTTTTTGATTGCATGTAATCAGTTTGCGATTGAAAAGTTCCCGAATTAATACAGTCAACACCTCTATATCGCGTATGAGCGTTTATGTGAATATGTCCAGTATGAAAAACATCCGGAACATGTTCAATAACTAATTCATCTTTTAAACTAGGAACAACACTGCTTCTTCTCCCATAAGTTGGAGCTAGGTGCCTATATCTTAGAGTATAAATCATTGGCCCATTTGCATCGCTCATACTTAATCCAGGTGTCAAAGAAGAAACATCTTCGAATGAGTTCCCATGATAAAGAAGAAAGACCTTCCCGTGAATATTAACTGTGGAGGGATTAGATAGCATACTAACATTTTTCATAGCCCATAATTTTGGTGCATACTCCCTTCCTATTGCGGGTTGAGGTAAAGCTAATCTACAAGCGTCATGATTACCAGAAATGATAATTATGTGAATCCAATTAGGAATTTTTGCTAATAATTCAGCGGCTTTGTCATATTGTCTATAAATATCAGTAATAATCAAATCATCTTCTTGTTTTGGATAAATTCCGATTCCTTCTACAACATCACCACCAACAATAAGATATTTTACTTGACTTGCCAGTGTTTGTTGATAAGGGTCATCTATCCGTCCATTCAAGAAATCTATCAAATTATTAAATGAGCCTTCCAGAAATTCTTTGCTCCCGATATGTAAGTCACTGGTCATGCAAACACTAACTGGATCCTTCACAGTCTTTGTTCTGCTACTTAATGGAAGATCAGGAAAAACAAAGTCCTCGAGAACCATCCGGTCACCATAAATCTTTCCAAAAAAACAAGCAACTTGATCTTGAAGTAATGCTCCTGCTTTAACTAGTAATTCTTGCATTTTAGCAGAAATCGTAATTGTAATACTACCTGTTGGATCCTCAATTTCAAATAACATTCCGCCATTTTTTAATGAAACTTTTGTTGTTACCATTCCTAAGATGCCAATTCGTTCATTATCATCAATTTTTGATTTCTTCAAGTCTCCAATACGAAACGAACCACCAATATCACCTCTTTTCCTCAAAATAGCACTCAACTGCTTAAATCTACTAGAAAAATATCTGCCAAAATCATTTAGTGTCCCATCGATGGTTGTTTGTCCGGATGATTCATGGAGTATCTTTATTTGTGTGTCAATATTGCTACCGATAGGCTCAAATTGTCTTGTAAGATCTTTTGAAAGATTTTTAATCGGTGCCGCAACTATTGTTTCATTCTCTTTTGAGGTTGAAAGATTATTATCAAGAGATTCTTTCTCTTTTTTAGAAGATAGTTCAACGTCCATTTCAGATTGATCTAAATCTACATCATTTGTGGATTCAGATTCAAAGGTTTCGCCTTCAGATAAAAACTCTTCAAATGATTGAAGAGCTTCACGCAATTTCTCAGCAGTGATAACAAGTTCATTTTTCAAAGCATTCGCTAACCGGTCTAAATCAAAAGTAGCATCATCTACATCCTCTAAAATCTCATAACAATCAGGAGTTATTAGGCAATTTCTTTTGAGTAATTCATTGACTAGGTTGCGTTTCGAAGACATATTCTCACTCTTTGAAATTCTATTTTCTTGCTTTTTAGTTTTGTTATTACCAAAGAATGTTTAAACTGTAACTCTACAAGTCTAGAGTAAACTCTACGTAATTTTCTCCAACTTCCATGAAGGAATAGGTCATTGCTTTTACTTCACTTTTTTGTGAATGCTTTCCAATTTTAAATTCTTCTCCTTCCAATATAGCATAAATTTTGAAAAATTTACCACTAATACCGAACTCAAGAATAGAAACTTTACTTGAGATGAAATACTCAGTATCAAATAGATAAATTAACTGATCAATCCAATCAAAAAGTAATGATTTTAAATCTTCAGATTTTATGTTTACCTCCTTTGAAAGGGATGTTTCGATAAGAGAAATATCAGTCATTACCTCATAGGTACCCAAAGCAGCTTGTTCAAATGCTTCTTGTAAATTCTCTCCTTTTGCATAAACAATAGTATCTGCTGTATGATCTTTGAACTCAAAACTCAAAAAAATTCCTCGTTTCTTCAGAAACGGTGTTAACTTAATTACTTTTCTACTCGAAATTAAAAAAGTATAATACATATCTATAATTGATTTTTTTTGTAACAGAAATCTAAATAAAGTTTGGAACTTTTATATCGAGAACAATAGAATTTAAAGTGTTATTTAGTGTTTAACAAATTCTTGGTGTGTTTAATTTTGACTGAAATTAAAGTAAGAGTTGATGAATGTATTAGTGTTCTCCAAAAAAGCAAATCTGCTAAAGAGAAAAAAGATGCTGTTAAGGAACTATGTGATTTAGGTTTGAATGCAGAAGCAGCTCTAGAAGAGTTAATGAAAATTATTAATGGAAGAAAAGATTTCATTCTTCAAGGGCTAGCTGAAGAAACAGTAATAATGATAGGTGAACCCGCGATACCTGCTTTGAAAAAACTCTTGAAATCTTTTCAAAGGAAAAAACGGTCGAGAGGTCTTGAGTTATTGGGAGAAATTGCTCTCAATGATAAAGAAGTTATCAAAAAAATTTTACCGATAATCAAACCAATAGCTCGTTATGATTTAAGTTATAAAGTAAGACTTGATGCTGTATCTATTATTGGAAAGTTCGTAAAGAAAAACAAAGCACTAAATGCAATTAAATTACTTGGTAAAGTTTTAAGGAAAGACCAAAACCAGCTAGTTATTCGAGAAGCAAGCAAAGCTTTGGCTGAAGCAGATGATAAATTTGCTGTTAAGGAAATTTTAAAGTCTATGGATCGTAAAAGCTACCCATTCCCTTTATTAGGACGAATTGGTCAATATGAAGCTGCGAGTGCTTTATATTTAATTGTAAGTGAAAATCCAAATATAATTAAAGAATCAGTTCCTTTTCTTCTCAAAATATTGAAAGAAGATCCTAATACTTCTCTACGAATCTTAGTATTATTACCAATAATAACTGCCGGAGGGTGGGACATAATGGAAGAATTACTTGTGATCATTGTTAAAGACAGACAGTGGCGGGTACGTATGTCCGCACTTGAAACATCAACCCTTCTTTGGCATCAAAAACCCTCTGAAAAACATCTAGATACACTGATACCAATTATTAAAAAAATTGCTCGAGAGGATAAATACGAATTAGTTCAAGACTCTGCAAAGGCACTACTTGAAGAGATTGAGGAATCTTTGAGAGAAGAGGACTGAGGTAAATACGACAAAATAGCTAGTTGATTTGTGCTGGATTTTAGATGTGAAGAGTTTTTTCTTTCTTTGGGGATGTTCGAATTGATGAAAGAAAGCTTTACCAGCACAACACCAGCTATGAACCTTGCTGATTTGACCGACAAATGACAGGTTCAAGTAATAGTAAGGGTATCCTTCTCTTTATAAATAGACATAACTCTAACAAAAAGAAAATTTTGTTTTTGCTATTCAAAATCCAAACCGGCAAATACCTCTTCAAAATCCTTAATTATATTGTCATCTAGCTTCCAATATTTTTCATAGATTTCTTCTTTGTTGAGTGTTTTTTTATTCATTATTTTTATCGATGGAGCATCTAATCTTTCTATCCATTTATCACAGAATACTTGGAACATTGCAAGTTTGTTTTGAATCGTTCTATTATTATTTTTCAAGATAGTATTTGAGAGTTCACCAGTTAATTTAACAAAAACGGTATTAAAACTAGGATTATGAACATTCTTTGTTTTAATGGTTAAATCTTCAAGATTATCATTTCTTACGAACTCTAACCAAATCATTAATTGGGCAATTAATTTTATCATTAAGCTCTCAAGTGTTCTTTGATCATTATTTTCAACTGTTCTTGCAAGTTTACCAATAATAGTTGTAAGATAAGCAATCCAAATATCATTTGACGGACGGATTTGCTGTTTTACAAGTTCTTTTACTAAAACATCTTGTCCATTTTTTGCCTTATCCACTTCTAAATAAATCTTTGAATTCTTTCCTGAAAGAAAGAATGTTTGGTTCTCTTTATCAGTCATCTTTCAACACTTTCAAGAATAAATAATTGTGGAAAAAAAGTTTAGCAACAAACGTTTTCCACAATAAATCTCTAAAAATAGAGAATAAAAATACCACCTTATTCATCCAAATAGCTCAGATAAATCTAGATCGTCATCATCATCGTAAAATTCTTTCATAACATCTTTTACTTCTTTCAAATCTTCACGTTGAAAATCTGCTTGAAGGCGTTCTACACTTTCCTTTTGAAACTCTGATAATTGATTTTTATCTTTCATTTCAAGTAATGCTTTCATATATTGACTCTTTTCACCCTCAACTACAGCTAATTCTCGCGCTAAACGAAATCTTACAATAGCTTTTTTTTCCACAAGCCAAGCTTGCCTAAATTGATCTAACCAACCTTCAGGTTCTAAAGTAGAAAGACTGAATGCAACCTCTGCTCTAACATCTGCATTTTCATCTTTGTGTAGAGCAGTAACAAGTACAATCACAACTTCTGGTGATTTTTTTCTAGATAGAGAAGAGGCAGCTTCTTTTCTAATTGCAGAATCTCTATCAAACTGTAATAAATCAACTAGGATTCTCTCAGATCGTGAATCTTTGATATCCCCAAGAACCAGAATTATTAATGAACGAATATAACCTTCATTTTCTGGTTTAATCATTTCAATTAGAATTGGAAAGATAAGCTCTTTATCCATTTTAGCAAGATCTTGAGCAACTCTTTCAGGTTTCGAAAGAAAATTATCGTTCATTAAATCTTCATCATCAAAATCATAAGCTGTATCAATCATTTCTTTGATCTTCTCTTGTTGGGACATCAGTATTCACTATCACTTGATTTTTTGTTACATCCAAAAACTGTAATAATAATTCTATTTTTACATTTTTAAAAGTTGTATTAAAGGCGATTTCGTAGTATCAAATTATATAGATATTTAATTTTTATTTGTTCTCTGTTACTGTTCACAAGTTGTCATTCATTTCAAATAAAGTGACCACAGAATAAAAGATTAGCAATTTGTTTGAAATTTGACTAATGAGCTCTAATTATATTAAATATGAATCAATAATTTGATTGCCATATTTCTCCCAATTATTAAGCTTACATTACCCATCTTAAGTGTTATACCACTTGACTGTATTACAAATTTTATTTTCATTTTGTTTCCTCCGAAATTAAGCGAATTTAATGAAAGAGAAGGAACTGAACCATCAAATATTTGGACCGACCCACTAAGTCATTAAACTAACAACAATATACTACTTAAAAAGAGAGATTCACTTTTTGTGGTCTCAAATTGAGGTCACTCTTAGTGACTAAGATATTTTATGTTAGATATATTATAATTACTATATTTGATTTGAAAATTGATCATTTTTTGAAGAAACTATTAAAAAGAAACGAGAGAACAAAAGCAGAATTAAATAAGCGTATTATTTGTTTGGAAAAAACGCAGGGACAGAATAAAGTAAAATAGAAATGGTGCCGAGGACGAGATTTGAACTCGCGTTCCCTTGCGAGAACTGGTTTTCAAGACCAGCGTCGTGGTCCGAGCTTGACTACCTCGGCATAGTTAATAGTTGAAAATGAGAACTACCATTTTATAAGATTTCTTACTAGACAGCAATTTTCAATTCATTACGACGTTCTAAGGTTTACAGGCAACTAAGGTCTCAAATTTAATATCTCGAGAAGAACTACCTACCCGAACAGTGTATGTACCTAAACCATAGGTCCAGTTGTGAATTCTGCTATCATAATAGATAAGATCACTCAAACTAACTTGCAATTCAACCGTTTTAGTTTGACCAGGTTCGAGATGAGCCTTTGTGAAACTCTTTAATTCCTTAGGTGGTCTGATAATTGGTGATTCATTCGCGCTGATATAAAGTTGAACTATTTCTGAACCAGCTCTTTGACCAGTATTTGTTATATCAATTGAGATTGAAACTGGTCTGCCTTTTGAAATTAAATTATTGGCTAATTTCAAGTTGCTATATTCAAAAGTTGTGTAAGATAGTCCAAAACCAAATGGGAATTGTGGTTCTATTTGCTGTTGATCAAAATAACGATAGCCCACAAATAATCCTTCTTCATAGCGAACGTTTTCACCATCTCCAGGGAAGGTTTTTACAGATTTATGAGCAGGTGAATCAGTCAATTCTTTTGGAAAGGTTATTGGTAACTTTCCAGATGGATTTATATCACCAAAAAGTACATCCGCAATTGCTAAACCACCCTCCATTCCTGGATACCATGCTTCAACAATAGCAGGAATATTGTCAATCCATTGTATCATTGGTACGGGACTACCATTCAGCAAAACAACAATAGTATTTGGATTTATATTCACTGTTTCTTTTATCAGCTTTATCTGGTCTTTGGGGAGTTCAAAATTATTTCTATCAATACCTTCGCAATCCTTGCCTCTGCTATGATCCAGTCCTACGAAAACAATACAATAATCAGCAATCATCCGATCCTCAGTAAATTCCACTTTACCTTCTAATTTTTTCTTTAAGCCCACCTCAGGAGTTATTTCATAAGGTGAAATAACCGCAGCACTTCCACCATATAGTAATTTACCAAATCTCTTATTCTTGTTTGGACCAAGAATAGCAATAGTTTTGACTCTATCTATATCAAGTGGTAGGATATCATTTTCGTTTTTCAGTAAGATTATCCCTTCTTCTGCAATTCTCCTAGCTACTCGCTGAATTTTAGGAGTATTTCGCTCACCGGGGGGAATAGACTCAGGATCATCAAAAAGTCCAACATAAAACATAACTCGTAAAAGCCTACGAACTAAATCATCTAGTTCCTCCATTGTAAATTTACCCTGTTTGTATGCTTTTCGAAGTTGATTCGTTTTATAGGTGATAGGTTTTGGCATTTCCAAAGATAAACCCGCTTTAATACAGTCCTCAGGTTGAGTAATACCTCTAGTTGCAAACCAATCGGTTATAACACAGCCATTGTATCCCCATTTATTCATTAGAGTATCTCGAAGTAATGCTTTATGTGCACAACCACGAACACCATTTATTTTATTGTAACTTCCCATTATAAGCCAAGGATTAGAGCGGAGAACAATATCTCTAAATCCTCGTAAATAGATCTCTTGTAAAGCTCTTTCATCTACTTGTGAATTTATGCTAAAGCGATTTGTTTCTTGATTATTCGCAACAAAATGCTTCAAACAAGCACCTATTCTTTGACTTTGAATGCCTTCCACAAAAGGGCTTCCGATTTCACGAGTTAAATAGGGATCCTCACTAAAATATTCAAATGTACGACCATTCATGGGAGTGCGATCAATATTAATTCCCGGAGCCAATAATACATGACGTTTTGAAGCTCGTACTTCTTTAGCTATCGCTATACCATATTCTTTAGCTAGTTCGCGATTCCACGTTGAGGACAAACATTTACTATTAGGAAATTTGGTATTCTTTCTAAAACTTGAATGGAACGCAACACCATTTGATCCATCGGTCATCCCAAAAGAAGGGATTCTTAAACGCAGAATTGGTTTGGAGAACCAACGAGAAAAACGTCTTCCAGATAACAATCTGAATTTATCAAATAATTTTAATTCCCTCATTATCAAATCTATTCGCTCTTCAGTATCAAAAACATCATTGTAATAAGGGAACTTATTTTTTAGTTTCTCGAAGCGTCTGCTCAATTTCGTCACCAATTTAATTTAACAAATAATAATGCAAATAGTTTTTAAAACGCATTTAATAATTGCTACTTGCTTCTAATATATAAATGGTGTATAACTATGAATATTGTGAATCTTGCTGGAATGGAAATCGGTGTGAATGAACCTGTGCAAATCCAAGGAGTAATTAACTTAAGTCCGGAGTCGTTTTACAAAAGCTCTGTAAAAACAGGTCCGGGAAAAATACTGCAAACAGCCTTACAGCAAGTAAAAGCAGGAGCAACAATAATTGATATTGGGGCTAAAAGCACTGCACCATATTTAGAAACACAAATTTCAACAGAAGAGGAAACAAAGAGAGCTTTACAAGGAATCAATATTATCATTGATGAAATCAAGAAACCCATTTCTATTGATTCAACCAGTAGTGTGGTTGCTAAAGCAGCGATAGAATCAGGTGCAAAAATGATCAATGACATAAGCGGATTCAATGAAGATCAAAAAATGGCGAAGATCACTGCAGATTTAGATGTGCCAGTAATAATTGGTGCATGGAACATAAATAGATTCAAAGGAAATCCAACAGAACGAGTAATTGAAGCTTTGAAAGGTTCGTTGAAAAAAGCAGAAGAAGCAGGAATCAATCCAAATAAGATAATTATCGATCCAGATATCGGGTTTCATCGTATTGATGACTTTAAATGGTATAAAATAGATGCTCATCTATTGATGAATATTCAACAAATGATTAAAGCATTCAATCAACCAATTTGTATTGGATTATCAAGAAAATCATTTATTGGGCACATTTTAGACATTAAAGATCCAAAAGAAAGATTGTTCGGATCATTAGGAGCAACAAGTATAGCGGTACTTCATGGAGCAAATATTATCAGAACGCATGATGTCAAAGAAACACTCGAGACAGTGCGTATTATAGAAAAAATTATTAGTATCGGTAAAGAATTAGAAGAATAGATTTTTTATTCACCAAAACGAAAAAAGGGCGATTAGTCGACAATTCCGAATGTCATCTTGTTCCCTCGGGTTCGGAAACAAGACTATTTTCTTATCGTCTTTTTCAAGTGCACCCCCAACCAAACCGACTACTAGACCTTTAGGTTTGTTGTGAATACATTAGCTTTCTAATCGCCAACCTATTATTGGGTATCTATATATAAATACGTATACATATCACAGATATGTTAATCTAAGGGGAAATTCATCAATAAAAGAGGGAGGAAATTAACATTATTATGTTAATTCGAAGGTTTGTTGTTTTTTGATTGTAATTAGTCATTATCCCATGTACGGGGAATAAGAAAAAACAAAGCTATTGAGGTAAATCAAAGATTTTATCTAGATTACTGATAGTATCTTCTAATTTTTTGAGAAGGGAAAAAATTGCTTTATTTGTATGAGAGAGTATTTGATCGTTCCCTGAAAGGGCATTATTTAATTTGCTCGTTAGTTCAAGAGATGCTTGCTTTTGTGAGTAAATATAGAAACGAGTAATTTCTTCCCAAAAGAAATTTTGACGTTCTTTCTTTATTTTATTAGATAAGCAAAAACAGAGCAATTCTTTTGCACCCTCAATTACATTTAAAGTTGAGAGGGCATAAGCAAGAACAAGTTTTACATTGCAATTATTTTCCGATTGGAGCGCTTTTTTCAACTGAATAATAAGAATCCTTTTCTCCTCTTGCTGATTGGAAAACATTGTTTTTGAACAAAGAAACCAGATCACTTGTGTCCTAATCTTTAGCTCAGGGTGACGTAGATATTTAGTAATTGCTTCATAACCAATACAATTTATCAAATGATGAAGAGCAATTCCGGCACTAAGACTGGATAAAGGAGCGGATTCAATCAATAATTTAAGCAAAGGCAAAATAACATGCTCATTTCCTATTTTACCAATTAATTTAGCAGTAATACTTTTTTCCAGATCAGTAGCACCGGTTTTTAAGATGTTAATTAATTTTGGGAGAATATTCTTATCGCCCAACCGAGCTAAAGACCAAATAGCTTCTTTTCGAATATCGATATTCTCATATGTAACTAAATTACGTAAAAAATCAATTACCTCTTGATTCGCCACATCTAATTTGCCAAGTAGATAAACAGCAATTAAACGATAATTCCTAATTTTATTGAGAGAGATAATTTCAAACAATTCAGCAATGGTCTTTTGTTTGTACGCGTGGAAAATAGCTGAATAATTAGTAGCATCAATTGATTTGGTTGCATTACGAAAATCTTCGCCAGTGCTTATCAATTCAATTCGATTATTGTTTAATTTTTGAACCAAGAAATTTTACCCCTCACAGATAGGTAATGAAAAATTACTAACAATGAATAAAAACCCCCTATATGAGAGCATTCGCACTACTTTCAGTGAACCAATTTTTGGAAAGAAAATATATTCACAGAAAGAATAAGTATCCTATGAATATTCCAACAAACATTTCTGAGAAAATAAAGGAGTTAAAGGGGAAACCTTGGCAACCAATAGATATTGTTACAGTAAATAATAATGTCATAAGATTAGCCCTTTTTTCCGGAGAATATCATTGGCACAAACATCAAGAAGATGAACTATTTTACGTCTATAAAGGAAAGATAGAAATTCAAATAGAAAACCAAAAGAGTGCAGTGTTGAAAGAGGGGGAATTATTTGTAGTGCCAAAAGGAACACAACACAGACCAAGAAGTGAAAAAGATTCATATGTCATATTATTCGAACCACTAAAACTCAAAAGTATTGGAGATTAAATCAAAAGAGAGAAATGGAGCCGTCGATGAGACTTGAACTCACGACCTACTCCTTACCAAGGAGTCGCACTACCAGGCTGTGCTACGACGGCTTTCTGATAATATGTTTAGTTGAAAAACAGTCAATTAAAAAGATTACTATCTAATAAGAAAATACTAAACTGAACCACTCTTACATAATTATTCAAGTTTAATATCTAAAAAAATTGATTACTCCTTTTTATAAGGATCTACTTGAGCATCCTTATAACGATAATCTCGCTCTCCTCGAAGTTCTACAGGTAATTCTTCTTTGGGTCTAGTGTCAGTCGGCATTAAATAAGTGTCTCCTTTCATTTCCCTTCGAAAACGTTTTAGAAGCAAATAAACTGAACCATATACAAGAAAAGCAAAAACAACAGCTAGGATGCTAAGTAAAATGTAAATGTATGTGGATGCCATATATTTTCCCCGAATTAATATGGATTAAAGTTATTTAAATATCTATTCAATTATATTCAACCAACTCATTATAATCTTTTTTCAGGCATTTAGAAAACGGCCACTTTGTATTTATCATCTTCAATAGTTCGATGAGGATCCTAAAATTGACTTTTATTTGTTATTCTGGTGATTACTTACTTATAGATAAGTGAAAATAGATGTTTTTATTTATTATTAAAATGAATATTTTTGAGAGAGATAAAAATGACCATTAAATGTTTATCAAAAGAACATGAACCCATCCTCAGAGATTTATGGGACTACTGTTTTGGCGGAGGAGAACGAACTAATGATGAAGATTGGAATAGTTATTTTTCACAACTTGATTTGGATAATTGTCTTGGTTATTTTGTGGATAATGAATTGGTCAGTACTTATGTCATACAACATTTCAAAATGTTTGTCCGAGGTAATTTGCTAAAAATGGGTGGAATTGCAGCTGTTGCTACATATCCCCAATATCGTAAGCAGAAACAAGTTACAGCTTTATTGATTAAATCGCTAAAGGTTATGAGAAAAAATAAGGAATTCATTTCAGTTCTGTATCCATTCAAGTATTCATTTTATCGACGATATGGTTATGAGAATTGTGCAGATTTCAGCTGGGTAATTGCTAACCCCAGGAATATTTTGCTTCCAAAAAATTTCAAACCTTTATCTCTGAAAGAAATTTCTCATGATGATTCTTTTGATGTCATTATGCCTTTTCGTAAAAAAATAGGCAAGGAAAAATATAATCTTGTTCTCTTTGATACTCCTAAAGAGTGGAAATTCCATAATCTCAAAAAACACAGCAAACTTTTTGTGATTCAGGACAGTGATGAAACTGTTGGTTATTTTATCACCAACCTTAAGAAAATGCCTGGAGATTGGAATGTTCGTTTAGAATTCAGAGATGCTCTTGTCGATACCATGCAAGCTAGGTTAACTGTTCTTGATTATATCAAGAAACATACAGATCAGACCAAAGACTTTGATTTCAAATTTATGGGTGACGAGAATCCTCTTGATTTCTTTGATAATCTTTGGGAAGATGGTATAAAATATCATGTTTCTGGTGGACCTATGTTTCGAGTTGTCGATATAGAGAAAGCAATTGAATCATTGGAGTTTGCTGAAAAATTAGCAGCAAATTTCTCTATTCAGATTGAAGATGAATATGCTCCTTGGAATTCAGATAGAATGGAAATATCGATTTCTCAAGGAAAAGCATCAGTAATCCGTAAAGATGCAAAAGACATCGATATGCTAACTGATATCAAAGCCTTCACTCAACTATTTGTTGGGTATAGATCATTGAACGAATTAATTGAAATTGGAAAAATAAAAATAGCCAATCATAAAATTGAAATTTTCAATGAAATATTTCCAAAAGTAAAAACACGTTTGAGAACTTTCTTCTAAAGACTAGAGAGGGTAGAAATACCTCCCAATTTCCTTTAGTTAAGTTTCTATAAATCCACCAACATCCAAATAATAAATCAATCCATCTAACAACGTTACTTTTTTGGGAAGATTTCCTTCAATTTTACCAATTTCGCATAAGGTTTTGTCAATTATAAAAATAGCTGGAAGTTCATTGAAATTAAATTCAAGTAATTCTTCTATTGCTCCTTCAGGTTTCCAATGGATGTTATGCAATTTTTTGTGCCTTTGTTCTTCCAATTTATTGTAAATTAGCATCTTAATTTTAGGATTAGCTTGTGCTATTTGTAGATATTCAATCATCAATCTATTTATTTTCTTGATATTTCTTGGAACAAATAAAACAAATGAAGAATTAGTTGCTTTAGAGTTAAATACTTCCAACGCCTCCAAATCAAGCTTATGTTCTTGCAATTCTTGTTCAATTTCCTTATCCAATTGATAGTCTAAACGCTCTCTATATTCTTTGATTTTCAAACTTTCATTAAATAATTTTGACGACGAATGATCTTTTCTAGTAAAATGTTCTCTAGCATTTTTTATTGATTCTTTTATTTCTCTTAAAACAAAAAACAGTGATATTGTCCCAATTATTGGGACCCCCAGTAATTTTAGGTAAAACATATAATCACCTATTTCGCTGAAAATCCTGCAAAAATCATTTATGGATTCACCTTGTTCACCTATTGGTATTAAATTTGACAAAACGTAAACATAAGTTGCTATCAAGTTTAGTAATCCAAACCCAACAAATAACCATTTATGATTTAGCAAATAATTCTCCGATAAGGATATTGCAGAGAAGAAAACAGCAAAACAAAATACTGAACTGCTTAAAGCAAATAATACTGCTCTTACTGCATAATATGTAATTCTTACATTAAGAGGTGGATGATATTCAACAAAATTAAGTTGATGAAACATAAGTAACCTATAGGACATTGCTGTAATAATCCAACAAATCCACAAAATCGAGCATATTGAATTATATTTTGTGTTTTTAAAAGATTTTTTGGTTAATTTAAACGATATAGATAGCAATATTGCTGTAATTATATCTAGATGAGCCAAACAAAAAACAATTATTTCTAGAGTTTCATAAACGATTACAATAGTCAAAAGTCCGCTAGAAAAAAAGACTATTGACAAGATAACATTCTGAATAAATAACACTAAAAATCCTGTACGGAGTAAATATAAGCTATTATTCTCTAAGATTGACAAGGATTTTTCGTTTTCCATTTGTTCTACTTTGGCTTCAGTGAATTTCATTTTCGAAACTCTTTTGGATTCCTTAATCTTTTTTGTAATTACAAATATCATTAATCCTAATGTGATAAAGAATATAGTAAAACAAATCCAAAACCAGCTAAAAGATTCACACTCACAATTAAGGAAATAGTTTATTTGTGGAAGCTTGCAAATTGAGCTGTTATTAAATGTACTTCTGTAATAATTAAATAAATAATCCAACATCAAGATGGAAAATCAACTCCTCAACTAAAGTTTGCTCATGTTCTAATTTACCTTCAATTTTACCAAGCTCATTTCCGAGTTTGTCTAGAATGAAGATACACGGAAGCTTATCAAAATTGAATTCAATTATTGATTCAAAATCAGTTGATGCTTCCCACTTAATAATTGATAGAAAGGGTTGTTTTTTACTACTGATTTTTGTATAGAACAAGGTGTTTATTTCAGATAACACTTTATTCATTTTTACAAAATCTACTAAGAATTTTGGTAAAGACCTTTTCTCAATATCCATAAATACAATAAAAATGTGACCATCTAACCTACTTGTAAAATTTCTATGAATGTCTTCACTAAATTCTGTGCTTTCAATCTGTGAAAGAAAATTCAGTTTTTTGACTAAACTAATATCTTGGAAAAAGATTGACTTGTTAGTAAAAATATCTGATAATGATAAAATATCATGTTTTGAACGAATTAAAATTTCCTTCTCCTTTTTCTGTTTTATTTTAAACTCTTTAACAAAAAATATTGTTGTAATAATTGCTACCATTGGAGAAATGATCATATAAGCAAAGAAAAAACTACCAACTAACATTTGAAGACCATAAAATAAAGTACCCTCTCTAAAAGGGACTGTGTCAAAGACTAGAGAAAGAATATGTATTCCAGATGAAATAAACCAAATTATTATCGAAGAAGCAACCAACAACCCCTTTGTTTTTATCAATTCTTTCTCTTGTAATATTATTGCAGAGAAATATAAAACTAGACTTGTAATAATCAGTCGTAGAACAAACAAAATCACAAAAGCAAAAGATATCGCTGGATTATTAAACCAAAAATAAATGCTTGAAATTAGACCATTCTCAGTTAAAGATTCCATAGCGATGCCTATAAACAAGGTTAATTTTAAAAATGGACTGAATATTAGCCAAATTAGCCAAAAAATTCCTAAGGTAACTAAGTACTTTTTTTGTGTATCTTCCTTAGATAATTTGATGAATCCAATTCCAATAAGTAAACCTGCAATGATTTCAAAAACAAATATAATGATTGCGAAAAGAAATAAGAAAAAGATATATCCAAAAGGAATTGGATCCCCAGGAAAGAGGGAATGAGAAAGAGCAGGAAATGCTATTGCTATAAAGATTCCTTCAATCACTGGAAGTAGTAAAAATATATAAAATCCATATTTAATCAAATTTATTGAATCCATTTGTATGAAATCTAGAGCTTTCGTACGCTCATCTTTTATTTTGAAATCCTTTTTCACCCAAGGAAATTTTTCTTCATTGTTTTTCAATCGTTTTTGGATGATGAAATGAATCAATATAGTGATTGGTACACTTAAACAAAGGAAACAAATTATCATTAACAAAATGAAATTAATTGAAGTTAGAATTTTAATATATGAATCAGGTAATTCTTGAATTTGTAAAAAACCATTTTTTTCTGAGAATGAATTTTGTTCATGTAAAGGTGAAAGTTCAAAATTGACACTTCCAATATTAATAAACATAAAATTTATTATTGCAAAAAATACTATCACGCCAATAGCTACCAAATAACCTTCCAACTTTTTCTTCATTGCTCTCCACCGCGACATTGTTAATATAATAATGCTCTTCATTTGTATTAAAATTATATTGAATACAGTTCAGTGAACTGTTCAGAAAAATAGTTGTTTATAAATCAACAAATAAATTGACTGATCTCGGGAAACTAAAAATTTCTGATAATAAAATTGAAAGTATCAATGAAATATTCTCCACAACTTTGTTTTTAATATAATGAGCTTTGTAATATCTAAAAAATTATCAATTTCCATTAAATGAGCTACTTGTAGAAATAGTTGGTGCGAGGGGCGCGATTCGAACGCACGAACCTCTACAGGAAAGGATTTCTCATCGAATCCTTAATTTCAACGGACATTCCTTGTTTACCGGGATTACCGGTCGATCTTGAGTCCTTCGCCGTTGACCGAGCTTGGCTACCCTCGCAGATTGAAGTTATAATACAAGATTATTAACTCGATTATTTTCGATAACAAACACCTTTTTATTATTTGTGCTTGAAATCAAAATTCATTTCTTTATAAAGAAAATAAAAAGGGATGATTTGATTGTTAATGTAATCAAATCTTATTCCATACCAAGGAAACCTCGCACAGCAGGGCTAATTTCTGCAAGCCGTTCTTTCGCGATGATTTCAGTATATTGTTTTATAATTCCTGTTGTCAGCAGAATACCAGTCCCCGTTCCTAACGCTCCAAGGAAATCTGCAAAACCAGCTAGAAGCCCAACAAAGAGCCCACCTAGTAATGCTGCAATGGGGATATATCTGTCTAAATATTTCTCCAAGACTTTTGGATTACGTCTGAAACCAGGTATTTGCATATCTGCATCCAATAGTTGTTTCGCTACGTCTCTTGAACCCATACCAGCTGTTTCTAGCCAGATAGATGAAAAGATCATACATGCACCTATCAAAACAAAGAGGTATATTACAGACCGTATCGGTCCTTCAACGACTTGCGCTATGCCGCGCGGCGCAGTGGTATAGAGCGCCAAGCCTGCTGTTGGCATCGGTTGATCCAGTGTAAAGTCCCATTTACCTATGAGATCGACAATCGGGTTCCCAGGCCACTTCCGGTACATTATCTGTGAGATAAAGTATATATTTGCGAATAATGCTGACGCAAGGATTACCGGTATATTCGAAGTGTACAGGAACTTGATCGGATACCTAGCCGGAATCTTGTGTTTTGCATGCGAAATCGGTATTTCTATTCTCATCGATTCCACATAGATCACCAAGCCGAAGACTAGGATTGTCGCCAGGAATGCAATTATATCTGGGTTATTCGGTCTATAAGTTACGTTAATGAATTTCTCTCCGTTACTCAAACCATAAAAGAATGCTATTATTGCACCATAATATCTTCCTGAGGGGGCTGCGCCGATACCATCGGTGAAACCGAATAGACCGTTTAAGATGTTAAATGATACACCTGCTGCAATAAATAACGAAATACCAGAACCTAGGCCATAGCCTTTCTGTATCAGCTCATCCATCAGCATAATCACCAAGCCGGCCGCAAGTAACTGGACGAAGATTAGTGTACCTGTAAGCAATCCTACATTTTCACCATAAGCTCCACCAAAAATATATGCACCAGCCTCGAAGAGGATCATTGCAACACTCAAAACTTTTTGTGCACCAGTATAAAGTGCTCTTTCTTCAGGATTACCAAAATCAACTTTGATGATTTGACTACCAACTAACAATTGCATGATAAGTCCAGCAGTGACAATAGGTCCAATTCCTAGTTCTCCCAAAGTACCTCTTTGAGAAGCGAGAATTGCTCTCATAGCAAAAAATGGATCTGCAGTTCCAGTTGTTTTTTCGATACCATAGAGTGGTACACTGATCATTATGAAGTAAACAACTAGACAAGCAATAGTCCATATTGATTTTTCCTTGAACGAGATTGTTCTATCAGGTTTTTTGACTTCAAACGTAATATGAGTAAAAGGTTTGAAGATTTTTAGGAATCTACTGGTCATTAGTTTCACACTCTGTTATTTACGTTGGAATTTGTAGTACATAATTGTACCTATGCCTCAAAAAAACACTTACAGTTTTTAGGCATTTCGGATAGTCTGAGCTTTTAGGCATTAAAACCTTTTTTATTACTAGTTGAATGCCTTTTTTAGCTCACTATTGGTTATCTGCATTTCATAGAAGAATTTATAAAAGTTTAGATTTCATTTTCGAACATTGCCTTAGAAAAGAACAATCTTTTTTAGGTGACTGCGAGTTAGAACGCTTGTTCTAATTTTCGATGAAAAACCCCTAAAGCACATAAAATGGAGATTTCCCATCATGATATCAGAAGTTGATCAACTTGTTGTTAAGTTGTCCGAGCAAGAAAGACAAGCCAGTGAGCTCAGAGATAAAAGAGATAAACTCAACGGTGAAGCTCGTGCAAAAGCTGACAGACGAGATGAATTGAATAAGCAAATGGCTGAATTAATTGCCAAAGTCAAAGAACACCAGAAAGAAAGAGACTTAGAGAATACTAAAGTCCAAGATTTCAAGGTTAAGCGTGAAGAAGTACGCAAAAACCTGGCGGAAGCAAAGAAAGAAGTAGACCAAATCAAAGAAGATGAACATTTGGAACCGTTGCCTAAGCTACCTATCCCAGAAAAAGTTCTAAGACGCAATTTAAAACAGCTTGAGTGGAAGATTCAAACTGAAATTCTACCACCCGAAGAAGAGAAAAGACTTGTTCAAGAAATAGCTACTTTACAAGAACAACTTGAAGAAGCTGAAACAATTAGAACCCTTCGTCAGGAAAGAAATGCTCGATTTAGTACATTTGAAGGTTTGAAAGCTGAAATGAATCATTATCATAAAGCTGTTATTCGCACAGCCAAATCTTCTCAAAGACATCATCATGAAATGACCAAACTTTTTGCTCAAATTGATGAAATCCGCAAAGAAGCAGATCAATGCCACAAAGATTTCATTGAAACGAAAAAGCTTGCTGATGAAACTCATAAGAAATTCATTGAGATCATTAAAGGCAAAGAAAAATACCAGAAAGAGCTTCAAGGTATTAGGCAAAAAGCTCGCGTTGATCATTTCAGAGAAGTCAAGGAAACAATCGAAGCAAGAGCTGATGAAGCTTTGCGAAAATACAAAGAAGGTAAGAAACTTTCTCTTGAAGAATTTAGCATGCTAGTTGAACGAGGTTTGGTTTAAACCTCAACATTAATTATTTCTATTCTTCTTCGAAAAATTACCTGTTTGAAATATATTTCTTATTTCAAACAAACCCAATAAAGATTTTTTTTATTTTAACTGATAGAGAGTGGCAGGCATAAATCCTGAGAGGTAATTATTTTGAAGTATCTTTATGAAACCATATTTTGCAAAGAGCTGTGTTTGATCTACCATCATAAATCTTGCAGCAGAATCATCTTCAAATAACCTCAAAAAATTGTACAGTGCACGTAAATAGACTGTTGGTTTTCTTGGATACCTAAAATCAAAAACGAACAGAAATCCATTTGGTTTTAGAACACGTTTAATTTCAATCATTACAGTTTGTACCAAACTAGTTGGTAATTCATGCAAAGCTAATGTTGCGGTTACCACATCAAATGTTCTATCATTAAAAGGTATTTTAGAACAATCTCCAACTTTAAATTTTGTATTATGATATTTCCGGGTGTTTTTTGCAATTGCACTTGCAATCATTCCTGGACTAAGATCGATTCCATAAACGCTTCCTTTTGGTACCAATTTAGAAAGTATACGAGTACCTTTACCATTTGCGCAGCAAACATCTAGAATTAGTTCGTTGCCTTTTAGGATCAGTGTTTCTGTGTATGCTCTCTTTCGAAGAATGTTTTCCGTAGCTCCTCCTAAAATAAATAAAGCACCAGTAACAAAACTGTATAAATGAGCAATTAAATCAAACTTTGGTACAAAAGGAGTAAATGTTGAACCGTTCATTTCTTTCACGTTCTATTCTTTCTAAACAAACAGATTGGACTTCTACCAAAAAGGTTTTCCATTAATTATTAAAGCAGCATTGTATAAGAAATAGGTGATTGATCATGAACAAAACTCTCGAGTCAACTAAGAATGAGCCTATTATGGTAAGTGCTTGTTTATTGGGAATAAAATGTACTTATAATTGTGAAATCCGAAAGAGCGTGGAAGTTATTAAACTAGCTCAAAGAAAAATACTCATCCCATTTTGCCCTGAGCAGCTTGGTGGAATGAGCACACCAAGAATCGGTATGTCGATACTTGAAGGTTCAGGAGAAGCTGTTCTTGATTTTGAAACAAAAGTACTAAACGAAGAAAATAATGATATTACTTCTCATTTCCTTTTAGGAGCAGAGGAATCAATAAAATATGCTACATTATTTAATGTTAAAACAGCCATAATGAGAGATAAAAGCCCTTCATGTGGTGTGTATCAAATTTATAATAAGAAAGTCGGTGAGGAAAAATACCTAGTAACCGGTCGAGGCGTTTCTACTGCTCAATTGAAGAGACATGGTTTGAAAATATATTCAGGAAACGATATCAAAAAAATAGTTGAATTATAGATCTGGAATAAACAAAACAGAAAGTTAAATATGTCTATTGAAGACCATCATTTAGTAACTTTGCAAAGTCATTGATAGTTCCACGATACGTTGGTTTTATTTTACTAAACCTTTTCAATTCGGGTGAAACGAATAAATCATCATTTACTGTAGGTAAAGGACAATAGAATGTTTTCAGACCCATCCGAGTTGGACCTACGATATCAGACATGAATTCATTGCCAACCATTATGCATTCATCCTTCTTTTTACCTATCATTGAAAGTACTTCTTGATAATATTCTTCTCTTGGTTTAGAGAAATGCATATTCCCTGCATGAGTAACCAATTTAAAATCAAATTTCTCCAAGCCACCCCACTTTAATCGTTTTCGTATAGCTACTTCGGGGAAAACTGGAGTAGTTGCAACTATTACTTCATATCCTTCTTTGAAACAATATTTTAACATTTTTTTCACTCCCCTTATGGGGCGTACAAAAGGACGGAGTGTTTCATATTCATTATTATAAAAATGGAGAAGGTTCTCAAAGAGATCTTCTGGTTTTCTTTTATATTTTTTTGACATTTCTTTTACAAAAGTATCAATAGTGAATTCTTTGGGAGATTTGCTTAACATTACATATCTAGTTATTTCTGTTAAAGAATTACAAAAGTAGCCTAAATCAAAATCACTGAAATGACATTCATGTAACGTCTTGAAATATGTCTTACTGAAATGGGTTTCATCGATATCAATCAACGTTGAATCCATATCAAAGAGTAATGTTGTTATTGCCATCAGTATCCCCTTAAGCATGCCAGCACAATGAATATTCTTATGGTTTTGTATTTACACACATCTATAATACTTTCTTTAATATATAGATAATATTTAAGGGGAAAAATAGTAAACAATACAAAGTGTTTAAATTTTCATAACAAAAGCTCCTAGTATAGGCTAAATAGATAAATTGAGAGTGAACCAGTGAAAAATCAAATTGAAACACAAAATGAGAAACCTATGAATGAAATATCACTTGATTATGTAGGTATTACTAATTTCAAGACATTATTGGTAATTACTCGAGAGGGAAAAACGTACCATTTAACTCCTGCAATAGAAGTAACAATAAATTTACCCGCAGAAATGAAGGGAGCTCACATGTCTCGAATTTGTGAATCAGTAGTTGGAATCATTAATGATGAACGAAATGCCCACCATTCTGTAGAACAATTATCTTTACAAGCCTTGAAAAAATTGAAAGAAAAACATCCATACTCACATGCTCATTTATCATTAAACTTTGATTTCTTTTATGAAACGAGAACACCGGTAACTAAGAAAAAAACATTTGAAGTGACGAACGTTACTGTTGAAACATGGGTTCAAGATGGGCATGAAGATTTGATTGCTATTTCAATAGAATATATTGGTAATACTGTTTGTCCTCATGCGATGGAAAACAGTCCGGAAAAAAGAACACATGTTCAAAGAGCATTGGGAAAGTTAACTGCTAAAGGAACATTAGATCAAATGCCGTCCTTTGAATCATTGGTCAATATTTTGAAGAAATCCTTTCCTGCTGAAACTTACTCTATTTTGAAAACAGAAGATGAACAATATGTTATTGATAGTATGTATGATAATCCAATGTTTGTTGAAGATGTTTGTAGAAGTATATTAGCTCGATCAAAAGAAAGTTTCAATGATAAGAAATTAGATTTAACAGCAATTGTCAAAAGTCTCGAGAGTATTCACAAGCATGATGTAATTGCAAAAGGATCAACAGCAACTTATTTCAAGGAATAATTGAAAAAAATATTTATGTGGGTTATTCACCCACACTCAAAAATGAGTATTCATAGCTTTATTTTTTTCGTTTCTTAGCAACACTAAATTTCGTTTTAGCTTTTCCTAAAGCTTTCTTAAGATAGTCCAAAACTTCGGCATGCATTCCCGAAACGAATTTCACTGTACCAACGACTTCATGTCCTCCACCATCAGCTCCTGCTTGTGGAATCTTCTTTTTGAGATTACCAATTATTTTGGGAAAATTAATAATTGCGTCTCTTGATCTGAGGATAACAAAATCTGGTCCAACACCCAAAGTAATGACAGCTCTTTCAGGTTCTCTTGTACAAATAGTATCATGAACTGCACCAGTTGATTTACCAGGATTTGGAAATTCAAACCGAGGGGAATATGCCTCAATATCTAAAGTAACTAAAATAGCATCATTTGGTAGGATCTCTTCTTGAATGTGTGTCATACTAATCGCTAATTGTCTATCCATTGCCGTTTTTGCTTCGGAATAAAGAAAATCAACAAGTTCCTTGTGATTAGTAGAATTAAGTTCATTAATACCAAAAATACTATCAACGATATTTTTCCCATCAGAAAATCTTAGAAAATATTGCTCGTAATCAATAGCTAAAGCAATTTTTCTGATGAATTCTTCAGTCAAACCCTTTTTCTTTGCGATTTTCAGGTATTGCTTTATTTCTGGACCTGAAACTCTGTCTGCTGCACCTGCAATAGCAGCCAAATAGTCAATTTTGTCAGAAATTTTTGGATTAATTATTCTGGCAAGCTCTACACCCAGCATTCCAGCACAAAGATTGTAATCACCACCAACATAGTAAGGATTTGCATGGATTTCCACATTTTCCTTAATTATTTTTTCTGGAAAATGATGATCTAATACACAAACATTGATACCAAAAAGTTTCGCCATATTTATTGATGCAAGGCTTTCATGTGAACTACCCAAATCTAGTAAAATCACAAAAGGTAATTTATCACCAAATCTTATTGCATCTTGAAGAGCAAAGTCAAGATCTTTTGTTACATCAATAAAATCCCAAAAAGGAGATTTCGAAGGAGAACGTTTTATACGGAATTTCACTGTTTCAGCTTGTTCTTCCATTATTAAAGATAGAATTGCATGTTCAATTGCGACAGCACAAGAAATTCCATCTGTATCTGCATGATGTCTAAGAAGAATTGGTGTTCCATCATAAACAGCACGCCTTATTAGCTTTGCTAATTTGTAAAGGTCTGGTTTCATCTTTTCTAAAATTTCATTTTTTATCAGGAAAGGAATTTTTTCCGGTTCTGATTTCTTATCCAATACTTTCTCAATACGTTCCAATATCTCTTTGGTTTCTTCATCACCGGCTTCAATCATATCTTGAATTTCTATTTGTAACATATCACGATGAGTATTTACAGTGCCTACAACTTCAACAATATCACCCACTTCAATTGTTTTGTAGGGATTTTCTTCCATTGGCTTGATAAATGCGGCACCAGCAATTGAACCTGTTTCGTCGGTAAAATTATATGATATTGGACCCGAAGTTTTCCGTATCTGCGAAACTTTTCCTTGTAAAAGCACTGTTTTATTCTGCAGTCTTCTTGAAATAGAAGAAATTTTGAAGTGGTCCATTTGGTCTCGTTTTACACCATGTCGATATTCTTTCAAATTGGCAGGAGTTAACTCCAATTTTCCATCTCGGGTTTTGGCATTAACATAAACAATTATTTTCTTACCAGCATCGTTTATTTGTAAGCCTTTGAGGTTCTGAGTTCTAATCAGACCCTCTACACCTGGGAAAAGTTCTGCAAAAACACCAAAATCTTTGAAATTTTTGACTTTAGCATGATAGTATGTTCCAACTCTAATAGTTCTTGTACTACAAGGAGGTTTTAAAACAAATACAATCGGAGATTCTTTGCATTCAGAACATTGGATAACACCATGCTCTTTAGGAATTGGTTCCGAGATAATTTTCTTACAAGAATCACAGAGAATTATTGTTCCGTTTCCATTGCAAGCAGTGCATTTTTCCTTTTTGATTAAGTTACCTGCTCCTTTGCAAGTTTTACACTTGTTGTCATTTGATGATGCCCCAAAGGAAGAAAGAACTATTTTTGTGCTCCCAATTCCTTTACAATCTGGACATGTTTTATCAGATATAATTTCGTTTCCTGTTCCCTTGCATTTAGGACAGCTTATTGAACCCATATTATTCACTTCATTCAGCATTTACATTGGAAAAATAGTTTTACCTATTTTCAAGCTTTCTATTTAATCAAAAATAGAAAAAAGAACGTAAACAACAAACTCTTTAGAAGATAGTTAGCTAAAATAGATGATAAAAGAATTAACTGAAAAAGAAGAGTAGAATATATACAACTGCAGATATATTTGAAGGAGAATATTCAACCAATGGTCCCATCGAAACAAAATAGAAAAAAAGAAAATATGGATCAAAAAGAAATTAAGGATATTCCTTCAAGTGAAGAGTCAAAAGAATTTGAAGATGAATTAGATACAGATGAATTGGATGATTTCTTAGTAAGTAAATGGAACAAAACTAAAACATCAACTAGAAATACTTGGCGCGAATTTGTTGATGATATTAAACATCCAAAAAAAGCGCTCTTGGAATTAATAAAAAATAAACAATTTATTATCAATGTTTTAGCGATTATTGTAGGTATTATTGGTGCTCTGGCAGCTTGGGGATTTGATTGGTTAAGCGTTGGAGCAGATTATGTCTTTATGGGACAAATATTTGGATTAATGAATTCAAATTTCAATGGATGGAAATTTCTAGCAATAATTTTAACGCCAATTATTGCTTCTCTTTTAACAGCACCAATTATTTGGAATTATAGCCCCGAATCTAAAGGTTCTGGCATTCCTCAAGTTATGGAATCTATTGCTTTTAATGATGGAGCTATGAGAAGAAGAACTCCTTTCATTAAGATGATTACATCTGCAATTAGTTCTGGTGCAGGATTAAGTGTTGGAAGAGAAGGACCTATAACTCAAATTGGAGCGGGTTTAAGTGCTAGTGTTGCACGTTTTGTTGGACTCCATGGAAGAAATATGCGTATCATTGTTATTGCTGGTCTTTCTGCAGGAATTTCAGCTACTTTTAACTCACCAATTGGTGGAGCGCTTTTTGGTATCGAAATCCTTCTGGTATCATTAGTTGCTGATGAAATTGTCCCAATAATAATTGCATCATTAACTGCATCAACTCTTAGTTCATTAATAGATATCTTGAAATTATCACCAAATAGCTCCGGAATGCCAGAACCATCCTTCAATGTTGAAGCATTAAAAAGTCTAGATTGGACGTCATATATTTACGACTTACATTGGTTTATTCTATTTGGTGTTATTGCAGGAATTGTAGGAGTACTATACACCAAATTTTTCCATTTTACTTCAGCAATTTTTAAAAGATTGCCTATACGAGGAGTATTTCTACCTGTTCTCGGAGCATTACTTACAGGGTTAGTAGCTCTTGGAAGTCCAAAAGACGCAAATGGGATACCACTTATTTTTGGAGCAGGATATGCAACAATAACAAATATTCTCAGCAATTCAAGTGATCTTAGTACACAGAACCCGTTTAACTCAGTGTTACTTTTTCTTTTCGTGCTTTTACTTTTAAAAATAATTATCACTTCATTCTCAGTTGGTTCAGGCAATCCAGGAGGAATATTTGCTCCTGCACTATTTATTGGAGCTTGTACAGGAAGCCTCTTTGCAAATGGTATCAATTCGGCTTTTGGGACAAATGTTAATGTTTCAGTTTTTGCATTAGCGGGTTTAGCTGCTGTATTTGCAGGGGCAACTAGAGCACCCTTAACAATGATATTCATGGGGTCAGAAATGACAGGAAATATTATGATGGTAATACCCTTGATGTTAACGTGTAGTGTCAGCTATCTAATTTGTCGAGGGTTACTTAAAGAATCAATTTACACACAAGCTCTTGTTGATAAAGGACTTAAAATCACATTAGGTGGAAATGTAACAATTTTATCCACTACAACTGTTAAAGATATTATGACAACAGATGTAATTACTATTGGAGAAAAAACCACCATGAGAGAAGTTTGTGAGTTAGTGGAATCTGATGGTCCTTTTGGTTATCCTGTAATTAATGAAAAGAAGAAACTCATAGGAATTATTTCGCTTTCAGATATACGGAGAGCTAAAATGAAAGACGAGCTAGAAAAATTAGCTCAAGATTTTTCTTCACGCAATGTTATAGCTTTATATCAAGATCAAACTGTTGATGAGGCAATCAATATTTTAAATAGAAAAGGCATCAAACGTGCACCAGTGCTAGACTCACTCGAAAATGGAATATTAGTTGGTATATTATCCAAAACTGATATTCTTCGTAGCTTCGAAAGAGAGAAATTTAAACAAATCAAAAAGGAAGATTAATTATAATCAATTTAGGATATTGGTCAAACAATTCTTAATTAAAATAATTAGTTAGAAATAGAGTTATTTTTATTGTTAAGAATGTATTAAAATATTTACCAACTATTTGAATAATAAAAGGTAGATTTAAAAGATGAAATAATTGTGAAGGCAATTAGAGGTTGCTAAGTTAGGCAATAAATTATTTCTATATTTACAAGAAGGAAAAGCTATTGGATACTGAGAATCGAAACACAAAATCAAAAGAAAGCAAAGATAGTTCAAATAAAGAAAATCATGCTATTGAGAATATTGGTGAAAAAAATTAGTTGAAGGTGAGATTAGGAGTGGAAAATTACAGCTTTTTCTTCAAAGAGGGTTCATTAACAGTTTGAGATCTGTTTGGTTCTCTATAAAACATCCAAAGCAATTCTTGCAAGTATTATTTAAACGTCGATCATTTCTTATTTACTTGATTGCGATTCTTTCGGGTTTAGTTGGTGCAGGAGCTGCATGGGTTTTTAGTAATTATATTGCTCTTACAAGGATTTTATTTTATGGTTTAATTTACAACAATGCCGGTATTGCTCAATTATTGATGATTGTGCTTCTTCCAACTTTGGCTGCAGCAATAACAGCTCCCATTCTTAATAAATGGGCTCCGGAAGCAAAAGGTCATGGAATTCCAGAAGTAATGGAAAGTATCATTTTTGAAGACGGATATATCAAAACCACAACACCATATCTAAAAATGGCTCTTTCAGGCATTTGCATTGGAGGAGGTCTGAGTTTAGGAAGAGAAGGACCTATCGCTCAAATTGGTGGAGGATTTAGTTCCTTCTTAGGTAGAAAATTGGGTCTTAGAGGCAGAAGTATTAAAACGGTTGTTGTTTGTGGACTTGTTGCAGGTATTTCTGCAACATTCAACGCCCCTATTGGTGCAGCACTTTTTGGACTAGAAATACTCATTATTTCATTAAGTGCAGATCAGCTTATTCCAATAATTCTTTCTTCATTAATTGCGAATATATTTGGAAGATTTATTCTAGATACAGGTTCAGAGCCCATTTTTGAAATTCCCACAGAATTAACCCAAATATCATTTAATGATTATGTACCTTATCTTCACTGGTTCTTGTTATTAGGCGTTGTTGCAGGTTTAGTTGCAATTCTCTATACCAAATCATTGGGTTTAATTGAAAATGCGGTTCATAAAGTCAAAAGAGTACCAGTGGTAGTTTGGCCTATTGCAGGTGGGTTTCTCACAGGTTTAATAGGTCTTCTTTCACCAAGAGTACTATCGCAAGATTTACACTTCTCACCAATAGGAGGAAATGAGCCTTTATTTAGTATTGACAATGTGGAAGGTATACCAAGGATTTTTGGCGTTGGTTATGAAACAATCACATCTTTATTTGCGAATGAACCAATTGAAAATTCTTGGACGATGCTTGGTGGTGGAGTGATTGTGGTATTAATTCTTTTATTATTACTGAAAATACTTGCTACAGGATTTTCTGTTGGGTCAGGGAATTCAGGAGGTGTTTTTGCACCTGCTTTAGTTATTGGTGCCACAACAGGTTATGGATTTGCTTTTGTATTGAACTCAGTTATTCCCGCACTGAACTTCACTAAGCAAGATTTTGCTCTATTCACTTTGGTAGGTTTTGCAGCGGTGTTTTCAGGCTCATCTCGTGCTGTCCTAACAATGATTTTCATGGCATCAGAAATGACCCATTCATATCACACATTTATTCCACTAATGTTAACATGCACTATTAGTTATTTTATGAGCAAAACTACAATGAAAGAGAATATCTATACTCAGAAACTCTTGATCAGAGGTATCAATATTTCAATGGCTGGACCAACGGATTTACTAGAAACGTATAAAGTGAAGGACATAATGACTACCAATGTAATTTGTGTACCTGAGCACATGAAAATGAGTGAGTTTGATTCTCTAGTAAATACTATGGACCATTTAGGTTATCCAATCATTAATTTAAAGGGAGAATTCCTAGGTATCGTTACTACCACACATTTAAAATTAGCATTAAATAACAAGCAATTGGAAACTACGGTGATGGAAGCAGGAAATGCAAAGCCGTATGTACTTTATCCAGATGAAACTGTTGATCAAGCAATGAGTTTGCTCTACCGATCAGACATTGGTCGAATAGCAATTCTTGATAATCCTAGCACAAGAAATCTAGTAGGAATTGTTTCTAATTCGGATGTTATGAAATGCTTGGAAATGCAAAGACTGAAGGATCTTGAAGAAAGAAAGTTTGCTGATAAAAAGTTAGTAGAAGCAGAATTACAAATGGTTGAAAAAGCAATTAAAAATTATCCCGAATTAGCTGAAAAAGTCAAAGTTATTAGCAGAAAAGATAAGCATCGATTTACAGAAAAAGACTTACTTGTATTTCTTAGAGAAGAGTGTGAAGATAGAGTTATGAAAAATTCTTTAGAAATACAATATCAAGAACATGTTAAAACAAATAAGAAAACAATTAGAGCAAAAAAAAGAGGAAGAAGAAATAAAAGTGGCACTCCAGAAAAGACTGACAAACAGGATGGGAAGTCTACTAACAATTAATTCAAAATGCTCTTTCAATAAACAGGTTTTTTCCTCGACCTAAAAAATCACCCGTTTTTCTATTCAAGTTCATTTTTCGCCCTTGAGTAAAATGACAATATATTTGTTGATTAAATAGTAAAAGAATAGAGAAAATAGAAAAAAAGATTGTGAGACGTTAATCAAACGCCTCTAACCGTTTGTATTTATCATCTAAATACACCTTTCTTTTTCCGCCGAACTAGAACTGAGATGACAACAATAAGAACGATTATTAGTACTAAGCTTCCGACAATAATTCCAATCCACATTGGTCCGAGAAGACTAAAAGTAACCTCGATATCTGCTGTACTCCAATCACTCATTGCTCCACCATCATCCATAGCCCGTACACGGAAATAGTAAGTTCCAGACGATAAAGGATAAACACTTTGTTTCAAAGAAGTGACATTATATTCTTTGACAACAATAACATAGCTAGCATCAGTACTAACTTCTACTTCATAGAAAGCAATGGTACCATCGGCATCTGAGCTTGCAGTCCATTTAAGAGAAACTAAACCTAAGGCGTTAGTATCTCCTGGATCTGTTAATGTAGGAGTTGTTGGTGAAAGATTAAATTCATAATTAATAGCGATTTCATAAAGATGAACGCTGCGATCTCTGGGACCTATAATTTCAGCCCTCCATCGAAGGTCATATCCAGGATTAGCAAAAACATGTGGAGCGCCAGGAGTAACAAACTCCCAATTAGCGCCACCATCTGCAGACATAAAATACTCTACAGCAGTTCCAAATGGTACTTTGTCATCTTTGTGCAAAGTTGCTTCTGTTATCAATCGTTTGGGATCTGGGCTAATTTTCATTGATTGGGCAAATGAAGTTCCAGGATTATAAGTATCAGCTAAACTGCAGAAGTGTCGAAGAGTAACTAGTGATGTTTGATTGGCTACGTATGTATAGTCGCCTGACATAGTCACTTGAAGAGATTCAGTTGGAGCAGAATAATAACTATGTAATTCAAAGTCATTAACATTGGTTGTGTCATAAAGACGAGCACCTTTTGCCATTTCAGCACTAACAACATATCTACCAAAACTCCAGACACCCCATGAGGTAGTTATTTCATAATCTGGATAAGTAAATGCTGTTGGATCAGAAACATTGTAAATTGCAAGCCAACCACCAGCTCCAAGATAAGCTAAATCTCCATCAACATGAATATCATACATTGGTGTCGTTCGACTACCAGAATAACTCAAAGTCGGATTTATGAAATTTGTGACACCATAACAACTAAATTCATCAGATAATGATCCATCATTACCTTCGACCATATACACATGTGTTCCTTGTGTCCAAATGGCAGTATTGTTTACATGTGTTGCTACTGGAATATGGCTCGTTATAACAACAGGATTATAATTATCGGAGACATTCAATATAGCAAACCCTGAAACGAATGACATGTAATATAATTCTCCATGAATAAACACGTCTGTTAATCCGCCCCCAGATTGAGCACTCACTATTTTAATATCAGTTGGATCAGAAATGTCAAATGTCATATAATCACTTGGACCAATTCCATAAAGAAATCTTCCATTAACATCAATTTTTCTAATCTCATGTCCAGGTCCGGTTACATAATTCCCTATTAATGAGGGTTGTAGAGGATTTCTAACATCAACAGCTAAAACACCATCTTCACCAGCAGCGATATAAGCAATACCATTATCTACTCTAACATCCCAGATTTCAGGTGCCTCGAATGGATTTGGGTACCATGAATTGCTAAAATTAGCCATATATCCAATTCTAATGGAATAAATACCGTTTTGTGTGCCAGCAATCAAATCACCACCAAAAAGAGCAACATCATAGGTGTAGGGTATTGCAGGAATATCTGTTACAATTGAAATGTGATGAGGATCAAAAACATCACAGATTTGTACTTTTCCAGTGCCATCAGCAATGAAGAGTGTTCTCCCTTGCTTAACCAATTTTTGTGCAAGACCTGGAGTATCAAAAGTGCTAAGTATTGTTGGATTTGATGGATCTCTGATATCTATCACATGTACTCCAGCTGGACCATCAGCCAAATAAGCAAAACCACCATCAACAATGACATCTGTAGCATTACCTGGAGTATTAACATAACCAATTTCAGTTGGGTAGGCTTTATTTGTAATATTGAGCACGTAAAATCCTTCGGTGCTTGCTGCGATATATGCTAATCCTCCGTTAACAGTCAACCCTAGTGATTGATTACAATCCCAATCACAACTAACATATGGAACATAATTAAATGGGTCTTCTACATCTATGTAACGTAATGACCGATTGTTATTAACATTATAAGAAGTAAAGAAAGCAATGTGACCGTAGATTTCGATATCTGTGATAAAATTATCAAGACCACTACCCCACGTCCATGCAGGATTGAAGGGGTCTTCAACATCATTACATACTAGTGCATCTTGAATTGTAGTATGTTTTTGTCCGGACAGAAGGTAATCACCCTCAACAGCGATTGCTTTTGTTTGACTGAAATCACTATGATTTTCTATTCCTTGAAGCTTGATATCAAGAAGATTATTGATATTAAGAATAGTAATAGCATCAGTTTGAGATTCATTATACAAACCAAGATATGCTTTTCTCCCTTGAACTTCAACATCAACTACAGGAGACTCAGTATAGTAATGATCTAGAAGATTCCATGAAAAATCACGAGCATTAGTAACTGTTCCTGTTCCCCAACCAAAAGAGGTAGATGAACCATCCATATTGGATGTGGTCGAAAAATCTTCAACAAATGAATCAGAACCTTTTGTAGAGTAGAATGAGTCATTGTTATTAATTCCATATATAGATGGAACGATAAAGCCTGTGAGTGAGAATAATCCTACAACCCACATTGTTAGTAAAAATCGTTTTTTAATTGAATTCAATTTACACCCTCACGTAAATTATAATTTAAAATGTTTGATATACAATAAAAGTGTATTGAAATGAGAAAAAAGGAAGAAGAAAGAAAAATGATTTGTCAGAAACAATTGACAAATATGATGATGAAGCTATAGATAATTTATCCAGAGTACTCTTTCCTAGTTAGTTTTTTCTCAACATGTAATGATACATTATTTTTTCTAATTGAATTTATACTAAAAAGGACATTTATTAACAGTAAGGTTTCTTTTAAAAACAATTGAGCTATATTTGATAAAGGTGAAATAAACTATGAAAATTAATCAATTACTAGCAGATATGAGAAATGTTGACATTCGTTTTCGTGTGATAAAAAAAGGTGAATCCAGAGAAATTTCTTCAGCAGATGGAAAGGAGTTACAGCTTGCAGAAGTAGAAGTAGGTGATGATACAGGAAGAATTTTCCTTACGTTGTGGGATACAAGTATAGAATTATTAGATGAAGGAGAGATTGGAGAAGTTAAAAATGGATTCATAAAAGTTATTAGAAACGAATTAAGGTTAAATGTAGGGAAATATGGAGAGCTTGTGAAAATTGAAGATGCAAAAGATTTTGTCGAAACGGAAAAAATTCCACCAGATTTTCCTGTTCCACCCGATGACTATAAACCGAAATTTAAAAAACGACAACAGAGAAGATACTAATTTTAGTCAAGAATATTTGTTTGGGGAAAAAATCCCCATAGATTATTTTCTTTACATTTCCCGAACGGGATACCTAAGTAAAGCTACTAGTCCACCAAAAGATTTGAAGAGAATCATACCTTCCTCAGTATCTATACTAATGATTTCAATTTCAGATCCAGAATCCAATGCTTTTTTACCTATTTCAGCAACAAAATCCTCTGTTTCATCAATGGTTAATCTAGAGCTATTACATTCAGGACAATTGCTTTTGAGCAAATCCTCTTCGTATGCAACCAATTGCCTAGCTTTTACATTGTCCTGTCTTGAAAAGCCACATTGAGGGCACGCAACTTTAACTCGGAATACATCCATTTCTTCGCTGATTAATAGCTTCTTTACAGCACCAAGGTCTATTGCGTTTATTACTTCTTTTTGACCATAAGCGACCATACCAGTATCTTTGCCAAGTTCTCTTAGAAAAGTCTGGACGAATTCCTTTTCTTCAAGGTATCGAACATCTTTTAGCAGTTCAACAGACTTTTCCATCATTTCACGAATGCCTTGTTCACCGGTGTAACCAACATCTACTGTTCCGATGATTTTGTCTACTAATCGATAATCAAGATTATTTCCTCGAACGAAAAGATCTTTGGCAAGCGCAGGACCACCTACAACTATGCCCCTCAAATCAGGAACTTCAAGGAATAGTTTACTTGCAATTACACCTGCTCTCTTCAAATGCTCTTGAGCAAGAACCTCAGTTCCTCTTTGTATTCTCCTTTGTGACTGTCCACCTTTACCATGTTTTCCAGGAACAAAGGAACCCATACTACGCAAAAAGGTCATGTGATTCCCACGGAGCAGAGCGTATGCAGCACTTTTACGATCAATGACCATTAATCCATATTGATCTTTTTCAATCAATTGCTCTCGTAAATATTCTGTATGAAATCGTGAATCACAAACATACATTTTACGAGTAATTGGTTCTACAGGAGTAATTGGCCAATATTCAATTTTACCTGCTTCAGTTTGACCACAAAAAATAACTAGCCCATTTTTAGGCATAGTTTTCATCTGTTTTAATCGACTTAAAATGCTTGAAAGAGCAGCAGTAACTGCTTTACCTGTTTGTTTACTCTTGATATTTGCTGCAGTGCCTCTTTCGTCAGTCAGCTGGTTTGTAACATCAGGTAAAGAAGTTCCATGAGGCATATACAATGTTACTAAGCAAGTTGCACCATTAAACGATTTTTTTCTCTCTAATCTCTCGATGCTTTGTTTTATTTTATAGGTTTCAAAGGATGAAGCTGAATCTGACATTTGCGCTCTAACTCGAGTAAAGTTTTTTCTTACTTTCTTTATTACTACTAATCCCTTTGATGAATAATATATAAATATTGACTTTAGAATAAAGCAATCTTTTTATTTAGTATTAGAATAATCTGCAAATGGATTCTAATAGCTCTAATAGATAATTTTAAACAAAAAAATTTTTGGAGAAATCAAAATGAACAGAAAAATTGGATTGATTCCAGGAACGGGCAAACAAAGCAAGGGTATTGCACTAAGATTAGCAATGGCAGGATATTCAGTTATTCTTGGTTCAAGAACAAAAGAGAAAGCAGTTCTCGCAGCAAAAGAATTAAGTGAAAAAATCCCTGAAGGTCAATTTATTGGCGAATCTAATGAAGACGTGGTGAAAAGATGCAATCTACTATTTGTGGTTGTTCCCTATCAAAATATGGTAGATACTATTGAAAAGATAAAACCATCCCTTCAGCCAGAAACTATTCTTGTAGATGTCATTGTTCCATTAACATTTCAAGCAGGTCTTGCGAGTTGCTCTGATGAAGTACCTAATAATTCTGTAAGTGAATACTTGCAAACTCTTGTTCCAGAAGGAATAGCTGTAGTTGGAGGATTCAAAACAATTTCTGCTTCTAAATTGAATAAAATAGATGAACCATTAAATGTTGATCTCTTCTTAACGGGAGATAATAAGAAAGCAAAGCAAGAAATCAAAGAGGTTTTATCAAAGATATCAGGTCTAAGACCATTAGATGCAGGACCATTATCATTTTCAAGAACAACGGAACAGATGACTGCATTGGTCATAAATCTCAATAAATTAAACAAATTGAAACATGGATCATTTCGAATTATTACAAGCTGATTCCAAGGTCAGCTCTATTCACTTGAAATATAATCAATAAAAATGATTGAAACTAAATCGTTTTCCTTTATTT
>JABCTZ010000004.1 GCA_018238155.1 Candidatus Heimdallarchaeota archaeon | reverse complement strand
CTCCCCTTCTAATTTTCACAGCATTTTCAATAGCTTTAATTATCGGATAAGCAGTTGGTGGTGCAGTTAATAATGGATGGGTTCCAATTTGTGCAGTCAGAAGAGTATTTGCTGTCATTTTGTTTTGAACCGCAAGTCCAATAATATTTATCAGCTCTCCTGTGCTTGGTCCGCCAATTACTTCCCCACCAAGTATAATGCCTGAATTTTTAGCGACAATTAATTTCACCATTTGTTTGTTTGTATTTGATAGTGTTCCAGGATGTTTATCTATTCCCTCAAAGCTACCAGTAACAATATCATATCCTTCCTTACGGGCTATATTCTCAGTCAATCCTGCTACACCAAAGCTGGTATTCCCCAATACTGTTGAAAATATTGCAATAGTGCCACCAAAAGTTTTTACAGTTGAAAGTTTGTAGAGATTCATACCTGCAATCCTTGCTTCGGTACAAGCAGTAGATGCAAGCATAGTGCTGCTTATTTTTCTAGTAAAGAAATCTCTCTTTTCAGCACAATCTCCAACAGCGAATATATCTGGACTGTTAGTTCTCATGTATTCATCTACACTGATAAATCCTTTTTCATTAAGTTTCAGTCCTGATTCCTTTGCAAGTTTGGTATTAGGAGCATATCCCATTGATAAGATTACTGCATCTACATCTAACTTTTCTCCATTATTCAAAAGGATTTGTTTTACTCTTTCATTCCCTATTATCTCTTTTATGCCCACCCCTGTTTTTATTTTTACACCACGTGATTTAAGCACGTCTTCAGCTCTAATAGCAATCTCTTCATCGAATGCAAGGGATAATATATGAGGTAATATTTCAACGAGCGTCACATCTTTGCTTCGTTTATTTAGTTCATCAGATATTTCTACACCAATGAAACCTCCACCTATAATAACAATCTTTTTACAATTTTCAAGTTTCGATAATACTCTACCAAGGTATTTCTTATCTTTTGGTATGGTGAATACATATTTTTTCTCCACTCCTTTTAACCACAAAGGAGTTCTAGGAGTGGAACCTGTTGCAAACACAACTTTATCAAAACTAATCTGTGTTCCGTCTGATACCTTGCATGTTTTCTTGTCTTTATCTAGGGAAATTACCTCCCCTATTTTTAGTTTCACACCTGCTTTAAATAATACTGCATCGGGTACTAGGTTTTGTTCAGTACTTGATAATGACCCGAATAGATAAGGAATTCCACAAGGAATGAGTGCCTGCTCCTCCTTACGGACAACTAAAAATTCTTTATCTGGATAATTTGACTTACCAGTTATTGAATTAACTATACCTGAGGCGCTACCACCAATTATTAATACATCTGTTTTTTCCACTTTCCTTATTCCTCCTTTTTATATCCCATAAAGTTCCTAACATAAACTTTCATAGTTTACTACCTTTCAACGCAGGATGCCCCCCCTAAGATTGTTTACTTCTATGTACTGGGCAACTTGATGAATCACTAGGATTGCATTCAATGTATTCTCCAGTATCATAGAAATATCTAAAATGATCTAACCATCTTGGACTATCTTCAAATCTTTTTATGAATTCAACAAATCTCGTTAACCTATCCATTGTCTCAGGAGTTACAATATGCTCCATCCTACATGCATCCTTGTCAGATATTTTCTCGTTAACTCCAAGATTTAAAAGAAATTCCTTCAAGATATTATGTTTCTTTCTAGTTTTTTTAGCAATACGTTTTCCTTTTGCAGTTAACGTTACACCACCATACTTCTTATAGTTAACATAACCGGCTTCACCCAGTTTCTGGAACATTTCTGTAACACTAGAAGGATTTACACCCAGAATCTTTGATACATCTTTTACCTGAGCATAACCTTTTCTTTCTATTATTGCATCAATCGCTTCCAAATAATCTTCATTTCTTTCTGTTGTCATATCTTCCCCAATAACAATTCCCTATCAATTTTATTAGAAGAATTTTATCTTCGCATTATCCTCCCTTTTATGGTAATCTTTAATAACTTCATGCAACGTATTAACAGCAAGCTTGGCACAATGCTGGTGTTCCTTTGGAAGACCATCTAAAACTTCAAGCAATTTTTCATTAGAAATGCCATTTGCTTCATCAATGTTTTTCCCTTTTATCATTGATGTAAGCA
>JABCTZ010000017.1 GCA_018238155.1 Candidatus Heimdallarchaeota archaeon | reverse complement strand
AAAGAGAACTAGGAGTAACAGATATGATACGATTTTTGCAAATGTTCGAAAAAGGGGAAGGGGATTATACGAAAGAAAAGAGTGGTTAAAAGAATTATCAATAGAGGAAATAGCAAAAGAAATCAAGAAAAAAGAAGAGTAGAAAAGATAATGGTGGGCGATCCCAGATTTAAACCAGGGACTTCCAAAGATTTTATGAAAGGTTTTTATACCAGAGAAAAGAATGTTTATCTGGTGAAATTATGTCTATAGGTAAAGTAGGTTCTAAAGGTGAGTTATTTCCACCTAAAAAAGTCAGAGAAAAAATAGGACTAAAAAAAGGTCAAAGAGTTTTGTACAGAATAGTGCAAGGAAGATTAGTGGTAGAAAAGGTTGCAACACCTGAAGAATTATTGGAAAAACCAGCAAAAGTCACAATTACCTTTGAAGAATTCAAAGAACATAGAAGGAAGTTAAGCAAGGATACAGAGAAATGAAACTGTTATTGGATAGCTCTTTCTTTATGCCATTTTTAGCTGTAGATATTGTACAATTCCCAAGAAAAGCAATACTAGAACTAATGGAAAACGAAGTGATCATCAGATCAGAGTTGGTGATTTTTGAAGTGTCTGCAAAAGGAAGCAAGTTAGTCAATAAGAAGAAGATATCAACTGAAGAATTAACACAGGGAATTACGGCAATACAATACCTAGAAAAAATAGAAATTATTCCCATACATTATGCAGAAATACAAGCATTAGCTAGCGAACTGCGAAAAAGTCACAGTGATCATATTGATTGTTTAATGGTTGCAACAGCAGTTTATTACGCAGAGGGAATGCTAACACTAGATAAAGAACTAAAGAAGAAAGTGCACGATGAGTGGAATGATATAATAGAGAGCATAAACGAAAAATTCAATATAATTTTATGGGAAGAATACAATAAACAAGAGAAAAGATAATTGTGGACGATTCCGGATTTGAACCGAGGAAGCTTTTTTCTATATTGATTAAATTGATAACAATTTACCAATACTTGCTTTGAAATTTTGAGAAGAGGGATTAAAAATAGGCATGGATTTGAGATTGGATTTAAAGTCAGAATCAAAAGTAATGAAAGCTCTAGCTTTATATTTTAGAGCAGTAGTAGCATGTAAGGCATCAGCAGCATATAGATTGGAAGCAAAGATATGTTCTCGAGAAGTAATAAGAAGAGCATGAGAAACGGGAGCAAGTAAAAGGAGCTTTTTCTTAACCATCTCTCCAACATCACTCAAAAAAAAGTCAATAGCTATTTCAGCATTTTTTTCTGAGATAGTTCCCAAATTTACTTGTTTTTTGAAGGCTCGAAACATCTCAATAAGACACCACTCACTAGTAATAGCAGGAAAGTCAGGATGAACCTGAGAAAATAACCAATCAACTATCGAAGCATCTTCAATAGGACAATAAGCATGATAGAAGACATTGGTGTCCAGATAAAGAGCCATTATTCTTCTTGCCTCACTGAACGAATTGCTTCAACACCAGATTGAAAAGGTTTCTGTTGCTGTTTCTTAAGAAACTCACGTAAATCAGCTCGAGAAGAAATACCAAGCTTTTCTTGAACATAAGAGAAAATTCCACCACGAACGGCTTCACTACGAGACTTGATCACACCACGTTCAATAAGCTGATCTAACCATTCAAGAAGTTCTTCGTCTAATGAAACGGATATTGTAGTCAAAATACCACCTCAACTAATCACTAAAATAGTACTGTTTTTGTACTATAAAAACAATAGTACTTGCTAGGAGAGAAAAAAAGAGAGAAAGAAAATGGTGGGCGATCCCGGATTTGAACAGGGAAGAATAAATCAACATTTCAATACTGCTTTTGTTTAAATATAAAGAATTCATTATTGATAGATATGGAGATACTACTTTGGATACATCTTATTTACTAACACAATTCAAAATTTTGAATGATGAAATTCTTTCCCATATTGAGAAAGTTAGTGAAATAAATTTTATTTTACAACAACAAAGGGAGTTATTAAAAGAATTTATTGCACAAAATCCTTCTGAAGATTTAATTGAGTTTGTTATTGAAAAAATCAACTATAATCAAGAATATTTTCGATCTCAAATTACCTATTTCCGAGATATAGGATTTAAAAATGGAGAAGGATATATTACAGTTAGTGAAGAATAAAAGGAAAGAAAATGAATTGGTGAAAAGGATATGGAACTATTACAATGAACCAAACTATCAAGAAAAGGAAAAAACAGAAGAAATTAGGACCTTGATACAAAAAAAGAGAAAATTGGTTAAAGAACTGGAGAAAGAAGAGAAAAAGAAAAGGAGAAAATATAGAGAAGCAACAAAGAAAGAAGAAGAGGAATTTAGAAAGGAAATAATTGCAGAATTTGTTGAGGGGGGAGAAGTAAGAGGACTTGTAACGAAAAAAACACTAGAAGCAATAGGATACAGAAGAAAAGAATGAAAGTGTTGAACGATTCAGATTTAGTACTAAATAATTGAAAAAACTAAACAAGGAATTTTACATATTGTGGTCTAACTATATGAACTTCTTTAAATTCTTCTTCAAGATATAAACTGTTTAATAATAAATCAACAAAATCATGAGTAACGAATATCCCTTCAACATTTTCTTCATTTATAAAATAAATAAATGTGGCTAAAATCTCGCTATCACTATAATTATGAACCATAACTTTTATTCTGTTTTCTATTGCATTGAGTTTATCAAGTTCATTTTGAATAGTTGGTTTTTGAATAATCATTATATTGTAAACCTGCAACTCAGTATCAAATCTCAATGAAATTTCATTTATTTCACTCAAACACTCAGCAATTAGAATCTTCTTGGGTTTTTTAGGAAAATCATTTATATTTTTTAAAAGATAATCTTCATAGAAGTATAGTTGATTTCTAATCACTTTGTCATTTTCGTCTCTTAAGATTAATTGTAATTCTTTTCGTAAACTCAAAATGCTTGATTTATTAAAAGGCTTCTTTAAATCAGTAGACTTCAATTTATGAAATAATTTTCTAAAATGTTGGGAAGCATTCTTGGAAATATCCATTATCCTATTGTTAGCTTCGGATTCAACTTTATCAGTAATAAAAACTTTAATTTTCTTTCTATTAACAAGTTCGGCAATTTCAGCTTCACACATCTTAATTACAGATTTCCAATTATCTAGTGGTATTAAAACAGCCAAGAGATAGTTTGTGTCAAAACAAACATACTTCATTTCCCATACCTCTCATATCTTAATAGGAGTGAATTATTTTTGCAAATAAAGAGATAGCATCATCGTCTTTCCTTGAATCCTTTTCCTTTAGTGAAAATGGGATGGATTGTTTGCGTTCCATAGCAGCATTTATTACCTTGTGATGAAAATCTTTTGCAAACTGGTTCAATTTATTTAATGAATTAATGAAAAATCCTTGATGGGATTCAAAATTCTTAATATCATAATGGATGTCTTGATCAGTGAATAATACTTCCAAGGTTGGGGAATTCCAAATTTCTATGAAGAAAAGCAATCTTTGGAAATTTAGCAGCAATTTATTATGATCTTCATCTAATGCATCAATTCTAGCTAAAATTGGTTTAGTTCTTTTTACAGTTGTTCGTCCGGATTTATATTTATTTAAATCAACAAAAATTGAATCTTGTTCAGATTGAAGAAATTCAATAAAAGTTAATGAGGAGTTCATTGTATTACTTATAGTGGAAATAAATTCGGGGGGAAGTTCTGAATCAAGAAACATTATACTCAAATTAGTTCGGATTGATAGCATTAATTTGTAAATAAGTTTAAACGCATCAATTAATTTCCGATCATAGAGTTTAATTAAGCGATCAATATTTTGATAATTATTAGTTTGAACTTTATATTCAATTTTTTCTTTAAGCTCAAGAGTTTCAATGAGTAAACTAAAAGAGGAATCTTTTTCAGCGGATATTTCATCCTCAACCTTATTGAAATATTGATTTGTGTTTAATAACCACTTTTCAAGAACGTTAGCTTTAGAAAATCTTTCAGGAAGAGGCATTTCGGTTATTATATTATTTCCAGTTTCATCTAAACTATTTCTAAGCTCGGAGAGAATCTTTATCTTAATATCTAAATCATTTCTTTTTCCAGATTGTTTTTTATCAGTTAACAAACCAATCGGATAAAGATCACCTTTGGGAACAGAAAACAACATTGCATCTGAATAAGAAAAATTAGGAAAATTAGAGTTCTCAGTTAGTGACATTCTTACACTCTCAATTTTACTCAAATCTCACATTAGAGTATTTAAAAAATGTGAGGAATATACTATTAATTATTTGTGTTTATAACAATATTGCACAATATCAAAAAGAATAGTGTTTTACAAGAAAAAATAACGAGAGGACACTCGAAAAAATACTCGCTAGCAGAACTACTAGAAAAAATGCCTTGGGAAAAAAGCACGCTCATAAAGAAACTGCAAAAAGGAACAAAAGAAGGGATACTAAAACATGAGAAAAGGAAATACTTACTAAACAAAGAGAATGAAATAGTAAAGAGAATGTGGAATTATTACAATGAACTTGCATATCAAGAAAAAGAAAAAAGAGAAGAGATAAGAGAACTAACGCAGAGAAAGAGAAGATTGGAACAAGAACTAGAAAAAGAAGATAACGAAAAAATATAAAGAAATAGGAGAAAAGGAAGAAGAAAAAATAAGAGAAGAAATAAGAGAGAGATTGATGGAAGGGATAGAAACAAAAGAATTCATAGAGAAAAATATTCTCGGAATAATAGGGTATAGAGAACAAGAAAGAAGAAAATAATTGGTGGGCGATCCCGGATTTGAACCGGGGACTTCCTGATTTAAAATAAGAGTTTGGTTTTTATAAGAAAATTAAAGAATAATAGTGAGGTAGTACAAAATGATAAAGATGTCTACATTGACAGCAGTTATCTACAAAGAAGAGGATATGTACGTTGCAGAATGTCCTCAAGTAGGCACAGTAAGTCAGGGAAAAACAATTGAGAAAGCACTAGAAAATTTAGTGGAAGCAACAGAATTATATCTCGAAGAGTTCCCACTAACAACTGACACTCATCCAATAATCACTACTTTTGAAGTTTCACCAAAGGGAGTAGATAAGACTGCCAAAGTATAAACCTGTTTCAGGTGAAAAAGTTATCAAAATTCTATGTAATAAATTTGGGTTTAGTATCTCAGGAAGGAAAGGAAGTCATGTTCGACTCTCTAAGCAAACAAATGAGGGGAAAGTTGGTACCGTAGTTCCACTACATAAAGAACTAAAAACAGGAACTTTGAGAGGAGCACTACGATTAGCAAAAATCACTCTAGACGAATTTTATGAGCAATTATAAGAAAAGAATGAAAAGAGAATGGTGGGCGATCCCGGATTTGAACCGTGAACTACCAAACATTCAATTTTTGTTGTTTTTAAAGAAAATTTTTCAGTGTATAAATGAAGAAAATGCCAATTAATGTGAGATATGATATAGCAGATTTTATTGAGAAAAATAGATTAAAATATGGAATTCCGAAAATTTCTATTAAAGCACTCAAAGATTTTGGCATCTATGATGCACGAGCACTGACAGTATTAACTGAAACTGATTATTGCAAAATACCAAATATAAGTGAGAGAACTGCTCAAGCTCTTTGTCGAGCTTCTCAAGATATGTTTCGGGGAAAATTATTTCAGAACGTAGAAGAATATTGGGAGAATCAGCTCCAATCCCAGAAAAGTTTTACTAGTGGTTCAAAAGAGATTGATACCTTGCTTGAAGGGGGTTTTAGAACAGGAATGCTAACGGAAATCGTTGGAGAGTATCGCTCAGGAAAAACGCAAACTTGTATGACAGCAGCGGTGACTGCACAAATGCCGGTAGAAAAAGGTGGATTGGATAGTCCAGTTATCTATATTACAACAAACAGTTTCTTTCATTGTGAACACTATTTACGGATAGGAAAGCGTTTCGAAATAGCAGAAGAGAAATTACTAAGCAACTTATTCATAGTACAAGCAGAACAAATGAGGAACTTCCAACAAGCAATAGATCGACTGCCAGGATACGTGCAAGCATTTGATACCCGATTGGTAATCATTGATTCATTGATGACCCCTTTTGAAAGCAGATACATAACAATAAATGAAACCATCATCATGCAAAAGCATTTGCAAAGTTTGTTAGCGTTTCTTAAGCGTTTAGCTCTTGGGTTTAATTGTGCTATTATCTTCACAAATCATGTTATTGCTAATCATGGATTTAATCACAAATATTCTCCAATTAAACCTGCAGGTGGAGAAGCTATAGAGCATGCTTCGGATATGCGTTTGTTCTTGAGGAAATTAAGGGATAATTCTCGACGAATGAAAGTAGATAGTTGTTCATTTCTTCCATGCGAAACGACAGAGTTTTTCTTAACCAATTATGGAATAGCTGATGAAGAAACAATTGATTTACCACAAAGAAAAGAAGAGGAGGAAGTAGAAGAAAACAAAGAAGAGGAGATTAAAGCTCCGTTACTTGCGGGAATAAAAGAAGTTGCTGAACGCAAGAAAAGAAAATAAAGTAATATTGCAATCAAAAAGAAATGACTCAAACCTTTGCTGGGCGCAGACTCGTGTCCTCGCTATTCATCGCTTACAGCGATAAATCACGCTTGCATGAACCGCTTTGAATTTTATTTCAGATTATTGCCTGTTATTTTTCTTCTTTCCTTCCACAAAAATGACTGTTCTCAAGGGTTACGATGATCGTATCTCCTTTCTTTATTCCCAATTCATCTGCAATTTCACGGGGTATATTCACGACTAAACTATTACTCAAATCTATGACTTTTCGTTTGAATTTCACAGGCATCTTAGTTCACTAAGAACTATAGTGTAACCATAAGATTTAAGTATTATTATACTATAGTGTTGATATAGTGTTAAGATAGTGTGATTCGACTTGATAAGAAAATTACTCTACAAAGCTGGAAAACCTGGGAGAGGAACAACATTCGAGATTTTTACAGATGGAACAATCATAATCAATAGAAAACTAACTCTGTCAAGTATACATATTCCTGTAAGAATTCTGAATTGGATGGATATAGTAAGATCAAGTAAAGAAGACAAAAATACAATAAGAATGATCATTATTGTGAATGAGGACAATCGAAATAAAGAGATAATAATCAACCAAATAGCCTCTCTTGAAAATAAAACTAACGGATGGTTCTTAGTATTATCAAACATGAATGAGATGAATAAGATAACCTCTCAATATAGAGATTCTAAAATCACCTGTATCATTAATGGATTAAAACCAACAGGGTTGTTTTTCAAAAACAGAGAACTACTTGAATATAACAACATCAAAGAAGAGAAAAAAACACTAAGGCTTTTAGGAAGTAAAAGAAGAGGAAATTCATTTGATATCTACCAAACAAACACAAAGCAACTACAAATTGAATGTTATTGTTCTCTAGGAGAATCTGGAGATATTGAGTTATCACAAGAGCTTGGCAGATATATTAAAGACTGGTGGACATTAAAAAATAACTATGTCGTTGGAACTATTGACGATGGATCAAAAACGATTCTAAAGTTTTCACAAAGAAAGAAAAAGAAACAACTTGTAAATAAAATAACTATTCCATATTACGGTCCCAGAAAGAAAATAAAAATAATATTCACTCACCCAATATTTGAACTATCAAAACATGCAAAACAAGATCTAACACTAACCAAGGAGCTAAGACAAGCAGGATATAATATACAACAATTAACAACTGCTTGGACAGATAAATCTCGACATGTTGATAAGGACTTTGAGTCGAATGTTTGGACGATTTTAAAAAGTGTTTTTACAGAGGAAAACAGCAAGTTATTCTCGGAAACTAAAATTACAACTTCGAATCGTCCCCAAATTACTAAACGTCTTGATGGATTGCTTATTTGGAATGAATTAATAGGTTTAATCGAGATTAAAACAGCAGAAAAAAATAATGAGCCGCTTACTGAAATATTAGGCGAGTTACTCTATTTACAAGACGAAATAAAAAAGAGCAATATTTGCTCAATAGTTTTTCTTAATTTTGAGGTAACTACTACAGAATTTGGTAAGAATATAACTAAACTTTATGGTTTAGCAAAAAAGATCATTCTTATTGGAAGGGATGAGGTGAATGCACTTGTTAAAAAACCAACGCTATTTTTAGAGCGTATTAATGAGTTCTTAACATTATTAAAAGACAATAAAAGAATGAATCAACTCATTCATCCAGTTACACATAAACTAACTACAAAAAAAGATTTAGAACAAGAAGCATTCAAAGTATTACGGCAAACACATACTAAACCTGCAAAAGCTAAACAACTTATTGAGCAATATTGTTTTCTTATGAACACAACTAAAACTGATTACTCTCTACTTTACAAGGTAATCTCGGATCGATTAAATAATAGTGCAGATTTTGATATGAGACTACAAAAGAAGTTCAGTGTATTTCAACCAATTGATAATGTAGAAGAAATCTTGCAGACACTTCATTCTACTTTAGCAAAGAATGGAAATTATCATATTCTCAAAGCTAGAAGCAAAATGTTTTACAACCGAAGAGAATATCAAATTTTACTAGAACAGTGGGAAATTATTTCGAATAATTTACCCCCATTATGCAATATTATAAAGTTTAAAAGATTCAAAACTGAATCCGGTACAGAATACGAGAAACACACCAGAGAATTGCTTGAAAGAATGGATTTTCAAGTTGTTTCAAACGTTCTCTTTTCCTTTTATGGCAAGCATTTTGAGGTGGATCACCTTATCTTTAAAAATGGAGAGATGCAAGCAATAAGCTGTAAGGATAGAGGAGAATTTCAGTATGAACCAAATCTCTACTCAAAAATCAGGTTTGCTATTGGAGAAATAAATTTACATCAAAAAACTATTAATTGTAATAAAAGTCAACTTTACATCAAAGTGAAGGATGATTTTCTTCCAAATATAGACTCAATGTTTCATGATTACCGCACAGAAACATTCGCTTTAGAAATTACTAAATAAATGTGATATTATGACCTTTCTTCAGAAAAAACTTCAAGAAACAATTCCGGAAATAATCTTTAAACAAATTCTCCTAGTAGAAGATAATTTAGAAGAATTTGAGGAGTTATATGAGAATACTTTGAGTTCTCTAACAGCACCCCAACTTAACACCTTGTTAGACTTTCTCATAGCAAAGAAGAAGGTATCTGAAGAGGTAAAAATTTCTATTTCACAAAAGCTCCTATCACATCATGAAAGCTTTCTACGAGAAAAATCCGTACTCTATCTTGAATCATTTCAACAGAAAGAAAGTGTACAATATATTTCTCCATTAATCATTGATATATCCCCTAGTGTTCGTGCCCGAGTGTATTGGGTATTAGCAAAGCATTCTGTAGACATTGCCAACCTAACACAACAGATTTTTACTGATCTAACAATCAATGCAGAAGACACAGATCAAGTCATACTCGCAGGAGCTCTTTATCTAAGGAATAATTCATCTTCATCTATTGAAATGCGATTTCTGCGTGATTTTTATTTAGAGAATTATTATGATACAATCACTCAAAAATTAAAAGTAAACATCACAGGTAAACTAGGTTTTGCAGCTCAAGGAATTGGGCTTATTCTTTGGGAAGCTGGTATTGAAATCTTTGCCATTGATTCTTTAGAAATTCTTGACATGAATTGGCTAATTGAAAAAGCTAATGAGAAAGTGTCACTTTAGCTTTAAGTTTAAGTAGTTTAACACAACAAAGCTAGTGATAAACATCTTTGGTGGCACTACTTGGCTCCTCTTACTTGGCAAAATGATCCTTTGTTACTTGATGCGAAACCCACTCCAATGAATAAATGGGTAACTGCAAACAAGCTACTTACAGCTGGAATACAAAGAATAAATTCTTTTTTTGATACTACCAATTACACCTTACATCTTTTTCCAATTTTGGTTAGAAAAATCGATTTTGTAAAGGAAAAAGATAATGACAGGATACTCTCGAGATTTCCTTTCCTCGTTCTCACAGATGAGGAAAAAACACTAATTAAAAAAAGGATTTTGCTTATCGCTGAATTCACTCGAGATTACTTTTACAGATCCATTAATTCAGGTATCATGGAGTGGAAGAGAAGATTTGAAACGTATCTCAAACGGGGAGCAATGCCCTATCCGTTGTATCGTTGTGCTTGTGCTATCCTTGATCTTCCCTTAACTAACCCAAAAATTGAGGAATTATACTTTGAAAGTGCTCGAGGAAAGAAATACTCGATTCCAACGAAATTAACTAATGCTATTGTGTATCTTTGCGGTGTAGCAAATGGGGACGGGCATTTACACAGGCATAATTTCCGGGTAACTGATGAAACCAAAGAATTCTTGCTGTTACTCTCAAAACTTTATGAACAGAATTTCAATGACCCTGGAGAGATGTTTCTTACAGGAAATGCTTGGAATATTGAGTTACGTTCTGCTATGGTAGTTCGAATTATTAATTTTTTAACCGACCACACTATCGAAGGAGCAAAGTATGCTTCACTCCGAGAACCACTTCTATTCAAACAACTTGGAAGACCTTTCCGGAATATCTACTGGCGTGGTGCAATGGATGCTGATGGATCATTCAAGAATCGAATCTCATTTACTAGCGCGAGTGAACGATATCTTCTTGATTTTAAGCAGTTTCTAAACTTGAATAGTTTTGAAGTAAAAGTTCCACAAAACTCCAACGGATCAGTTATGATCTATTTATTAGCTCGAGATAAACTTCGTTATGTCGAATTAATCGGTTCTTTAAACCCTAAAAAAAGCAATGATTTATTGGATTATCTTCTACATAATAAAAAATATGTTGTATTTCAAGGTTTGAAAAAAGATGTTCTAACAAAAGATGGTTATTACAATTTTGATTTATTTGACTCTCTCTTTATTTTTGGTTTAGGTAATTTCCTTAAAGAATACCGTGCTAGAAGAACTTATGTTGTTATGGATGATCAATTTAAAATTGCACAAGGCAGTTATTCTAATATGGAGAAGAATAAGAGAGGTTTACCATATTCAATGCTGAAAGAGATATTGAATAATCAACCTCATACTAGAACTCTCTACGAAATATTAGAACAGAATAAAAGTAATATTACATATCAAGTTGTTAATTCAAGCCCAATAACACTTCCATTAAAACCAAGTACTGAATTAGAAATTATACTACCCCTACTTAAACCCAAGATAAATTATGTTTTAGTAAGTGAAATTAGTGACGAGGTAGCCGTTATTTTAGAAGAAATTTTTAGCCTTAAATTAATAAATTCCCGTATTAATTGTAGACTTCTCCTTCACTTTCTTGAAACGTTTTATAATTATTCAATCGATTTTCCTACACTTACGGTAAAGGAATTTTATCGATACAAGAAACAATGGCGAGATGAGATATTTTTGTAAAGATTTCAGAATTTCTGTATATTTGAAATTAATGCTCAAATAAAAGGTAAGGAAATCAATAGACGGCTGTACGCCTATTTCTCCATCGCAAGATGGAGTCCTCTTTTACGGTTTGACATGTGAGCTTCAATTGGGATTTTTCAATTAGCTTTTTTTCAACAATTATTTCAAAAACTTATCAAATATTCTGAAACAAAATTTAGACACCAATAGAAAATCAGTATAAGTATAAAAGGGAGGTATTTCCGCAGCATTTTTGTTACTTAGACGGTTCTAGAGACGATTTTTGGTATTCTTAGCAAAGTAGTTTTTTCGAAAGTCCGAAAAAATATCCTTTGGTCTGCAAGAACTTCGAAAGTCCGATTTTTTTCCATCAAAAAAAAGGTATAAAATTAGAAAGTCCGAAATTTTTCCAAGGATAAAGAACCTATATTTTCGAAAGTCCAATTATTTTCTGTTTTTAATGTTAATTCTTTGGCAAATATGCCTAAAAAGACAAGTAGTAACAGCAAAATCACATCTTTTTTTCTTTTTGATTGATTGTGGATTTACTATTTCCAGGAGTATTTCTTCAAGATACTCTCTAAAAGTAACAATATTGTCCATTGTAATTAATGTTGAAAAATATTCTGAAGATGAATAATAATACATGCCTAACTCAGTCACTTTAGTAATATCTGGTAAATCCAAAGTAGGTAACTGACTTGCTAAAAGAACTGCATAGAAAAGTAATTCTTCTTTATCGAATTCTTTCGGAGACGATTTATATTCTACTATACGGCAATGACCTAAATCACTTATTCTATCAATTCGATCAATTTTCCCACAAAAAACTCCATCGTTCAAATAATACTCCACTGCTACAGGTTCCCAAAATTTAGGCTCTGAGACATATCGTTTAATTTCAAAATCTATGAATTGTTGTTTCCAAAAAGCATCTTCATCCGATTGGTCTAATCTAGGATAAACATCATTCCTTATTTTTGTTCCATACTCTTGATAGAAACATTCCAACCATTTGTGTTTTTCCAGACCTCTCTGTAAAAAGGATTCATATCCAGAGTGATCAATGTTTCCACCTGATCCTTTGTGATGTTGTAGTTCCTTCTGTAGATAGAACTGGAATGGACATTCTAAGTAGGCAATAAAACCAGTTTTACTAAGGATGAAATCGTTCTCAAGCAATTTTCTCAATAAACACTGGAAAATTATCCTTTTAAAGAACAAAAAAAGAGACCATTTAGCACTTTATAAAGCTATTTTTGTCAGTAGAATACTAGCAGTGATATGAAGGGACAAAAATAATTGATTGATAATTTTGAACGTTTGAATAAAGTGGAAGTAGAAATTATTTGGTTCTTTGTTCTGAGAGAAATAAAGGGTGAAGGGGAATGGTATGTTAGAGGTCGAAAAGGGCTTGCTTGTGAGATTAATCGACACGAAAAGTCAGTTGCAGTAGCAATAGATTCTTTGATAGAAAAAGAGAAAATGATAACAAAGAAGAAGGAAAATAAACTGTGGATAAAACACACGCTAACAAATAATGAACTATATTCTAGAATGGCATTTATCGATCCATGTTTTTGCTATGCAGAATCAGAACAAGAATTGAAAACAGATCTCCTTAAAGAAATAGGGAGAATTGAGAAAGAAATCGTTCTAACTAAGGAATTCAATAATAACTATCAGGAACAAGACAAAGAAATTGATACTATCCTACAGAAAATAACTGAGGGAGATATTGTTGAATTAGTAGAGAATTTCTCAAAAACGACTTATGAAAATAGCAATAGCTCAACAGAGGAAATTGTTGAGGAAGCATTGCAGAATTTTCGAATAGGAGTATATGCAAATTATGATGAAGGAATAGGAAGAGAAGAAACGTATAACAGGTTTTGGTCAGAAACAAATGAGTGAGGAGAGAAGAGGAGAAGAAAAAATGAAAAAGAATACTCGATCACTTCAGAGGTTTAGAAATGGCAACAGATATTCAAAGTGAAATACTCAGGATAATAAGAAAAAAACCGGAAAAATATCCTGTAACAATTTCAGAGTTAGTTGAAGAGCTTGATCGATCAAATGGAGTAGTGCATAAACATGTTAAGATATTAGAAAAAAAGGGGTTAATTGAGGGAAAAAGAGTAGCTAGACCGAAGGGAGGAGTTACGTATTATAAAACAACGAATGCGCAGTGGCCAAAATATCTCGGAAGGAAATGTTCCGAATGTAAAAATAAAAGTAAAAATAGAAGATGCACCTACCATGATGAACTAGCAGAAAGAGGAATAATAATCAGGGCAGATAGAGTAAAAGCAAAATTAACGAAAAATACAGTAGCTTGTGATGATTTCATCGAAGTAGAAAATCAGCTATATAGCAGAAAACTAGAAGTTTTCCTAGACGAAAACAGAAGAATAACAGAAACGGAAAACGGGTTTAGGATAAGCTATCATTGTGCAAACGAGAAATGCCAAGCAGAATTAACGACTCTAGGAAATAACTACATCACGAAGCTGGGAAGCTCAGTACTAAGATGCGAAAATTGTGATACATATTACAAGACACTATTCGATAAGAAAAAAGAAGAATTCAGAGTTCATTACAACATAGAAAATGGAGTAGAGTATAAAGAGAATTTCACAAAAGCAACAGGAGGAGGGGAACCGGGAGTACTTTACTCGAGTGATAAATTCGGGATAGTTATCCATGATCTGAGAGATGCCAGTTTTAATTTTAGAACAAAAACAATGGCTGTCAATAATTGGATAGGAAAATTAAATGATATTAAATATGTAGTTGCTAAAAGAAAAGAGGATTATGAAACAATAGTCGAACTCCTAAATGAGAAAGGATACAGAGAGATAGATGTTATACTGGGAGTAGAGAAATTAGTAAGTCCACCGCCAGTGAAACAACATATAGGATTACTGAGATTATTACGGGAAATAAAGATCGTTAACAAAGAATTCTGTATAGCAATGCTCCTAAGCAGAATAACAGTGATAGAGAAAATAAATGAACAATTCAAAAAAGCAAATGAAATTGAAGTGAAAAGGGCAAGAAAGAAAATAGAAGAATTAATCTTAGAAGTGAATAATAAAAGATGGATAACAGCGAAAGAATGGAATCTCTATGAGATGAGAGCAGGAAAAGAAATGTGGGGAATAGTAAGAATCTATCTAAAGAAATTGGGAATAGACTTTCCGGGAAGAGTAGATAGCAGATTAGTAACGGATATGTCAATACCATATAAGAGATTTTTCGCTTACTCAGCAATTGATACACTGATAAATGGAGAATTCGGAATTGCAGGAGAATTTGTGAAGGAATACCTCATGGACATAGAATTCTGTTGGGATGGACTACCAGGTATATGCCATGGAAAAACGCGAGGAGGAGTGTTTGGATTCCATCTGGATATGAGAGAACAAGAAAAAATACTAACCTTACCATATCTACTAGAAACACTACAAAACGAGATGATAGAAGTAGATAAGATACAACATTACAGAGGGAGAAACAGACAGAAAATATTCTATGTAAAACATGGAACAGAACTAGAAGAGCAGATAAGAGAAATAATTGAAGAGATGAAAAGAGGGAAAATAAATGGAAGAAAAACGAAAAATGGAATAAGAGAGTACTACTTGCAGGGAAAACAATGGGTAAACAACTTCTACAGGAGAAGTAATTACTATGAAATAGAACACCATGGAGAAGAATACTTGCCGTGGGCAGTGATGAAAGAGAAAGTATGGGAAGTAATGGGAAGAGAAGAACAAGAACGATTGGTAAGAAATTTGAGAAGAGAACATAGAACAACAGGATTCAGACCACTGACAATTCGGGGGATAAACTAAACAAGAGGCCGAAAAAAGTGACAATAACAGAGGAACTAGAAATATTGACGAAAAAAACAGAAGAAAGAAAGGAGGTAGTGGAGCAAATAAAAAAAATAAGGAAAAAAGAAGGAGAAATACTATATCAAATAGCAAATGAATTCGTAAAAGAAAAAATAACGAGAGGACACTCGAAAAAATACTCGCTAGCAGAACTACTAGAAAAAATGCCTTGGGAAAAAAGCACGCTCATAAAGAAATTGCAAAAAGGAACAAAAGAAGGGATACTAAAACATGAGAAAAGGAAATACTCACTAAACAAAGAGAATGAAATAGTGAAGAGAATGTGGAATTATTACAATGAGCCTGCATATCAAGAAAAAGAAAAAAGAGAAGAGATAAGAGAACTAACGCAGAGAAAGAGAAGAGTAGAAGAAGAACTAGAGAGAGAAGAAAAAGAGAGAACAAGAAAATATAGAGAAATAGGAGAAGAGGGGGAAGAAAAAATAAGAGAAGAAATAAAAGAGAGATTGATGGAAGGGGTCGATACAAAAGAATTCATAGAGAAAAATATTCTCGGAATAATAGGATATAGAAAACAAGAAAGAAGAAAATAATTGGTGGACGAGAAGAGATTCGAACTCTCGATAGCCTCCATTCAGCCGACAAAAATCGCAATTTTTTATCGTCGTCAAGGAAGCGTCATGCCAGGCTAGACCACTCGTCCTGTATTTGCTTTTTTGTTGTTTTTTCTTTTTCTTTTTTTCTTTTTGAATCTTTCGTTTGTTTAGCTTATGTATGCTTACCTTTTAATTTGTGTTTCATCTACTATTTTCTTGTGCTGACTCAAGCATTCTTTTGTTTGATTGTTTGCATTTGGTTGGAGATTTCAAATCATGGGAGCATCATCATCTATCATTCATTATCTTGAGGGTTTATCTTTTTCTGCTTGGCCTTCTCTTCATACTCTTGTTTATGACGGTTGGTTACTTCGTTTTTCTGATGGTTTCACCAAGCGTGCTAATTCTATTAATCCTTTATTTTCTTCTACTCTTTCTCTTGCTGATAAGATTTCTTACTGTGAGCGTCTTTATTCTGGTCGTGGTCTTAAGGTTATTTTTAAGTTGACTCATGCTTCTTCTCCCACTAATCTTGACACTATTCTTGATGATCGTGGTTATGATGAGATTGATTGTACTAGTGTTCAAACTTTGTCTCTTACTGCTGATTATCTCCCTGAGCATGAAGATTTCGATGTTTTCACTACTCTTACCGATACTTGGGTTGATTCTTTTTGCTCTTTAAATAAGGCTGCTGCTAAGAATCGTTCTGCCTTAGTTCATATTCTTGAGCGCATTCTTCCTCCTACTTTTTATGTTTCCTTACTTGTTAAGGGTAAAGTTGTTTCTTGTGGTTTTGCTGTTTTAGATGGTTCTATGATTAGTTTTTATGATATTTTCACCAAGGTTTCTCAGCGTAAGAAAGGCTATGGTGAGCAGATTATGTTGCATCTTTTACATCTTGGCAAGGATAATGGTGCTACTTCTGCCTTTTTGCAAGTTATGAAGAACAATATCGCTGCTCTTCGTCTTTATAAGAAGCTTGGTTTCAAAGAGGAGTATATTTACTGGTATCGCGTTAAGTGATTTTAAAATAATTTCTTAGAAAAAAATCTAAAGAGCGTTTGTGCTCTTCCGGCTTAATTTCAGCCTTTTTTTTTATACTTTCAATGTGTCATCTTTTAGTGGTTCATAGCTAATGAAATCTGCGTGATGAACAATTATTCCTTCTACTGTTCTTTTTCCTAGGTTTCCTTCTTTTGAGTGTGTTGCTATCATGTGGCACACTTCATCCGGGACATTGCATTTCATTGCTAGTCCTACTCCTGTGAATGGGTGTCGCAACAATTTTCCTGTTTTTCCTACTACTGCTTTTCCATCTTTCATTACATATTCCAGTAATTTTCCTACATCAATTAATATTGACCCTGCTATTAGGTAGTCCATATTTATTGGTAACTTCTCTCCGAAGAATTTGTTCATTACTTTTGCTGATTCTACTGCTATATGTACTACTGCTCTTTTGTGTTCCATGAATGATACTTTGCAATTTTTTATCAGTAGGGTGAATGGTATTTTCTCCAGGTCTTCTGCGTTTAGTACACTTTGCTCTATTGCGTCTTCCCATGTTTTGTAGACGTTTTCTTTTAGTTCTGTTTCTTTTATCCATTCTATTTCTGGCCATATTTTCTTTACTGCATCTCTCATTAGAGTTTCTCCAATATTTTGTTAGTTTGGCAATTTAGTTTGCTACTTTACTTATTTTCTCTATCTCTGCTTTTTTTTGGCAAGAAGCATATCTGCCTCTCTTTTTTAAAAATGTTGTCAAAAAAATTGCTTTACTGCTTATCCGTTGATAATGAATAAAAATAGTTGGGAAAATTATCTTCCCGTTGCAGATATGCCGGCTTTTTTCCGTATCCGTTTTATTTTTGCTAAAATATCTTCTACCTGGTCTCCGATAAACATTAGTACGTGTGTTCCCAAATCCTCAAGAACAATTGCTCTATTTTTGAACGTTATAATCGTTCTTCTATGGAACTCCAATGTTTTCTCGGCAAAGTTTGCATATGATTCAATTATCCTTAGCGCTACTTCCTGAAATTGTTGCTCATATTCACTTACAAATGGATCTCTTGGTCCGTTGTATACTTGATGATTCATCGGTTTTTCAAATATTGAGACATTTTTTATTTGCGTTACTTCCGGGATTATTTTTGCTAATAATTCTGCATCTACTCTAAATATTTCTGCGTATATTTCTTCTAGTTCTTCTATAAATTGCTTATATATTGTTACGTCAGTTATTATTCCGCCTAGCTCATCTTTGAATTTCGCTTCAAATCTCCCTACCATTGCTTTTGCTATATTGTATAATTCTCTACTTTCTTCATCAATAAATAGTAGGACGTATATTTTCTCTCCTTCACTTACTAGTACGTTATAATTATCTTGGTTTATTGTTTGTACTAATCCCCCTGTCGTTTCCTTTGCTATTGAAAGGATTGCTGATAGCATTCCTGAGAATAGGTCTGGATCTGTTTCCATTTCCAATGTTTCTGCCCCTCTAAATTTATAATGAAGGAGTAATAAACCATCTTTAGTGAGTATCATAACTTGTCTAGCAATAGGCATTAAACCATGCACTTCCCGTATTTTCCAGCACTAACGAAATTATTCATCTTTCTAATGTTCTTGATTGCTTATAAATTAATTAGTTTTCTCTTTCATATTTACAGTTCGTCTTTTATAAATATTATTTAGTGGTGTACTATCATAGATTTTTACTTATGTGTTAAAGTTCATCGATAATAACAAAATGAGTAAGCAGAGGTTGAGACAAGGCAAATGTTCTTTCAGAGCATCCTGAGAACTAATTTTCTTCTGTTTTCATTTGTTCTTTCTTTTCAACTAACTCATCTTTCAGGTCATTTCCAATAAGAAGTGTTGATGTTGTTCCTTCTGATACCCAATCACTTTGCCCACAAACTGTTCCATATAAATATGCTCCACCAATATCGGTGTATTTGAAACGCTTTTTTATTTCCTCTATTTCTGCTAATGCACGTCCAAAATAGAATGTACTCCGCCCTACACATGAAAACATCAAGCCCACTCGAGGATCTTTTATTGTGCTTGTTGAAAAAGCGGCTTTTATTGATTCTAGCGATGTTTTCTTTGATTGTTCCATATCAGCTTCTGTTAGGAATATTTTTGTTCCTTCTGGAACTACTTGTGACAAGTTGATTTCTTTTGCTCCTTTCCCTCGAGACATTGGAAACATTATTTGCAGTTCTTTTGTTTTTTTATCTATCAAACCGAGTGGATTAATTGCACATATTTCATCACGCATATCAGATATTTCAACGACAGGTTGATTTATTGCATTGAAATAAGCTTCTGAAGCCGGCTGATTATTTAGCTCTATGAGATTGTTTCTATTTACTTTGTTTAGCAGAAAATCATCTATTATGTTATAGCTGTGTTTTTGTGCCATTGAAAATTTTAGATCAGATTTACATAAAATTAACAGTGTATGGTTTTCCAAGAATTCGTCTTTAAAGATCACATATCCATTTTCATATTTACAATCATCACCAATCGTTCCACCGATAAGTGGTAAATCACCGAGATGTTTTCTCAACCCATTTATTACTTCATTAGATTTAGGGTTCAGTTCATCATCTGTTCCTGGTAATAACACAATACCAAAATCTGGTTTTATTTCTTCTTGATTTTTTGGTGGGACTATTTTTGAATGATGTGTCATTTTCACTTTGAGGTCATAAAGAGCACTATCAACCAATTGCTTGTAATAATCTTCTGATGTTTTAGCTAAGTTATTGTTGTCTTCCACTGCAATACCAAATCGCATATAATCTGATGATATAACTATTGCAATGACACTCTCTCTCCAATAGCCTGAAGCTATTTCTCCATTTGTTGAACATCCCGCAACAATCTCAGGATTTATTGAACGCATTATTCCATCTACTAAATCGGAGGAAGCATATTTTTCTGAAAAGAAAACTAAACACAAAGCGGGATGACTATCAAGTGTTTGTCTTACTGCTCGATCAACGGCTAATTTTCCGGCTCTAAACGGGATATTTGTTTTCGCTGAAAATATTCCACACCTTATTCTATCCATTCTTAGTGTTTTGCTCCTAATATTTAGTATGCGATAATCAATATAACATTCTTAATCCTTAATAAAGACTTTTTTTCACTGTTGTTAAGAGCGAAAGTTTATTTATTAATAATTATTGGTATTTTACCTATGATAATTATTCCCGTACTTGATTTATTATCTGGTAAAGTGGTTCAAGGGATTGGCGGACAACGTGATAGTTACCAACCAATCAAGGATTCTGTAATTACAGATAGTATTGAACCTGTTTCTGTAGTGAATGATATCTATAGAGAATTACAATTAGACCTTTTTTATATTGCCGATTTAGATTCCATACAACGAAAAGAGACAAATTCTATTGAAGAAGACAATCCTAACTATCAACAAATCATTGAGATTGTAAAGAATCCCAAAATCAAGGTAATGATAGATTGTGGTTGCAGAACGATAGAAGATATTAAAGATATTTTATCGTTAGGTGTAGATCATGTGATTTTAGGAACAGAAACAATTGATTCACCACTCATTCTTGATCAAGCAGTTGAAGCATTTGGTGCTGAGAAAATTATTCTCAGTATTGACTTTCAGGACGGGAAGCTTGTGGCAAACAATGAAAGAATGAAAGAAGTCTCACCGGTAAAACTGGCAAAACATGCTGAGACATTAGGGATACACGCGATAATTATTCTTGAATTGCAGAAAGTCGGAAGTCAATCCGGACCACTAAATCAGCAGCTGATTGACATTGCATCACAAATTAATGCCATTCCTGTGTACAGTGGTGGTGGTGTAAGAAGCATTCAAGATTTAGTAGCTTTGAAAGAAAAGAATATTGAAGGAGCTTTAATAGCAACTGCTTTTCACAAAGGAACAATAAAAAAAGAAGAGATTGGAGAGTTTTTGAGCAAATAAATACTGATCAATATTTATCTGCCGGATACTCTATTATCTCACCTGCTATCTCGAGAACAATTTTCTTTTCGGGAATAATTTTACCAATCTTATAGGTTTTCTTTCCATTTTTTTTGCAGATTTCAGCAATAGTGTCGAATTCTGATTCTGGTGCGATAATACAGAATCCTATACCCATGTTGAATGTCTTATACATTTCCTTATCAGAAACATTACCTAATTTTTGGATCAATTTGAATATTGGCAGCGGTTCTGGCATGGAATTTAGATGAACACCTATGGGTGTTTTTGATTGGCGTATTAATCTAGCCAATTTTAGAAATGCTCCGCCGGTAATATTTGCCAATCCATGAATTTCAGCCTTTTCTATCATTTCGAGAATTTCCTGAACATAGATCAATGTTGGTTCAAGCAATGTTTTTCCAATATGAATGCCTTCAACTTCATCATTCACAGAATGCTCTTCAAGTAGAACACTTCTAGCAAGAGAATAGCCATTGGAATGTAATCCATTACTCTCAATGCCAATAACAATGTCATCTGTGGATATTTTCTCACCTAAAACTAGTTTATCTTTATCAACCATTCCAATAGCGGTTCCTGCAAGATCAAATCCTTTCCCATCGTGTCCTCTGATAATATCAGGTAAGGTAGCAGTTTCGCCCCCAATAATAACCATTTTTGATTGAATGGCACCATCAACAAGTCCCTTAACAATTTGTTTGGCAATTTCAGTGTCAGCTTTTTCTATTGCATAATAATCTACAAAAACTAATGGCTGAGCACCGACGCAGATTAGATCATTGACATTCATTGCAACACAATCAATACCAACAGTATCGAATTTATCTAACATTTCTGCTATGAGAACCTTAGATCCAACTCCATCAACAGCAACAACTAGATATTTGTCAGGCATACCAATATCGACTATTCCACCATAATGAGCCATTGCTGGTAAGAACTTTACATTTGGATTCACTTTGAATGTCTTTGGAAGCAGTTTCCAAATTTCTTCAATAACAGCACCCTCTTCAACAATATCAACACCTGATTTAGAATAGGTTTCACCTTTTTCGTCCAAATCTTGCACCTCATTATCGACTTCCGATTCAGTTTCGGAACCAGCTGAAGTCTTCTCTTTCAAAATAAAATTCCTCATTTGAGTTACTTGGAAAAAAATGAGTTAAGTGTTAATCTTAAGTCTTTCTAATGATTTCGTTTCGAAAAGAAAAGGAGAACTAGATTATTCGTTTCTCATGGGCTTTCAGAAAACTGAGTATAGAAGTAAATAATTGCTCTGTATCTGGTCCTACAGTAATAATATGCTCTGATTCCGGTAGAAGTTCAATGTGTTTATCTTTTGCCGGTATCAATTTATCTTGGATTTTATAATTGTCAGGATCTATACGGTCATCTTTCAATCCTTGAATGATTAGTGTTGGAATAGTTATTTTTGGTAGAATCTTTTTTTCAGTGTATTTTGATAATTTCACAGATTCATGAACAGCACTCATTGGATATTTCATGTAGCTAATCAAATTATTGTCTTTAAAGAATTGTTCAGTCTCAAGGCTTTTTGAGAAATATGGTTTAATATATTTTAGCACAGAAAATGTGAAAGCGACTTTTGACAATATTTTAGGATTTATACGTAGAAAAGCAGAAGCTAATATTACCCCTTTCATTTTTTGTTGATATTCGACAGCCAATCTACTCGCTAATAGTGCACCCATAGAGAATCCTAAAACAAAATCGCAATTATCAATTTCTTCAAATGCAGTTTTAGCTGATTCCCACCAATCAACCCACTTCTTTGTTTGTAAATCTTGAGGAGTGGTTCCATGACCTGCAAGTAGAACTGAATAAATATCGTATCCTTTTTTGTGGAGGAAATCCCCTATGGGTCTTAGTTCTGTTGGGGATGCAGTAAAACCGTGAATTAATAGTACTTTAGCACCTTTATTTTTTAGTCGAAATGGTTCCGCTCCGGGAATAATAGTTTTTTTTTCTTTAGTGGTTGTCACTTAAAGTTCACCGTAAAAATTATCCGTAATAATCAATAGTGGATTGCAGTAAAAAAGTATTTGCAAAATTAGAGAGACATTTTATTTCGTTGTTTTTTCTTGCTGTTTGTTCAGTGTTTCATTTTGGCCTAATGTTTTGAAGGAAGGATTGGTAATTGTAACCTTATTCGTTCGTCCCCATCGTTCGCGTTTTAGAACATCTTTTTCTTCCAATTTTGACAATATTTGAGAAACCTTAGATTTTGAATAACCAGTTTTATCACAAATACGTCTTTGAGTTGAAACACCACTGTCATCATTTATCGCCTTTATTACTTCATGTTCAGTATTTGACAATAACGAGCTTACTAAGCCTGATTCAACTGGTTTCAATTTCAGTCTATAGAAAAGGAAAAAAATCAATACACTTAATGCAATTCCACCAATAAAAGCTAGAACAATATAAAGAGGCAGAAGGTTTGGATTAGTCTCTCCTTCTGAAGTAAAGTCTATTTTATACCGAACTAGAAAAACATCTGTATCATCAATATTGAGGTTTGATGCTTCCCAAGTTATTCTTAAGAAATTATCTTCAGAAGAAATACTTACTGGTGTTGGAAAAACCGGCACGGGAATGCTTCCCTCAAGGAGAATACTATAATGAGGTAAATTCAATATTAATCTAAACAGATTTGTTTTTCTAATATGCCTTGTATCAAACTCAAGTCCAAAATATTCTTCTGGTTGGTCTACATGATAAATAATATCTTCAATTTCATACGAAACAGAGAAGACATAGATTTCCCCTTGAAGCAAAGGATAACCTATAGAAATGTTAATTTTATTTCCAATAATTGGATCAACTATCCATGTAAAAGGTAAGGAACCAATTGGATTATAACAAAAAACGGATGAAATGGTCTTGTTAATCTCTAAGCAGAAGTATTTGATTGGCTCTGTATCGTCATTTGTTAAAACAAAAGTAGAAATGATTTTCAAAGACTCATCATTTTGAATATCAATTTCCATTGTATGAACTAATAAGGTCTCATTTTCAATTGCATTAGGAGACAATTCGTTGGTAGTGAATAAGCGATTAGGAGCTGGAATTCGCTGTTGCTTAGAATTATCAATTGGATCTATTTGATAAGCAATAATCATTGATGTCAAAATAATTGGAATTAGAACCAAAATGAATAATTTGGTATATTTTCTCTGAAATTGATACATCAAGAATTACCTCAAGAATTATTGTATTCTATGCTACATTAAATTATTGTTCTTTACAATTTTTTTTATTTAGATAAAAAGAAAGTGATTTTGGAAAAAAGTCCATAATCACAAATTTCTATTTAGTGTCTTTTTCTTTTTACTAGACTTACCACTAAAATGGGTGCAAGTATACCACCAATTATTGGGAGAATGGTAAGTGAAAGATTGTTACTAATTGCAGTTGGATCCACACCTATTGATGGATCATGAATCATCGTTAAGGAATCTCCGTAATTTGGATACGTAAGCCATTGATTGTGTATTTTGTGATCTCCACCTAAGGGACCTTCACCTGGACCTGGGATATCATCATTGAAATAAGTAGTACCTACGTCTATTGTGTCTATTTTTTCGGATCCATTATAAATATCAGCAAAAGTTGCCCATTCATAATAAGCTACTATGGCATTGTTATATTCATCACTTTCAAATTGCATAAGGCGGGATCTATTACCATTTTCTTCAACAGAACCACTTCTGATGCGAACACGGTTTCGTCTTTGCGATTCATGAATCTGAGCTTTTATACCTAAACCTTGAGCTCCTTCAGAGAATTGCCAATTCTTAACCACAATATCAAATTTTATTTCAGTTAAACCTTCGACAACTGAATCCGTCCCAACTATAACTTGATCAGAAGTATAAATATGAACTATGAATTGTAATTCAACATCATTTGCTAAACCTGACATGGTCATTGTGATTGTTACATTTTCATCTTCTTCAACTACATCTGTTGACCAAACACTGGTAAGTAAATTGTAGCTTAAACCACCAATTAGTTCATTTAAACCATCTAGGATCTCATCATCGCCAAAATATTCAGAAATCGTCATATAATGAACATTATACATTTCATCTGAAGAACTAGTGTTACCATTCCACCAAGTAAAATTAGGTCTCCCTTCAGTAAATTTGAAGGTAATATATTCGGTAGTTATTGTAATCATTCCTGGTTTATCATCAACATTTATTTGATCACCCTGTGCAGAGGTGAATTGTGTTGAAATTGGTAGAAGCAATATTGCAATGAATGCTATACCAATAATAATTTTTGTTTTCATTTCTTTTACCTCAAATATTTTTAATCGATGAGCTTTATTCTGGAGATCAAATGGGTGTTGAAAGAGTACAGTCTTGATTATGAATATTAGCTCAATTTTATCTGCAGTATAACTATAAACAAATTATCCTATAAAGGAGCTCTAGCAATGGTTTGCTTAAGGTTCAAAAATGGTTTCAGAATGAAAAATAGTCATAAAGTTAACTGGAAGGTTTTTTAACTTCCTTTCATTAATATTTAATTGAAACAAATACAGGTGATATTTTTGGAGAAAAAATTCGTTCATATAGAGATTCCAATTAGAAATATTAAAAGTGCAAAAAAGTTTTATGAGACTGTATTCTCTTGGGAGGTCACTACTGAAACAGGTATGCCCGGCTATTCATTTTTCAAAACCGGTGAAACAGGTGTTGGTGGAGCATTCTTCGAATCAGAGAAAGTTGCTAAAGGAGAAATAATGTTACATATTCAAACAGAAAATATTAATACTACACTTGAAACAATTGTCGATTTAGGAGGTAAAATTGTTCGAGAAAAAACAGACATTGGTAATAATTTTGGTTTTTATGCTGTTTTCGAAGACTGCTGTGGCAACCAATTAGGTTTATGGTCAGAAAAATAATTGTTATGAATAATCCATAAATCATAGCAAAAAAATTACTCCTCAATGGGTTGAGGAAGATCAACATAAAGATCATTGTTTTTCACTTTAGTTTTATACACAGTAGTATTTTTTGCTTTTTTGAACCAACCAGCTATTGTACCAGGATGGGTTACTAACTCGCCGGTTTTTAGATTGAACTTTGCTCCATGTAGGGGACATCTCACCGTAGTATCTTCAACCAAACCCTTGGCAAGGTTGCCTTTCATGTGTGTACATTTACGATTAATTGCGTAAAATTCACCATTCACATTAAAAACAGCAATATCAAAGTTCTTGATATTGAATCTTTTAGCATCATTTTCTGGGATATCTTTCGTTGAGCACAATTTTTCTAAGGGCATTAAAATCAAGTACACTAATAAAAAACATTCATACATTAACTTTTTCATTCGAGAAAAAAGCATTCTATAATTAATCAAAAATGTTAATAATTCACTCAGAGAAATGTTGCTCGTAATAGCAAAACGATTTGGATGGTTTAAAAATGACTAACGAATATATGAACACGCCAATAGATTATGGTGCGGATGAAATTAACTATTTTATTCCAAAAGGAATTGATGCTCGCAATCTTGAGATTACTGGAGCAGTAAAAGAGATAGAGGATATTAACAAAAGGTTACTGGATGTAATTGAGAGTCCAATTGACAGTCTTTCGTTAAAAGACCTCATCGATGAAAATTATTCAAAAGGCAAACCAGTTATTATTTTAACAGATGATAACACACGCCCTAATATTCATACTAGAATACTTCTACCATTACTTTTCCCGAAAATCATAGATTACGGAGTTGCACCATCGGATTTGCATATACTAATAGCAAGTGGTACACACCGACCTGGAACTGAAGAAGAAATAAAGAATAAGGTTCTTGGTGCAGAAATATGGGAAAAATACAAGGACCATGTTGTAAGTCATAATTGTGATGAAGGTGTAACTCAAATTGGAACATCATCACGAGGCACACCAATTTTCTTAAATAAATTAGCACTTGATGCTTGTCTCGTCATTGCAATGACAGATTCTGAATATCACTATTTTGCCGGAGTAGCAGGAACTGTAAAACAATTCTTCCCTGGTATTTCTGGGAGAAAAACTATCAGCAGAAACCATCCAAAAGCATTTTCAAAAGAAACTGGTTTTAAAGCTGAATGTAGATTAGGGAACACTGAAGGAAACCCAGTCATTCAAGATATGATTGAAATGGTTGAATTTGTCAAAAAGACTAAGGCAGTTTTCTGTATAGATGCAATCCTTAATGATAAGAAAATAGTTCTGCTTAATGCAGGTGATATAATCTCTATTCACAACCTTGCTCGCGATTTACTCAAACCTTTGCGAGAAATAGAAGTTGATAAAGGAGCTGATTTAGTTATTATAACCACCAGCGATCTAGGTTTGAATTTGTATCAAGCAGGTAAAGGTATGCATGCCGCTTGGAATGCAGCCAGAAAAGGAGGTAAAATTCTTCTCCTAGCAAGAGCTCAAGATGGTGTTGGAAATCAAGCCTATCATGACACAATGATCGCAATAAAAGAAAAAGATCTAGATGAAGCTCTTACATGGGTTGTTGCGAATAAATGTAGCGAAGAAACGTTCAAAATTGGCAATCAAAAACCTGTGGACCTTCTTCGAATACTAAAAGACAATCAAATTGATATGATCACTGAAATGGATCATAAAGAACTCAAAGAGACATTCAGAATTAGTGGGGTAAAAATAAAAGGGTCTGTTCAAGAAACTATGAGAAATTATCTTGCAGAATTTTTAATGGATAAAAAAGATGCTTTAATTTACGTCATGTCTGATGCAGGAATCTATGTTAAACCGAAAGAGAACTAATCTCTTTCAATAATTCCTTTTTTTTCTTTGCATCTTCAAAAGAAGATTTAAAACCTAAGCTCTTCTCTGGAAACATAAGTCCATTTCATAGTAGATCTAGGTGGTAAGTCATATTATGCCCAAATTTTCTGTTGAAATAATTATTGAGGGAAAAAAGAACGCTCGAGACCCCGAGGGTGAAACAATCATGCGTGATCTCATGATAAAGCATGGTTATGATATGGTCGAATCTGTTCGCAGTGGCAAGATTTTGAAGGTAAATTTAGAAGCCAAAGATGAGAACGAGGCAGAAGAAATTTGCTTAAAAATGGTAAATGAACTTCGAATCTACAATCCAGTAGCTCACATGTGTGTCATCCAATTAGTAAAATGATTTTTGGTAAAATATGTGGTGAAAAATTTATGCCAATGAATGTTGTAGTAATCCAATTCTCAGGCTCTACTTGTGATAGAGACCTTGTAAATGCGATGAGAAATGTAATGGAGTGGGATGTTGATTTCTTATGGCACGAAAAAGCAATGAAGAATCTGGAAAAGTATGATGCAATCTTCTTACCCGGAGGATTCACATACGGAGACCATCTACGTGCAGGAATCATTGCTGCTTTCACACCAGTTATGAGCAAAGTAAAAGAACGAGCCAAAGAAGGTGTACCAGTTTTAGGCATCTGTAATGGTTTTCAAATTCTTGTTGAATCAGAACTTTTACCAGGAGCTCTTATTGGTAATGAAACATTACGTTTCAGTTGCAAATGGACGAATTTGCGTGTTGAAACTGAAAGAAGTGCAGCAACAAACATAGCAAAGAAAGGAGATGTCTGGAAAATCCCAATTGCTCATGGTGAAGGTCGATACTATTTGGATACAAAGGGATTGAAAGAATTAAACGATAATGATCAAATCGTATGGCGATACACAACTGAATCAGGAGAGGTAACAAAAGAAGCAAATCCAAATGGTTCAATTGAAAATATTGCTGGCATCTCTAACTTAGAAGGTAACGTTGTAGGACTAATGCCTCATCCTGAGAGAGCAGCAGAAAGCACTCTGAGCCCATGGGAAACCGAAGATGGAAAATTCTATTTTCAATCCATTGAGAAATTCTTGAGGAGGAGTTAATCTTGATACAAGAAACAATACAACAAGATGAAATTAACTTAACTGCAGAAGAGAAAGCAGCTGTTTTCAAAGAACTCCAACGAGACTTAACTATACCTGAAGCAGCTATGCTTGAAGTTATGAACTCAGAACATTGTTCTTACAAAAGCAGTCGTCCTGTTCTTCCAAAATTACCTACAGAAGGACCAAGAGTAATTTGTGGTCCAGGTGAAGATGCAGGTGTTGTAGATATTGGTGACGGTTTAGCCTTAGTGTTTAAACTAGAATCGCATAATCATCCCTCAGCTCTTGATCCATATAATGGTGCAGCTACTGGTGTTGGTGGAATTATTCGTGATATTCTTTGTATGGGAGCTAGACCAATTGGGCTATTGGATAGCTTTCGATTTGGCAAATTATCTGATCCACACACAAAATGGTTACTAAAGCATGTGACGAAAGGAGTAGGTGGATACGGTAATTGTGTTGGAATTGCAAATGCAGGTGGAGAAATCGAATTTGATCCTTCATTCCAAATAAATTGCTTAATCAACGTTGGTTGTTTTGGCATAATGCGTAAAGATGAATTGGCTCTGAGCACAGCAACAACACCAGGAGATAGATTAATTCTACTTGGGGGATCTACAGGAAGAGACGGTATCGGCGGAGCATCATTTGCATCTAAGGATATTACTGAAGAATCTGAGAGTGATAGAGGAGCAGTGCAAATTGGCGACCCATATATGAAGAAGTTAATTATTGAAGCAACTCTTGAGGCAATAAAATCGGGAGTGGTTGAGGGATTAAAAGATTTAGGAGCTGCAGGAGTCACTTGTTCTATCTCTGAAACTGCTGATGCAGGTGGAACTGGAACACAAATCGATTTGGAGAAAATACGAATTCGAGAAGATGATATGGAACCATGGGAAATCCTTGTTAGTGAATCTCAAGAAAGGATGTTCTTTGTTGTTAAACTGGAAAATGTTCCAAAAATAAATGCTATTTTTGAAAAGTATGAACTTCCTTTCGAGGAACTTGGTATTGTAACTGATACTGGAAAATGTGTTGTAAACTACAAAGGGAAACCAATTGTTGACTTACCGGCACATCTTCTAACTAAACCTCCCGCTGCAAATAGGACAGCAGAATATCCAGATTATCTTGATAAGCTCGATAGAAAATGGTTGCCAAAGGAACCAAAAATAAAGGAGCTCAATAGCATTTGCCGAAAAATAATGACGAGTGATAATATTGTAAGTAGAGAATGGGTTTATCGTCAATATGATACTGAAGTGGGTCTTTACTCTACAATAAAGTCTGGGCAAGGCGATAGCGGCGTTTTTCGATTATCTGAATTTGGTTCAAAAAAAGGCATTGCAGCAACTTTTGATGGTAATTCACATCATTGCTATCTTGATCCATATAACGGTGGAGCAGGAGTATTAATGGAAGCATGTTGTAATGTTGCTGCTGTTGGTGCAGAACCTATAGCATTCACAGATTGTTTGAATTTTGGTAATCCCGAGCACCCAAAAGTTTTCTGGACTTTTGAAAAAGTTGTGGAAGGATTAGCTGACGCAGCGAAAGCACTTGATATTCCTTGTGTTGGTGGCAATGTTAGTTTCTACAACCATGACCAAGTAAATAATGTTGCTGTGAAGCCTTCTCCAGTGATATTTGCAGCGGGTCTACTTGAAGACGTCTCAAAAGCAATGAATAGTAAATTCAAAGCATCAAAACAACATGTCATTCTTATTGGCGAAACTAGAACAGAAATTGGTGGATCAGAATACACCCGAGTTATTCATCAAACAGAAAACGGTCAAGTTCCTAAAGTTGATTTTACCAAAGCTAAGAGTACTTTGTCAGACATGGTGTCTATCATCAATTCTGAACTGGTATCTGCATCGCATGATTTATCGAAAGGTGGACTATTTGTTGCCTTAACTGAAATGGCAATGGCTGGTGATTTAGGATATAACATAGATCTACATCGAATACCTGCAGATACTGACCGAGTTGATATCAAATTATTCTCTGAAACACATGGGAGATTTCTGGTAACAGCAACTGATGAAAATCTTGGGAAGGTTGTAGCTCAATTTGCACAACACCAAATCCCGGCTACTTTAATTGGAACAGTAATTGAAGAGAAGAAACTACTAATAAGCAACGGTAATGATATTAATATTATTGAATTATCACTTGAAGAAATCAAACAAAAGTGGAAATATAGAATGGAAGAAGAAATGGAAGGCAAAATTCAGAAATGAATTCTCCTTTATTATTTCTTTTCATTTTGTAGTAAATCTATAAATTTTAAAACTATAGAGAAAAATGTCGTTTGAGGATACATGCTTGGAAATTGACAAACCTAGAGAACATTGTGGAATTATTGGTATACGAACCACGAAACGTATTAACGATTTAGGTTTCCTACTTTATCAAGGGTTGTTAGCTTTACAGCATAGAGGACAATCTAGTGCTGGAATTACAATAGTCAATAAGAAAAATATGCGAACGATTTCCGACCTTGGTTTTGTAAAAGACGTTTTTGATAAAACAACATTAGCATCCTTAAAGGGTAAATTTGGTATAGGGCATGTTCGATATCCAACGGCAGGTGTCGATTTAACAATTGGCATTCAACCATTTGTTATGCAGACTAGAATGATGAAGATAGCAATTGCCTTTAATGGTACAATTGCTAATTATGAACAAGTTAGAGATTTTCTCATGGAAGAAGGTTATCGTTTTAGTCATGATACAGATACAGAAGTTATTGGTAAACTCCTTGATTTCGGTTTAGAAAAAGAAAAAGGTGATATGAATAAAGCTTGTAAATTACTAATTGAAAATCTAGATGGAGCTTATTCAATTCTCATCACAACAAGTAGAGGGGAAATGATTGCATTAAGAGATCCACTAGGATTCAAACCGATGTGTTATGGGAAAACTCGAGAGGGAGATTTTGTTATTGCTTCAGAAACAATAGGACTAACCATTGTTGGAGCAAAACCTGAAGGTGATGTTAAACCGGGAGAAATGTTAATTGTATCTGAAAAAAGCATTAAACATAAACGACTGGTTAAAGAAGAAAAAATTGCCCATTGTATGTTTGAATGGGTCTACTTTGCTCGACCTGATGCAGTTATGGATGGTGTTTCCGCTTATGAAGCGAGAGAGAAAATTGGTCGTGCTCTAGGAAGATTATTTAAAGAAAGAGGATACGAAGCAAATCTCGTAGTTCCAATACCTGATTCAGGTAGAATTGCTGCAATTGGGTTCTCCAAAGAAACAAAAATCGAATATTCTGAAGCGTTAATTAGAAACCGCTATGTTGGAAGAACGTTCATTATGCCTAGACAAGCTGCTCGAGAAGAAGCAGTAAAGCTAAAACTGAATGTGATGTCAAATCTCGTCAAAGGTAAGAAAGTGGTTCTAGTTGATGATTCTATTGTAAGAGGTACAACATCAAAAGGAATCATAAAAATGATTCGGGATGCCGGAGCAGAAAAAGTTTATTTCGCAATTAGTTGCCCGAAATTAATCCATCCATGTTTTATGGGCACGGATTTTCCAACAGAACGAGAATTAATTGCTTGTGGACGAACTGATGAGGCAATAGCAGAGCTAGTTGGAGTAGATGCAATAATCTATAATACAGTTCCATTATTGGTCAATTCAATTGGTTTCGACCTCTGGCCAGATAATAATAATCTCTGCTTAGCTTGTCTAACAGGAAATTACTCAATTAAATCTCCGCCTTCTCAAGGGTTATGTAAAAGAGAAAGTTAGCGCTTCTTTTTTTGATTGTATTTAATAGAGTGATTTCATCTTTAATCTCTTCAACAGATCATTTCATTTGAAGATTAGATTAACATAAACAATTGATATCAGAGTAGTAATTGCTAGTTATGCATCGAATGATTCCGTAATTGTTATCCTTTCAATTTCTCTTAACTCTATTTCTTTCACTTAGCAATATATGAATAATTACAAATTAATTGGTAAAGAAGAAATGGAATCAATGTTTAACCATACGAGCAAAATGAAAAGTTTAAAAGATTACTATCTAAAATTAATGTAGAAGTGAAAAAAAATGACTGGAAAAAAATGTAAGGTACTACTAGTTGGGCAAGGAGCAAGAGAACATGCAATAGCAAAAGCACTAAAACGAAGCGATTTAGAGCTTTATGCATTCATGAAAGCAAAAAATCCCGGTATAGCAAAATTATCAACTAAAGTGAAGATTGCAAAGTTAAATGATTATATTGCACTTGAGGAATTTATCAATGATATTCAACCAAATTTTGCTGTTATCGGTCCTGAAAACCCACTTGCAGAAGGCATTGTTAATTTCTTGAAAGATAAAGGAGTAGAGTCCATAGGACCAACAAAAACAAATGCCCGTGTGGAAGCCTCGAAGAGTTTTACTCGAGATTTAATGAAGAAATATAATATCCCAGGGATAATTGAATTCAAAGTTTTCCAACCAGATTCAAAGGATCAAGATATTATTGACTATGTTAACAAACTCGGAAAAGTAGTTGTTAAGAGAGATGGTCTTGCCGGTGGAAAAGGAGTAAAGTTAATGGGTGAACACCTCTTAGGAATTGCAGAAGTAGTTGCATTCTGTAAAGAGATTTTCCAACAAGGTGAACCTGTTGTTTTAGAAGAATTGCTTGTTGGTGAAGAATTCTCACTTCAGTGCTTTGTATCAGGAGAAGATATTGTTGCTACACCTATAGCTCAAGATCATAAACGAGCTTTTGATGGGGATCAGGGACCAAACACCGGTGGAATGGGATCCTATAGTGCTGAGGATCATCTATTACCTTTCATTCAAGCAAAAATAGTAGAAGAAGCAAAAGAAATCATTAGAAAATCCGCAAAGGCAATCAAAGAAGAAACAGGACAAGATTATTGTGGAATTTTGTATGGTGGATTCATGCTAACTACAAAGGGATTAAAACTTCTAGAATATAATGCTCGTTTTGGCGACCCAGAAGCAATGAATGTATTACCACTCTTGAAAACACCTCTCATTGATGTTTTCAATGCAATGATCAATAAGAAATTAGCTGAGCTAAACGTGGAATTCGAGCATAAAGCTACAGTTTGTAAATATCTTGTACCTGAAGGTTATCCGGTGTCACCTAAAAAGGAAGAACCAATAGATGTCGCTGTTGAAAAAATAATCAATGAAGGTGCTGATTTATACTATTCATCTGTTAGTGAATTAGCAACAGGCAAAATAATCACTACATCCTCTCGAGCAATAGCTATTGTGGGTATTGCAGACACTATAGAACAAGCAGAAAAAATAGCAGAAAAGGCAACAACTTTTGTAAAAGGACCTCTTTTTCACAGAAAAGATGTTGGAACGAAAGCACTAATCCAAAAAAGGATTGATCACCTAGTAGAGTTGAATATTTTATGAGCGCATCTTTTCATTTCTTATCGAGAAAACTTTTGTAGAACATTTCTTCGAAAAGAATTTAAAAGAGCTACTAAAATCAGAGCACATAGAAGTCCAATCACATTATACGGTAAACTTTGCAGGTGTTATAGATCATGGTTGAAGAAAGGGCATTTAATAGGTGGATTGTTGTAATAGGAGCTATTATAATTCAATTAGCTCTTGGGACAATCTATTGTTGGGGTAATATGGGATCATATATCACTCCATTTTTAAATTCATTTAGTGCAACAGAAATAGACAATAGTCAAACTTTGTTTATTTTTGCACTCAGCCTACTCACATTTGCAATAACAATGATATTTTCCGGGCAATTACAGCAAAAAATTGGTCCTATGAAAGTTGGTATATTTGGAGGTGTAATTGTTACATGTGCATTATTACTTTCCTCATTTATGACTACTTTTGTTGGAATGCTACTTACATATGGTATGCTGTTTGGAATTGGAATCGGATTTGCTTATGTTTGTCCAATTGCTGCAGCAGCAAAATGGTTTCCAGATAAAAAAGGACTAATAAATGGACTTGCTGTTGCTGGGTTTGGGGCAGGAGCTTTCATCTTTAACATTATTTCCACAGCATTTGTGAACCCAAGCAATACTGTTATTGAAGCAGCGGTCTTTACCCGAGTACCGTCTTTATTACGTATTCTAGCAATCATTTTTGCAATAATGATTATTGGGGGGTCGTTGACACTTAAATTGCCACCAGAAAATTATCAACCTATTGGATGGAAGAAACCCGCTCTAAAAGAAGAAAGTGGTGTCCTTGCTGCCTCTCAAAATTATCCGAGAGAAAAAGCAATAAAGCTACCTCAATTTTGGATGTTGTGGTCAATGTTCATTTTGACTGCGGCGTCTGGTCTTTTCATAGTCGGTTTTTATAAAACATTTGGGAAGACAGCATCTTGGTCAAATGATTTATTCCTAAGTCAAGTTGGAGCATGGGCAGCTTTATTTAATGGGCTTGGACGAATTGTTTGGGGAAAATTATCTGATTGGTTTGGTTATAAAAAAGTGCTATATTGTTTTGCAGGATTACAAACAGTAGTGATGGTTACATTTGCTTTAACAATAAATAGTCAAATATTGTTCTTCATTTGGGTTTGTTTAATCTATTTCTGTTTCGGAGGAAATTTCTCTTTATATCCAACAGCTACAATTGATTTATTTGGTGCGAATAATCTTGGACCAAATTATGGAATAATTTACACTGCTTATGGAATTGCAGGTGTTTCAGGCGCATTGTTAACTAAACCAATAGGAGAAATATTTGGCGTCTGGGGGTTATTTATTACCATGGGAGTTTTCAGTGTAGGGGCAATAGTGATTGCTTTTTTCCTAAAACAACCAAAGGTGAACAAGGAAAAAAATAATAAGAACAAAAACTCTTTAGTAGTTAGATAACTAAGAAAAATTTATGATTTGTTTCTTTGATCTTGAGGGTCCTCTCTGTCCAATCGATCATGCAGCTGATGTAATAGAAAGTATTGGCAAAAGGTTAGGAAAAGAACAAAACTTCTACCAACTTTTCAAAATGATTAGCGATTATGACGATGAATTATTCTTAGTTGATAAGAAAGAGGGATATTGGCCAGGAGATACACTCAAATTAATCTCTCCTATTATTGTTTCATTTGCAGATGAAGAGGAAATGATTTCACTATCTCAAAAAGCAGAACCTACAGAAGGAGCTATTGAACTCTTCAATTATTTACACAAAAAGGATATTCCAACATTTATTATTTCAACAAGCTATTCTCAACATGCACATACAATTGCAAAGAAACTTAATCACACCATAGAAAACGTTCGATGTACAAAACTTGATTTTTCTCTAAAACCAAAAAATATCGCTATTTTGGACAAATTGTTTGATGATATTTTTCCACGGTTTTTGAAAAATGGTTTAGTAGAAGTAAAAAAAGATCTTGATAAATACTTCTTTGATGAAATACCAAAATCAGATTTTGGACCAATCTTTGAGGAAACAATTGTTTGTGGTGGAGGAAGGAAGAAAGAAAATGTAATCGATATTTTACAGGAATATTCATGTGAGCCAGATGAAGTTTTAGCTGTTGGTGATAGTATTACCGATATTCAAATGTTAGATTTTATCAGAAAGAATGGAGGAACAGCAGTTTCCTTTAATGGCAACATTCATTCATTAAAACCTGCATCAATTGCTTACTCAGGAAAAACCATTTTTCCACTAAAAAAACTCATAGATGTTTTTCCTGAAACAAAGAAATTTATCGCTGATTTCACGGAAGAAGAAAAACAAGAAATGAAAATCAATGAAGAAAATTTCCATTTAGTTGAGGATCTCACAGAAGAACAATTCAATGAATTGTTATCATTACAAAAGAAATATCGTAAACTTCTTCGAGAAAAAGCAGCTCAATTAACTTAGCTCCTTTTCTTTTTTCAACCAATAATAAGTAAATCCTTAATAATTTAGAGCAGATGAAATTTATTCAGTTCTTATTAAAAGAGAATTTTTTTAATCTTTAAATGGTGAAGTATCAATTGACAATTAAAAGAGAAGCAGATGAAGAAATTTTAACTCTCGTTCAAGAGGACCTCACTCCTGGGAGGCAATTCTTATCAAAGGAACAAAGAAGAAGAAACATCATTTTCTTCGCAATTTCTGCTTTCTTCACTGGATCAGCGAATATCATTCATTTTACTTTTTATAATCCCTATTTTAAAGATATTAAAGATTCAGAACGATTAATTGGTATTATTGCTACTGCTGCTGCTTTCTGTGGATTAGTAGGATTAATTTTAGCTGATTATTTGAATGATTTAATAGGGTACAAACGAGTGCTAATTATTGGTTTGATATTAGTTTCAGCAGCATATGTTTTCTTTATTTCAAGACCAACACAAATCATCTGGGTAATTATCGCCGTGTTGATTTTGAGCTTTGCTTTTTCACTAAATGAATCTCCAAATTCAATTATGTTAACTGAAACTGCGGGTGATAAACAAAAAGGAAAGGTTCTTTCTCTAACGAATTTCTTCGGTCGGATGGGTGAAATCACAGTTTCAGCACTCATTCCAATTATTCTTAGTTCCATTGCATTGATTTCAAATCGTGAACGATCATTCTTCTATTTGTATAGTTCAATTATTGTAATGGTTATTGCCTTCGTTACTTTATTGTTTATTACTGACCCAACAAAAATAGTTAAACAAGATAAATGGGCAGAAACTTTTGATGAAATAAGGCAAGAAGAAGAAAAAACCGAAGAGGATTTTGAACTATCAAATGAACCGGAAGAAATCCTTTCATCTCGAGTAGAGAAAGAAGAGAAGAAGGGAATACTAAGAGGTTTTGTTGAAACGTTTAAAGATAAATGGGTCTTGAGAGTTGCATTTACTTTCTTCTTAGATGCTACCTTTTGGTCTATTGGTTTGGGTGTTCATTGGGCAGGATTATTAGATGCTGATTTATTGGGTGTAAATGCCTTGGATGATTTAGATATCAGCAATTTAATACTTGCAACAAATGTTACTGTACTTGTTGCTATGTTTCCTTCAGGATGGTTTACAGATAAATTAGGTGCTCGAGCACTTCTTTTCACATCTGAACTCTGTGGTTTGTTCTGGGCTAGCTTGGTTGTGGTATTTGTCTTCTTCCCACAGAATCTTTGGATATTGATTGTATCACGTATAGCATTGGGATTATCAATAGCACTGTGGATACCTTCAACCATATCACTCTTCACAAATGTGACTTCAAAACGAAAGAGTAAAGTGTATAATTCAATAGCTATTTTCAGAACTATTGGTTGGTTACCTGGAGGTTTAATTGCGGGTCTTCTTTATGACGCAATCCCTCAACCATATGGATTCCTAACACCAATGTTCATATTGATTGTAGGATTTTGTTTGTTAATACCAGCATTCTTCACTCTACCAAATAAGCCTCCTGATAAGAATGGTGTAGTTAGTTAAGATGTGCAAAGAAGAACAAAATTCATTTAAAGAAGCTAAAGTGAGTGTACTAAGTCAGAATTTGGTGAATAGAAATGTCTGAAACATTTGATGTTATCTCTATCGGTGCAGTATTGGTTGATATGATTGCACTTGTTGATGAATTTCCTAAAAAAGATGGAGAATCATTCGTCAACGATTTCAAACTAATGTCAGGTGGAGCAGCAGCAAATGTTGCCGTTACATGTAGCCGACTTGGTCTCAAAACAGCTTTTTCAGGGAAAGTTGGTAAAGATAATTTTGGAGATATCTTGCTTAGTGATCTTACTCGAGAGAGAGTACATGTACAAGATACAGTAATAATTGATAAAACAACCAACACAGGCTCATGTTATATCTGTGTGAATAAGGAAGGGGATCGAATGATAATGGCATACAGTGGTGCTGCAGATTTATTGACATTGAACGATCTACCATTAGAGGCATTAACTAAAGCAAAATGGGCACATCTTTCAGATATGAGAAATATCGCGTCAATTGAAGCTCTCTTAGAGAGTGATTTTGTGATTAATTTCTCAATGAGCCCGGGAGCCCTTATCGCACAAAATCCAAGTAGAGCATTTAGACTTGCACAACATGCGAAATTAATTGTTGGAAGCCGTGATGAAATGTCACAAATATTTAGATGCTCGGAAGAAGAATTAGATGATATTACTTCTGATTTTGTAAAAGAAAAATCAGGGAAGATAATTGCGATTACAAAAGGGAGCGAAGGAGCAACTATTTTTAGCGATCAATGTGTAGAAAATATCCCTATTTTCAAAGTGCCTGTTGTTGACACAACCGGTGCTGGAGATGCTTTCACTGCGGGGATGCTTTATGCTTTAACGAAAGGAAGAACACCAAAAGAAGCAGGAAGGATTGCAGCAGCATGTTCTGCTATCTGTATACAAGAGATCGGTGCAAGAAGTGGACCTAAAAATCGAAAAGAGCTTGTGAGATTTCTGCGAAAGAATCAATGAATACCTTTTTTTCTCATTGGAAACTTTCAATAATTAAAGAGTGAAACAAGGTAGTAGGAAATATTACCTTCATTCGAACCTACAAATTCATTCACATGGAACGGATAAACATGACAGAACCAGTTGTAGCAATCATTTCAGGTTCAAAATCTGATATGGAAATCGTTGATAAAGTTGTTTATGTGTTAAAAGAATATGATGTCCCCCATACATTTGTTGTTCTTTCCGCACATAGAAATGCAAAAGAGCTTGATGAATATCTTGCTAAAACACCAGCAAAAGTAATTATTGCTATCGCAGGATTAGCAGCAGCTTTACCTGGTGTTTGTGCTAGTAAAACCAAAAAAGTAGTTATTGGAGTGCCTGTTTCAGCAAAGTTAGGTGGCATGGATGCCCTTCTCTCTATTGTTCAGATGCCTTCAGGTGTTCCCGTTGCTACAGTTGGAATTGATAATGGTAAGAATGCAGCTCATTTAGCAATTCGTATATTAGCAACATTTGAGAATGAGCTTGGAAAAAATTTACTAGAGAAAATGATTTAATTCTATTTTCTCTTTTTTCGCCTTAAAAATAGATGTATAATGGATTGATAATTGATGAAAAAACAGCAAGAGAAGTCAAAGATAAGAAGTCTCACTGATGCTTTTAATGATAATATTGACAATTGGCCAACTGAAGCAATAAAGGAGAGTCTCATAAAGCTCAAACCAGAGGAAGGTGCTGAGGTTTACTTGAACTTGAATGAAGGTGATTATGATCTCACTAAAGAAGCAGTTGATTTAGAAAGAAGATTTAGACCAATATTGACCCTAAGAACACAAGAATTAAAGACAGAACTTGACCGGTGGAATATTGGTGGAGGATCTTTTTTCAGAATAATAGCTGATAATAGAGATCTGGATAGTTCAGTCAAAGTATGTTTGCAGTACTTTATTATTTGGACTCGACAACTATTTCCGTTTCAATTCATATTCTTAAGCATACCATTCTTTATTTCAACACTCTTTATGTGGCAATTCTCCACCGAATTTCTGCCAGCTCAGGACGGTAGTGGAGGAAGAATATATGCTGCTCTACTAGTTATTGGATCGATATTCATTGTTATGGGATTATGGACCTATTTTGAGGGAATGTATAGACGTGTTATTAATGGAATCAAAAATTGGAAAACAGTGCCTGATAGCATGATAGGATTTGTTGTGCCAGGGATACTCCTCTGGACGACAGCATTAGAATATGCAATTATTGATTTAGCAGATTATGCCGGAGGATGGATTGCTCTAATACCGATTAGTGCCTGGTTAACTTTAGCACTAGGTTTGGTTGTGCTTATTATTGGTGCGGATTTTTATTTAAGAGGTGAAAAATCCTTTGTAGAGAGATTTTCCCATCCTATGGATTATGCACCCCTGCTCGTTTTCCTCGGCAAAAATGTCAAAGAAGAATGGCAGGTTGAAGGCGCACAATTTGATTTCTTTCACTACAAGACAGTCTTTGTGCCTAAAGAAAAATTAACCTTTCATGAATCGGATTCTACCCAAGAAAATCCTTGGTTTCTAATAGATCGATCATGGCATGCATTTAGAGAATATATTAGACCAAGTATCTTCCTTCGATTCTTTTCCAATATTACTTTTAATATTGTTATGTGGTTAGCGATAATTGCTTTCTACACATTTACTCTGCTTTCCAGGTTTCAAGTGCTGAATTTTACCTTTCTAGCTCTGATCGATGAAAATAGTTTTTACAATTTTCTTTTCTTAGCTTTTTCATATCTTATTATTCCAATGTTTGTTTTGTTAATGAGTTGGTCTATTAATCGAACTCGCGAATTCAAACTCGACCTCTGGGAAGAAATGAAATCCAGAACTCCTCAAGATTTACTGAAATTTCATTACTTGTCTTTTGATAAATTGAGGATCCTTTGGAATCTAAGAAATAAAGAACATAAAAGCAAACGCAATATTTCAAATATCTGGTCAAAAAGTGAATGGATAAAAGGTGACAAATCTAGATTAGTTGCACGTATAAAGCTACAATATCCATTTGATCGATACAAAGAATGGCGTACAATACGGGACACAGATGAAGAATTACTCTCTCTTGTATCTTTACAACATAAAGAACGAGAACTTAAAGGCATTCAAAAAGAAATCGAGAAAGCAAAGATGAAGCTTTTCAAATACCGACGACCGTTCATTAAAGATCGTATAAGAAGAGAACAGCAAATGCAAGAGAAAGATGAAGAAAGTAACACCGAAAACGATGAAGAAATGAAAGAAAAATAATTATTTGTTATTTTTCCTTCTCAATTTTTCTTTCCATTTTTCCATTTTTTTCTTATTCTTTTTCATTTGAGCTTTTTTCTCTTCTTCTATTTTTGCTAGTTGGTTTAAGAACACAAGATCAAACTGATGCTCCTTTGTGAAGAATTGACGAGTAAATAATGCATTTGCTATAATACTTGCTGGAAATGAGGAAGAGAGTATCATTAAGAAAATAACTATTTGATATACAGCTGCTTCAATTGGTGGGACTCCTCCAATAATCATACCCGACATTAAGCCTGGAATTGAGACAATGCCTAGAATAGCGACTCTACTTGTAGATGGCATTAAACCTGCTTTATATGAATCTCTAAGAATTGTTCTCACCGCATTTGTTGAGCTATCTCCTAAAGTGAGTGCTGCTTCAACAGAACCTTTTGCTTTTAAGATGTCAGATTTGGTTCGTTCCAAAACAATGCTGGTAATTACCATAGTATTTGAGATTACCATACTACCCATTGGAATGATGAACTCTCCTTGTGGTGGAAAAGGAATTATCCCTTCAAAAGCAGCAGGCACTCCAGAGAACATTACCAATGTTAAAATGAACATACTACTAGAAGTAATTGCTAGAAGCTCTATTAAAAACATCTTTGGATAGCGATATCTTCTCGAGATAGAGAATGCAGCAAAAACACACATTGATATTAGAACAATATACAATAACCATATTATTGAAATATCAAAAATTAAAGTTAAAATAGAACCCATTAAAACAATTTGAATGAATCCTCGGAAGAAACTCCAAAGAAACATTGTCTCCATACCTACTTTCTGCCAAAATGAGAGAATAATGATAATTAATAACATCACACTTGAAAGAGCAATGCGTATCAAAATATCGATGTTACTTAACGTAGACCAAATATCATTAAAAATATCGATGAAATCCATTTATTTTCCCTCCGTTTTGGATTTGAAAAAAGTTCTAATTTCTTCTTCATCATATTTTTTGAAGAAATCAATTGTAGAGGTTTTCTCAATAAAACAACCGTCTTTTAAGAATAGTAATTGTTCAGTCAAATCTTGTGTTTGTTGTAGAGAATGAGTGACAATAATAATTTTCATTCCTTCCTTTGCTAATTGTTTAATTGTATTTTCAATGATCTCTGAGGATATAATGTCTAAAGCACTTGTTGGTTCATCCAACAATAAAACGCAAGGTTGATTTGCCAAGCTTCTTGCAAAACTTACACGCTGTTGCTCACCTCCGGAAAGACCATCAATTTCTCTGTCTAAAAAATCAGCCGGTAAAGCTACTTTTGACATTAACTTAAATAAATCTTCATCTGAATAATCTATTTGCCAAATTTTTGGTCCATATTCAAGATTATATCTAATTGTTCCTGCAAATAGATGTGGACGTTGCTGAACCATTCCCACCAACTTCCGTAATTCTTGGGATGGAAATGAAGAAAGATTTCTTCCATCAAAAAATATTTCACCGCCCGTTGGAGAAAGAAGTTTATTCAATAATGAAAGAAGGGTACTTTTACCGGCACCTGAAGGACCAATTATTCCGGTCACAACACCAGGCTCCAAATCGATTGAAATATCTGAAAGTATTTTCTTACCATTAATTGTAAAATCAACCGCTTTGAGTGAAAACAAACAATTTGTAGGAATGATTTCTTGGTTTTGTAAACTCATAAATCATTGTTAAATTTAACAAGCGATAATAACTTTTCCCTCAATCTCGTACGAGAGATTAAAGGTCAATGTCTAAGTTACTATTTGTGATTGTTGTCCAATTTTGAATGCTTGGAGAATTTCAAGCATTGGTATGTCAATTGGAGAAGTAATTTGATGAACACCTTTTGGTAAGTATTTCTGATATTTCAAAGTTAAACTGTTCATTTGTGGACTTGCTGCAACAGCAGGGTCACCTGGAACGCGCATGCTAACATCAAAAACAACAAACTCCGGTTTATTGGTCTTAGGATCAATAGGTATTGCGCCTTGTAAGCCAAATAACCCAATCATTCCAGGAGGATAATATTTATCTGCGATAGCAAGGAATTTTGGAATTGAACCTACAACTTCATTCATTTTCGATTCGCGCATTGTAGCCATTGTATGGCCAATTTCTTCATTTTTAATTTTGATTTTATCACCTATTTGTAATTGGATCTTTGCAGGTAAATTCAAGAAACCATTGCTATTTGTTTGCATTCTTTGACCAAATCCAACAAAATCCCACGCTACAACAGGGTTCTCAAAAGGATCTCGATTTAAATCCAACCAATTAATACCATCAGATAATTGATGTTTTTTAGCGAGGCTTTTTCCTAAGCCAGAAGCCCAACCATTACAATTGAAATATGGACCAATAATAAATTCTTCAATTCGCGCTTCTTCCAATGTTTCATCATCAATTAGACCCTTTTCTTTCATGGTAACAACTTGATTATGGTAATCTTCTTCAGAAGTGATATAGAAGAAAGCTCTCTCGAGAGGATTACCTGCTTGTTGCACTTTTACTAGAGCAACAGGAACCTCTTTGTTAGGACCAATGATATCTAAATTATCTTTGTTTATTTCTCTAGGAGAACGAATAGATGCTTTTTCCATTAGAGCGTATTGATCGAGGTATTCTTTCTCATTAGTTGTTCTGTCTTCACTTTTGAGCATTGTACGACTGCCGTACATAGGTATCCGTAATTCCTCTTCAATCCGTTTTGCTGTTAAATACACAACCATAGAACGATTAGGAATGATTAACCCGTTCATTTCTAACAATTTCTTTTGAATGGATTCATCAAGCATTTGTTTCCAATCATCTACAACTATTGCTTTATCAAAGAGATGGCTTTGTTCTTCGATATATTGACGTTCTCGTCCTTTTTTAACTATAACAATATTAGATAAACCCATCTTCTTTGATGAAAGACCAGTTTCGAGTGCAGAGTGACTTCCAAAAATAACTATTGTTGGTTTGCCTTTGTACTCGCTAACGATTTGTTGCATCTCTTCTCTTTTAATCAATGATTTATATCTCCTCTAAATTTGGTGAATCAACTGTAAGTAAATCCAAACTATCAGACTCATAAGCTTTCTTGATTTCTCGGGCAATGCGCTTACCCATATACATCGGCTCATTCCAGAGCAAATTAGCATATGTATTTCCATAAGGTACCCAAACAGTTGTTCCGGCAACAATTCTACCTGAGAATTCAAAGGCATAAATTTTCGGTTCAGGAGAACAAATTGTTTCTATACAAAATGGTCCCACTAATCCTGTTTGTTCTACGAAATTGCGCCCCATTCTATGATATTCAGGAACTAACGATTCGCGCACGGCAATTGGAACATTGCCAACAACTGTAAATGATGGGTCCTCAGATGGAGCAAGATATTGTGAATTAACATTTGATTCTAAACGACGATCAAATCCCAGTAGCTCACATCTACCTTCAATAGGTGAACTGAAGTAATGAGCATAAATAGATACTCCACTAACATATTCTTGTATGAAATTAACCTTTTTTCCTTTCTTCTTTTTATTGAAATCTTCCTTATCATTGGCAATGAAATATCCTTTGCCACCCTCTGCCCCATGTAATTTAACCACAACAGGTCGGTCAATCTGTGATGCTTTTTGGAAAATTTTTGGTGTAGTAATATCAGAAGCAGAAAGTAAATCAGAATTCCTATCTCGATCACCTTCATAAGCAAGGATTTTCACTCCACCTAGTATTGGATGTTTTAATAGCTTCAATTGCTCGACAGATAAATAACGAACAAATGAACCATGGGGAATAATAACTGTATCCTTGTCAATAGCATTGAATTTTCGAATGGTACTTTGAGCATCCGAATAATTATTTACTCTCAAAATATGGATTTTTTTCATTAAATCGGGATACTGAGACCATAGTTCCCAATCTCGGTCAAAACAGACAACATAAACATCTAATCCCTCTTCTATTGCTCCAGGAACGATATTATAAAGAGAGGAATGAGAACTTGTAGTAGCAATTGCTGCTTTTGAATTCATAATCTCACAACATACTCAAAGATAAATTGATTGAGAAGAGAATTCCTATAAAAAACTTCTGAAGAAAACAATTATCTTGACGACAAAAATGGCTTTTGTTTTTACCGTAAAAGCTAAGAATATTTTTGGTTATGTTTAAAGCTAAACATCTCTTAACTTTAGAATCGCATATAGGGTGTTAAAGTTATGACAAGAGGAAAACTTAGTGCAATATGTTTAATATTGCTTTTTAGTGCATCTCTAATGTTTGTTGGTACAACTATCACAGGAACAAGCATGACAGATGTTGAAACGTTTGATGATGAAGACAACCAAGTAGAGGATTTTGCTAAAGAAAACCAAATAGAATATACTCCTACTTTTGCTAACGATGGCATGAATAGCCTCAATTATAATGGACTTGTCCCAGGAGATATTATTGTATTAGGAACTGCGGGAACATTTTTTGATTATCTCATTCCCGGAGAATTTTCTCATACCGAAATTTTTTGTGGATTTGTACAATCAGGTCAATATATTTGGGATAGAGACAATCACGAATGGATGGCAGCAAGCACTCCGTACGTTATTCACTCAACAAAAAGCGACAACGCAGGAAATGGATTAGGATACTCAACATGGTTAACAGGTGTTAATGAACATGCAGATACTGCAGTAGCTCTTAGAGTAAGTGGAGTTAACAATGCTCAAAGACAACAAGCAGTTGATTGGTGTAAATCAAAACTTGCAGGTGGAACTGATGGCAATCCAGTTGGTCCAAACTACGATTGGGGTTGGACTTCTAAACAAATTGACAGTACAAATAGACTCTCAGGAGTAGACGGTTGGTATTGCTCTGAGCTTGCTTGGGCTGCTTACAAGGACTTATTTGGCATTGATCTCGATCCAGATGGTAACAGTTGGTCTTGGACAACTGCTTATGGAATTTCACCATCAGATCTCTATGAAGACAGTAATACTTACGTTATTACAACAAGTGATTGGAGTGCAGAAGATTGCTATTATGTTGAAATTAATCTAGTAGGTGTTTACTATGAAACAGATTCCGATCCTTGGCCTAAAGGTGCTGGTGAAATGTACATGAAATGGTATGTTGGTGACGGTTGGGGTGGTTCTGGATATGTCACAAAAAGCTTCCATGGTATCACAAAACGCAATGGAAGAGGATACATTTATTGGAAGAAAACAATGGCAAGCGTACTAATTCCTAAAACACATCCATTGAAAATTAATGTCCAAGCTTGGGAAGATGATTCCTGGCCAGATAGGGATGATCAATTTCCAGCATTTAACTATTGGTCAGATTCAATGTTAGATTTTGTAAATACTGGTTGGTGGTGGTGGTACTACTTGGATGTTGGTAGCTGTCGTTATTGTATTGAATTTAGTATTTCTACTTCACCAATAGGTACCAGCCCGAATGGTCTCTAGAAATTTAAGAGGGCTTTCCTCTTCTCTTTTTTTAATTTAATTATTCAACATTTTCCATTATCACAAAGAAGGATTTAGCGGCAAGTAACTAAATTTTGTTCTGAAACTTAATGGGAACTTTTTTATTTAGTTGTAATTGTTGTAGCTAAAATCAAAGTATACGGCAATCAAATGTTTGGTGGTAAAACATAATGGGAAGAACAAGAATAAGTGGTTTTCTTAGAAAACGTGCAGAAGATGAAATCCAAGGTAAAATGATAGCTCATTTATCACGAGTACAATTAGTTACTAAGTCATTAATGCGAGCAGTAACAGCTTGGCGAAAAGGAGATTTTTCAAATCTAGAACGTGAAGTTGGAAATATGTCTGCTGAAGAAAACGCTGCTGATAAATTGTTATCTGAAATGTGGTTAGAGCTTACTAGAGGTACGCTCAAAACAAAGCTTAGATCAAATATACTGACTTTTATTAAGAGAGCTGATGAAATAGCTAACTTTGCAAAAAGAGCAGGTATAAATGCGCTTATTCTTCATAAAGTAAAACTATCAGAACATATTTTTGATGATATTGAAAAGGCTGTTGAAATTGTAAATATGGCTACAGAGAAATTAGCTGAAGCATTATCTGTTTATCGAAATGACATTCATCGTACAGTTGATATTACAACAGAGATTAGTTTCTTAGAACATCAAGTCGATGGATTATATACAAGATTAAAAAGCCATTATTTCGATTATAGCAAACATAACGATAATTTCGGTGGTTTAATAATTTTTGACCATGCAATGAGAGATATTGAAAAAGCGGCAAATGCTGTTGAAGATGCCTCAGATGTGTTACGTTCCATCGTCATTAGTGAGATATAGACTATGACATCTATCACTAGCAGTTAATCAGAAATCTTGGGTTGTTCAAATGGTAAGCGTCGTAATGTTAATTGTCCTAATAATAATCTCTCTGCTATTAGCGTTTGCAATTGGTGCTAATGATGAAACGTTTGCTTCAGTTGTAGGAGTAAAGAGACTTTCAGTTAAGACGGCAGTGTTAATGGGTGCTGTCATAGCAATTATTGGTGGATTTTTCCTATCAGATCAAGTGGGTAAAACATTGCGTGATGATATTTCTCCACAATTATTTATTGATGAGGTCAATCAATACCCGATTTTAATATCAATATATGTTGCTATGGCAATTAGCTTAATTCTTGCCTCAGTATTCGGTTTGCCTATTTCATCTACTGAAGCATTGGTTGGGTCAATTATTGGTCTGTCATTTGCTTTAGGATACAAAGTAGATTGGAGCATGACAGGTATGGGTAAAGTCTTAATAACTTGGTTAATATCTCCAATTATTGGGTTCACGATATCTTTTCTTATAATGAAATTTGTTAGAGTAATTCTAGGTAGGACCGTTAAAAGTTTCAGACAACATGAATCCGCCAATAACGTATTTGGTGTTTTGCTGTTAGTTATGGTTGTTTGGACAGGATTATCTCGTGCAGGAAATGATATCAATAACGCTATTGCACCTATTGTTCCACTTTTTGGAGGAGGAGGATATTGGTATGAAAGACTGCCATTATTAATTGGAGGAGTAGGCTTAGGTTTAGGATTAATTATCATTGGTTGGAGAGTCTTGAAAACACTAGGAAATGATGTTGTAGAATTGACTCCTGAATCAGCTTTTGTTACAGAAGGTTCTGCAGCTGTTGTTGTATTCTTTGCAGTAATAATCGGCATACCTGTATCGGGAACGATGGTCTTAGTTTCCAGTTTCATGGGTGCGGGGGTAGGTATGAATAAACCACTCAATTATAAAACGGTGAGATTGATCGTTCTCTTTGTTATTTTGACACCAATTATTAGTGGTCTAATTGCAGTAGGATGCTTTTATGCAATCCGGGGGTTGTTCTAAGAATGTTCAGAAGATTACTTGGATTTAGAACTATACAAAGAAGAATAGAAGAAAAAATAATTCAATTATCCTTCATACCAAGCAAATATTTTGAGTCTTTATATGTGGAATGTAATACTAAAATTCATTGTCTCACGCTTGATATTCTTGAAATAGAAGAAAAGGGTATCCGTGGAGAATTGTTAAAATTAATGAAGGAAGGAGAAGTTGATACTAAGATAGAAATTGAGAAGTTTCAACTATTTGAGAGAATCAATGCTGTTTCTACTCATAGTAAGGAAATCAGAGAAGTTATGAATACACACGTTAACGATATGAAGAAACCAACATATGAAAAACTTGTGATCATTCTCAAAGAAGTTTCCAAAGCAGGGAAATTATTGTATGAAGCAATAAAGGAACTATATCGCAACTATAATGACTCATTAGAGAAAGTTGACGAGCTAAATATCATTTGTAACGAAATCATTGATGGATTATTTGAGTTTAAATTCTGCGACCAAGATGGTGTCTGTGAAATCTCATTTGAAGAACCAGAAGTGTTTATTGGTAATGCACTGAATAAATCATTACGAGAAATGATAGCCGTTGGAGAAAAAATCGTTCATATTATTAAGACCTTCAGTTATAACCACAAATATCTCATTAAAGATGAAGAAGCTGATGTTAAATCTGATGAAAATGTCACCGAAGAATAAATTCACTAAGAGGATACTTTTCATTGGTATTATTTTTTTTATAAGAAATGCTGCTAAAAGTAGACAGACCATCTAAAAAGCAATCAATGGAGATTAGAATAAAAGCTAATTTCCAGAACGTTTCTTCTCAAATTTACTTCGAACAATCATAGCAACAGCATTGAAGCCAAATACTACAAGCATTAATACAAAAGCAATAAGCCACATAACAGACCCAACCTGCTCCCATCCTCCACTCGAGCGATACAAATGCAAAATCATGTAAGGTAGAGTGGTAAAGGTTCCAGTGAAACCACCGAACCATTTTAGGAACAGTGCTCCAGAACCAACGAATAGAATTGCGGCAGTCTCTCCAGCAGCTCGCCCTAAAGATAAAATAGCACCAGTTAAAATCCCAGGCAACGCTGAAGGAAGAACAACATACCTTATTGTCCGCCACTTTGTTATTCCTAAAGCTAGACTGCCTTCTCTGTATTCATGTGGTACACTTTTTAGTGCTTCTTGAGAGGTTCTAATTATTGTTGGTAACAGCATACAAGCCAAGGTTAACCATCCGGCTATTATTGACTGACCTATTTTCAAGAAAATGCTAAAGAATGTATAACCAAAAATACCGATAACGACCGATGGCACTCCTGCAAGATTGTTTATTCCCTGATCAATGATATTTACAATTACACCCTCCTTAGTATATTCTGTAAGATAGATTGCTGCAAGAATACCTAATGGTAATGCAATTGCTACTGAACCCAATACCAAAATGAATGTCCCCAAAATAGCTGGACCTATTCCATACTGATCGGTTGTGGGGTTAAAAGGTGAGAATACTAATCTAAAACTAAAATTTGCCAAACCATTTACTATGATGTAGCCCAAGAATACTGCAATTACAAGAAAGATGAATACTGCGGATGACACTAGCATTACATAAGCAGTTTTTTGTCCTTGTTTGGGAGAGAGAATGCGTTTTCTGCGAGGTAGCTCATCAAATGATTGCTTCTCTACTGCTGATGGTTGATGATCAATTTTCTGTACATTGTCATTCATTATGATCCACCCTTTAATTTCTTTGCAAATCGTTTTATGATTATATCACCGATTAGATTTACTACAAATGTAATTACAAATAGTACACAAGCAACACCGAAAATTGCGTGATATTCTGTTGAACCTACAGCTGCTTCACCCAATTCTCGAACAATGAGAGAAGTTAGAGTATCTATTGGTTGAAAGATATTGAAAAATGGTTTAGGAAGCGCTGTTGCACCACCACCAATAATGTAGATAGCCATCGTTTCCCCGATTGCTCGACCAAATCCAAGAATAATTGCCGCAGTCAAACCAGAAACAGAAGCAGGTAGTATCACCTTACGGATAGTTTGCCACTGTGTTGCTCCAAGTGCAAGAGACCCTTCTCGGTATCTTTGTGGAACAGCTTTAATTGCATCATCAGCAATTGAAATAATCGTTGGGAGAATCATAATAGATAAAACCAATCCGGCGGTAAAAGCAGTCCGTCCAGTTTTAAATCCTAAAACGTCTTGGAAAAATAGAACTATTGTTCTCAAAGCAATGAATCCGTAAACGATAGAGGGTATGCTTGCTAATAATTCAATTGTTGGTTTCATTATTTTTCGGACAATTTCAGGTGCTAGTTCAGAAAGATACACAGCACATGAAACACCTACTGGAACAGCAATAACAAGTGCAATTAGAACAACTAGAAAGCTCCCGAGAATCATAGGAAAAATGCCAAATTCAATATCAGGATTCCAAAAATCACCAAATAGGAACTTAAAAAGACCATATTCAGGTATTATTTGAAAACCATTTATGAACGTGAAAATAAAGATTAGAAACACAATTATAACGGATAAACTTGCTGCGAGCAATAGTATTACTTGTTGCCATGAAGTTTTATGTATACCAATGGCAAGTACTCTATTCACATCAAGGATTGAATTGAGTCCATCTTCATTCGTATCATTTTCATTCATGTTAACCAATGAGCTAGTTTTTTCAGACAATCAAAATACCTCGAGGCTTTTTTCTTATATACCATTATCTCGTTTATCTCGAACATTGATAAAACCAGATTCAAAGACATAATACTGTCCTTCTGGGCTAAAGTGCCAATTTATGTATTCCCAAGTTAGGGAATCAGGTTCTGGAGTACCAAGCGTCACTAAATAAAGTTCTCTCTGAATTAAATAGGTTAAATCAATAATTGATTCGACTGTAGGTTCTACTCCATCTACATACACAGTTTCAACACCTTCACCAAGATATCCAAGTCCAACATAACCAATTGCTTGAGGGTTGGTATTAACTTCATCAAATATCATCTGATTACTGGTCATAGGCAAAGCATCACCAACGTATTGACTATCTGGAAATTCTTGGTCTTCATCACCCATAATCAAACTATTGAATGCATCTCTTGTTCCTGAACCTTCTTCTCTAACGACTACTTGAATTTCACCTGAAAAACCTATATCTGGCAAAGATATATCATTCCAATTAGAAATTGTGCCGTTAAAAATTGCCTTGATTATATCAACACTAAGATCTAAAGTGCTAGTAGCATCATTATTAACGATAAGTGCCAGCCCGTCTTTAGCAACTGCAAATTGGCGCAACCAGATGCCTGTTCTTGTATGAGCGGTTTCATTTTCAGCAGACTTCACTGCTCGAGAAGACATTGCGACATCACATTGACCATTAATAAGGGTTCCAATTCCTGCCCCAGATCCTGTACCAGAAACGGTAAGCTGAATACTCGGATGTGCACCCATAAAAGGAATAGCAGATAGGGTACATACTTTTTCTACTGTAGTAGACCCTTGAATATTTAGTATATGTGTTTCACCTCCACCACCACTATTAAACGCAAGCCACCCCACAAGGAAACCGAATCCAGTTCCTACAAAGATTAATGCAATTAGAATATATGTTACTTTATTCTTGTATTTACCAAATGACATTACAGCTTTTCACCGATTAGATTTAATTTTGAGTACTCCACATAAAGTAAACGGTTAAAATAATATTTCTGTGTATAGTCTATTTACTTAACAATAGTTGAATATAGTTCCATGGCATCTATATAGATAGGATTTAATATATATAGTTCATGTCTATTAATATATAATTGAAAATAGTTTTCAAATAACAATATATAGACACGCACATATTGGGATGTAAAATGTCAGTAAAACGAAAAATACAACTTACTGGAAAATCAACCTACACCATAAGTCTTCCTCGAGATTGGGTTACAAAATTGAATTTAACTCAAGGAGATGAATTATCTATTTTAGAACAAAATGATGGAACACTACTTTTATCGAAAAACTCATTGACACCCAAAAGAGAAAGAGAGGTGACTATTGATATCGATGTTATAGGTGAAACCAGTTTACTGGAAAAGATCATTATTTCGAAATATCTTGCGGGTTTTTCCAAGATTATTATTAAATCTAAGAGTAATATTTCTCCGAAAACAAGTAAAGCTATTTCTTCTACAGTATCGAAGCTTATTGGAAGTGAAATTATTTCCGAAGAATTTCAAGAAGTAGAGATTCGAGATTTAGCAATCCATGGAGAATTTCCAATTGACAAGGCATTAAGAAGAGGACACTTAATTGCTAGAAACATGCAAGTTGTAGCTGTAGAAGCATTTGTGACATCAGATAAAGAGAGCGCACGAGATGTTTTCGAAAGAGAAAATGCTGTAGATAGACTCTATTTCCTAATTAGAAGAGAGATTTCTTCAGCCTTAGAAAATCCAACTATTCTAAAAGAAATGAATATCAAACCTCAAGAAGTTTTGTATATTTATCCTGTTGCAAAGTCTTTAGAAAAGATTGCTGATCATTGTGAAAGTATCGCTAAAAGTTGCCTTGCGTTGCAGGATAAAATAATAGATGACGAAGGTACTAAAAAATATTTATTAGATTATTCAAAACAAGCTGTTGAAATTCATACATTAGCAATACAGAGTTTTCTTGGAAATAAATTGAAATTAGCATTCAAAGCAATTAAATTATTTGAAGAATTACAAGCTAAACTTGAAACTGAGAAGCTAACAAGACAAAGAGCACCAGATTTCGATGTGGAAATGCAAATCCAACTTGTTGAAAGGCACTTGGATAGAATCTGTGGTTATGGTTTAGACATTGCTGAAATGGCAATTGATAGAGCACATTAAAAAAAGTATTTTTTTATTTATTAATGAAAAATAGAATTGTTAGGAGAAAAAATCTCCTAACTTCTTCACCTATATTAGATTGTCTCGTCTAGGTAAGATATTTATGAACCCAGAATCAAAGACAAAATATTGTCCGTCTGGGCTGAAATGCCAATTCACATATTCACATATTAATGACCCAACTTCAGGGTCACCTAAAGTTACTAGGTAAAGTTCTCTTTGAATAGAATATGTTGCATCTACTACTGTTTCAAAAGTTGGTTCAACGCCATCTACATGTACTGATTCAACGCCGTCACCAAGATACCCAAGTCCAACATAACCGATTGCTTGGGGGTTAGTATTTACTTCATCGAAAATCATCTGATTACTAGTCATAGGCAAAGCATCGCCAACATATTGACTGTCTGCGAATTCTTGATCTGCATCACCCATTATTAATTCATTGAAGGTATCTCTTGTACCAGATCCTTCTTCTCTAACCACTACTTGAATTTCACTGGATAAACCTACATCTGGTAAAGCTGTATCACTCCAATTAGAAATTGTGCCGTTAAAAATTGCCTTGATTGTATCTTCACTGAGATCTAAAATGCTAGTAACGTCGTCATTAATAATTATCGCCAATCCATCTTTTGCAATTGTAAATTGTCTCAACCAAACACCTGTACTTGTATGTGCGGTATCATTTTCAGTTGATTTTACTGTTCTGGAAGCCATTGCAATGTCACATTGACTATTGATAAGTGTACCAATTCCTGTTCCCGAGCCTGTACCTGAAATCGTTACTTGAACACTAGGATGAGCTTCCATAAAAGGAACTGCAGACAAGGTACATATTTTTTCTACTGTGGTGGAGCCTTGAACATTTAAGATATATGTATCTCCACCGTTTCCATCATTAAAAGCAATCCAACCAATAAAGACACCAAAACCTGTTCCAACAAAAATTAATGTAATAAGGAGGTATGTTAGTTTGCTAGTATTTTTACCGAATGACATTTTATTTTTTCTCCATTTAGTTTTATTTTCTTGTGTGCACATCTTAGGAGAGACATTAAGATAATCCTTCTCTGTATAGTTTATTTTCAGAACAATAGCTGAATATATCTCAATTATATCTATATAGAGAGAATTAGGCAAATGTAATTCCAAATATCAAATTTATACTCGTGAATAGTATTCAATTCTTCAAAATAAAAAAAAATAACGAACAATACAAAGTCTTCTCTGAAAGAAAAAGAATCAAAATCTATGAAGATAATACTCGATAGAAAAGACATTACTCAATTTTGGCTTTTTTACCTGTAACAACATAATTGCTCTCTTCAACAATATTGCATGCATGATCAGCAATTCGTTCAATATACCTTGTTGTCAGAATAAGACTAACACCTGCTCTTGACCATGTTGGATCGGTTTCAACGATTTTAGTGACATCTTGAATGATTTCCGAATGTAATCTATCAACTTCATCATCCTTTTTTGTCCATTTTTGCACATTGAGCTCCTTCTGATTGCAAAATGCTTCTATGCTTTTCTTGAACATGGAAGAAGCTTTTGTAGCCAAATCACCAATTCTTTGAATAATCTCAGTATATTTTTTCAGGTTGATAAAAGCTGAACTATTAGCAATGTGTACTGCATCATGAGCTGAACGGTGAATTTCATTTGAAACTTTGAGCGTGGAAAGTATAAATCGTAAATCCTTTGCAAATGGTTGATGCAAAGCAATAGTATCCATAACAGTTTCATCAATAGAATTACAATGTTCATGAACTTCCTTAAGTTCTTCTTCAAGTCTTTTGAAGATAGATTCATCATCATTAGCTAAGGCAGTATTTCCATCTTTAATCATTTTAATCACAAGATTGGACAAGACAACTAGATGTTGATTCAATTCTTTCATAATTTCCTTGAAACGTATTGTACCACCAAATTTCGACCTGAATTTACTCAATTTCTTCACCTTTCTACTTAATATTCATATTCGTTAATTAATTAGTATCCTAACTATCTATCCAAATCGCCCGGAAATATATTCTTCAGTCATTTTCCTCTCAGGATTAGCAAAGATTTTCTTTGTTCTATCAAATTCAATTAACTCCCCTATATTGAAAAATGCAGTGTAATCAGACACTCGAGCAGCTTGCTGCATATTATGGGTAACGATCACTACAGTATAATCTTGCTTTAATTTTGTAATTAAATCCTCAATCTTAGCGGTAGCATGAGGGTCAAGAGAGCTACACGGTTCATCCATTAAGAGAACCTCAGGTTGAACAGATAAGGCTCGAGCAATACACAACCGCTGTTGTTGTCCTCCTGATAATGATAATGCAGAATCTTTTAGTCGTTGATTGACCTCCTCCCATAAGGCAGCTTTTTTCAAGCTACTTTCAACAATTTCATCTAAACCCTCATGCTTCACTCCATGAACATATGGACCGTATGCAATATTGTTTTCTATTGACATAGGAAAAGGATTTGGTTTCTGAAAGACCATACCAATTCGTTTTCTCAGTTGAACAACATCAATATGTTCTGCATAGATATCTTGTCCATCAAGCAAAATTTTGCCAGCAATTCGTGCAATCTTAACTAAATCATTCATCCTGTTTAAATCCCGAAGGAAAGTCGATTTCCCACAACCGGAAGGACCAATGATAGCTGTAACTCTGTTGTTGAAAATAGGCATAGAAATACCAGAAAGAACTCTGTTATCGCCATACCAGTGTGAAAGCTCAACTGACTCCATCTTCAATACATGTGTTTTTAGTAAATCTTCTCGGACAATTTCGGGTGGATCAGTTAAATCAGCAGCTATTTTTATAGCAATCTTTGCTTCTTCGCTCCTGTCTTTGAGAGGCTTAGCTTTGGAAAGTGAATCGCGAGTATTTGCTGGCAAAAATATTGTCACCACTAATTCGATGGTTCATAGCTATAAAAATATTTATTCAAATGTATTCGATTAATATAGTAAAACAATCCCGTATTATTTAGAAATTTGCTCATTAATTCTTTAGTGCATAATGTTTCATCAAGCTGTTTATTATTTTCATTCAATATGCAAACCACCAATAAAAATGAGTTAACCAAATCGCCCGGAAATATACTCCTCTGTCATTTTTCGCTCGGGAGATTTGAATATTGTTTTAGTACTATTAAATTCTACAAGATCACCTAAATTGAAGAATGCAGTATAATCAGACACTCGAGCTGCTTGTTGCATATTATGTGTAACAATTACTACAGTATAATCTTGTTTCAATTTTGTAATCAAGTCCTCAATCTTAGCGGTAGCATGAGGATCAAGAGAACTACAAGGTTCATCAAATAAGATTACTTCAGGTTGAACGGATAAGGTTCGTGCAATACATAATCTCTGTTGCTGTCCACCAGAGAGAGAAAAAGCATTATCTTTTAATCGATCTTTAACTTCATCCCACAGAACTGCTTTTTGCAAACAACTTTTCACAATTTCAGGAATGCTGTCAGGTTCTATCCCATGGATATAAGGACCGTAAGCAATGTTATTTTCTATTGGCATTGGAAAAGGATTTGGTTTCTGAAAGACCATACCAATTCGTTTTCTCAATTGAACTACGTCTACATCATTATCATAGATATTTTTATTCCCTAATAGAATATCACCTGACATTCTAGAGATAGATACCAAATCATTCATACGATTCAAATCGCGAAGAAAGGTTGATTTTCCACAACCAGAAGGACCAATAATAGCTGTAACTTTGTTCGTGAAGATGGGCATAGATATACCTGATAAAACTTGATTATCACCAAACCAATGCGATAAATTCACAATGTCCATTTTTACTTCGTTTTCTTCAAATAATTCATCTTGAATGATTTCTGGGTTATAAACAAGTTCATTAGCTATTTTGATCGGTATAGAAATTGATTCTGATACTTCACTATTTTTTTTTACTACCATAACAATTCAACAGTCAGTTTCAATCTATCTCCATATGCATTTAGAATCAATATTATGTGTTGGGTATAGAGAGAAAATAGGAGTACATAGAAGAAAGTAGTAGATGATTATGGTAAAAAAATGTGAGAAAAGGAACTCATTTTTCCATTTTCTTCTCATCAAAAAGATTCAAGACCTCACCTAACAAGTAGTGACTGAACCAATTCAAATTTTGATACATTACCGTACGATTTTCTTTTGGTTTGATTATTGGATGACCCATACCTGGATAAATGAACAATTCAACGGGTACATTCATCTCCTTTAAACCGCGATAGAGCTCTTTTGCATTTGATAGAGGTACTCTTTGGTCAATTTCTCCATGTTGAATTAGCGTTGGTGTTTGGGCATTTTTGATATTACTTATAGGAGCTGTTTTCTCATATAATTCTCTATTTCTAAATGGACTGCCAGAAAGGTAATGAGTTGTAAATTGAGGAATATCATTGCTAATATGATAAGTATACCAGTCTGCTATACCTGCACCAACAGATACTGCCTTGAATCGTTTTGAATGAATGCCTACAAAAGCAGAGATATATCCGCCTTGACTCCAACCCATGCAGCCTATTTTGTTAGTGTCAACAAATCCTTGCTTTTCAAGATAGTCTATAGCACTTTCTAGATCCCACATATCACCAATTCCAAGATTATCTTTGTTTAGCTCAAGAAATGCTTGTCCTCTTCCTATGGACCCACGATAATTTACTCTTAAAACTAGTATATCCAGATTGCTAAATTGAATACCAGGATAATAATAAAGGCTATTTCGAGGTAGAAGAGTTTCAGCGTCAAAACTTGCAGGGCCTCCATGGATGATAAAAACTAATGGATATTTTTTCTTTGGATCGAAGCCATCAGGCTTTCTAAGAACTCCCTCAATCTCAGTTCCATCTTTACTAGCCCATCGTATGGTTTCGACAGTGCCGAATCTCCAATTTTGAATTTGTTTGCCGAAATTAGTTATTTGTATGAATTCTAATTTGCTGACTGTAATTGCATTTTGAGTAATATAGAGCTCTTCTATTTTAGAAGAGTTGAATCCCAAGAAACATAAACGACCGCTCTCTGAAACATCAAAAGTATTAAACAGCGATGCAGAATAACCTTCTAGATCTAATGTAGAAATTTCCCCTGATTTAGAAATGTGAATGATAGCTGTTTTTGTTCCTTCAACATGAGAGCAAAATATTCCTTCTTTCACCCAATGTATATTCATAGGCGTTCTATCTAGACTACCGGTAATTTTCACTAATTTATCGTTTATTTCTTCCTTTGCTAGGAGGGGTTGCCATTTATCTACATCCAATGTCCATAAATCACTTTGAGTGAAGTAGAAATTATCGCGTTCTCTTCTTGCTACAAGGAGTTTCTTTCCATCTGGTGAAATATTAACAATAGAGCTCACAATTGGCAGTGCGATTCTAGTTAGAACACCAAGATATGATAGATCATCATCTAGCACTTCTTTGTCATTTTTATTCTTAGTTTCTTTTTTATCAGTAGGTTGTTTTTCGTCTTGTTTGCTGAGATAAGCATTCAATGCTTCTGTGGGTTTTATCTTGATTTGATAAGTGCTCGTTTCTTGATCGTATACTTTGTCATCTCGAGATTGACAGGTAAGATAAATTGCATCATTTTGTGGAGAAACAACATAACCCAAAATTGATAGAGGTTCTTTCAATAGCTTGGTAATTTCTATCACAGGTTTTATCAGCGATTTAGAATTATTTCCATTCTTCTTTTTCTTTCCTTCAAAATAATTCTTCATTTTCTCATATTCTACATAATAAAGTGCGCTTGCACTTTGCTCTTGCTCAAAATGAATGAAGGATCCAAACTTAGTCTTACGTTCCTTTGTTTCTGCTCTATCTGGAGCTTTTGCGAGATATATTAACCCCTTACCAAATATCTCAAAGGTCTGGATGCCGTTATAATGATCTGTTACTTGGATGGGTTCTCCTATTAAATCTTCAAAAACAAATACTTGATTAGAATTTTCTTTCATTTCAGGATCTTCTTTTAATACTGCAAGAGATTCATTATTTATCCAGGCAATCTGATTTATTTTACCATATCTAGTTAATTGAAAGGTTTTATTTTTCTCAACATCAAATATAAAACAATCATTCTCATACCTATCTTTAGTCCAGTTCGTTTTTCTAATACAATAAGCAATTTTATCGCCTTTTGGCGAAATTTTTGCATGTGAAACGAATTCCAATGAAATCATATCAGTTATTGTTGGTTTAATAGAATCAGTTTTTGGAACCATTAGTCATCTCTCGGAACATTTTAACATATACTATCTAGTTAAAATAGACTAAAGTCTTTTTCTTTACATCCAAAAATATTAATTAGTCATCTAATCGCTAACAAAATCAAGCTAAAGATGAAGTATGCAGTATTGAGAGGTTTGGTAAGAATATGAATTTGACAGCTGATCAATTGGCAGAAATTACTAATGCTAATGATATACATCCTCTGATATTAGGAGAATCAATCCAGAAATTTACTGGCAAATATAAAGAGCAAAAAGTGATTTTTCGTATTTATCCAGACAATGATTATTATCAAAATCGTTTCGAGCGAGAAGGAATGGCTCTAAAAGCAATCGCAAAAGTAGTAAAAAAAAGGCATACAGATGAGCAATTGATTATTATTCCAGAAATAATTGATGAGTGGACCTCTGTAGAAGCTGGGTGTTCTATTCGAGCATTATCTTGGATTCATGGCCAAGCATTTTCAAGTATGAAACCCTATCTAGATTTTCAGTTAGTGATTGAATTAATTGAGATTATGAAGAAAGCAAGTAAACACATTCCAGCTAAATTTTCATTTGAGCAAGATGTAGTAAAGAAATTAACCCAACCTCTAAACAAAGAACAAGAAAATGAGGAAAAGTGGGGAATGTATTTGGAATTGATTACCGAGTTCTTAGATCAACAAAAAAAGACAAAATTAGCTGGTACTCACTTAATTCATGGAGACTTTCACGAAGGCAACATTCTCCAAGTCTATCCTACTGCCAAAGAACAAGAAGCAAAGTATGCTATTATTGATTGGGAGTTTGCTACTAAGGGTTCAATCTATTTTGATTTAGCTTATGCTAAAGAATATTCAAAGGTACATCCTCCTCTGCATTTGCAACGAGAAGTGAATACTTGGAAGGGGTTTGCAATTGCAACGCTTGCACACTGGTATGTGATAAATGAAAGAAATAGTAACAATGCTGACTTATGGTTAAAGAAACTAGAGTATTTTGTAAAGAAGATTTAGATCTTCGATACAATCTGTCTCTCCCACAATATATCCAATAAGAGAGAATTTTTCAAGCAATTTCTATATGTAAATTAACTATAGGTCACGATTATAGAAAGCAAAAATTTGTCCACGGGATAAGATAGGTTTAGTGATTTGCTTATAGAGATCCTCTGAAATTTTACCTGAAGTAAAAATATCTTTACCAGCTTGTTTTATAGCTTCAATAACAGGCAAGTATAAAGGTTGTAGATTTGGAACTGTCATCAACCAAGCAGTTGGTGGGAGTACTTCACCAATATAAGAGAAATGCATATTTTTACAAATTTCTTCTACATGTTCTATCATTGGAGAGAAATTATCAAATTCTGTGAATCCACAAGTGGATACTAAGAGAAGATGAGGCATCCTTGGATATCTACTGGGATGTCGACAATGATCGTCTTTTATAATAAATTCGGGAGCGAGTAGACAAAGCATTCTATCAATAAAATTTTTCAGCGCACCAGGAAGACCATCAATATAAACAGGTGCTGCAAGTATCAGTAAATCATAGGTCGGTATTTTAAGAATTAAATCATTAACATCATCACTATAGACACATTTCTTATCTTTTCCATTCCAGCAAGTAAAACATCCCTTACAGGTCTTATTTTCTAAATCAGCTAAATAGATGGTATCAATTTCACAATCACAGTCATCCAATCCTTGCTTGAGAAATGAATAAACCATTGTTGTAGCACCTCTGTCTTTTCTTGGAGAACCAATTAGTGCTAAGATTTTTCGTGGTTTAGTCCATTTTCCTTCTTCCAATTCTTTCTCATTCTCAGTCATTACATAGTTACTAGATTTGAATTGTAGACAATCGGGATCACCAGAAAAATATTGTTCAAATTTGGTTAATTTCTTATCATCGCCTTCGATAGTTAATTTTCCGTCGGCAATAACATCTTCAATCAATTGTTCCTTCGATAAGATTGATATCCAGTCCTTAGTCTCAACAGTAATCTTAATAGTATAATTTTCCGGCACACCATCAATAAATTGACATGTTCCTTTACTTATCTGGAGAGCACAAGTTTCGTCTTTATTATCACTAAAATCAAAGAAATATGTTTCTTTAACATTACTTGTTTCTATTTTATTCAAAATCAAAGGCCAAATTTGCAATACTTTTTTCATAATAATCCCAAGCTAATAAACAATCAATATAGAATATAAATAATAATTACAAAACATGCACAAATTCAGTAATTTCCACACAAAAAAATAGTAAATGACTAGAAAAGATAATTAGAGACGATTATCCATTTTGCGAATAGCACTAAAACCAATGGGAGTAAAAAGGGACAACCAGAACCGAGTTGCAATCAGATTAGCTGATTCAAAATCTACGGTACATCTAGTAGATTGATGAGTTTGACCCCATTTGAGAACTTCATTTACTAAATGCGTTCCTAAACCCATCCCTCTGAATTCTGGATAAGTATTTGCAAAATTTATTGCTATTGTTTGGGAGTGGTCTAGAAGATCTAAATTACTAGAACCAAGGACGCAACGTGTAGCAGCTACAATCTTATCCTCAAATTCGACAACAAAAGTCTGGTTTTTATCACTGATAAAATCGCTCAAAGGAGAAGATTGACCAGATAGGGATGAATGAAGAAAAGTAGGACTTGTTTGCAAATTTGAACTTAAATCAATTTCGAGTTGATTAACATCATTATGATCATCTGATGTCATAGACCTTACAACGAATTTTGATTGGAGAGGTTTAGTGGAAATTAATTCCATAGGTCTAATAGCATCAATAACCAAGAGACCAAAACCTAAAGTGAATAATTGCTCTTGGAGGAGGGGATTATTTGGCAAATAGGTTATGATATGATTAAAAACACCGTCATTAACAATTTCTTGAGCAAGAGTGCGGTAGAGAAGGAAAAACTGTTGATCGTCAATGTTAGATTGATAATGCCCCCATAACGGAATGTAAATTCCCTGTTCTTGTCCCTTTAGATGAGGTATACCTGAAAATCCGAGAAGAAATGACACCAGTTCATTTTTCCGAAAAGCACCATATCCAGAATTTTTCACAAAAAAATCGTCGAGCATAGAGGATAGTTTCGTTTCAATTGGTATTTGATCAAAGAGATTAGGAAAAATTAAATTCGCTTGTTTACACTTGTTTAGGATTAAATGAACAATGTCTGAAATATGGTTAGAAGTTAATGCTTTTAGCTTAATCATTACGACACCATTCAAATATAAAATAATGCAAGTAAAAGAATTTATGGTAAAATGAAATTGTTTCATAACTAAAATTAAAATGGCAGGCCTGGAGGGATTTGAACCCTCGACCCCTTACTTACTTCTCAGATCACCAAGTGAACTGATTAGAAGGCAAGTGCGCTATCCTAACTGCGCTACAGGCCTAGCTTATTATTATTGATTATCTTTTTCCTTTCAGTTTCCATTTAAAATACTTACGGTGAGAAGAAAAAAAGAATTATTAAAAAAATAACTAGCTAAAGGGTAAGTTCCTTCAGCTTTCAGTTGTTCAGATGTATCTCACTTTTTCTTCTTCTTAATGAATGAAGCAATAATAAAGATACTCGCAAGAGATGTTGCAAATATCCAGAATGGAATCCCTGTAAAAGCAGGGGGTAAACCAATATGTATTCTACAATAGTCATACTCAACTAGTTCTACCAACCAGTGAGAGTATGTTGTTTCATTGTCTCCATCCCGATAGTAGAGAAATATTTCTTCATCATCACCAACATTTACTGCTATATCTCGACCGTGAGAATCGCCTGAATCAAATGGTATCTCGAATTCAATAATCACATGCGTAACATTGTTAGTACACTTTCCCAGACCATCATTCGTTCCGCTAACAGATACATCATCATTGAGACTAAAACCAGTCCCTGATGTGAAAGCATCAATGTAATCATTGCTCTCAATCTTGAGCTTTTTAGCATCATGGTCGTCATCAAAGGCAATTCCAGAAGTAGGAGCACTTAGAGCTAAAGGTGTATCACTCGAATTAAAGGCAATTATAAATTCATCACTTCCATCCACTAGTGTATCAGGAATTTCTATAGCAAGATATAAGACTTTTTCTTCTGAATAAACAGATCTCAAATAAATGACAATATGTGGATTATATTGATCAGATAAATCATATAATTTTGTTTCTTCAGGTGTTCCTGCAACAGTCCATTCACCAGCAGATATCTTACCATCGATTGTCGGTATAGGGTCTGCAGGATAAGAATAAATAGTTGCTTTTAGATTGGCTGATTTTACTAAAGTGCTTGGTACTAGTACCAATATTAATCCTAGAAATAGTAATTTTGAGAATTTTCTTTTGTAATTGATTTTGTACAAAGTTTCCTCCTCCTTTAAAATAAAAACAGCTTTTTCCAAATATATAACTTTTGTTTGATGAAAGTATTGTTAATTTATTAAAAGAATTGGTTACACAAAAAATTTTTCGTTTGAGATTCCTCGATAAATGATTTTTCATTTCCCAAGCCGTAGGAACCCTCTCCCCAATAATAGAAATGCCAAACTCAAAGAACAAAATCTCGTCAAGAAGTTTTTCGAAGTTTGTATCTATTTTTATTTCATCTAAAAAATTGCATAAGACTTTATTCAGTAGCAAAATTAATTACTTTATACAAAAAGTGATTATTGTTTAATCCCAAAACCATAGATTAGGAAAGTGATGACTTACATCTAAAGCAAGAGCTAATAGTAACAGTATACCAGTAATAATTATAATTAGTATTACGTCCTTAATTTCTTTTTTCGATATTATTCTGTCCTTTGTTTGCATTGATTGACCACCATCATTTTTGGTTATCAACTAAAACTATTGGATTCAGAGAGTATATTTTTTTAGCAAATAGGCTATTGTCCACTATTTCCAGATAATTTTGGTAAGTATATTCTCTGTAAGGCTATATACATTGAATATTGACGATGTTCTTAAACGAAAATATGCTGAAGAGTGATTCTATTGGTTAGTTGTTGGTCACTACGTATCAACATGCTTTCATATAGTGAACAATGTTACTAATATTAACAAATAGAAGAATGGATTTGTTATTATGGAAAAATATAAGAAAAGAAGTTTTCATTTCTTTTCTTTCGATTTTTTAAGCACAAATTTTGAACTCGTGATTCCAATAATTACTAGTCCGATTATTATTGGAAATATTGGAATTGCTAATGGAGGTGTCCACCCCTCACCGAAATGTGTTATGTTGATGTAAGCGAAATTTGTTGTCTGGTTACAAGGTTCCAAATTTACCCCATTATCATAACCACTATTGATAATAGCAACACCATATAACAGATCACCAAAAGAATCTAGGGATAAATGATGTTCATACCAACTTTCGGTAGTAGTATCATTATTGCGCAGAAACCAATATTCAGAACTGCTATTCGAATATTCACCTGAAAAATTGGCTACAAAATAAACTTGAGTGTCTGAATAGTTAAGCATCACTGCAACATAATTACTGCTGATGTTTGTGAAATACCAACCAAATTCAACAGATCGAGAATTTTTGAAACTTATCGGTTCTCCGCTAGCTCTATTTTTAGTAAAATCATAATAACAAACTGTTCTACCTATTAATTTTCCAGTGTTTTCCATGGAATGATTTAGTGTAGTATCTCTAGTTAAGGAACTCCCTTCAGTTGAAAGGGTCATATCCCATTGATGGATATCCTCAAAATTGACCTCATAAAGATCAACTGGAATAGGATTACTCTGAGAATACTCTAGAGGTAAAAATCCGGATGATAAAATTAGTAGGAAAACTAGTAAATAGTGTATTGGCTTATCGTAACCTTTTCGTTTTAGGTTCATTCTATCTTCTCCCAAATAATTGTTTAAATAAATATTGTATCTTACAATATTTAAAGGGTGTCAAAAACTCATTATAATCTATTTAATAGAAATATGATTTAAATAAAAAAAAGAGAAAAGAAAGGATTAAACCTTTACTTTTATCTGAGAGCTAATTTTCTCTTATGTTTTATAATTACTATTATGTATATAGGGAGAATACCACTTAGTGCAATGTAGAAAGTAAATCCAGGTATAAAATCACTGCTGCCACTTGTACTAGTCCATACTGTACTTGCATTTAAATCAACCATGAGTGTTACAGAAGCACCACATGTGATTATGCCTGTCCCAGCATAATAAGCATTTATTGCGTATATGCCTGATTTACCAATGACTTCAAGTTGGAAATCTCCGTATGGATCTACAACAACCGTAGTGTCTGTTATTACACCAGTATCAAGCTCCTCAATGAGCAGATATACCATTCGGTCACCGTCAGCATCGGGCAATAACTGCTGTGGTATGTCATCCAAGAAATTAAGTTCTCCCTTGATCAAGAAATGATTTTCATCTCTTATGGTGGCATCAATATTCAAACTACTTCGATACATAATGGTTGCAGAAAATGATACACCTCCAAATGGTGTGAGATGCATGTCTCCATCGAAAGTACCATTCTCATTTTCGTACATAACATTTGTAGATGCAACGAGATCAGCTTGCACTGATTCAGTTACACGAGCATCTGGACCAGGGGTTATTTGAATACTGAAAACTTTAGCTTCATTAGATGCAAAAGTGTGGAACTCACCTATTCCATTTCCAGTTACTGTCCAGTCACCAGTTACACCTAAGACATTGATATGGATTTCTTTTGTTTCTTTCCAAGGATTAACAATGGTGAAATCTTTACTAACAGTTCCATATATTGCTTCAGCATACATCATACCAGGTATTGGAGAACCAGGTGCTACTTCAAAGAAGTCAATATTTTCTTGTGCATCGTTATTTCCTGAAGTATCTTCTAAGGGATGAGTATCGATAACAACTTTAACACAAGAGTGCATGTCTAATACTCCTGTGTCTGTTGGAGAAACAGCATATGTTGGAGTCCAAGGAACGAAAACTTCTTGAGTGGAAAGTTTGCTAACGTAAAGTCCAGTTAATGTATCAATAAGAGTCCAGGAACCAGAAGCACCAGCGCCAATAGGAGTATTCTCATAGAATTTAACAGTAACAGAGCTGGCATCGGTATCACCAATGTTATGGATTTTTGCATACAATCTATTCTCGTGATTTAGAAGTGGATCATCACCATTTCCTACTGGATTGTGACCATTTCCATCATTGTATCTATACCAACCCCAACCATTCACAGGATTGTCAACGTAGATATCTATTGATTCCCAGGGACCTGGAGAACCAGGAGGATCACCCCATTCATTGATCATTAAATCAATGGAACCACCTGCATCATTAGTGACTGATATGTCATAGCCATCAAAGGAAAATTGATCTATTGATATTGTTATATCGTTAGTTGCATCTGTGAACGTTTGACCTACATCATATAAACAATCTTGTAAATCTATAACTACATCAGGGTCGGAACCTGGAGTGCTATCCTCATCAGTACATTGATCATTAGTAGGATCACCTTCATCAACCAGATAAATAAGTACACCTTCATCAGGCAGCCAAGCATCCTCTGATTTTTGCTCAATAACTTCAACACGGTAATATTTCGTGGCGGAAAAAGGAACTTTCAAGGATTGAACATCTAAAGTAGTGTCCAAATGTCGTGGTCTAACGTGAAACATTAATGATTGACCAGCTGCGATTACTTCTTCGTTCGTTGGTGCATCAAACCAGCCTGCATGATTATCGATGAGCATAGTATAAATATTACATGCAGATGGATAAGCTCGAGCCATTAAGCTATAATAACTAGCATAATTCTTTGCTGCACTATTACCGTGTGTATGTTGTAAGAGAAAACAATGACCCATTTCATGCGCAACTCGACCCCAAACTGCTTGTTCGGTATCGCCATCTCTTTCCGCAACAAGTGTAGCTTCTCGATTGAAGTTACCTTCAGCAGTATTTATTGCTATCTTTGTTCCGAGTGTGCTTACGCCACGCCACCAAACATTACTTAGCATGATAATAATATTATCAAAAGCAGCAAAGTCAACATCACCATCTGCCAAAGCTACTGCATCATCTGCGATAGTATGCCAATTGACATCCAGATCTAAAGCACCAGAGCCAGTAAGATGTGCATAATGTGCTAGATTATTTCCTAAATCATACCATCCTTCAACTGCCCAATCAATGGACATTAAACCATTAGTTGCATTAACCCAGTAATCATCAATTGTTTGCATTATATCCTCATGCTCAGCAGGCGTCCATCGAGGAGTTGTATAATCAGAGAAATGAACAAGAATGACAACGAAACTTTGGGCGCCCGTTCTAGCTGCTTGAGGTTCAAAATTCGGCTCATATGGTGTAACCTTAAAGTCTGAAATAAGCAAATCATTATCTACTATTTTATTATGACTTCTAAAACTGATTTCTTGATTATAGTCGTTATTAGAAGTTCCAAAATCCACAGTGTTAAACATCAAAAAACTACTAAAAATTAGTGTTAAAACAATTATAATTTTCGGCAAAGATTTTACCATCTTATACCCTCCAGTGTACTATTATTGTATAGGGTAATCTTTTTTTCTTAATAAAGATTCTCAACTTGACAAAAGAAAGAAAAAAGATGGGTATCTAGCAACTACTTAGAATCAATTCTTAAATAAGGTAAATATGTAAGTTTGAATCGGTTATTTTACCTTTCTCCAAAGTAATAGAATTGATAAATAATTTGTAATGGTATTTTGATAATTTTTCAGTTAGTAGGTCAGTCACTCAACCAATGTTTTTCTTGCGTTTACTAGATAAACAAGATAGAATGTTCCTATAATTATTGATCCAAATAATGAAGTATAGAAGCTTGTTGCTACACCCCAATAATAATCAATTGAAGCAATCCCCCACATTCCTACTGTAAATAGAGTAGATATGAAAGCAACACTGGCAATAAATAGTCCGATAATGGCATGCCATTTTATTGAGATGTTTAAGGATATTTTTTCAAGATTAATTAAGAATAATAGAACTGAATAACATAATGAAATTAGAAAGGCTAGTGCTATTACTACCAGAAAGAACTGAGGCCAAGCAGCAACATTTGAATTTCCAAGCCAAAACCAGTAGGTGGAATGATATTCACCATAATCTTGCCAACCAAAATCAGTAGAAAGTACTAATATCATTGCTACTAAACTAAATATCGCAACAGCTATAAGAGCTACATAATTTACCATTTTATTTTGAGTTTCCATATGTTTACTATTCAATAATTGTTTAAAAAAGCTATTCCTAAAAAGGACTTTTATCAGTCTTTTCGGCAAATAATCAATAGTCTTTTTTTTACCTATCTATATTTAATAAAAAAATAAGATTATAAACAATAAAGCAGTAATAATGATACGTCTATCAGAACTATTGGATGGGATTTCATTGGATCCAGTATTAGCAGCATTTTTATTAACAGCAGGAGCAGGATTGGCAACAGGCATTGGTAGTGCTATCCCTTTTTTCTTCAAGAAATTTAAAAAAGAATATTTAGCTTTCTTCCTTGGACTTTCAGCTGGAGTAATGATAATTGTTTCTTTTATGGAGCTAATGGTAAAAGCTCTTCAATCTCTTGAAAGCTACTGGGTCTATCTTGCTTTCTTTGTTGGCATGGGTATTGTTGCTCTAATAGACTTTCTTATTCCCCATGAAAAGAATCTTCATCATATGACTAAAGATTGCGATTCAATAAGTAAAATTCAAGGGGAATGCAGAGATTGTGAGGAAGACAAGAAATCCGATGAAGAAGAAAAAGTTGATCTAAGAGTTATAAATGAAGAAACAACTGAAAAAGCAAAGGCAAAATCATTAACAAGAACAGGTGTTCTAACAGCAGTAGCTATTGCTATTCATAATTTCCCAGAAGGAATAGCTACTTTTGCCACTGCTCTTGATGATGTTTCTCTTGGCATTACTATTGCAGTTGCGATTGCCATTCATAATATTCCAGAAGGAATCAGTGTTTCTATCCCTATTTATTTTGCTACTAAAAGTAAATGGAAAAGTTTTGGTTTATCTCTTGCTTCGGGAATGGCTGAACCTATTGGAGCAGCAATTGCTTACTTAATTCTTCGACCATTTCTAACTCCAGCTGTTTTAGCGATTAGCTTGGCATCAGTTGCAGGAATAATGGTTTACATTTCAATTGACGAATTAATTCCTGTTGCTCATGAATATGGCAGTGGACATTTAGTAATGGGTGGAGTAGTACTAGGTATGCTAATTATGGCTGGTAGTTTAGTACTCTTTGAATTTTTGTGAAGCGATCCTAATGAAAGTGCACACCTTTCTTTCGAGCTTCTTCTACTTCTTCTGGTGTTTTGAATCCAATTTTCGATTTAACATAAATGAGTAATCCAAGGGGAATAACAGAGAAGAGAAAGAGTAAGAAATACTCGTATGGGAAATTATAGTTTTTGTCAACTATTGTACCAAAAATCAGTGGTGTTAATGCTGAGAATCCAGTCATTAAAGCGTTCACAACACCAAAAGTCGATCCTAAAACTCTCTGAGGGACCATTTCTGCAAAGAGTGCATTTGATGATGGACTTCCAAAATAGAATGACATAACTAAGAATATGAAAAGAAATATTGCTAAGACAAGAAGTGCGACTCCTACTACAACCTTCGCAAGAGCTATATAGATAACAAATCCAATTACGAATAGAGAAGCAATTACAGTTGTTGATTTAGCAAAAAGAAACACTCGTAAACTACCTTTTCTAATTGACACGAAACCACTTATTAGTGCGGCAATACCTCCGCATCCAAGAATGATTGACATAATTAGTGCACTCGTTAATTTTGAAGCACCAAAATGGTCTTCAAAGATAAAAGCTGTGAATGTATTCAAAATTCTAAATGTGCCGGCTCGTATTATTTGGGCTAATACCAGAGCTATAAATGGACCTGTGATGAATGTGAGTTTCTTTATTGTTCGGACATTTTTATTGTTGGAAGTATCTATTTTAACCACTATTTCATTTTTCACCAGTGCTTCTTCCGGATTATATTCTATGTATTTCTTTCCTAATAAAATACTGATGGATAAAATTGGCAAGAAGATTAGTCCGGCAATGCCAAAGATTAGCGCTGTAGTTCTCCAACCCAACCAATCACTAAGAGAGATTGAAACAATTGGAGTAATAATTGAACCTAAAGCTCCAAAGATCAGATTGATACTTAAAGCTACATTGCGTTCAGCACCAAATTCTTGAGAAAGCATTGGTAAAACTATTGGATGAAATACAGATGCGCCGATACCAGCAACAACTGCAGCAATGATTAAAACAGCATATGTTTGAGCGGCAAAAATTATGAAAGAATGTGCAAAAATTAACAGAAAACCTGCAATGACAAGTTCTAATCGCCATTTACTAATTCGATCACCAACAAAACCGAAAGCAATGGTTAAAGGAATAGTTACTAACATTCCTATCATTGAAAGAAGAGCAACTTGAGTGTAATCCATTACAATATCTTCACGTATAACTAAACAGAGAACAGGTAACAAATATGGATAAATGTGCGCCATTGTGTGAAAAAGGCTAATAGGAATGAGCAATTTAAAGCGATCTTTGCGTATCATTTGGATTCAGCATAAAGCTAAAAAATCTTCATTAAAAAGCTATTGATTGATTAAAAATATTTGAATGTTCAATAATAAAAAAGAGTGAGGCGAGAGGAGAAGAATAATTCAATCGCCTTTGAAATACATATAATCAATTGCAATTGAGTAAGCAAGTGCTATTAAAGGATCAATATTTGGGCTGACTTTTACACTGAATTTATCTCGGATAGTGAACAATTGTTTATCCACTGAGACCAATATTTGTCCTTGAGGGCTGACTGCTTGCCAGTTATACTTAAACCATACTTGCTCATTTGGTCGAGCGATTAAAGTTCCATGTTCATCATACAATTCCCAGTTTCTTTTGAGAAAACCATAATGTGATTTTATTGCTCCTTTAAAGGTTCCACGAAAATCAGTTATTTTCCATGTCTTTGTTTGAATTGATAACAGAGTTGGACTCCCTTTCACTTTAGCTACATGTTGTCCATTATTATCATAAAAGTCGAATTCTCCACCCCAAGAAAGTATTCTTCCTTGGCATTCACCCATCTTTAATCCACTTACATTATAGATCGTATACTTTGGACCAAAGCTAAGAATTGCTTGAACAACTAAATATTCACTATGTCGAAAGATTGGAATATTATCCTGCCACTCAGGGGGCAAGACCGGTTTATGTAAAGGTGGAGGTGAAGAATCTAAGTTTGATTTTATTTTATCAGTTTTCTTTCCCTTAGATTGAATTGGGACACTTTTAGTTTGATATGAATTACAGAACTTACAAAAATAGTCGTTAAAATCTGTAAGATATTCTACATGTTCTCCACAAAATTTGCAAAATCTCAATTCTTCTTGTGACAATTTTATCTCCAAAGAATGTTTTGTATTCCAAGATAATAAACCATTATATTCGAAAACAATAGATTCAATTATTTCTTATTTAAGATGTAATGAAAGAAATTTGCTGTATAGTCACTCCAATACTAGAATCAAGAACCGTTTTTTCTAGCTCACTTTTTTCATAAAACCATAAGATTCGATAAACAGGATAAAGAAAAAAATGTGAGGAGAAAACTCCTCGAGACTAACCTTTTACAACGGCAATAGGTTTCAATCGAACGACTCTTTTACCAATACCAAGAGAATCACTTACAGCTGCAACAGCATCGATATCTTTGTAAACACCAGGTGCTTCTTCAGCAATCATTTTTGGATTTGCTACTTTTACAGTAATTCCTTTGCCTTTCAATTCATCTTTAATAGTGGAACCCCAGAATCGTTTTAATGCAGCACGTCTGCTTAAAACACGACCTGCACCATGTGCAGTACTGCCAAAGCTTACTTCCATTGATTTCGGTTGTCCGACAAGAATGTAAGACGCAGTACCCATACTACCAGGTAATAGAACCGGCTGACCCATTGAACGGTATGCTTGTGGTACCTCTGGATGATTTGCCGGAAATGCTCGAGTTGCACCTTTTCTATGAGTAATTACGGTTCGTTTCTTCTTATCAATTGTATGTTCTTCTTTCTTTGCAATATTGTGTGCAACATCATAAATGAGATGCATATCAAGATCTTCCGCGGAAGTTTTGAATTGTTTCTCAAATGTTTCACGCACCCAGTGAAGAATCATTTGACGATTTCCCCAAGCAAAATTTGCTCCACAAGCCATTGCGCCGAAATAATCTTGTCCATCATCGCTCTGTATTGGTACAGAAGACAATTCTCTATCGGGTGGTTGAATGTTATATTTTGGCATCGCTTGTTCTACTTTTCGCAGATAGTCACCACAAATTTGGTGTCCTAAACCACGACTCCCAGTATGAATCATTACAATTACTTGTTCTTTTTCTATGATGCCCATGTTCTTTGCTAAATCTTCATCATAGATTTTATCAACATATTGAATTTCCAGAAAATGGTTGCCACTTCCCAAGCTACCTGCTTGTGGAATACCTCGAGATAACGCTCTTTCCGATACCTTGGAAATATCGGCATTCTTCATTTGACCGTTTTCTTCACAATGATCAAGGTCTTCGTCCCAACCTAAGCCTTTCTTCACGCAATAGCTTGCGCCTTCAATTAAGAGCTCATCCAATTCAGTTTTTGAGAGACGAATTTTTGCTTTAGAACCGAGTCCTGCTGGAATATTATTGAATAATGCTTCAACCAATTTCTGACTGTTTGGCATAATGTCTTTCTTTTTTAGATTTGTTCTTACAGCACGTACTCCACAATTGATATCGTATCCTACACCACCAGGACTAATTACTCCTTCCTCATAATCAGTTGCAGCTACTCCACCAATAGGGAATCCGTACCCCATGTGTCCGTCAGGTAGAACTAGAGCATTCTTATAAATTCCAGGTAACCAAGCTATGTGAGTTGCTTGTAAAAACATCCTTTGTTCCATTGCTCGAATTATCTTTTCATCAGCAAAAATCCTTGCAGGAACTTTCATATAGTTTTTTGCGTCTTTAGGAATTTCATATATTCCTTCACTAATCTTTTTTGGAACAATATTTTTCTTTTCTGACATTTTCTTCTGACCTCTGCATCTTGTACAAATTTCAATTAGTTCACAATTATTGATGAGGAAACGACTGAGAAACTTCTTGAGGAAAGACCTGTATCGGACTCATCAATTGCGCTTACGATTATCCAAAAGCTTTTGCATATTAAGTTTTCGCAGTGCTATGTAAAATTATCACCTTTAAGTTAACAAAAGGACTTTAATTATTATGGTGAGTTTTTCACACGAACGAACCATGACAACGACAATTATTGTAGGTGGCTTTTGGGGCGATGAAGGTAAAGGAAAAATCATCAGCTATATTGCATATGCTGAACATCCGGCAATCATCGCTCGAGGTGGTGTAGGAACAAATGCAGGACATACTGTTGTCTTTGAAGGGAAAAAGTTTGGACTGCGAATGATACCAAGTGGTTTTACGAGTAAAAAATCTCGTTTATTAGTAGGTGCAGGTGTACTTGTCGACCCCGAGATCTTTCTCAAAGAGATAAATGAAACAGGTTGCAAAGATCGAATTGGTATTGATTTTCAGACAGGAGTAATTGATAAAGAACACAAAGAAAAGGACCAAACAGATAAGCATCTCAAAGATAAAATTGGTAGCACGGGAACAGGATGTGGTCCAGCAAACGAAGATCGAGCAAGAAGAACATTGAGGTTAGCTCAAGAAGTTCCTGAGTTAAAACCATACTTAACTGATGTTTCTAAGGAGATCAATGAAGCAATTGAAGCTGGAAAGAATGTCGTTCTTGAAGGAACTCAAGGAACAATGCTCTCACTCTGGCATGGAACATACCCTTTTGTTACAAGCAAAGACGTATCCGCTCCTCAAATTTGTTCGGATGTTGGTATTGGTCCAACAAAAGTAGATGAAGTCATTATTGTATTCAAAGCTTTTATGACTCGAGTTGGTGAAGGACCAATGCCTGGTACACTCTCTGAAGAAGAAATAGAGAAGCGGGGTTGGGTAGAACATGGCACTGTTACGGGTAGAGCAAGAAGATCCGCACCAATCGATTTCGATGTTGCTAGAAAAGCAATTCGACTTAATGGAGCAACACAAATAGCTTTAACCAAATTGGATATTATTTTCCCCGAAATTGCCGGAGCCAATTCTGATGATAAATTGACAAAAGAAGCACTCCAATTCATTGCAGAAATCGAAAAGGAGACAAATATCCCCGTTACTTTTGTTGGAACAGGTCCAGAAGCAGAAGCTCTAATTGATCTTCGACTTGAAAAAATGAAATGATGATTCAGAGTAAGTCATCTTTCTTTTCTACTTTTTCTTTTTTATTTCTTCTTTCTTTTTTCATTTGTTTTCTTAGTTGTGCTTTCAATTCCTTATTATCAGAGGTTTCGATATCGAATTTCTTAGGCACACGTCGTTTAGCCATGATGAAAATTGTGGATATTGAACCGAGAACTAGTAAGCTAACAAGAATTGCTGGAAGAACTGAAGTGAGAAATGGTTCTTCAAATCTAGGAGGTCCTTTATGAAATAGAAAGTTAGTATTATTGTACTCCGTTCCTAAAACGGTATTACCAATAAAAGTAACATGAACGTACTCGTTCCAGTGCATAATTGAACCCATAGTAGCATTGTATCGATTTGTTGACCCGTCAATAAGTTCCATTGTGGTTGAATTATAATCGATCTGATTTACTATTACTCTTACAGAGTCATTAATCAAATTATTACCTAGAACACTTACTTGAAGATTTACCAGTTTGGTCTTATTTTCTAATTCAACTATTTGATGATCAAAATCAAGGAATACAAGACCATTAATTTCTTCTACATGCATAAAAAAGAAGATAGTAGCATGCTCAAGCGAACCTCGTGTAGCATTGATTTTTACGGAATACATACCAGACTCAATGAATGGACCAATTGATACGTCAAATAAAGTTGAATTTGCTGAGAGGTTTTTTGTTTCAGTGAAAAGAATTGTTGTCCAATTGATTTTATTTTGAGAATAGTGAAGCTCTATCTTAGATATAGCATGCTCTTCCCCATCTAATACTACAGCAAAATTTACTTGAGTATAATTAGGATAAATTGGTCTGTTGTAGTGTGAATATTCGATTAATGTTAGTTTGTGGTCTCCAACAGCAGTAATTTCGAAGAAATCTGTATCAATCATTGCTAATCCAGAATTGTTTGAGTGAATGATGGCAGTAATTTTTTTTGCATTCACCATTTGATTAGCTGATGATAAAACAATGAGAACGATTGTTAATAGTGCAAACGTAGAAATGAGCACATGTTTATTTCTTCTTGTGTTTTTCATTATATAACCTCAAACTAGTGATTTACTTTGAGTCTACAAATATATTCATTTCTAAAAAATTGAAAATGAAAGATGTTTTTACATGGTTTTGATGACTATAGGAAGGAATATTCGTCATTTGGGAGAGGTTTTGTTACTCCCTCATATCTTCAAAAATGGAAGGAGTAAGAAATAACTTCATTTGTTAGTTTTCAAAATTTGCTGTAATACTGCCAGTAGAGGTCACTAACGTAAAAGAGAAGCGATTGTTTTTCAAGTAAAAATTCTCAGAAGTGTACTGACTGGATTCACTTGGAAAACTGATACTACCTGTATTAGTTGTGGCAGCAGCTTCTATACCTACATCACTTGCAACATCTCCATCTATAGTAATACTTCCTGTAGATGTTTCTACATTAAATACTGCTGTGAAATTTGCCGGAAGGTTGATGTTTTGAATGAATTCTATTGATATATATCCAGTGGAAGTTTCAATAAGCCAATTCGTATCCTCATTAAAGAGGATATCCTCAAAAGTTAATTCTATTGAACCTGTAGAAGTCAACATGACTATATCAGTAGATTCAATGTTCAATGCCTCTCCTAATAGTGCAATTATATTACCAGTGGAATCTTCGAAAACAATTTCGTTCACAGTCGTTCCAAATGCATCATCAAAGTTGAATAAGATTCGACCATTATTAGTTGACAAAATAATATCTTCCATAGTAGTATTAATTGTATTTCCAGAGCAGAAATTCACAGAACCTGTGGATGAGGATAAATCCACATCTTTCATTACAAGATTATCAACACTATCTAAATCTAAACTAACACTGCCTACAGAAGAGCAAACACTAAAATCAGTTACTGTATCTGGATGTAATGAAATGTAAAGATTATGAGTAAGAGTTTTAAAATTCCAAATTGTTAAGAATTCATCTTCGGAATTAAAAGTGATTATTGTTTTGTTGTTTATCACGTTATGCTGGAAGTTTTTTGCATCCTCCAGAGAAGCTTTAATTCCACCTCGAACCTCTATTGTTGCTTCAAAGAGGGCATCCATTGAATCATCAAAAGTTATCTCGATTAAGCCAACACTATTGTCTATTACTAATTCTACGTCCAAATAGTCCATTGAATTTATTTCATAGTCCAACGTTCCAAGCGGAGATCTAACCGCCCCTAATGATGACAGGATTATAAAAGGTAAAGCAATTGAAAATAGTATTATTGGAATTAGAATTAATAGTTTCAAATTTTTGCTAGAGGACCGTTTATTTTCATCTATTATTGGAGTTGTTAAACTATTACTATGTAGTCTATTATCGGGATTTTTAATAGAAGGTACAACCTTCTGATCTTGAACAGTTGCGCCACATTTATAACAGAATTTATCATTTCCTTCTAAATGTTGACCGCAATAAACACAGAAATTGCTTGACATTTTTCTTTTCCACCGTTAACGATTATTTAGTTACCACCATCGTGGTAAATAGACATGTCTCATTCACCTATATAAACCATACAAAATAGAATTGAGGGGGAAAAAAAACTAGATATAATGATAGTAGAAAAATACTAGTCATACCAAATAATTGAATTGAAATCAGAACATTTTTTGCATTTTTTATCTTTGGTGATGTTTGGAAAACGGACAGAATATCCAGTTCTACTAATCAAAAGTTCACCACAATTTTTACAATATGTATTACTATGTTCTGCATCTCGCACATTCCCCAAATAAACATATTTCAATCCAGAATTAATTGCCATATCTCGAGCCATTAAAAGTGTCTCAACAGGAGTAGATGGTAAATCAAGTTTATACTGTGGATAATAACGGGAGAAGTGTAAAGGAACTTCAGCACCCAGCTCATTTTTTATAAAATCGATCAAATCTTGAATCTGCTCTTTAGAATCATTACTTGAAGTAACAATTAAATTAGTTATCTCGAGATGAATGTTGTTTTGTACCATCAACTTGCATGTTCGCAATACAGCTTCATGATGAGAGACTTTGCATAATTCTTTGTAGAATTTAGCGTCTCCTTTCAAATCTACATTAGCAGCATCAATATATGGTAAAAGCTCTTCTAATGGTTCTTGTTGAATATAACCATTTGTTACTAACACATTCTTCAAGCCATTTAATTTCATTTTCTTCGCGGTATCTAGCACCCATTCATACCAAACAATTGGTTCATTGTAAGTATAAGCAACGGATGGACAACCAGATTTCTTAGCAGATTTAACCGCCTCATCTGGTGAAAGATAATCAAGGCTATGCTTGGTATTTTCAGGGTCAGCACGAGCGATATGCCAATTTTGACAGAATTGACAGAATAGATTACAACCAACAGTTCCAAAACTATAGGAACAAGTTCCAGGTTGAAAATGATAGAGAGGTTTTTTCTCAATCGGATCTTGACTTCCAGAAGTAGACAAACCATAATTCAGTGAATATAACTTTCCATCCACATTTAATCGTACATTACACTTTCCTTTATTATTAGGAGAAATAATGCAATTGTGTGGACAAAGGTTACATTTTATTTTGGAATCATTTTGTTGAGTATAATACAACGCTTCATGATATTTGCTCATCTAACTCAAACCTATAGTAAATAATTGCTTTCAAGTTAATTAGTTAAACGGTTAAAAATTTTAGAAAACATAAGGAAAAAGAAAATGCGGAAACCCGCATATTGTTATTTTTAGATTAGAAACAGGAGTTTGGAAAGTTATTTCTTTCCTTTCGCTGCTTCTTTTAGTTTCGCTTCAAGCTTGAATTCGTATTCACTAACACTTGCTTTGAATTTATCAACAATACCTTGATCATCAACAGCTAACGCTATATCAAGCACTTCCCAGAATCGAGAAACAGGAATGATGTTTATCTGTTTTCTTTGTGAAGCATCAAGAACAACATCACTTAAGTTACCTATGGGTATGATAACAGTTTTGATACCTGCTTCCATAGCTGCTTCTATTTTGAAGGTTGCACCACCAATGGGTAAAACTTCACCACGAACGGATAGTGAACCAGTCATAGCAACATCTTGACGAACAGGAGTATCAGTAAGTGCAGAAACAACAGCAGTAGCGACAGAAACACTTGCACTATCACCTTCTACACCTGAGTAGGTTTGTAAGAATTGGACGTGAACATCGTGTTGAGAAATATCTATTCCAATATATTTTTTGATTATTGCACTCACATTCAATACAGATTCTTGAGCAATTTCACCTAGTTTACCAGTAGCAATAATCTTTCCTTCTTGATTGCTTAACGCAGGAGTCACTTCAGCTTCAACATTTGTTACAATACCACTTCTTGATCCAAGAACAGCTAAACCATTCACTCGTCCAATAAGAGCACCTTCATTAAGTATAATTTGGTAATCACGTCTTCTTGCAATGTATTTTTCAGCTATTTGTTGTTCTAAAGAACTAGCTAGTGATTTTGCTCGGTGAACATGTTTCATAGTAGTTACTGAATCGTTATCTTCTCGTGCAATGTCTCCAGAAGCACGAACGAGACCACCAAGCTCTCTAAACATTAAAGTAAGACTATTTTTCTTATTGGCTCTTCTACGAAATTCTCGGATAACTTCTTCTACAGCATCTACTGAGAAATGAGGAATGCGTCCATCTTTAGAAACTTCTTGAGCAACGAAACGTACGATTTTATTTCGATTTTCAAGTGTATCAGGCATCACTTCATCCATATAAATTTCATACCCATACCCACGAATTCTTGAGCGCAATGCAGGATGCATCTGTTCCATCGTAGGAAGATTTCCCGCAGCAATAAGAATAAAATCACAAGGCACAGGTTCAGTACGAACCATTGCTCCACTGCTCAATTCACTCTGACCGGTAATTTGGAATTCTTTTTCTTGCATAGCAGTTAGAAGTTGTTGTTGAGTTCGCATCCCAAGTGTAGCAATTTCATCACAATAAAGTACTCCTTTGTGGGATTTATGTATTAACCCAGCCTCAACACGTTCATGTGCAGGTGTTCCCAGACCACCACTTTGGAAGGGATCATGACGAACATCACCCAATAATGCACCTGCATGTGCACCTGTTGCATCATTATATGGAGCATGAGTTTGCTGACTGGTATCAACAAGAAGTTTAGGGACAAGATTTTCCGATTTACTTCTTAATTGACTCATTGCGATAAATGCAAAGAATGAAACAAAAAGACCCATTAAGATAAGTTGTGGTCTTTGATCAGGGTGTGATACTGGAACAAAGATAACATAGAGCATTATTGCTATTGGTATGACTAAACTGAAAATCATCCTTAAGTTTGAACCTTTTGAAGCTTTTTCATTATACCGATCAACTATACGTCTTCCTTCACCAGAACCAACAGTGACAATTTTTGGAGTATTGCTATCCTTTCTATTTGGTACACATAAAATATCTTCTAAATCCTCCCGTGGGAGGAGTTCAGCCATTGCAGAACCTAACATACTCTTTCCAGTACCAGGTTCACCAATTAATAGAACATTTCTTCTCTGAATTGAAGCTTTCTTTACTAAATTAACAGATCGCCCTTGACCGAGAACTTGATCAATTAACCTAGTTGGGACAGGAATTTCAGCTGTTGTTTTGATATCTACATCTATTAGTGGTTCATCTTTTGCTGCTTTACCTGACTTCTTAGCGGTTTTTTTGCTCATAGTAATCTCTCGATAATAATTAAATATAATTATAATACAATCGAAAAATATCAGCCTCTTCGATTCTTCCAATCGTCTTATTGAATATACACAGCCGTTCTTTTAAAGACTAACAATTCTTTCGATAATAAATTTCTATCTGAATACATATACGTTCACTGAGCGATATATTATTAAAAAAGATGACTAAGAAGATGATAATTTTATCTCTTTTTTAGTTCCTTGAGAAGCTTTTTTCTTTCTGAAAAGAGAAACAATGTAAACCTTTATAGTTGATATATCTAAACTAATAGATATAGAATCATCTTCAGCAAGGGAAAAGAAATTCAGAAGAGAAAATAATGCTACTCAAAAATTAATAAAGCACCCATCTAAAAAAACAAAAGAAGAGAACATGGAAAAATTCAAGCATGACAAGAACTACAAAACACCTGATATTTGAGTAACGTAATGCTTGCAATAATTTCAGATATTGTAACTCCTCAATTGTTTATTGAAGAAAGAGAAAACAACATGCTTTTTGCGAGGGAAACTTACCCTCGCTTCTTTCTCTTCTTTTAGAAACTATTAGAAAAATTCTTGAATTAATTCTCAGATTACTAAATCAACATCAAGGATTGTTGTGCAAATGCATTTCCAAAAGTCTCGAATCAAAATACTAGCTTCTTTAATAATCGTTGTGAGCTTATTATCTCAATTGAACATACAACAAACCTTCGGTATGAAAATAGAAAGAACAGCAATAAGAATTGAAGAACAAATCACTCTATCCTCATATGAGTATCATAATGTGACAAAGTATGTAGAGGAAGGACAAGCAATCAGTGGAGATTGGGAAGCAATGCCAGCAGATGTTTTATCTTCACCTTTCCTAGTTTTCATTATTGATTCTGAAAATTTTGAAAAGTGGCTTGAAAGCGATAATTTAACTCAGGCAGTAGATAGAATTCCAAGTGAGGATTTGCTTTATTTATATGATCCTCTATTTAGAACAGATGATATTCCATTTGACAATAAGAGAAGTGGTACGTTTCAAGTAAAGGCACCTTCTACGGATAATTGGAGTTTAATCATGTATGCCGGAGCTTCTTTGATACCTTTAACATTTACTTGGCATTTTGATGTTTTTGCCGGAATTTGGCTTGATGTTGTAATTTACGGGTTAATTGGTATCATTGGGTTAATGGTTTTAATAATAATCATAGTACTATATGTTAAAAGGAAAAGTGCACCAGAAGAAGATGAAGTAGAGCGTCTTCTAAAAGAACAAGAACAAATGAAACGAGAGGAGCTACCAGAACGTGCTCTTGGCTCACTCGAGGTTTTGGGGGAAGAAGAACATCAAGAAGAACTTGATACTTAATTAAGTAATAAATTTGTGATAGATAGTGCCTTCCGGTAATCTCACCTTTAAACCCTCTCCTTCCGAGATTAATCGTAATTTGTGTCAAAGATGTAAGGGGTTTAGAAAACTCTGTGGCAAAAGCTTATGCCCAATTTTAGCAAAAGCTAAATCTATAGCTGAAATTCAAAAGACTTTTTCAAAGACAGAATTCTTTGGTGCTTCCCCACCGGGTTTTTTTGTTGGAGTATTTGGTTATCCAAAAGTAGCTATAGGACCATTGGTACCACCTTTAGCATCACAAGATACATCTATTTATGATGCAGAGGATCTTTGGATAGGAAAATCAATGGAGGAAATCATTGCTTATAGGACATCTCTTGTTCGTGGAAAAGCAGCAACAAGTGTAAAATCTGCACGCGACCCGGGAAAAATTCTTTCCCTCACACAAGAGTTAGTAATGTCAGGTAAACCCATTGATACTGAAATGTCGTTCATTAAACGCCCGAAATTAGATATCGTTTTTTCTCCCAGGACAACACCTTCAGGTCCATCAGGAATCCTAAAAAATGCTAGAATAACTGAAAATCCGAAGGTACCAAAACCAGTGGATAAAATTGTTGGAGATACAGATCTAAAAGCATCAGGAGGAATTTTGAATCTCTATGATGACAAAATCCCACAAAGACATATTACTAAGTTGTTATCTGCCGGTTTATTTGGTTTGAAAAAGAGGAGAAAATTAGTTCCAACAACATGGTCAATAACTGCAATTGATGATATATTGGGGAAAAGGTTTTGGAAGCAAATACTAAACAAAAATTGGATAAATGATTTTCAACTTTTTGGCCATAAAGCACTAGGAAATAATGTTCAAATCCTATTGTATCCAAGCGGCTGGATGTTTGAGGCATTGGAATATTGGAGTATCTCTCCTTTAGGTAATCCTGAAACAGATTGGGAAACTTGGAAAGGACGAAAGAAATATGCTGATGTAATTTGTGGAGCTTACTATTGCACTCGCTTACCTGTTTTAGAATACTTGACAAAAATAAATAGACAATCAGGTGCTTTTGTATTTATGGAAGTTGACCCCGAATGGGTTCCAATGGGTGTTTGGCGATTTAGAGAAATTGCTAAAGAAGCTTTGAAACACCCACCAAAGAAATTCGATTCAATGGACAATGCATTCGTAGAATTGAAGAAACGACTTGTATTACCTTTAGATCGATGGTTAAATGTAAGCAAAACCTACAAAATATACAGAACTCAAAAAACTCTTGAAAATTACTTCCCTAAGGATATACAAGGATAATTAGATTTCAAATAAAAATCAAATTATTGATTAATTATAATAAATGGAACAAAAAATGAAAAGAAGAGGATTGTTGATACATATCCTCATTTTGATTTTGCTTATTTCTTTCTCTTTTTGGCCATACGATAAGAGCTTGCTTGCACTTGATCTTCTGCTCTTGCTTCGCCTTTTTCTTCCATTTCGATTATTTTATCGAGATCTTCCATCTCTTCATGAAGATAAGCTTGTGCTTTAGCAGCTTGTGGGGCAACACGAGAAAGTATTGAACGCATTCCCTTCATCATTTCCTTACTTTTCTTCCGATCCTTTTGCATAATTTGCGCCGCTCGTTGCACAGTATAACCAGCAATTAAATCAGCATCAAGGCTTTTCTCGAGCTCCTCTTTGATTTCTGAAACTTCGAGTTCGTGCTCAACGATTTTGAGACGTTCATTGTCATCTTCGTCTTTATAGCGAATTTGTACTTGCACAGGAACTTTTTTGCGATCCTTCACTTTTTTCTTGGTTTTAAACTCAAAAGCTAAAGAACGAGATTTAGTCAAGCCACCAAGGGAAATATCTTCCCCACTCTTGAGATGTGATCTATGTGCTCCTGCACCACTCAAATTAGTGAGTTCAAGTTCTTCTGGAACGATAACTTTGATTCGAGCATTTCGTCCAATAAGAGTGTCTCCCGTAATCATTGAAAAGCTTTCTGAAAGTTCAGAAAGGTCAGCATAAAACAAATCTCCACCTGTTATTTCTGGCATTTGTGCTAACGTTTTTAGCTCTAAAGATCCTTGCCCAGCAATACCCACAATATCTAAAATAACACCATTAGTTTTCAGTTCTTGTGCTATTGATTTGTAGAACTCCTTTCCTTCTGGACTTGCGCCAGAAAGGCTGCCAATTCCTTTATTTGCCATTCCATCTGTTAAGAGAAGAATGCGCCCTGTTCCTGCAGCTAAAGACATTATTCTTGCTGCAACAACTGCAGCACCAAGTGCGGTATATCCAAGGGGAACCATTTTTTGTATTGTTCTTTGCCAATCTTTAGCAACAGTTTTCATAGTCATTTTAGGCAATTGTTTCTTTACCCAACTATTTCCAGCAACTTTTTTCTCAATTTCTTTCACATTATAGAGTATATCACCAGATAATCGCTCTACGATTTCACCATCTGCAGAGTAAATTCTTAATGCATTCTCAAAAGTTATCATTCCAAATATTGAGTCGGGTTTTGATGTTGAATAAGCTTTTAGTGTTGAAATTAAACTCTGTTTTACACCTTCGAGTTTTGCTCCTCTCATTGAACCCGATACATCTAGAGCGGCGATTAGGGAATTACCTTTTTGTATTCCAATACCAAAATCACCTTTGGTTGTATCAGGAGGTATATACCAATCTATATTGATATCAATATTTGTAGGTAAATCCTTTGGATCAATTACATTTACTGTTGAACAAAATAGGCATTTGAAAAAGGTGCCAACTTTATCACTTGTTTCGATGTTTTTGATATTAGTAAGGACTGCACCACAGTTAGAGCAGCTTATTGGTTTGCCTTTAATTCCTTCTTGGGAAGTATCAAATTCATTGAATGACATCTCTCCAACGAGTGGGATATCTTCTAAAATATTCTCAGAAGCAGGAATTTTATTTCCAGTAGAGAATTTCATAAATTTAGTCATGATTTTTCACTGATTCAACAACACGTTATTTACTCTTTTAAAACTATGTTATCAAAAATTTTTGTAAAAAGACTCTTTTTTTGAGGGAAAAAAAGAACACAAATCAATAACCGTAAGCCATATTATTTCCCTTCTGAAGGTTCTTTTCTTACTATTCGAAGAAGTCTTTTCAAATCTCTAGTGGTTTTTTCCATTTTAGTTTCGAAAGTAGTTCCAGAATCATTAACAATGACAAGCAAATCGTCTAGAGCAGCTTTCATGAAACGTCTAGATGCAATTGAACCTGTGATATTGAGTAATCTTGATTTCAGTGTTTGAACAAGTTCAAATGTTTTCAAAGTTAAAATGCCTTGTTCTCGTTTCAAGGTATACATCTCCTTTCCAACTACAAAACTAATCTTTTCTTGTTGAGCAATCAATTCCTCAAGTTCGTCATCTGATTTTTCCTCAAGAGAGACACTGGAATCAGGATGCTGTAATAATTTTATCTGATTGTATTCTTGAGTTAAGTGCTTTAATTTCAGATAATATTTCTTATGTATTGCAATGAAGAAATATTCCGTTTTAGTCACTTGTTGAACATTCTGAGAAGAACCCTCTTTTGATTGTTGAACAGCAGTTTCTTCAGGTAAGAATTCATCTTTCAAGCGTTGATCTTCTTCCTCTTGCGCTCGTTGTAAGAGGAATCGAGTTCGGAAATAATCTAAGTCGGCTTCCCAGTGGTTAGTTTCAATAAATGAGAAAACACTAACGAAAGAAGAAATAACTTCAAGTAATGTTTCTTGAGATTGTATTTGTTCTAAAGCCTCTATTCTTACTAAGATACACTTGTCGTGATTCTCACGCTCTGTTTGTAGGAGCGTTAATTTTTCTTGTAAGAAATCTAATGCATCATCAGATGTTGAATCTGTTTCACGCAAACTGAATACTACTTCTTTTGTTTCATGTAATTGCCTAGTTCTCAAGTCTGTTGTAGCTAATTCTTTTGCATATTTCGTTAGGAGAGAAAGTCTCTTTGATTCATCTTGCAAAAACAGAATCAAAGCCTCTGTTAAAACAGAATTAAGAACTGTTGGTATAAAATCTGGATTCCTTTCAAATCCAAGGGTTCGTGCATTGGTATTTGTTAGAATAACACGCAAGATATGATAATTCCTTGGCAAAGGATTTTTCTTTTTATTTTTGGAGGGAGACAACCAAATTCACCAAAGGAGATTAATTTTGTAATTTCTTCTTTTGAGTTTTAATTGTAATAACACTACCAATTGTCATAACAATAATTAGTAATGGTAGTAGAATTATAGTTACAAATGAATCGCCAAAATTATTCTCTGAAACATCAACAATAACTTGACCAATCAAGTTCCAAAGAAAAATTCCAAAAAGGGCAGTAGTAAGTAAGAATCCTACAAGAGGTATTATGAAGTTTGCTTTTGTTTTCTTACGGAGAATTAAACTTGATAATGATATTATTGCAAACAATAACAAAAATATCGAGCTTGCAAGATTAGCAATTTGCCTAAGATCTAATACAAGAGTAAATACCAAGGTTAATCCACTGATAGATAAAATGCTAATGTAAGGCACTCGGCCTTTCTTTGAAACAGTTTTGAAGAATCGGGGAAAAATGCCATCTCGAGCCATAACATAAGTCATACGAGAAGAACCATAAAGAGAAGCATTAAAGGCACTTGCAGTTGAAAATAGAGCACCAAGAGTAATAATTATGAATCCCGTTTTACCTAACACAGGAGTTGCTGCGATAGCTAAAGCATATTCTGCTTTTTCAGGGTCACCGGCAAAAATCGTATAATCTGTACCACCCAGCGCCGTAAAAGCAACTAAGAGATAGATAATAGTAGCAATTATTACAGTACCATAAATTGAGCGAGGAATGTTTTTTTCCGGGTTTTGAATCTCTTCAGAAGCATTAGGAATTAATTCCATCCCTTCAAAAGCAACAAATAATATTGATGTGCCAACTACAGCCATTGCTAATCCAGTTATAACATCAAGCTGATTTCTTTCCCCGTCAGCAAAAAAAGGAGTTAAATGTTCTGGGGCATTTTTTATTGCTGCAGGAATAGTTATTGCTACAAAACCAAACAAGATTATTACTTTAATTAATACAATAATGTTCTGAGATTTTCCAGTTTCTTTTACACCAACCAAGTTAATGACCGTTGCTAGAGTAATTAAAGTTGCAGCAAAAACACCTGAGACTATATCAACGACTAACGATGATGTATGTTCATTGAGAATCATGTGTGCAAAGAAGGAACCAAAAGTATAGGCATATAATGAGCATGAAGCTAAATAACCTGTCCATAAAAGCCAACCAAAAGCACCGCCAAAATATTCTCCAAAGGCTTCCCGGGCATAGGTATAACTTCCACCTGCTGATTGGTATTTTAAAGCTAATTTTACATAGGAATAACCAACGAGTAATCCCAAGACTCCACCAAAAGCAAAGGAAAGAATTGCTGCAGGACCTGCAAAACCTACTGCTATTCCTAGAACACTAAATACTCCTCCACCAATTGTACCTCCTAGACCAATACTCAACGCTTCTTTAAAACCCAATTCTTTGGATAATTCTCTTTGAGAAACAATACCGGTATCAATAACTTCGATTAGTTTAGAACTTGTTTGAATTGGTTGATCTTTCGAGTCCAATGGTGTATTTGTTTCATCATGAGAATTCATTATAAGTTCCTTCGTAGTAATTTATTATAATATAAGAGAGATGTAAACAACTCTAATTAACTAACTATCTAATGAGAAGCAAATTTGAGAAGCTTTTAATGCTTTTGTTTAGTATCAATATCAGAAATTACTAAAGTTAGCTTTTTTTTCTGAAAACCATTGCTACAGGGCATTTACTCTTATGATAGATTTCATTTGTATCAGTTCCGTACAAACCTGAGAATTTTCTTGGCAAATAAGGGACACCCATCACTACCATATCAGCATGCACTTTATTGACATATTGGCTAACAGAACGACCGATATCTCTTCCAACAATCACTTTTGATTTCATAGGAAAGAGAAGAAGTGTACTGAATTTTCCAGCTTGTTTAATGAATTTCAGCTCTTGTTCAACAAGCATCTCATCATTAGTGGTATCTATTGGTACGGTTTCAGGAATAACAATGACATGTAAGAGAATTATTTCTGCATCTTGTGTTTTTCCAGCATTAGCAAGAGCAATAGCTAACTGGGTGGCAAGTAATTCACATGGAGAATCAGTGCCAATAGGAACGATTATTCGTCTTGGTTCAAGATGATCACCATAGGTAGTCCAATCTTTTATGGGAGAACGTATAATAACTACTGAAGTTGGGCTCGCACGAGCAACACGCTCAGCAATGCTTCCCCTAAATCTTTGAAAAAGACCTTTTCGGCGACTCATCATAAAAGTCAAATTAGGATTAATGGTTTTAATTTCGTTTAGAATAACTTGATGAAGGTGGATATTAAAGAGTGAATCTTTGATATTAATATTTACTTTGACTTTCAATCTTTCAGCTTTCTCTTGTAACCAGTTTATTTGCTCTTTGAAATAGCGCTCAGCATTACTGTTTTTGCTTACAATATGAAGAATGTGCAAATCACTTCCAAAATATTCAGCAGCAACCAAAGCAATGAAAATCGCATCGCGCTCTGAAGGATATCCCATCAAAGGTAAAAGGATTTTATCACCAGGTGCACCGACAAATGCGGCATCAAAAATCTCGTCCATGTTTGACATTGACCAATTGAAATCTCCTATGATTGTAACTTGAAATTATATTTACAACTGTAAATAAAGAGATTTCATCACAAATAAACTTAATTGACAAATAATATTGACAAGTAGCTTTTTAGGAACTAAACAATAGAGAAACGGATGAAAATATACCAAAAAAATGAAAAAGTACCAGAAGCAAAGGTTTTTTACGTTTTCATTATACTTTATGACATTCATAAATAATCGATTTCAAAAATAGATAAGAATAACTATAGATAAAGGATGGAAAAAATTGTCCAAAGATGCACTACTTTCACAATTCGACTACTTGTTCAAAACAATTATTGTAGGTGATGGTGCCGTAGGGAAAACTGCTCTTTCTCTCAGATTTACAGAAGATAAATTTCAAGATAGCTATAAAATGACCATTGGAGTCGATTTCTCAATAAAACGGATGATAATTGGTGGCAAGAAAGTTAAATGTCAAATTTGGGACACAGGTGGTCAGGAGCGTTTTTCTAAGATTCGTCCACTCTATTATCGTGGAGCGTTAGGTTGTCTAGTAGTTTTTGATGTGACGAACAAGGTTTCCTTTGAGAACCTTGATATGTGGTTTAAGGAAGTCAAAGACAACTGTATAGCTATACCAATTATCCTCATTGGTAATAAAATTGATTTGGAGAACCGACAGGTATCAGTCACAGAAGGAAAAGCATTAGCTTCAAAAAAGTCAAAAGAATTTGGGTATAAAATCCCCTATCTTGAAACATCTGCAAAAACGGGTGAAACTATCAAGAAGGTTTTCGGTAAGTTGATAAAATCTATGGTTACTAATGCAGAAGAAGCGATTGCTGCGAAGGAAAAAGTTGGAAAGAAAAAAAAGAAGTAAAAAAAGCGCCTTTCTAATTTAGAGGGCAGCTTAACCATGTTTTCCTCGAATTTTTTTATTATTGTTTCCTATTAATTAAAAAAAATTAAGGACCAGGTGTTATGAAAGGTGGCGCTTCATCAGGTGGACCAATTGTTAAGGTCATTGTTACCCAGAGTAATACTATAACTCCAAAAAGCAAGATCAATGTTAATCGCTTATTTTTCATCAGTTTCATCATTTTGAATTTTCCTCCATAAGGAGACATATTCTCAATAAAACCCACTGTATTTTTTGTTTAAAAAGGTCTAAATAACCCAAATCTTAGTTTCAACTGCTCCTCCTCTAAGAGAACTTTTGAATAGAAAAATAAGAGGAGAAAAAGGGTTAACCTTTTCTCTTGTATTTATAGTTAATACATTTCAACTAGTTTCTGAAGATGAGCCCATTCTTGGTCAACTGCTTGTTGGAACAATGCAATCAAATCATCTCTCTTTTTGGGTTTGAAGAGATGTTTGAATCGTCCTTGCCCTTTCAAGTAGCCTTCAACAGGAACTTTCTTTTCGGGTTTTTTAGCAATCATTTTACTCATTCTACTTAGAACGTAATCACGTCCATCGTAGATTTCGTATAATGGGAAGTAACAATTGTCAATCGCTTGTTTTGCTATTGCAACTGATTTTTCTTCAGGGAATCGCCAACCTCTTGGACATGGCATATCTATTAAAAGAAATGCCGGACCATCCACATCCAATGCTCTTCGAACTTTGGTCATCATATCTCTATGATCTGCGGGAGAAGCAGTTGCAACATAAGGAATTTTATGAGCAGCAGCGATTGCTACTAGATCTTTACGCCATTCCATTTTACCTGGAATAACTTTGCCAGCTGGAGAAGTTGTTGTAGCAGCATACATAGGTGTACCACCAGAACGTTGAATACCAGTATTCATGTATGCTCCATTTGTGTAACAAATGTATACAAAATCATGTCCACGTTCAAGTGCTCCGCTAAGAGATTGTAAACCAATATCGTATGTTCCACCATCACCGGCAAAAGCAATGATGTCTGGTACTTTCTTTAGTTTGCCTTTCTTAACCATTGAGCGATAAGCGGCTTCTGCACCACTTGCGGTTGCAGCAACATTTTCAAAAGCATTATGGAACCAAGGAACTCGCCAAGCAGTAAATGGATAGACAGTTGTAGCGACTTCCAAACAACCTGTTGCATGGAATATTACTACATCTTCTGGATCTGTAACCAATGTAGCGCATCTAGCAATTGTACCAGCGGTACAACCTGCACACAATCGGTGACCAGGAGCCAAGCGATCTTTTAATTTCATTAATTCCTTTGCGGGTGGAATTCTTACTTTCTTTAATTCTTCGGATGAAGTCATTTTCTTTCATGCCTCCTACTTTCTAAGACCGACCCATTCTACTGGAACGGATTTTTCAGCGCCTTTATTCTTAAGCATCTGCTTGTAGATGTAGTTGAATTCATCTTGTGCAACATCTCTTCCACCAAGGCCTGCAATATAACCAAGCACTTGTGGACGTTCTTTGTGGTCATAAAGTGTTGTTTTAATGTCAGTATATAGAGCTGGTCCTGGTGCTCCAAAAGTAAGATCACGATCAATAACACCGATTGTTTCAATACCTTTCAAAGCTTTAGCCAAATCTTCTTCTGGGAATGGTCTGAAGGTTTTCACTTTCAACATACCAACTTTCTCGCCATCTTTGCGAAGCTTATCAACAACATATTTTGCTGTACCAGCTAACGCACCCATGGTTACAAAAGCGACTTCAGCGTCCTCCATTTGGTACTCTTCAACACTCTTATAATAGCGACCAGTTAAATCTCCAAATTCCTCAAAGGCTTTTGGAATTACTTTACGGGCAGCATCCATAGCAATTTCTTGCTGGAACTTTACTTCCATATAATAATCTTGGAGAGCAAGTAGACCAGATGAAACTGGGTTGCCAGGAACTGTTGGATGAACCATCTCACGTTCTGGTAAATATTTTTTAACGAAATCTCGGTCAAGAGGATAAACACCCTCGAGAGCATGGGTTATAATAAACCCATCAAGACCGTACATAACTGGTAAAGATACATCAGGATGCTCACCAATTTTGAAAGCAATGAATCCTGCATCATATGCTTCTTGAGCAGATTCAGAGAACATGGAAATCCAACCAGTATCTCGACAGACGGTTTGATCTGTTAATTCACCGTGAATGTTAATTGGACCACTTAATGCTCTGTTTGCAACAGCCATAACGATAGGTAATCTTGAGGCAGAAGCAATGAAGAGAATTTCATACATTAAAGCGATACCTTGACTGGCAGAGGCTGTAAAGACTCGTGCACCGGTTGCACTTGCACCAACACAAGCGCTCATGGCACTGTGTTCAGATTCTACAGTAATGTATTCGGTGTCTACTTCACCATCATTGACAAAGTCACTGAAATGTTCGACAATAATTGTTTGAGGGGTAATAGGATAAGCGGCAACCACATCAGGGTTAATAACTGCCATAGAATTAGCAACAGCTTCGTCGCCAGTCATACCTACTCTTTTACCAGGGGTAATTGATGCTTTAGTCATGAGTAATCACCTATTTAGACAAGTCCTTCATTGCGATAGCGTCAGACGGACACTCTTCAGCACAGATACCACAGCCTTTACAATAATCGAAATCCATTACCGGAATTCCACCATCATCCATGGTTATTGCTGAATCAGGACAGAGGAAGAAACATCGAGTACATTTGGTACATTTTTCGCGATCAACAACTGCTTTGAACGGACTCCAATCACCTGTTTTGAAGTAAATGGAGGAACCACCAAAAGGAACAGATCCGCCCATGGGTAATTTTTCATAACCCCATTTTTGCTCTATCCATTCTTTCATTTCTTTTTCGGAGAGTGTATTTTTACTCATTCGCTTTCTGTCTCCTTGTATGCTCTTTTAATTGCTTTAACGTTTTTCTCACCAACAACTCCTGGGAATCGCGCAGCAGTTATATTGCAGACATGATCTAAATCAACAATATCTGTTATTTTGATCATTGCACCAAGCATAACAGTATTGGTAATCGGTCTACCTAATTCTTCGTTAGCAATTTTAGTAGCGTCTACTTTATGGTATTCGGCTTTGGTTTTTATACCGATTTTTTTCTTTAACTCGTCCATCGAACCGGCAAAGTTTGCTATGACAATTCCCCCTTCTTTGAGTCCTTTACCAAGATTAACTGTACCGATTAGTGTTGGATCTAAAATCACAATTATATCGGGATAGTGAATCTCTGTTTTTAAAGTGAACTCTTCAGAGGAAATGCGAGTAAACCCTTCTATAGGTGCACCGGCTCTTTCTGGACCAAAAGCTGGAAAGGCGTGGACATATTTATCTTCGGCAAGGGCTGCTTCTGCGGCAATACGAGAAGCGGTCACTACACCTTGGCCGCCACGACCATGAAATCGAATATCAGTTAATTTGTCATCAACCAATTTTAGGTCACACTCAGAGTGTTTTTTTTTTCTTTATCATTGCGCATGATAAGATTGAGAATATATCACATCAACCTTTTTTAGGAAGTGTCTTATATGTTTTTTCTTCCTATTTGGTTGATTGAATGTTTTTTTCTCCTATCATGCTAGACAAAAGCTATCTCTATTTTAATTTTGTTCTTCAATCGAAAATCTTGTGCTGTGCGGTAGATAATATTATTAAATTTTCATTCAAAAAAAAACTAAAAAAATGTCTAAAAGAGAAGATAAAAACATTAATGAACAACAATTAACAGAAAAAATTTAAAGTAAAGAAATCTTTCTTAGTAAATAAGTCTGCTACTATCAACTAGTACTTGGGAGAAAAGGTGACTGTGTCAATATTTAGAAGATTATTTGGTAAAAAAACAAAAGAAGCAAACATGACAGTTTGTGGGTTAGCCAATGCAGGAAAGACTTCAACTATTAATTATCTAATGTACGGTGACTCAAAAACAACAATACCTACAATGGGTGTTAATATAAATAATATTGATTTTCCAAATTTACATTTAAAAATATTTGACCTTGGTGGGCAAACAGGTTTCCGTAATTTTTGGACGCAGATAAATGAAAAATCGGATGCTGTAGTATATATCGTGGATGGTAGTGATCAAAGCAATTTCGAAGAATCTCGAGAAGTCTTCCACAAAGTAATTGAAACACAGATTAATATTGGAATACCAGTTCTAGTTCTGTTAAATAAGGCAGATTTATCCGAGTGCATGCCTCGAGCAGAGTTTATTCAAAAATTTGGTCTATTGCAACTCAGCTCTGTTATCAATTGGGCTGTTTACAAAACATCTGCAAAATCTGGTAAAGGATTAGTAGATGCATTCACGTATTTATTCCATCTTTTAGAGCAAGAAGCATAATTTCATTGGTTCCTTTTTCTTCAAGTTAATAACTGAATAATTAACGAAGAAAAATTTTCACACATTTCTGGAGTGACATCTTTTATTATCTTGAGAATTCTAATATCTGTTAGGGAATAAAAACGCTTATTTCCATCTTTTCGATCAAAGATGAGACCACTTCTCTTAAGGATTCCGAGATGTCGAGATACTAATGGTTGTACTACATCTAATTCGGGGATTATTTCACAAACGCATTTTTCTTCAGTACCTATGAATTGCAATATATGTAGTCTTAGAGGGTCCGCAAACGCTTTGAATATCTTCGCTCTAAACTGAAGTAGTTCATTTTTTTCATTCATAAAACGAAATAAGTGTATAACAATATTTAAATATTGTTATGAACCCTCGTGTTTTAATTACCTAGAACCAAGTGATACGCATGGCAAATAAAAAAGAGATTGGATTCATAATGTGTGTTTGTACAGGCAAATGCCCTGGATTTGAAAAAATGGATATGTGGGACTTTGTCAACAGAGTACGTATCGAGCTTCCAGTTGAATATGGATTTATTCATCCGCAGCTTTGTGAAGAAGATGGTGATAGATTTTTTGATGATTTCTTACAGGAAGGACGAAAATACATGGTAGCAGGTTGTGCACCAACAATGCAATACAAGCTCTTTCGAGATGCATTTCAAAAGGTAGGATTAGATGTAAAGAAAGATCTTATTCCGCTAGATATTAGAGATTTGTCTACAGAACAAGCATTTAATCTAGTTGAGCAAACCTTAGAAAATCATGAGAAGGATGAATAAAATGGCTAAAAAATATGATGCAACTACTGCTACTTTCATGGGAGTACCAAGAAAAGAGATTCCTTGGTGGCCAACAATAGATTATGAAAAATGTAACTATTGTATGGATTGTGATAAGTTCTGCCCCCATAAAGTCTTTGAAAAAAGGAACGAAGAAGAGAAGAAACTTATTGTAAAGAATGTATATAATTGCGTTGTTTTTTGTAGAGCTTGCGTGAAAATGTGTGAACCAGATGCATTGATCTTCCCCAACAAAAAGGAAATTGTTACGCTGATTAAAGAAATTAGAAAAAAAGGTGAGGGTTAAAAAATGGCTAAAAAAATCTGTTTACTACCTTGTAATGGACTAGATAAAGCACTTGGAGTTATTACTCGAGAAGTATCTATCAAAGTAATCGAGATGGATTCTTCTATTGATTTAATCTGCCCGGTTCTATATAATACTAATGAAAAAAAATATGACGAGATTCTAAAGAATGCTAAAATCATTGTAATAGATGGGTGCTCAACACGTTGTGCAGCAAAATTAGCTGAGACGAAAGGACAGAAAATCAGCAAACGAGTTTTTATCCCGGATATGACCAAAAAATTTCAACTGCGCCCTGGTAAAAACCTAGTACTCAATACCGATGGAGAGAAACTTGTAGAGAAAATTGCAGCAGAAATTATTACAAAATTCATTACTGAATTAAGCACAATTACTGAGAAAAAGGAAGAGAGAAAATTCGTAGGTGTAGAATATTTAGAAACTACCGTAGATAAATATCATTTCCGTGTGCCAAAAGAAGGATACTATTTTAACGAGAATGATTGTTGGGCAAAAATAGAAGGAAAAACAGCATTAGTTGGTATTACAGACTATTTTCAAAACAAAGCGGGAGATGTTATTTTTGTTGATTTGCCAACGATTGAAACAAAAATCGAGCAATTTGATGAAGTTGCAGATTTTGAATCAGTTAAGGCATTACTCCAATTAATATCACCAGTTAGTGGAAATATTATCGATGTTAATAATGAACTAGAAAACAGTCCAGAATTTTTGAATGGCGATGCTTACGAGCAAGGATGGGTTGCTGAAATTGAGTTAGCAGCTCTTGAAGAAGATAAGGAACTCCTAATGGATGGTCCAACATACTTCGAATATATGAAACGTAAAATTGTTGAAGAAAATTAAGGTAGGTAGTAAAATGTCAGAAGAAAAAGTATACATCATCCCTTGTAGTGGAATAGGAAAAGCATTTGGTGGTATGTGTAGAGAAGCAGCCTATATTGTTGTTAATGAGTTAGCTCCAGAAAAAGCTGCTATAGAATGTCTACCACTTATTGTTAAAGGAAAGAAGGAAGTCATTGATGCTCTGAAAGCAAATAAGATTATCACCATCGATGGTTGTACTGCAAAATGCGCATATACCGATGTTCGAGTAGCAGTTAGAGAACCTGATGCGGTTTTTATGTCTACAGACATAGTCAAAAAACATCGAGACTTGAAACCTGAAAAAGATATTTTGATTTTAGGTGAAAATGCAAAAGTACTCTCAAGAAAACTAGCAGAGAATATTGCAGAAAAAGTTGATGATTTATATATAGAATAGAAGGTGAAAAGATGATTTCAGTAAAACCAAAAATAGGTATAATCGCTTGTAGTGGTGAAAAATTAGTAGAAGGAACATTAACTCGAGTAGCAACAAGAATTGTAGTAGAAAAATTGCGACCATTCACTACCACAATTATTTGTCAACCATTATTTATGGCGGGTGATATTAATCATAAGGGTGGTGGATCCGAGAGAGAATTTGCTAAGAAACACAAAACCATCACAATAGAAGGATGTGATGAAGAATGTGGAAAAGTAGCTGTTGAACGATATAGCGCTCCTGCAACAGCAACAATCTACGTTAAGGAAATTATGAAACAACATCCAGAACTTATTCCTAACACTCCACAGGATATTGGAGATGATGGTATGAAATTAGCTGAAATAATTGCTCAAGAAGTAGCAAAAAAAGTGGATGAGCTTTATAAAAGTCAATAATAAAGGTTTATTTTAATTTTTCTTTTTTTATTGAAGCTAGTTCCACCAGCTGTTTTGGTCAGTAGTGAATAATTTGGCAATATGCTTATTGTAGCAATATCACCAAATTGGATATATTTATATACTACCGTGTCTATAAGGAGCATGGTGAAAAATGTTGAGAAGACATAAAGAAAGAAACACAGAAAGAAACAGTCAAGATTGCACAGAAGATATGCCAAGACATGTAATGCATCATATGATGAGAAAAGCGCCAAGAATGAGAACACACCCAATAATGGGAAGACATCCAATGGCTGGACACAGAAGGTTCCATGGTAGGAGAATGGACCTACTAGAAGAACTTGGAAGCAAAGATGAGGCAATAGAACACTTGGAATATCGGAAGAAAATGTTGGTCAAACAAAAAAGACGATTGAACACAAGAATGGAACATTTAGAAATTCTAAATGAACTTTTTGATCAAAGTATAAAGGATCTAACTAAACTAGAAGAATACTCACCCGGGGAAATGAGAAAAATCCTCAGAAAAACTCACCGAGAATACGATAAGAAAATAATCGACATGGATGAGTAATAACGCTTCAGTAGTTAAGTATCTCCAAAAGAAAACATCACGTCAAAACTAAAGAACTCGTGTAAGCCCAAGCATGAGTTCTTTACTATTTCTAAAAAGGAACGGTAATATCACCAATTTGACGATATTTTTTTTAAAGCATAGCTGTGAAAGTATAGGTGAAGTATAATGAATAAGCAAAGGCACAGTTCTTACGAACAACACCATTTTCGACCACCTATGCCTTTTGGTCCTGGCATGGTAAAAGAAATGAGTCAATTAGTGTTCTTATGGACTATTTCAGAAGAGACTGAAGGGATTACCGGATATGATCTTCAAAAGAACTACAAAGTAAAACAAACGAATGTCTATAGAACATTGAAGGGAATGGAAGAAAAAGGATATATTACTTCTGAAGAGGCAATTGTCAAGGGTCGTGCGCAAAAACTATACAAAATAACTGAACAAGGGAAGGAAAAATTACGAGAATTAAGAGATGATTGGACCAATCAAATTGCGTTCCTAAGTGATATTATTCCTCCAACACGAAGACCATTAATACGTATTCGGCATAGCAGGAGACCGAGTTTGATAGAGCAATTGAAGAAATTCAAAACAAAAGAAGAGGCAAAGAAATTCCTTCAAGCTTTAGAGAAACATTATGAAAAAAGAAAAGAACAATTACAACAAAGAATGATAAACCTAAATTCCAGTTTGAAGATTATAACTGAAATTTCCACTAAAGTCAAAAAAATGGATGATTATAGTATTGAAGAAATAGAGAAAATAATACAAGAAATGGCGAAATGATCTGACAGCATTTAATTATGTATTAACAATAAAAAGTATTTTAGATGTTCTCTATTTCTTAAATGAATTTTTTCGAGTAATCCAAAGACCCACACCAAGCAGCCCAAACATAATAACCATAAAACTGAAGGATAAAGAAATAACATAGCTATTGGGGCTTGCAGGAAGTGTATAGGAGATTTCGAAACCAGCTTGGTTCATATGATACTTGGCAAGCTCAATATCATATTCGTATGGAATCAAAGAATGATTATACCCAACGGCAACTCGGGGACAACCTGTTGTTGCAGGAACGCCAAGACCATTGAGAATTTCGTTGACGATTATTTGTCTGGGCACCATATAACTAATAGCTTTTCGAATGTGTTTAGCTGACTCTGTCCCAGCTATTGGACAGAGCATTCCGGTGCCAAGATAGGGATGTTCCATGTTGATAGCTATCTCTTGTATTCCAGGATCATCAACCAAAGTGTAACTAACATTTGGAATAGCTAATTCAGCTATTTGCGGAGAAAATTGAGAATCAACCATATCTATGGTTTCTGCAGAAAGGGCAGCTAATGCACCAACTTTAGTATTAAAGAACTCAAAGTAGATATCATCGAAACTCGGGGCAGCACCAAACCAGTCAGCAAATTGGGGGTTGGCTGTCAAGTGAATGACACGATTTGTAGCATCATAATCAGCTAACATGTAAGGACCAGCACCAAACATCTTTTCGGGGTAATTATTGGTCCAGTTAATAGATGTTGCTTTGTGATCTGCAGGGGCAATTGCACTCCAAATGTGTTCTGGAAGTAAATTGAGCGCTAAATTGTTATCTTGAAAAACATACGATTGTTTGAAAGTAATTGAAAATTCTTTGTCATTTATCTTAGTGATAGAATCATTATCCCAGTACTTTATGTTGGTTGAGTAGCTGATTCCATTTAATGATGGATTAACAGCTAATTGATAGTTGTAAATAATATCATCAGTGGTTAGATCTACTCCATCTGCCCAACAAGCGTCATCTTTGATGACTACATCGTAGGTTACACCGTCAGTGCTACTAACCGATTCAGCAAGCCAAGGTCCATAGCTATTATCCAATATTGGATCTCTTTGAAGTAATCCATTGTAGATTTGCAACAACCATTGAGCATCATAAACGGATTCGTATATAAAAGGGTGGAAATCTTCAAAGTCAGCGGGAGTGGCATATGTGAAGCTTGTTTGACCAGGTATTGATAGATTGTGAAACGGATAATAGGCACCTGCCCAAAGTAATGCTTCAAAATTAGTAATATTGGGATCATGAGAATAGCAGCCTAATGAATAAATAATGCTTATTTGTGGTAAATCTTCATAGAGCAAGGATTGAATTTCACCGGCATATTTATTCCTATCAGTTAGAGTAAAGGAAGATGTGTAACTGGTAATGGCAGCATCCATTGCTGGATTGTTATATTGATAGAAGTTATCACCGTTTGGAATAATGGATGGACTGTCATATAAACCGGCTGGATCCCAATCGAAACCCCCGCCCCAACCTAAGAATAGAATATCGTAACCTCCCTCGGCGTACGTCGGTATTGGATATGGTCCAGGATAGCCCCAAGTTCTTGGACTAATTTGTGCCCAACCAGTGTGGTCGAATGTATCTACTGCAATACCTATCTTTGGTAATTGTTCAAACATAAGTGTATGCCATTGAAGTCTTGCAGTTCCAGAATTCGGAGCCAAAATGCTAATACTGAAAAATGGTTCAGGATTACCTTCAGCAATATTGAGAAGTTGTTGATATGGAACAAACAAAAGACCAACTATTAGAAATAAATGAATTGTTTTTCTCCCGAAGTATTTTGCATTCATTTTTTCCGATACCTGTGATTTCTGATATAGTGTATTAATCACTTTGTTTATTTGTTTTTCTTCAATAAATTGAAGATAGAGCATCTTTCAAGCTAAAAGATCAGTGAAAAAAAGAATGAGAAAAGAAGATTATTTTCTTCTTTTATTTACTATCAATATTGAACTTCCAATTAGTGCAAAGATACCTATGATTACTGGCACAGCAATTCCAATATTGAAAGAGGAATTTGTTGATGTGGTAGGAGTAGGGGTTGGAGTAGGAGTTGGAACAGGTGCATCAAAACCAGCTAGAGCCATGTATTGAAGTGCTGTTTCAATAGAATATTCATAATAGTCTAATGAATCATCAAAACCTATTGCTACACTGGGACATGCCGTAACACCTGGACGACCTAAACCGTTAAGGATTTCATTACAGATCATTTCCCTCGGAAGGATATGGCTTATCGCTTTTCTAATATACCTTGCAGATTGTTTGCCTGCGTTTGGACAGAGATCTCCTGTGCCAAGATAGGGATGTTCCATATTAATAACCATCTCTTGTACACCAGGGTCATCGACAAGAGTGTATGATACACCTGGGAGATTAAGTTCATTTAATTGAGGGCTGAATTGAGCATCAACCATGTCTATAGTACCAGCAGCAAGTGCTGCTAATGCAGCTTCTTTAGAGCTTTTATATTCGAAGTAGATGTCATCAAAACTTGGAGCAGCTCCATGCCAATCAGTAAAGTGTGGATTAGCTTCTAATTGGATAACACCATTTGTAGCATTATAGTCATCAAGCATATATGGACCAGCACCGAACATTTTTTCAGGGTGATTGTTGGTCCAGTTAATAGAAGCTGCTTCATGATCTGCGGGAGCAATTGCACCCCAAATGTGTTCTGGAATCAAATCGAGCGCTAAATTGCCGTCTTGGAAAACATATGCTTGTTTGAATGTAATGGAGAATTCCTTGTCGTTTGTTTTAGTAATGGAACTGTTATCCCAATACTTTATGTTGGATGAGTAGCTGGTTCCGGCTAAAGATTGAGTAACAGCTAATTGATAGTTGTAAATAATGTCATCTGTGGTTAAATCTGTGCCATCAGCCCAACAAGCATCAGTTTTGATGACAACATTGTAGGTTAAACCGTCAGAACTACTGAAAGATTCACAAAGCCATGGAGAATATCCATTGTTGATTGATGAGTCTCTTTGAAGTAAACCATTATAGATTTGTCGCAACCATTGAGCATCATAAACAGACTCAAAAATATAGGGATGGAAATCTTCAAAGTGTGCAGGTGTAGCGTAATGAAATTCGGTCTCACCTGGGATAAACATTTTATAAAATGGATGATATTCTTCAGACCACAATAATCCTGAGAAATTAGTGACGTTTTCATTGTGCGGATAAACTTCCAAAGGATAAATTATTGGTATACTTGGGTTATCTTCATAGAGAATTGCTTGGATTTCTTCAAGCCATTCGATTCTATCTGCTAGAACGAATGAAGAGGTGTAATTGCCAATTGCGTTATCCATTACTGGATTGTTGTATTGATAGAAGTTATCACCATTTGGAGTAATGGATGGACTGTCATAAAGTCCTGTTGGATCCCAATCAAGACCACCACTCCAACCTACGAAAAGAATATCATAACCTCCCTCGGCGTACGTTGGAATGGGATATGGACCAGGATGCCCCCAAACGCGGGGGGAGATTTGCGCCCATCCGGTATGATCAAAGATATCCACGGCAATACCTATCTTTGGTAATTGTTCAACCATCAATGATGCCCATTGATTTCTCGCTGGGCTTGTATTTGGACAGAGAAGACTTATTGAAAAATATGGTCCAGGATTTTCTCCAGTTATTTTTTTTTCGCCATATAATGGAGCAATTATAAAACTTGCTAAAACAAGCATAACAAGAATGTTTTTTTGTGTAATTTTTCTCATATTTTTAATCTCTCTCAAAAATTAAAGAAATGATTTTTTCCTAAATTATGGTAGTACTTTTGATAATAAAAAGATAACCTATTTACCCCTAGACAAAAAAAGCATGTATTGATGTAAAAGAATATAATCATTTTTTTCTCTTAATTTATATGAAATACACTCATATCTTTTGGTTTAAAGTGCAAGAATTGAATACATCTCTTCGAGAAAAGCAATTATTGTAATTCTAATATTAATTCAATAAAAAACAGTTCTTTGTACAAATTGAAAGAGTGATAAAAAATGGAAGAAATAAAAGAAGATTATCTCTTTCTTTTATTTATGACAAATATTGTACCACCAATTAGCGCAAAGATACTTAGAATTATTGGTATAGCAATCCCTACAATAGATGACGGGCTTGTTAGTGCAGTAGTTGATGGAAGAGTGACGCCAAAACCAGCTTGAGCCATATATTGCAAAGCAAGGTTAATACTATATTCATAAGGTACTAGAGTGATGTCGTAACCAATGGCAACATTTGGACAACCAGTTGTTCCAGGTGTGCCAAGACCATTGAGAATTTCTTCTACGATGATTTCTCTTGGAACCATATGAGAGATAGCTTTTCTAATGAATTTTGCTGATTCTGTACCAGCAATTGGGCATAGTTCACCTGTGCCAAGATAAGGATGTTTCATATTAACTGCGATTTCATGCACACCAGGATTTTCAACTAATGTATAAGTAGCGCCTGCAATGTCAAGCTCATCTAATTGAGGACTGTATTGAGCATCAACCATGTCTATAGTACCAGCAGCAAGAGCTGCCAATGCACCTTCTTTACTACCATAGAACTCGAAGTAGATATTATCAAAGCTTGGTTCTGCACCATACCAATCGGTAAAATGTGAATTTGCTTCTAATTGAATGACACGATTTGTAGCATCATAATCAGCTAACATGTAAGGACCAGCACCGAACATTTTTTCGGGGTGATTTTTTGTCCAGTTAATTGATGTTGCTTCGTGATTCGCGGGAGCAATTGCACCCCAAATATGTTCTGGAATCAAGTCCAGAGCTAAATTTCCATCTTGGAAAACATATGCTTGTTTGAATGTAATGGTGAATTCTTTGTTATTTATGATTTCAATGGAGTTATTGTCCCAGTACTTGATGTTGGTTGAGTATCTATTTCCGCCTAAAGATTGAGTAACAGCTAATTGATAGTTGTATTCAACATCTACAGAGGTTAAATCAGTGCCATCAGCCCAGCAAGCATCGTCTTTGATGACAACAGTATAAATTATACCATCTGGACTACTGAAGGATTCAGCTAACCAAGGAGCATACCCATTGTTTATTGATGGGTCTCTTTGAATTAGACCATTGTAAATTTGTCGCAACCATTGAGCATCATAATTGGAGGCATAAGTATGAGGATGGAAATCTACAAAGTCTGCAGGAATGGCGTAATGAAAATCAGTTTCACCTGTAATAGTCATTTCGAAGAATGGATATTGAGTTGAAGCCCATAACAATCCACTAAAGTCTGCAACACCTTCAACGTGAGGATAGACTGATAATGGGTAAATAAGGGAAATTTCTGGCAAGTCTTCATAGAGAATTGCTTGGATTTCTTCAGCCCATTCAATTCTATCTGCTAGAACGAATGAAGAAATGTAATTACCAATTGCGTTGTCCATTGCTGGATTATCGTATTGATAAAAGTTATTGCCATCTGGTGTAATTGCTGGACTGTCATAAAGACCTGTTGGATCCCAATCGAGACCCCAGGACCAACTTATAAAGAAAATATCGTATCCTCCCTCGGCGTATGTTGGTATTGGATATGGACCAGGATGCCCCCAAACGCGGGGGGAGATTTGCGCCCATCCGGTATGATCAAAGATATCCACGGCAATACCTATCTTTGGTAATTGTTCAACCATCAATGATGCCCATTGGTTTCTCGATGGGTTGGTATTAGGACAGAGAATACTTATTGAAAAGTATGGTTCGGGATTTTTTCCGACCGTTTTTTTTTTTCTCCATAAAACGGAGCAGCCATTATACACACTATAACAAGTATAGCTAAGATGTTTTTTTTAATAATTATTCTTGTCATTGTTTTGCCCTTCTCATGTCTAAAGAATAGAATGTTATTCCCTACAATAACAGCGATTTTCACAATAAAAATATAACGCATAAGCTCATAGCACACATAGCGTGTATGTTTGAAGGGAAAAAAATGATTTTACCGAAATATGTTGCTGTTCAGGCATATCTTGAATCTTCCGGAACAGCCTTTGCAGAATTACGCTATGTTGAACCTTTACTTGAAAAAATGCTTGAAGTGGATGAGCTTTCAGCTGCAATGGGTAAAGAAATTCTTGGACACAAATCAGATGTTTCAAAGACTATCTATAATCTCTTCCAACATATTGGTATTATCAAAGCTCGTTTTGATCCTGATACTACTACTGATTATTTCTCTTTAACTAATTTTAGTAAATATTTACTTGAAACTCGCGATAAGAGCCAAAATCTCGTTCAACCTCTCATACCATTCTTTCTTACTTGGTTGCCGCTTAAGATTTTCCTTAAATATCTTCTAGAAAACCCAGGAGCAGATCTCAATCGTCTTCGTTCCACTTTAGGAGAGCAACTCCTCTACCATACCAAAGAAACAGCTCAAATGTTCAAAGGTGTTTCATTCCGTGGTGGTCGTCGTCCTTTCAATGAAATGAATGTTGAAAATGTTCTCTGTAAGATTGGTGGTTATCTGGGTTTAACCTATAAAGAGAAACGCTTTGGCCCCTATTATCTAACTCCCCTTGGCAAATATGTTACAAATTCTATTGATATGCTCAATTATCAGTTCAAGAATTTAGATCGCAATCTCGATCCAACCAAATTAGCTATTTTGGATTTCATTAGCCAAGGAGCTAAGAATCTTATCGTTTTCTCTAACAAAGATGATGGGAATAAAATTAGGGAATTTATTTCATTCCTAGAAACTAACACCAATTATCGTGTTCATATTAATTATAATCTCAGCAACTTTAATGCTATTATTTCAACAAATAGTGCTTTCTGGGCTTTTGCTAATATTTTCTCTAATGTCACCTACGACCAGATTAAGGTGCTTGAGTTCAACACTAAAATATTAGAATATGTTGAAATATAAGTGTGAGGAAAAGCGCTTGCGCATTTTTCAAATTCCTCATTCTACTTTTTATCAGAGAAAACCAAATGTAGATTTTTTTTACATAACCCGTAGAATCGCTATTATTAAAGATGTGTAAATTAATACTTGACAATATCCAATAATTTCTAACGATTTGAATAAAATGGCAGCTATTGATATACTATGGCTAATTCTAGCCTTTTTTGGAGCTTATCTTATTGGAGCGATACCGTTTTCAGTTTGGATAGGTAAATTGGTTAAAGGTCAGGATGTACGAGAACATCATACACGAAATCCTGGTGGAATGAATGCAATCAGAACATTTGGTTTGGGAATTGGACTAATTATCCTCTTTCTTGATATTTTCAAAGGAGCACTTGTTATTGCATTAATGGATCATCTTTTTTCCCTTGATCACTATATTGTAATAAAGGGGTTCAATATTTTTCATACTTTGGCATGCATAATCGGTCCTGGATTCTGTGTTTTAGGACACACTTATTCCATTTTCCTAAAATTCAAGGGAGGACAGGGATTAGCCGTTTTTATGGGAGTATTAACGTACACTCAACCTTTAGCATTGATGTTCTACCTCTTTGGGTTCATCTTTATAACAGTTGTATTCAAATTGGATGTTAGAACAGCAGGTTCTATCATAGTATTACTTTGTGTATTTGTTGCTCTTCTAATACCAATCGGTCCACCTTGGAACAATTTAATGAATGATTTAGTTGTAGGTCCAAATGGTTTCCTTCATCTAACACAAGGTCTCTTAACATTCTCAATGCTTACTGCATTACTAACAAGGCTTTTTGAAAACCTCATTAAGAAAACATCAATGGGTAAAAAAAGAGGAACAGAGATTGGTTAGGATTATTTCACTAACCACTTCTCATTGAAATCACCAATATAACTCAAGCAAATGGTTTTAGGACCAGCATAGACCCCTAGAATTGCTCCGGCAGTACTATGATGAACACTTACATTATTCCCATTAGCTTCAAGCATTGCGTTGTATATTTGACCAGTAATATTTTCTTGATTGAGCTGATAAAGGAAAATATCATTAGTTTCGTTCTTCTCCATAATTCTGAGACAAAAACTTCTCAGTTGTTCCGTTAAGTTCTTTTCTCCTTTGAAAGAACCAATGGGATGAACTATCCCACCCTTTATTTGAACTACAGGAATAACATTAAGAGCAGAGGCCATTAACTTCTTTGCTCGACCTATCCGTCCTCCTTTGTGAAGGAAATTTAGATCATTAATAACCATAATTGTTCTTACTCGTGGATTGATAGCTTCAAGCCTTCCAAGGATTTCTTCCTTTGTATTCCCTTGTTTAGCCATTTTAGCTGCTTCAAGTGCTTGGATTCCTGTTCCAATCATGGTTTGTTTTGAATCAAAAATGGTGATATCTTTTCCTTGATAATAATTATCAATTAATGTTTGAACTGCCTGAACAGTTCCAGATAAGCCTGAAGATATGAGCACAACAATAATTGAATCTGCTTTCTCAAGTGCTTCATCAAATGCTTTAGAAAATTCACTTAGTTTGGGAAGGGAAGTTCTTGGCAGAGTATCTTTTGTACTCTTTGTTATTCGCGCAGTAAAATCTTCAATGCTTATATCGCATTTTTCATTATGCCAGATATTAAATTCTTCATCGCCAAAAAAAATTCTCATTGGCACAGAAATAATATCATATTCATTTATCATTTCTTCTGAGAGGTCGTTAACCCCATCTGTAATTATAGCTGTTTTTGCCATTGCTGTAATAGCTCCTTATAGATACAATAGATGGAAATTGTCTCGAGAAATAATCAAATATCTCGATTACAAATGAAGAAACATTTGTTTACTTGATTAAGCTTTTTTATCATAATCAATAAATGAGTAATCGTAATCCAATTATTAATCTGGTAATAAAAAACTATCAATTAGCAATACTTGCACTCAAATTTTTTTTTGATGGGGTAAAAAATGAAAAATAAGGTAAGAAGCTAAAATTGCTTCTTACTAAAAATGATTATTTCTATTATAATAATTATTATTGTTAGTGGTATTCCTACTGCAGCTGAAAAGAGCATAAGATTAATGCTTTCAAAGTAAACTCCAGGCAGCATTACAATAAGAGACAGTTGTTGTCCCAAATAGAGAGATAAGATTGCGGCTAAGCCAACAGATTTCAATAAGATGCCAATGAGAATACCAATTGCACTTGCAATTGACATTGCTGCGATGGACATTACAAGGGAGTCTAAAGTAGGCATGAGAACTTCTTCTGTAGGTAAACCAATAGTAAATTTATCAATTAATAGACCAATTGCTAAACTCAATATGGTTGCAATAAATAGATTGAGAATTACAGCAAAATATTTTGCAAGCAGTATATTGTGACGCTTAACGGGTCGAATTAGATATAAATCGTATACTTTGGCATTGCATTCATTTACTATTGAAGTACTAAGGAGAACTGCAGCGAGTGCTCCACCTATTGAAGAAATCAACATACCAGTTAAAATAGAAAGAGGCAGTCCTTCTGTATCTGGTTGAATGAAATGCATTAAGACAACCATTAATGGCATGCCAATCCATAACGCAAACATAATTTTTGATTTAACAAACCCTTGAAGTTCATCCCAGAATAATATCACAAAACTCAATGTGAAGTACCTCCTTCCATATATTTCAAATATACTTGTTCTAGAGATGGTTTAAGATAATTGAAATTTTGTATTGCTATTTTATTTTCACTCAAAAAAGCCATTAATTGAATTGTTACTTCTTGGACGTTTGTACCAGTAGAATAGGTCACCACCAATCGATCTTGATTGTTTGAAACTAGCTCTACTCGTTCGACATTTGGAAGGGCTTGAATTTTTGCAATGGATGTTGTAAGATTATGACCAACAAGCTCAATAGCGTCACCTTCTGTAAGTTCATTTTGGAGTTCAAGAGGGGTACCTATGCGCTGGATAACTCCCTCTTTAATTATACCAATTGTTGTAGCAATATCTGCTACATCGCCCAGAATGTGAGACGAAAAGAGAATTGTTTTTTTATTTACAGCCAATTTTCGGATTATATTCTTCATTTGATACCTACTAGTGGGATCCAAACCACTCAAGGGTTCATCAAGAATTAGCACTTGTGGATCATGGAGGAGTGCTTGAGCAAGTTTCAATTTCTGCTGCATACCACCAGATAGATATTTAATTTTACGATGACGAGCTTCTGTTAAACCAACCATTTCCAAAATTTCCGGAATGCGTTGCGTTAATTCAGATTTCCCCATACCAGATAATAAACCAAATGTTATCAATGCATGGTCAACTGTTCGCCATTCTTGAAAACCGACATCTTGTGGGAGATATCCAATAAGATTACTAAAATCAGAATGGTTCTGAAGTGATTCACCAACAATCAATACTTCCCCGGAATAATCACGAATAAGACCAACTAAAATCTTCAGTGTCGTTGTTTTACCTGCACCATTATGACCAATATAACCAAAAATATCTCCTCTATTGATTTCAAAGGAAACATCAGTTAGAGCTTTTACTTCCCTGAAATTCTTGGAAACATTGACAAATTTGATAATGGTTCTCTGTTTGTCATTTATCATTGAAACATAATCCTCTCTACAATATGTAAGTCAAATAATCTTAAATGAATTGTTTAAAATGAAAATTTACAAAGAACCTGTTGCAAGAAAAAAAGAGACATGATAAAGTACTAACTAGCTTATTTCATCCAGTCATTAAGATCTTTACCGATTTTCTCAAATCGTTCTTGTTCACCATCTATAAATGGACCTTCTTTGTCTTTTACTTGACCTGATATCCATTCAGAATAGATATTAGTTATAGCTAAACCATTAAGTTTCTTATGAAACCTTTTCCCCCAGGTCTTAGCTACTTTTTTATCTAGAACATGAGTTAGAAAAGTTGCACCATATTTTATTGTTTTGTTTTCTTTTTTCAGTTCATTTTTGAGCTTTCGCAACCATTTCTTGGATGCGCTACTAATCATGAATATTCGTGCTGCAGTTCCAATAATAATTGCATCTGGAGAATCACTAACTACTTTTTCTGGAGAAACATTTTTGATGTTATCAATAAAAACTTCTCTTTTCTTTTTTAAAGCTGTGCCCAATGTTTTAGCTAATTTTTCACCATTACCAAAATGTGAATCATGCACTATCCAAATTTTCATTTGTTTCACCTTTAGATTCTTCTACTAGATTATCTCTTTACACCTATAAATAAACATTGACTTTCTAACTTCAAAATCCACATCAAAAATTTTGTCGAATAAAACTATCCTCCTTTGTTAGATTAAAAATAATGACAATGCTTGTAATAGCATTATGATAAGTGGTTACTCAATAGTTTTGATTGTTGTGGAATTCATTGCATATGTTATAAGCATGATAATTCTCTTTAGGACATATTAATAGATGCAAATTTATAATCAGAACCATATTCACAATTTTTGTTGCGATTCAATATTTGAAAAAGAATTTTCTTCTGATGAAACATTGGATCATCTAGCTTTCGTTTATAATCTTTCATCTCTAATTTAGCTTTGATTAAAATTATCTTTGAAATCATATAAATTCACTTCTAGTCATTGTTTCCATTCACGAAATAATGTTTCAAGGCATATAAGACAAAAAAATAGAAAAGTCTTTGGAACAATATAATGTAAATTAGTAAAAAAAAGTTTATTTGTTAGTAAAAAACTCTCTAAGAGAGTAGCCCTTGAGGAAAAAAACCGCTTCTTGAAATATCAGAGTCTAAAAGGAATACAAAAATTGTAAACCTATTGAAAGAGCAAGAAAATTTAATATTCTCTCCTCTTTCGGAAAACAATTATAAATACACCAAGAAAAAGTGTTGTTCCTACAATTACTGGTAGTGTCAAACCCAGAATATATGAAGTATTTAGATTTGTATCAATAATAGTTGTCGTTTCGTCAGAGTAAAAAACAACACTAATATTTGAAGCAGTTGCATTGAAATTATCATTATTTACATTTGTCATATATTCTAGTGAGATATACTTTAGATTATTATCGCTTTGTTTCATGAAAAATCCGGAAATGATAGTGCTGCCAAAATCAAGATTCTTCATGCAAAGCTCTGTAGCGGTACTTGTGCGATTTCCCCAACAGAGTACAGAATCAGGAGTATTCGAGGAATAATATCTACACTTGTTCTCCGTTTCTCCAGATGCAGACCATAAACTAACGTCATAACCTGAATCAGCATTATTTGGCATACCAAAGATCATAGTACGAGCAATTGATCCAGTATTGAGATATCCGATATTATATTGATCATAATAACTTACGAAGTGAATTATGATATATCCGATATGATCAATGTCAAAAAATTGGATGTCAAATTGAATTGAAAAATCAAAGTCAAAACAATCGAAATTTTGAGGGAAAGTGTAGATATACTTTAAGCCATAATTGGTTGGACCGATTTCGTCATCAACACGGAAAAAATCAATCTTCGAGCTTGATTTAGAAGTCCCAAGATGAGAATTATTTATTACCAAATCGAATTGCGAAAAATCTGAAAGAACTAGTTTTCCCCTTAATAATGATTGAGGTTCTAATTCTCTACTAACACTAAAACCATACGAATAGCAGATATTCTGTGAAAATATTATCAAGATTAAAAAAAATGAAAGGTTGAGAAATTTATTATCAATAATCTTAAAGTCTCTCCTATAAGCAATACTATTTGTATTTACTAATAAAAGTTTTATTGGTAAACAGAAAAAAAGGAACGGTATTCTCTCAGGTACTTTCTTTCTTCGTTTTTTCCTCTGTAGAGTCTTTCTTGTCAATATTCTCTGCTATGATTGACAATTCTTCCTCAATTTTCTTTGCTAGATTAGCAAAATTGTCTGTTGGTTTAAAGTTAATCTTTTGTGCTTGGCTCAAATCTTTCACATGAACTGCCAACACATCGGTCCACTCGTATTTCTTTGTTGAGGGAAATTCATCCATCTTTTTACAGCTTGTCAACCGAACTTTTTCTTGCTACTCGAATCTATCAATCGCATTATTACATAACGGTTGAAACTCTACTTTCTACCTATTGAATAGAATTGTAACGACAGATAGTCACTTTTCTATTTATTATCATCACTCATATTTAGTCATCCTTTTGTATAATGCTTATTACATATTTCTAAATTTATAAACTTGCAATTTAATTAGGAATGATTTCATTTACGGTTTTCTCTGCCGTTTATTGGCTCTCAACAATTCTCTTTGAACCAGTTACAAGTCTTTTCAATTGCAATCTTATGTGGAGTGTGATGAAAGACACCCATTGTTTCTTTGAATTTGGAACCATCAATTATAAACGGATATTCCCATTCATCTAAAAGTTCCTTCAGTTCTTTGACTATGGGTACGAACGGACTCAGAAAATTCAATGTACTTCTTTTTAGGACCTTTATTTTTTGTTGAATGCCTACTTGAGAGTATATCATTTCGATGAACTCTTGTCCTGTTAATGCCTCTCCTCCTTCCACATGCCAAATTTGCCCAAACAGTTCAGGATGCTCTGCAATCAATACAAGCCCTTTTGCAACATCATCAATATAAATAAGTGAATGCTTCTGATCCAAAGATCCAATCCAAGTGGCGGGTTTTCTGGCAAGAGGGTTCTGAAAGAGAGGTTTTGTAAAACCATTCACTACATTTGGTCCGTAATAATCTCCAGTTCTAACTATGACTACTTTTATTCTCCCTTCTTTGTGAGCTTCTAATAGTTCTTCCGCAAGCTTCTTTCTCAATAATCCTTTTTTTGAAGTAGGATTTTCAGGATGTTTTTCAGAGATTTTTTCTTCCTGCATTCTTCCGTACATGTATAAATTATCAGCGTAAACTAGTGTTGCTTTTGTTTCCGTTAAAGCTTCGATAATATTCTTCTGAATCAGGGGCAATGTTTTCAACCATTTTGTATAAGGAATACCTGCACAATGATAAACCACCGTTCCACCAACAATTGCTTTCTTTGTTTCCTCTTTTGATTGTAAGTCTGCTTTTATGCACTCAACATTCAAACCATCAAACATCTTTTTTGCCTTCTTTATATTTCGTGATACCGCACGTACTAGTTCTTTATTTTCAATTAATTTTCTTACAACTGCAGAACCCACGGCGCCTGTTGCACCCAATACAACAGCTAATTTTTGTTGTGATTTTTCTTGTGTGTTAATCATATTTTTCAACCACATGTAAGTGAACGTTGTTCAGTTAAATAAGAGGTTTAGTGAATATATAAATCCTTTTAAATGAACGCCGTTCATCTAAAAACTTTTAAAAGAGGGAGAGAATAGAATAAGTTATGCCAAAAACTAGAGCAAGATCGCCAGAAAAGAAAGCAGAAAAATTCCAAGAAATCATTGAAGAAGGAAGAAAGCTCTTTCTAAAATTAGGCTCTGAAGGGTTTAGTATGAGAGCTATTGCTAAAAAAACTGGTATGCAACAGGGGAATCTCTACAATTATGTTCAAAGCAAGCGGGAATTATGGTTTGCTGTTATTCAAGAAGATTTTCAACAATTTACTGAGAGAATGAAACAAGTTACTGAAAGTCATCAAGGTACCTCAATCAAGTTATTAGGGAAAATTGCTGAATATTATTTTGACTTTGCTGTAGAAGATACTGAAAGATACAAAATGATGTTTTTGACTCCCGCCCCACCATCTTCATCAATCGGTCCCATAGAATCACATTATCAACCTGAGTCTTTTGAGATTATATTTAAGGTAGTGCAAACAGCAGTTGAACGGAAAGAATTAGTTGATATAGAACCACTCAATTTTACTTTATTTCTTTGGGGAATTGTTCATGGCAATGTTTCTATTCTACAACCAGAATATATCTTTCCTCAACAATACGCTCAGAAACTGAATTACCAGAAAGATTATCAAAGTTTTTTCATAAAACAAATAAAAGGAATACTAAATTATTATTCAACGAAATCAGAAAATATGAACTGAATGAAAAGTTATTAGCTCTTGTCAAATAATAAAGCTAGTAAATTTTCAATCACAAAATCTGGTTTTTCATTTACAAACATTTCTTGATTGTGAGGTCCTGTCAGCACGGCTATTGACACACAACCCGCTCTTCTTCCTGCTTCTATATCAGAAGGGCTATCACCAACATAGACACATTCTGAAGGTAATACTTGAAGTTGTTTAGCCGCTTCTATAAGAATATCTGGTGCGGGTTTATGGTTGTTAACTTCATATCCGGACACTATGGTATCAAATAATCCAGTTATATTGTAGTGCTCAAGTATTTCTATGATAAATCTTTTGAGTTTTGTAGAAGCAACGCCCATTTTGAAACCTCTCGTTTTTATACTTTCAAGTATTTCTTTGGTTTTAGAAAATAGGGGGGTGATTTCTGTATGATTCTTTGAGTATCTTTCACGTATTCCTTTTAGATAAACGGCAATATCCTCTTCTGTTATATTGGGGATTAAAAGCTTTAAAACAACTTCTAATGGTTTTCCAAGCAGTTTAGTGATCAATTCTCGATCAAACGTATGCCCTTTTGTTTGCAAGAATCCATGAATTGTAGCTATTATCCCTTCTTGTGAATTAACTAATGTTCCATCTAAATCAAAGAGAAAAGCTTTGAGCTGCGGTCGTAAAGTTATTAGGTCTTCCAAAGCAATCTTTTCATTTACCATGTTTTTTCCTCAATGTTTTTGTATGCTCATTAAATCATTTAAAGTTTTTTTTTGTAATTAAAGTGTTTCGAGTAAATTGAAGTGGTTTTCCCCAAGGAAAAACGTTCTTAATAATCTTTAAAAGTTCGTTCATGCGATGTTTATTATCAATTTGGTGGAATGGTTTTCGTGACGAAGTGCTACATTCATTCAGAAAAAGCATCAACACGTAATTGTAACGAATGTTCTAAGGCAATTTGTCATGAATGTACATTTCAAGAAGTTATTTCCTCTCGAGTTACCAGACATTCTAATTATGATCGTGTTGTTGAGCTTGATTACAATTTCTATTGCCCTGATTGTTTCATCACTTATAGCGAGTCTGTTGGGTACGATAAGAGCTCTCAAGGTGTTTACTTCCGATTCAAAAATTCGCCCAGTTTAATAGGCATAATAGTTCTTTGGTCGTTCTTTATTGGAGGATTGATTATCAATATCTTCTTTCCAATTGGATATATTCTTTGGATTGGAACAATTATAGCTATGATTGCACTCAAGATTACTGCCAGTAAAAATTATCATAAATATCTTCGGGCAATGCAGCTTTCCGGTAAAATTGTTAGTGATATTCCAGCTACTAAAACCAAAAGAAAAGATAAAAATCTCTGTTCGAATTGTGGTGTTGACAATCCCTATGGTAGTAAGTATTGTAATGAATGCGGGAGCATTTTATAATTAACAATTTATATGTGATAGAAATGAAAACTAAGACAATAAAAGTAAAAATTGCAATGATAGGCTTTCTACTACTCAACTTGCTTTTGCTAACAACAGCACTATTCACTTGTGGCAAGACTGTTTCAGATTCAATTGTTCTTTCCCCTCTAGGAGAACATGCAGTTGCTTTCCAATTACATGATGGAGACACATTGTCTATTTCTGTTACTGTATCAAGTGGTGAAATTGAACTATACATCCTTGACTCAGAAAACTATCCTAGTATGTCCTATTATGAAAGATATTACTCAGGCATTTCTTCAACATCTAATATTGAATTTAGTGCTTTATGGACTGATACGTTTTATGTTTTGTTTTACAACTCCGATACAGTAAATTCTGCAGCTCTCTCTTTTACTCTTGAAAGTGATCAAGATTTTAATACTGACTTGATCATAAATCTCAGTCTTGGAACAGGTTTACTTGGAACTATAATTGTTATCAATTTCACAGGGAAAAAGATAAAATAGTTAAAGAAAAAATCTCAACTTTACTTTTTATCCTCTATCCACTTTACATATTCATGTGATAGAGTGGTGTCAATATTACTCTCAATATCTTCGTTATCACAAAGTTCTTTGTAATGTTTTTCAATCTTCAGAATGCCATCCTTTTCTTTACTGGTAGAAGAAGCTAGATTATTTGATCGTTCGAGCTGTGACCATTTCTCAAAATCTATGGAGATTATTGTTTTGAGCAATTTTTGTAAATTAGTTGTGAGCAATTCTCTGAAATACGACTCGTAGATGATAACTTTAGCAAGTTTATCAAAATATTTGATTGTTGTCTCAATTGCAACATTCGAACTGTTTTTGCTTAGAAAATTCGTGAAATAGTACTGATTTAAAAACAGAAGAATCTCTGTTATTTTGTTACAAACATCGAAATCTATTCTCTTTGGTATAGGTATTGGAACAACATAGGGGGTATCTAGATGCCTTGCGGTCTCAGTTGTTTCACTAAAAACTAACTTAGACAGATAGAATGAAACTAATTTATGATTGAGTATTAATTGCATTGCTTTTAAGCTACTTGAGTATTCATCTTTCAAAATGACATTGTTCATGTTACTATCTGAAATAATCCTTCCCAATGTATCGACATAAGCAACTAACTGTGTTCCCCTTAAAGCTTTGAATATTATCTTTGGTTTCATTAATTTCTCTAGTTCACCGATTCTTTTCTCAGGATAGCGAATATACTTGATGTTTTTTAGATAATGTTTTTGTATAGATGGGCCACCGCGAATGTAGAGATGTTTTCCTTTTTGTAATTGTTTCTCTTCACTTTGATTAAAGTAGACACCTCTGAAAGATTTCCCCTTAAAGAATTGATCAAACGATTCCGAGCTATCTTTTACCGTTTGAAGTATTTTTCCTTCAAAAGCTGTGATATACTTGAATATGAGTATCTTATGTAACTGCATCATCCATTGTGCATTATATCCAATAAATTGAGGGGTTTTTAAACTGGCTGGACTTTTTATGTTGCTAACAGTATCAATTTGTACTTTGCTATTCTCAATTGCATTCTTATCTAGACTTTTACTTGCTACTATTACTAGTGCTTCATAGTCTACTCCCTCAAATGCTAAACCAATATCAAATAGATTTTTCACAATGCTTTTTTCTAAAAGAAATTCTCGTATATCGCACCATTTGGAAGTAAACGCTATTTGTTTTGGAACTACAAAACCCATGAATCCATTTTCCTTAAGCAAACGATATGAGCGTTCTAGGAAATACTCTGCGGTATTATTGCTGGATGTGCAACTATATTCTTCAGAGATAATTTGATGTTCTTTTTTAGTAATTAAAGCACCATATGGTGGATTACCAATTATTATATCAAAACCACTAGTTGATAGTATTTCCTTGAAATTTGTATTCCAATGGAATGGTTTTTCAATTTCTTTGAAAGTAGCTTGTTTTTTATTTGGTTTCTTTTCTATATCGGAAAGCTCGTCTTTAATTTTCCCAATGAGACTATTCCCCTCGAGTATATGCTCAATATCTGGCAGAGAATTAATTTCGTCAGATTGAGTATAACTTGTAATGCCCCAGAGGTGTAACCTCAATTTTGTAATTTCAATTGCACCTTTAAGCAAATCTACACCATAGAGATTGTGCAGAATAATTCCTTTTTTCAAGTCCACTTTTTCAAATGATTCTCCCATTTTCTTCATTAGAGTGCATTTAAATTTATACAGCTCCTCTGCAGCTTTGATGAGAAATGCACCTGAACCACAAGCAGGATCCAAGATCGTTAGAGAATCAATTATTTCAAAAGCTGCTTTATAATCACTTTTTCCATTCTCCAGAAAATCGATGAGATTCTTGTAACGATTATCTAATCTTTCAGAAAGCAATGGATAGAAGGTATGTTTTATGATATATTGGATAACTTCATCTCGAGTGTAAAATACACCTCTTTTTTTCCGAGAAGAAACTGATTTGGAAGTTTTCGTCTTTTGTTCTTCCCATTCAACAACACTTCTTTCATAAATATAACCCAATATCTCTGGTGTAATCGAGTTATAATTGGTTCCATCCTCAGAATCCCATTCAAAGGAATTTAGAAAAGAGAGAATTTCTTGCCAATCTTCAGTTTTCAAATCTGTCAGTATTCTTTTTTCTTCTTCGATCTTTAGGTACAACTTTTTTTGTAAAAAAGGAATTTTTATCGTTTGTTCACCAATTTGATGGAACTTCTCCTTTCCTGGAGTTTGTATGAAATCAAAAATTAGATAGAGATGATTAACGAAATCCCCATCTGAGAGTAAAACTTCAAAAAATGCTTTAGTCTCAATTATTTGATTGTTTTTCCATTTAATCACATGCTTGTTTACTATGAAATATAATAAAAAAATTCTATTGAATATCCTTTGAGCAATAAGGAGTTTCTCAGTATCTTCAAAATTATTTTTGATAGAGTTTGCCAGTGTTCTCCGAAATACAGTAAATTGCTTGTAGAAACGAGATGCAACATTCTGTATCGAATAGTCCTTATCTAAAGTTATTATCTGTCTCCTCCAAATGATTATTGTTTAAACTTCCATTAAGTAAATAGTGATACTTAAGTTTTTGCTGAAAAAACGGAATCTAACTTTAGTGTATATTCAATTAGTCTATTTTTCAGGTGTTTGTCTTCTGAGAGAGATTAATGAAATCGAGTGCTTGAAATTGAGAACACAAAATAATATCAATTAGTATGATGTAGTTAATTTGCTATGAAATGTTGGACCATTCAAGCTCCAGATATGTGGGAATCTCTCCAAAGAACAGGTAGTTATCATTCATTGAAAGAAATGGTTGAGAAACATCCAAGTTACTCTTTATTGGAAAGAAGTTATGATTATATAATCCATCACATGGAAGAACGTGGTCTTAAATGACCTTCGCCAAATCACTTTCCCGTTTGTGTATGGATTGAACAACCTAACAATAAACCTCATAAGAGAAAGGTTCGTCAGGATATTGAAAAAGGTCAAAAAATGGTGCTTGTACAATTTGATATCCCAGAACAAGCAATTTTGCTTTCTGATTTTGAACGTTATCATTATGTATTCAATTATTGGTATTTACCTGTAGATGAAGAAGATGAACTTCTACAACAAGAGTCAAATTTTTTCACTCAGAAGCCACTCCCAAATAATCACTATCATCAACGAATTGTAGATAGTTGGAAAAAGATTTTCGATTTAGGTATTAGTTATCCTTTCGATGATATACCCATTAATAAACGTCGAATACAAGGAACCTTATGGGAAATAAAAAAAGATTGGGTTACAAATCATTATTTTTTCACAGGAAAAGACACTACTATTATAACAAAACAATTCGATTAAAAAAACTAATTCCACTTTTTTATAACATTTTAGAGAATGGAAAAGAGAATATTATTAAGCGATATTTTTTTAATGGTTAAATTTAGAATATTCTAAAGGTATAGATATAATGTACTATTTTGGATGAAATCTCATGGTCGAAAAACTCTACGAAAGCATACGCTTAATCAGCTATGGTCTCTTTCTCCTCTGTTCTAAAAAAGGAGACAAGTACAATGGTTTGATAGTAAATACTATATTTCAAATAACATCTGAACCACAAATGATTGCAGTAAGCATTTCGAAAGAAAATTACACTCATGATTTCATTATGGAAAGTAAAGTCTTTACTGCCTCTGTTCTCTGTAAAGAAACACCTATGAAATTTATTGGCCGTTTTGGTTTTCGATCTGGCAGGGATTTCGATAAATTCGAAGAACCATTGAATATTGAAAATTTCTTAACCGGTGCACCTATTGTTTATGATCATTCTCTAGGATATCTTGAAGGTGTTGTAAAAGAGTCAGTTGATTGTGGAACACATACTCTCTTTATCGCGAAAGTTGTTGGTGGAAAAATTACTCGAGATGGAGAACCACTGACCTATGCTTATTATCACAAAGTAAAACATGGAAAAGCACCCAAAAATGCTCCAACGTTTTTTGAGCAATTGACTAAAAAAACTGAATAAAGATAATAGTCCAATAATCTATCATTATTGGATTCATTAGCTACTTCATGTTTACAGATGTCTTAAGGCAAATTCAATTTCATCATAAAGAACAGTTGCATCAATAACTGATTGAATTGATTTCATCTTCTTTTGCAGCTCTTCAGTGATCATTTTATAGGGGACAGATTTCTTATCATTTAACCATTCCACTTTTCTATGATATGCAGTATCATTAAAGATTTTCATTTCATCATATGTTGATGGACCAGTAATCTGTCCAATGAAGAATCCATCTTTTGTTGGTATGAGAACATAATGATTTAATTTCATATCGCGAATGAATCGCCAGAGATCACCAGCAACTTGTCCTGAGCGACGCTTATTCTCTTCCCGCGGAAAATATTCTTTATGAATAATTTCTCGAAAATCATCTCGAGATAATTTCTCATCTAATAATCCTTCAGCTTTGGACCACCCAATCATAATTTCATTTCCAGCTAACAGTTTCTCTTCTGGAACTGGGTTCTTGACTATAAAAGCTCGTCTTGCACTCGCAGTGTAGATATTGGTTTCATCTTCATTTGAAATTGTTGATCCCTCATATTGCTAAATTATATTCTCTAACTTTAATCTCCTTATTATTTTTTGTGCATAATTAGCTAAATATAAAACATATCTCAATACACAAATCACTTTCTCGTAGGTTGGTATGAAGAAGACGATAACAACAACAACAAGAAAAAAACCAAGAAGGTTAATTAACGTCTCTTAACCTCTTTTTAAAAAAATCTTAACGATGATAACCAACACCATTAATTTCTTCTAATGCTAGATCAACATAAATACATTCTTTCTTTTGTAGAATAGGTTCATCTGAAGTGGCTATCCAATAATAGTAATTTTTCCAATTACAAGCAGCAGTGACTTTTCCATCTTTACCCATAACCAAAATTGAAACTGAACCTTGATCTGGAGCTAAATCCTTCAAAGATTTTATCGCATTAACAGCTGCTTCTTCTACAGTTGCTCCTTTAGAGAGTTCATAGACAGCTATTCGAGCAAGAGATAAACGAATGACCAGTTCACCCATTCCTACACATGCAGCTGCGCCATACCGACTATCAGCATAATTTCCTGCTCCAATAATTGGAGAATCACCTGCTCTTCCTGGAAATTTAAAAGATAATCCCGAGGTGGACACTCCACAGCAAATATTATCGTTTATATCTTTTGCAAGGATGTTAACTGTTCCATGATTATTTGCAACGTAATCACGATACCAATCCATAAGCTTGGCATTTTGAACCATATCTTGAAATGATTTGAAATATCGTTCTTTGGTTTTGAAAGATTTTTCAGTGTCATATGATTTCTTGATTATTCCCTTTCCTTCCAAGAAATCTTTGTGCATGTCTTGAGCATTTTCAGTCAATAATTCTGCTTGCTCAAAACCCATTATCTTTGCAAATTGGCTAGCACCCTCTCCAACCAGTAAAACGTGAGGAGTTTTCTCCATGACTTTCCGAGCAATAGAAATGGGATTCTTATAGTTCTTAATACTAGCAACAGCGCCTGCACGAAGAGTTGTCCCGTCCATTATTGAAGCGTCGAGTTCAACCTCACCAAGAAGGTTTGGTAAACCACCTGATCCAACGGTCCAATCATCCTGATTATCCTCAACAATTTTGATTGTCTCCTCAATAGCATCTAGAGCACTTTTTCCAGAAAGCAATAGATCAATGCCCCGGGGCATTCCAATATCAGCACGAATTGTTCCAGCTAGCACTAATTTGGTCATGGTATAAATCATCTACAACTGATTATTCTACTAATCACTACTACAAATGGATTTTTTGTTAATAATTGTTGAGATTATTTGACTTTAATAGTTACTTACAAACATCCTCTCTGAAAGATCCAAAATAATCTAAAAGGAAAGATCGTTCATTCTCATTATTATTCCGAAAAGAATCTAAGATAAAAAGTAGTTTTTTTGATTGCTTGAAAAAAAAATGCGACTAATTTTTCTTATGTTGGTAGTATCAATATTTATTGTTAATTCGAAAGTAGAAAAAGAATTGAGAGAAAGAACTAGTCCTTTTCTCTTCCCTTGTTTTTTCTTTCTATAATGATTTTTGTTAGCATTCAGTCAATTATTATGAATTTTTCTTGTCGTGGAATTAGAAATCTACAACCATCTTTTGTTATTACTATATCTTCCTCTAAGGAAACATAACCATAATTCTTTGTTTTAACATTTAGTTCTAAAGTAAAAATCATATTTTCTTCTACTACACCTTTTGGAATATTTCCATATCGTTCCCATAATGGACCCAATAATGTTCCTCCATCGTGCGCTTGTCTTCCTACTTGATGACCTAATGCATGCCCGTATTCTTCATATCCTCTCGAGATTACGTGGTTCCGGGCTATTTTATCTACTTCATGTCCTTTTACCCCTGGTTTTATGAATTCTGCTGAGAGTGTTATTGCTTTATACACAGTATCAAATGCGTGTATCAATTCATCTGGGATATCTTTCTCTGCACCGAAGAAATACATTCTTTGTATATCCGAACAATAGCCATGTAATTTCACTCCAAAATCGTAATGGAGTGTTTGTCCCTTTTGCACTTTTATTGTTGGTTGTGGTCCCGAATGACCTATTTCTTTATCAGGTCCTGCATCAACGGATGGACATGAGTTTCTTTGCCAGGATTCTATTATTCCCAATTTGTTCATTTCATCGTGGAACATCTTTTGTATTTCGGCTTCATTCATCCCTACTTTTACTTGTGCACCTATCCTTTTGTATATGTCTTTTGTTAGTAAACATGCTTTAGTTACTAGCTCTATTTCTGTTTCAGATTTTCGTCCACGCAATTTCTGTATTATTGGTGCTGCACTTGTGAATAGTTCCTTTTTCTCACCTAATATTTTCACTAGAGTTAGGTACATTCCATAAGTTAGTCCGTCTGCGGACACATCATCTATATCATAATTTAGTGCTATGTTTTTTGAATCCAATTTCTCAATGTATCCTTTTAGGAGAGCAGAAATCCCTTCTTTGTATCCCAGTACTTCATCCCAAATCTCCTTATCTTTTTCAGCATTCACATCATAATTTCCCACTATTGCTGTTTTCTTGAATTGTCCTTTTATGTTTGAGAAGACAAATGCTGAATGCCACACTATATCTCCTCCTACGACAATATCCATTACTGGTTCTGATATTTGTGCTGTTTCTCGAGTAAAAATAACCCAACAGTCAATAGCTGCTTCTTTCATTATTGCAGGTAATTGTTTATGTTTTTCTTTTACTATTTTTAGATGAACGTTTCTTGGTGTTTTCGCTTCACTCATTTTAATCACTAACGGTCTATTTAATTGTCTAATTGCTAAAGAGTTTTTGTCAACGCGTTACATTGCTTTTGGAACTTGATAATATTTTCGTTAGAATTATACTCAAGAAATTGCTACTCAAATTAAATGATCGAAAGAAGGTTTATTTGAAAAAGAAAGGAAATTCCCCGAAAAAAAGAGGGGATAAATTAGAAACCACTTGATTTCTAATTAAAACGAAGCACCGCATCCTGAACAGAATTTGGATTTACCATCAACCTGAGCTCCGCAATTAGTACAGAACTTTGCCGCTTTTCTTGGTTTGACACCCATTTGGGTCCCACACGAAGGACAGAATTTCGCTGCTGGAGAAGAATCGTGTCCACATTTTGCACATTGAACTACTGCTTCTTGATCAGCTCTACCAGATGATTTTGTTTCATTGGCTTGTCTCATTAATTCTGGCATGAGGAACATACCTGCACCGAGACCTGCTCCTGGTGATTTTCCAAGATGTTCTGATGATTTTTCTACTGTTTTCAATGTAATGAGTTTATCAGCAGAAACTCCTGATTGCATCCAGAACAATCGGTCACGATATTCTGGTGTAGTATCAACTCCAAGGAATTTCAAATCAATGAGATTAATACCCCATCTAGTTAATTGTTGATAGATTGTTTTCTCAATCTCTTCGCTTACTTCATTCAATTCTTGCATTACTTTGATCAGTTTAAATCCTGATAAATTATCCATAGATGTTTGCACAAAGAATCCTCTGAGATAATCTAGTGCTGCAGCAGAATTGTAGATACTTTGGTTTCCTACAACTTCCATAATGAAGGGTGTTGGTTCTTTTATTTCAAAGAAATATTCCCCATGGAATTGTAATGGAGCAAGGTCCATTGTTTGTGTTCTACCACCAAATTTACCTTTAAAATCACTAAGACTTATAAAAATAACTTCAGCATTAAATGGTGATCTGTCATAACCAACAATCTTTGATAATAACTTAGTTATTAAGGGAAGATTTTTGGTTGTGATGAAATGTCTTCCTGGTGAAAGTACATCATAAGCTTTTCCTTCTTTGAAAAGGATAGCGTTTTGATTTTGCTTGACAATAATTTGACTGCCCCATTGAATTCTATCATCAGGGTGTCTCCAAACTATGTCTCCGGGTCTGGCTCCACGCCATTCGTAAACTTCTGGCAACTTGTTTTGCACCTATTTATTTTTTAAAATTCTTACCTTCATTTTTTTGTTAAGAATTACTGTGTTATTTCAGATTGAATTAGTATAAAAATCATTGCTTTGGGAATTATCAAAGCAATTAAAATCCTAGAGTGATTTCTTAAACGAAAGAGTTAATTGTGTTCTAAACTATTTCGGACTAATGCATAAAACTTCTTGTGAGTGAGAGGTATGTCAAGATACGACCGACAAATGAGAATTAAAAATTGGAATCAAGATAGTATTACTAAAGCTACTGCTCTAGTAGCTGGTGTTGGTGCTCTTGGCTCTTTCGTTGCCGCAAATTTAGCTTTAAGTGGTGTTGGTCATATATACCTCTGTGATATGGATACTATTGAATACAGTAATTTGAACCGTCAATTTCTATTTCGAAAACGAGATGTTCGAAAATACAAATCAGAAATTGCCGCTAAGCGGTTACGAGAAATAAATCCTGAAATCGAAGTTATTTCCTTACCTATGAGATTGGAAGAAGTAAAGCGAAAATATTACAAGGAATGTGATGTTATTATCGCTGGTTTGGATTCCTTCGATGCTCGTCGATGGTTAAACTCATTGGTAGTAGATGTGAAAAAACCACTCATCTCTGGTGGTATGTTTGGTTTTCTAGGGCATGTACAGAGAATCGTTCCATATGAAACTCCATGTTTTGAATGCCAACCTCTAATTCCGCAAGAAAAGCTAAGTCAAGCTTGTTCTCCTGTAGGTAAAAAACGAAAGCATTTACCTAAGAAAAAAGAAGCTCCAATGCCTGCTGTCGCAACTCTATCTATGATTATCGGCGGCATTCTCAGTCAAGAAGCATTAAAAACAATAATGAAAATTGGAACTCCCCTTGATAATTATTTCTTTTATGATGGTCTTTCAGGTACATCAACAACCATTAGGTTAGCACGAAATAAGAAGTGTCCTGTTTGTGGAGAACAATATGAGCTTGAAGAAGCGAAATTCATAGTTGAAAATGGAGAAACAATAGAAGAACTCGCAACTCGCATTGCTTATGCTTTTGGTCTTGCAGATCCAAAGCTTATGCTTAAAGGAATTATTCTTGACGGAAAAATGGTCGTAAATAAAAAGAATCTCAAATCTGGAATAAAAATATTCGTTATGGATGAGCGCCTTGCAAAACCATTAAAATTGCTTATTCGGAAGCAGAAAGGATAGTTTTTTTCTTCATCTCACATGTAAAAAACGCAAGACTTTAAAGTCACTTGTGACAAATTTCTTTCTAATAAGATTATTTTTTCATTTGAGAGAACCGTCCAATTATACAATGAGTGTACGAAGGATAAGAAAATGATTGTAGATAAACACCAACAATTTATTCAAGGAATCACTCAGTTATTTGAGACCCTCCATTTTGATCTATCGATTCCTTTACTAGGTTGTGGTGGTTGTTTCGACATTATCGCAAAGAAACAATATCTACTAATGTTAGTAAAAATAATTGAAACTATCGATAACCTCCGTGAAGATCAAGCTTATGAACTTCGAAAACTTTCTTCAATGCTTGGAGGTCTTCCACTTATTGTTGGAAAAAATATTCGAAGAAATTCAGTTATTGAAGATGGTGTTGTTTATTCTCGCTATGAAATTCCAGTAGTTTCTCTCGAAACTCTTCGAAATCTGCTGCTCCACAAAATTCCTCCTCTCATCTTTGCCTACCGTGGCGGGTTCAAAGTTAGGTTTGATGGCGACCTTTTGAAAGAAAAAAGAGTTGGAAAAAACCTTAGCTTAAGTGATCTAGCCCGAGAAGTGGGTATATCAAAGCGAGCTGTATATGAGTATGAACGTGGGAAGATCAACGTCTCTCTAGAGACAGCAATGATGATTGAAGAATTCCTTGATGAACCCTTAACCTTAGCAATAAACTTGTTCGATGAAATGCAAAGGATAGGGTCTGTTACTCAACCTGAGAAATATTCTGGAGCACCAAGAAGTGAACTTGAAAAAGATGTCAAAAAACATTTTGATTCCTTAGGAATGAAGGATCAGCTTTGGACGAAAAAATTGCCATTTAGAGTGTTAGCAAAATCGGTCGATAAGATCGATGAATTTGAAAAATCAATTACAACTATTACTGGAATAACACGAAAGCCTAGTGGAGATGATTTTACTAAAAAAATACTTGTAACTTACAATGTATCCAGAATTGCCGATGCTAATCCTTTGGTTATAGTTGGTTCTGAAATTGATCAGAAAGAATTCAAAGGAGTCCCTATTCTCTCTATTGATGAACTCACAAAATTAAAGAAGAAAAAAGATAACAAGGAAAAATAATGTTGTCCTATTCAGCGTTTGAAAAGAACTCATCCAAATTTCTTTGTTCGTATATTTCAACAACTCTTCTTGATGTTTCCCAACTTTTTCGGGCAACCAACGGTAATTTACCATATTTAGAAATGTAGTCGTTTAGAAACTGATTTGTTTTTGAATCGTGTGGGTACCCACTACCAAAGTCCACACCATATTCATTGTGATATTTTTCTATTTCCCTATCACGAACAACCTTGGCAATAATTGATGCTGCAGAAACAATGGGGTAGGTTTGATCTGCAAAATGCTCTGCAACGATATTAGTACTCACTCTATTTTGTAATGTTAATTGAAATCGATTAGCATTTCTATCGCAAGCATCAACAAAAGCCTTTGACCATTTTTTCATTAAAAGTAATATTTCAACAAAGGAATTCATTTCAATTTTATTCAGGTTTATTGCTTGTGCTCTTTGACTATCAATATCTGATGCTTCAATGATAATTACTTTATAATCAATTGCTTTGGCTAAAATAGTTTGATATAGGCGTTCTCGTTTTTCCTTTGGAACGAGTTTAGAATCTGCAAGCCCATTTTCAACTAGTTGTGGTAAATCATCTTGGTGTAAAACTACTCCAGCAACTACTAGGGGACCTAAAACGGGACCTCGTCCTGCTTCATCTACTCCGGCAAGATACATTGGCTTCAAAGTATTCTCTACCTTCTTGAAACAAAAGGATTGTCTTAAAAATTACTTTTCTTGGATAGCTTGTTTCACTGTTTCAACTACTTTTTCAATTGGAGCATCAGTTTTAATCGAATTTGTTCTGAAATGAGTTCTAAAAGCAATGAAACCTCCTTTTTGAAGGATGGCAATTACTTTGACCATTTTTGGCGAGGGTAAATTTAATTTATCAGTTATTCGATGTATGTCAAAGTAAAAATGATTTTTTTCTGAGGAAACTTCTGCTTCAACTTCCTCTTTTACTAAAGAAACAATTTTGAGCATTTTCTTTGTAGTACCATAAGCAATTGCATTTTGAACCAATTCATTTTCCAAAGCTTTAACATAATCCTTCTCATACATTTTACCTAGCCAGATAGGACCACCTATTTGACGTATTTGCTCACAATTGGAACATTGCTTCGCAAGAGTATTGATCAATCCATTTACCGTTTCAAGACTATAACAATTATTGCAATGAGCAACAAAACCTAAATTTGTCATTGCATTCTTTGCTTTGGTAATACCTTTCTCAATTATTATATATGCTCTAATAAAATGCTCAGTACTATGAGCAAAAATCGGTACCGCACTTTTTCCATGTCGTGCTAAAGCTATTGCAGTGAACCCTAACATCATTCTTACAGCTAATTCATGACTAATGAATGAATGAATTGGTTTTGATGCATATTTCCGTATACATGCTTTAGGGTACACACCACACATTGTAGCCATATCAGTAGAGGTAACTGCCAACAGACCATTTTTACTTATTGTTTGTGCAGTCACATCTATGAACTGTGATGGTGATCCAAATGGGTCCAAATCTATGATATCTATTTTCCTCCCCGAGGCTCGAAAACGCAGCATTAATTCATTAGCATCCTCTTCAAAAACCTCAGTATGTTTTTTTAATTTTAATCGTTTGACGTTTTCCTTGATAAGCTTTACTGCTTGAGGATTTCGATCATTCATTAGCACTTGTATAGAAGGCAGCTCATTTGCTACACGAATAGAACGGATGCCACTTCCAGCCATTGGTTCACAGTAAGTAACTTCATCCTCAATTTCTTTCTTATTAAGGTACACTCGTAATAGAGCAAGAGCAAAATCTCGATTGATTTCCATCTTTTTATTGTAAAAAACAGGGGCATCTGAAGGCGGGAAACTTGAGGGAGACTTTCTAAAAGCTTCTACATCGGGTACGATGATTGTTGTTTGTCCTTCAATGACCTTTGCTAAAGGATACTTAATCATCTTGTTCCACCTTCTTAGTGGGTTTTCGCTTCTTCCTTGGTCCTTTCTTTAATCCCTTTGCAATAACGTAAATTTCAGCACTTCCTTTTCGAGAAGCTTTTGGTTTATATAAATAGACAACGGTAAATAATTGTTTTACAATTGCTAGAAATTGTTCATAAAGATCCCCTTGGAAAACCTTGCTCACAAATTTTCCGCCTTGTTTTAAAAGACCGGAAACAGCTAATCTAAGAGCTTGTTCTGAAAGGAATATTTGTCTTGCTTGGTCGGTAGACCAATTACCAGTTACTTTTGGACTCAAATCGCTTATAATAATATCAACAGGCTCACCTATGAGAGTTTTAAGACGTTCATGGGTTTTTCTATCAGTGATATCTCCTTGAATAGAAATTACAAAATCAATAGGTTCAATGAAATCCAAATCAACAGCATAAACCCTTCCAGGGATACCAACAAATTCTGTTGCAATTTGACTCCACCCACCAGGAGCTGCACCAACATCGAGAACAATATCACCTATTTTGAATACAGTGAATTTTTCTTGAATCTGTTTGAGCTTAAAGGTTGCTCGAGAGCGATAACCTATTCGTTGTGCTTCTCGGTAATAAAATTCTCTACGTCTCATTCGTTCTCTATGGCTCAAGAAATTCACCTTGTTACAAATTGAAGAGATTCCCTTTAAAAAGTAAGTCATGTTTAAGAAAACCAAAAAACAATTTTACTGTTTTTATTAGCCCTTTGATTCAAACTAAGAAAGTAAAAGGATAAATAAGAAGATAAAAAAGATCTAGCTAGAGCTACTCTTCTTCTTCTTCCTGTTGGGGTTCAGTAAATAACCATCGACTAAACAATGGGCAATCAACTGAAGAGATTGGGTTACCAATATCACATCTATCAAGTTCATGACAGGTGAAACATGGGCATCCACCGATATTGTCCCATTGGATATTAAGTGAGATTGTCATTTGTTTCCCTTCTAATATTGTTTGAAGGAATCTTTTCACATATTCTGATCCATCATTTGCTTGTGTGAGTTTGTATTCTGTTCTTATCTGCTCATCTTTCAGCAATATTCTCAATTCATCTAAGCTCACGGATAGAAGGTTAACTAGGTCCTCTACGGACATCTCTGTAACTTCTCGAGCATCAAACAATTCTTTCAACATTTGTTTGAATTCTTTTGTAATAGCAATCATTTTTTTAGACCTCACACGCAAATTCATCTGTAATTTCATCTATAATAGAAAACGACAGATCACCTTCGGCAAGCTTTTGTTTGTCTTTGAGCTGTAATAGACTCAAGGTTTTCTAGTACGTATTACGATAGATTGTTTAAGGTAATATGTTAAATGCAATCTACCTAAAAAGTGTTACGCGTAAATATGTGATTTTAGCGCACTTTTTAGATGCATTTTATAAAGTATTCGCTTTGTTTATTAAATTACCTTTAGGTCGATACAATTTCATAGATAAAGAAAAAGAAGAAAATGGTTTTTTACCAAGTTCCAAAGATTTTTGTGAATCGCGTTGGATAGGCAAGCAGAAAAGGAATTAATGCATCACCCGTTCCTTGTACGAAATTCCAAAGAGCATAAATAATTGCACTCGTTAGAGCAATTTGTGGATTAGTTGCTATTGTGACACCTCCACCAGTGAATAGAGGAACAAACACAAAAAGATTCAAAACGAACATGAGAATAAAACGAATTAAAATTGCTACTAACATAAACCAAAAATAATATTTCTTCAGATTATCAGAAGTTTCTTCGATAATAGGAATAATTTTACTTTTCTTAGAGATTAAGGTATTGGTCTTGAAAACTAACCAAGGAATGATTATCATAGGAATCGTTGCAAAGAATTTAGCAAGCATTCCGACCCAAGCCATTGATTCAGGTAAGATTAAAATCCCTAAACAACCAATAACTGTTGCTAAAAGACCACTTCTAATACCAAAGATAATGTAAGCCAGTATCATTGGAATTGCTATTAAATCAAAGATTTTGATACCCAACCCAGGGAGGGTAGGCATAAAGGGATTAACTAATACTGCAAAAACAATACTTAACCCACCTAATATTGCTCCTCCAGCAAACTCTATAGCAATTGATTTTCCCTTAAATTCTCTTGTTTCAATTAAATCATCATCGAATTTATCAGAAGAGGAATCTATTTCAAGATCAACAGGTTTGGAATTGATCTGCTCTGTTATTGAAGTTTCATCTTCTTTTGCTATTTTATCATCAATTTCGTTTGTGAATGAATTACCCAAGCATTGTCACCCAGATGTTTTTAGTTAGGCAAAATAGTTTGCTTAAAATTATGTTATCAAATTCTTATAAATAGAAATTGTATTAACTCAATTATGAGTGACGCAACAAAAAGATGGTTAATCGTCTCAAAAAAGGAAAATGTTCAAAAAACAGATTGAAAAAATAAGAAAAAGAGAAAGTTTGAAGGGAAGGAAAAAGGAAAGAAAAAAGGAAAAAGATCTCAGTCTTCTTCTTCTTCGATATCTTCGTCTTCGGGTGGGCGGAGTTCGCCTCGTCCTGGTTTTCTGCGGACTTCGGGAATTCTTGCCTCTGTAGCAACTTTCTTTTCAACTAAATAGAGTTCTACAATACCATCTTCATCTTTAATTGCACGTACACGCACTTTTCGAGGTGGCTTTTGGATGCCGCGTGCCCAAATGAATTCATTCAATTCATTATCGATAATGATATCCTCAGCTTTCATATGACGGTAAATGAATTCCTTCATAATTCTAATAGCACGAGGAGCACGTTTATAGCGTGTAGATAATTTAAGCTTGGGGTAGAACGGAATCGTATAAATTCTTTCCTCGATTTCAACTTCTTCTGAGCTCATTGGGTATCATCTCACTTAACATTGATTCATTAATCGTAATCACACTTTCAGATTATTTCTCTGCCAGTGTCGCTTCTTGGGGTGGTTTCTTACTTTACCAGAGGTTTTCATAACAACCCAGGTTGGAACACCGTGTGTTCTTCTTTTTGCTTTTGCCATTCTTAATTTTTTTCCTAGTGGTACACTTCGACCCATTGTTTTTTCCTTCCTTTGTTATTATTTTCTTTTAAACTCGATAGTACTTTCTCTTTTTCCAGATTGCAATCGTCGCAAGATTTCCACTAATTGTTCTTCGGTCATTTGGCCTCGAAGGTTCCCACTTGACGCTAATTGAATTAGTTGGTTTTCTAATTTTTCAGCAAAATCGGCTCTAGCCATCTTGATATTTGCTAATCGGTCTCTTGCTTTTGGTGTGAGAATTTGTCGTAGGATCACTGCTTTTTGAGCATCAATTTCTGCTCTTTGAGCTTGTGCTTGCGCTTGTGTTCCTGCTTGAGATTGTAATTCAGCTTCTCTTCTTTTTCGCAATTCTTCAAGCTCTTTATCTTGGGACATATTTTTTTCTCTCACATTTACTAATCATCGTTCAAGAACTAATATTTTTTGAGTTCGGGATATTGTTCTTTTATGATTTGTGCTGCAGTTTTATCAAGCATTGATCGCCCTTTTGCTGAAACAACTCTGCCTTTTCTGTCTGAGGTCACTAAATCAGCTTTTTCCAATTGTTGTAAAGCTTTTCGTATAACTGCTCCACTTGCTCTTGTGAACTTCTCTGGTCTATTTCTTCCTCTTCTTAATCCACCGTACTCTTTTCTTAGATGGGAAGTTCCGATTGGACCACTAACATAGAGCTTACGTAATAGAGATGCACAACGGATGAACCACCAATCTTCTTCTCTTGGGGCATGTTGCTTAAATGATCCTGTCTTAACGTAGCTTGCCCATTCGGGCGGAGTTATTTTCTTTGATTTCTTTAGTTCCTTTGCAACTTCTTTGATCAAGTCTTCTGCAGGAACGTCATAAGCCGTTGGCATTTTTATATAACCTTGAAGTTTTTTATTTGATTTTCTCGGGCTATGTTCTAAGCCTACTCGTTCTTTGAGTTGGTTACACTCTCAGTTTCAGCTTTATTCATAGACTAAGAATAGAATGCATCTCAGCATCTCTAACAAAGATAAAGTTTTCTTTATCACTTGACGAAGTTGAGACTATCTATTTATAATTCTTTCTTTCAATAGAAATTTTTTCATTCTCAAATTGTTGTTTTTCATAACATTAACTATACAGAAACTAATTCATCATTCAAAGGAAATAGTTTTTGAAACGATTTTTTCAATAGTTCTTTGATTCAATGAATTAGAGAAATTCTGTAGGTTGATAAATGTAAGTATAATATTCGAGGTTCGATAAGTGAATTTTTATATTTTAGCAGAGAAAATCAACTGCCCATTTTTAATTTAATGCGAATAATGTCAATTAATCACTTTTATAATGTTGAATTGCAAATAAATAATAAGGGTAAGAGCCCTATAAGAAGTAGAGATACGAATAGTATCAATTTTATAAAAAAGAAAATAAAAGTGGTTGATAGTATAATGATTAAAAATATTCCAGATCTTGTCATTGCCCGTGAGGCACGTTGGATGTATGAGAAGGGTCGTGGGTTTGAACCTATCAAAGGTGATATGACTCGATGGAAAGGTCTTATTCCAGGCAGGGGCGAATTTTCCAATCGCTTCTTCACTGTTGAAATTGAAATTATCGGTGGTTTTCCCGCTACTCCTCCTATTGTTAAAATGATTTCTGAAGTAGAGCACCCTAGGGTTACTGAAGGCAAAATTATTGACCTCTGGATTGTTAAGAAATGGAATCCAGAGTATCATATATTCCAAGTTGCAAATTCCATTAAAGGGTTATTTGCTCGAGAGCCTCTCCGCCCTGCGAGACATTTACTTGAGAAAGGTGCTAGACCAATTTCAGCTGCCTCAAAACCTGCTAACGCAATTAAAGTTTTCACTCGACAGAAAGCTCAACTTGAGGAAGTTCTACGCCAAAAAGAACAAGAGCTAGCTAGTATTCGTGCAGGAATGAGTGGTCGTTCATCTCTTGATCGAAGCTCAGAACGTGAAAAATATCTTGAACGTCGAAAGTTACATCTTGAAGAGGAGCTCTTTGATTGCGAGGAGAAGTTCCACTGGGCAGATTATTCTGCTACCGATTTTGCTAAAAATTATCTCCGAATTCGCAAACAACTTCAGATCATCACACAAATAAGCTAGCTTATTTGTTATTTTATTTTTTTCTCAGCTTCTTTCCGCTGAGATTTTTCTCTTATTTGTACTTGTCTTTTCTTCTAATCATAAAGTCAATGATAGTATTAAAATAAGTAAGAGTATTCATTCTTTGATTGTTTGTAATTATCTTGGTGATCACTGTTGATTGTTATTATTATTGCAGCCGGACAAGCGAAACGATTACGACCCTTAACAGAAACTCGTTTGAAGGGGTCATTACCTATTATGAATGAACCTCTTTTAGTGCATATGGCAGATATGATTCAAGAATCAGGTTTAATGGATAAATTGGTTTTAGTTGTTTCTCCAGGACAAGTTGATAAAATGAGTGCTATTTTTTCATGTAAGGAATATTCCGATAAAATTGAAATCACTATCCAAGATCCAGCACAAGGTACAGCAGATGCTATCGCACAAGCAGAGCCTTTTGTTGGTAATGAAAAACATTGTTTAGTTATGAATGGAGATATTCTTGCACCTTTGGATGTGATCATTCCCGAATTAATTGATCATCATGAAAAAATCAAAGCCAAATGTTCTATGGTTGTTTTTCCAGGAGATGATGAACGATATGGGTTACTTCGAATTACTGATGATGGGAAAGTTCTTGATATTAAAGAAAAGGCAAAAGGAGGATCTGCTAACGGTGAGCAAAGGTACATCAATGCGGGAATTTACCTTTTTGGTAATGATCTTTTTGATACTATTCGAGCAACACCTCTTTCAGAGAGAGGAGAATTCGAAATAACTGATACCATTTCCCTTCTTGGCGAGAAAGGAGTTCTTGGTGCGTTAATTACTGATAATTGGATGAGTATTGAGAATCCTATTGATTTATTCAATGCTCAGAGATTTTTCCTTCCAAAAGAGAAAATGCTTAAAATGCAATTTCATTCAGGCGGAGAAATCGGTTTCAAAGCTGTCAAAGATATATTCTTTGAAGCGGATGTAGAAATAGAATTCTCTAGTGTTTTCTTCAAAGGACCCGTTCTTGTTGGCAAAGGAACACTTATTGAAACGGGGTCTAAAATCGGTCCACGAGTCTATATTGGTTCCGATTGTGAAATTGGTGGTGATAGTATTATTGCTGAAACTTTGTTGATGAACAAGTCTCGTATTGGAGCCAATTGTGAATTTTCATCCACAATTATAGGGGAAGAAGTAGTGGTAGGTTCTAATACTAAAATTACTCCAATAGAGCTTTCAGAAGAATTATTGATCGCAGAACGCGATCGTGACAAGCTAGAGGATTTTGTTATTATTGGTGGGAAAGCACTCTTATCAGCAAATGTTACTATTACAAAAGGATGTAAAATAGTAGCACATTCTGTTGTGAAAAAAGGTGATTGAATAGTGATCAATTCCTTGAAATGTATTATCTTTGACTTTGATAACACCCTAGTTAAATCGAATATTGATTTTCCAAAAATGAAAGTTGAAATGGCACGTTTAACAACCAAATTTGGTTTAGAATTCGGAAGTGAAGAAGAGATTCCTCACAAATATACTGCCGGAAATATCATCGACAAAGCTGAATCTTTTGATAAAAGAAATGGTACTATACTAGTCCCGGAATTATGGGAAATTGTCGAGGAATTTGAACGTAAAGGAATGGAAAATATCACTATTGATCAAGATGTTCTTACAACATTGGACTCAATTATGAAATTAGAAATTGAATCTGCTCTATTAACTAATAACGCTTGTAATCCAACTATGGAAGTTTTAACAAAATTCAACATGACCAACTATTTTTCTCTAATTGTTGCACGAGAAGATGTTACAAAGATGAAACCAGATAAAGAAGGTATTGAACTCATTTTATCAAAAATGGGGCTTCAACCCGACGAAGTCCTTTTTGTTGGTGATTCATGGATTGATGCAAAAGCTGCAAATGAAGCTAAAGTATCTTTTATCTTAATACGTAATGATTTATTGGATGCTCAAAAATATGGAATAACTATTTGGAAGCACATTCGCTCTATGGTAGAACTCATTCAGATTTTATCAGAGAACTAGGAATGCTATCCTTGAGATTCCTTTTCCAACCATGAAATATACTTCCTAATACCATCTTTAATTGATGTTTTTGGTTTCCATTGCAATTCCCTTTCTGCTTTTGAAGTATCAGATACTGCTTTTTTGACATCTCCTGCCCAACCTCTTTCACCACCAGTATAAGAGTATTCTACATTATCTAATCCCATTACAGAGACTACACTGTCAGCAATTTCATTTACAGTTATCCCTTCAGAGGTTGCTATGTTAAAAGCTGTATGTCCACTAAGTTGTGTTTGTAATGCGCGTATATGTGCATCCACACAATCATCAATATAGAGATAGGATTTTATTTGTTTCCCATTTCCAAGAATTTCCAATGTATTTGGATTCTTCTTTAATTTCATGAAGAAATCTCGCATTACTCCGTGATTTGATGGAGGACCGAAAATATTGCCTAACCGCAATGTAATAGCATCAATTTCATACAAACTAGCATAACTGGCCATGTATTGTTCACATGAAGCTTTTGAAGCTCCATAGTGACTGATTGGATCTAAGCGATGATCTTCAGGAGTTGGTATTACTTTTGTTTCTCCATAAACTGTTCCTCCTGATGAGGCAAAAACGATTTTTGTTATTTTATTACTGGTCATTGCTTGTAACACGTTCAATGTTCCTAAAACATTGATTTCAAAATCCTTGAAGATGTTATCCTTACTGGTTCTTACATCTGGATTTGCGGCTTCGTGCAGTATTGCATCATAACCCTCGAATTCTCTTTTGAGAAACTCGGAATCAGTTATACTTCCTTTAACAAAAATACATTTTTCCCTATCTTTCATAGGTTCCTCAATATACTCTACTTTTCCTGCAGATAAATCATCAATAACTTTTACTGAATAACCAATACTAACCAGCTTTTTAACAATGTTACTACCAATGAACCCACATCCGCCTGTAACAACAATTTTTTGGTCTATTTTATTCACCTTCTAATCTAGATAATGTATTCTTCCTTTTCAAATAAAAGCATTTCAACTCTTAAAGTTAATCTATTATCTAACCAAAATGATTTTTAATTAGAAATCAACACTGCATCTTAACCGGAGAGATAATCCTTGTATAAAAAGCTACTTCTAGTAGTTCTACAAAAAACAAAAGATGTTCCGTACCTTCTGTTAGATGAATTGAAGGAAGAAGTAAATCTTTACAAGATAAATTCTTTTTTGAGGGAAATAGAACAAATTGGAATACAACTACAGCCAACCATAGATGGTAACTTTCAAATTACTCGAGAGCAGAGAGCTCAATTAGTATTATATGGTGCAAAGAATGGTGTAGATTGGGATAAAATCATCAAACAATTATCTTGGCAAGAATTTGAACTATTAACTACTATGGTTAGTGATGAGTTCGGATATATAGCAAAAACTGGTTTGAATTTCTCAACAGAAGAGAGAAAGTATCAAATTGATGTCATCTTGAAGAATAAACCGTACATACTTCTTATTGATTGTAAACATTTTGGAGGCACGGGAAAGCAGTCTGTTTTACGTACTGCAGTTACCGAACAGATAATTCGAACTGAAGCTCTAGTAATAAATATCAACAAACTGAAAAGTAAAATTAACGTAAGAAAATGGAAAAAGGGAATAATAATACCTATGATAGTTACATGGTTAGATGATTCAGTATATTTTCATGAAAATGTACCTGTTGTTCCTTTCACTAAACTGCATTCGTTTTTCACTAATTTCTATTTGTATATCGATGACATTCTTCAGATACCTGTGAATCTTTCTGAGGAAAAAGAAAATTAACTGTGTTTCTTATGCTTAAGAATGTGCTCTATAGGAAAAAATAATATTCTCTAGATGTTTTTAATGTTTAAGAATAAGGTGAAAGATATATATTCCTCAAACTAAATGATTAATAAAGTGAAAAAGTATTATCAAGCTTACTTGTGCATATAAGAGTGATAATTATCAGATATTAGTATAAAATGCATTATTGAAGAGGTCTGAATATGCCTGAACTTCAACCACCTAACGCTGATGAAATTAAAAGACAATCTGTTGTTCGTTTTCTTGCAGAAATGCAAGATCTAAAGCAGAAAATTGAGCTTGAGTTTTCCTCAAGATTTGATGAACAAATAAACAATTTTCTAGCTACTTCTAAAGCTAGCTATCCTCCTGCAGAGATTAGTAAAATATTTGATACCATCAAATCTCTCGAATTGGATTATATGAAGAATATCCTAACCAATGCTTCTGGAAATGGTAGCAAAATTCTTGGAAATACTTTAAGTAGTGCCCTTTCAGGTAACTTAAGCTTTAGCGGTGAGGCAACTCAACGAATAGCGGAATTGGAACAAGAAACAAATCGATTGAAAATTGAACTCGTCGAAAGAGAGAAGACGTTTGAAACAGAACGGCAGACCTCTAAAAATCGAGGGGAAGGTCAGATTGGAGAACTTAATAAACTCCAAGAAATTACTGATGAACAGAAACGTACTATTGAAATGTACGAGAAACAGGTTATGGAACATGGAGAATCCTTAGTTAATCAACGAATGGAAATTGAGGATTTACAAACACAACTTGGCAACCTTTCTCAACAAAGAGAACATTCAGATGTCTCTACAAAAGAAAAAGAAGAAGTAATTACTGAACAAAAGAAGGACATTGAAGCTTTGAAGGAACAACTGACCTCAATGGAAAAACGTGTTTCCCAAATGAAGTCTGTTAGCTCCGAAAAATTTGAAGCGAAAACCAATCAACTTGATGAACTTCTCAATCTTGAAAGGCAACGAGCAGATGAATTAGAAGTAAGTATGAAAGAGGCAACAACAGCAATCAATAGTTACAAAGATGCTGTTCAACAAAAAGATAAAGAAATTGACAAGCTTCGAAAAAATGTTACAGATACAAAATCAGAAATTGCTTCTTCATCTACAGAAAAGGATGCACAAATCAAAAAATTACAAGATGATCACAAAGCTCTAGAGCACCAGCTAACTGATAATAAAAATTCCTTAGAGCGAACTGAAAAGAAAACTGCAAATCTTAGTGCAGAGCTAACTGAGAAAGAGAAAGCAATAGATACTAAAGATGATGAGATTCGTTCACTTAGGGACCAGATTGTAGATGCAAAGGATAATGTTTCATCTGAAAAATCATCTCAAGAGGCAAAAATCAATGATTTGCTTAAAGAGAAAACCAATAATGAAGCTGAACTCAAAAATCTTAAGAAAGAAATAAGGGATATTAAAAAGTCATTTGAGGGGAAAGAGAAGTCTATTGCTGAAATTTCGAAAACTCAAGAGGTTATTGAAAAAGATAGAAATGCCATTCAAGAAGAACGAGACAAAATTATGATTCAACTTGAAAATCTTAAAAGTAGTGTTGGTGATCTAGAAAAAGCAGCTAATGAGAAAGAAGCTATAATCAAAAGCCTCACCAAATCACTACAAGGAGTTCCAAAATTCAGAGTCTTTTTAGCCATTCAGGATATTGGTGGCGAAATAGCTATAAAGGATCTTTCTAAGATTGTTGGACAGTCAAATAATGTGGTTGAACACATTGTTTCCGATTTGAAAGAAGATGGATTAGTGAAAGTTTCTAAAAAAGAGAATAAAACCTTTGTAAATAGGGTTTAATTCTCCCAGCCATTTTTTTATTTCAAAAATCAAATGCTTCAAATATCATTAGCAAATAAAATGCAACAATCGAGGATTATTTATATTTTACTTATGTCGATAAGTGTGAAGTAACGAATAGATTAAAATGACAAAAACTTCGCTTAATAAAGAGGTTGAATTACAATTGACAGATTTATCAGAAACCAATGAAAACGCACCTCAAAACCACAAAAATAGTGCAGATGAAGAAATAGAAGGTTCTGTTGCTTCTGCAGCTGCAACACGAAGTGGGAGTATCGAAGAACGAAGCACATTGGGTTTCAAAACAGTGAAGAATATTTTCTCTAAACAAAAGAAAATAGCGCTAATTATTGATGCACCAAATATTCTTCGCAGAGTGAATAACAAACAGATTCGTCTAGAAGATATTGAGAGAATAGCTAATAAATTAGGACAAATTAAAATTGCCAAAGTAATTCTAAATCGTCATGCTCCTCGCAATTTACTAAAAGCTGTTGAGAATAGTGGCTATGAACCTATTGTTGCTTCAAGTGATATCTATATTCGTATGGTTGTTGAAGTTATGGATAGTGTTTTTTCGAAGAATGTTGATATTGTAGTTATAGCCAGCAGACATGCAAGATGTGCTCCATTACTTCGAGCTGCAAAAGCAAATGGTCTAGATACAGCAATAATTGGTTTTCAACCTGGTTTTAGCATTGCTGTTAAGAATGCAGCTGATATGGCATTTCAATTAGAAATTTAGCTATTTCTAACTTTTTTCTTTTATTTCATTTAATTCAATTACTTGTTAGCATTTAAATATCAAATAAAGTAATTCCTTTATTTGATTTAATCAAAAATCTATATAATTGAAGGTTATCTAATGAGCCAAAAGATTGTTATTATTGGGAATGGTCCCGCAGGTATGAGTGCAGCAGGTGCAGCACGTTTAGCTAATAGAACGGCAGAAATCACGGTTATAGATTCAAAAGATTATGATACCTATCACCCTTGTGCTATGCCTTTTGTAATAGGTGGTTATCTACCAGATATCGACTCTATTATTGAAGATCTTAATTATGAAAGATCAAAGATTACGCTTCACAAAAACTCTATAGTAGAAAAGGTAGATACTGAGAAGAAAAAAGTATATTATAAACATAAAAATGGAGAAGAATCTTCTACTGAGTACGAAAAATTAGTTCTCTGTATTGGTTCTTGTGTTTTTGTTCCACCCATTCCAGGAAGAGATTTGGGAAATGCCTTTTCACTTAAATTTGCAGAGGATGCTGCAGCAATTAAACAAGCAGCTGATGCAAAAGAAGTCAAAAATGTTGTTGTGATAGGAGGAAGTGCTATTGGTATAGAAGTTGCTTCTGAATTAGTTCACCTAGGTAAAAAGGTCACTATTATTGAAATGCAACCTCAACTTATGCCTTTCAAAATATCCGGTGGATTTGCTAAATTAGTAAAAGAAAATTTAGAAGAAACTGGTTTGATTGTTAAAACTGAGATGATGGTAAAAGAAATCATTGGTAAAGATAAAGTCCAGAAAATCAAATATGGTAGTAAAGATTTCGAAGAAACCATTGATGCAGATCTTGTTGTTTTAGCAACGGGAGTGCGACCAAACGTTGAACTTGCTAAAGCTATGAACCTAAAGATTCATGATAAATTCAAAGCCATTGTTGTCAATGACAAAATGGAAACAAGTATTAAGGACATTTACGCTGCAGGCGATTGTGTTGTTGTAAATAATTTAGTTACAAATAGCACAAGTCTTGCTATGTTAGCAGGTCCAGCAGTAAGACAAGCAAGAATTGCAGGAATAAATGCTGCAGGTGGAAAAGGCATATATCCGGGAAGTGTTAACTCCTTCATTGTTTCATCAAGAACTTTTTATGTTGGCTTAGCAGGTTTAAATGATGAGCAAGCAAAAGAAAGAGGAATCGAAGTTGTTACGGCAAAACTTTCTGCCCCAATTAGACCACATTACATGCCTGAAAGTAAAGAAATTACCATCAAACTTATTGCTCAAGCAAATGATGGAAAAATTCTTGGTGTAGAAGTAATTGGCGAAGAAAAAATTGATGAAAATGTCAATTATGTTGCTTTTGCATTACAAACTGGTTTAACTGTATATGACATAATGGATATTGACTTCTGTTATGCTCCGGCAGTTTCTGAAACGATTTATCCTTTAGTAAAAGTTGCAGATGTTTGTATTCGTAAAATTGAGCGAAAAAAAGCTAAAGCAAAAAAATAGTTGATAATAGAAAAAACAGAAAAAAATATTGAAAGTTTTCCGGTGATAGGAAAACTCTTCTATCTCTTTTTAACTAATTTATCGAAACAATGCTCTTACAATAGAAGACATCAAGAAGATAAATCACTTCTAATTTTAGAACATCACCAGCTTCTAGGAATAATACTTGTTCCCAATATGTTAGATTTAGGTAATTTTGTGTGAACCATACCGTTTGGTTTTCACTAATGGGTATTACTTCTCCTTCAGGAAGATATGTTAGGTTACCATAAGCAACGTAAATTGTGTCCCCATCTTTTTCAAAGGAAGTAATTGCTTCTATTTCCAATGTTTCTGTGTAGTTAGAAACTGTAACACCTTCATCTCCTAACATAAGCAAATAACTGTCTAATGCTCTAATTAGCACTGTTTCAACAGTGTCACTTGGATCAGCAATTTCTACAATGGTTTCTATACCACTTGTATCAAGTGGATTTGTTATCGTTATTCCTCCAAATCTTAATTGCTCAAATTGAATTGGAACAATATACGCATAATCAGACATGTTCTGATATTTTTCTCTTACTGGATACAATAATGGTAATATTGGATGATAATTATGCTCTGTTGTTCCAACTTCAACATCGATAGCTGTTGCACAATGTATCAGTGCGTTATAGGTATCAATTGGTTTTGGTTGAAGATCGGACCAATCAAAGAAGAAGATACCAGAAGCATTTGCTTTTATTGCACCTCGTAATAACTGACTTTCGGATTCAGGTTGTGTGAGCATAACATATTGTGATGTTTCACCGGTATTTGCATCATAAATAACTCTAACATCATCATACCAAGAAATGCCTAATTGCTCTGTGGTAGTAAAGAAATATTGGAATTCATGATTACCTTTTCTGTGTCGACCCCATTTATTGATATTAAATTCTAACCAATCCTCAGGATAACATTGAATGCGAGCATAATGAGGTAAATCTTCGAGGTCTGTATGATCTTTAATCAAATTACCCAATGAATCATATTCAAGCACACCACCAACTTTTTCCAGGTAGGTCGTCATTGCTATTCCATTGACATTTTCAATCGTTAAACTATGTGAGATTGAATACGGTACAAGTAATCGCATTTGATCTTCATCATTCATTGAGAAATAGCTGTTATCACCTGCTCTGTAATCAGGATTATATTTCCAGATAATTCTGCCCAATGTCTTTGAGCGGACTAGATAATGACCAATTGTGAAGGATTGTTCAATTACTACCACATCTGCAGATGGATTTGTCAAGTCTACTCCAACAAATCCAAAAATGGAGTTCCGTTTCCGATCAGCATTATCCGTTCCAACATGAAACGAATCCGTACCTATTACTCCAATCCACATCAATTTCCCATAAATTTTTCCAACATGCATTTCTAAAATCTTAGTATTGCTACCAAATGGGGATGATTTTTGAATGATTTCTTCTGCAAGATCACTGTCGACCACACGTAAATGATCACCTGTAACGATATTGTTAAAAGGTAACTGCTCATCAGGAAATTCAAGTACTGAATCAAAGTAGCGAGCGGTATCGAAGCCCCTATAAATCGCAGAACTAAAACCAAAATAGGCAGGTGTTACCATCAATAGAATACCTACTACCAAAACAACGATTTTTAATGGTGACCGTCCTAATCTGCCGAAGCTTTTTGAGAATAATCTCAACATTACAATTACCATTATTCCACCAAATAATAGGCTTACCACAATTACTGTACCATGCGTTGGTAGTGAATACCAAAATTGTGTTAGAGATACGAGAAATCCTGCTACAAAGGTCCCACCGCCAATGATGCCCATTGCAGGAGTAGCTTCTCCTTTCGCTACCCAAACTACAAGAGTAGCGAGAACGCCAAATATTGAACCCAGAATAAGTGCCAAAAGTGCAAAATGCATGCCATCAATCATCCATGTGTTTAAGAGTATAACAATTTTTTTAATTTAAATTAATATTGTTCTAGAAAAATAATAGGTGAAGTGATTTAAATATATTCTTTCTCTAATAAAGACTTATCAAATCAGATATTCTGGATAGCACTCTTCCAATACGATTGCTGTAAATAATTTCTAGTTCACTCATTCCAATGGAATCCAAACTAATTATTGGTTTAATCGTCCTTTGGGAATTCGGCGGTATTTTCTTCCCTACAATTGATCGTATTTTGATTATTCCATCCACAAATTCTCTTATTTCGCAGCAGCCAGTGAGATTGTTTTCTGAATGGTTAATAAGAGTTATTTTTGGTTTAAAAGAGGCACCTTGTTTAATAGCATCAGGCATTTCTACTTTTAACTCGAACATTTTATGCTTCTTTTTCGAAAGAACAATTGGTTTATTTTTAGTTACTTTTATAAAATCAACTTCTTGTCCTTCATTTTCGACTAAAATTTTTATTTTGCTTTGCTCAATTACTTTTGGTTTAATTTTTGATGAGTTAAAAATTTGTGGATCAATAATTTTAACTGTTTTATTTATTGCAGAATGATTAGTTGTTGAGTGATTATTCCCATTGCTAAGAACAATATTCCAGAGAATATCAATATCTACTTTCTGTTTAGGTTCTATAACTTGATATTTGTAAGCTACTTCTTTAGCTAAAGTTCCACCCATCCAGTTACCTCGAGTAACGATAATATTTAGTGGTAAAGATCCGAGAATAATTTCACTGCTTCTCTGCATAGTGAGATCTATAGGAATCCACCTTCCTTGAACTAAGAATTCTGCAGTTGCGTGCCTCTCCCATCTTTGGGCTAAAGCAAAACCGGCATTTGTTCTTGCTGGAATGCCAGCAGCTCGACAAAGAGCAACAAATAATGCAGCAAATTCAGTACAATCCCCTTTTCTTTTTTCAATAGCAAAAGCTGCTCCGAATTCTCCTGGTTGTATTTCATATTTAACTGTTTTTTGCACTTGTTTTGCAGCACGTTTAGCAAAGGTGAGCGGATCATTATTTGGAATATTTGCAGCCATCTTCACTATTTTAAGATGATCACTTTCAATATGTGGTTCAGGTTGCAGATAATTTTGCAAGAATTTTCTTTCGTAGGGATTTGTTTTCGTAATTTTAGAAATCCTTTGAGGGATAATCAAAGGTTTCATTTCAACTTCAGCACTATAGCTCAATAAACGCGATTCTTTTGCTTCCATTCTTTTTACTGAGAAATGTGTCCAATGGTTTCCTTCTACATCGGTTGATATAGTTAGGTTACTGGGATGAATTTGTAAATTGCTTACTATTTGCTGTGGAGAAATAGTTAATGGTAACGCAATAAATGCTGAAAAATTACCCACTGGTTTTTCACTGACATTTTTCACATTTAACGAATAATTAAGAATCCATTTTGGGTTTTGTATTCGATTTATTACATGAGCATTTTTCCCCGCTTGAAAATAAAAATAGCAACTGGTTATTATTTTTCCATTAGTACACAGTACACTAGTTAAATAGCGTCCACTAGACCAATTTTTTGGAATTGTGATATCAAAATAAACAACTTTTGTTTGATCAAATACAGGTAATCTAGAATCAACAACTCTAATTTCATACGGATTTAGAACTTCAACTTTGGAAGCATTTACAATTTCTGAATCGTTCATTACTGGGATGACCATTAACCTGAGCAGTTCTCCACTACTTATTGGAGTAGTTTTAGTTATTGCTATTTCACCGGTCATAGTTAATTTGAACGCTTTAATTTGCAAATAATACACCCCTTTTATGAATGCTATTTATTTCTTGAAGTTATTTTTTTTTTTCACTGCTTTATTCCTTTCGGATTTTGATTCAATTACCTTGATACTTTTTTTGGGCAAAATTTTTACTGTAGATGGTTTATTTTTTTCAATTTGTGATAAATTACCACTTGAAAAGATTAGTTTTGGTGGAAGGATTTTTAGAAATTTCAACTCATGCTCTTTAGCTCCTAGCAATCTTGCTGCAGGGCATGCTGAATAATTTTCTATTGCTTGTAAACAGTCAGGGCAAAAATAGGCTTGGCATTCCGAGCAAATGAACAATTCTTTTCCATCGCTCATTGTAAGGTCTAGGTGCTTATTACACAAAATACAACGAATTTGTTCTGTTCTAGTCTCTACCAATAAAATCACACCAGACTTTAAATTCCCATGTTAATCAATTATTTAGATTTAGAAATAAATACACTTACTTACTCTTCTGAGTGTATTATTTCTTCTAAATAATCTTGCGTATGTTGGTAGGATTACTTTTCTAATTTCTTCTGAAGTATTGTTGTGATTTTCTTTAAAGGAATAGTTTCTTGATCCCCAGAAATAATATTTCGTAATGTTACTGAATCGTTTGCTAGGTCTTTCTTACCAACAATTATCATCCACTCAACATCTATTCTCTCTGCATTTTCAAAATGTCTCTTCATTTTCCAATTAAAGGGGTTTAAGATAACTTTCAACCCTTTTGTTCGAAGTTTATTAGAAAGATCAATTATTATCGAAAAATCATCTAATTTTATTGGAGCAATATAAACATCACAAATTTCCACTCTTGGATATTCTACTTCAAAGTCACTCATCAATTCCATTAACACGGTTTCACCGAATCCAAATCCTACTCCTGTTAGGGGTTGACCTCCTAGAATTGCTACTAAATCAGCATATCTACCTCCACCGGCAATTGCTCTTGGAATAATTCCTTCTTTGCTCCAAGCTTCGAAAATAATTCCGGTATAGTAATCCAATCCTCTTGCTAAACTTCCATCATAAAGAATGAAATCAGCTATCCCAAAATTATCAAGAATTAAAGCTAAATCTTCGAGATTTTTCAATGCTTCAATTGAATTTTCCCCTGGGTAAAGTTTCTTGACTTTTTTAATGAAATTTTTTGGTGTATCTTTAATTTCAGATAATTCGTACAAGATTTCTGCCTGTTCCTTTGAAATTTCTAACTTTTTCAAAGCATCAATCAAGGTTACTTTTCGGATGCTCTCAAATCCATCTATTATTTCTTCGGTAATTTTCGTTTTAGGAATTTGCTCAAATATTGATTCATCTGGTTTTTTTGCATGACGAATCTTTAGAGCAATATCAATTATTTGATCCTCTTCAAAGGCTCCTTTAAGCATTTCTTGAATGCGTTCTTGAAACAACTTATCCTTTCGATCAAATAACCTGAAAACTGCTAGAAAATCAGAAATACCGAGAGCGACCATGAATTGTTGCATAAACTCTCTATCATTAACTAGTACTACGAATTGCTCTTTTGACAATCCACATTCATTGATTATTCTTGCTAGTATAGTTATTATTTCAGCATCTGCATAAATTTCATCTATACCTAAAATATCAATATTATATTGCCAGAATTCTTTTACTCTTCCTCTTTGGAGAGTTTCATCACGGTAACATTTTGGAAATGAAAACCAGCGAATTGGTTTAGTATAATACTGTTGTTTTGCTGCAAGCATTCTAGATAAGCTTGGAGTTAACTCAGGAATAAGCACGAGTTCTTGACCACTTCTACTTTCAATTTTGAAAGTTTCTTTAATTAAACCTTCACCGGATTTTAACTCATATAATTTTCTTAGTTCAATGGATGGAGAAACATATTCAACATATCCATATTCTTGAGAGATTCGTCGCATAGTTTGTAATACAAAATCTACTTTTGTATAATCTTCTGGATAAAAATCTCGGAAACCGGCTGGTCTGCCTACTTTTAATTTCTTCATTTCTTCTTCTGTCAAATGAAACACCTCGGGGCTTTCTTGGAAGAATTTTTTCTTTCAACTAATATAACTCATTGGTTGGATGAAAAAATCTCTTCAGATGTGGAACAATATCTATCATAAAATCTTATCTTTTCAATTTTATTATTAGTGAAGTTAATCCCACATTAAATTTCACCTAATGAGAACACAAAATTAGATTTATTTAACTATTTCCCTCGAAAAGAGAAACGAATAAAGAAGTTAAAGAATTAGTAGAAGAATTAATTAGCAATGTATAAGTCTAAATAGTGAACCAAATGTTTAAAAGATTAGAGATTCAATGTTTATTGAAAATGAAGGATATAGCTAATGCCTTTCTTAAGAACTACAACAGTAGAAACGATAATGATTAAGCCTGAAATAGTAGAAGAAAATACAAACTTCGTTAAAGTAACTAAAATATTGCTTAAAACAAAACGAGGGTGTGTTTTTGTAACAAGGTTTGGAAAATTAGTTGGAATAATTACTGACAGAGATATTCAAAGATTGATTTTAAAAGATGGTGGAATAATCTCACCTGATACTACTGCAAAAAGTTTCATGATAAAACCAGTGATTTCAGTAAATCGATTAGCATCTATTGATGAAGCAGATCAAATTATGCATAAGGAAAAAATAAACCGATTAGCAGTTATAGATTCAAACAATAATGATGAGATTATTGGATTAATTGATTATAATTCAACACACGCTGAGATAGTTACAAAATTCGCAAAATCATTGATACATCGAAATCAATACAAAATAAGATAAGAAAAATCAAACAACATTGATATAAATTGAAATAAAAGAAAGGAATTAGGAATATCCTAATTCTTAATACAAATCTATTAATCTAAACTGCCAATTTCTTTTTCAACTTCTTCGAGAATTTCACATGATTTGACCAATGCTTTCATAGCATTGTGATCGTCAAACAATGGTCTATCTTCGTCAAGGAAATCAACATGTTTTCGAATTACTTCTTTGGCTTTTATTACACCATCACCAAATTTGAATTCTCTGAAATCCAAAGCTTGTGCAGCTGCCATAAGCTCTATACCAAGAACACCATAAGCATTATCCAAAATTTGATTGTTTTTGAGAGCAGTATTCATTCCCATTGAAACGAAGTCCTCTTGATCTGCAGCTGCTGGAATAGATTGGATGCTTGCAGGAGCGGATAAGATTCGCATTTCAACGATTTGCATACCTGCAGTATATTGACTTAACATCAAACCAGACATTAATCCTGCTCCTTTTGTTAGGAATGGTGGTAAACCTACACTAAGTGCTGGATGATTTAATCTATTCATACGTCTTTCAGACATAACACAGACCATAGTAATTGCTGCACCAGCCATATCAAATGGTAAACTAACAGGAGTTCCTTGGAAGTTTGCTCCAGTGAGTGTTAATTTTTCTTCGGGGAAGAAGATAGGATTATCTCCAACGCCATTTAATTCAATTTCCACTTGTGAACGAGCCCAAGCTAATGCATCATGAGCAGCACCTAATACTTGGGGAGCAGAGCGCATTGAATAAGCATCTTGAACTTTTACTTTTAGTTTTGCTTCAAACAAGTCCCCTCCTTTGAAAAGTTTTGAAAGTGACTTTGCAGATCTAATTGCGCCAGGGAAGCCGCGAATTTCGTGCAGCTTTGGAGTGTAAGGTTTCATATTACCCATTAATGCTTCAATTGTCATTGCACAAGCAATCTCTGCTTGCTTCATGAATCTTAATGCGTCATAAAGCCAAAGAGCACTCATTGCAGTAAGAAAATTAGAGCCATTAATTGCTGCTAAACCATCTCTAGGTTCTAATCCTGGAGCTTTGATTCCTGCTTTAGCCAAGGCTTCTTTTCCAGGCAATAATTTACCTTTATAGAAAGCTCTTCCTTCATCCATAAGAAGTAAAGCTATTTGTGACATGGAACATAAGTCACCAGAAGCACCAACAGAACCCTTTTCACAAACTTCTGGAGTGACTCCTTTATTCAACATTTCAACATATGTTTCAGCAATTACTACTCTGTTACCAGAATTTCCATGTGCGAGAACATTGAGTCTACCTAGCATAGCAGCACGAACATGCTCAATAGGAGCTGCTTTACCAATACCTGCAGCGTGATTATATATCAAATATTTCTGGAATAACTTGACTTCCTCACCTTTAAGAAATGTCTCTGAGAATTCACCAATTCCTGTTGTTATTCCGTACATAACTTCGTTTGCTTCGATTTTTTCTTCGACCATATCTCTACATGTTTGCATGCGTTTTATTGCGTCAGGATGCAACTTTACTTTTTCATTATGTCGTGCGACTTTTACAACATCTTCAATTGTTAGTCCAGCACCTTTGATTGTATAGGTCATGTTTTTCCACCTAAAGTGAATGATTGTCAAAGTATTTGAGCTAAGTTTAAAATCTTTATCTAGAAAGCATGGGATAGGATTGGTTCGTTACCCCACATTCTACCCACAAAAAGCAGTTTTTACTATTAACTTGAAGATTCTTTTGTACAAAAAAGGTATTTACATTTGGACGTATTCAAAGGCTATGGTCACGGTATTATTGGATAAAATACAATGGATACTATAACAGTTATCGATTCTAATGCACATACCAAAATAACACCTTCAGAAATCATAATTCATTTAGCTATGATAGGTATTGGAGGAATAATACCAACAGTTTTTATTAAAAACTGAAGAAGAAAGAAGTACTGGTTTTTTTTAGTTTTTTGATTAAATAAAGTGATTAAGAAAATGAAAATACTGGTGGAAGAGAGAAGCGAGCTCTCGACTCGCCAGATTTGGTCAATTTAATTTTCATGAAATTGATTTTACAATACTTCCATCAATTATTTTTTTAGCTAGTTTTTCTATATCGGTATAAATTATTCTATCATGAGTTAATACTGGAATTATACTTCTTATAAATTGATAAGCTTTGAAAGTCTTATCACCTAGAGCATCTTTTGGAGTCAAGCTTTGTATTTGGCATCTTAAATCTACACCTTGTGCAGCTAGCATCATTTCTATAGCAATAATATAGACTAAATTTTCATTTATTGCAACAACTTTTCTTGCAGCAATTGGACTCATACTTACATGATCTTCAGCATTTGCAGAAGTTGGTATTGAATCTATTGAAGCAGGAGAAGCTAATACTTTGTTTTCAGAAGCAAGTGCGGCGGTGACATACTGAGGCATCATAAAACCACTATTTAATCCTAAAGCTTCTCTATGGATTAGAAATGCACCCAAGCCCTCATTCCTAGAACCGTCAACTAATTTTGCACATCGTCTTTCTGCAATGTTTCCTAATTCTGCCATTGCTATAGCTAGATGATCCATAGCAATTGCTATCGGTTCCCCATGAAAATTGCCACCGGAAAAAATATCAAATTCTAGTGGATCTTCCCTCTTAATGAAAATCAAAGGATTATCTGTTGCAGCATTTATCTCTCGAGATAATATTGTTCTAGTATTATCCATCACATCACTTATTGGTCCAAGTACTTGTGGTGAACATCGGATTGAATAATCATCTTGCAACTTTGGCAGTGTTTTTATGAAAGTGTTCTTTACTAAACCGCATTTTGGACAAGTCCAATCTTCAGGCAAATCTTCAAAAAGAGTCCATTCTTTAATTCCACGATTTGAATCGCCCATTTCAGAATCGTAATAGTATCCACAAAATTCTTCGGGACAAGTATAGACATCCCCATAGATTTTTACTAATTTGCTCCCTTTATAGAATGCTCTTATTTTTCGAGCAATTGCTATTTGTCCAGGATGATTTCTTGCTAAATGTATTCTCTCATCAAACTGTTGTTTTGCAGCTTTTAGAGCTTCCATTGTTAATGCAAGCGCTATTAGCGAATTCTCTAATAGATTATATGAATCCTTTATAGCCATACATGCTATTCCAGCAGAATATTGTACACCATTATTTAAAGCCAAGCCTTCTTTGTATGATAATTTTGTTATAGGGATGCCTGCTTTTTTCAAACCATCTTTAGCATCATATATTTTACCTTTATATTTTAGGTTATTATGACCATCCCCAATCATTGTTAATGCCATATGTGAAAGTTGAGCTAAATCACCACTTGCGCCAACAGATCCCTTACTTGGAATGATAGGTAATACATTGTCATTTATCATAGCAATTAGATTCTCTACTGTAGAGAGCTGACAACCAGAGTTCCCTCTAGCCAAAGCAGTAACGCGTAGAACCATCATTGCTTTTACTTGTTCATCTTTTGCGGGTTCACCCACAGCAACAGAGTGGCTTCTGATTAAATTTATCTGTAATTGTTCAGCATCTTTCTCTCGGATAACGATATCCCTTAGAGAGCCAAAACCGGTAGTAATTCCATAGACTTTCTGTCCTGATTCCACAGATATCTCAATTGCTTTTCTAGCTAATCGTATTTTTTTCTTAACAGGTTCAGAGAGGGTTAATTGATAATTATTCCTCACAATATTACATACATCTTCATGTGACAAACCTTTTACTTTTAGAACAATAGTTTTTGTCAAGTTATTTTTCTCCTAAGATTGAATTAACTAGAACTACTTTGATAATGATAGTATTTGCTTAGCAAGCTAAATAACTGATGTGTTTTTAAATCATCTATTAAATCCAAAATAGAGTTGATAAAAAAAGAATATGAATTGCGTTTCACTAGTCTTCCTGATGTGCTACCTTGAGTATTTTCCTTTTCCGATAGTTCCCACCTTTATAATGTAAAATACATTTGAATTTTGGATAATAATTTGGAGGTGGTGATTCTCTGTATTGAATATCCCTTTCAGATAGAATTTTAATCGTTTTTTGTTTGGGTTTATCTTCAATGTTTTCATCTATCAGATCTAGGCTTTCAATTTCTTCAATTATCTCATCATTTGCATTTGATGAGCTAATTTCGAAGGTAAACTCATCGAATTCATCGTTTGCTTGCACATTCGTCCTTTTTTTCAAATTATACGCATGCCACCCTTCTTCTTTTTCTCTTTCTTTTGTGAGGATTCTTTTGTTTCCTCAATCTTTTTTGGAATGATTCTGATTGCACTCTTTCCTTTGCTTTCCTGCTTTTTGTTATCTCCACCGATTATCTTTATTCCACCACCACCATCTTTCAAAGAAGTTTTTTCGTGTTTTGTATCCCAATTTACTAGCATTGCTTTATGTATATCTTCTGCATCTTTTTCAAACCAACGCATAGCTACTGTATTCATACCCGAATCCTCTTTTGGATATAGTTTTGGTGGACGTATTCTCTTTGGGTCCATTAATAGATGGTAAATCAAATCAATCAAAATTCTATCCACTTCACCATTTACGGTTATACAAGCATCTCCTCTACCAGACATGGATATTCTTGGATGCCAAAGTCGTGATATAACTTTCATTTTTATGTGGGACAAGTTTGCAGGATACACCCTGGGTAGATATATCGAGAACTTGTGAATGTAACCGATATTCATTTTATCCTTTTTAGTTGATTGTCCAATTAAACCCGGAGTTCTTCTAGCAGTAAAGAGTATCTCTCTAAATGCGCCATCTTGATATTTCCCAGTTATTTCTACTGTATAATCTTCTTGTACCCATTTGTCACCTTTTCGTGCGAATGGTTGCCATTTCCATCCTTCTTTTTTGAAGAAATCTTCCATCGAATCATAAAAGACATTTATCGATTCGGCTATTCTTGCGTTTACTACAGTCGCCGGGAAATTTGCTCTTGAAATTTTTTTCACCTTTCGTTTTATTTCATTAAGATAAATTGGGAATTAATTTGTAATCCCCAAAGATCAATACCTAACTATAATTACTGTTGAATGTTCGTTTCGAAACTTTATCCAACTTGAGCACATGCATCAAGTTTAAAGCGTTCATTTGTCTCGAGTATTGGTTCTAATGAACCAAAAGTTACTGCAGGAGGTAAGGCAGTATTACCTGTTGATTTTCGCATTAACACGAAACTAACATTTGGTTGTCCTACCTTTTCTTTAGCCCATTTGGAAATGTCTACACCTTCATCTACACATCGTTGTACTAATGTTTTGACAACTTCATCTATAGTAGATTCTTCTTCAACTGCTACCCTAAACTCTTTTTGTCTAGGCTCTACGTCAACGATTATTTCACGCCATATTTCTTCGCTCATTTATTAACACCTTTAGTTGATTTTTTTTATTTTTACAGAGTAATTTATTATTACAACTGTATGGATGCTGCTCTGCATCTTTGATATTCCATCAAATATTTGATTGATGGAAATTACCGATGTGAGCGTCAATTTTTTCGCCTTGCTCTGCATGTTACATCTACACATTTTGGATTTGGCATAATATTCCCAATAGTTAATTCATGATTTCTAAGATCATATCTAATCATTTTACCGAAGTTTGGTTCTTGCCCTTTTGTAATATTCGGGTATTTACCAGTTCCATCGCTACTAATGAGAATTTTAGTTGCTTCAACAGACATAATCCCACCAACAATTGAAGTCAATGTACTGATCATTGGAAATTTAGGTAATGTGTCAATAAAAAATTCATCACATTTTAGCGTTACTTGATGAGTCATTATTGAACGATAATAATCCTCACTCCATAAGCAAACTGCACAAGCAGTATCACCTGGGAGATATATTTCCGCTTCTAAAAATGATCTTCCCATAGCACCATTAACAATTGGAATGGGTACTTCTAACATTAAATCAGCGAAATTTAACATATACCTTGCATAGTCATTATCCAATGCCATAATAATTAAATCAGCATCATAAACTTCTAGGGGTGCTTCTTCTATTCTCACATTATAGGGAGTAATCTTTGTATTTGGGACAATTTCCGGCAATCGTTTTGTTACAGCTTCAACTTTTGAAATTTCTTTGTGATCCTCAGGTCTGAAAAATATACAACGATTTATGTTTGATTTACTTACTATATCAAAATCAACTAAACGAATATGACCTACACCCAACATACCAAGATTTTTACAAACCTCATTTCCAACAGCTCCGGCACCGACACACAAAATTGTGCTATCTTTAATTCGTTTGAGGTTATCTATTCCATAATATCTTCGAGTACGATCTTCAAGGTCATCCTCGTAAAATCCTACATGTAGTGGTTTTTCAGTCATTTTTTCACCTCTTTATCGTGCTGTATATTCAATCCAGTTTACTTCGATCAAATCCTTTTGTTTTTCCTCATTTGTAAGAACCATGTATGTTTTGTAGTAACCAGATTTCGGATCTACTAAAACGAATACATTGTGCTCTGCATCATAGGGAAAATTCAGAAAGGTATTATAATCCGTTCTGGAGAAATGTGGATTAGACCCAAATGGATGTGAATGAATTATACCCACTATTCTTGGTCGGTTTTCACTTTCTCCATATCTTTCATCAATTAGTGTAGTGTATTGTCTTACACCCTCAGGAGTAAATTCTGCAAAAGCTTGACTTTGGTTTGCTTTACCTGTGACCCAATCAACTACCTTGACATAATTTTTCCCCTTGTATCGCATTTTATATCCTAAGAGAATACCAATTGCTTCATTTGGAATAGCTTTCTTACACATAACTATTGTTTCATAAACGACTCTATGTAGAATGTATACCGAATATATTTCATTTAATGGATATTCTTCTAAAATTTCCTCAGTAAGCTCTTCATTATCAACAGTTTGAGATTCCTCTTCAATTTGTTCTGAAGGGGTTTCTTCAGGTGCGACTTCACCAAGTAATTCGGAAAGTAATTTTTTTTGTTTTTGTTGTTTTTTTGTCACCTGTATTACACCTATTGTTAGTCTCTAAAAACCTTAACCGATTTTCTCCCAAGTAATGAATTTTCCTCGTCTTCTTTTAGTCATTACAAATCCAAAAGACGACCACATTTCTTCTTGTATTTTTGGAGGTTCTAAACTCAATTCATCTTCATCCGTCTCTTCTTCTTCTTTCTTTTTCTTTTCAATAGCAGCATAAAAAGGCATAAAACCCATTTGCTCATCCTCAAAGAAGAGTGCTTCTAACAACCCACCGGTAATTCCTTCTTGTTTGTTTGATTCTGCAAATAGAATTACTTCTTCAACGGGAATAGGCCCTGGACTAAGCTGGTGTTGGTCCATTCCAAAAATAAACGATGGGCAAGTTCCATTCATTTTCAAATCAAATTCTTCGATGCATTTTGGACAGATAAATGACCTACAAATTCTACACATACGCCAACCTGCTTCTACCGCTTCTTTTAGCGTAGCTCTACCATTGTGCCCCGCACACCTCACCGAAACAGTAGTAGTTGTTACAACGGCCATTTCATCTTCACCTCATTGAATTAAAGTAGCATTCCCTCAGTTCTATCAGCAATTTCTTTTCGTCTATCAGAAGAAATCTCAATTTTTGTTCTTGCTCCATAGCGTATTTTATTTCCCCCTCGCCTAACATACCCAGAATTATCTAATCTACGTAGAATTTTCGTTAATGTATATTCAGAGTAGTAGCCCCTTTTTACCAATCTTGCAATTAATTCAGTTGAAGTAATTGGTGTTTCTTCCCTTCTTCGATGATCAGTTTTTTTCTCTATTAAGAAAATAATTGTACCTAGTACTGCTTGTTCATCCAATGACAATTCATTTGGAACAACAAATATCGAGCGTAAACAATACCATTCTTGATTATTCTCAACATATGAAATTAGTTCCAATCCTATTCTTTTTACTTTTTTGCCAAAATCTTCAAGCAGCGTTTCAAGTTCCATCAACGTTAAGCCTGTCTTATTACGTAGTTGTCGTTTTTCTATACCAAAAGCAAGTGAGCCATTTTCTTTTCTCCAACGCGAAGATAATGCAACAAATAACTGGGGGTCCATTTCTCCAAAATCTTCTGTTAATTTTTCTTCTACTTCAGATGAATCTCGAGTATTTTCTGTCACTTCTTCGTAATCTTCTAATCTATTATCAATCATTTCTTCTTACTCCTTCTAATAGCTACATTCTGTAGTTGAACCATTTTTGGTATAATTACAAGTGATTGACTAACTAGATGTTCTAAGTCAATAGCTTCTTCATGTTCTACGTGTATAAGCTTGAATCTATTATCTTGCTGTTTTAAAATGATGATTTGTTTTTCACGCACCATTAAAGAAATCAAATCTGCATAAAGGCTGTTGAGCTTTCTATTAAAATCATCTCTTGAAAAAACCTTTCCAACAAATTTCTCGATAATTTCTCTTTTCAATTTTGTTTTCTGATCTTTTGTTAGTTTTCTAAGAGGTAAATCATCAAGTATTGCAATGCTGTTCTCATCAAGGACATTATCTTCAATCAGCAATTCTTGACTATTTCCCTCAATAATTCTAACATCAGCCCCTGTCTCATGAAGATTAAAAATGTCCATTTCTATTGTACTATCACCAACAGCAAAAATAATCGGTTGAAGACGAATTTTTACTTCCCAAGCAATCATTCTTAATCTATCTTTCTCTGTCGTCCCTTCTAAAGCAACTTTTGCATCTCGTGTTCTTTGCATTTTTGTCAAAGAGTAATAAACGCGTGAATCTAGCTGTCTATGGCGCTTTGTTGAAACTTCCAAATAAGCATCAGATACTTCTTGGCGATCTTCTTCACTTTCAGCAATTTGGGGGACTTCATCTTTATCGAAAAACGACTTGTATTTTTTAGCGACATTCCATAATTTCTTCTCTATACTAGAAACTGAAGAAGTCTTTTTCTTTGGAGATTTAATTTTATCTTTGACCTTCTTTAGTTTGGAGGTATTGTCATTGTTTTCAATTACATCTACTAAAGATTCATCTGAATTAGATTCTATTATAAATTCAATGTTGTTGGTATCATCTTCAGTGTTCAGCTTTCATCACCTTCATTTCTGATACAACTACATGATGTATGCTTTCTGAGAGTTTAACATCAAGAGCTTCTGGGCACAAAAGAATAAATTGAGGTATAAAACGAGAATTTTCATTAGCTAATTTCTGTGTCCTAATTGCAATACTAAAGGCTAGTGCTTTATTTTTTTCATCTAATCTTTGAGTAAATTCATCAATAGCATGAATTGGAGAATCTGTGAGAGTATGCATAGCAAGAATTAGACCTTCAATGGCAAGTACTTTTTCTCCTCCGCTTAATTCACGGAAATCCCTAAAGTCATCTCCTTTAGTAATGGCTTCAATGAATAAGCCAGCCTCATCAGGTTTGTTGATATTTGTTACTTTCAAACGAATCTTATCAAAAATCCCTCCTAGAAGTAGTTTCATCGCTCTTGAGATGTTAGTTATTATTTCTTGCAATTCACCATTCCAAAAGGCTAATCTTGCTTCTAAATCAGCACGTAATCGAGTAATATGCTCCTCTCTTTCAGTCATATATTTCTTAAGAGATTCGACCTTTGTTTTTTGATCTTCGATTTTGTCTTCATCAACATTGCTTATACCAATTGACTCGAGATGTCCTTCTATTCTATTAAGCTCATCTCTAATGTCAGAGTAATTTCTAATTTCTTCGGGTCGTTCTCCTTTTCGCTTTGCGGTTTCTTCTCGTTCTTTTTTATCTTCAATAAATTCCTCATATTCAGCATCATAATTTAGTTCGAGAGTTAATAATCTCGATCCTTTTTCTTTTAAGCTATGTTGTTCGATTCTTAGTAAATCCATTGTTTCCGCAATTTCGTCAATTCTTAGAGTAATTTCTCCTTTAGAGTTTTTGAAAGAAGTAAAAGCAGTTGTAGCAATATTCAGATCAGAATCTAGTTGATTATAATGTGATTTGATTTCTGCAGCTTTTGCTTCAATATTAGCAATCAGTTCGTTTATTGTTTCAATTTTACCGATTATTTTTTCATCAGGCAATCCTAATGCTTGAACTTCTTGATGTAATTTTGAAATCGCACCCATTGTTTGAATTTCATCGAATTTTAGATCTCTCCTTTCTTTTTCTAATTTAGCAATTTCTACTCTTATTTTTCGTTCATTTGAAAAAGAAATTCTAGTTTTACCGGTTTGTGGTTTTAATTGATATCCTAATGGATTATTAATCGGTACGGGCGGTCTTCCGAAACCGCCATGATAAAGGTAATAACTTTTACCTGATTTTGTTAAAATATTAGTTTTAATTAGCTTAGCAATACCGGTTAAGCTATTTGGATCGTATTTATCTTCTGCTAATGCATTTCTTGTTGTTCTTTTCAAGAATCCAACTGCAAAAGGGTCTCCCTCTATTAGATTAGCAGCTATGTTATAAATTTCCTTAAACGAAGGTTTTTTTGTAGTGATAGTTGCTCTTTGGGCATCTTCTGCTGAAACTTTGTATACTGATAATGGGGGTTTCCATCTAGGCCATGTTTCGTCATAAATCCGTTTTGCCAACCTGTAAGCATCATCTGATTTAGCAATAAATGCATAGAGATTTCGACCGATGATAGTTTTTACTGCTTTTTCCCAAGATTTATGCCCATCTTTTATCTTAATTAGAGAAATTATTGGTCCTGCAATTTCGTCAGATTTTGAAATTTGCTTCACTTTTTGCAGGAAGATTTGTGAAGCGTGAACCATTTCGTTTTCATATTTGGTTAATCTTTTCCCCGCGAATACTTCCTCATTAGAAGTGAATGAATCAAAATCCGGTTCATTGATAATTTGTTTTCGTAAAAGTCTTAATTCATTTTCGGCTCTAGAACATTTTTCTTGAAGGATTGAAAGTTTCTTTAATTTTACTGCAAGAGCTTCTTGTTTATCTTGAATTTTTAGATCCTTGGCACTCAAATCCTTATTTGCTAATAGAGACTCCATTTGTTGTTTTTGCTCAGAATATCTTACAATTTCCTTTTGGAAACTAGCAATGTTATCTTCATCATTTTCTAATTGAGTCTCGAGAGTTATTACTCGTCTATTTTTTACTCTTTGCTGTTCCTCAAAAGAATCCAATTCGTCATCTAACGAATTTAGTTTTCGTCTAAGAATGATTATCTCTTCATCCTTCTTTTGAATTGCGGATTCATTGTCGCTTCTTTGTTTTAGAATTTTTAATCGCTCTTTATTCAGACCCTCTACTCTTTTTTCTAATCGTATAACATAAGACCAAGCCATTTCGTTTTGCAAATTGGTTTTCATTATCATTAATTTCTTTTTTTGTTTTAGAATATTCAATGCATCATTCCATAGGTTGAGGAGCTTTCCTTCTGTCTCTAATTTTCTCTTTAATGGTTCAATTTCTTGAATGCTTGCTCTGAGTGTATCTTGAGAAGCGATTACTTCTTCTCTGTATTGTTTAAGACCAGTAACATCTAATAGAACATCCAATTTTCGTTTTGCACTCTTTGAAGCAAATTCATCTACAGTACCTTCTCCTGTAAATGCCAATCGATTGTCACCTCGAACACCAATTGATTCGAAAATTCGTCTAATATCTCTCCTAGAGACTAACCGTCCTCTAATAATTGTCCGAGAATTATTTATTGAATAGATAATCGAACTATCATTTCTAGATATTTTAGCATTTATTTTAAAACGATCAGAATTAATTACTGCATTAAGGTCTTTATCCATGGTAGTAATTGCTCTACGAGAGTTTACTATTGGATTTGCTAATTCAAGGGTTACTTTCGCATTTTTACCATTTTTCCCAACCAAACTCCCAATCCCTTTAGCCTTTGCTCGAGTAGGTATATGTCCGATACAAATAATAATTCCATCAAGTATTTGCGTTTTTCCAGAACCGTTTGCTCCAGTAATCAATGTAATTGACTCTTTTGCTAAGTCAACTTCAGTGAATTCATGTAGCATTAGATTATCGAGCGTTATCTTTTGGAATAGCGTTACTTTGTTTTCCATAATTTATACCCCATAACGAACAGACATCAATTGAATTATTAGGAGCTATACTCCTAATGAAGATGTCTTTTCATTAGATGAAACCCTAATTAAACACTAAACCCGATTTCTCTTTTCTTTCTATTTTACTAAATGGTTCTACTATTTCATTCGATTTAAATAACAATACCAATGGAGTTAGCCGAAAGTATTTGCATAATAGCATTTATCCAGCTCTCTAAAGTTACTTGGCATTAGTCTAATACATTGTTTATATTGAAGTAAGTTGGTAATATATTAAAAATAGTTTAATAAGAAAAAGAGAAAAGAAGGAAAAATCCTTCTATAGGTTATTCCAATTATTTTCGTAACTTTCTAAAAGCAAAGGTTACACTAGCTAATCCAAGAGTTCCCAAAGCAATCCATGCTAAAGCAGATATTCCAAATGGGTTTGTAAATCCACCACTTGTTGTTCCGATTTTAGTTGCTTCAGCTTGTAAGGTAAATGAACCCTCTCCTGAAACTCGCTTTATAACGATATAAGCAGTCATATTGGAACTGGGAGTGTAGAGAATGTTCTCTGATATGCCTGTGCCAGCTGTAGTGCTTGATGCTAAATAACCAAGATACTGACCCATATCTTGAGAGGGATCATAGAGATATAAATCATAATCTGCAGTTCCATCCATTTCAATACCTGCTGTAAATTCAATTCCACCAACAAGTTCCACTTTTCTTGCCCAACTTTGAGCACCAGTGGGAGAATCACTTAGAGTTGCAGTAACGACAGCACCAGCAGTATATGTTGATAGAAATGCTTCAATTGCAGCATCGGCATGCACTTTACCAAAACCTTCGACTAAATCAGCATCGCCTCTGTTTAGAATGGGTTCATTATGATAAGTGCTCAATTCTTCACCATAAATTACTTCTGTAGCAGTACCACAGAGATAATTCTTGATTTCAAGAACATCCGCCTCTGAGTGAGTCCAATCTGAACCCATTGCATCGATTAATAGAGCAACTAAACCGGCAATATGAGGTGTTGCCATACTTGTTCCTTGATAACCTGCATAGTCATTTGAATTAACATCTGTTTCCCAATATGTAGTATCAGGATTGCCAACAGTTATTGCATCTGCATCATTTGAATCAGCTGCAATAATAGGGTGAGTGTCTTCATCTGTTGATTGGAAGTATTGATAAGCTCCACCAGGAGCTAATACATCTGGTTTTCCACTGCTTGCAGCACCATTTGAGGAGTAGATAGCAATTTTATCAACATCATCAATTGCACCTACAGTAATTGCCTTTTCTGCCGTACCAGGAGAATTAATAGTTGTTCCATCTGTAAAACCATTTCCAGCTGCAACAACACATACATATCCTAACCCAACGAGTTCATTTATTGCCGTATCAACTGCAGAAAGAACTGCATCTAATCCTAGTGACATACTTACTACATCAATGTCATATGTCAGACCATTTACTTTTATCCAATCTAGAGCATCCAATAAAATGACACTAGTGCCATAACCTGAATCATCGAGCACTTTCAAACCAACGACATCGCAACTGGGAGCAACACCACGATATTTATTATTACCATCCGATGTTGATGAAGCGGGTCTTGTTATTGTATAGATAATTGCACAGCGATCAATTTCGCTATCTGATTGAGCACCAATTAGCATCGGATAAAAACCAGGAGTTAATGATCCAGTGGTTATTGAACCAGGTTGACTGTCATAATCAACTGTAACATAAGCATCATCAAATGCTCCATTATTATCAACATCAATCATAACGAACATTGTATCACCAGCAGCTGAAGGACCCGGTTCTTCTTCCCATTGGAAATCAACAGTAACAGTGCCTGTAGACTCGACTTCAATATAAACAACATAACCACTACCACCAGCCAGAGTCGTAGATACTCCAAGTGTACCAGTTACCTCTACAGTTGAAGCTGTACCGCCAGCTGCACCACTACCTACCGCTATACTTGAACAATGAGTTCCATGACCATTTTTATCTGTTGCAGTTACGTATAAATCACCACCAGCGCTAACGTCAGCACCAATGAAATCCTTCCAATAGGAAACTTTACCTGAGAGATCGGAATGAATATCGTCTACTCCGGTATCAAGGATTGCAATTGTAGTACCTGAATCACCTTCGTAACCAAGTGTATCCCAAACATACGGACGAACATTGATTTGTGGAACGCTAGTACTTAGCTTTGCACGAGTGCGTGCATTTCTTGCAACAAAACTTACTTCAGCTATTGTTGATAGTGCTGTAAGATCTGTCGATTTTATTCTTACTGCTGCACCATTTATTAAAGTCCAAGTTGAAAGGATAACTCCTCCAACAGCTTCAATACTTTTGATTATTGCATTATTAACAGGTTCATCAAAAGTAACGATGGTATCATAATAGGTGCTAGTAAAACCTTTTGAAACAATTTGTTCTAATTGATCATCAATTTTATTCCCATTTTTGTCTAATGCGGCATTTACTTCTACAAATGGATTATAAGTAGCTCTTCTCTGTGGAGTGAATTCAAATGTAGGTGTATTTGTTGCATAAACATTGAAGATTATGGGAAAAGTAAACAAAATAAAGAAACAGATTGTTATTAATTTACTTTTTTTCATAAGGAAGCCTCAATTATATTTTCAATGGAAAACTTGACTTTCTATTAATTACATAGATAAGTATCTAACAATGAAATGAAATTAGTCATAATTAGTCAAATTTTTCATTACAAATTTATATCTAAAAAGATTATTTACATTTGAATTAAAAAACACTTTGTATTATGCATTTTTCGAGTGAGCTTTTTTTACTGTACTATTAGAGAACCTTAAACAATATCAAACAATGAGGGAAAACTAATATAGAACATTAAAGAAAGAAATCGGCGTTTATATTCTATCTCTGTAGAGTTAAAAGATTTGGAAGGCAGTTATGCTAATGTAACTGTTTTTTGGGTCGCAAATGAATATGAGGTCACAACTATTGACTAAAAAAGACAAAACGGGAATAATAGGATATGGTGTCTATATTCCTCGCTTTAGAATAAAAGTGGAAGAAATTGCTCGAATTTGGGGGCAACCAGGAGAAGCAGTGAAAAAAGGTCTTGGTGTTCTCGAAAAGAGTATTCCTGATATGGATGAAGACACAATAACAATTTCTGTTGAAGCCTCACGTAATGCTATAAAAATGGCTAACACTAACCCAGACGACATAGAAGCAGTTTATGTTGGTTCCGAAAGTCATCCTTATGCTGTTAAACCAACTGCAACTATTGTTGCAGAAGCAAATGGGATTACTCCAATTACCACTGCAGCAGATCTTGAATTTGCTTGCAAAGCTGGAACGGCAGGAATCCAAATGTGTCTTGGAATGGTGAAAAGCAACCTAATAAAAGTTGGATTGGCTATTGGAGCAGATTGTTCCCAGGGCAGACCAAGCGATGCACTTGAATATACCGCAAGTGCAGGAGCATGTGCATTACTTCTTGGCAATGAAAATGTTATTGCAACTATTGACCACACAGAAAGTTATACCACTGATACTCCAGATTTCTGGAGAAGAGAAGGAGCAACGTACCCCTCTCATGGTGGAAGATTTACTGGAGAACCAGCTTATTTCAGACATGTAATAGCTGCAGCAAAGAACATAATGAAACATACTAATACAACACCTGATGATTTTGATTATGTGGTTTTTCATGAACCAAATTCAAAATTTCCTTTAGCTACTGCTAAAATGTTGGGTTTTCCGAAGGAGAAAGTTGAACCAAGCCTTACGGTGAAATATATTGGAAATACTTATTCCGCATCTTCGATGATTGGTTTAGCAGCAGTTCTTGATATCGCCAAATCCGGTGATAGAATACTAATGGTTTCCTATGGATCGGGTTCTGGTAGTGATGCATTTATCTACACAATAACTGATGAAATCGAGAAACACAGAGGCATTGTACCAACGGTGCAAAATTATCTCGACCATAAACAATACTTAGACTATGCTTTCTATACGAAACATAGAGGCAAAATTAAGATACACTAGGAGGAAGAGAGCATATGAAAGAGACAGCAGTTGTAGGTGTAGGAAACACCAAAATCGGAGAATGGTATGATAGCAGCCTTCGTGAATTAACGGATGAAGCTATATCAAAAGCTGTTCAATCAGCTAATATTGATCCTAAAGAAATAGGAGCCACTTTTGTGGGATCTATGTCCTCAGGAATATTTAACCAACAAGAACATTTAGCTGCATTAATAGGACCACATTCAGGTATTAACGCTCCGGCAATACGAGTTGAAAATGCTTGTGCAAGTGGTGGGTCAGCATTACGAGTTGCAATGATGGCAATTAACGCTGGTTTCTATGAAACGGCTTTAGTTGTTGGTGTAGAGAAAATGACCGATCTTATTGATATTGGAGATGTTACTACTGCATTAGGAACTGCATCAGATGGCGAATGGGAACTTGGTATAGGAGCTACTTTTCCAGCACTCTATGCACTAATAATGCGAGCTCACATGCATCAATACGGTAGCACCTTGGAAGAATTTGCCAGTGTATCAGTTAAAAATCATAAAAATGGTTCACTAAATCCCGATGCACAATTTAGAAAAGTAGTGACAATGGAGACAGTAATGAATTCGAGAATGATTGCTGAACCTGTTAGATTATTTGATTGTTCACCAGTAAGCGATGGAGCAGCAGCTGTCATTCTTACAGCAAAAGATGTTGCTAAGAAATACACTGATGATCCTATTTACATTAAAGGATCAGGTGCAGGAACAGATCATATAGCACTCCATCAACGAGAAAGCTTAACTTCACTACAAGCAACCAAAAGAGCTGCAGAAACAGCTTTCAAAATGGCCAAGATCACTCCAAAAGACATTGATTTTATAGAAGTCCATGATTGCTTTACTGTTGCAGAAGTAATTACTCTTGAAGATCTTGGATTTTGCAAAGTTGGGAAAGGTGGAAAATTCTCTCTAGATGGAGAAACAGCACTAAATAGTACCATTTCTGTTAATCCTAGTGGCGGACTCAAATCAAAGGGTCATCCGGTAGGTGCAACAGGTATCTATCAAGTTATTGAGATGTTCCATCAATTGCGAAATGAAGCAGGTAAAAGACAAGTGTCAAAGAACGACATTGGTGTGACACAAAATATCGGCGGTTCTGGAGCTTCATGTGTCATAAACGTCTTTTCAAGAGGTGCTTAAAAAATGTCCGTACCACGTACTTGGAGAAACAGAAGAGCGCTTTACAGTCTTGAAGGATCAAAGTGCCAAAAATGTGGGAAATATTACTTCCCAGGCCGTAATAGATGCCTAGATTGCAATACTAATGAATTAGAAAATTACAACTTCTCTGGAACAGGGAAAGTCGCAACCTATTCATGGGTCTATACACCACCTAAGGGGTTCAATAATAGAATACCATATTGTTTAGCTATTGTTGAACTGGATGAAGGTCCAAAATTAACAACACAGCTTGTTGCTGTGGAAGAAGGTGATGTTGAAATTGGAATGCCAGTAGAATTCTCTTTCAGAAAAATTTCATCTGAAGGAGATGAAGGTGTTATTACCTATGGTTTCAAATTTAGACCTAAAAATTATCCTAACCACTTGAAGAAAAAATAGTTTTTCTTTTTAAAGACAAAGATTGGTGGACTTTAATCCAACCAATTTTTGCTTTTACAATTTTTTTCCAATCTTTATAATATCCTCATGGAGAAAATGCTTTCTTAGATTAGTAATAATACTTTAAATGGGATTTTACAATTTAAACGTAGATTGAGTGTAATATCACTCTGAGCTGATATCAATGGGAACATTCTGGGAACACATTAAATTAAATATGAAGTTTATAGGGTTCAGTAAGAGATTAGCAATAATTACTGTTATTGGATTGAGTATTAGCATAGCTATGATAACCCAAAACATTTTATTTCTAAATAGTTTTAGAGAGAATGCATTCAATGAATTTTCCAGTAATACAGCTGAGACGTACATAGATATAGATATGAACCATATTAGTACCTCTGCTACGGGGATTGTTACTCAGATTGAATTATCTGTTGATACGCAAATGGAAAAAGTGGATTTTGAAGAAGAATTATATAACCAAGAATGGTTTACATACAAAGATTTCTTTCTGATGTTATATAATGATATATATCACGAAAATGAATTTCATGATACGTTCCTGATAGGAATAGACCCCCTTTATCTTGCTGAACTTGCTCCATTAATTACTGAAGGAAGTGCACCTGGGAATGGAGAAGCGGTTATCATCACAAATTCCCAAACAATGGAAGAGACAAATCTAAACGTAAATGATACTTTTGAAATATATGTCCCTGTAGAAGAATCACGTAATCCTTACATTTCATTCAGCTATGGTTTAGGGGAAGCTGGTATTACTATTGATTTTGCAGGGATAATCAATTTTGATGAAATTGCTTTTGGGAGCATCGAACTTCCAACAGAACTACAAACATTAATCTCAATGGCTTTCTCATTAGGTTCTGAGATAATAATTACTGATATGTCTACTTGTATCAATACTGTTAATTATATTAATCGTTCAAGAGATGATATTTCTATATCAGGGAGAGTTCTTTTCAATTTACCAGAATTCAATGTTTTTGACTTGGATAAAATAATTGACGATTTGCAAATCACGGTAAATAATCTTCAAGAATCTCTATTAGTAATCATTAAAGGAGGTACGAATTATGAATTAGATATTAATTCTAGAATCATTCCCCTTCTTTCTACATTTAAACAAGAATATCGTATATTTCAGATTTTTATCCTATTATTCATGCTTCCAACTTTAGGAATTTCGCTTGCTTTAACAGCCTTTGCTACAAATCAAGTTAAAAAACAGAGAGATCTACACATAAATAATTTGCATCAACGTGGAGCTTCAAGAGACAAGCTCTTCTTATTTATGATTTTTGAGCTTATTATCTATGCTTTCTTAGCAGTAGTAATTGGTTTTCTAATTGGTTGGCCATATACAATGGTTGCACAAAAAAGTGATGGATTCTTCTCATTTGGAGGAACAGCAGCAATATCAATACCAAGTATTTGGATAACTCTTATTTGTCTAGGAATAGGCTTTGGTATTGCAATCTTCTCAAATATCTTTTCCCTTTGGAAAAGAACAAAAACAACTATTGACGAAGCCACTCAAGAGCGAGTAGAAAAAAGTCCTTTCTGGGAACGGTTCTATATTGATATTTTTATTTTAATCATTGGCATCGTCCTATGGATATTAGCTTCATCTAATATCGGAGGTTCATCCGATAAAGCAGTTGAGTTTGCATTCTTCTTTGCAGCACCGGCTCCAATATTAATTATTACCGGAACAGTAATGCTTTCAACGAGAATTTATCCAACAATTATAAAGCTCTTTTCAGATCTACTCTTCAAAATTCCAAAAATGGAAATTAGTGCTGTTTCAGCAAGAAATGCTCTCAGAAGGAAGGGTTCAACAAACAGAACGATAATATTAATGACAATTACATTCACTTTAACAGTAGCAACGATTATCATACCAGACTCTTATAGGGCGTATGATTTAGAGAATGCTTACTATACCCTAGGTTCAGATATTGTTGTAAATCAGTTAGATATTCTAAATCCGACTTATAAACAAACTGTAGAAGCAATAGAGGGAGTGGAAGCATCAACATATGTTGGAATATTGGAGCTTTCCAATTCTGAAAGTGATTTAGTATATACAATAAAAATTCTTGGTATAGAGCTGGATAATTTCTCAAAGGTAGCTTATCAAGAAGATGAATATACAAATGGACGGCAAATTGAGAATGTACTACAGTCAATAACCAATTTTACTGATGTAATTGGACAAAAAGATCAAATGGAACTCCTTAATTTAGGAGACAATTCAACCTTTGTAATGGAAAATTGGGCAGACGTAGGCGCAGATGTTGTAATGCTGAAATACCCTGTCAATTTTGTGAACTTTTATGAATACTGGCCTACACTGTATACTGTTCAACCATCAACAATTTCAAAGGAAATCCATATTGGATTGATTGCAAATATCTCGTTACTTAGTCACATATCTAGATTTCAAAGTGATATTCAAGGGAAATTATTTGTAAAAGTAAAAGAGGGATACAGTATTAGTGAAGTAGCACAAACTATCAAAACAGCTATAAAACATGATACTGTCAATGTTGAAGACATGTTACTAATCTCAACAGGAACACTGAAAGCAACAGTTCTCTTCGGTTCTCTAAACACAAGTTTCATAATTTCAATGCTGATCTCAGCAGCTACTTTAATGATAATGATGACAATACAAGCAATCGAACGAGAAAAAGAATTAGCAGTCATGAAATCAATGGGTATTAACTTCAGACAATTATTCACGTTTTTCTTTTCAGAAGCATTGATTGTACTAATCTTTACGATGATTGTGGGTGTGAGCCTTGGTTTTGGTACTTCAGTAATGATAATGAAGGTATTGAGAATTGGATCGGTTTTCCCACCACATGAAAATATCTTTCCATTAGGAAATATTGCTTGGACAACATTGGTAATATTTGGTTGTGGATTAATAAGTACGATAATTCCAATAATAATAAATTCCCGCAAGAAAATTGGAGGAACGTTAAAGACCATTTAAGCTTTTATCCTCTTTCGTTTTTTTATTTTTTTCCTTCTTCTTTTCGTTCATTTTCTTGTTCTATTTATTTCATTTTGAAAATGTTGAAGAAAAGATTTTTCTGAATAGGAGCAAGAAATTGTTTTTGAAGAGAGTAAAATAAAACCATAGAGAATAATGGAACTATAAGGCATCTAAATCTCTCCCACAATTTGAGCAAATAGTATCAGTAGGATACACAGTATGACCACAACGTCGGCACCGAGAAACTCTTTGTCCAGAACCTCTAGATTGTTCAGAGGATACTGTAGCAAGAGGTTTACTACAATTTGGACATACCGATTGATGTGGAAAGACTAATGCATTACAACGTTCACATTGAGCAGTTCCAAGAGGAGCTCTTTTAGGTGTGGTATCAACCGATTTTGATTTATTTGTGGGTTTAGGAGGAGATAGAACTCGTCCACAGTTATTACATCTAGTTTCATAATCATACACAATAGTACCACATTTAGCACACTTAGCAAAATTACCTTTCTTTCTATCTATTTGTTGAGGGGGAGGTCGTTTTTGTTGTTGTGGAGGTGGATATGGTTGAATTGGAGATTTTTGTGGGGGTGGAGGAGTTGGATAAGGTTCTGCAGTACGATTTGCTGTAGATTGAATAGGATTTCCACATCCAGAGCATTGTCTATCATCAGAATGTAAAACAGTACCACATCGATCACAAACAATTTTAGATCCTGCTTTTACAAAACCTCGACGAGTATTTGTAGGAGTACCGCTAGAAGAAGGAGGAAGTGTATATCCAGGAGGAGGGGGAGGAAGAGGATAATCATTGGGAACTGTTGAACGTGGAGAATCTTCAATTATGCCGAAATCAGCAGGAGAGGATTGGTTATTAGAAGTAATCTCATCATCAGCTAATTTAGGAATAACACTACCACATTCAGAGCAAACTGCTATATCATCGCGGTTAGCAGTACCGCAACTTGGACAAAAAATTGTCGTTTCTAATTACCTCTTTTTATTTTATTGTATCTTCCTATTGACTAGGGAGTAATTAAATATTGCCAATTATTCAATTTGTAATTTCAAGTCACCTTTTGATGAATTTACACATAAATAAATTGGTAATATAAAAAATGAGAAATAACAAGTAATAACAAATCAAAGTATCGTTTCTTTTTTCCTAAATTAAAGAAATATTAACAAAAAAATTCTTGCAACATATCTGTTTCATCAAAGGATAGAAAGACAATTGTTATTAAACTCTGTCACACAAATTGAACAATAAAACAGTGGTATATTTGGTTGATTAAAATGGATATCACGGATCTAGCAATTATTAAATACTTCTTAGAAATTCTCGGACATCATATCGAAAAATAGCTACTCAGCTAGAGATGACAGTTAATGCTATCCATAAAAGAGTGAAAAATCTTTGTGAATTAGAAGTCATACGAAAATTTACCGCAACACCCAATCTAGCAAATTTACAAGGTCAACAAGTGCTAATTAGTGGAATTTCAAATGAAAAGGCAGTCACAGAGATGTGTCAGGAATTAGGAAAACACGAATCAGTTTTCTTTATTGGTATTACAGGAGGAAAACACCTTCTAATAGATGGTGAATTAAGGAAAGATGATGATATCCAAGAATACTGTTCTTTTGTAACTGAAACAGCAAAGTTATCGAACCCATTTATTGGTTATATCAACCAACCAAAAGTAGAAACCCCAGAAACATTCACAAAAACGGATATTGCAATCTTAAGTGCATTAAGTGAGAATGGTAGAAAGTCTACAGTAGATATTGCAGTTGAAATAGGTATTTCAACAAAAACAATTAGAAAATCATTGAAACGTATGCAAGATAAAAAAATGGTTGATTTTTCGATTTTTTGGGCACCAGATTCAGAGAAAGACATAATTGGAAATTTCGAATTGTATCTAAGTGAAGAGCAAAACCTCAATGAGGAAACTTTTCAATTTCACAAAGAGTACCCCAATATTATATTTCTTCAAACATTTAAAAATATCACCAATTTAATTATGCTAACAACTTGGTTTGAGGCTTCAAGAAAACTGCAAAAAGCATATGAGAAATTTGATACTTCAAATTTTAAAGATGTAATATTACGAGTAATATATACTGGCTATTTCTTCGAAACTTGGAGAATGAATATTTTTGATGAATTCTAAAAATAACTGAAAAAAAGAGGATATTAAGCAGCAAGTATTTTCTTTTCAATAAGATACTCATAAACTGCTTTCATTCGACCATCCTTATTTCTCATTAGATTATTAATGAAGATTCTTCTCAACAATATTCCAAACAAAATTTTTTTGAATAATTTCTGAAAAGGAAATCGACGTTTTCGTTCAATTGCATTGAACATCTTTAGCGCAAGTTTTGAAATTTTCTTGTCGATATCAGGTAATTCTTCAACTCTTTTAACTCCTACATGAGCATGAAGTGTACCTACGATTTTACCTTGCTTGAATGGACAAATGACAAGATCAGTAAGTTGTTTCGCAACTTGTTTTGCACCGATTCCACCAGCTGTTGATACTCCAATAATGTACTTATCACCAAACATTGCAGCATATGCGTTAAACAAACCAACGCGGTCAAGGAAATTCTTCATAATAGCATTTGGTCGGATACCATAAGAGGGAGAACCAAGGATGAGTCCATCAGCAACAGCCATCTTATTCCGTATTTCATTCAGAGAATCGGGGATGATACATTGACCAGTTCGCAAACAGGACATACAACCTCGACAGAACTGCAATTCTTCTCGAGCTAAATCAATGAACTCAATTTCAGCTCCAAGATTTTCTAATTCACCTAGTAAGCTTTTTACTAAAACGCCAGTGTTACCGTTTATAGATGGACTACTACAAATACCAATAATTTTCATATTACCACCAGTTGAAAAATAGATTTGATATTAATAAGTTGGTGTTCAACAAATGGTTGATAAAGTGGAAGTAAAACAATAATGAAATTCTAGTTGTATTTCTTATTTCAGCAGAAGAAATGCACATTGGATTCCTAAAACGTATCTTTTGCTTTTAAAATAGATAAAAATTTTACCGTTAAATTCCAAACCATTAATCCAAGGTTATTGTATCTAGGATTAAGTGGAACTGTTAAATTGATACTTAATGGGAAAATGTTAAAAACTACCAAGTTCTAATGAAAACATTATTTCCAACAATATTAGGTTTGAGTTAAGGAACACTCTGCCTATTCATAATATTACCAACAATAAATAGTTGAACCACCTATGGGAAACTCTGAATATGATATTATAGTAGTTGGCGCTGGATGTGCGGGACCGGCAGCAGCAAAGAAAGCTGCAGAGCTCGGCTTGAAAGTTCTTCTTTTAGAAAAATCTCAAAAACCAGGAGAGAAAAACGTTTCTGGTACTTGTTTGAATATGGCTGCTTTGATTGATCCTGATTTACATTATTTAATGAAAGGACCAGTTGAACGTGAAATAACTGAAATGCATTCCTACATGGTAACACCAGAAAGAACAACAATGATGCGTGAAACCCCTAGTGAAGGATTAATTTTGCTTTCTGTAAGAAGAGACGAATTCGATGCGTGGCACACTGAAGAAGCAAAGAAAGCAGGAGCAGAAGTTAAGCTATCAACAACCGTTATTGACATCATTGAAGAAAATGGAACGATTACCGGAGTAGTAACTGATTCGGGTGAAAAATACTTCGGAAAAGTGATTATTGATGCCGCAGGAGTAAATTCAATAATTGGTCGAAAAGCAGGACTTATTCCAAAGAGAAAAGGAAAAAATATGATTCTCTATACCATCCTGAATGTCTGGTTAGGAGAGGAAGTTGTCAATGAACGATTTGGTAATTCAATCTATTATTTCTTAGCACCCAATACTCAACACAAGACATGGCCGTGGATCTTTCCAAAGAAAGATGTAGTCACAATCGGAACAGGTGGCTATATGGATGATGAATTATTCAAAGGAGATATTAAATCAGTTAATGATTACATGCAGAATCTCATCAATCTCCCAGTGATTAAAGAAAAACTAGAAGGGGGACGAGTAGAAGCATGGGGATTGCATCTCGAATATGATGAAGGAATTGAAAAAAGAACGAAAAACAGATTGATCCTAACTGGTGATGCGGGAGGATTCGTAATTCCGTTCCTGGGTGAAGGAATGCCAGAAGCATTTTTCACGGGCATCTATGCAGCTGAAGTAGCAGCAAAAGCAATTGAAGCAAACGATTTCTCAGCAGAGTTCTTAGAAGAAAACTTCATGGGCAAATTTAATGAAAATACTTTCTTACAAAGTTTCCGCTATGTTGCTGATTTGAATAAAAAATCAATCCAATCAATGCCAGATGAAGAAATAGCAGCAATGATGCAAAATGTCGTCATTGGAGGTGGATTCATCAGCAATGCAATTCATTCAAACTGGATGAAAGGAGCAGATGAAGATGATATGAGTCTAGTGCAAGATGCAAAAGATTTCTATGATTTTATTCAACCCTACAGACAAGTGGGTTCTGAATCTGTTGAAATATACAAAAAAATGAGGGCTGAAAAATGAAAGTTGAAATGAAAGTAGATTACTATCCTGGTGATACTGGTGAATTCATCAAAGTAGATGAAGAAAAGTGCACTGGATGCGGCGATTGTGCTAAATTCTGTACAAGAAATGTTTGGGTAAAAGATGGTAAAATCTATCGACCAAAGAATTTGAAGGATTGTGCTGAATGTGGTGCTTGCTGGAATATTTGCGACTTTGATGCAGTTATTTTTAGTGAACCTAAAGGAGGAACCGGTGTAAGATTTGAGTTTGGATAATATGTCCAATCATTTCACTTTTTTGGAGGTAAATTAAATGGTCACAGATGAAGAAATAAGAGCTGAATTGAATAATTTTCGAAGTAAAATAACAAACGAAAAGCTCACCAGACATTTCAAAAAATGGAACAAGACTATGCAATACCACTTTACAGATATTGAAGAATACTGGTACATTAAACTCGTCAATGGTTTCCCAGAAGAGCCTGTAAAAGGTCAGGTAGAAAAACCTGAAATTAGTTATAAAATAGCAACTGATGACTGGTTAGATTTAATGCATGGTAAAGTAAAAGGTTTGAAGCTATACAATCAAGGTAAGATCAAAATTAAAGCTTCTATGCCTGATATAATCAAACTGCAGAAATTAGAGTAATCTTTTTTTCCAGAATCACAGCAAAAAGATTTTGGAGATTTTTCTTTTTTCATAAGAGCTATTTTTATTTGTTTTAGATATAAATAATCATTTTGTAATAGATGATTCGAAATTTGTAGAAACAAATTATTCAAGAAATACTACAAAAGGTGAAGAGTAAGATTTGAATATAGTTAATTACCAGAACAGAAGCTGTTCTGACAATTTAACTATTTTTTATTTGATTTTTGGGATTTCTTTTAGATAAGATAATTTTCCTTCTAACCTTTCCCAAAAATAATTCGAGTCTTCTTTAAATCGTTCTGCTGAATAATCATGTTCTTGTAATTGATCCATTAGAATGGTATCAATCTTTCCATGTTTAATGATTTGTTCACCTGCCTTTCTACAATTTTCTGCCACGAGTTCAAATCTTTTTGTATACACTTTTTGAACAATTGTTTCAGCTGCAGGTAAATAAAATTCACCCATCATGTGCAAGTTTTCATTATGCATATCGAACATTTTAAACATTGAAACCAAACCATCAAAGTTATTCTTCACATCTGGAAATCCGGCAGCACTAAATACAACGAAACCTTGTTTCCCCATCTCAGGGAATCTATCAGGATGTTGTATAAAACCGTCTACATGGATGTCCATATATGGCAAAACTATTGGAATCAATCTATCAAGAAATCGCTTCATAATTCCATTCACATTATAAATATAGAGAGGGGAAGCGAAAACAATTAGATCTGCTTTTCGATATTTAATCAAAAGTTCTGGCATATCATCTTTGTAAACACACTTTCCAGGAGTTATCGTCCAGCAATTATAACACCCCTTACAATCCTTTATTTCAGCATTTTTCAACTGAATATATTCCACTTTTGCTCCCATAGCTTCTATTCCTTCAATGAATTTATCCACCATAAATGTTGTTTTGCTAAGTGTTCTATTTCTTGGACCACTATCAAAGACTATTACATTCTTTATCTTTCCAGGAGCAAAACTTGTATAACTTGTTTCATCTCTCTCACTTGTAGGATTTTTCTCTTTTTTCTGGATTATTTCGGAAGGATTGGAGGAGGGGGAGAATAAGGAGCCTAGTTCCATTAATATTGACATATTACCTTCTACTTTGTATTCATTGTTGATATAGGATTTAGTTCCAGATATCTCATTATTTGAAATCCCCAACCATAGGTTTGAATCAGCTTTTATCGTTGTAGTTGGAGTCGGATGAACACCTTCAATATATCTACAGCTAGAGTTTTTTATCTCGAGATAACCTTCTATTGGTTCATCTCCAGTGAGGAGAAATTGTATTATAATATCCAAACCTTTGGCTTTATCTTTGTTCAGACCTAAAGGCATGGTCTCTAATAATTCTTTAACGGATGAAATATTCTTCCTAGCACCAGATTCTCCTTTCATTAATAATGCCGGAAGTTTTATCGTCGCAGGAATACCAATCGACATTTGTAAAACAATTGGCAGAATTATTGAAAGTGGAATTTGTACCGCTTTAATCTCCGAGTACTTTATTATTGTTAGCAGAAAAGATCCTGCAAAAATGAGCGCCCAAAGATAATTTATTACCAGATTAATTTTCAAAAATACTTTGGACTTAGTAATAGCTTCTGGATAACTTGCTTCTGAAAAGCTAAAAGTAAATGGCTTTAACTTGAAAATTGGTGGTAAAAATGCTACACAAAACAAGCCAATGTATATACAAGCTACAACATTTTCCAAATAAAGTTGCCCAACTGATCGAATTGTAAATACAAAAATGCTTCCAATTAATGCAACAGTTGAGATACCATATATGAAGTAATCATTTACTCGCAAGATTATTGCTAATACAAGATTTATAGTAAGCAACGAACTGAATATTATCGTTGGAATCAGCAATGTTCCTACATCATAAAGATAAATACTACTCAATATACTCAATAATATCAGATAAACAAATGGTGAATATTTTATTACCGAAAGTAAAACTTTCTTCAAATCTATTTTCATTATTATTTTCCTCTTGCTCAGTTTTTTGTTATCTCAAAGATAATATCTATTTAAGAGAACATCGTTCTCTCGGATAAGGTAGTCGTAAAAGTATATAAATATAGCGAATAGTGTTCTCTTAAGTGAAGATAATGTCTGAGAAGAAAAGTAGTAGAAATAGAAGTCTGGAAAAGAAGAAGGAAAGAATGGAGAAGATAGTAGATAAAGGAACTGAATTATTTCTCAAAGATGGGCAAAATATGAGTTTACGTAACTTGGCAAGAGAGTTAAACATTACAGTAAGTGGATTGTACAAGTATGTAGATAATAAGAGAGAGTTGTGGTTTGCATGTCAAAATAGAGCGTTCGATCAATTAGCAAAAGAATGGGACAAAATGGAAGGAGAGCATAAAGGCAATAACTTGGAGTTAGTAGGAAAATTCGGAAAAGCATTTCTTGAATTGTCACTCAGAAATTTCCCACTATTTAAATTCATGTTTCTACATGACCCTCCGAAAGCAAATAGCGAAAAACCAGGCCCTAATGAGCTAAAATGCAACAGGGGCGGTTTTACAAATTTGTTTAAAACGGTTTCTCAAGCAGTGAATTCTGGAGAGCTGAATACTCCAAATTCGATGTATTTTTCGTTAGCATTATGGGGATTTGTTCTTGGACCAGCTATAATAACATCACCTATTCAAGCAGGCTTCTTTGAAGGTCTTGAATCAGAAGAATTTAACAAAATGGAATTTCACAAATATGTCTACAGTTTGATTTTAAAAATGTTCAAATAGAAATCAGAAACTTCAATGTCAGAATTAATTAAATTGCAGAAATTGGAGTGAAAATCAAAAAATATTCTAGGAAATATTTACCGTTCCTTTTTTCATTTTTACTTATGAAGAATGTTAAATTACTGGATACTATAACAAATTGAATATTTTGTGACTTTGTATTGATACACCAAATAAATCAGTGGGCAAAACCTCTGCAATCGTTTCTGTTATATTAAACAATTTTTCATTAGATATTGGTCCTACGTTATTTATTGGCGTAACGGGTTGAATAACTATCGGTAAAACTATCTCTCTCATTTTATCAGCAATCATTCGAACATCGTCTATTAAGGTGTCTTCAGTAACAACTAATTTTGCAAAGGCTTTAACGGAATGCTCATTTAAGATAGCTAATGTTTTCAATTCTTTTTCAACGAGTTTTTCCCAATCACTGTTTTTGATACTTTTTGCACTTCGATCTTTAATATCAACACAAGAATAGCTGAGGAGATGGGCTACTTTTTCAATTCGTTCTGGAAAATAACCTGCCGTTTCGAGGAAAATTGGTAATTCCAAATCGTACAGACGATTAACTATTTTGTAAAAGAAATCCTCCTGATAAGCTGGTTCTCCACCCGTAAGGGATACAGAATGAAAGTCCTTTGTAGATAAATTCAATATTTGATCGAGAACGAATGTTTCATCTATGGGATTTGTATAAGTAGTGAACTTCCATGTTCCTGGACTGATCTCTACTTTACATTCTGGGTATTTGGGGTCTCGGGATTTTGCTGAATCGCACCATGCACAGCGAAGATCACAACCAGCAAATCGAATAAATATTTGTCTTCTACCAAAGCAGGATCCTCTAACAGAACCTCCTTCTCCTTGGTAGGAGCTAAAAATCTCGACTAAATGACCAGGTGGTTTGTTATCGTTTTCATCTTGGTTTGGATTCATTGTTTTTCCCTCAGATAATGTAATAGTATCGTTTACGATTTTTAATTGTTTTTTTACTAATCATACTTTGTGGGGTCAGAATTGGCTGCTTCGTTAAAGCCTCGTTTCCTACGCATACAACTTTCACATACACCACAATGGATTGGTCTTTTTCCAGCATCAAAACCTTTAGGTTCATAACAAGAATTACTAAAATCGAATGGTACTTTTAGCTTCCTCCCGAGCTTCACTATCTCTGCTTTATCCATACCAGATATCGGTGAATAAATTTGTACTTGAGCATTCATAACTCCTCGTGAAGCAGTTTTAGTGAAATCATCAATGAATTCTTGAGTGTTATCAGGAAAAGTTGCACCTTCCTCTAGATTGAAACCGGTAATGATGTCAACTTCTCCACCCAGTGTTTCCGCATAGGAGGAAGCAATGGAGAGAAAGACAAGATTTCTGGCAGGAATCCAAACTGATTGAGCATTTTCTTTCCCAATTGTTTCATCATCCAGATCCTCAGTTTTAGGTTTTGGAAGTGTTTTGTTACTATCCTTTGCTAGTGAGCTTCCAATTCTTTTTGAGAATTCTGCAAGGAAATCAAGAGTGATGAATGTATGGTCATCAACTTTAGCCAGCTCTCCCAGTTTCTTAGTAACAGCATGTAATACTGTCTCTTCTTTCGAACCATATTCAAAGGTAAGACAGACTACTTGAGTATAATCTTGTTGCTTTGTCCACCAAAGGCAAACTGTTGAATCTAATCCACCACTTAGAAGGATTATTGCTGACTTTTTAGATGAGACTCGAGAGTTCATGCATAAACAATTCCAGATTTGTAATTCTTTGTTTTTACTATTATCTGTCTTATCAATTTATTGAGCCTTTTCAAGAATATCTTTAGCATTCACTAAATAGTGAACATTTATTTTGTGCTCTTTTTCAAATTCGGTCAAACCCTCTGGAGTACGATCAATGAAAACGAATAAATCATCCACTTTTGCTCCTTCATCTCGTAAAGCAGTAATTGCTGCTAATTTACTAAAACCACTTGAAATTAAGTCATCAACTAAGAGAATTTTCTGTCCCTTCCTTATTTCACCTTCTATTAACTTTTTCAAACCATGTTTCTTAGGTTCTTTTCGCAGAATATAGTAAGGTAACTTGAGTTTGTAAGCAATCAAGGTTCCAAATGGCATTGCTGCAAGAGGAATACCAACGATGCCCTCAAGGTCAGGGATAGTTGCCTTGATATATGTGATAGCATGATCAACCAATTGCTCAAATTCCTCGGGGAAATTTGGAATAATTCTCATATCAATGTAATATTTAGATTTTGCTCCGGAAGCAAGTGTGAAATCACCGAATTTCAATGCTCCCGATTTCTCTAAAATCTTAAAGATTAGTTCTTTAGCTGATGTATCATTCATCGTATCATTACCAATTAAAGAAGAAGAAACTTGGTCTTTTATCTTTTGTGGGTGCAACTGAAAATTGAAAATGGTACAGAATTTATTTCAAATATATGATCATAGATAGTAGTTTTTAATGCACACTACAGAAGTAAAACTACAAGTTATTCAATGAAAAAATGTTGAAATAAGCTCTTTTCTCATGATTACGCACATTTCTAAAGTGGCCGACCATTTAATAAACAAGCTCAAAGTCAAATTAGTATTAAGTCAACTTTTATTGTTAAGAAACAATAAAGGACAGTATCATTTGCTCGTTTAACCGCTCTGAGCGGAACGTTTTAGTTCTCTCTCAGGTTGCTTTGATTTCTCTCCTATTCTTTTTTCCTTTTTTATTTATTTGATTCATCCACTGTTTTCGTTATTTTTTCCACCTTCTTTGTTTTTCAAAAAAACTGAATAATCATTAGTATTACTACTTTTTTTTTATCTCCTTTTCAGTATTAATTTTCGTTGTTTTTTGTTAACCCTATTTAATATGCTTCACAAATTATTCTCTGGAATAATCGTGATATTATTTGCTTGTGCTCGAATAAAATTACACAATAGAGTATCTGGAAATTGTTTAAGATTGTTCTGTCTCTCAAAATAGAATTTTACGAGTTCTCCCCAGTCTCATTTCTTTTACGATTTTCTTAAAGTCAATTATCGCGTTTTTTGAAAAAAAAATGAATAGAAAAAGTATGAATTTGTCTTTCAAAACCATTACTTTTTCTTTCTTTGTTTTTTAAGAACAAGTGCATTAATAGTTGTAAAGAGTAAGAGAATACCAAAAGTGTATACAAAGCTATTTCCTGGTGCTATTTCTCCTTTATTCAGAACTTTCCACCACCAATTAACTGTGGCATTCGATCCTTCTGTTAGCAATGTCGGTAAATAAGTGAATTCACCTGCACCTTGAAATTCACTGGATTCTAATGTAAATGTTTCTTCAAAAGATTCACCAGGTAATAGAGTTATGTTCTCTGGGGAAGGTGACCAGTGCTCAACTGGATTATCATCAAATTTAAACAATACACTGGTATTTGAGATTGCTAAAAGTGTACAATTAATTTGGAAAATAGCACTTATACCCAAAATTGGCGAACTTACAAAGTATTCATTGGAGACTTCCCAATACATCTCTAATACACCTTCCTCATAAATTAAGGCTATATCTGTCTCAGGTGTATTGCAAATGATAACATGTTCAGTATTATATGAACATGCAAAACTATTCTTTGTCGAGCTCAAAGTCCCAAACAGAAATATCAAGACAAACAAAATGATAACACTTGCCCTAATTCTATTTTTGTTACCTTGAGTTGTTATTAATTTACTTGTTCTCATATTATTTCCGTTCCGTCATCATCTGTTTTAGCTTTTTGTATTTCTTCAATTACTCCTATGTTATCCAATACTGTCTCTATTACAATTAGCAACTGTAAAATCTTGCCCAATTTGCATCAAATTTAGCTGTACAACCATTAGGACCTGTGCTTGAACACCAATATTTTGTTGCAAAAGGATTGAAAACTCCAAATACAAACTCATGTAAATGATCATACCATTTCCAAG